>NZ_ATVT01000004.1 GCF_000420865.1 Butyrivibrio sp. XPD2006
CTCCGTTCGACTTGCATGTGTTAGGCACGCCGCCAGCGTTCATCCTGAGCCAGGATCGAACTCTCACGTTTAAATAAGTTAGTTCAATTCCAGCCAGAACTAAAACGTTAGCTTTCGTTCTGTCCGTTATTACTTTTGGTTTGTTTCTTCTGAATAATTCTCTTAGAATTTTTCAGGGTTGCATTACTGTTTATTTGTCAAGGTGCTTTGTTGTCACTGCCTCAGCGACAGCTTATTTAGAATAGCACAGGAGATATATCATGTCAACTACTTTTTTTAATTGTTTATAAAAGTTTTTTGAATGTAGCTGAAAAGCAGGCTGCATGCGGCTATTGCCGGTTGCAAAATCTTAAATCCGGTGACATATTCAACAATATAAATTATAAGTGCTGCTTCAATTCCACCAAGAACAGCTCCGAGCAATCTGTCCAGCCCTCCGAGGATCGGTATCTCTTTTACCTTGCGAAGCGCATTTGCCAGGGCTGTCATCAGGCTGTAAACCGCAAACGCTACAACCAGATATCCGATCTTGGGTATAACTTCACCAAACCGGTTCCCCAAAACGCTTCCTGTAATACTCATCAGGTAATAAACCGCAAAATAAGAAGCGATTACAGCAATAAGGCCCGCTGCTTCCGCAAACAGGCCATTATTTGTTCCATATGATATTCTCCACAGAAAAAGACATCCAACCACTACCAGGATAACAATCTGGGATATTTCCAAATTCATCTGATTCACCTATTTAAGATTCATTGTCACTACACTGTCTGCTGTTACCAGTGTAAATTTGCTTCTGACATTTGTAGGGATCATTGTCCTTACAGGCACTTCAAACTTGTCATGATACTTGATATGCCCGCTCATATCCATAATAACGCACTCGTCTTCATTGTAGATAATGATCTGCTTGTTATTAAAGATGATCTCAGAACACTCCATGTTGAAATAGGTTGTAAGCACCTCAGTTCCCTTGTCGTTGTATACCTGAAGTCTGTAAGCTCCGTCATTGGTGCTGTTCGGAAAAACCAGTCCCATATAGGAGTCGCTGTAGTATACAGACTTGATCTCTTCCTCTCCGGTAAAGAAATCCGCCTGGCTGACAGGCTTCTGATCACCCGAATAAAACATTACTCTGTCATCTGAAACAGCAAAACACGAAGCAGTGTTCATGAATTGCACAAAAGGTACAACAATTCCGGGATACTCATATCCGCTGGCATAGTTATCTATAGAGTTCTGCCCTACAGATCCGAAGTTAAAAAACGCCACGCTGGTCTTGAGCGCTCCTTCATCAGGATAAAGATATGAAACACATACCAGTTCCGCATTCGGAGATATACTGATATCAATCGGATATCCGCTGTTCTTCATTGTGGTCTTAAAATTGGCAATGGTGTTGCCCTCGGCATCATATAAGTAGATCCAGGTAACATCTGTTCCATCAAGAACCACAGCCACTACGCCCTGGGACGATACACAAAAGTCTCTTATAGGAAGATTTGTATCAATCATTCCCATTGCTCCGGAAATATTGCTGACATAAATATTGTGGCCGTTGTAGTCGCCAACCGCCACCACCGTACCACAGGTCCTTGCTATGGGAGTCTGCATCTCATAGGTCTGGTTCCACAGAACCTGTCCGGCCGGATTGAGGCAGCTCACACCATCTTTACTGTACTGGATAACATGTCCGCCAAGCCCCAGAACCTTTGAATCAAGTCCGTTGGTTATAGGGGTCTCATTCTCCAGAAGAGCTTCAGAATACTCTTTGTCTCTCCAGCTGAGATAGATAAGCGCTACAAGCATTACTACAACAAAGGTAATGCCGACGGTCCTGAAAAGGACCGCCAGCTTATGATTTCTTATCTTTTCCTTATAAGAAGGTTCGTCGCCTGCTGACCTCTGACCATAATTCCCGTTATTAACTTTTTCTGCATATGAGGCAAAATCACGTACTTCAGCCAAATGCCAACCTCCAAACAATACCCTTTATTTCATTAAATAAACTGGTAAACAGTCTTTGTGTCATACTCTCTGTCCGGACCAAATACACAGTCAGGGAATCCGGCTTCATTAATTGAGTTAGGATAGAACTGTGTCTCAAGGCAGAAACCGTCTCTAGGCTTGTAAACAATGCCTCCCTTGCCATGAGGGTGGTTGAGGAAGTTACCTGCATAGAGCTGGAATCCGGGAAGATCTGTTGAGCACTTCATCGTGATTCCTGTTGCAGGAGCTGTCACTTCGCAGAATACCTTCATTGAGCCGTCAGCGCCGTCAATTGCGTAGTTGTGGTCGTATCCGCCTACAAACTTGAGCTGCTCATTGTCTGCATCTATATCCTTGCCAATTGTCTTAGCTACTCTGAAGTCGAAAGGTGTTCCCTCGACTGTTGCAATCTCACCTGTAGGGATTGCTGCAGAATCAATAACAGGTGTGTAATGAGCTGTATACATCTTCATGACATGATCAAGGCAGCTTCCGGATGCCTGTCCTGCAAGATTGAAATATGCATGATTTGTCATGTTGATAAGAGTCTTGGCATCACTGGTAGCATGATAGTGAAGCTCAAGAGCATTGTCGTCTGTAAGTGTATAAGTAAGTTCAAACACTCTGTTTCCGGAGAAACCAAGATCCCCGTCCTCAGCTTCAAGTGTGAACTTAACAAAGTTTGCACCTTCCTCTGCGTCCCATACACGCTTATGGAATCCGTTGTTCATATCGGTGTGAAGGTTGTTGGGACCATCGTTGATAGGAAGGATAAACTCTTTTCCATCGATAGAATACTTGGCATTTGCTATTCTGTTAGCTGTAGGGCCAACTGTTGCGCCAAGGAAGCAGTCGTTTACAAAGTACTCCTTGTAATCATCGTAGCCGAGAACCACATCTACTTTCTCGCCGTTCTTGTCCGGTACAAAAATATTTCTGATAGTACAACCATAGTTAAGAACGCATACTTCTACTCCGGACTGATTGGTCAAATGATACACATAGATAGGTGCACCACTTGGAGCCTCTCCCCAAAACTCTCTTTTTACTGCCATTTCTAACCTCCTTAATCGTACAATACGCCACGCCTCACAGCTCCGTTCTGCCTTCAAGAGCACGCAGAAGCGTAACTTCATCAATGTATTCCAAGTCGCCCCCGACAGGTACTCCGCTGGCTATTCTTGTAACCTTGATACCTGTGGGTTTGACAAGTTTACTGATATACATAGCTGTTGTCTCACCTTCAAGTGAGGAATTGGTGGCGATGATCACCTCATCAATATCCTCATTCTGAAGCCTTTTCATAAGCTCTGTCAGCCTTATATCTCCGGGGCCGATTCCAAGCATCGGCGAAATTGCTCCATGAAGTACATGATACACGCCTTCGTACTTGCCTGTCTTCTCATAAGCTGCGAGATCCCTCGCATTTTCCACAACCATGATGGTGTGATGGTCGCGATTCTGATTACTGCAGATAGGGCATATATCCTCATCGGTGAGAGTACAGCACACCTCACAATAGTGCACATTTTCTCTGGCATCCACAATAGAATCCGCCAGTCTCTTGACTCTGTCCTTGGGCAGATTTATCAGATAAAATGCCAGTCTCTGAGCGGACTTGCCTCCGATTCCCGGTAGGGCAGAAAGTTCTTCAATTAAACGGTTAATATGTCCGCTGTATAACTCCATTAAAATCCAAGGCCTCCGCCTAATCCACCTGTCATCTTGTTCATCATTGCGCCGCTTGCTTCATCAGCCTGCTTCATTGCTTCATTGACAGCAGCAACGATCATGTCCTGAAGCATCTCCACGTCATCGGGATCAACTGCATCAGGTGAAATTGTGATACTCTTTAAAGTCTTATTGCCCATAACTGTAGCTTCTACAGCTCCGCCGCCTGCCTTGGCAGTAAACTCCTTGGTCTCAAGCTCTTTCTGGCTCTCCTCCATCTGGCGCTGCATTCTCTGCGCCTGCTTCATAAGATTCTGCATGTTACCGGGCATTCCGCCACCGGGAAATCCGCCTCTTTTTGCCATTGTTAATTCTCCTCTTCTTCATCATCTTCTGTTACAACATCAAAATTAATATTTTGTAAGTTGACGTAATTCTCCTCGAAATTCTGGGTCGGCTCGAGGAATCTGGCTTCATACTCCACGTGCTTGCCAAGGATGCCATCCAGTGTGTCCTGGAATTCCTGTACAAACTCTCCGCTTGAATACTTGTCCGCCAGCTGTTTATTATCAAAAACCACCTGAAGTCTGTCGTCATTGCCAAGACTGAGCTTGGCTCTCTGCATATAAGTCTTCATGGGGTTACCCATTCTTGCCACGGCCTGAGGCCAATTCTTAACAAGTCTTTGTATATCTTCGGGAACAGCCCTGTCCAAAGTCTTCTTCTCTTTTACCAGAGGCGAAGCCATTGCTCCGGCGCCACCTGCAGCTGCCACCGCGATCTGCCCGGTCTGGATACCGCTCAGAACCTTGCTGTTCTTCTCGTCGTGTTCCTCTAATATTCTGATCCTCTCCTCGAAGGAATCCTGCTCATCCTTGTCCATCTGCGGCTTGCAGAGCTTGATAAGCGTAATCTCTATCAGGATCCTCTTCTGTGTCGCATACCTGATATTCGAACTCAGTTCGGAAAAGACCCTTATGAATCTTAAAATTGCGTCGCTGCTGACACCTGCTGCCTGCTCCTTAAGAGTCTTGAGGTTGTCAGTGGAAATATCAACCACATCCTCCATCTGATCGGAGGCCTGTACAAGCATAAGGTTTCGGAGATACCACACGAAGTCGTTAACAAACTGCGTGAGTTCCCTTCCCTGTATAACCACATCTGAGAGAATGGTAAGTGCTCTGTTGACGTCCTGTTCATACAGGGCGGAAAAGAGATTGCTGAACACCTCGGTGTCTACTGCTCCAAGGACGCCCAAAACCTTGTCATATGTGAGCTCTTCTCCGTAGTTAAAAGCTATGCACTGGTCAAGAAGGCTTAAGGAATCTCTCATGGATCCGTCAGCAGTCTTGGCGATGTATCTAAGAGCTCTTTCTTCAACTTTGATGCCTTCTGCATCAACAACCTGTTTAAGTCTTCCCTCGATGTCATCGATGGTAATCCTGTGGAAATCATATCTCTGGCACCTTGAAAGGATTGTGATGGGAATCTTGTGAACCTCAGTGGTCGCAAGGATAAACATCACATATTCCGGCGGCTCCTCTAGGGTTTTAAGAAGCGCATTAAAAGCACCGGCGGATAACATATGTACCTCGTCGATGATGTATACTTTCTTTTTGCCTCTGGTCGGGGAGTATGAGACTTCGTCGATGATCTCTCTGACATTATCAACGCCGTTATTGGAAGCAGCATCGATCTCGATTACGTTCATACTGTTGCCGGCCGCGATCTCTTTGCACATCTCGCACTCGCCACAGGGACTTCCGTCCACTGGGTGCTCACAGTTAACCGCCTTGGCCAAAATCTTTGCAACAGAAGTCTTACCTGTTCCACGAGTTCCGCAGAACAGGTAAGCATGTCCGACTCTGTCCGATCTGATCTGATTCTTGAGCGTTGTAATTATATGATCCTGGCCTTTGACATCTTCAAAGACCGGGGGTCTGAATTTCCTGTATAGTGCTACATAACCCATTGTAAAAAACTACTCCAACAAAACTTTATATCGCTCAATCCCCGAAGCATACTCCAAGCATCTTGGCTTCCTTGATGATGCTGGCGTCAGGTGAAACATATTTGAGCTTACCTGCGATCTCAGAAAGAGGAACCTTAACAATCTCTCTGTTCTTGTAAGCCACCATGAAGCCGTATTCCTTGTTGAGGATGAGCTGTCCTGCCTCCGCACCAAGCCTTGATGCAAATACACGATCATATGGATCCGGAGCTCCACCTCTCTGCATGTGTCCGGGAACCGTTACTCTTACTTCATGTCCTGTCTTTTTCTGAATTGCTTCTGCAATTTCATAGGATACTGACGGATACTTGTAATTGGCCATCTTCTCTTTGTATTCCTTCTTGGAGAGTTTGGCATCCTTCTTGGAAATAGCACCCTCAGCAACTGCTATGATAGTGAATCTGCTGCCTCTTGCATCTCTGGCCTCAATAGCCTCGCAGATCTTGCCGATGTCATAAGGAATCTCCGGAATAAGGATTACATCCGCACCGCCGGCCAGGCCTGCGTTCAGTGTAAGCCATCCAACCTTATGTCCCATTACTTCTATAATAAATACACGGCCATGGGAATCAGCTGTTGTATGAATATTATCAATAACATTGGTAGCAACATCAACTGCACTCTGGAAACCAAAGGTCATATCCGTGCCCCAAAGGTCATTATCAATTGTCTTGGGAAGAGATACCACATTTAGTCCCTCTTCCGAAAGGAGGTTTGCAGTCTTCTGTGAACCGTTGCCTCCGAGAACTACAAGGCAGTCAAGCTGAAGCTTGTAATAGTTCTGCTTCATAGCCTCTACCTTATCAAGTCCGTTTTCGTCAGGTTCCCTGATGGTCTTAAAAGGTGTTCTGGAGCTACCGAGAATAGTTCCGCCTTTAGTCAGGATACCTGAAAAATCCTTCGAGGTCAGCATTCTGAAATCGCTGTAGATGAGTCCTCTATAGCCGTTCTTGAAGCCATAGAACTCAACTTCCTCTCCGCTGTGCGCAATACACTTAACAACGCCGCGCATTGCTGCATTCAAAGCCTGACAGTCACCACCACTAGTCAACATACCAATTCTCATCATGTGAAAAAGGCCTCCTTTGAATATTCAAATTTGTAAATGCACACTACTAGTAATTATACATTAATACTATCACTACTGCCAAGTAATCCGGTTGACTACGGACTATTAAAAAAGTATAATAAAAAACGCTTCGGTGCATCATCCGAAGCGTTTGGAGACGTATCAAAGTGGTCGTAATGAGGCGCACTCGAAATGCGTTTGTCCTCCGGGGCACGCGGGTTCGAATCCCGCCGTCTCCGCTTATCAAAATAAAATCTCCCACAGCACGTGGGAGATTTTCATTTTCAGAATGAATATTTCAGCACCAGTTCGCTCAGTACTCTGTAAGTTCCTCTTGGAACCGAGAACTCTTTTCCGTTCTCCATCACAACCGAATCCTTGGTAATCTTGAGCACTCTCTTTAAATTGATCACGCTCTTGACGCCCATGGAGTAAAAATGCGGATAATCCAGATTCTCCTGAATAGTCTGCATTGTACTCCTTATAAGGAAATTGTCATCATGGGTAACGATTCTCTTATAATGATCCTCAGACTCTACATAAAGGATGTCATCAACCTTGATCTTGTGTACCTCTCCGCTTTCTCTGAAGGTAATGTAGTGGTCCTCCTCTTCCTGAGTACACACCCTGTCCATGGCTTCAAAGAAATCCTCCTGCAGGATCGGTTTCTCCAAATAGTGAACTGCATGGATCCTGAAGGCATCCTTGTAAAAGGCATTTGACGATGTCATGAAGATAATGTGAGCATTCTCATTGTTCTTCATTATCGTCTCAGCAAGCTCTATGCCATTGATCTTGTCGATATATATGTCCAGTAAAAAGATGTCGTAGACATTCTTTTCCATTGCTCCCAAAAGATCCAGAGACGTGTAGAAAATGTCCACGCTAAATTCAAGGCCGCCATGAGCCGCCCTGTACTTTTCCAAAAGCTCTGCCGCCTCAGCAGCAGAGCTTTTCTCATCATCGCATATCGCAAGTTTGTACATATAACCCCCGGATAGTTATCCTTTAAAATCTATGCTCTGCCCAATACTCTTTTCATATGGCGTCTGAACGGAATCCGCTCTCAGACTAAAGTTGTAATTCTCAATCTTCTTGACCAGTTCCTCAACGGAATCAGCCTGAAGGATGACATAATCATCGTCATCATCAGGTACCTTCTCCGATTTATCCGTGTGCCCGGCCCGGAGCTTTTCCATCTGCTCCTTTTTGGCTTCTTTCTTGGCCTCAGCCTTTTCAGCAGCCTTCTTCTCAGCTCTTTTGGCTGCAATCTTCTCAGTCATGTCCTGATTGGACTTGCTCATTACCGCAAAGAATGAAGCCGTTCCGTTGTCGTTGACTGTCATGCCGATTGTCTTAACACCAGGCTGATTGGCCATTACCGACTGAAGCTGCGGCATCTGTGACTGAGCCTTGGAAATAAGCCCTTCGTACTTGGCACGATAGTTCTCATCCGTTGCCATTCTCTCGATCTTCTCTTCATCGATCAAGACTACCATCCTGTTGGCGTTGCCATAGGAGCCGGCATTCTGCTTGGCAAATTCTTTCATGTCCTTGCTGACAAGAACAAAGTCCATGCCTGAATATTTCTTTTTCAGTTCTTCGTAGTACTTGGCACCGGCTTCACTGAGCTGGGGCTTTCCAACAGTCTTGCCGTAATGACCGGTCTTACCTGTCTCCTGAGTTTTCCCGGCTTCTTGCAGCGCTCCGCTGTTAGCAGCAGTGATTTCAGAAATGTTGCTCATGGTTCCCTCCTTTTCCCGAGTTTAAGTCTCGTTAGCATCCTTGCTATGATTTCACTTAGTCTACTTTATCTCCTGTAGTGGCATCGTATGTTGAAGTCTCCAGTACTTCTCCGGTCTCATACAAAACCTTTGAGAATATTATCTGCTTATTCTTCTGGTCATACTCTGTCTTATATGTATATCGGACATTTTCCTCAAGAACTTCACGTTCTCCGATCCACATTGGACAGAAAAATTCAAATCCGTCTCCCGACTGAACATCCAGCATCTTGTTGGACACATCAACGGATACACCTTCATCGGTTAAAAGAGTGTGCTCAAAGTCGCCATAATCACCGACCTCAACATCTTCTCTTCCTATGGTTGCAAGATACTCTTCTGCGTAGGATTTCTTCTGCTTCTCAAGCTCATTTCTGTCATCATCTTCTATGGTGATGCATCTGCTCCAGAGTGCTTCCGGGAAATTTTCTTTGATGGAATCAACAAAGCCGCTTCCATCCTCAGCTTCGACCATGGATACAAACTCGTATGTACCGTCTTCGCTTTTCTTAACAGTAACAACAGCCGGAATCACACCGGATCCTGCACACTCCACAAAGTTTCCGTCCTGAAACTCATATGCTCCGAAAGTCTCCAAGACGTAGCATTTGATCTCGCCGTTCTCATCAGGCTCTTCCTTGTCCATAAGAATATGTCCCTCGCCCTGAGTCTCGCCGGCCTTAAAAAGATTGTTACAACAGATGATTATTCCGTTCCCGATTGTCTCATCAAGGTCAGCAGTAATGAGCGGAAATGATGTTTCTTCTGCAGCTGCATCAGATGTTGCTTCTACAGACGCTTCTGCAGGCGCTTCCACAGTCGCCTCCTCAGTAGATGCCTCTATAGCTGCCGGAGGTTCTTCCTGCGGAACATCCTTTTTGCCGCAACCGGCCATCATGGTAGCTAGTAAAGTAGTCATTGTCAGTACTGCCAAAAGTCTGTTTTTCATAATATGTTACCTCCTCGTGGTACTTTAAATTATATAAAGAAATAACACTTATTTCCATAAATCTGATATAAAATACATCAGCGCAGCCCATGTATAGACGGAATAGAAATGCCCCTTGTCATCAACTCCGGCTTTTATAAGCTCTTTTGCCTTCTCCTTGGTCACAAATTCAAAGCCGTCAAAGAATTCCTGGCCCACAGCACCGGTCTGATCCAGCATATCGAGGTTATCAAGGCGCAGCTTGACACAGACAAGCCCATTGCTCTCATCAGTCATTCCCGGACTGCTAAAAAGAAGGTTGTTGATCACAAAGATCTCATCCCTCTTCTCATCAACAACAATTCCTGTCTCCTCAAAGATTTCTCTCTTTGCCGTCTCGATAAGAGGATTGTCTTTTTCCTGATCCTCAGGATCCATAAGGCCTGCAGGAACACTAAGAAGGAATCGTCCTGTCGGATATCTGTATTCATATGAGAAAAGAAGCATTGGCTCCTTGCCGGGAAGCTCGACGATAACCACACAGCTCACAGCATCCGGCGTCATCGCCTTAAACTCCTCCTCACCCATAGGCGCAACAAGTTTGTCTATAGGCCTTCTTGTAGCATCAAAATAGTGTTTCCCCTCCTCGTATTTGAGGTCAAAAACCCTGAGGAACTTTTTGTCCACTACGGTCTCAACACAATCCTTTGTAATCTTTGGCATTTTTCCTGTTTCCATAATTGTCCCCTTTTTGCACAAAAGCCCCATAGTTCAAAGAACCACGGGGCTTGTTTATACGTTTAATTACTTAACTGTAACCTTTGTGATATGAGGATTTGCTCCCTCGTACCAGTAGAGGAATCCCTCCATGTCTACAGTCTGTCCGACCTCGAGAGCCTGAACCGCCTTGTAAACCTCTGTGTCAGAACCGCAAAGGTATGATTCAACTGTAAATGTATAGGTCTGGCCACCAACAGAAGCATTGAAGTAAAGGTCATCACCCTCTGTTCCTGATCCGTCCCACTTGTAAAGGTAAGCAACTTCATTGCCGTCAGCATCCTTGGAAGGCTCGATTGTAAGGCCCTTGAAAGCTGCGAAAATGTTCTGCTTGTCAATGAGCTCGTCCTTGCCAAGAAGGCCTGTCACATCCTCAGCCTTAGCCACAAATGTGTCACCGCTCTCTACCTCATAAGTTGCATCAACGATCTCAACTTCTCCGGACCACTCTGACTTGTAACCTGTAACTTTGATCTTGGTTCCGGGAACAAGCTTGTTGTAGTCTTCCTCTGAGCAAGGAAGCTCATAGATGAAGTAACCGCCGTCGGCATCCTGTGTGTAGATGGTTGCCTTGTCTTCCCACCAGGACTGCTTAGCCTGAACATAAGTCTCAACAACTACCTCAGAATCAAGCTCAGCTGCTGCGTATTCAGCGTAGGTCATAACGCCCTCGCTCTTAGCTGACTTGCCGCTTCCTGAAGCCCCGCATGCTGCAGTCGACAGAGCGACTACCATAGTAAGTACTACTGCCAATGTCTTTTTCATAATTTTTCTCCTTTTGTGTGTGCTACTGTTTTAGCAAAATGATTATAGCACATTATTTTTTCTTCTTGTATTCCCTAAAGGCGACAAGTCCTATGAGGACCCATGCCAGTACAAGCACTGTTAAAAGAGCTTTCGATGCCCCGGGAAGCGGTCCGAGATCTCTTTTCTCTCCCGCCACATTCCCTGAACTCCTCTGATCAAGATGATACAGCGATCTGACTTCCTTGTACTGCGCTTCAATAAAGGCGTCATCCACTGTTTTTTTCCTGCGGACCGACTTGGTCACGTTTTCGATCAGCTGCCCCGCAGCATCTCTCACAGAAGCCGATCCGTTGAACACCGCTGTAACGAAGGTGTTCTTTGTGTTGTTCATAAGGAGCTTTACTGCTTCTATCTTCACATCATAGTGTTCCGAGTTGTCCGCTCCCTCTTTTGCCAGATAATCCTGATATTCCGGGCTGTTCTGCGCCTTGGTGGTTACCGGAATATATCCCTCTGTCTTGGAATAGGCAATCTGAACTTCATTTGTCAAAAGATACTGCGCAAAAATCCACGAAGCCAGAACCTGCTGAGGATCTCTTTTATTAAAAATACAGAGCGAAGGGCCCTGGGACATCATCTTTATGTCCGATGTGTCATACTGAGGAACCGCCATTACTTTTGTTTCAAATTCCACAACCTTATCGGGCGCTATATCAAGGAGAGGCGCCCTGCTGCCCATCCAGGTTGATCCGGCTGTCGAATCGATGGCAAATATGCACTGTCCGGCATTCAGGAAATTCGCCGGATACCCTGAAATTTTGAAGGTTGAAAAAGCCCCGGTGGTAGTGTGCTGCGCCACCGTTTCCAGGATTTCTTTTGTATCATCGTTAAAAAGCAGAATGTTGCCGTCACTGTCAGTATAATCCGCACCCTTTTGTCTGAGCATCGTGATCATCATATTGTCGGTGGATTTGTAGATCACGGGGATCATGACGTTCTGTCCGTTTACTTTATATGTGCCGTCAGGGTTCTTCTCCGTAGCAGCCTCAGCCACCTCCCACATAAAATCCCAGGTAAGGACTTCAGGAAGTTTGAACCCAAGCTCCTCCACATAAGTCTCGTTTACATAGCAGGCTTCAGTGGATCTCATATAAGGAAGTGCATAGCAGCTTTCGCCTATTCTTCCCTCGTTCAAAAATTCAGGAACGATCTCATCTTTTCTTGGCGAATCGAATTTGAGCTCACTTCCGCCAAGACCGTATTTCTCATCTTCAAAAAGATCATCAAGCGGCACCACAACATTGTTGCCCGTAAGATAAGTTGCGATATGATCCGGGTAAGTAATACAAACATCCGGGGTTGTTCCGGTGGAAATGTTGGTTATTACATCGTTGTAGATTTTGCCGTACTCTGTATAAAGCCTTAAGTTGACCGTGATGTTCGGGTAGAGCTTTTCAAAATCCTCGATAGCCTGGGAATATATCCTGCTCTGTACCACGTTTGTGTCGTTCTTGGCCCAGAATGTGATCTCTATATTTTTATTTTCATCAAAGCTCTCCGGAATGGCAAACGCCCCCTGAGCCTCAGCTCCATGGCATCCCGTCAGGAATGTCACGCTCATCAAAAGAGCCAGAGCCGCACATTTAATTCTTTTCATACTATTCCTCGCAATCAGGACTCAGCCTTTGGTTCCGCCGCGGGCCACGCCCTCCATTATCTTCTTTCTGAAGATCAAAAACAGCACTACCAGCGGCAGCGAGATCACAACTACAGCCGCCATCATGGCAGGTATATTCTCTCGTCCGAAGCCGTTTTCTCTAATCTCCTGGATACCGTTGGATACCAGGAAGAAATTCTTATCATCGGTGATGAGTCTTGGCCATACATAACTGTTCCAGCACTCAATGACTTTGAGTATAGTTATGGTCACAAGGGTCGGCTTTGAAATCGGGATCATGACCTTAAAGAGATACCTCATGTCCGAGGTCCCGTCAACCTTGGCTGCCTTGTAAAGCTCCTCAGGTATCAGTTCAAAATTCTCCTTGAGAAGATATATGTAGAAAACCGAAGTCACCGACGGCAGGATAAGACCAAGGTATGTATTTCTAAGGTCCAGGTTGGTTATTGTGACAAAGTTGGTTATGATGACCAGTTCGTTAGGTATCATCATGAGAGAGAGAAACATCGAAAAGACGATGTCTTTTCCTTTAAAGTCAAGTCTAGCAAAGGCAAAGGCCGCAAAAATGATGACTATCATCATAAGTCCTGTGGTAACAAGTGTGAATATCAATGTATTGAAGAAATACCTGGCAAGCGGCACGGCTGTGAAGGCCTGGATATAATTCTGAAGAGTCGGGCTGAGCGTGAAAAACTTTGGTACGTACTCTGAGTTATATGAGCTGTAGCTCTTTACCGAAGTCAGGATCATCCAGTAAAAAGGGAATAGCACCAGAATCCCCCAGATGGCAAGGAACAGATATCTGAGCACTTCTCTTACCGTTTTCTTTATTCTGCTTTCTCTTTCAATTGTCTGAATCTGAGTGTTATCCATTTATTCAAATCCTCAAAAAGCTCTTTTAACTATAGAATACAGTCTTGCGGCTGACCATGAGATTAATGGTGGTGATGGTAAATACTATGGCAAAGAGGATCAGCGCTGCTGCCGATGCATAAGACGGATAGCCTCCGCTGTTTCCGTACAGCATATCATACACATAACCCACTATCGTATTCATTCCCGCTGCGTTAAGATCCGTTCCGAAAAGAGCCACCTCATCGCTGTAGGCTTTGAACGCCCCGATGAATCCTGTGATCACAAGATAAAAAACCATAGGCGAGATCATAGGAAGTGTGATCTTATAAAAAACCCTGAAGGGTGGTGTGTCATCTACCTTGGCAGCTTTGTAGTACATGGGATTCACCGATGCCAGAGCACTTGTCAGGATCAGTATCTTGAAAGGCATTACGATCCAGATCGTGTAAAAGCACATAACAAACATCTTGGCCCAGTAGGGACCGTCAATGAAATCGACGCCCTTTCCGCCAAAGAGCTGTATCAGGATATTAACAAGGCCGTCGGAATACGGTGTCTTCTTGAAGAGAATCATGAAGACAAGGCCTACAGCCAGCGTATTGGTCACATAGGGAAGAAAATAGACGGTCTGAAAGAAATCTCTTAAAACCTTGATATTACTCAGTTCCAAAGAGATGAAAAGAGCGATTCCCGTAGAGAGCGGAACCGTGATGATAACAATGATAAAGGTATTCTTCAGGGCCTGGATAAAATACGGGTCATGAAGAACGTAGTCATAGTTGTAAAGCCCAACGCCAAAATAGCTCTGGGAAGCAAAATTATAGCCCTCTTCAAAAGAGTAGACGAAAACGTCCACAAGAGGATATACCATAAATACCAATAGAAAGGCCAGTGCAGGAAGCAGGCACAGCCACGCTGTCAGGTTCTTTTTCATGACTCTGTCCTGATCCTTTCCTCAATGATCTTATCAAACAACCTTACCTTTTGGGGCTTAAGCGAAAATCTCACGCAGCCTTCTACAGGAACAACTTCCTCCTCAGAAGGAATGATAGCCCTTATGTTTTCTCCAAGGAAATGCTCATTGGAAGCAATGACACTGGTGTCGCGTCCCATGACTTCCCTGTTGATAAATCTGCAGGCCAAGGGTCCGTTTTCATCCACAATAAATCCTTCCGGCCTTACAGCGACGTAAACATCCCCGTCTCCGGCACCTTTGGCATCCATAACGGCGACATCACCGATGTAGACTTTATCATCCCTGATGCAGCCTTCAAAAACATTTATCTGAGGTGTTCCAAGGAATTTGGCAACAAAAAGATTAATGGGCTCATCATAGATTTCCTGAGGCTTACCCATCTGCTGAAGAACACCGTCCTTCATAACAACAATGATATCGGATATGCTCATTGCCTCTTCCTGGTCATGAGTTACAAACACGGTTGTTATGCCGGTTTCAGTCTGAATGCGTTTGATCTCCTCCCTTGTCTGGAGACGCAGTCTCGCATCAAGGTTTGAGAGAGGCTCATCCAGAAGAAGCACCTTAGGCATCTTGACCAGAGCCCTGGCGATGGCTACTCTCTGCTGCTGTCCGCCGGACATCTCATTGGGCTTTCTGTCCAGAAGTTCATCAATCTGAACCAGCCTTGCAGCTTCCAGTACCTTTTCCTCCATTGCTTCCTTGGTGAGTTTATTCTCGCCGCGAAGGTTCTCAAGAGGGAATCTGATGTTCTCCCTCACTGTAAGATGAGGGTAGAGAGCATAGTTCTGGAACACCAGTCCTACACCTCTCTTCTCCGGTTCAAGCTCCGTAACATCAAGGTCCTCAAAATATATCTTGCCTTCTGTGGGCTTCTCAAGTCCGCAGATAAGATTGAGCGCTGTGCTCTTTCCGCAGCCGGATGGCCCCAGCAGCCCCACAAGCTTGCCATCCGGAATGGTAAAGTTAAAATCCGAGACAGCAATCACCTCATCCTTGATCTTCTTATTTCTGTTTGGAAACCTCTTGGTGAGGTGTTCTAAAACTATTTTCATACTTTCCCCTCAGATCTGGTGTCTTACCACCTTGTACTCATCGTTATCCTGATAGTACGGGCACTCCTTGGAATTGCCGGACATAAGTCTGTAATAATCATCCTCGTCCATGTTCACCATACAGGTGTAACACTCCCAGTCCTCATCATACACATAATTTGCGCAGGTATCGCAGATCATACAAAATCCTCTCTCATGGGATTAAAGATGTCCAGAAGCTTACCGGCCTCAAGGCATACGCATCCGTGAACCACATCATTCATCTTGAGCATTGTGTCGCCGGCTTCAACAATCTTTTTTACCCCGTCAATCTCAAACTCAAATTTGCCACTGACTATATATGTGATCTGAGTGTGCGGATGGTGGTGAAGCGCACCTACAGCGCCCTTCTCAAAAGTATTCTCAACACACATAAGATCCTTGCTGTATGCAAGAACACGTCTTACCACTCCATTACCCTGATCTTCTGCCTTAACATCCTTATAAAAAACCCATCTCTCATCTAACATTTTATTATCCTCCGTTTAAAAGTTCATAGCTGCGATGTAGTCCTCATCGAACCCATCCATTGTCGCCAGCTCGGTAAGCTGCGCCATATCTGTTATGAGATCCAGCTTGGCCGAAGCATCAGCTTCCGCCTCCCATCCCGAGAGCACGCAGGCTGTATACTCCGCAGCCCCCTTGAGTGCTGAATTTCCGATTGCTATTATCTTACCATCAAACTCCTTCGGAAACATATGTAATTCTTCTACATTTTCTTGTGATATTTTACTTCCAAATCCTCCGGAAATATACACTTTATCAGGAATTTTCCCATCCAGAAGAGTTTTCGCTCCGGTAAATATTGCCGCCTTTGCCAGCTGCACATTTCTGATGTCGCTCTGCGTAAGCCTTATCCTGCCGTCATCAGTTAGCGGAAATCCCTCATCGAAGTACTCCTCTGTCAAAAGACCTGTCTCATCTGCCAGGCCCGTTCTCACCAGTTCAGAAACAGTCTCCATGACACCTGTTCCACAGATGCCTATAGGTTCTGCTCCCCCGATGGTATCTATGATCACCCTGCGGTTTTGATCCGTGCCATTTATCCTGACGTGGCAGATAGCTCCCGGAACAGATGCTACTCCACAGCTTATCCCTCCTGCTTCAAATACAGGCCCCGCTGCGGTTGATGTCACCTTGAGGTTTTCTCCGTCGTAGAACGCCATCTCTCCGTTGGTTCCGAGATCCAGGAAAAAGAACTTTTCCTCCCTGTTAAGTTCAAGAGTAAATAGCCCGGCCACAATGTCAGCGCCCACAAATGCAGAGATTCCGGGAAGAAGCGTCAAGCCGATATCAGGAATATCATCAAGCATTATGTCAGATAACATCCACTCCTTATCAAGATATTCTGCAGTGTATGGATACCTGCCAAGACCTGCTGTATCTCTTTCTTCAAGAAGATACAACATGGTTGTGTTGCCGGTTACGGTTATGGCTTTGAGATCGGGTGACTTACCAAGGTAAGTTATGTTATGGGAAGTCGTCAGCTCTTTTATCAGATTCTCAATGTCTGTGACTACGGTATTGCGAAGAGCCTGCCTTATTCCTGCGTCTTCGGCTGCCGAAATTCTTGATATGACATCTGCCCCGTACTTTCTCTGTGAGTTGACGCAGCTCGATGTTCCGACTACTCGGTATCCGTCTGCAGTGTTTTGTATAAGGGCTGCTGCTATAGTGGTTGTGCCAAGGTCGATGGCGATGCCGTAGGCACCGGGCGTTCCGTCCGTGCCGGCCCCGTTTGTCTCTCTGTCTTCACCTTTTATTTCAGCTTCGACAATCATATCCTGTTCAGTGATATTGCCCCGAAGCTCGATTTCACAGTCCTCATACACCACGGTCCTGCAGAGTATCCTTATTCCTTCTTCTGTCTCTTCATCAGTAAGGAACATCTCCTCGTAGCTTCCGGGAATCGGAGCTCCCTTCAGGAACTTTATCCTGCACCTTCCGCACACGGCTCTGCCTCCGCAGGGAAGAGCATACTTCACCCCCGCCCTGTCCAGGACAGCTTTCAGCCTCTCTCCCTTGGCGGCAGCAATGGCCTGCACTTTTCCATATTCATTTATGGTAACCGTGATCTCTTTTGCCTTCATATACCATAAGTTTAGTGACTGAAGCCTTAGTTCGCAAGTTTTATGTGAGTCACCGGGGACGTTTCAGATCGACTCATTGCATACAACCCAGTCGCCGGCGGTGGATGAATTGTCACAAAACAATGGCATTTTCACCGCAAATGTGAGAAAATATAAGGTAACCGAGCACATTAATTCGGAATAAACAAAATGGTTTTCGAGTATGAAAGGAGATAGTTATGGGGCTTATTTCAGCAGCACTCTCAGCAGGTGGCAGCGTACTCTCTGATTCCTGGAGAGATTATTTCTATTGTGATTCACTCACTTCTGACGTGCTTCTAACAAAAGCAAGAAAGAAACAGGGAAAAGGCAATGAGAACATCATCTCTAACGGATCTATCGTTGCTGTTAATGAAGGACAGTGTATGATCCTGGTTGATCAGGGACAGATCACAGAAATCTGCGCTGAAGCAGGTGAGTTCGTTTACGATACTTCAACAGAGCCATCCCTTTTCTATGGCGATCTTGGAGAAAACATTGTAAATTCCTTCAAGCAGTTCTATAAGAGACTCAGCTTTGCAGGTGGCACAGCTAAGGATCAGCGTGTTTATTACATCAATACCAAGGACATCATCGGCAACAAGTACGGAACAGTTAATCCCGTTCCTTTCCGCGTAGTTGATACTAACGTAGGACTTGATATGGATATCGATATCCGTTGCCATGGCGAATACAGCTACAAGATTGTTGACCCTGTTCTTTTCTATAAGAACATAGTTGGCAATGTTTCAGACGAATTCAGAAGAGACAAGATCGAGTCTCAGTTAAAGAGTGAGCTCCTTACAGCTCTTCAGCCTACTTTTGCCAAGATTTCCGAGATGGGAATCCGTTACAGCGCACTTCCAGGACACACAACCGAGATTGCTGACGTTCTCAACGACGTTCTTTCCAAGAAGTGGACAGAGACTTACGGTATCAAGATTTCTTCCTTCGGTATCAGCTCAGTTAATGCTTCCGAAGAAGATGAGAAGACAATTAAAGAGCTCCAGAGAGCCGGTGCTCTTAAGAATCCCAATATGGCAGCTGCTACTCTTGCAAGCGCTCAGGCACAGGCAATGCAGGATGCAGCCAAGAATACTGCAACAGGTCCTATGATGGCTTTCGCAGGAATGAACATGGCACAGCAGGCAGGCGGAATGAACGCTCAGTCACTTTATGCAATGGGCGCTCAGCAGCAGGCTCAGGCAGCTCCTCAGATGGCAGCTCCTTCTGCAGGTTCATGGACATGCTCTTGCGGCAATGTTAACACAGGTAACTTCTGCCCTAACTGCGGCTCCAAGAAGCCCGATGCAGGCTGGACATGCTCCTGTGGCACTGTAAATACAGGCAACTTCTGCACACAGTGCGGTTCACCAAGACCTAACTAATAATATCAGAGGAAATCATGGCTTTACACGAATATGAATGCCCCGCCTGTGGCGGGGCAATGGAATTTAATCCGAAGACCCAGAAGATCAAGTGTCCCTTCTGTGATTCGGAATTTGATGTAAAGGACTATGTAGCCAATCACAACTCTGACTCAGCCGGAGAAGCAGCGGATGATTATATGACCAATCCCGCTGCCGGCGAAGAAGACAATTCTCAGCCCATGTACATCTACCGCTGCGGTTCCTGTAGTGGTGAGATTCTGGCCACAGAGTCTCTTGGCTCCATGAAATGTCCTTTCTGCAGTAACAACGTTGTTGTAAAAGAGAAATTTACAGGCAGGTTCACCCCCGATTACATCATTCCTTTTACCAAGACAAGAGAAGATGCCATCGAGGCTTATAAAGGTTATGTAAAATCCAAGAAACTCCTTCCGAAGGTGTTCTTTGATCAGAACCACATCGACGAGATCAAAGGAATCTATGTGCCCTTCTGGCTCTTTAATGCAACCCAGAACTACAGGGGATCTTTTGATGCTACCAAGGTAAGGACCTGGAGTGATTCAAATTATAACTATACCGAGACCAGCTACTTTGATGTCGTAAGAGTCGGATCGGAGCGCTTTGAGCGCGTTCCTGTCGACGGATCAAAAGAGATGCCCGACGACCTTATGGAATCACTTGAGCCATTTGATCAGTCCAAGATGGTTCCTTTTAACATGGGATATCTGGCCGGTTTTCTTGCCAACAAATACAATGTTGAAGCTTCAGAGAACAGAGACAGGGCTATAAACAGAATGCATAGTTCAACTGTTTCTGACTTCAGAAATACCATTACAGGTTACTCTTCGCTAAGAGCAAGGGAAGAACAGTGCACCACTTCAGATGAGTCCAACAAGTATGCCCTTTACCCGGTATACATCCTGAACACATCCTGGAACGGAAACAATTATCTCTTTGCCATGAACGGACAGAGCGGAAAATTTGTAGGAAATCTTCCTTTCTCCCTTTCCAGAGCGCTTGCATACTATTTCCCGATTGCCGGAGCAATTGCAGCCATAGCTTTTGTGCTGTTTAGCTTGTTTGCGTGAAGTAACCTTCAGGACAGCATATGAATAAAAAGAAACAATACAACATCATATTTTCAAGGATCATACTGGCAGTACTGCTTATCACTATGATCCTCCCCATAAGAGTTCTCGCATCCGACCGGCTCTGGGATAGCGACACCATGCCATCCACACGCCAGAAGCCAAGACTTTTGGACAACGCCGATCTCCTTACAGACTCAGAGGAGGAGCAGCTTCTTGCCAAGCTTGATGAGACCAGCCAGAAATGGCAATGCAACATTGTTCTTCTGACTGTTGACGATCACACTGGAGAAATTCAGGATTTTGCCGATAACTATTTTGACTACAATGGCTTTCAGGCAGATTATGGTGGAAGCGGTATTCTCTTCATGCTCAGCATGGCTGACAGAGAATGGGCGATCAGCACCAGTGGCAAAGCCATCGATGTTTTCACAGACTATGGTCAGGCCTATATGGTCAATGCCATGATGGATGACCTTGGATACGGTGATTACTTCGGTGCATTCAAAACTTATGTGAAGGAATGTGACAAGCTCTTAAATGAGGCTTCAAAGGGAACTCCTTATGATGTGAATTCCAAGCCGATTCGCACAGCTTCTGACTATATGAGCTACGCTCTGTACAGCGTCATCATCGGTCTTTTACTTGCACTTGCTCCAATCCTCAAAATGAAAGCGGATTTGAAGACAGTCAAGATGAACTCCGGTGCACGCAACTACTCAGCAGGCGGTCCCACAATCAGAGCCCGCGATGACAGATTCCTTCATAAGACGCTGCACAAAACACCAAGACCTAAGGATACTGATTCACACAGCTCCGGTCGCGGCGGTTCATTTGGCGGTGGAAGTTCAGTTCACGTTTCCGGTTCCGGAAGCTCACACGGAGGTAGTCACGGACACTTCTAAAAGCAGGAGGATTTAATCAGTGACATTAACTGTGAAGATCCGCACAGCTTTGTTGTCAGTTATAGCAGTTACTTTGGTCACCATATTTCTGCTAATACTGGGCACAAATAGGTTTGATACTCCACTACAGAGTACAATAGTTCAGCTGGATTCCGGCTGGACTATTTCTCGTGGAGATGAGATATGGCAACCCGAGGACATAACTCAGACCAGCATCGGTCATATGAACAGAGGCGATGTCCTGACAATCACAACAACTCTTCCCGACATCAATATCTATCCTGCTGCTATTGCTTTCAGGAGCATCCTTTCCACTGTAGAAGTATATCTTGATGGAAATCTTATCCATTCCTTCGGACAGGAATACGCTGCCAAAGGCAAAATGATCCCTAAGAATGAAAACTTTGTTCCTCTTCCCAGGGACTTTCAGGGAAAAGAGCTGACGATAAAGTTCACTTCCGGAGAAAAAGACGCCTTCTCCAGCCTTCCTCATATAACACTTGGTATTTACAATGATATAAAAATATCTATGGTACAACGTGATCGCCTTCCCACAGTGATCGGTGTATATCTCTGTCACATAGGCTTTATGCTTCTTGTTCTTTCACCATTTTTAGCTTTCTCTAAATATCGCGATTTCAGTATAATCTTCAGTGGTCTTACATCTCTGCTCATTGGTATCTATATCCTGAGTTTCAATAATATTTTCTGGTACCTTGCAGATAATCCGCCTTTTTATACTTTCGCCGAATATTTCACACTATATCTTATCCCCGCCGGAATCATGGGATTTATGGTAGTCACGAATCAGTCGGGTTCCAGACGTATCGGGATCGCACTGTTAACAATAGACCTTATCTTCGGGCTTGGTACATCGCTCCTTCACCTTGCAAACATCGTACACCTGTGCTACTTCGTTTCATGGCTGCATGTTATCGGTCTTGTGGAAGGTATCTTTGTTATAGCATCCCTCATTCTCACAGCCTGGAAAACATCCCGAAGTAATAATGACATTTCAAGAGCACGGATCATTTCAACCAGAATCCTTATCATCGGACTTGCTTTCTTTGTCTTATGTTCGATCATTGATATTGTTGCTTACAATGTCCTAAAGTTTGTCACCAGTGATGAGACCGATATCGAGATCACATTCACCACTTTGGGAGCTCTTGTGTTTGTCATGAGTCTACTCCTCAACTTCTTCTTCCACTGCATAGAGTTCATCAATGAATCCACTGTCAAGGTACAGCTGGAAGGTCTTGCTTACAGTGATGCACTTACAGGAATTGCAAACAGAGCACGCTGCGAACAGACCCTCGCAGAGCTTTCAGGCGATTACACCATAATCAGCATGGACCTTGATTACCTTAAATACACCAACGACAATTACGGCCACGACATGGGAGACAAGCTTCTTAGTGGTTTTTCAGAAGTACTTAAAAACAGCTTTACCGGTGCGCAGCTGATAGGTCGAATGGGCGGCGACGAGTTTATTGTCATTCTTCCTTTTGTTGATGATGAAAGAACTAAGAGAGATATTGCCTGCTTTAACGATCAGATGGAGCATAAAAATAACAATAGCACAAATCTTCGTTTCTCAGCTTCCTGGGGTTATGCTTCAAGCAGGGACAAAGAAATAAAAAGCGGATCATCAGCGCAGAAAGTTTACCTTCTGGCAGACCAGCATATGTATACCATGAAAAATCAGCACCACAGACAGACTCTTGGCAGGCTCTACGATGATCTCCTTGGAAAAATGATGGAAAAGGGAGGTACGAGTGATGTCTAAAAAATTCCTCCCTCCTGTAATCTGCTCACTGATAATACTCATCCTGATTTACCTGCTTATCAGCAACGGTATGGCTTTTACAGCAGAATATCCCATGGCTGAAATGGATGATGGCTGGACAATAACACTTAATGGCGGTGTTCATAAAGATGTAACTCTTACAAGATTCAGCGAAATAATAGACGGAACCCTTGAGCGCGGAGACAACATAGTAATGACTACAACTCTCCCCGATCTTGGTGATATTCCATTCCCGGTCATCCTGTTTAAGAGCAGATATACCACCCTGACAGTTTATGTCGATGACCAGTACTTTTTCGATTTTGGCTCCGAGATGTATGCCGAAAATAAATTCCTGGGTAAGTCCTATCATTTCATTACCCTTCCGCATGACTTTGCAGGAAGAAAGTTAAAGCTTGAAATGAGAGTAAGTGAAAATGACGCTTTCAGGAATCTTAACCCTCCTATAATCGGAAGTCAGCCTGATGTAGAGGGAGATTTTATCCACCGACACCTCCCGATAATTGCAACAGGTATGTTTCTGATGGTATTCGGACTATCATTCCTTTGCATCACAATGTTTTTTGTCAGTTCCGTACCTGACATAAGAGCGTTTCTTCTCGGCTCCCTGTTTTGCATAAATCTGGCGCTCTGGATCATGTCCTATTACAGCATCGTGTCGCCTTTTATTCGTTCAAAGAATGAGACGCAGCTGGAATACTTTACCATGTATCTCATAGTACCCTATTGTTATCTCTTCCTTTATCTTGTACAGAAGATAGAAAACAAGAGGCTTTATCTCACAGCTGCACTATTAACAACAGGCATAACAATTGCTCAATACACCCTTCACTATGTATTCGGTATCCACATGAAAGTCACACTGCCCATGTATCACATCGCAGGTGCCTTTGGATTCGGAGTTATCACCTATTACCTTATCAGGAACATTCGTAAAAAAGATATCTCTGAATCCGGTATGATCCAGATGCTTGGTATGTTTGTCTTCGGACTTGCACAATTTATACATCTCGGAATCTACTATTTAACCAAAAAACAATATATTCCAAATGCCAACTTTTTAAGCATGATGATCCTTGATGTCGGCTGCCTGTTCTTTGTTCTATGCCAGCTGGCCAATTATCTGGTGTTTATCACCAGTGCCTATGCCCAGAGGCAGGAATATGCATCCCTTACACACCTTGCCTATGCAGACGGACTTACGAATCTTCCCAACAGGGCACGGGCCGACAAGATACTGGAGGATCTGGAAAAAACAAATCTTGATTACTGTATTATTTCCATAGACATTAATGGATTAAAGACGGTAAACGATGAATTCGGACATCCTTCAGGAGATAAATACATAAAAGACTTTGCAAAGGTTCTTACCACTACTTTTGACGGAGTCGGATTCTGCGCCAGAATAGGCGGAGACGAATTCCTTGTTGTCCTGGAGGAATCAAGCGTAAAAGATGTTGATGCACTCCTTGGCAGGATGAACAGTGCTCTCAACGTAATGAATGCCCTGTATTCCGAATATCGCAGAAGTGTCGCCACCGGATATGCATTCAGACATGAATGCCCGGAAAACGCCACATCTCACGAGGTCTATCTGCTGGCTGACCAGCGGATGTATGAGCTGAAAAGGAAGATGCATGAAGAACTCGGAATACATAACAGGCTTTGATGGATCAAAAAAAGCTCCGTTGCAACGTGGCAACGGAGCTTTTAATATTTATATCTTCATAGCTATATCCCATGCTCCCCAGATAGCTGAGCGAATGTTTCCTACCTTCTGGCAATCGCCAAGGAGGTGTACATTCTTAGCTGCCTGAAGCAGCGGGATCGGATGATATCCAACCGACATGATTACATTGTCAGCGGGAAGTGTAACTGTTCTTCCATCCTTGAGGTTAACATCAACACTCTTTTCATTAATCTGCTTAACCCCTGCATTGAGATATACAGGAACCTTATTGGTCTTGAAGCAGTCACGGAGGTAACTTGTGTTGGCAAGACACATATTCTTAACTGCAATAAGGTCATCCTTCATCTCAACGATCTGAGGGTTCTTGCCCTTTCTGAACAGGTCAAGAGCAATCTCACAACCTGTAAGACCACCACCGATGATAACAACATCGTTGCCAACGGATTTCTTGCCAAGAAGGTAATCTGTGGCATCCATAGCATACTCTGCTGCTCCCGGAATCGGTATCTTGTTGGCTTCAGCTCCTGTTGCGATGATATATTCATCAGCTGACGGCAGTGAATCAGGTCTTACTTCATAGTTGAAGTGGATCTTTACACCGAGCTTTTTAAGCTGATGCTTCTGCCATGCGATGAGCTGTTTATCCTTCTCCTTGAACTCAGGCGCTGCAGCTGCGATAAATACGCCGCCAAGCTCCCCGGTCTTCTCATAGATCTCAGGCTCATGTCCGCGAAGAGCAAGGATTCTTGCAGCTTCCATACCGCCTACACCGCCGCCGATGATGGCAACCTTCTTGGGTGAAGCAGTAGGTTTAACTCTATACTTCTTGGACTGCATACTGCGTGGGTTAACCGCACACTTACACATTCCTGCAGACTCTGAAAGATCCTGGTCGTTGGCTGTTCCATTGTGCTTGGTCAGGTTAAAGCAAGCTGAATGACAGCAGATACATGGACGGATCTCTTCCTCCATGCCTCTCTTAAGCTTGGATACCCACTTGGGATCAGCAAGGAACTGCCTTCCGACAGCCATAGCATCAATTCCGCCATCCCTGATAGCAGCTGCTCCCACATCAGGCTCCATCTTACCTGCACATACAACAGGAATATCAACGAACTTCTTGATGTGCTCTACATCCGCAAGGTTACAGTTCTGTGGCATATACTGCGGCGGATGTGCCCAGTACCATGCGTCATAGGTTCCATTGTCACAGTTGAGCATGTCGTAGCCTGCATCCTGAAGGTACTTGGCAGCCTTCTCAGACTCTTCCATATCTCTTCCGATCTCTTCAAAGTCCTCACCCGGCATAGCTCCGTACTGGAACGCCTTGGTCATGGACCTTACAGAATACCTGAGAGAAACGGGGAAGTCATCCCCACATTTCTTCTTGATCTCTTTTACAATCTCTACTGCAAAACGATAACGGTTCTCAAAAGATCCGCCGTAGTCGTCAGTACGCTTGTTGGTGTACTTAAGTGTGAACTGGTCAAGGAGGTATCCCTCATGAACAGCGTGCACTTCAACACCATCAACTCCCGCTTCCTTACACAGCCTTGCTGTCTCTCCGAAAGCGTAGATGATGTCCTTGATTTCTTTTTCCGTGATGGCACGTGTTGTAACGTCGTCAGCCCAGCGGTTAGGAAGAACTGAAGGCGCAGCTGTAAGGTACTCAGCATCGATATAAGGCTTGGCAATTGTGTTAAGAGCCTTATTCTTGGCAAGCATTGCAAGCGGTGCTGTCAGGGCAAAAGACCTTCCGAATCCGGCAGTCATCTGCACGAACATCTTGGCTCCGGTAGCATGGAGTTCATCCATGAAATCAGCCAGTTCACTGAACTTGTGCTTGTTCTGATACAGCCACTTGCCGCCCAGCATGTCTTTTACCGGTGCGATTCCGGGAATGACAAGTCCGCAGTCGTGCTTGGCAATCTTCAAAAGAAGTCTTGCTGCCTCTTTGTCGAAATGGCTTCCGCCGGGTTCCATCCAGCCGAAGATACATGTGCCACCCATGGGCGCCAGCACAATCCTGTTCTTGATCTCAAGATTGCCAATCTTCCATGGGGTGAACAGTGATTCATATTCCTGTTTCATTTTGGCAATTCCTTTCACTTATTTTTTATTCTTTCCAAGATGCAGCTCGCGCATACCCTCGACCTCATCACAAACCGGCTTCATACTGCAGTGACCGCAGTCCGTTGGCAGTCCGTCCAGAATGTGAGTGAGTGTCTTGGTGATTGCATCGACTTTGTCCGCATTTGGTAAAAGAGCTTCAACCAGCTCCTTTTCTGTGATGAAAATAACCCTTACCTTCTTAACCTGTTCAAGCTCTTTGTACTTGGCAATATAAGCAGCTCCGACTCTTGCAAAGCTTATCCCCTGCTTAAGAGCACTTCTTGCAATCCTGACCTGTTCCTGATTGCTCTGGGAGGATACCCTTACCATGTACCCTTCCGGGAAAACATGGTATCTGACGAATTCAAGATTTCTTATGGCCTGAAAAGCCTTCTCCTGATCCTGATCCTCTCCCAGATCACCGGTCTCAAGGATAACTATCCTGGCAAAGGCTGTTCCACTGTTTATCTCAGAAATGTCTTTTCCGTAAACAACGACCTCGTCCTGAGATACCTTGCCTGAAGTCGTAACACAGGTATAGTTAACCGAGGGAAGCCCTGCTCCGCCAAGCTCAAGCGCAGCATCTCTCTGCATGATGAACTCGGTATTTTCAAGGCACTTCCAGGGAGATGTCTTTTCATAGGAA
Source organism: Butyrivibrio sp. XPD2006 (assembly GCF_000420865.1). Taxonomy (GTDB): domain Bacteria; phylum Bacillota; class Clostridia; order Lachnospirales; family Lachnospiraceae; genus Butyrivibrio. Next base: position 27,327 of record NZ_ATVT01000004.1, read on the forward strand.
AAGACCTTTCCCTGCGCCTTACTCAGCTCCCCCAGGGTCACATCGATCAAATTGTCATATAACTTCATAAACCTGTCTCCAATCAGAACTTAATGTCCGCTTTCTTGCGGTCAAATATCTTGTTTACCTGTGTATAGGCCCAGGCCATGAGCTTCTGATCAAGGTTCCAGAAATATATAACAAAAAGTATTCCTGTGACAATGGTAAGAATCTTTATTATTTTGAAAATAATCTTTATAGTCTTACTCATCCTTAATAAGTCCTTTCACTTATTACTTGGCAAGGCCCTTCTGTCTTGCATACTCAGCAGCTCCAAGTGCTCCCATAAGCTGAGGATCGATTGAAAGATCAACAACCTTGAGTTTAAGTACCTGCTCAATAGCAGCCTTAAGTCCGGCATTCTTAGCGCATCCGCCTGTAAGAGTAATGGAATCTGTAGCGCCTGCCTTCTTGGACATTACAAAGCATCTCTTTGCAACAGCCATCTCGATACCTGCTGCGATCTCATCCATAGGCTTTCCTTCACCAACAAGTGTGATAACCTCAGACTCTGCGAAAACTGTACACTGAGCAGTGATAGGAATTACATTCTTGGCTGAGAGTGAGAGATTTGAGAACTGCTCAAGACTCATCTCAAATGAACGGGCCATAGCTTCGAAGAAACGTCCTGTTCCTGCAGCACACTTATCGTTCATGGCAAAGTTCTTAACTGTTCCGTCTGTGTCGATTGAAATACCCTTAACGTCCTGACCACCGATATCGATGATAGCCTTAACTGAAGGGTTTGTTACATGCACGCCCATAGCGTGGCATGAAATCTCAGAAATGTTCTCATCAGCAAAAGGAACCTTGTTACGTCCGTATCCTGTACCGATGAGGTACTCGAGGTCCTTGGAACTATTAAGTCCGTCAACCTGATCTATTACTTCCTTCATGGCAATCTCTGCAGACTCCTGAGCAATGATCTTGCTCTTTACAGTTGTTCCTGCAACCATCTTGCCTGTCTCATCAACAATTACAGCTTTTGTATATGTTGATCCTACGTCACATCCACCGAAATATTTCATTTTAAAAAATCCCTCCTAAAAAAATTAACTAATTTGTTGCAATCCACTTGGCTTTACCAGGTGGTGTCGTCTTCGAAATCCAGCAGTGACGGATCAACCGGTTCTGCTTTCATAACTGTTCTCATAAACTCATTAAACTCAGATCTCATATCCTTACGGGAAACGGTTCTTGGATCCATAAGATCGTGGCTGCACCAAAGAAGCTTAATGCCTCTCTCTCTTGCCTGATCCTCAAACAGTCCCTGAACAGTTGCCATGTTCTTGCAGGATACGTGCTGATACATAAGAACGAAGTCTACGTTCCATGCCTCGCACTGTCTCCAGAGCTCTGTAACAACGTGGTCGTAACCACCGTTGGTGTGCCTTCTCATTACCATTCTCTCATAGAGTCTTGAAAGATCCTTGAGAGCTTCTTCCTTGTCCTCTGTCTCAAGCGGCTTGGTGAAGTTCAGTGACTCCATCTCTACCAGGATATCTACACCCCAGCAGTTAGCTGCCCAGTTGGAGAAGTTTGCATAGTAGTGAGCAGGAATTGACCAAACGATTGCTCTGTACTTCATCTTGCCGCGCCAAGCTTCGTCTCTGTTCTCGTAAGCCTTGAGCATGAGCTTATCAACCTTCTTGAAGGTTGAGATGATCCTCGGGTCGAGTCCACCGTCCATCTCGTAGTTCCACTTACGGAACAGCTCGTAGCATGGTCCGATGAGCTGAGGATATGGAGTCTGGTTGATCTCCCATTTCTGAAGCTCATATTTGGTCTCTTCGTTAAATCTCTTCATGGCAGCAAAGTAAGCATCCCAGTTCCACTTTGCTCCTGTGTTATCCTCGATAAACTTGATGCAGCCCTTAATGTCTTTGACTGCAGCATCCATAATGGACTCGTCTTCATATCTGACCGGGAATGCCAGGTGATATGTAGGAAGATCCTTGAATCTGCGGCTTGTATAAGATGATGCCATAACCGATCCGTCACAAGGCATTGAGCTTGAAATAAAGCATGCTCCCATGTGAGGAAGCGCATCCACAACTACCGCTCCGCACTCTGATGAAGGAACCGGGCAGGTATCTGAAGGAAGTCCGTATGACTCAATGGCATCAATGTATGGCATACATGCCAGCTGGTCGATCTCAGAGAGAAGGAATACCGGCATCAGCTGATAAGGAATACCGATGAGGTCCGGGAATCCTGCCATGATCTGTGACATTGTCATCTCGTCGAAAAGAACTATCTTCTTGGAAAGGTCTGTGCTGTTACCAACCTTCTGATCTGCCTTCATAAGAAGAACCAGGTTCTCGGCTACATATCTGAATATTGCATAGATGAGCTCGTGATGCATCTTGAGAGCTCTTCCTCTAAGTCCCATGGTGTTCTTGTCCATAAAGGAGTGGCAACAGAAGTATGAGATCATCCATCTGTAATGTGTTGCTCCCATAAGAGCCGGTACCAGGTCTTTTGAGAAGGTTGCAAGAAGCATTCCCCACATTCTGGTCCACTCATAGAAGTCAACTCCGGTGTCCTTAACGCCTCTCCACTCACGCCTTACAGTGGCCATCTTGCCGTTGGCGTAGAGCTTACCCAGCTGTTTCTCTCCGTTAAGTACAAGGTCTTTTACCTCTTCGGGAGACATGTTCTTAAGGAGATTCACTTCATGGGTGATACGCTTTTTAAGTCCCTTGGCGTCCTTGCCTGCAGCTGCAGCAACGTCTTTCCAGTCGGTCTCTTTGACCAGCTCTCCGACAATACCGGCAATCTCCTTCATATTCTCAGCCTGGGCTTTCCAGTCGATGTGGTCTTTAAGTCTGAAATTCTTGGGGTCTATGTATTTCATACAACCACCTCCTGTTCCTGGGCATTCTTTCTGATGCGTTTGATCTCAAGCGCTTCAACAAACGCCTGGAAACGGGTTCGCAGCTGTCCCGAATTGTGTACATTGTAAGATCTGTCGATGGAGAGTGTCGGCCATCCGTACTCTTCTGTGAGGATATGGCTGGCAAGGGGTCTCTCAAATGCCCAGAAGTCACAGTACTTCATCTGTTCAAAGATGATTCCGTCAGCGCCGTATTCCCTGGCAAGTCTGTCAGCAGTATCTCTTCTCTGTCTGATCTTTTCCTCAGCCATGTATCTCGGGCACTCAGAAGTCATCATATAATGTCTTGCAATCTGCTTGACGATGTCTTCATCATCATTTAATTTGATCTCTTCTCTTCCGGGGAAGGATCCGTAGCAATATCTGTCGGCTACAACCATTGCTCCTGCCTCTTCCAGAAGCCTTGTAAGATCAAGGTCATCCACCTCTGATCCGACAATTGCAACTCTTGCTCTGAACCACGGCTTGGGATCAGGCTTTCTTGTCTTTATCTCCTCCAAAGTCTCCTTAAGGAGAGGAAGGATCTTGGCTGTCGGACAGCAGTAGCTCACAAGAGATATAACATGGAATTCATATCCTGTTATTGGTGGATTCTCCAGTTTTCTGAAGTTTCCTATCTCTGTAACAACTCTGCAGAGCTCATTGTGCTCCTCAACTGCTTTTCTGATTGCCTCGTCCGATACGTCGGTGCCGAGTTTTTCGTGCATAACATCGAGAACTCTCAGGCGCATCTGTGTTGCAACCTGATCTACGTTATAGCTCTCAACCTTGTAAGGAACGTCTGTATGAGTAACAAAGAAGTGTGGCTTCTTGTTACACTGAAGCACTTCCAGATGCTCATAACATCTGTTCATGGCTGAACATGCGTCAACACCGGCTACAGCATCCAGATACTCATAACCGCCTTCAATGCCTCTCTCCAAAAGAGCTCTGGCAAACTCGCAGGTATAGTTGGACATGTAATATGTAGATATGTCTATCGAACCTGTACGCGGCGCGCGCATACGTGTCGAGAAACAATTGTCTACATTCAGAAGCACTTCCGGCATGTGATAGCATGTATATCCGATCGCATACTGCCCTTCTGCCTGTGCCTGCTTGACCAGATCGTTGGCTGCATCATCCAATAAATTCTCGAATGTGATTAGATGTTTTAGGTCCTGCACGGCTACCTCCTTTCTATACCTTTAATAGATTTTAAAATTTTTAAGGGCCTCGTCGGCGCCCTTTAATATTCCGGTTTCCTGCGGAAGTTCAAATATGTTTTTGCCTTCCACATCATTCTCCGTCATGGCGTCATCCTGCGGAATGACGGATACAATTGGAACTCCTTCGATCTCATCTGTCTCAATCCTCTCAGGGAACAATGCCCTGTTTACTATGAGGCCGATCTCATCGTACATCACCAGCTCACCGGCAACATCCTTGATCGTTCCGATGATCTTAAGACCCTTCTGACTCTGATCCGATACGCATACAAGGTGTGTGACCTTCTCAAGGACTCTTCTGTTTATCTGCTCAATTCCTGCCTCGCCGTCAATCACCACATAATCAAAATCATCTACCAGCATCTCAATGACCTTCTTGAGATATGTGTTGATCGCGCAGTAGCATCCGGCCGCCTCCGGTCTTCCGATTGCCAGAAAAGCAAAGCCTCTTTGCTCTGCCATGGCATCATAGAGCCTGAACTTGGCCTCAGCCAGAATATCCTGAGTATCCTTAAGCTTACCGGTTACATCCTCTGCCACTCTCTTTCGTATCTGGTCAAGTGTCTCAGTGACTTCCACTCCAAGAGCGACAGAAAGACCCACCGCCGGATCTGCATCAATAGCCAGAATCTTGGCGTCGGGTCTTTTTTCAGTAAGGAGTCTAACAATAGCAGCAGAAAGAGACGTCTTGCCAACGCCGCCTTTGCCCGCTAATGCGATAACAACAGTATTATGTGCCATAAATCCCCCTCGTAGAGTAAATTACCCCTGCCTATATTATAAAGGATTGTCTAATTTCCACAAGTCTATTATGATAAACTTTCAACTTTTGGTGATATGTGATATTATAGCCTTATCATTATTAAAGTTTTTTTTAACAAAATGCCCAAGGGTATTTTGCTTTTTTATTCTACAAGAGGGGGAAACCAAATACATGAAAGATCTCGTGCATATCTTTGAGCTCGAAGACCTTTTGCAGGAAGCCAACAATCCGCTGGTTCGTCAGGGCAAAGCTGACGGTAAGCGCGCCCTTGGTTACACCTGCTACTTCATGCCGGAAGTTCTCTTAGATCTTCCGGGATGTTTTTCTGTGCGTCTTCGTGCACCTCGTAGTGGATCGCCTGACATGGCAACCTACTACATGACCAACCGTACCTGCATGTACGGGCGCTGCCTTTTAGAGAGGGCTTTAGAGGGCGGCTTCAACTTCCTTGATGCCGAAATGGCAACGGAAACCTGTACCGTTACCTGCAGATTCCAGGAGCATCTCCAGCTTATGGACATCATCAAGAATCCGGATTTCTTCTGTGAATTCACTGATGTTCCGTTCAAGAAAAACGAGAACTCCATTGATCACTACGAGAATCAGCTCAAATTCCATGTTCTTGATAAATTAAAAGAACACTTCGACATCGATACTTCTGATGAAGCTCTTTTAAAAGCAATCGAAGAGCACAATGAGGTATGCCGTCTCATTCAGGAGATCGGCAGCTACAGAAAGCTCGACGAGCCCACTATAACAGGCTGGGAGTTCTCTGTAATTCAGCTCGCAACTCTTGTATGTCCCAAGTACCTTATCATCGATAAGTTAAAAGACATCGCAGAGCAGCTTAAGACCAGAAAACCCGATGCCAAGAAGAACTACAGAGTTAAGGTTGTTCTTACAGGCTCAGAGGAGGACGATCCCGACTTCATCAAACTCATAGAGGAGTGCGGAGCTCTGGTGGTTGCTGACCGTTACTGCTACGGCTCACTCCCGGGAAGAGAAGAGATTGTGGTAAAAGAGGGCGAGACACCCCTTAGAGCAATCGCACGCCACTACCTTGAGACCAGTGAGTGCCCACGTTTCATGGACCAGCACGTTATGCGTGCGCGCAAACAATACCTGGCTGATATTGCCAAGGAGTACAAAGCAGACGGTATCATCATTTCACAGATGAAGTTCTGCGAGTACTGGAGTTATGAACGTACTATTGATACTCTTGTTATCCCAAGAGATTTCGGTTACCCGGTATGTTCTATCGAAAAAGAATATGTCAACAACGCTGTCGGTCAGTTAAGGACAAGATTCCAGGCGTTTGTTGAGAGCATAGAGCTCAAGAAAATACAGAAGGAGGGCTGAGATAAATGGCTATCGGATTTAAAGACATAAAAGCAAAATATCGTGAGCTCTTCGTCGTAGAAAAGAGCCCGGAAGAAAAGAATAAACCCAAAGACATAAAGAAAATGGCCAAGGATTTCTGGTATGGCAAGCCCCATGAAGAGAGGCGTCTTGGTGATCTCTATGTCGGCAACACAGGACTTTACAAGCACCGCGAGTGGCGTGGAGTAAAAGACACCATGTACTACTTCAACATGATCTGGCTTTACAACTACGCTCACATGGTAACAGATATCATGAAGTACGGTGGCGGCCCTCAGGGCGTTGTTACCTTCGCCAAGGGAACCATGAGATACCGCTGGATGGGCCAGACATATCTCACTGTTATGCACTGGTTCGACAGAGGTCTTGAGGGTGCAAGGGGCGAAGCCATGAAAGCTTCAGCCTGGCACTATCGTGGAATGGTAAGTGAGACCATCAGACAGTTTATGAGAATGTTTGAGGCTGACAAAAAGCTCAACGGCGGAGAAGAAAACGAAACCTGGAAAAACACCATTGCCCACAACGAAACACTTAGCGGAAATATCTTTTACGGATGGAGAGATCAGCTTGACGATGTAGCTCTTGAGATGATCCCCTACTTCGTTTCCGTACACGTAAACAACCATACTGTTCTTAACTATATCGATGCAGCGCAGTCAATTGGACTTCCTGCAGATCCATGTCCTATGTGTCAGGCAGAATACGGACTCTTCGTCCAGGATGATTATCCGGACTACAGCCCTGTAATGCTTACAACCAACGAGGCCTGCGACGGATCTGTCGCAACTTCCGTTCTTCAGGACTGGTTCTTAAATCGTCCTCTTTATGCGATGCCACAGCCTATGCGCTATGACGATCCTCTTGTTCAGAAGAACTGTCAGAAAGAGATCGAAGGTGCATGGAAGTTCGTAGAAGAGAACTTCGGCATCAAGATGGATTGGGATCAGTACGTTAAGCACGCACAGAGCTTCAACAAACTCACCGAGTTTGAGTGGGAGAAATGGGATGTTGCAGCCAACACTCCTTACTATCCTATCACCGGTGTTGCTCAGGCTCTTTACAGAATCTACTACTCACAGGATGGCGACAGACCGATCTGGCACGAGATGGATGCACATGTAAAACGCATCATGGACAAGTGTGTAAAGAACAAGATCGAGACATTCCCAAAGACCAGACATCGTGCAATCGCATGGAGCTGCGCACCTCTTTACTACTCACACTGGTGCACATGGGCTTACAACTGCTGGGGTATCAACTGCGTGATCAACATGGATTCACTTATGTTTGACCAGTACTTAAGAACCGATACATATGAACACGCTCTTGAGGATCTGTCATGGTTCAACGAGAAGGCACCTATGCGTGCCATGGCCGTTGGCGGACACGAGCACATCCTTTCCCTGTTTGATTACATGGAAAGATTCAACTGCGACATGGTCATCATGTACGACCAGCTTCAGTGTAAGGGAATGCAGGGAATCCACGGAGTATTCGAGGATGAGTTCCGCAAGCGTAACATCCACGCAATCTGGGTTCCACATGCTCTTCCGGATAAGAGAACCGTATCCCGCGCAGAGATCCGCGATATCATAAACGACTACATGACAACAGTTATGCGCGAGGAGCCACTGGATCCTTCACTTCTTGATTTCGATGACGGTGGCAGCTGGTAATTTAAAGGGAGAGTAATTATGAGTAAAATATTAAAATTTTTCTTCAAACTTCTCAGGATAGCAGTACTTATTTATGGCATCCTATTTGCTGTTTTCTACTATGACCTTGACGGCAAGTTCCTGTACTATATCTGGGAGCCTCTTATGATCAAACGTTATGACAACATGAAGCGTCCCGATGCTACAGCAATGCCTTACTCAATGAAAGAAAGTGTAGAAGACACAAGCATTTAAGCAAGTTAAAAGAGGCCGTCGCATTATAGCGACGACCTCTTATTTTTTAGTCTTATTCGCAATCGATCCTAATGACTCCTCCTGTCAGATCAACAAAGGTAAGCTTACCCTTAAAGCTCTTTTTCTCACCCATAAGATCCGTGCAGACGACGTTGTCGCCATCAAAGGTTATTGTACTTACATACTCCATGATTGCCTCATCCGGTTTGGAGTTCCTGTAAACTGTAGAAAGACACATATAAAACCTCCTGTTTCCGTTCCTTAATCGATAAGCTCAAGAGCTTCCTTAAGATTTTTATTTCCTTCGGAAAAGAGCTCTTTGGCTGCGGAAACTTTGGCTGCTGCCTCAGCATAGCCAAGACTTTCAAGCTTATCTGAGAGCTTTTTCAGCTCATCTGCATGGCTCGTGTTGTGCTTGTAGTTGTAGTCCAAAAGAGCTTTTACCTGCTCTTTGTTCTCCATGGGATGATCATGGTGGTGATGTTCATGATGCTCGTGATCGTGCTCTGCTGCGCCACCCTCATGGTCGTGAGAATATGTATGTGTATGCTGACTTCCGTCATGCTCATGTGTATATGTATGTGTATGTTCGCTCATTGATACTTCCCCTTACTCAACAGAATTGATCAGATCCAGAGTAGCCTTCTTGATATCGGCATTAACCTTAAGCGCATTCTCTCTTGAATCCTGATTTGAATAGAAATAGAACTTGATCTTGGGCTCTGTTCCGCTTGGTCTTATAGCAAACCACGAGCCGTTATCAAGGAACATTCTGATCGCATTCTGAGGCGGAATATCTTCATAGCCGTTGATGTAATCGATAACCTTGTCTACCTTGGCACCCGCAACCTCTGTAGGAATGTTCTCCCTGTAGTACTTCATCATACGCTGAATGCGCTGTGCTCCCGGAATTCCCTCAAGCACAATATTGGGCTCATCCTCCGCAAAGAATCCATACTTGGCATAAATCTCATTAAGAACATCCCAGAGAGTCTTGCCCTGTTTGCGGTAGTAAGCTGCTGCCTCGGCAACAAGCATTCCTGCTGAGATTCCGTCCTTGTCTCTGATGTCCTCACATACTGCGTATCCAACAGATTCCTCATATCCAAAGAGATACTGGTAGCCGTTCTCATGAAGGTAAGGGATCTTACCACAGATATTCTTAAAGCCTGTCAGAGTCTCAAACATCTCAACTCCATAAGCCTTAGCCATTATAGTTGAAAGAGTTGATGTAACAATGGACTTGACCATTGCTCCCTTAGCAGGCAGTGTTCCTGCACTCTTATGGCCCTCAAGGACATAGTTTACAAGAAGATAACCTGTCTGGTTTCCATTAAGTGGCACGTAATTGCCGTTGTCGTCTCTGATCTCTATGGCAAATCTGTCTGAATCGGGGTCAGTAGCCATGAGGAGCTCAGCGCCAAACTCTTTTCCATACTTCTCAGAAAGTGCAAAGGCCTTGGGATCCTCGGGATTGGGATAACCGACTGTTGTGAAATCAGGATCGGGATTCTCCTGCTCAGGAACGATCTTCCAGTTTGTGAAGCCCCTGTCTGTAAGCATCTGTCTGAACGGAATTGATCCGCATCCGTTAAGTGGTGTGTAAACAAGCGGAATTGAAAGATCCAGGTCATCACCTTCGTGAATAGCAAGGCTCTCAATCTTGTCCAGATACTCCCTGTCATATTCCTCTCCGAGAACTATGATCTTACCTGCCTTAACGCCCTCGTTGTAATCGGACTTCTTAATTCCTGTCCAGATATCAACAGCATTGATGCACTCTGTCATTCCGTCTGCAACCTCAGCAGAAACCTGGCATCCGTCATCCCAGTATGCCTTGTATCCGTTATAATCCTTGGGGTTGTGGGACGCAGTGATATTGATACCCGAAACTGTGTGAAGTCGTCTTATCATGAACGCCAGCTCAGGTGTAGGACGAAGGCTTGGGAAGGTATAAACCTTGATGCCGTTAGCCGCAAAGATACCTGCTGCCAGCTCAGAAAACTCCCTTGAAAAATGTCTTGGATCATGCGCGATGATAACACCGGCATCCATAGCCGCTTGTCCCTTAGATACGATATAGTCGGCTACACCCTGTGATGCCTTACCTACCGTAAAGAAATTCATGCGATTGGTTCCTGCACCAACCTTACCCCTAAGGCCCGCAGTACCGAATGAAAGATCCTGGTAAAATCTCTCTTCCTTTTCTTTTTCATCATTAGCGATGGCTACAAGCTCAGCTTTTAAGGGATCGCTGTCTGAAAGCTTATTCATCCACTCTTCATATCTTGACTGATAATCCATGCATTAACCCTCCATAAAATTACACTTATATTTAATATTTTCGCCCATTGTAAGGGGTTTTGCAACCCCCTGCCGGGGAGTCACACCCCTTCACAGTCAAACTCCGGAATGAAGCTCTCCAAAGCCGTCTCACCCTCCTGAACATAGCCGTTTACTATGCCGAGATTTGAAGCGTAGTCAACAAGGCTCCGATACTCAGCTTCCGTGATCTTCCTGTTGATCTCAGGAAATTTCTCCAGCCCCTCTCCCGGCGTGAACTGATTCATAAGGCTTATATAAATGCTGTCGCCATAGGTCTCATAAAGATACTTCGTGATCATCTTGGCCTGGATCAGCATTCCCGGCATAAGAAGATGCCTGACAATAACGCCATTTTTGATCAGCTTCTGCCCTTTATCATCCGTTTCAAATTCGCACTTTGGCTTCTGCCTTATCATCTCGGCAATCGCGGCCTTTGCAGCATCCGGATATCCCGGAGCATTGCTGTACTTAACCGCATCTTCTTCCCTGATATATTTAAAATCCGGAAGGTAAATATCTATGAGTCCGTCAAGCCGCTTCACACTATCAACGTTCAGATATGAAGATGTATTAAACAGAAACGGAATCTTTATCCCCTGATTTCTTGCTCTCTCAATCGCATCTGCAATCGTAGGAATAAACATATCCCCCGTCACAAGGTTTATATTGTTGGCCCCCCGTTCCTGCTGCTCAAAGAATATCTCTACAAGTCGCTCAGTGGTTATGTATTTACCGACTTCTCCACGGCTGATCTTCCTGTTCTGGCAAAAGACACATCCCATATTGCAACCGGAAAAGAAAACCGTACCTGACCCGGAAGTGCCGGAAATACAGGGCTCCTCCCACATATGGAGAGCAGCCCTTGATACGTGCAAAGTATTTAATTCCCTGCAATAGCCCCTTGTTGTGGTCCGATCCACCTTGCAGTTTCTGGGACATAACCTGCAGGATAAGTAGTCTTTATCAATGTCTTTCATAATGTAAATTATACAACATTACGACGCGCTGACAAACTGCGCAGAATAGAGCTCGTAGTACGCTCCCCTTCTAGCCATCAGGCTCTCGTGGTCGCCCCACTCAAGGATTCCGCCGTCATCAATAACGAATATCTTATCCGCATTTTTGATGGTGGAGAGTCTGTGTGCAACAACGAAGGATGTTCTCTTTTTAAGAAGCTCCTCGATACCCTGCTGAACCAGGATCTCCGTCCTTGTATCGATACTCGCCGTAGCTTCATCCAGTATGAGAATCTTGGGATCTGTCAAAAGAGTTCTCGCAAAAGCAACGAGCTGTCTCTGTCCGTTTGAAAGTCCGCCTCCGCGCTCGGTTATCACAGTGTCATACCCCTTCTCCATCTGTGAGATGAAGTCGTGAGCATGTACAGCCTTTGAAACCTCCAGCATCTCCTCATCTGTCGCATCGGGTCTTCCGTATTTAATGTTATCTCTTATGGTTCCGGAAAAGAGATAGTTGTCCTGAGTCATGATTCCGAGCTGATTTCTAAGTGATTGTATTGTCACTTTGCTGATATCATATCCGTCCACCAGAACCCTTCCGCTCTTGGTGTTGTAGAATCTGCTGATAAGACTGACAATTGTTGTCTTGCCGGCACCTGTAGGTCCAACAAGTGCAATGGTCTCTCCCTTTTTAGCCTTAAAGCTTACATCGTGGAGAATGTCCACATCTGGCTCATCGGGATAAGCAAAGGTCACATGATCAAACTCAACATTTCCCTCAATCTCAGGAAGGTCAATCGCCTTCTCACCATCCTTAACGAGAGGATCCATGTCCATGATCTCATATACTCTTTCAGCTGATGACAGATTAGTTATCAGCTTGTTGTAGTAATTGGCAAGATTCCTTATAGGACTAAAGAACATGCCAAGATAGAGAACAAATGCTGAAAGCGTACCTATTGACTCAGGCTGGACATTAAGCTTTGTCACTGCCAGGTAATACAACGTAGCGGTTCCCAGTCCTCCCGCAATCTCAATCGTAGGGCTGTAGATATCCGTGATCACAACTGCATTCCTGAATGCCTTTATAACCTCATTGACAAGTCCGTCGAATTCCTTAGATGACTCCTCCTGAGCATTGAAGCTCTGGATAATGGACACACCCTCAATGCCCTCGTGGATGTACGCTGTCATGTTGGAGTCTTTCTTTTTCCAAATCTGCCACCTCTTGTGAGCCAGTATCTCGCAAAAGTACAGTCCGAGCATGATTATCGGAACCGCAACTGCCGCAGACAACGACAGAACCGGGCTCTTTACGATCATTATAGCCAGTATCGCAACAAGCATAACCGCCTCAGGTGCCAGGGTCGTAATAGTGCTTGAGAGAACCTCTTTTAACGCATTGACGTCACCCGTGATCCTTGCCAGGATCTTACCTGATGGTCTCTGGTCAAAAAAGTCTACCCCGAGCTCCTGGATATGAACATAGAGTCTTCTTCTGATGTTCATGATCATGTCGTTGGAAATGACTGCCATGATGCGCCTCCAGATCCTGGTAGCAGCGTAATTTACAAAGGCCAGCACTATCATAAGGCCTGCCATTATAAACAGTCCCTTTGTATTCTTATCTATGATCTCATCATCAATTACTTTTTCAATCAGAAGAGGATAAGTGGTCTGAATGGCAACAGTGACCAGGATCAGTCCCGTTACCAGCACAATTTTCCCTTTATATTCCAGGAGATTCTTAAGAAGTCTTTTAAGGACGTCAAGCTTAAGACTCTCCTTTAAATCTTCATCCTCTCTGGTGCTGTTAATAGCCATATATGCACCTCCTTACTCATTTACGGCAAGAGCGTTCCGATAGTCTCCGTACTGGGCTTCATAGGTGCTGTAGTACAGCCCCCTCTTTCCGATAAGCTCAGTGTGGGTTCCTCTCTCTTTTACTCTTCCGTTCTCTAATACAATGATCTCATCTGCATCCTTAACCGAAGATATACGGTGACCGATGATGATCTTACTCATGTCTTTTTTCTTTAAAAGTTCCTGCTGGATTGCAGCTTCCGTTTCCATATCAAGCGCAGATGTAGAGTCATCAAGCACCAGAAGATCCGCCTTCTTGGCAAGAGCTCTCGCAATTGAAAGCCTCTGCTTCTGACCGCCGGAAAGGCCGATGCCCCTCTCTCCGATAACCGCCTCGTAGCTGTCGGTTATCTTCTCAACAAATTCCTTGGCGTGAGCGCTCTTTATGGCATTTCTAACCGTCACCTCATCCATGCTCTCCTTGAATCCAAGTCTGACATTCTCTGTTATAGTGTCGGAGAAAAGAAATACATCCTGGGTAACCACTGATGAGAAGGCCCTTACGTCAGACAGAGGCATCTTCTTAATGTCTTTTCCCTCGATGCGAATGCATCCGGCAGTAACGTCATAGAATCGCTCAAGGAGGTTGACTATGGTGCTCTTTCCCGCACCCGTTGCTCCCATGATGCCCAGTGTCTTTCCTTTTTCTATGGTAAAAGACACATCCTCCAAGATGGGTTTATCGTCGATTGCAAAGCTCACGTTCTCAAAGCTGATCTGTCCGGGAGCACTGACTGTATCCGACAGTTCTTTTCCCGAAGGATCGGTTATATCAGGCTTTGTGCCAAGAACCTTGGAAATCTTCTTGTATCCTGCAAGGCCTTGAGAAACCAGAGACAGCATCCATCCAAGATTCTCAATAGGCCATACGATGTTGATTGAATATGACACAAATGCCACAAGTGTTCCGTAGGTTATGCTTCCCTTAATCGCCGCATATCCGCCAATTGCAACCACTGCCACCTGCATTACCTTTGGGATAAGGCCGATGAGCGGATCGCTGTCAGCAAGGTCTGTTGCGAATTTCTTGTTGGCCTCGGCATAGTCATGGTTCTTTTCATCGAACTTCTTCATCTCTGTTCCTTCTGCCGAAAAAGCCTTAACTGTTCTTACACCTGAGATGTTCTCTTCAACCACCTTGGTAAGAGCTGCGTTTCTCTCGCTTATATCGTCGTAGTCCTTGCTAAGGGTCTTTTCAAGATGAAGTGCCACATATGCAAGAAGCGGCATAAATACAAGCGGTACAATGCTGAGCTTCCAGTTAAGCCTTACCATACATACAACAACACCGATGAAGTAAACCGTCGCCTCTGTCAGCAGCATTCCGACAAACCCTGTCAGATCCCAGACTGCTCCGGCATCATCCTTGACCCTTGCCATGAGCTCTCCGGTATTGGTCTTGTCAAAATATCCCTTGTGAAGCGTGAAGATATGCTTCATCATATCCTTCCTGAGGCCCGATGCCACTCGGCATCCCGACATGTCGCAGAGGAACTCTTTTACAAACTGAAAGAATGCCCTTCCCAGACCTGCTGCCACAAACAGAAGTATGTCTCTTCTGAATATGTCCATGTTTCTCCCCACGATGACATCGTCAACCATGGAAAGCGTTACGAATGGAAGCAGCACATCGATAGCTGTGCTGCATATAAGCGATATTCCGCCGATGGTGTATCTCCACCAGTTCCTGATCAAATACTTTTTCATAATTATCACATCCTTAATATAAAAATAGCGGTAGAGCCCGGAGACTCTACCGCTGAAAATTGCCATAAAAATAGCGTGGTCTCCATGCGGATACCACGCCCTAAAGTTCACAGGTAAATTCAATTACTGAGCAAACTCCTGCGAGGTAACCACAATTTTCTTATTCACTGCCTTATAATTTCTAGTCTTTAACATTGTTCTTACCTCCTTTCTTAGTTTGCTTTGTTACAAGTAATTATTACATTATGCTAAATGATAGCCTTTGTCAACACAATTATTCAAATTAACTGTCTTTTTTACTTGATAACCTTATTTTTACTAACATAGCCATCGGCTGATGCAGCCTTCTGAAACGCCTCAAAATTCTTATTGTTGTTCAGGTACATAGTATAAGCTCTTGGTCCTTCAAGGTTTACCCTGATCTTGTCTTCATCAATCTTATCAACAGTCATGGTCCAGTCTTCATCATGACATTCAAAATCAAACACAACGGTATCCTGCGCCGCAGGCTCTCCAAAGACTATTCTGCCTTTGGATTTTAAGATTATCGAATAAATTGCCGGAAGATTGTCAGCACTCATCTTTACAGTTCCGTCAGGGCCTTCAGCAATGCATATGTCTGACTCATTGCTGAGCACAAAGACATCTACCTTGAACTCTCTGATCTTCTTTGTTTCCATAAACAGAGCAGCTATTACAAAGATTGCAAATCCCAGTGCCAGCGCCACCAGCAAGGCTACTATCCATATTCTGTCCTTTGATACTTTGCTTTTCATACACTTTGCTCCCCTTTTCATCCTTGTTTGGAGCCACTTGGTCGGCTATTTCATAGTCTTCATCTCCAATTGAAAAACCCGATCCGGGTCCATCGTCATGCCGGATGTAAATTACTTCTGTATTGTTAAGTCTGGCTGTACCAATCAATTTAGTAATGTTATTGAGCACTATTATAACAAGATGAGTTTTCTTTCTACAAGTTGCAATTTGTTGTAGTTGTCTGACAATATGGATTTGCCGCGGGATTGCGCATGAATACTGCAATCCCACGATTCGTAGGATGACATTTCAGGGGCAGTATTGTTCAATTATGATGTCCGGTCACGGATATAAATTATTATGTTGAAAGGGAGAAATCATGAAACAGAAAATTCAAAAATTTTATCTTTTTTTACCCGCAATACTATTTATCGCAGCACGCTCTTCCAATTTCTATCTGAATGGTACAGTTGGTGTTATAATAGGTGTTGCTTTGGCGTTGGCAAACATTTTTGGCATTTTTATGTTCAGAAAAAAAATAGTATGCCCGACCATATCTTTGATATTATTTATACTCTTTTTCCTGATGGCCAAAAGCCAGAGCGAATTGTCATTTGCCGTGACAATGGTCCTGGGAATAACCATTGTTTTCTTTAAGAAGGCACAGGTAGTGGTCACAGCAGTTGCGTCGTTTTTATTCTTATTCTTCAGTCCACTGTTGTTTTTTACGCTCATGATCATAGGACCTGTACTGGACGGAAGCGACGAGATATATCCAGAGACTCACTATTACACCGATGACGGCCGTGAACTCTTTGTGTACTCAGCCGGCGCAATGGATGACTTCCACTACTGTGTCGGAAGAGGATTTGAAATAATAGATTTGGGGCAGACACTTAAGTTTTACTATCGGGATGTTCAAAGTGTCTACGAACATGAATACGAACAAGTGAAAGGTACTGCCAACTGCACTCTGGCAGATTGATGATATGGAAAAAGAAAAAATAGCCGACTTAATACGTAAGAAGAGAAAAGAAAAAGGAATGACCCAGGAAGCTCTGGCACAGAAGCTATTTGTCACTGAAAAAGCAATATCCAGATGGGAGACCGCTAAGGGTACTCCCGACATATCACTTCTGCTCCCCCTTGCAAACGAGCTTGGGCTTGATGTGTCGGAACTGCTTAGCGGAAAAGAAGCGCCTGTTATAGAGGTCATCCACTACGAAGAAGAAAAGAGAAAGCAGCCCAAAGGACTGCTTAGACTTATCTTTGGCATGTATGCACTATCTATTCTGATATTCCTGATTTATCTTAGGATAGAGTATGACCCTTCCGTTGCATCAAATTATTTCCTGAATCTGGGACTTATGGTATTCTCCTCTGTCCTGATAATCGCCGGGAATCGCATCTATGCCGATCACCTCGTTGAAAAGCTGGAGGACAAGGCCCGTGTCAAAAGACTCTCCGAGATTATAGTCTTTGTTTACTATGTCATCATGATGTTTAATATGACCGGATTTGCAAGATTCGGCGCTTTCAGCGGAGTCAACCTCATTCCCTTCAGGTCAATTATGAACACCTTCGCCACAAGGCAGCCTTACAGCATCATTGTCTTTGCACTCGGGAATTTTGTAATCTTCATGCCTCTGCAGTTCTTTATCATGGACCTTATGAAAATTGACAAAATGCCCCTGAATTTCATAGTCTGCCTTATTGTGATCATCCTGATCGAGGCTTCTCAGCTGATCTTTAAGGTGGGAGTATTTGACGTGGATGACATTATCCTGAATGTAGCGGGCATGATGGTGTTCTTTTTGCTAGCAAAAAAGATTTTGCCTACTCGTCCGGCTAAAGTGTGCCACATTAGGAGATGTTAGCATGTTTGAGATTACTTATTTGATGATGTTTATTCATTACAGTTCTTTGGATCGTGACAAGATGCATAGTGATTTTTAAATCCGGAAATTTTGATATAAAAAGAGAAGCAAAGCTTTTACTTGTATATACCTGTCTTGTTGTTATAGCCAGTTTTGTCTATTTTCCTCTCCATCGTATTGATGGACATATTGGTGTGCTTGAGTTTGATGGATCGCGGATCTTCCCTTTTAAACGAACTTGATTCCATTTACATTTGTAGTTGACAGATACGATGGATGGCAGATTAACATTATCGGAAATATTGCTATGTTTATACCTGTTGGAATTGTTTGGCCTGTTTGCTTCGATGAATTAAAAAAATAAACAAAGCAATTCCGGCAGGTGCCGGATTTACTTTGCTTATTGAGCTTTCGCAGTTATTATTTTATGACAGATGTTCTGACATCGATGATATCATTTTAAATACTGCAGGCATCTGTATTGGTGCTTTAATTTACTTCAAAGCAACGTCACCAAGAATAAAGAAACCCGCAAAGTCTTGAAAATACTAGGTTTGCGGGTTTTGATTTTATACCATGTCTTAGCTTATTCATTCCTCGCCTTGATCATCGCGTTTGTCATTTACAGTTTCAATGAGACCTGTAACTAAATCTTGCAATTGGGCTGCATTTTTATTCGTGATTACAGATTTTCCGATTCTCTTTTCCACTGCCAATCGTGCTTCTCCTGCAGCTTCTCCGCCTGCAACTGCAACCATTCGATTTTCCTCAAAAGATTCCGGTTGTTTTTGCTTAGAAATTTCTGTAGTGGTAGCCTCAGCCAACATATTAAGTACCAGCTCCAACGTTGACATGTTATCACGAAGATTTTCTTTCTTCAAACCTTTATAATTCTTATATTCTCTTGTTGTCATGCCGGACCAGGCTTTTGATATTTCATCTGTGAGGATAGCAAACTCTACCCCCTTTTTTACTCCACGGTTTTCCCATTCATCTGTTAGTTCTTTTCTTACCTGAATTGCCTGCAGACGCTGATTGATCCATTCTCGAGAATATCCTTTTTTAGCGTATGTCTCTAAAGCTCGTTCTATGCTCAACTCCGGGTCTATTACTTCTTCTATTCGTTCACGTCCTACCTGAGCAAGCCACATTTTAAAAGGTTCGGCTTTTTTTGACGGAATTGACTGGATAATACGAAGTAATTGCTCTGTATTGGCAACATCCGTATTATATTTTTTTCCATCTTTGGGTGACCTCATTTTCAGTTGGTTACAATTTGTAACCAACTGACTTCCCTCTTCTTTTAGCCTACTTTTCAATACTTTCCAATAATTCCTTGCACCATCTATACCAGGTTGTTCAGTCAGTGCGCCAACCACATCCACAATTGAAAAATACCATTCTTCTTCGTCCTCTACCCATGCAGTTCTGATAGGCTGATTCTCAAATAATTGAACCTTATCGTTTATTTCACTGCTCATTTACTTCTCCCTTCTCTTCAAGCAACATAATATACGCCATCATTCTGACCAAATACTCCGGTGGCGCACTAATCCCCTGTTCCCATTGTTGAAGAGTTCTTACAGGAATCCCGAATTTGGCGGAAAACTTACTTTGTGATAATCCTGTTTTCTTTCGTAATTCCTTTATTTTTTCTGAAATATCCATACTATCGTCTCCAAAAACATCTTTATACTTTAATAAAGTATAAATCAACTTATATACGTTGTCAACGTATATATTCTCTCATTGGGTACAACAATTTTTTCCCAAAATAAAACTGCAGGCAACCACAAGGATTACCTGCAATCTATTAACATTATCTGTACCAGATGAACAATATAACACAGCTGGCAGCAAGTTCCTACCTCATATTTTATAGCCGTAAGAAATCACATGGCATCGCGCAGCCAAGTATCCATTTGAATCCGCATATTTTTCATCTACTCCATGGTCAACTATGAATCTTCTTTGCTCTAATTCAAAAGCCTCAGTTCCTGAACTAACGAAATCAACGTAATCATTGATTCTTACCCCGACATTCTTTAGTCCAAGTTTCTCCATAAAGACTGGCGCTCTCATCCCAACTTGATAATCTCTCCCACCGGATTGTTCTTCTGATAGCCACCTTTGCTTTAGGAAATCATCGTTCTCAAATGGATCATAGCTGCTATTGTCTACAAAAAGACCTGCATTTTCCATGCGCCTGCTTGGTTCAATACATATTACCAGTCCGTTCTCTTTTACAGCCCCAATCATCTTCTTTACTATATCTTCCGGTTTTGTAAGATGTCGAAGCACAGCCTGGCATATAGCTATATCATATTTAGCATCAGGTTCATACTCATGTAAATCTGCAACTTCGAAGCAGACCTCATTACTGCCTGAAAAAATTTCACGTGCTTCGCCAATAAGATCTTCAGAGATATCAACTCCCTTATAAATGCTTCCCTTAGGAACTAAAGGCAACAACATCTGTGC
Source organism: Butyrivibrio sp. XPD2006 (assembly GCF_000420865.1). GTDB lineage: Bacteria > Bacillota > Clostridia > Lachnospirales > Lachnospiraceae > Butyrivibrio. The sequence goes on from NZ_ATVT01000004.1 coordinate 47,488, forward strand.
CAAGTATCCATATCCGCAACCGAAATCAATTATTCTCACTGGCTTATTTATCTTCCATACGCATTTCACAAGGAACTCAAAATAATCATTATTCCATAGATTTTGCCTTGTTCTATGCAAGTATTTCTTTTTTAATCCCCAGTCTGTATTATTATCAGGCACTTTCCTTCAATCTCCTCTTTGAAAGCCTATCTATATAGTGCAATACCTCTATAGATTCATCATTCATGTATGTATTCAACCTCATCTAGTTTACCTGTAATATGGTTCCTATTTCCTGAAGGCACAAATCCATTCCTTAGATACAAACGTTCCGCTCCAAGATTGTTTTCCAAAATCCATAATGATGGCTTTAAGCCATGTCCTTGAATCTTAGCAACAGCATACCCAAGCAGTTGTGTTCCATATCCTTTATTCTGATATTCCGGTAAGACATACAAGTCTTCAATAACTTTTCCATTGATTGATACTACTGCCACCGGATCTTGATCATAGAAGATAAAGAACTCACTGCCTTTTTCTACCTTACCCACGATATAATTAAGTTGATTCTCTACAGAATGCCTCTCAATAAAATCAGTATTGCAAAATGAGCGGTGTGATTCCTTCCAAGATATAGAATGGATTGAAGCAGCAACCTTGATATTCTTATCACTCACTTGAACAATCATAGTTCTTATGGCCTCAACAACAGAATAGTCGTCCATTTCATAGACTTTTCCTGTTTCCCTAAAGCCATTTTTGTGCCAAAAATGCTCTGCTTGAGGATTCCCTTTCACCCAACCCAAACAAATATTTGCAAATCCCTCTATACATGAAGAAGCACAAAAATCTTTTATAATTATGCTTCCGAGACCTTTGCCTTGTTCAGCTACATCCGTCATGAAGAATCCTATATATTTTGTATCACTGTCAGGATAGCCCAGAATCATATCCATAACAGCTATAAGCTTACCGTTTTCATAATAACCAACATAACATTTGTCTTCGTGTGTCTTGCCCGGCGGCAAAGCCTCCATATCTGATCTTATGCTGCTATAAGATACAAATGGTGGGCAATACTGGTAGTACAAGCTGTTTTTACTGCACAAATTGTATACTTCTGGAATATCTTCTTCCGATATCTTTCTAATATTAAAATTATTTGTCAGTTTAGCCATTTCTTATCACTTCAGTTCTTCAATGAAATTCAGCATCCTCTGTGTTGCCAACTCATCGCGTGTCATTGAGCGTAATTCCTCTGCTGTTACCCATTTAAATGCAGATGTTTCTCCTTCTTGCAATACCACGCTATTTTTATCATCATCCGTCTCGAATAAGTAATCCACATATATTGATCTATGAAGATGATGCAGAACACGCCCTACCTCAATAAGCTTATCTGCCTTAATTCCTGTTTCTTCTGAAAGTTCTCGCCGTGCACAAGTAAGTGGATTTTCTCCTTGAAGTGCAGATCCTCCAGCAGTGGCTTCCCACATTCCACCTAAATGTTTTCTTGAATCTCTTTGCATAAGCAAATAGGTACCATCAGCATGTCTTACAATAATTTCACACACAAGATGAAAAACTCCTACCGGAACCTCTTCCCCACGAATCAATGTCATTCCATCGATTTTATTTAGTTTTGCATCATAAGCATCCCATAGTTCCATTTTTGTTTTCCTCAAGAAGCATTATCTGTTCAAGCATAAATCCTGCATATTCTTTTGCGAGAATAGAATCATATACTACAACCGCGTCTTCAGCATAGTCCTTCATAGCATTCTGTATCAGGCTGTGATACCTTTCAGGAATATTACTCAGCGCCCATTCGCCACCCTCTTTCTTTGATAGGACAACGCCGTCTTTCAAGTACGCAAGTACCCTTGCCAGATTCAATATCAGATACATCGGATTCTCTGCTATTTCTTCTTTTGCATTTGCAATATCTTCCCAAATGGAATCTATATAATCTTGTGCTGGCACATCTGCAAATGTATCTTTGATCGAAACTCCGTACAGACACTTCCCCCTATGATTTATGATCGTAAAGTGCGCTGCAAGGTCTTTATCCTCACCTTTCATTTTCGAAACATAATCATCCGAATTATTCCTGTACCAGTCAAGATGAGCAACAGAAAAATGCAGTTCAAAGGGAGTCGGGTAAACAAAAGGTCTGCAAACACTTTGTTTAGCAACACTCATCTCCATCCCTTTGGCAGGCCCTTTGCCGTTTAGATCCACCACCATGTCCATATAGGCTCTTTTATCAGCATTTGATATAGATTCCTTCACTACCACAATCAAATCAAGATCACTCTTGGCAGGATTAAAACACCCCATGACTGCCGAGCCGTGGAGGTATACACCTACAAGATTGTCCTGCAGGATTTCTTTTGACTTTTCAACAAAACTTGCTGTGATAATATTAGTATCCATACAATTATGCATTATAGCAGATTCTTCGTGTTTTTTATGTTTTTTATAGCAGCTATAGATCCTTAGTCCTTCGAAATCTGCCACTATTTGAATTTGGCGAATTTAGGCAGTGGAATTAATAGAGGCACTTCTGCCTATATCAAGATTTTCGAATATTAGCAGTGGAATTGCATCATAACTTGCAGCAAGTTCCTACCTTCATGTTTCAATCATACCGTTTTCAGCCGGTTCACCAGATCCGAAATAACACCCGGATCCTCAATCAGGGAAATCCCAAAGCATTTCTTTCCTACATCCTTTATAGAAGCTCCAACATGATAGGCTGTCTTTTCATCCAAAATAATGAACCTGTCGTGAAACACCTGTGTCTTCTTTACTGTTAATGTCGGATACTGAGCATTAAAGTTGGTCGCATCTTTATTTGTAAGCTGCGCGCTGGCATACGTATAAATCCTCACATCAACACCGATATTCTTCTTTGCCAGAATATTTAAGGTATCCACATCAACATAGCCGTCAATCAGAATGATTTCTTTCTTGGCTTTTTTGATGATAGTCGTAATAAGACTGAACGCATCATATATTTGTCCGTCAAAGAAGATCTTTTGCTCTGCCTCAGCATGATCCTCGATATATCGGAACACCTTACCAAAGCGTTCATCGGTATTTTTCTCATACTCCAGCTGCCTCAGCTCTATATGGCTGACCTTTTCAAACAGCAGGGCATTGTTTGCTATAAAATGACGCATCTCTCGAAAAGCACGCATAATGAAAATGCTTTGTTGGTCAGCTATTTCGCCCTTCAACACTGTAGCCAGCATATATATACCCTGTTCTGTAAAGGCATATGGCAGCTTCCTACGACCTCCTTCCTGCCCTGAAAAAAGATTTGAACCCAGTGTAGTCACAATTTGTGATTTCACAATCTCAACCTCATCTTTTGTCAGCTGAAACATAAAGTCATCCGGGAAACGCCCGATATTACGCTTTACTTGTTGATTCAATGCACGTACTTCATATCCATATAATGCGGCCAGGTCGTGATCCAACATAACCTGCTTTCCTCTGATCGTATAAATCAGTTGACCTATATCGTTCGCGCGAATAATTACAGGAACGATTTCATTTTTATCCTTGCTCTTTGTCATCTGTAAATCCTTTCTGTGAAATCACAAATTGTGATTTCACGGAATGCTGCTAAATCTGCACTAAAAAAAGTCTTTAAATATACCGCCAAAAGCATTGCTCATATCCATCTGCACTCTATGCTTTCCTTTAGGATTTCGATAGACTTTAAACCCCATTCCTTTTATCACATCCAATAATTCCATGTACTTTTCAGAATCAGTCCAATACAATGTGTTCAGTCTGTTCTCCATATCTCTTATATTCGGTGCCATCGGTTTGATTCCTCCTCATCCGCTCCAGCAAAGCCTTCACACCCTCCAATATCAGAGGATTTGCTTTGGTATTAAAATTCATTCTTTAGTATACCATTGGTATGTGTTGATGGTATCATATTCCGATGGTATAATCAACAGATAACACCGAAATCAAATACTGTTTTCGAAGGAGTTTTCAGAAAGTATGAGTATTTCACTGAATATAAACAGATTAAAAGAGTGCAGAGAAAAACTTGGAATCAGCAAGATGGAAGCTGCCAAAAGAATGCAGCTCTCTCAACCTGCTTATCTGAGGTACGAATCAGGCGCCAGAACACCTTCTATACAGACTTTAGAAGTGATTGCTCAGGTTTTGGATACTTCCAAAGAATACCTGATGAACCTTACGGATGATTCCAGCCCCATTTCCTATACCATATCAAGAGCATCAGATCCGGAACTATTCGAAATCATCAGATTATGCCAAAATTCGGAAACCGAAACGAGAAAACGGTTAATAGCATACGCAAACAAAATAGCAGGCATAAGCTAAAAGAACAGACCTTGGAAAGGAACCTCGTTAGTCCTTTTCAAGGTCTGTTACTTTTTGTTTATATATTCTTACAGGATACGACAGTTTACCTTTCAAGGGTAATCCGTTTTACAACATGACACACATATCACTCCAGTTCCACCGTTCCCGGGGGCTTACTTGTCAGATCAAACATTACGCGGTTAACACCCTTGACCTCGTTGATGATACGGCTCATGACCTTCTGTAGAACTGCAAAAGGAATCTCGGATGCCTCTGCTGTCATGAAGTCTACGGTCTCAACAGCGCGGAGTACAACTGCGTAGTCGTAGGTACGCTCATCACCCATAACGCCTACGGAGCGCATGTTTGAGAGCGCTGCAAAGTACTGGTCAGGGAGCTTTTCAAGTCCTGCCTCAGCAAGTTCGGTTCTGTAAATATAGTCTGCATCCTGGACGATGCGAACCTTCTCTGCGGTAACTTCGCCTATGATACGAATACCAAGTCCGGGGCCGGGGAATGGCTGACGGAACACAAGGTACTCCGGTAGTCCGAGCTCAAGACCAACCTTGCGGACTTCGTCCTTGAACAAAAGACGAAGAGGCTCAATGATCTCTTTGAAATCTACATAGTCGGGAAGTCCGCCAACATTGTGGTGAGATTTGATGACAACTGACTCTCCGCCAAGGCCTGACTCTACAACGTCAGGATAAATTGTACCCTGGGCAAGGAAATCAACCGCTCCGATCTTCTTGGCTTCTTCCTCAAATACACGGATAAACTCTTCTCCGATTATCTTACGCTTTCTCTCTGGCTCTTCGACGCCCTTGAGCTTAGCATAATATCTCTCAGCCGCGTTGACACGGACAAAATTTATATCGAAATTACCTGAAGGTCCAAATACACCCTCTACTTCATCGCCTTCATTCTTACGAAGAAGACCGTGATCAACAAACACGCAGGTAAGCTGTCTACCGATGGCCTTGGCAAGAAGTGCTGCAAGGACAGATGAATCAACACCGCCGGAGAGTGCAAGTAATACCTTGCCATCGCCGACCTTCTCTTTGATCTCCTTAACAGTATTCTCAACGAAGGAATCCATTCTCCAGGTTCCTTGAGTATTGCAGATATTCCTTACAAAGTTATGGAGGATCTCTTTTCCCTGAACAGTGTGAAGAACCTCAGGATGGAACTGGATTGCATAGAGCTTCTTGTCCTCGCAGGCAGCTGCTGCAACAGGGCAGTCTGCTGTGTGCGCGATGATATCAAATCCCGGAGCAACCTTGCTGATGTAGTCGAAGTGACTCATCCATACAATGGTTTCCTTATCGATGTCCTTAAACAGGGTATCTGTTGAACCATCAATAAATGTATTGGTCTTACCATACTCTCTTACAGGAGCCTTCTCAACCTTGCCACCAAGCAGGTGCATCATAAGCTGAGCTCCGTAGCATAGTCCCAGAACCGGAATCCCAAGTTCAAAGAGCTCTTTGGTGTAGGAAGGTGCACCTTCCTCATAGCAGGAATTGGGTCCGCCTGTCAGAATAATTCCCTTGGGCGCCATCTCCTTGATCTGCTCGATCGGTGTACGATATGAATAAATCTCACAGTACACATTGCATTCTCTGACTCTTCGGGCAACAAGCTGGTTGTACTGCCCACCAAAGTCAATGACTATGACCTTTTCTTCTGAAGCCATTCTTCCTCCTCAAAAACTGAAATCTCAACTGCTATCACATCAAATACTACCTTACAAAAATCTTCTTACAGTAATTATAGATCTGTAAGTTGCAGGGCTGTATTTAATACCCGTTTTCTGAGTGCTGGCGTGGACTATCTGTCCACCACCGATATATATTCCAACATGTCCGCCGTAGTAGATAACATCTCCCGGCTGGGCATCCGCATAGGACACTTCTCTGCCGTAGGCTCCCTGTCCCCAGCTTGTTCTGGGTACGGATATTCCAAAGGCTTTGTAAACTGACTGCACAAATCCGGAGCAGTCTGCACCGTCTGTAAGACTGGTCCCACCCGGGACATATGGATTACCAACAAACTGACATGCATACTTGGCTATATTGCTTCCTGTTGCACTTCCTGCAGCGGCGTAAGTTCTACTGCTGCCTGATGAGCTTGATGATCCTGATGAGCCGCCCGATGATGATCCGCCGCTGTCTGAACCACTGCTATTTTCAGCTTCAGCTGCAGCTCTTTCGGCCTCCAGAGCATTTTGTGCTGCCTGTTTGGCAGCATCAACTTCCTTCTGCTTGGCCTCGATCTTTTTCTGTAGTCCTGCAATGCTGGCCTGCTGACTCTTAACCTGAGCTGTGTAAACAGCCGCATCCTGCTTGGCTTTGGCAAGCTTGACCTCATAATCAGCGTAAGTCGCCTTGTACTGAGCAAGAAGCTCTTCCATATAGGCTTCTTCCTCTTCAAGCTCAAACTGTGAAGCCTCAAGCTCTGCCTTCTCCTCTTCAAGCTTCTGTGCCAACGCTGCAGCCGCTTCCTTGGCAGCTACATATTCTGAGAGCTTCTGCCTGTCGTACTCATAAAGCTCCTCAATATATTGTGCCTTGTTTAGGGCATCAGCATAGCTTGTTGCGGTAAGAAGCAGCTGAACGTATGACAGGTTTCCCTTCTCATACATGAATTTAACCCTTTGAACCATAGAGCCATAGAGCGTCTCCTCGTGGTTCTTGGCATCTTCATACTCAGCATTGGTCTGATCTATTTGTGTTTCCTTCTCTGTTATATCCTCTTTGATAAGCTCGATATCAGTCATGAGACCGACTATCTCCGCATTTGTAGAATCAATAGCCTCCTGGGTCTCACCAAGAGCCTCGGTAGATTCTGAAATCTGACTGTTGGCCTCATTGAGCTTATTCTGGCTGGCAGCCTTCTCATTCTCGGCGGCCTTTTTTTGCTGTTTTAGTGCCTTTTCTTCCTCCTCCAGTTTCTTTTGCTGTTCCTGAAGTTCCTCACTGGTAGTGGCAAAAGACTGAATCGGGGTAAGTACAAAAAAAGCAAGGGAAAGTATTACGGCAACGATAGAATAAAATCTTTTCATCCCAATACCCCCTTGCTTTAAAGTCTACAACTAGTATCAAAAAAGAATAACAACTACTACATGTAGTATAACATTACAGAACTCAGTTTCCAACTGTGCTCATCTGCATTATTCTGAAATATTTGCATTCTCAACCAGGAAATCAGCAACCTTCTCAGCCATGATCTGCTCTCTGTAATCCTCAGCATCGAATGTAGCCTTGTACTCATCAATTGTACTATAGGTTGAGCTGAAATAATTGTCGTAGTCTTCCTGAATATATTTATCTATTGTAGCCTGATCGATCTCAATGTTCTCTTTGTTGGCAATTGCCTGAAGAACCATGATCCTCTTTGTCTGCTGCTCAGCAAGATCTTTGAGGTAATCCTCAGGAGTTCCTGTAAGTCCGTTGTTCTGCATTATTGTCTGAACATACTCAGTCTCTGAAACCTGCATTCCATATGTGTAATAAATCTGCTGAACATAGCTCTTAAGAGACTCAACGATCTGTTTGTAATATCTGTTGTTAAGCTTCTCAGGAATCTCGTCTACTGTGGCATTGTCTGCTACTATCTCAACGACCCTGTTCTTAAGGTCCTCACTGTATTTAGCATCTGCGTCAGCCTCAAGTTCCTCACGAAGATGAGCCCTGAACTGATCCATGTTCTCTACATCTTCAAGTCCAAGTCCCTTAACCCACTCATCTGAAGGTTCTGCATCTGCAACAGTGATACTGTTTACTGTAACAGTAAAGATGACATCCTTACCTGCAAGATCTGCAGCACCGTAATTCTCAGGGAATGTAAGGTTAAGATCTACAGTCTCACCCTTCTTGACACCGATAAGTCCGTCTTCAAATCCATCAATGAAAGATCCTGAACCGATCACAAGGTCATAGCCCTGTGCTGTTCCTCCCTGGAACTCTTCCTTGGTATCAGCATATTTACCGACAAAATCGATATTGACTGTATCGCCGTTTTCTACTGCTCTGTCAGTAACCTCTGTCATCTTGGGATTCTGTGAAAATGCTCCCTTAAGGCTGTTCTCAACGTCTTCGTCTGTAACAGCTGTCTTCTCGACATCAATTGTAACAGCCTTGTAATCACCAAGCTTAACAAGAGAATCCACATCAAAATCTGCAAGAGTTCCTGTCTCGAGCCCTGAAACATCAATAGAGCCTGATGCCGCCTCAGCTGCAGCATCCTGAGCACCCTCTTCTGCAGCCTGCGCTGTCTCTTCTGTAGTTGCCTCTGTACTTGTTTCTGTTGTTGCTTCTGTTGTTGCTTCCGGAGCTGCCTCTTTTCCACAGGCGGAAAGCATAATCATTGATGCTGCCAATGCAGTTATTATCCTATAGTTTTTCTTCATAATATGTTACTCCTTTAAACAATATTTCTTATACTACCACACTCTTCTTTCTTATTAAAGATTTAATTGCGTAAAAGATAAAAGAATGCTAGAATAGTTAATGCACTTTTTATAGAGTTGGAGGATTACATTTTGAGTACAGGATTGATAGTTTTAATTGTTGTCACAGTTGTTCTTATCGCAGCTATCGTTGCGCTTATAATACTTGGTAAAAAAGCCCAGAAGAAGCAGGAAGAACAGCAGGTTCAGCTGGATGCCATGAAGCAGACAGTTACAATGCTTATCATTGACAAGAAGAGGATGAAACTCAAAGAGGCCGGACTTCCACAGTCGGTTATCGAGCAGACTCCCAAGCTTCTTCGTAGTTCAAGACTTCCAATATTGAAGGTAAGAATCGGCAACAGAGTAATGAGTCTTATCTGTGATGAGAAGATATTCGACTCAGTACCTACCAAGAAAGAGGTTAAGGCTTCAGTAAGCGGTATCTACGTAACAGAGGTTAAAGGTCTTCACGGTAAGGTACAGGCTCCCGAGCAGAAGAAAGGCTTCTTCAAAAATCTTGTGGCTAAGGCCCAGGAAAAAGCCGGAGCAAAAATGGTTAAATAATCCAAACAATAATGCGGTGACAACTTAGCTTGCCACCGCATTTTTTATATCTATAACTATCATGGATTTCGAAACCACCTGACCGTCAATTTCCAGGTCATAATCAGCAACCACCTTTATTTCCTCATTGCCGCCCACTCTCGTAAAATCAAAACTGTTGGTCTTGACCTTCATAAGCATGGTCCCGTAGGGCGTCACATACTCAGTATCGTATTCCAGCTTCTCTGCGAAGGTGAGTTTTGAAGTGGTTGCACCTCCGCGGATAATCTCCATCTTCTGTCCATCAGCTCCAATGATCACCCTGTTGTGAATCTTCATGCTTCCGGATCCGGTATCCTGCTCTTCATCGTATTCAATGGTGCAGCTCCCGTCCTCTAAAAGCTCATAGATACCCGCTGCCAGCGATTCCACCTTCTCAGTTGGCTCACCGTCTCTTGAATGTATGCCTGTAACGTTTACCTCTACATTTCTATTCATACAATTCACCTGTTTATACGCCCGGGTTGATAGGTTTTGTTAAAAAGAGCTCCGGCGCAAGTCCACTTTTTTGAACTGCCTCATAGCCTTTTTCAGCTTCTTCTTTACTCTCATAAACTGCGAAAACAGTTGGTCCGCTGCCCGTCATAAATGCCCTGACAGCTCCGTTCTCTTCAAGGAGTTTCTCAATATCTTTGATAACACTGTATTTACCGGTAGTAACCGGCTCAAGTACATTGTGGATCTTATCGCACATTCCTCTGACATCTCCGGCTTCAATTGCTGCTCTGATTCCATCGATATCAGGATGCTTCTCAATTTCATGGCTGTCCAGCTCTGTGTATACCCATCCTGTAGATACAGCTATTGCAGGCTTGGCCACCACCAGATAAAAGTCAGGTATTGCCTTAATGACAGTAAGCTCTTCACCGATTCCCTCTGAAAGAGCTGTTCCTCCGATTATGCAGTAAGGAATGTCAGCCCCGAGCTTAACAGCGCGCATGCACAACTCTTCCTTGGAAAGTCCAAGGCCCCACAGCTCATTGAGAGCCAGGTAAGCAGCTGCTCCGTCGGTGCTTCCTCCTGCCATCCCTGCTGCCACCGGAATTCTCTTTTCCAAAGCTATATCAGCTCCGGCCTTTACACCAAATTCCTCTTTCAGCTGATTTGCCACCTTGCAGATAAGATTGCTTCCGTCCGTCGGAACAGTCTCGGAATTAGCCTTTAAGGTTATCCCACCCGACGCATTTTCCTCAAACGTTAACGTGTCGTATATATCTACGTTCTGCATTATCATCTTCACAAGATGATAGCCGTCATCTCTTTTTCCTATTACATCAAGTCCCAGGTTTATCTTGGCATAAGCTTTTCTGGTTATCTTCATCTCTGAAATCCGCTCCCCTGCTGGTAATTGTCAATAAAACGCTCTATATCCCCCACTAATAGACATCTTCTCACTATAGCTATTTCATTACAAGAAAAAAAATACAAAAAAATTGAAAAATTTTTATTTTAGGGGTTAAGTTTTTCCAAAATCTGCCGATAGTCAGATTAGGTAAACTATAGTTTCGTTTCAGCGCGGTATTAGTTAACCTGTGCGGAAAAGGAGTTCTATATGGGCGTAAACGGAGTTACCGAGGTTACTAACAACATCGCAACGACCTATACTTCAGCTGTTAATTCTCCTGTCGAAGACAAGAAGAAAGACAAAGAGGTAGAGGTCAAAAAAGAAGCGGCTGCCGTATACGAGAAATCCGAGGAAAATTCAAGTACCTCCAAGGTTTCATCGAAAGAGACAGACAGAACCAAGATCATTCAGCAGTTGAAAGCCGATGACGCGCTTCGCCAACAGCAACTTCTGGACATAGTCCACAAGATGATGGGCAAGCAGGCAAAGACCTATGGAATCGCTAATACTGATAATGATGAAGATTCTATCTGGAAATTCCTTGCAAAGGGTGATTTCACAGTAGACGCAGCTACCAAGGCGCAGGCGCAGGAAGACATTTCAGAAAACGGATACTGGGGCGTAAAACAGACCTCAGAGCGTATTCTTGATTTTGCCAAAGCGCTTGCAGGAGACGATCCTGAAAAGCTCGAGAAAATGAGATCCGCTTTTGAAAAAGGGTACAAACAGGCTGAGAAGACCTGGGGTGGAGAATTACCCGATATTTCAAAACAGACCTTTGACGCTGTCATGAAAGGTTTCGACGAGCTCACAGGAAAAGTAGAAACTTAATACCGTTGCTAGTAACACAAAAGAGGAAGGGCCCCAAAAAGCTCTTCCTCTTTTCCTGTCTTTATCCTCTGATATCACAATATCTTTCTAAGTTCGTTTATATCCTCCACTCCGTACTGTTTCATGTAGCTCTCTATTCCTTCTATAACATGAACAGTAGCATACGGGTCATGGAAGTTCATGGCACCGACAGCCACAGCGCTTGCACCTGCCATGATGAACTCAATGGCATCATCGCCGGTAGCTATTCCGCCCATACCTATTATCGGAATATCCACTGCATGAGCCGCTTCATAAACCATTCTTACTGCAACAGGCTTTATGGCAGGACCTGACATTCCTCCTGTCCTGTTGGCAAGAGCAAACTTTCTTCTGTGAATATCAATCTTCATTCCGGTAATAGTATTAATGAGTGAGATCGCATCTGCTCCTGCTGCCTCAGCCGCCTTGGCCATCTCTGAAATGCTTGTAACATTAGGGCTGAGCTTCATGATAACAGGCTGCTTTGCGTGCTTTTTGATCTCAGTGGTTATCTCTGTAAGCGCCTTGGCATTCTGACCAAATGCGATAGCTCCCTCCTTGACGTTGGGGCATGAGACATTTATCTCCAGCATATCCACATGCTCATCCGAGAGTCTCTCAACCACATCCACATAGTCCTGAATGCTCTTTCCGCAGACATTTACAATGACTTTTGTGTCATATCCCTTGAGGAATTCGAGATCTCTTTTGACAAAAGTCTCTATTCCGGGATTCTGAAGTCCGATGGCATTAAGCATTCCGCCGTAGACTTCCGTTACTCTCGGTGTGGGATTCCCCTCCCAGGGTATATTCGAAACACCCTTGGTCACCACCGCGCCAAGTTTGTTTAAATCAACAAAATCAGAATATTCCATACCGGAGCCAAAGGTTCCCGAAGCAGTCATCACAGGATTTTTAAACTTAACACCGGCTATCTCTACTGAAGTATTCAAAGCTTCACCTCCAACAGTCTTTATTACATATCTAGGTCATCTGCATCAAAAACAGGTCCGTCAGTACATATCCTGGCATTCTTAACCTGTGAGTGAGCATCGATCTCTTTTGTCTTGCATATGCATCCGAGGCAGGCTCCGACACCACATGCCATTCTCTCTTCCAGTGACAGATATGCCTTCATGCCGTTTTCTGCAGCATAGGTTTTGATTGCCTTAAGCATCGGCATCGGTCCACAGGCATAAATAACATCCGCCTCAAGACTGTTAGCCCTGATAGCATCGATTACATTTCCCTTTGTTCCAAGACTTCCGTCCTCTGTTGCGATAACAAGTTCAGCTGCCTTCTCGAAATCCTCACGAAGGAAAGTCTGTGAATCTCTGTATCCGAGGACACTGACTACCGATGCAGCCTTTCCGAGAGCCTTAAGCTCTTTTGCAGTCTGAAGAAGCGGAGGAACACCGATTCCTCCTCCCATGAGAAGAACTCTTTTGCCTTCTGACTTCTCAAGCGGAAAGCCATTTCCGAGAACGCCAAGGATACTGATATAATCTCCGGGTTGATAGAGTGTAAACTCGGCAGTTCCCTGTCCTACAACTCTGTAAACCAACCTTATCGCACGTTTATCTCTGTCCACTTCGCAGATACTTATCGGGCGTGGAAGCAGCGTCGCCTTCCCTGCCGGGTACACCCCGACAAACTGTCCCGGATTAGCATCTTCTGCCAGCTCCGTCTCAAGCCACATATCATATATCCCGTCAGCTAAGAGCTTCTGGGTGAGGACCTTCGCCTCTGTTTTCATCTTTTTTGCCATATCTCCACCTCAATCAGCTTTATATACTATTTTGCCCCGGCATATTGTGAAGAATATCTTCCCGGGAAGCTTCTCTCCCAGGAACGGTGTATTTGACGCCTTGGAAACACTTTTGTCAAATACCCACTCTTCATCGGGATTAAAGATCACAATGTCCGCATAGGATCCCTCTCTTACGGTACCGGCATCCAGTCCGTACAGCGCAGCCGGCTTGGCACTCATAACAGATAAAAGCTCCATCATGCTAAGGTGTCCGGGTCTTACAAGCTCCCTTATGCCAAGCGCAAGCGAGGTCTCAAGTCCTGTAATTCCGCTTGGAGCCTCTCTAAAGCTCTTTGCCTTCTCCTCTTTGGAGTGCGGAGCATGATCCGTTGCGATCATATCTATTGTTCCGTCCTTGAGGCCTTGAATTATTGCAAGTCTGTCGCTCTCAAAGCGAAGCGGCGGATTCATCTTGGCAAGTGTCCCATGAGTCCTGACTGCATCCTGAGTAAGAGTAAAGTGATGGGGAGTTGCCTCGGCGAATACCTTGACCCACTCTCTTCTTGCCTGCCTTATAAGTTCCACCGATTCAGCAGCACTGATGTGCTGGACCACGATCGTAGCTCCGGTCTTTTTGGCTATTTCTATATCTCTTTTGACCATTGAGATCTCAGCATCTCTTGGTGAGCCCTTAAGTCCTAGCTCTTCTGCGACCTCGCCGGCATTGATACCGTTGTCTGTTATAAATGAAGGATCCTCTTCGTGAAGGCTTATCACTCTGTCGAGCTTAACTGCCTCTTCGCAAGCCCTCTCCATTACTTTTGCATCAGTAATGGGTTTACCGTCATCGGTGAAAAGAACTGCTCCCGCCTCTACAAGCTTATCCATAGGCGTAAGTTCTTTTCCCTCCATATTCATGGTGACATTTCCGCAGGTGTACACGTTGATCCCGGTCTTGCTGCCTCTTTCAAGTACATCCTTAACAGTGTCAACATTGTCCATGTGAGGATCGGTGTTACCCATCATGATGACACTGGTAAATCCGCCTCTGGCCGCAGCTGCCGCACCTGTGTCTATATCCTCTTTATAAGTAAATCCCGGATCTCTGAAATGAACATGTCCGTCCACCAGACCCGGTGCAACAATGCACCCTCCGGCATCTATTTCCGTAATACCCTCTTCATGAGCCTCTCCGCCTGCCTCTCTCATGAAAAGGCTCTCTCTGGCCATCTCATCCAGGCTTCCGCTCATTCCGATCTTTACAATCCTGTCTCCGTCAATGAGCATGTCATAGACACCCTCAGTCTCTGTGGCAGGATCCATGATTCTTCCGTTCTTTATAAGTAACATGCATGCCTCCTTCGTGGTACGCTCCTATATACTTTAACATAAAACAAGAAATCTATTCCATTTTTGAGCCACTCATGAGAAAATAAATACGATATTTCTTAAAGAGAGGCACAGATAAATGATTCGTACAATAATTATATTTATATTTCTCATTATCTTCCTGATAGTCAGCCTGCCCATGCAGCTTGTGCTCTTCATAATGCACAAGTTCAATGATGAAAAGGCGAGAAAGGCATCTCTTGCCATCGTAAGCTGGGCTTTCAACGTGATACTGTTTATCGGCGGAATCAAACGCATCGTCATCGGCGAAGATAATGTTCCCAAGGACGAAGCTGTGCTCTATGTCAGCAACCACCGCAGTATCTTTGATATCGTAGTCACTTACCCAAGAGTCCCCGGACGCACAGGCTACATAGCCAAGCAGGAATCCATGAAGCTTCCGGTTATCAGCTTCTGGATGGTATATCTTGACTGTCTTTTCCTTGACAGATCCGACATCCGCAAGGGTCTTGAAATGGTACTGACAGCAATTGACAAGGTTAAAAACGGCATTTCAATCTTCATTTACCCGGAAGGCACCAGAAACAAAACTGATCAGCCCCTTGGTGAGTTCCATAAGGGAAGCTTCAAGATTGCTCAAAAGGCTGATTGTCCCATCGTTCCGGTAGTTGTAAATCATACCAGAGACTGCTTCGAAAACCATATGCCCTGGATCAAAAAGACCACTGTTGTTATTGAGTACTGTGAGCCCATCAGGATAAAAGAGCTTGATAAAGAAGACCAGAAGAACATCGACCAGTACGTTAAGAACATAATCGAGCAGACATATATAAAGAACGAAAATCTCGAAATCTGAGCATAGAAAACCGCTTTGCATCTCCCGAAAGGTGATACAAAGCGGTTATTTTTTTTACATCTTGCTTCCCTTGGCGCCTCCGCCGAGCTTAACGCCCTCAAGAACGTTGGTCTCAAAGGAATATACAACCTTGTGATTCTCTCTGTCTGCCTTAAGAGCCAGCTGGATCATGTTGTCCAGAAGATGCTCATACTTCATTCCGAGAGGCTCCCAGAGATAGAAAGCAAGAGATCCCGGAATTGTGTTGATCTCATTGAGATAAACTTCATTGGTGTCCATATCGATCATAAAGTCGATTCTGGATACGCCGCTGCATCCAAGAGCAATGAATGCGTCAACAGCCATCTTTCTGATCTTATCTCTCATCTCTGAAGAGATGTCTGCGGGAATCTTTCTCTTAAGAGAAGCCATTCCCTTAGATCCGCCTGTCTTGGCACCGCCCTTAGAGCCGCTGATATATTTATCTTCAAAAGAAAGGATCTCATCTGAGTTTACAGGCTCCTCACACTCGGAAGCTTCTGCTGACTCGTAGTCACCAAGAACTGAGCAGTTGATCTCTTTGAGATTTGAAATAGCTCGCTCTACAAGTATCTTCTTGGAGAACTCAAAGCCAAGGTCCAGTGCCTCCAAAAGCTCGTCCCTGTCCTTAGCAACCTTGATACCGATACTTGATCCAAGGTTCAAAGGCTTGATGATAACGGGATAAGTGAATGCTGACTCAATCTTTGAAACAAGAGCATCAACATCCTCGTAGTCTTTCCATGTGTAGCACTTGCAGTCAAGAACAGGAATTCCGCTGTCCTTAAGAACTGTCTTCATAACATATTTGTTCATTCCAACTGCTGAAGAGAGAACGTCACAGCCAACAACAGGAAGTCCCATTGTAGCAAGGTAGCCCTGAAGGGTTCCGTCCTCAACATTGGTTCCGTGAACTATTGGAAACGCAACGTCTACAGTAGTGATAACGTTGTTGCCAAACTTCTTCATAGGGTATCTTACAAGAGAAACCTTGTCACCGTCCTTAACCCAGATGACCTGAGTGCTCTTTGCGATAAGATCCTTAATGTGAGTGTACTCCTCGATATTTCCGATGGAATCACCAACATAGAAGTCATTGTTCTTGGTCATATAAACAGGGATGACATCGTACTTCTCCTTGTTGATATATCCGATTGCCTGGATTGCTGAGATAATTGAGATCTCATGCTCTGTACTTTTTCCGCCAAATAATACTGCTACCTTCAGCTTCATTTTGTTCCTTCTTTCATCTTGTATACTAAAAATTTACTTATAGTTATCCGGAAGATCATTCTCAAGTAGTATAACCTTTTCTCTGCCCGCGTCAAGTTCATACATTAAAGCGCTGGCTTCATTAAAGGTGTTCTTTACAAAAATCTTCTCGGGATCAAATCCCGCATCCACAGCGCCCTTCTTGATATCTGCGCTGTTAACATTTCCGACCAGAATGATGTAATCGCAGACAGCTGCTGCCTGAGCGCCAAATGCTGTATTGTACTCTTTAGCCTTGTCTCCAAGCTCAACCATACCCGGTGTTACCAGTATCTTAACGCAGTTCTCAAATAGAGAGAGTGTATTAAGTGCAACCTTTGCGCCGTTTGGATTGGCGTTGTAAGCATCATCAAGGATAGATACGTTGCCGTGTCTTGTCAGCTCAAGTCTGTGAGGCACAGACTGAAGACGCCTTACTGCCATCTTGAGCTTGGTCATCGGGATTCCGAGCGAGTTAGCACAGGCAATTGCACCGAGAATGTTCTGAACATTGTGCTCTCCAACAAGCTTGGTTGTAAACTCTGCACTCTCACCGCCGGGAGCTGTAACCGTAAATGCTGTTCCCGCTCCTGTGACCTTAACATCTGTTGCTCTATAGTCAGAACCCTCAGACATACCATAAGTAACGGCATCCGGGTACTTCATATTCTCTCTTATAACTTCGTTGTCGTAATTGACAAACTTAAGGTGTTTGCCCTTCTGTTTGCCGCCTTCAGCCTTCTCTTTTTCATCAACCGCATCAAGAAGTTCGTACTTGGTGCTTATGATATTCTCCATGGAATGGAATGTCTCAAGGTGCTGAGGTCCAATAGATGTGACAATACCGTCATCCGGATGAACGATGTCCGTTATCTCTTTTATATCATGAAGATGCCTTGCTCCCATCTCGCAGACAAATATTTCGTGAGTGGGCTGCATGTGCTCTCTGATGGTTCTCACAATGCCCATTGGAGTGTTGTAGCTCTCAGGAGTCATCAGGACTCTGAATCCCTCTGACAAAAGAGTGGTCAGGTAGTACTTGACGCTTGTCTTACCGTAGCTTCCGGTGATACCTATAATGCGAAGTCCCTCATGCTCCCTGAGAATCCTCTTGGCGTCATCTATGAACCACTTGTTGATCCTGTTCTCGATGGGCTTGTTGATAAGATTTGCAAGAGCTGTAACAAAAGGAAGAAGTCCGCAATAAATCACCATGCCAAAGAGCGCAAACAGCATCGAATTGATTTCGGAATACGCCTCATCTCCGCTCAGAATCCTCACAACGATGTAAGGAACCAGCACCATAATAAGCGCAAGTACAGCATAGGTTATAAATAATCTCTTTACCCTGTCGGTTACTACAAACTTTTTCTTGGCCTTCCTGGGAATATGGGCAATGATAAGCCCTATGAGAATCGGGAAGATAGCTATAGCTGCCACCAGCTGAATGCCCTTTATCACCGGAACCGGCGCAAATGCCATAAAAACACTGATCATAAAGAGCAGATGAAAAAGAGGCTTCACCCAGTTTGTCCTGAGGAACCTGAAATATCCTTGAAACTGATAACTGGAGAGCTGCAGCATGTGCGTATAGTATCTGAGTCCTAATATTGCCAAACATATGAGCGGCAAAAACAATAATATCATTGAGTATTACTCCTTACATTTCTATTCCGAGGAAGCTTCCAAGAATCTTGTAAAAAAGATACGGATTATCAAGGAACGAATAGTGACCGGCCCCTTCAATAACAGCGAGCCCTGCCTCCGGCATCTCTTTCTCCATCTTCTGCCCGTCCGATAACGGAGTTGCAGTATCCTGATCTCCCCAGATAAGAAGAGCAGGCATTGTAACGGACGACATATAAGGAACCAGATCTTCGTTGACCACCTTCACAAGACTCTGTCTCATAACGGGAGATGCTGCTGCGTAATCCGCACTTCCGAATTTCTTCTGAAGAGCATCGATGGTTCCGGGGAATGCCTTGGCAATTCCGGTTTTGATCAGAAGATTCTTGTAGAACTTGTATCTTCTGGTTCTCTTATTCTGCCCCTCCGTCCTTACAGGCTTAACTCCCGCAGCATCTGTCAGGATGATCTTGGGAATTGTAAATCCGGCGGTAAGTCTTCCGTCCTTAAGCCCTGAAGAGAGCTTGATGATGATCCTTCCTCCCATAGAGTGTCCAAGGAAGATGATCTCTTTCTCCTCCGGATAAAGCGTCCTGATAAACTCCAGAACAAAGTCCACATAGGCATCTACATCCATTGGCTCTGCCGGTTCATCACTCTTTCCAAATCCGGGCATATCCATGGCTACCACGTGGTACTTCTTTTTGGCAAAGTTTATGACTCCGGCAAAAAGATCTATGTTGGATCCCCAGCCGTGAAGCATCACCAAAAGCGGACCTGTTCCCTCATCTATGTAATTGATATTTAATCCATTAATTGTTGTATTCATGACCCATCCATATTAACACCACAGGCGCTACTTTTCCAGTACGCTCAGCATAAAAATGAACAGCGCATCACTTCCGGGATCCACTGCAATTCCCGCTTTTTTGGCAGTCTGGTATGTCCTGTCGGTATCCGTTGTCACATAATTGACGGCATCGGGGTTTCTGCCCATGAGAAAGTGTGCGTGATTCTCAATAATCGTGGTGTATTCGTAGTTGTAAATAATGTGATCTGTGATCGTAAGACATCTCATGTCCCTGAGCATCTTATCAAAATTATCTTCTCTTCCAAGATCCGTCACAAGATATGTTGATTTGGATGCTGCGGAAGCTATTGCCTCTGACTTTTTCATCAATGCCTTCATTAGGGCCTTACAGATATCCACATCCACAGACTGATTTATGGAAAGATATGTCACCCCTCCAATAAATATGTTCTCATCGGAGTCAAACAAATCGATAAAATCGTCTCTCCGAAAATATGAGTTGATGACTTCATTGTAAGACGCTGCCCCTGTCGCTCTGTACAGCTGAACTGCCGCCTTAAATGCAGCCGTATTGTCCGAAGCCTTCTGGTTGTTCAAAAAACAGCTGTATGCCCTGTCAGCCGCCTTGAGGCACTGCGTTGCAAACTCCGCGTCAAACTGCTGATATATATAGCTGAACCTCGCCATCATTGAGGCAAAAGAGATTGTGGCTTCCATTGATACCGGCGACACAATAACAGGAGCGTTGATCGCTTCTCCGCCCCTTACCGGATCAGTAAGAGCTGCTCCGTATTCTCCGCCGGTCCTTGGATCCTGCATCTTTAAAAGCCATTGTGCCTCGTACTTAACTTCATCCAGAATATCAGGAATGCCATTTCCGCTCTCCGGAATTCCCACTTCGTCGGTAAAGGCTGACGGATTCATCTCATAAGCCAGGAGCAGATTCTCTGCAATATTACTTCCAAGGGTTGTATCCCTGCCGGCCGATTCATCCATGTGCCATCCGCCTGTAACATCTATCTCTGTAGCTGGGTCCTCCTGAAGATGCGCCGGTTGCGTGTGACAAGCGCTGTGAGCATTATCTCCCGCATAGTTCTCGGAAAGCGCAATTCCGCATCTGTTGATGTAGTATTTCTTGCAAGCTTCGTCAAAGGCATCCTTAAAGGCGTTTTCCTGTATGGTAAAAGAGTACGACTCTCCCACCACATCTGTACTTATAAAATAGCTTCCCGCTTCGTCAAAATCGGTGAAATAGCCCATGCTGTCATACTCATCAAGCTCTTCATTATATACACCCTTAAGTATTTCTCCGGAAAAGACCTTTTTACCGCTCTCCAGGTCATAAACACCAAAAGTCTTAGGAAGATCTTCCCCCTTGAATACTACTGCCTTTTCCGAACCGACACTGTATCCGACCTGATCGACCATGATCCCGGGTATCTGTTCGGGCACTTCATAACTAAGAGTAGTCTCAGCTGTGCCCTCGTTCACAGAAACATCCGTTGTCATTTCAGCAGAAGAAGCGCCGCAGCCTGCGACGCTTCCTGTTATTGTCATTATTAACCCTAAACTTAGTATCTTTTTAAACATACTATTATTTTACGCGGTTGTAGTTTATAAGACAACCGTCGAGGATTATCTGCCTTTCGTCATCAGTAAGATTTCCGAGCTTAAGTGAAAACTCTTCCATCTTGCCGTCCTTGACAGCATATGCCTTGATATCATCACTCTTCTCAGCCACTGCTGTTCTGATTCCGGGAAGGAAGATGTAATCTTTATTCTTGAACGGAAGCTCTCCCTCTTTAATGAGGAACGGAAGCATTCCCCAGTTGATAAGATTGGATCTGTAACGCTTTGTAGCGTATTCATTGGCAATATTAGCCCAGCCTCCAAGTACCTTCTGGCAGGATGCTGCCTGCTCTCTGGCAGAACCGTCTCCGGGCTTAACAGCAAAGATTGTTGATCCAAATCCAAGATTTGAATTGTTCACATCGCTGAATTCCTTGCTGATAGTTGCCATTACACCTTCAAGCTCGCCCCATGCACTTATAGGATCACTGCCCTCTGTAAGAGCATCCTGAGCTGCTCTGATCTCTTTTGCAAGACCCACATAATTAGGATCCTTTCTTGAGAGTGTAAACTCAGCAAGGCCAAGAGGATTGGATCTGTATGATGAGGTTTCTCCTGATGGAATAAGCTCATCTGTTGTTGTTACAGGATCATGGATCTCTGAAACCACCCTGAGCACAAGATTCTCAGGAAGCGCACTCATCTTGGGCCAATCTTTGATGTTCGGACCGAGAACAAGCTCTACTGAAGGATCAGCCTTGCCCTTTGAATCAAATACTCTGTTCTTATAGATCTCACTGTCAAAGTGATATTTGTACTTCTTGAGGTCTGCATCAAACTCTGTTGCAGGTGTAAGAACACCCTGGTTAGCAGCTGTTGCAGCAATTGAACGTGCGTCCATAAGCGCAACTGAAGCCACCTGTCCGTTCTGTACCTTGGAACCTTCTCTGTTAGGGAAGTTTCTGGTTGAGTGTCTGATACTGAATGCATTATTGGCAGGTGTATCTCCTGCACCAAAGCAAGGTCCGCAGAATGCTGTCTTGAGTATTGCTCCTGTCTCAAGAATTGTAGCAGCAGCTCCGTTCTTGACAATCTCCATATAGATAGGTGTAGAAGCAGGATAAACGCTCAAAGTGAACTTATCGTTACCGATAAAGTGTCCCCTAAGGATATCTGCTGCAGCACAGATATTTTCAAATCCGCCGCCTGCACATCCTGCTATGATTCCCTGATCGACCATAAGCTTGCCGTCTCTTATCTTGTTCATAAGAGAATACTCAATCTTATCACCGAAGCTGACCTTGGCACGCTTCTCAACGTCAGCAAGGATATCTGCTGCGTTTGCATTTACTTCTGATATCTCATAGACATTGCTCGGGTGGAAAGGCATAGCGATCATAGGATTGAGTGAATCCAGATCAACCTTGACAAGTCCGTCATAATAAGCAACCTTGCCGGGCTTAAGTTCCTTGTAATCTCCGCTTCTGCCGTGGATATCATAGAACTCTTTTATCTCATCATCTGTCTCCCAGATTGATGTAAGACATGTGGTCTCTGTGGTCATAACATCAACACCGATACGGAAATCAGCACTGAGGTTCTTGACACCGGGGCCTACAAACTCCATAACTTTATTCTTAACATATCCGTCACCGAATACCTTGCCGATAATAGCAAGCGCAACGTCCTGAGGTCCGACGCCTTTCTTGGGTGCGCCCTCAAGATAGATTGCTACAACTCCGGGCATATCGACATCGTAGGTCTGGCAAAGAAGCTGCTTAACAAGCTCCGGTCCGCCCTCACCGATAGCCATGGTACCAAGAGCACCGTATCTGGTGTGCGAGTCTGAACCAAGGATCATTCCGCCGCCGGTTGCCATCATCTCTCTGGCATACTGATGAATGACTGCCTGATGAGGTGGTACATATACTCCGCCGTATTTCTGAGCTGCAGTAAGACCAAAGACATGGTCATCCTCATTTATTGTGCCGCCTACTGCACAGAGTGAGTTGTGGCAGTTGGTAAGCACATAGGGAATTGGGAATTTCTCAAGACCTGATGCTCTGGCAGTCTGAATAATTCCAACATAAGTGATATCATGTGATGCAAGCTTATCGAACTTGATGCAGAGCTTGTCCATGTTGTCAGATGTGTTGTGCTCTTTTAAGATTCCGTAAGCAATTGTTTTTTCTTTGGCGCTGCCGATCTCCTCGTCTGTGACGCCCATAGACGTCAGTGCTGCCTTAGCTTCGTTGTCATCAGGAATAATGGTGCTTCCGTTTACAAGATAGCACCCCTTATCCAATGTGGTTACCATCGCAATTCCTCCTAAACTTTTATCCGCTATACATGTATACAATTATCCATGGGCATTATTCTATCATTAATCCCACGGACTTGGTAGGATGTTTTTTATTGAGAATTATAAATTCTCTGGATTTTACCCGTTATTCTCTCGAATCCGGCCTTCATGAGTTCCTCTCTGAACTCGGCAACTTTCTTTTCAGCGGTTCCTGAATACTGTCCTGTGGCCAGCTGAGGTATATACTTGTCAAAGATCTCTTCGATCGGTCCAAGCTCCGCATTTATCTGCGGCGTAGAAAAGGGGACTCCGTCCCAGGGGTAGTCAATAGCAACATGCTCGTAGCTGTCCACCAGACTGTAGTATTTATCCCATGAATATGATGAGTCCGGAATCTCAAACTCATCCCTTCTGCCCCACCAGAAATCAGTCACAATACCGTCTGCGCTTTCATTATATCCGCTTGGTTTTTCAAGCATACCTTCCTTGGTGATCTCGTACTGTATTCCCTCAATGCCGTTTTTGAGAAGTCTGTAGCATTCCTTATCATTCCTTATCATGTCATAGACCATGAGAGCTCTCTCAGGATGCTCCGATCTCGCCGATACAGCCATTGCTCCATGGAAATTGCTTACTCTCATAAGAGTTCCGCTCTCTCTGCCAAACCAGTAAAATCCAAGCTGAACTTCCGGTATTGAAATATTCATTGTGGGTTCAATTATTGTGTAATAGTTTTGCGTATGATGCTGTACTACCGAAGATTCTCCGCGATAGAACTCATCCTCATTATTTCCCATCTGGGACAGATCGGCTCTCCAGACGCCAAGTTCATTCCACTGCTTCATCAGCTTGGCGTATTCTATAAGCTCATCGCCGCTGTAATACGGTGATATTATCTTGCCCTTGTTGTCCAGATCCTCACCCCAGATGCCATAGGTTGTCAGCTCATAGATAGGAACGTATCTCTTTGCAGACATGAGATATCCGAGTGTTGCAATCCCATTACTTCCGTCAGTATCCCACGGGATCATATCCGGATGATGATATATCACATTTTTAAAATAAACATCCAGGTCCTCCCAGGAGGCTACTTCTGAAAGTCCTGCTTCCTTAGCAAGGTCTTTTCTGTAAACAAAGCCATGATTTGTCCACTGAGTGTATTCATTCTCCGGGATAAGATATATCTGTCCTTCATAACTGCCCTCTTCCCACTGGGCCTTGGTAACATTGGTGTATGTAATGCCGCAGTATTTCCTCAGCATTTCCTCAGAAAGAGGCATAAAATTGCCATTAATGATATTGGGCCAGGCATCAAGCCAGTCCGTTCCCGTTCCGACAAGATCAACATGTATGTCTTCAGAAGCAAGAGTCCTGTCATAGTTTTTCAGATAGTCATTCCAGCCCACATAAAAAATATCCAGCTTGGCATTGAGTCTTTTGACCAGGATCTTATTGAGCCTCTCAATAGCCTCTTCCGTTCTTCCGTTTGTAGGCTTGTCTCCTATGGTCATGTAGGTGATGGTGATCGGCGGCTCTGTAAAGTCAATTTCTTCCATTGCCTGGCTGTGAAAATATCCGCCCTTTTCATCCTGGCCACATGCCACAACTGATAACAGCATTATAAAGACAAGTAGAATCGATGCAATTCTCTTATTCACCGGAATCGCCTTTCCGCTCTTTTTCAGCCTTATTCCTAGCTCTCAGTTCCACGAAAAATTCCTTCAGAAGTGCACTGCACTCTTCCTGTAAAACGCCCTTTTTTACTTTTACCTGATGGTTAAATTCAGGATTATTCAGTATATCCATCACAGATCCAGCACATCCTGCCTTGGGGTTCTCGGCAGCCATAATAACTTCCGGGATTCTGGCTTGAACTATAGCTCCCGAACACATCTGGCAGGGCTCAAGTGTAACGTAGAGCTTGCATCCTTCAAGTCTCCAATCCTTCATGAATTTGCCGGCCTTTTTGATTGCCGTGATCTCCGCATGTGCCAAAGGAGTTTTGTCTGTATTCCTTCTGTTATAGCCTCTTCCGATTATCTTGCCCTCATAGACAATAACACAGCCAATGGGCACTTCACCCAGGGCATATGCCTTTTTAGCCTGAGCAAGGGCAGCTCTCATATATTTAATATCCTGTTTTTCTTCTTCTGATAATTTAACTCTATTCATAAATCATACTAAAATGGTAGAAATTCCCATCCGTTTTTGCTATTATGTTTTTACGACTTTATACTTATTATATGTTTTTTAACCGAGGTACACAATGAAGATATCCACAAAAGGCAGATACGCCTTAAAAGTCATGACTGATCTTGCACTCCACAATGATGGAGAATACATAGCATTAAAAGACATTGCTGCTCGCCAGAATATTGCAGTCAAATATACCGAACAGATCGTTTCGGTTCTGGGTAAGGCCGGATATGTCGAAAGTATGCGCGGAGTGAGCGGAGGTCACAGACTGGCCAAGGCGCCAAGCGAATATGTTATTGGTGACATTCTGCGGACCATGGAAGGTCAGCTTGCTCCTGTAGGATGTACAGCAGATATCAAGGGCACAACCTGCCCAATGTCAGAGAGTTGCTCTACCGTTTCATTCTGGAGAGGCCTTGATAAAGTGATCAATGAATATGTAGACAGCTTTACGCTTCAGGATTTAATTTGACATAAGTCGCAAAAATAAGTATATTAGTATAGCGGTTTTGTAAAGGGTGTATGTAGCAGTCCTTCCGTGCTTAAGCGGGTCTTATGCAATGGAAATCTGCGAACCGTGTCAGGTCGGGAACGAAGCAGCACTAAGTAGAACCTTCCATGTGTTGTAAGGTCGCCTGTTTAGGCCGGGAGCAAACGTACATGCATCCTTTACAGAGCCGCTGAGAACACTTGCCGAGGTCTTGTCGAGGCTAGTGTGAACGTGTTCCCCCTCCGGAAGGTAGGGCGAACTTCCTTATTATTTCTTACTTTCTAAGTATCTCATATAGCTGACAACCATCATTGCAATCTTGAAGGTCAGCGCATCATCAAATTTCCTTACATCAAGTCCACAGCTCTTTTCCAGTTTCTCAATCCTATAAACAAGAGTATTTCTGTGCACAAAGAGTTGTCTTGAAGTCTCTGACACATTCAGATTATTCTCAAAGAACATA
The DNA here is from genome assembly GCF_000420865.1 of Butyrivibrio sp. XPD2006. Taxonomy (GTDB): domain Bacteria; phylum Bacillota; class Clostridia; order Lachnospirales; family Lachnospiraceae; genus Butyrivibrio. The sequence goes on from NZ_ATVT01000004.1 coordinate 73,758, forward strand.
TTGACGGTGTTAAGGGTCTCCTCATCAATCTCCTCCGGAACCTCTCTTCCACCAAAAATCTCATCGATGAACAGCTTGCAAAGGCTCTCAGGAAGCTGGTAAATGAGTCTTCCGATTCCCAATGTATTGTAGGCATTAACTCTCTTTTCAGCATAGAATATCCTGCCTACTTCAAGTGCCATCTTGGCTTCTTTGAAAGATTTACTGAGGTCCTTGAGTTCATCGACAATAGCTCCGTATGAAACACGAACATTGAGCATAGCCTCAGTGTTCATCATATCTACAATAGTTGTCGCTATCCTCTGAACATCTTCATAATTCTGATTTTTCTGGAGAGTCTTAATGAGGATTACACTCGTTTCATCAACAGCTGTAACAAAATCTCCCGAGTGAGTTCCGAACATACCGCCAAGCAATTCCTGAGCTGTATTGTCTCTGGCTGATCCTGTTTCCACAAGAATGATAACTCTCGGGGCATTTACCTCAATCTTAAGCTTTCTTGCTCTGTTATATACGTCGATAAGGAGCATGTTGTCCAGAAGAAGGTTCTGGAAAAAGTTGTTCCTGTCAAATTTCTCTTTATACGCCACGATAAGGCTCTGCAACTGGCTGACGCCAATCTTGCCAACCATATAGGCGTGTTCCGAATCTCCTTTTGCCAGGAGCACATATGCAGGTTCTGTCTCATCCAGAATCTTAAACAGATGAACATCTCCAATAACCTGTGAATCAACAGGTGAATTGGCAAAACTGGTTACTATTGATACGTCCAGAAAATCTTTGTCGCTGGTCGAAGCCACTTCAGATCCGTTTAGATCCATGACGCACAGGTCAACCTTAGTAATTGTGCCCAGTTCTTCAATACTGCTTTTAATAATCTGAGAAGAAATCATATTATAGCCCCTTTCAACAGTGAAAACCCTCTATATTCTGAGTATAACACGCATTTCTTTATTGCACAAAAAGAGCTGCGCAAAATCGCGCAGCTCTCATAAGTTTCTGAATTAGTTTGTGATTGTGAGCTCTGTTTCCTTATCAAAGATATGGATCTTCTCAACATCAAATGCAAACTTAACCTTGTCGCCAGGTCTAGCTGTTGTACGAGAATCAACTCTGGCTGTGATAGGGAACTCAGCGAGATCGAAGTACAGATAAACTTCTGCACCAAGAAGCTCGTATACGTTGATTGTTGACTCGAATACAGCCTTAGATGTGCTAACAACCATCTCTGAATCATCAACATCCTCAGGACGGATACCGAATGTAACGGTCTTTCCAGCGTAGCCACCATCGATAACCTTCTTAGCCTTTGCAGGAGGAAGCTCGATTGACTGTCCGGCGATCTTGAGGCAAGCCTTGTCGCCATTTACTTCTACTTCTGCATCAAGGAAGTTCATCTGAGGTGATCCCATGAATCCGGCAACGAAGAGGTTACCTGGCTTGTCATAGAGGTTCTGAGGTGTATCAACCTGCTGAACAACACCATCTTTCATAACAACGATTCTGGTACCAAGAGTCATAGCCTCTGTCTGATCGTGTGTAACGTAGATGATTGTTGTGCCAAGTCTCTGGTGAAGCTTAGCAATCTCTGTTCTCATCTGAACACGGAGCTTAGCATCAAGGTTTGAAAGAGGCTCGTCCATAAGGAATACCTTAGGGTTACGAACGATAGCACGTCCCATAGCAACACGCTGTCTCTGTCCACCTGAAAGAGCCTTAGGCTTACGATCAAGGAGCTTCTCAAGGTCAAGGATCTTAGCAGCATCTCTAACCATCTTGTCGATGTCTGCCTTAGGAACCTTACGAAGCTTAAGTCCAAATGCCATGTTATCATAAACAGTCATGTGTGGATACAGAGCGTAGTTCTGGAATACCATCGCGATATCTCTGTCCTTAGGCTCTACGTCATTAACTACTCTGTCACCGATCTTAAGTGTACCTGAAGAGATATCCTCAAGTCCTGCGATCATACGAAGTGTAGTTGACTTTCCACATCCTGAAGGTCCTACGAAAATAATGAATTCTTTATCCTCAATGTTAAGGTTGAAGTCTTTTACAGCTTCGAAACCGTTAGGATAAACTTTAGTTACATGCTCAAGTGATAAACTTGCCATACCGATTAATCCTCCTATTTTGTATAAAGCTTTTTGCCTATGTAAGAAAGTATATATTCCCCTCTGTTTATTGACTATTCACCAATTTCACAAATATTTTATTTTTCATTAGCCAATCTGCCAAGAAATCCTGTGAATAAAAGCTTCGGCAGAAATGTTGACGAAGAAAACAAAATAACACTGTGCAATTTGTATATTGCTTTATTTTCAGAATGATAATATGCCTCTGCCTATTGTCTTGGACCTTTCCAGCGCCTTTTCCGCCGCAGCAATGACGTCAGGCACATTTCTACCGTTATCGGGATAGAGAGCCGCTCCGGCATTCGGTGTTACTTCTTTGTCATCATCAAAGAATCTTGAATCGTGAAGGAACAGCTGCATCTCATCGGTTTGCTTTCTGATATCCTTCTGTTCAAAGATGTCCTTAAGGAAAATCATAAACTTGTCATCATCATATCTGGATACGATGTCAGTAGCTCTAAATCGTCCATAAAGTGTTCTGGAAAACTCTTTTATCTTCTCATCAGCAAAAGCATCGCCTCTGCTCTTACGTGCATTCTGAATATCCGGCAATTGCAGCACAAACAGGATTCCCCTCTTATTCCCTTCTGACTCTGCATACTTTCCTATTTCCGCCACTGCAGATTCTTTGGTCAAAAGTCCGGACAGTTCATCAAGCTCCAGGGCTTCATATCTCTTTTTCCTTGCTTTCTTCTCAATAAAATCGCTCAGATAATATGAGAGCATTACCAGCGCTATAAGACCTGCTGAAGCAATAATCAGCTTAAATGCCTCCGCACTGTAATCATCCATCGTTTCATCCGTCATGGCACGCATGGCATTTTCGTCAACAAAAGCGACCACTCCTCCGCTTGCGGAACTAAACGGCGACACAATGACATAACCGTAGTCCGGAACGGTCCCCATATAGACATTCTTTTGGGAAATGCTGAGTTTAATTGTATCTTTTGAAATACCGGGAGGAATCTGCTCCCAAAAAGATGCTTCCTCGCTAAAGGCTTCGGGTTTGTCATCCTTGCCATCCGCGAGAATATCTCCGTTTAGAGTGACTACAGCACATTTATCCAGAATAAAATGTTCTCTAAACAGCTGATCGGTTAATGTATTGATTGGAAGAGTGGCAACCAGATAGCCACTGTCCCTGTTTTCAAATTTTACTCCCGACACTATAAGGCACTCGGTGTTTCTTGCATTTTCGCTGCTGTCGGGAAGAACCATTCCGGTTCCGCCTTTGGAATACGCCGAAGTTATTGCAGAGAAGTATTCCTTGTTTCCTATCGAGATCTCTTTTCCCAAATAATCATAGCCCTTACCGTCTGCATCACAGACAAGGGCATAGATTATCTCGGTTTCATCCACAATATCCTTGAGAAGAATCTTGATCTGATTATCATTGTAATTCATGGCATAAAGAGACATGGCTCTACCGGACATGGTCATGGCAGAAATGGCATCGCTCATCACAATGTCCTTATCTCGAACCTCTTCACCGATGGCCAGAGCCATCGCTGTAAGTTTGGCTGAAGCTGCGCGTCTGTAAATGGTATCTTTATACACGCCCAGTATGATGACTACTGCTATAAGATATACAGCAATCGGAATAAGCCATCTCAGATGAGATCTCTTCATACCCACCTCTCTTAATCAGTGCTTTCTTCGTCATCTATCTTCTTTATTGCATTTTCAAGTTCCTGTTCTTCTGTTAAGACCTCTTCCTTTGGTTCAAATTTCTTGAAGGTATCGTTGTAAAGGGCCGCACACATATAACCCGGTCCGGCGATTCCGACAAGGATAAGGAACGGAACAACCTTAAGCTCAAAGAAATAAAGGAAAAGAACAGGCATCAGTGTAACTATCGCCATGGCAAAAGTTCTTGGAAGTGCCATGATCGAAACAAGGAAAGAATTCTTGATGGTTCCTGTAATCTTATTCTCAAACTTGGACTGAAGCGGGTAAATGTAAAGCGCTGCAAAAAACAATACGATAGCTACAGCTACGGTCACATATTTCAGAATCTGATTCTGTCCTCTCATCAGCAGGAAATCAATTACTATAATTCCGCCTGCAGCAAACTGAATGATCTGAAGGATCATACTCTGAACAAAGTTCTCTTTAAAGGATTTAAAGAATGTCTTTGTAATATAGCTTTCTTCTTCCCTTACTATCTTGAGCAGCACAAAATGCATAGCCGTAAGTGCCGGTCCGACTGGAATAGAAGCCACAATGCCAACAAGCCATGCCCAGAATACATAACTGATCACAACGCCCTGGGAAGCTGCTGCCTGTTCATCAAAAGCAATCGCTCCCAGCATGAGATACTGCTGTACTATCAGCGGAATGCAGAATATCAAAACAAGAATATTGAGCCACATCACATCCGCAAACTTATTTAATCCTCTGATAAGAGGGCTGTCCAAATCAAAAAATTTACCCATTACAAAAATCCTTTTCTTAATTCTTTAATACCAGTTCCATTGGCGTAAACCTGATGCCATCAGCCTCAGTCTCGCCCTGCAAATCCCGAAATCCCTTTTTGTGATAGAAATCCACCGCATATGGGGAGGAATTAACAGTCAGCCTGTCGATACCCTCTTCCAAAACCGCATATCTGCGCACAAATGCAAGAAGGGCACTGGCTACTCCGTGTTTGTGATATTTTTCGTCCACAAACAAAAGAGAGATATGCTTCTTTTCACGCAAAGAAAGCATACCTACACATCTGTCTTTGTCCGTGGCAATAAACAGCTGATAATGTCCTGCCACAAACATTTTTCTCAGCATATCATCATTAACAAATTTATAGAAATTCTCTATTCCCTCTTGAGAATAGTCAGGGGCGTCAAATCTTACAAAGGTATCCCATGCAAGCTTCATCGCCCCATCCCAATCAGAATGGTAAGCACACCTTACCATTATTTTTGATGTATCAATTTCCTGCTGCACTGTCGACTACTTTCTTGATCCATTCATACTGATCAGCAAATACCTGCTCTCTTCCGATCTCCTGCTGAAGCTCATGGCGGAAACCGTCATAAAGCTTGATATCAACATTCTTGATCTGAAGATCGTTCTTGTAGATATTATAAAGCTTCTCAGGTCCTTCGCCGTAGTTGCCTACAGGATCCTCTTTGCCGGCAGTAACAAGGATTGGAAGGTCCTTGGGAATATCTTCCATCTTGTCAGTATCCTGGACTCTCTTAAGGAGCTCAGCCATAGTCTTGAATCCGTTTAATGTGAACACAAAGTTACATGCCGGATCTGCTGCATATTTATCTACGCTGGCCTCGTTATGTGAAAGCCAGTCGAAATTGGTTCTTGGGTTAGGAATCTTCTTGAGGTAGCCCTTGAACGCCATGTTGTTAACCATAGTGCTGCGATATTTCTCGCCCATAACAACCTGAAGGAAGTTTACAAGTCCGCCAAGGCTCTTGATCGTTCCGCTTGGCATGAAAGCTGTTCCCTGAATAATTGCACCCTTGATACCTGTTCCATATCTGGTGATGTACTCTCTGGCAACAAATGATCCAAAACTGTGGCCAAGAATAAAGCATGGGATTCCGGGAAAATCTTCCTGAGTCATCTTTTTAAGTCTGTGAGCATCACGAACAAGAACGGTAGCAGGATCGTTCTTGCAGAAGTAACCATAGGTACCCCTCTCGCCGACAGAACCGCCGTGTCCGAGATGGTCATTACCTATTACGATAATACCTTTCTCAGCCAGGAAGTTTGCAAACTCGTCATAGCGGTCGATGTATTCCTGCATTCCATGGATGATCTGCAGAATAGCAATAGGCTCACCCTCCGGAATCCATCTAATCGCGTGAAGCATAGTCTGTCTGTCTCTAGATTTGTAAGTCAGTTCCTCTTTGCGTACCATTTGGAGTTCCTCCCCATAAGAATAGTTTATATATATATAATACTACAGATTGTTACGCTTAGGTCTATTAAATTAGCATATCTCGGCGCCTGCGGGCATATCCTTCTCAGGAGTCATAAGCGCAAGGTTTCCTTCTGCATCCTCTGCACAAAGGAGCATTCCCTCTGAAAGCACTCCGGCCAGCTTGGCAGGCTTTAAGTTAACGAGTACCATTACCTTCTTGCCAACCATCTCCTCAGGTGAATAGAACTTCCTGATTCCTGATACTATCTGCTTAACCTGGCTTCCTATCTTAACCTGTGAGCAGAGAAGCTTCTTGGAATTCTCCACAGCTTCACACTTTATGATCTCTCCTACCTGGAACTGCATTGCTCCGAACTGGTCAAAAGAAATCTCGTCTTTGGCAGGGATATCGATAGGTGCCTTCTCATCAGATCCGCCCTCTGCAGGAGCAGCCTCTTTTGCGGGAGCAGGTGCAAGGCCTGCCTTAGCAAGGTTAATAGCTGCCTTCTTCTGAGATTCCTCGAAATCTGCTTTCTGCTTCTTGGTGATCTCAGCTGCTTTCTCAAGGACATCCTTTAAGTCTTTTCTTGCAAAGAGCATCTCAGGAGCCTCTGAAACCTTGGTTCCGTTTGGAAGCTTGCCAAACTCTGAAAGAGTATCAAAATCTCTCTCAGGTGCTGAAAGCTGCTCTCTGATCTTCTGAGCTGTCTCAGGCATAAACGGATCAAGGAGAGCTGCACCGATGGAAATGGATTCAACAAGATTATAGAGAACAGTTGAAAGTCTGTCCTTCTTGGCCTCGTCCTTACCAAGGATCCATGGCTCAGTCTCATCAATGTATTTATTGCATCTCTTGAACAGAGCAAAAATCTCAGTGAGGGCATCAGCCACACGGAGCTCATCCATCTTGGCTTCTACCTTGTCATAGCATGAAGTAACAACTGCCTTGAGGTCATCATCTACAGCCTCTTTCACACCCTTATCAGCTACGACTCCGCCGAGATACTTGTTGCTCATAGCGATGGTTCTGTTCACAAGGTTGCCGAGCGTATTGGCAAGATCAGAGTTAAATCTCTCAACCAAAAGCTCCCATGTAATAACACCGTCGTTATCAAAAGGCATCTCGTGAAGAACAAAGTATCTGACAGGATCAACGCCGAAGAGGCTTACAAGGTCATCAGCGTAAATAACGTTGCCCTTGGACTTACTCATCTTCTCTCCGCCCTGAAGGAGCCATGGATGTCCGAAGATCTGCTTTGGAAGAGGCTCTCCAAGTGCATATAAGAAGATTGGCCAGTAAATAGTATGGAATCTGATAATGTCTTTTCCTATAAGATGAAGATCTGCGGGCCAGTATTTCTTGTAAAGGTCTGAACTGTTTCCGTCTGCGTCGTATCCGATACCGGTGATGTAATTGGTAAGGGCATCAAGCCATACATAAACAACATGCTTGTCATCAAAATCTACGGGTATTCCCCATTTAAAAGAGGTTCTTGATACGCACAGATCCTGAAGTCCCGGAAGAAGGAAGTTGTTCATCATCTCGTTCTTTCTTGCTACAGGCTGTATAAACTCAGGATGTGTGTTGATATGCTCGATAAGCTTGTCGGCATATTTGCTCATCTTGAAGAAGTAAGCTTCCTCTTCAGCGGGATGAACAGGGCCGCCGCACTCAGGGCACTTGCCGTCTACAAGCTGAGACTCTGTGTAGAAAGCCTCACACTCTGTACAGTACATTCCCTTGTAAGAACCCTTGTAAATATCTCCCTGATCGTAAAACTTCTTGAATATCTTCTGAACCTGCTTAACGTGGTCTTCATCAGTTGTTCTGATAAATTTGTCATAAGATGTATCCATGAGGTTCCAAAGACCTTTGATAGTATCGGATACCTGATCTACAAATTCCTTGGGGCTGCTGCATCCGGCCTCAATGGCTCTTGTCTCAATCTTCTGACCGTGCTCATCGGAGCCGGTCTGGAAGAATACGTCAAATCCGTCTCTTCTCTTGTATCTTGCAATTGCATCGGCAAGGACTATTTCATAGCTGTTTCCGATATGTGGCTTGCCGGATGTATAGGCAATTGCTGTTGTTATATAGTATTTCCCTTTATTCTGCATTGTTAATCACCTTCCTAATATATTACCAGCATAAAAGCTCGTAACCTGTCTCAGTCACAAGCAGCTCAACCTCCCACTGCGCAGAGGGCTTTAAGTCTGCTGTATAGACAGTCCAGTCATTTTCTTCATCAACGAATATCTCATTGCCACCCATATTGACCATAGGCTCAATGGTAAACACCATACCGGGTACCATCAGCATTCCTGTGCCGGGCTTACTTACAAAGCTTACCCATGGCTCTTCGTGGAAATCGTTGCCACAGCCGTGACCGCCGATCTCTCTGACTACTGTGTATCCGTTCTTAAGAGCGTGCTGATGTACTGCATTGCCCATATCTCCAATAGGTGTCCATGGAATAACTGCCTTAAGACCTTCCTCAAGGCACTCTTTGGTCACATCGACGAGACGCTTCTTCTCGGGGGAAACTTCGCCGATGCAGAACATTCGTGAAGAATCCGAATAATAACCGTCAAGGATAGTGGAGCAGTCGACGTTTATTATATCCCCTTCTCTCAGAATAATGTCTTCGGAAGGAATGCCGTGACATACTTCTTCGTTAATAGATGTACACACACTCTTTGGAAATCCCTGATATCCGAGATCTGCCGGAATACCTCCCATCTTGGTGGTGGTATTGTAGACTATATCATCGATCTCCTGTGTGGACATACCGGCGTGAATCTTCTCACCGATCTCATCCAGGACAGCCATGTTAATGACCGCACTCTTCTTAATACCCTCGATATCCTTCTCAGTTTTAAGAAGATCTCTGCTGGGTACTATCATGCCCTGGTGCTCGAAGTTTATTATCTTGTCATCAAATGCAGCATGGCAGTTTTTGTATTTTTTACCGCTGCCACACCAGCAAGTATCGTTTCTGTCTAATCTTTTGTACATAATTTACCTTCTTTTATCGATAGTTACACAAATATAGTATGCCTTCAAAAGCTTTTAGAGTCAAGGGAGTGAGTCAGTGGGGACGTTGTACCCACTGACTCACCACTGACCTACCCGCCGGTTTATGTTCTGCATGAGAACTTACTGTTAACAATATCCCCGACAGGACTGTTTCTTCTGATAAAATCGATCAATAAATCAGGCATCTCATCCGAGTAACTCTTCACAGTAGGGCTCTTGCCGATGCACTCATAGCCGCCGGTACCTGTTGCTCTGTAGTTGCTGGTAACAAGAGTGTACTGCTGATCATCGGAGAGCTCTGTGCCATCAAACTTTCTCAATGTGATAACTCTGTCTCCGACAGGTCTTGTAAGGTCAAACTCGTATTCAAGTCCGCCATAGAAGTCATAGTTGTAGTGCTCAACCTTAGGCTGAAGGAACACTTTGGAGATGCTGACTTCTCCTGTTTCCTTATCATAATCAAAATACTCCGCGCATCTCTCCAGCGCCTCTTTTAATACCGCCCTGGTGACACCTTTAACCTCAACGGTATTTGCAAACTGATAAATTCCAAGCACATCTCTGACGGTAATCTCCTTCTTAAGTCCAAGGGGATCATTCGATAATGAGGTGCATGAGAAATCTGCGCCTGTATATTCAAGCTCAACCTGGTTAAATATAGATGCAACCTTGCTTCCATGAAGCGCAGCATAGAGCTTATCCTCAGGAAGGATCTCTTTTTCAAGACATCCGATGGGTATATCCAGCCATTTATCCAGCTTAAGGCTAAGCTCATCCATAAAAGCATGCTCAGCCCTGATCTTGTTATAGGCCTCTCCCGGCTCGCCAACAGAAATCAGCGCAGATGAAATGTTCCAGACATCATCTTCTCTTACAGCCTCTATTTCGCAGTACTTCCTTGCCTTGTCCGGAGGCTGTACGCCATAGGTTCCGTCTATTACTACTCCCTCAACAGCCATGTGCTGATGCCCTGTGAGCAGGATGTCAAAATCCATTTCCCTTGCAATCCTGCACGCTTCATTCTCCCTTGTATCTGAGAGCTTCTTGCCTGTCAAAAGATCTTCTTCAAACCCTCCATGGTAGATGCAGACTGTAATGTCACACTTACCTTTTAGTTCTTCAAGCTCCTGCTTAAGGCACTCAACAGGGTCTTTTACCTCGAGCTCAGACAGGTTTTCCTTCTGCTCCCAGACATTGACATATCCGGTGACTGCGCCGGTTATTCCGACTCTTGTGCCGTCCTCAAGAACATGGATGACATTTTTCTTAATGCCAAGAGCGCCTCTTTTATCCACCACATTGGCGCATATAAGAGTTGCCTTCATAGCTGATACGTAGTCCAGAATTGCATCATATCCGAAGTTGAAGTCATGATTACCCAGCGTGTAGTAATCAAGTCCCATCTCATTAAAGCCCTCTGCCATTGGATGGAAATCATACTCGTTTCTGTGCTCAAGATAGTAAGAAATGAGCGGTGTTCCCTGAAGAGAGTCGCCTCCGTCTATGACAAGGGTGTTACCGTCCTTTTCAATTTGCCCGGCAACACAAAAAAGCCCCGTGTTCTCGGGGCGATTCTGTGCATAGTTTATCGGATATAAGCTTCCGTGAGTATCTGATGTAAAAATGATACGCATATATTATCCTCTTGTAAGTTTTACTCTGATCCTGGTTGATATGAACTCAATGATAAGAATAAGGACAATAAGTCCTGCCAAAAGAGCTCCTGCCTCATTCCATCTGTAGGAGTTCATCGCAAAGATAAGCGGAGCACCAAATCCACCGGCGCCAACCATACCAAGGATTGTAGCATCACGAAGGTTGATATCAAATCTGTAGATGGCTGTTGATGCAAAGTTTGGCATAAGCTGCGGAAGAATACCGTAGCGGATCTTCTGCCAGGTGTTACATCCTGCTGCATCAAGTGATTCGATGACACGGGTATCAAGGTCCTCAATTGCCTCAATATACATCTTGCTTATCATACCTATTGAGCATACACCCATAGTAAGGAGACCTGCAAAGGCTCCGGGTCCTGTTACACGGATGAACATAAGGCCGTAAACAAAGGCCGGAATTGTACGGGCTGCCATGATAATAAGTCTTCCTGCGAATGCTATCGGAAGTGGAGTTAAGTTTGATGCTGAAATAAATGCCAGCGGGATTGAAATGATAGCTCCCACGATTGTACCCAGGAATGCGATACAAACAGTCTCAAGCATCAGGTAAGGAACTCCCTTTGTTGAAAAATCAAATAAAAAGCCAAGGTCAGGATGGAAGATTCCAGATAAAACGTTAAGTGCAATCTGTCCTCCGTCCTGTGTGGATCCGCTGGTTTCAACAGCACTGCCGCTCCAGATAAGGAGTCCCACAACAATCACGGCAGTTATCAAATTGTAAACCCAGTCCTTGGGTCTTTTGTCATATGCCTCTTGTATTTTCTGATTCATTTTGCTACCTCCGCCTTCAGACGAGCTTCTTACGAAGCATACGGCTGACAGACTCTATGATGAAGACTGTCACAAAAAGTGCCACAAGGATCATTCCCACACTCGGGTACTCTCTCCAGCTGATCTTCTCGTTAAGGATAAGACCGATACCGCCGGCTCCTACATAACCAAGAACTGCAGCATATCTTACATTACCCTCAAAGTTAAATAGGCAATTTGAGAGATAGAATGGAAGAACCTGCGGAACGATTGCTGAAATGAAAGCCTCAGATCTTGTAGCTCCCATTGCCTGCATAGCTTCAAACGCTCCCATATCAACAGTCTCGATCTCCTCGTAGGTAAGCTTTCCGATGTAGCCAAAAGAGAAAACTGCGATCGCAACAGTACCTGCCAGTGTTCCAAGTCCAAAAACAAGAGTTGCAACAAGGGCAATTACGATAGTGGGCAGTGTTCTGATAAGAGAGAACATAACTCTCATCACGGAAACCACAATCTTGCTTGGGCACACATTGGTGCTGGCAAGCATTGCAAATGGTACGGACAAAAGAGCTCCTACCACCGAGCCAAGCAGTGACATCTTAATGGTATCAAAAAGAGGTTCCCATATCTTGGGCATGTAGTCAGTCTTAGGCGGGAACATCTCTCCCAGGATAACAAAAAACTGTCCTATCCTGTCTACCAAAACCTCCATATCAAATCCTGTTATCTTAACCGAAAGCACACACATTGCAAGAACAAGGATGGTATAGATAGGTGCTCTTGATGCCTTCTTGTAGGCCTTTTTGCCATTGGGAAGAACGTATTCTTTCGGCTTAAAAATCTTGTCATAAAAAGTAAGATTCACCTAAATCACCCCTCTTCCTGAATATTGCCTTCGCGGTCAACCTTTCCAACATAGATAGAGTCAAGTACCTTATCCCACTCTGTACCCTTTGCAGGTCCGTCAAAGACAATCTTGCCTTCTCTGATACCGATTACTCTGTTGGCATATTTAAGAGCAAGGTCTATGTGGTGGATGTTAATGAGAATTGTGATGTTCATATCCTCATTGATCCTCTTGAAGTCTCCCATAACCTGATTGGCAGTTACGGGGTCAAGAGCTGCAACAGGCTCATCTGCAAGGATGATCTGCGGATTCTGGGCAAGAGTTCTTGCAAGAGCAACTCTCTGCTGCTGTCCGCCTGAAAGCTGGTCTGCACGAACAAAAGCCTTATCGAGAATTCCAACCTTATCAAGGCACTCAAGGGCTTTGATCTTTTCTTCCTTGGTATAGATTCCGAATGCAGATCTGTACCATGGCATATCAGGAACAAAAGCTGTGAGCACGTTCTTTATAACAGTTGTACGTGTGATCAAGTTGAAGGACTGGAATATCATTCCTATCTTTCTTCTGAATCTCCTGAGAGTCTTGCCGGAAAGACTCATGACATCAACACCATCCACGGTGAGTTTACCACTGGTTACATCGTGCATCCTGTTGATGGTACGAATAAGTGTAGACTTACCGGCTCCGGACAAACCGATGATAGCAACAAATTCTCCCTGTTCAATCTCGAGGTTGATATCCTTTAATCCCTCGAAACCATTGGGGTATACTTTTCCTACGTTTTCAAACTTGATCATTTCTTTTCTCCTGAATCTATCTCCAAACTCGAAAAAATAGGGGAGGCGTTATGTCCTCCCCCATATAATATTAACAAATCAGTTCTGCTAAAGCGCGATCACTGCATTGATTTAATAAGCTCCTGAGCAGCTCTCTCTGACTCGTAGTCCTCAGCCTTAGCCTCTACATAACCGTTGTGGTTGTAGATAGAGATAACTTCCTTACCTGCATCTGAGTTTCCGATGTTGATGAATGCCTGTGTGATAGCAGCCTTGAAAGCATCATCCATAACCTTGGATGTCTTGCTTACGCTGATTGTATCGTTGTAGATACCATCTGTAACACCGATAACGTTTGTCTCATCCCAGATAGAAGCTGTTCTTCCGAACTCTGATGTCCACTTCTCCTCGTTGTCACGTCTTGCATCTGCATAGCAGCAAAGTACGTCGATCTGGCCTGAAGCAAGTCTTGCAAAAGCGTTACCGTATGAATCAGCCTGTACAGCATGTGTAAGGTCTGTGATGTGCTTCTCATAGTTCTCCTGAAGCCAGAGTGAAGGATAGATATATCCTGCAGAAGATGAAGAGTTCATAACGCTCCAGTTAAGACCGTCAAGATCTTCCCATGTTACTTCCTCACCATTGTTAACCTTCTCAGCGATAGCCTGACCAGCCTCTGAAGGACCTGCGATGATAAGTCCGCGATAGAATGTTACCTGCTCCTCTGTAGGCTCTGTAGGCTTGTTGTCGTTCCAAGTCTTAGCATCAGGGCTCTCGATTGAAAGACCATCTCTTGTAGCTGTAAGGATAACATCGCAGCCATCCTCATAAAGTACATAAGTACCACCGGGGATAAGACCTACATCGATAGTACCTGCTGAAAGGCCCTCACCTACTGCCTCGTAACTTGTTCCAACTGTAATGTCAACTTCGCCAACCTCATAGCCAAGTCCTGCAAGCTCTGTTGTAAGGAGCTCCTTAAGTGGCTCTGTAGCTGTAACGATCTCATCAGGATCACGTGAAGGTACGAAACCGATTGTAAGCTTGTCAACCTTTACGTTCTCAGCTGCAGCGGGAGCAACTTCTGTTGTCTGTGTTGCCTCTGCATTCTCTGCAGTTTCTGTTGCAGCAGGTGTCTCTGCTGTCTCTGTTGATGCAGAATTGCCGCATCCTGCAAGCATTGTCACGCATGAAATGCCTGCGATCATCATTGCGAAAAATCTCTTCATAATTCCTCCTGCCTAAATAGGCGTCTTTAAAATTTGTCGCAAAAAAATACCCACGTGAATTACACATGGGTACTCCTTGCTAATTACACGACAAGCAATTTTAAGTGATACAAACCTTTTTGTCAATGAATTCTTTAATTTATGTAATCCTGTTTTATTTATAATATGTCAAAGTCTGGATAGAATGCGCTTTAACAATGAGTTTTGCTGAAGACTCTCCCTCAGCAACCGTAACTGCAGTGTCTACATCCGATTCGCTGAGCAGGATCAGTACTCTCTCTCCATCGGGATTTACAAATCCCACACTTTTAATCCTGTCTGTGTAACAAGATGTCCAGATAAGTTTCGCGCCTTCCTTGATGTATCTTGAGAAGTGGCCTATATAATAATAAGAAAGTTTCTTCTCATAATCATCGCCGGCCTCATTGGCCTTGATAGGTGCATCACAGTAGTTGCCCACATGATTGGGGCCGCCCTGATAATCAACCATAAGATTCCAGTCAAAGATTGCAGTTATGCCATTCTTCAGATTGCCCAGCATCTGGTGCGCGTACATCTCTGCATTGTGAATGTCACCCTCTCCGGCAAATCTTGAATACTCTACACATCCTTCGGTAAAGAAAATCTCTTTTGCCGGGAAGTGCTTCCTGATAAGGCCCAGGTTCTCGAAATGATCTCCTGTATACCAGTGAACAGCGCAGCCGAAAATATACTTGTCGGCTCCGTCTTTGCTCATTATATCCTTAAATCTCTTGTAGCTGACTTCCTTGTTGTGATCCCAGACAAGTATTCTGGTATCTTCAAGCATTCCCGCCTTCTCAAGCGCAGGTCCCAGAAAATCTACTGCAAAATCCGCTTCCTGCTCGGCTGTATATCTGCAGGAATCCCATGTCTGTGTCGCATTGGGCTCGTTCTGTATAGAGGTAAAAGAAATCTCGAGTCCCCTCTTCTTGTACTCCTGTATGAATCTTACGAAATAGTCTGCCCACAGCTGTCTGTACTCAGGCTTAAGTTCTCCTCCGTGATTCATCTCACCGTTGGTCTTCATAAAAGGTGGTGGAGACCAGGGGGCCATCATAAGAACCAGAGGCTTTCCAAGCTCTTTTTCAGCCGCTTTTATCATAGGAATGATCTCTTTTTCATCATGCTCTATGTTAAAGCTCTCAAGGCTTTCATCACCCTCATCAATGTAGGTATAATTGCCCAGAGCAAAATCACAGCTGTTCATATGGATACGCCCAATGTTGTATCTAAGGCCGTCTGCCCCGAATATATCGGAAATGAGTCTGCTGCGAGCCTCCTTATTAAGGCCGCTGTATGTATGCGCTGCTGCCTCAGTGAAAGCGCCACCAAATCCGCGTATTGTGGTCTCCTCTTCCTCCGGAAAAACCACCAGGGCTTTCATCTCACCGGCAGGACCTGCATCCTCTAAGGCTGTGCAGCTCCAGTACTTGCCACCGGCAAGATGGGTCTCAATTGCTGTTATATTTTTCATCATAAATCCTTTGCTATTGTAGAATCGCGCGGGATTATCCTTCCGTTTAAGGTTATCAGTCTTCCTTCCTCTCCGCCTATCATACGGATCAGTTGTTCCACTGCTATGATGCCCTGTTTTTCAAAGAATGTTCTGATGGTGGTGACAGATGGGCTGACAAGTCTTGTGAGCTCAATGTCATCGCATCCCATAACGTTTACCTGCTCCGGTACCTTTACTCCACTGTCCCTGAGTGCCTCGAGCACACCGATAGCACTAAGATCGTTAGCTGCAAAGATTGCATCCGGAAGCTCTTTTCCCGAATCGATGAACTTGGTAACTGAGTTATACGCTGCAAGTCTCTCGAACTTACCGGGAAGAATATAATCGTCCTCAACTACAATTCCCGCGCGCTTTAAAGCTTCAAAAAATCCACTCCTACGCTCATGATTATCGTAGTTATCCTCTTCGCCTTCTATATACATGAATTTCTTATGGCCAAGCTCAAGTAAAAACTTCGCAGCCTGTTCGCCGCCGTTGCGAGAGTCAAATACTACGCTCGAAGATTTTTCTCCCACAAGGATCCTGTCAATGTACACCGTAGGAATCTGCTGATTCTTGAGGATTTCTTCCTGAGCGGGTCCGATAGCCGAATTCAGTATGATGGCCCCGTCAACTCTGTGTCCCAGTATATTGGTCATAATATGTGAAGGGTCAGAGCTTAAAAAAATCTCAAGTTCATATCCGCCTTCTACGCAGGCTCTGTAAATTGAATCAGAAAGCTCACCGTAATACGGTCCTCTTATGGCTCCAAGGAACAGTCCAAGAACGCCTGTGGCCTGTGCCTTCAGATTTCTTCCGTTGAGGTTGGGCGTATAGTTAAGTCTTCTTGCCACCTCAAGGACTCTCTCCTTGGTGTCGGGATGAAGAACATTCACATTATTAAGGGCATTTGAAACAGTAGAGATTGATACTCCCGCTTCTCTTGCCACATCTCTTATTGTTATCTTTTTGTTAACGTTTTCCCTTTTTGCCAAGGTCTGATCCTCTTTTCCTTCATTCAATCCGCTGTTTCTGTATTCAGCAGAGGGCAAAAACGTTTTTCACCCTCTGCTATTATAACATATCAAACTCAGGTCAAGAGATGATCGCCCTGATTAGTTGTAGTTATACTCCTCGCAATATGCCTTCCACTGCTTGGTGTATTCTTCACGGCACTTATCAATGCCGGCCTCAGTCATCTTATTTCTGAACTCTTCAACTGCTGCATCAACATCATCAACAAGTCCTGCCTCAAGTGGAGCGAGATACTGTCTCATTACGTTGCTGACTGCTGATCTCTCAGCACTATATGAATCATAGTTCTCTGAGAATCCATCATAGATGTTTACGTTAGGGAACTTTGTCTTTTCACCAAGAGCTGCGTACTTGTCAAACATCTCCTGAAGCTTAACGTCTGTCTTCTGAGGAAGTTTTGTATCGCCGTTACGAAGGTTCCATGTGTTGAATCCCTCATAAGGGAATGTAGCTGTCTCGCCTGCTTCTTCCTGAAGGTTCTTGTAGATACCGTCAGCCACGTCATAGTGTGTTCCCTTGATACCGTACTGAACGATAGAGTTGATCTCGTCATCGCAGAGCATTGCCTGAAGTACAAGAAGTGCTCTCTCAGGATCCTTGCAGCCTCTTACGATAGCTGTTCCGTTCTGTGTTGCGTGTCCGGGATAGATAACTCCGTTTGTCTCGCCGTATGCTACATAAGCTGACTCCCAGCCCTGCCCTGCATTCTCAAAATCAGCGATAGCTGTGATCTGCTTGTTAGGGTTCTGACCTGCAACTTCTGCTACACAAAGACCGTTCTTGTATGCATCAGAGTTGTTTGTATCAGAAAGTGCACTCTTACTCCAGAATCCAAGATCTGCCCACTTCTTCATGAGCTTCATATCATCTACGAAATCATCTGAGTACCAGTAGTCATAAACATCTGAAGGTGTGTCATAGTTTGCTGCAAGACCATAATCAAGACCATTGTTAGCAACCCAGTTGTACTTGAAGTTAAGTGCCCATGCTGCATCGAAACCGGTCTTAAGACCCTGGCTCTCTTCTGTTGTTACTGTAAGAAGTCCCTGGCCCGGCTCATTCTCCTTGATTCCAAGAAGGTATGCCTCGAGGTTCTCAAGTGAATCAGGTACAGGAAGATCATACTTTGCTCTGAGGTCCTCTCTGTACTTAACACCGTTGCATACGTACTCAGCCCATGTGTTTGGAACTGCATAGATCTTGCCACCAACTCTGCACATGTTGAGGTTTGCATCACCTACAAGTGCCTTGAGATCAGGTGCTACTGTGTCGAGCATATCATCGAGCTCTTCGAAAGCACCGCTGCTTGCAAGCTGGCCATAGTTGAGCCAGTTAGCGATGTAGATAAGATCAGCGCTCTGAGCTGTGATCTCGTTAGCATACTTCTGCTGGAAATCTGTCCATGTTGAGAACTGCATGTCAACTGTTGCATTGCACTTCTCAAGGAGCTTCTCGTTGAGAGCTGCCTCTACAAGCTCCTCATCCTGTGGTGCATCACCCATTACATAGAATACGAGATCAACCTGCTGTGACAGGTCAAGCTCTGCAGGCTCAGCTGCAGGTGCTTCTGCCTCTGTAGCCTCTGCTGTAGCCTCAGCTGCAGGAATTTCTGTAACACCCTGCTCTTCAAGCTGATCAGCAGCTGACTGTGTTCCGGCTCCGCCACAACCTGTGATCACGCCGGCAACCATTGCCATTGATAACAATGTTGCTAAAACTTTCTTTTTCATATTTGCCTCCTTTTAATATATAAATTTACTTTTTTACTTCTCTCAGCCTTTTACCGCGCCTACTGTAATTCCTGAAACGAAGAATTTCTGTACGAAGGGGTAAAACAAAAGTACAGGTCCTGTTGCTACCACCGCCATTGCCAGCTTAACCGACTCTGTAGGAAGGTCTGCTGTCTTCATGCTGACGTTGGATGCCATCTGCTTCATGGCTGTTGTGGCATTGAGCAGATCATAAAGGTAGAACTGCAGCTGCCAGGTGGAAGAGTTGGTACTGAACATTGAAGATCTGTACCAGTCATTCCAATAGCCAAGAGCCAGGAAAAGACCTACTGTAGCAAGTCCGGGTTTAAGCACCGGAAGTACTATCCTGAAGAAGATTGTGAAATGTCCAGCTCCGTCAATCTTGGCTGACTCTGTGATGGCATCTGGAACGGCTCCCACAATAAAGGTTCTCATAAGGATTACCAGGAACGGACTCATCAGAGCCGGGAACCAGATAGCCAGTGTTGAACCCTTAAGCCCAAGTACATTGGCATACATAAGATACCAGGGGATCATTCCTCCTCCGAAGATGCTGGTGAAGTAAATAAGGAATGACACTGTATTTCTGTACTTAAACTCTTTTCTTGAAATAACATAGCCCGTCAGGGTTATCATCATAAGTCCGAGGCCGGTACCAACAACCGTGTAGTAGATGGTCATCTTATAGGCCTGAAGGATGTCCTTGGGAGACTTGAAAATCGTCTGATAAGCAGACCATGTGAAGTCCCTTGGAAGAAGTGAATATCCCTGTGTAAGTATCGTTGCGTTATCCGTAAAGGAACCCGAAACGATGATAATGAAAGGCAGCACGCATACAATTGATCCTATTACAAGGAGAGTATATGCAATGGCCTCAAAAACCTTGGTGCCTGTAGACTTCTTTATGGTCTTTGGCGCTGAAGGCTCATAGTCTAAATCTTTTGCCATTTTGTGCTCCTTTCTCAGAATAATGCGTATTCCGGATTTCTCTTTTTAACAACATAGTTCACAAGTACGATGATCAGGAATCCGAACAGGGACTGGTAAAGACCTGCTGCCGTTCCAAGTCCTATTGAAAGAGGCTGTGTCATTGTAATTCTGTAAACGTAGGTGTCAAAGATATCCGTTGCATTGAACAGTACGCCGTTGTTACCGATGAGCTGATAGAACAGCTCGAACTGTCCCTTCATGATGCTTCCAAGTGCATACAGCAGAAGGATGATGAAGGTGGGCTTGATATGGGGCAAGGTAATGTACCATATCTGCTGAAGTTCATTTGCTCCGTCAACTCTGGCTGCCTCGTAAATCTCATTGTCAATGCCCATGATGGTTGCAAGGTATACAACCATTCCATATCCGATGTTCTTCCAGAGATAGAAGAATGTGATCAGGAAAGGCCAGTAGGACGGATTGTTGTAGAAGTCAATCCTCTCTCCTCCCATAGAAGTAACCAGGTTGTTGATAAGACCGTACTGATATTCAAATACGTTGTACACAATAACCTTCAGGATAACGAAGGATACGAAGTATGGCATGAACATCAGGGTCTGTGAAGTCTTTTTAAACCACTTCACTGTTACTCTGCTGACCAGAATGGCAAATATTATCTGAAGAATATTGCCGACACCGATGAACACAACGTTATAGAGCACCGTATTCTTGGTGAGTCTGAACAGGTCAGCTTTGATCAGGAACTCGAAGTTCTTAAATCCTGTAAACGGAGAGGACCAGAGTCCGTCTCTGAAGTTGAAGGATGTGAATGCAAAGTACACACCAAGCATTGGCAGGTAGTTGTTGATCATGAAATACACAAAGGTCGGTATCAACATAACAAACAGTACCCAGTTTCTTTTAAGCTCAACCAAAAGTCCGTGTTCTCTGTATTTCTCCCTCTCCTTTTTCTCCAGTATCTTGATGTAGATGTAGGACAAAAGAGATATCACCAGCGAAATTATTACTGCTGCACCGGGAACAAATCCGGTGGTTCCGAAGCGGCTGTTTGAAAAAACTATAAAAACGATTGTTGCAAGTGCAGTCAGAAACTGAAACAGGAATGCACATTTACCTGCTGCCAGAAGGCCAAGCTCTCCTTTTCCCTTCTTAAGGCCGAAGATAGTTCGGATGATAAATGCTGCGTTGAAGTAGATAGCTGCTGCTGCAAGTATTAGCAGGACCATTGCGAACAGTCCCAAAACTCCCTGATTTGCATACTGGACGAAGGAGAGCAGATTGTACAGGTTGTATCCTGTTAGCAGATCTGCAGCCATGTCCTTGGTAACACCTATTCTCGAAAACAGATCCACCAGGTTCACGACCCTTATCCAGTTGAAAAATGGGAGTAACAGGATCAGACAAACTGCGCTGATCCCGCAAATCCATTTTTTCCTCATAAAACCTCCCAAAAGCGCTTGAAGCCATAATAAAAACGTTTTTACTTATTTGATATCCGTAGTCTAGCATTTTGTAGCTATGTTGACAATATACTTGGTGTATTTTTGTATAATTACGACAATTGGAGCAATGAAATTTCTACTGTTTCCACAAAAACGTTTTTATTCATGTGCAAATAAAAAGCTCAAGGAACTTTAATGTTCCATGAGCTTTAATAAATCTTTGGTATTCTGCGAAGCATCACCTCTGTATACTGTGGATCCCGCAACGATAACATTGGCTCCGGCAGCGATAACGCTCTGAATATTCTCTTTGGTGATTCCGCCGTCCACCTGGACATCAGTTTCAAGTCCTCTTTCTGTGAGCATAGCTCTTACAGCTTTTATTCTCTCATAGCTGGCTTCAATAAAGGGCTGTCCTCCGAATCCAGGTTCAACTGTCATGACAAGTATCATGTCAACTTTGTCCAGATACGGGATAAGCTCCTCAACTGCTGTTCCGGGTTTGATTGAAATTCCGGCCTTTTTGCCAAAAGAATGTATCTCATCAATTACAGCCTGCACATCAGGTGCAGCCTCAAGATGGAACGTAATTATATCTGCTCCTATCTCTGCAAACTCCTTTATGTATCTGATGGGATCCACGATCATGAGATGCACGTCAAACACCTTGTTTGTCGCACTCCTTATGCTCTTTATCAGTGGCATTCCAAAGGAAATGGATGGCACAAAACTGCCATCCATAACATCAATGTGAATATACTGGGCACCGGCAGTATCTACATCGATAATCTGCTGGCCCAGGTTTTTAAAATCTGCTGCTAAAATTGAAGGACTTAAAATGTTCATCAACCAAGAAATTCCTTTACTGATGCGTAAACACCATCGCCGTCAAGACCGTACTTCTTAACAAGGTCTGCTGCAGATCCGGACTCACCGTACTTATCCTGCATACCGATCTTCTTAACAACAGTAGGGCACTCCTCTGAAAGCACATCACAAACTGCGCTTCCGAGACCACCGATTACAGAGTGCTCCTCAACAGTAACTACCTTGCCTGTCTTCTTGGCAGTAGCTACAACAAGCTCTCTGTCGATAGGCTTGATGGTGCAAATGTTAACAACCTCTGCACTGATTCCGTCAGCAGCAAGCTTCTCTGCTGCCTCAAGTGCAGATCCAACTCCGATTCCAGTAGCAATTATACTTACATCTGTGCCTTCGCGCAATACTGTTCCCTTGCCGAGCTCAAATTTGTAATCAGGTCTGTCATTAACAACAGGGCAAGCAGCACGTCCGAATCTGATGTAAACAGGGCCCTCGTGCTCAGCTGCTGCTCTTACACATGCTCTTGCCTCGATATCATCTGCAGGGCACATAACAACCATTCCGGGGATTGTTCTCATAAGAGCAAGATCCTCATTACACTGATGGCTGGCTCCGTCCTCACCTACTGTGATTCCGGCATGTGTTCCACCGATCTTAACATTGAGATGTGGATATCCGATTGAGTTACGAACCTGCTCGAAAGCACGTCCTGTAGCAAACATAGCAAATGTACTTACAAAAGGAATCTTGCCTGTTGTTGCAAGTCCTGCTGCAATTCCCATCATGTTGCACTCTGCGATACCACAGTCAATGTGACGATCAGGGAACTCCTTCTTGAACCATCCGGTTCTTGTTGCTGCTGCAAGGTCTGCGTCAAGTACTACTACCTTGTCATTAACCTTTGCAAGCTCTATAAGTTCTTTTCCATAGCTGTCTCTTGTAGCTATCTTCTTAACTTCACTCATGCTTCAACCTCCTTCTCAACCTTCGAGCTCTTTGCCGATCTTCTCAAGATCTGCCATAGCAATAGCGTACTCTTCATCATTAGGTGCTACGCCGTGCCATGAAACCTGACCTTCCATGAAGGAAACGCCCTTACCCTTAAGGCTGTGAGCGATGATGGCTGTAGGCTGACCCTTAGTCTCTCTGGCCTCCTTGAAGGCTGCTCTTATTGCATCAAAATCATGTGCATCTATATTGATTACATGGAAGTTGAATGCTTCAAACTTCTTATCAATAGGATATGGTGAACATACCTGATCGATAGGTCCGTCAATCTGAAGTCCGTTGTTGTCAACGATGACTACCAGGTTGTCCAGCTTGCGGAATCCTGCAAACATAGCTGCTTCCCAAACCTGTCCTTCTTCGATCTCACCGTCACCTAAAAGTGTGTAAGTTCTGAAAGACTTGTTATCAAGCTTGGCTGAAAGAGCCATACCACAAGCAACTGAGATTCCCTGACCGAGAGATCCGCTGCTCATGTCAAGTCCGGGAAGGTACTGCATACTGGGATGTCCCTGAAGTCTTGAACCGAGCTTACGAAGAGTTGTGAGCTCCTCAACAGGGAAATATCCACGCTGAGCCATTGCTGAATAAAGGCCCGGAGCTGTGTGTCCCTTTGAAAGAACGAAACGATCACGATCCGGGTTCTTTGGATCTTTTGGATCGATGTTCATCTCCTCAAAATACAGATATGTGAAAATATCTGCTGCTGACAGAGATCCACCGGGATGTCCTGCCTTAGCTGCGTGAACCGCTGTAACAATGCCCTTGCGGACTTCGTTTGCAATTTTCTGCAATTCTTTGTTCTCCATAATTCCTCCACTTCCTCTTATCTTTTTCTTTGGTTATTTGGATGACTGACCGTAATACGCATTTGCTCCGTGCTTACGATAGTAGTGTTTGTCCTGAAGCTCCTGTGGAGCAGGTTTAACCTCAGGATTTATCATTTCACAGCGAAGTGCCATCTTGGCAACTTCCTCTGTAACCACTGCATTGTGGACCGCCTCATGGGCGTCCTTACCCCAGGTGAACACACCGTGATTCTTGCAAAGAACCGCAGGAACTGCCACAGGGTCTTTTCCCATGCGCTCAAACTCATTGACAATCAGATGTCCTGTGTTCTCTTCGTATGCACTCTCGATTTCATCCTTGTTAAGGCATCTCACACATGGAATCTCTCCGTAGAAATAATCCGCATGAGTTGTTCCGTAGCATGGAATGCTGCGTCCTGCCTGAGCCCAGCTTGTAGCATAGGATGAATGTGTGTGCACAACTCCGCCCACTTCCTTAAAGGCTTTGTAGATCTCCACGTGTGTGGGAGTGTCCGATGAGGGATTGAGCTTACCCTCAACCTTGTTGCCATTAAGATCCATGACAACCATATCATCCGGAGTCATTGTATCATATTCTACGCCACTTGGCTTTATTACAAAAAGACCTGACTCTCTGTCGATAGCACTTACGTTGCCCCAGGTGAAGGTAACAAGGCCGTACTTAGGCAGTAAAATATTTGCTTCATATACTTTTTTCTTAAGTTCTTCTAACATAATCTCACTCCATTTTTCATTATATTACGGAGCATCATTACAATGCTCCGTAAATATTGCGCTTTATTTATCAAAAATTACTTAAGAGAATCCACTGCTGCTCTCTCTACTGCGAGCCCTGCATTGTAATCCTTCATGAACTTATCAAATCCTTCAACATCCTCTTTTACCGGATCACAGGTCTCAACCTTACCGCTCTTGAATACCTTGTTGGCAAGATACTGCTCTAATGTCTCACCCTCTTCCTTCTGGCACATGAAGCCTGCAAGGATAGCCTGTCCCCAAGGACCACCTTCTCCTGCTGTCTCCATAAGCTTGATGGATGTGTTCAGTGCTGCTGCCATTACTCTGTCACCAACTCCTCTAACCTTGAAGAATCCGCCCTGGCCAAAGAAGAAATCAGCCTTGACGTTTTCTTCCTTCATAAGGATGTCGTTACCAACCTTGAGCGCTCCGAGTGCTGTGTAGAGATGTGTTCTCATGAAGTTTGAGAGATTGAACTTGTCGTCAGGTCTTCTTACGAAGAGAGGTCTTCCCTCGTTGAAGCCTGTAATGCTCTCACCTGAGAAGTAGTTGTATGCAAGAAGTCCGCCGCAGTCAGCATCGCCTTCCATAGCCTTGCGATAAAGTGTTCCGTAAAGTGTGTCGTCGTCAACGTCCTTGCCGATAGCGCCAGCAAACTCTCTAAAGAGTCCTACCCACGCGTTGAGGTCGGAAGTACAGTTGTTGCAGTGTACCATGGCAACTTCTTCGCCGCTTGGAGTTGTAACAAGATCAAGCTCAGGATATGCCTTTGAAAGGCTGTGCTCAAGAACAACCATTGAGAATACAGATGTTCCGGCTGAGATATTACCTGTTCTTACGCCAACGGAATTGGTTGCAACCATACCTGTTCCTGCATCTCCCTCAGGAGGACATACTGCGATTCCTGCCTGAAGTGTTCCGGTAGGATCAAGCTTCTTAGCGCCTTCTTCTGTAAGCTTACCTGCTGATACGCCTGCAGGAAGTGACTTCGGGATAATGTCTCTGATCTTCCAGCCAAGGTTCTTAGGCGCAATGAGCTCATCAAACTGATCCAGCATCTTCTCATTGTAGCTGCAGGTAGCCGAATCGATGGGGAACATTCCTGATGCATCGCCGACACCAAGAACCTTCTCACCTGTGAGCTGCCAGTGAACATAACCTGCAAGTGTTGTGAAGAAATCAATCTTGGAGATGTGCTCTTCACCGTTTAAGATTGCCTGGTAGAGATGTGCAATGCTCCATCTCTGAGGAATGTGATATCCGAAAAGATCTGTGAGCTTCTCGGAAGCCTCTTCTGTTATTGTGTTTCTCCAGGTTCTGAATGGAACAAGGAGATTTCCGTCCTTATTAAATGCCATGTAACCGTGCATCATAGCCGAGAATCCCATGGCTCCTACTGTAGTGAGCTTCTCCCCATACTGCTTCTCAACATCTGCTGCCAGATTCTTGTAGCAATCCTGAACACCGCCCCATACATCATCCAGTGTGTATGTCCAGATACCATTGTCCAGTCTGTTCTCCCAGCCGTGTGAGCCGGAAGCGATGGGGTTGTACTCCTCATCTGTAAGTACTGCTTTGATCCTGGTCGAGCCAAACTCGATACCAAGAAATGTCTTTCCCTCTGCAATAGCCTTTTTTGCGTCTCCCATAATAAACCTCCATTTTATAAGTGTGTTTATAGTTTAAGCCCTTGGGCTAATTGAATCCCTGATAATAACATCCTCTTCAAACTCGTAAGTGGCGTTAAAAGACAGCTTTCCTTCATGTATCATCCTGATCATATTCTGCGCTGCCTTCTCCCCAAGCCTCTCCTTGGGATGGGGAATTGAAGAAATTGTAACTCCGCAGCTCCCCTGTCTTGCTATATCCGAATCATCCATTCCAATCACCGAGATATCCTGCGGAACTCTGATACCCTCATCGGCGAGCATCTCAATCATCAACCCTGCCACCTGATCGTTGTAGCAAAAGACAGCTGTACAATCCCCAAGTCTCTCCCTCGCCTTGATAAGGCAGCTCTTGCCTTTCCCGATGTCTATGGTATCAATCCAGTTGACATGATCATAGGAAAAAGACAATCCGGCTTCCGTTATTGCCTTAAGATACCCCCTGTATCTCTCGCGTCCCTGTCCGTCGTCCAGCTTGAGTACACAGCCTATATCCCTGTGTCCTGCCTCAATAAGCGCATGCACCGCCTTGTAGGCGCACCGGGCATCGTTCAGGGAAACATGAGGAATATCCAGCTCGGGATAAAAAGAATTGATGAAGAGTATCTTGATCTTCTTGTCCATAAGTTTCCTGTACAAGTCCATGTTAGGATTTGGAAGGGCACTCTTTACCGGCTCCATGATAAGTCCCGCCACATCATTCCTTCCAAGCAGTTCATGAAGAATCTGTCTCTCCTTGCCAACAGTGTTGTTGGACAGAGATATCTGCATCGAGTAGCCCTTGTCACTCAATGTTCTCTCTATACCTCTGATGGTGCTGGGGAAAATGTAGTCATCCACATAAGTTGTAACTACAGCGATGACATTTCTCTCACCATCTTCAGCCCTCTGGTCTGCCACATAAGTTCCGCTTCCCTGACGGCTCTCCAAAAGTCCGTCCTCAGCCATCCTGGCAATAGCATGCCTGATGGTCTGACGGCTAAGGCCAAACCTTGCGCAGAGCTCATTTTCCGAAGGAATCCTCTCCCCCGGCTTAAGGGCTCCGGAATCTATGTTTTCATTTATCCAATTAATAACATTTTGATATTTTGCCACGTCTGTATTCTCGCCTGATTGTGTTTTTTCCTGCACAACCATGTTCCCATAACCCGTACAGGCAGTCAATGTGAATATTATACATTTTTATCAACTTGTATATGTACAAATTTCTGATAATGGTCCCTGGGGACGGAGTCAAGGGGTCATTTTCGCCCAACAAAAAACTGCCTTCGATTTACATCGAAGACAGCCTTGAATAAAAGAATAAATATTGCTGCATGATCCCGTTATACGGGGCATATTTCTCAAACAAAAATCCATTTGGATAATGATTCTCCAAAACCCTGTTGATCCATACATCCTTAGGGAAGGCATCCAGTCTGTGGTAGCCGAAGAGTATCTCGCAGTTGGCAACCTTGACTCCGACGCCGAAAAGTTTAAGAAGTTCTTCCATAAGCGCCTCGTCATCAAGAGACTCAAAAGCCATCAGATCCACGGCTCCGCTTGCCACATCCATGGCAGCTTTTTGAACGTACTTATCTCTGTAGCCGAGGCTGCAGGATGAGAGCTGCTCCAGCGTAAGCCCCGCCAGCCTCTCAGGAGTCGGGAATGAATAGATGGGATTCCCGTCCGCATCCTCTTTTATAACGTCACCAGCCATTGCACACAGTTTCTCAATAGAAGCCTTGATCGCCGGAATGTTCTTGCGCTGGGATATGATAAAAGAGATGAGCATCTCCCATGGGTCCTGTCTTAATATCCTGATTCCCTTGCCAAATTCAGCGGCCGCAAAGAGGTATTCATCTTCCTCTTTGCTAATCCTCTTTCTGAGGCTCCTATAATCCAGGTCAAGATCAAAGTACCCTCTCCAGAATCCGTCAAACTCATCCTTGCTGCAATCCAACTCGTACTCACCACTTCCAAGACTCTTTATAAAAAGATTCTTATCAAGAGCGGTAGCACTGTAGCCATCGGCCACAGCATTGAATCTGAAGCACTGTCCGCTGTCTGCTATTTTTGAAAGATCAAAATCATCCTTAATGGTAATCTTCATAATTACTCCGCTTTATCCATATCGTCCAGGTATCCTCTGTCCCAGAGCATGATGTTCAGCTTCCTTGCAAGTTCCACTGCCGGCTGCGTAAAGTACTGATTGGTCATGACAACACCGACCATTCTGTCATAGTAATCACGGCCTGCATAGACCTCCTGAACTGCCTTGACACCAATAGGCTTGTCGTAGCACTTGCACTGAACAGCATAGGTAATACCGTCTTTCTCTGCCAGAATATCAGCCCCGAAATCTCCGCTTCCCTTAGTGACCTCAACTTCCAGAAAGCCATTAGCCTTTAAAAGATCCGCACAGTAATACTCAAAATCATGGCCTTCCATCTCGTCCATAGGAAGTTCATGGGGCAGTCTGTTTATGATTGCCCTCACCACAAGCACAATCAGAAGCACGACGATAATTGCAAGGATCAGATATAGGATCACTACAGGTATCTGTGTCATTAGAGTTTAAGATCTCCTTCTTTTACCCATCCAAGCTTCATAACGCCCTTGTGGATTACCAGTGAAAGAACTGCAGGAAGCACAAAAGAAATAAGGACAAGCCCCAACCAGTCAAAGCCTGTGATGGCTGTCTTGGTTCCGTTTGCTATGTCGTTAACCCAGCCGGTGTAAACACCAATCTGTCCTACAAGTCCGCAGGTTCCCATACCTGATGATACAGGAGCTCCGTTCATCTGAAGCCTGAAGATGCATGTTGCTATCGGTCCTGTGATGGCCGATGCCAGTGTAGGTGCGATCCATACTCTTGGGTTCTTGATGATATTACCCATCTGGAGCATTGAGGTTCCGATACCCTGTGAAACAAGGCCTCCCCATTTATTCTCCTTGAAGGAAATAACTGCAAAGCCCACCATCTGAGCACAGCATCCTGCTACAGCTGCTCCACCCGCAAGACCTGTGAGTCCGAGAGCCGCACATATAGCTGCGGAAGAAATAGGAAGTGTAAGCGCCATACCGACAACAACCGAAACGATTATTCCCATAAGGAACGGCTGCTGCTCAGTTGCCCACATGATAATGTTTCCAACCCACATTGCTGCCTTGCCGAGAGGCGGCGCGATGAGCCATGAAAGGAACACACCCACTGCTATTGTAACAAGTGGAGTGACCAATATATCGACCTTAGTCTCTTTTGAAACTGCTTTTCCGAATTCAGCGGCGATGATTGCCACAAAAAGAACCGCCAGAGGACCGCCGGCTCCGCCCAGTGCGTTAGCTGCAAATCCAACTGTGATCATAGAGAAAAGAACCAGTGGCGGACACTGCAGTGCGTAACCGATGGCTACTGCCATTGCCGGACCACTCATTGCTGTTGCGAGGCCACCAACCGTGTAATCAACGCCTGCAACTGTAGCAACAGTCTTCATTAAAAACGGTATATGGAACTGAGTTCCGATGGTATTGATGATGGTTCCGATAAGAAGGGAACAGAAAAGTCCCTGTGCCATTGCTCCCAGGGCGTCAATACCATAGCGCCTTAGGGAAATCTCGATGTTTTTCCTCTTTAAAAACTTTTTCATACCTTATTTTCCTCCAGTCGACGCCGCACCTTGTTGTGGGTCGCCGCATTTATTTGCAAATGTTACCATATCCCATTCAGTTTCACAAGTTCATTCTATAACCTCCACCAGGCTACTGATTGCTTTGCTTATATGCTTATCTTTATGAACGAATATCTGTGAGTAAATGGGAAAAGAGCTGCCTCTCCAGTCCAGTTTTTTGAGGCTTCCATTCTCCACTTCTCTTGTCGCAGTCATATCGGGGATAAATGCGATCCCCAAACCGTTTGATGCAAATTGTTTGAGTATTTCCTTGCTGCTGGTTTCTATCAGAGATTTTGCTTCTACTCCGCATTTCGCCAGATCCTCCATGAGCATATGCCTGAAGCTGCAATTATGTCCGGTCAGAAGCAGTGGATAGTCTGCCAGATCCTTCTCTTTTATCTTCTTCCCAACAAGCTGATGATCCGGCGAAGCATAAAAGCCCAGCGTCTCTTCTTTCTTATACAGCATGGTCAATCTGTCATCCTCCATGTAAGGATTTAATGTGTAAACCAGGTCCAGTTCTCCTTTTTGCAGCATGTCGGGAAATGTATCATGCGTAATGAACACAAGCCTGATATCTATTCCCGGAATCTCTTTTCTATACTTCATAAGTGCCTCCGGAACACGGCTATAGCACAGAGATTCGGAAACGCCGATCTTCAGCACTCCGGTCGGCTCTTCCTCATCCGATATTTCAAGATGGATCTCGCGCTCCAGCTGAAGCATCTTTTCCGCATATGCTATGAGCTTCTCTCCCTGCGGCGTAAGAACAATCGTCTTACCAAGTCTGTCGAACAATTGGCACCCAAGTTCTTCCTCCAGCTGCTTTATCTGCGTTGTCACCGTGGATTGTGCATAACCAAGGCTATCAGCTGCTGCCGAGAAACTGTTTTGCTCTGCAATTTTCAAAAACGTACTTAACTGAGTTATTGTCATGATCACTATACCTCTTGAATTCAATTATTTTGAACATTTATATTATTTGTTTCAATTTTACAGATATGTGTTTCAGCGTTATTATACATTCAAAATAAAGCAGACACAAGGAGGTACCACAAATGAACGAATTATGTATGATCATCAAGGATACGGTAGAGCCCAATTTCCTCAACATCCGCACAGCAATAAGAGCTTATGACAGGGATGCTCTCTGCGTAGGCGCACCTTGCTGGAGATGGGCTTACCACGCACTTCATTCTGCGGACAAATGGTTTATCAACCCATTCGATTACGAAGAGCCTTCCTTCCACGTAGAAGGATTGGACAATCCGGATGTTCCGTGCGATGTCGTCCTTTCAGACGAAGAACTTCTTTCCTATCTTGATTCTATTGAAAAGAAAACTTTGGAGTACCTGGACACTCTCACAGACGAAATGCTTTACGAAAAGCCAAAGGGTTGTAAATATACCAGAATGGAACTGGTTCTCAGGCAGTACAGACACCTCTCATTCCACACCGGAATGTTGAACGGACAGACTGCCCTGGCTACCGGACAGTTTCCCATGTGGGTATCGGAAACCGAGCAGTTCCTGGATGATGGAATACTCTTTGGAAGATACAGAAAGTACAGAGTTTAAATGTAAAAAGACCTCTCGTCCGCCTATAGACGAGAGGCCTTCTCTATAACCTGTTCATAATTCGAATCTATGAGTTCGATATGTTCACCTGTCTTTGCAAATCCTTCTATAAATCTTTTGTTATCTGCTTTTATCAGGTCGACCGTGCAATACGAATCATCCAATCTTGATTCTATGTCGGAAGCATGGCCCCTAATCTTATCGAAATTCGCATCAATGTAGCTGTCTGTCAGCGCAAGACAGATAAATCTGATATCCTGCAGATACTCTTCGCCAAAATCCCTGCGCCAGTCAAAGGGGATATAGCATCCTTCAACGATCAGATTCTGTCTGTTCTCTATAGCAGTCTTTATCATCTCCCGTACTATAGGCCAGATATACGTCGTCATCTCCTCATCATCTTCAGGAGTAAGATGAGTATTTCCGCTTCTGATAAGTCCCATCTTCAGATGATCGATAGACATGTACGGATATTTATATTTTTCAAGCATCCGCTGCGCAAGTAATGTCTTGCCTGTATGGGATGCTCCCGTTATTAGTATTACCACGTAATGTATCTCCCTACTTGTGAATGACTGTGTTTATCCTGCATGGATTAAAGCCAACGCTGAGCGCAGTTTTCTGCGAACCTGCATTTGTTTCAGCATGCGCCCACACGGGTCTCCTGCCTTGCTGTATGATTTCTTCACACATCCCGTACGCAAGGTATGATGCCAGTCCATGGTGTCTATGTGCTTCAGCAGTCTCAACTCCAATATCCACTTCTTCAGGACTGACAGCACCGGAAAAAGCCACCGCAGCAAAGCTGCCATCCGCCTTACTTTTGGCCGCGAATCCGAATCCATTTCGAAGAAACGCTTCGCTGTCTTTCCAGGAAAAAGAGGGTGTGATCCTTCCCGAAATGTCACCTATATTGTCTGCTGTGATGCGCTCAACAACATAGTTATCATCAAGTATCGGCAGGTGTTCAGGAATCCCGCCATGGTTATATTCAATCCTTTTATCAATTCGAAGGGCGTTATTGCCTGAATAGTAATTCGAAACAACCTCCGAATCTGTGATCAATACAAATCTTCGTTCCGTTTCAGACACAAAAAACTTTTGATATATTTCTTCAAGAACATCCTCACTCACATTCCCCGAGATATATGCAAAGCCGCAATAATGCCAAAACAATACGCATCCCTTATCATCTGTATATATATCGCCATCCTGAGTTCCGGTCACAATTGATATTGGATAAACACGGTTCGCTATACACTCATTAGCAAATTCAAGATATTCTTTATATTCATTTCTGTCGATTTTTCTCAAAATTCTCCCTTCGCATCCCACCACTACTTCACAAGGAAGTTTCAGCGGTTCGCTGTTTCTGCTCTGTCTTCGTCCGAAGGACTTGCCAATCGCAGACAGCTATCGCATGGACAGCGTTAGCCTTCTGACGTCGTCCCTTCGGTCCTAGTCAAAAGGACTACTGTCTCAACATGTACGCTCCAGCTGAACATATCGCAGGGGCGCACCTTCTTTATCTCATAGCCGCCGTCGCACAGGATTCGTAGGTCTCTGGCGAGAGTCGCAGAGTCGCAGCTTACATAGACGATGCGATCGGGCTGCATCTTGAGCATGGTTTCAAGGCAGGCGCTGTCGCACCCTTTACGGGGCGGATCTACAACGATGACATCCGGATGAAGCGCAGCATCTGACACAGAATCTCCCTCTGCACCAAGCCTCTTCTTCTCATAAAACTCAGGCAGGACTTCCTCAGCCTTACCACAGTAGAAGTCCGCGTTATCAAGTCCATTCCTGTCAGCATTTCTCTTGGCATCCTCCACGGCGTCCGGAATAACCTCAACTCCGTAGACATGGCCTGCTGCCTTTGCCATGGACAAAGAGATTGTTCCTATTCCGCAGTAGAGGTCCCAGACAGTCTCTTTTCCCGTAAGGCGCGCATACTCAATGGCCTGTCCGTAGAGCTTCTGGGTCTGAACAGGGTTAACCTGATAGAACGACAAGGGCGAAATCTCAAACTCTAGGCCGCACAAAGTATCGGAGATAGTATCCTTCCCCCAGATCGTGCGGATCTTAATGCCCATGATCACATTTGTCTTCTCTGTATTTATGGAGACGGAAATGCTGGTCATTCCGTCAATTTCAGACAGCCTATCCGTAAGCTCCTTCTGCCCCGGAATATACTCTGTGCCTTTTCCGGTGAAATTTATCACAAGACAAACCATGATCTGACCACTGGTAAAGCCTTTCCTTATCAGCACATGCCTTAAAAGTCCCTTGCCGCTTACTTCGTCATAAGCAGCGACCTTATATTTCTCCATGTGGGAGAGGATAACGTCAAGGATCTCCCGATTCTCTTTTACCCCGATAAGACAGTCCTTAACAGGGATGATGCTGTGAGTTCTTCCCGCATAGTACCCGGCAACGGGCTTTCCATCCTTGCCTGTGCCGATCGGGTACTGGGCTTTGTTCCTGTATCTCCAGGGTTCGTCCATTCCGATGATGGGCTCCATGACACTGTCAACAAAAGCTTCATCAAAACCGCCAAGACGCACAATGTTGTTCCTGACCTTGTTCTGCTTGAACTGAAGCTGCCTATCATAGGTCATGTTCTGGATCTGGCAACCGCCGCACTGACGGGCGATGGGACACCTGGCCTCCTGCCTGAACGAAGAAGCCTCCAGCACTTTTTCAAGATGCGCATAAGCGTAATTCTTTTTGGCCTTCATGATCTTGGCGCTTACCTTATCGCCAATTACCGCATCTTTAATAAAGAGGGTATAGCCATCAATTTTGCCTATGCCCTCTCCGTCGTTTCCGATATCGACGATGTCAACAGTCAGAACATCGTCCTTCTTATAAAGAAAATTTTCTTTTCCCATTTATAACCTCTCACAAGGAAGTTCTGCTCTCACTACGTTCGCCAATGCAGTCTGTGAAGCTCTCCCTCTCTCTCAAGCCCTGCAAAATCATTCTGCCTCAGGGCCTCGTAGAGCACAATAGCAACAGAATTAGACAAATTCAGCGATCTTATATCCTCGCCCATTGGTATCCTGATGCAGGTCTCTTCGTTGTCCACCAGGATCTCCTCCGGGATTCCCGCGCTCTCTTTTCCGAACATGATATAATCGTCCATGCCAAAAGACACTTCGGCGTAGGTGCGCTTTGCCTTGGTGGTGGCGTACCATATCTTAGCCCCGGGGTGCTTCTCTAAAAAGTCCTGATAATCCATGTACCTTGTGACATCGAGCTTGTCCCAGTAATCCATCCCGGCTCTCTTTAGCTCTTTTTCTCCGAGACGAAAGCCCAGGGGTTCTATAAGGTGAAGACTTGTTCCCGTCGCCACACAGGTTCTTCCGATATTGCCGGTGTTCTGCGGAATCTCCGGCTGGTGCAGTACTATATGCATTTATTACTCCTCGTCATCAGCATCCATCACAGCGGATTTGGGCAGAGAAAAGATAAACTCGGTTCCCACACCCTGGGTACTGATAACATTGATATTTTCGTCGTGGGCCTTGATGATTTCTTTTACTATTGCAAGGCCAAGGCCTGTGCCCTTCTTGTCCTTACCTCTTGAAGCATCGGACTTATAGAACCTGTCAAAGACGAGCTTCTGATCCTCTTTGGGAATTCCGATACCGCTGTCCTTGACGGAAACAAAGACCTTGCTGTGCTTCTCCGTGGTCTCAATCTTGATGGATGAGTCGTGATGGCTGAACTTGATGGCATTATCAACCAGGTTGTAAAGCACCTGCTGTATCTTGTCAACATCAGCATTTACCAGCATCTTGTCATCGGTAAGGACCAGTTCTATGGATATGTTCTTGTCCATACAGCTTCCGCCGAAGGACTCGGCAACCTTTCTGATCACGGCATTTATGTCAAAGTCGCTCTTATCAAGGAGCATTCCCTTACTGCTCATATTATTCAGCGTAAGGAGCTCATTGGTGAGCTTGGTCAGTCTGTCAGTCTCATTGATGACAATCCCGAGATACTTCTCATGCATCTCCTCGGGGATCGTTCCGTCCTGCATCGCCACCAGATATCCTCTGATGGAAGTAAGGGGTGATCTGAAGTCGTGGGAAACATTGGCCACAAACTTTTTCTGGTCATCCTCCTGCCTGGCGATCTCACCTGCCATGTAGGACAGGGAAGCTGCCAGATAACCCATTTCATCCTCCGACTCCACCGAGAACTCATAGCCCATATTTCCGGCAGCATACTGCTCCGTCGCCTTGGTGATCTTGCGAAGAGGCACATATACCAGCTCAGTGAAGAAGATAAGGATTATCAGGGACAGCAGGAAAAGAACTATCAGCATCAGGTAAGAGATATTAAGGAAGGTATTGGCTTTTTTCTCCAATGCAGCCATAGATGTGTGGATTACAACATAAGCCTGTACCTTGTAATTGGCGGTTATCGGCGCAAACACGCTGAGCATGTCCTGGTTAAAAGAGCCCCAGAAATTCCCGGTGGTGTAATAACTTGAGCCGATGGCTGTGGGATCAAATCCCGATATCACAACCTCTTTTCCCGGATCAAGCTTCCTGGAGGAATCAAGAACCAGTCGACCTGAAGGATTGACAATCCATATTGGGGAGTTGTCCATGTACTTGGACAGAGACGACAGTTCTCCGTGCACAGTATCAAGGGACGTCTCCGCGTTGTAAAGATCTGCTGCATAAGTGTTGGCAATCTGTGTCGCAACCTGATACATGTTATCTGCCTTATCACGCCTCAAACGGTCAAAGGTCATTCCGTACACAAAGGTCGCAACCACAATAAACCCAAATATGCCGAACAAAAGATATGCCAGCAGAAATTTGATGTAAAGGGTCCGTTTCATTTACTGTTGTACCTCAAATTTGTAACCGATTCCCCAGATGGTAGCAAGTCTCCAATTCTCGTGGTCACTCAGCTTCTCACGAAGTCTTTTGATGTGAACATCTACTGTTCTGGTATCTCCGATATACTCATAGCCCCAAATCTGGTCAAGGAGCTGCTCTCTGGTAAATACGTGATTCGGTGATGCAGCAAGGAAATACAAAAGCTCCAGTTCCTTGGGTGGCATGTCAACTCTCTCGCCCATATATGTTACTGAGTAGTTGGTCATGTTGATCTCAAGGTCAGGATATCTGACAACCTTGTCATCAGACTCCTGAACCTCCTGAACCTGAGGTTTGTATCTTCTGAGGACAGCTTTTACTCTTGCCACAAGCTCTTTTGAATCAAAGGGCTTCTCCATGTAATCATCAGCCCCCATCTCGAGTCCGAGAACCTTGTCAAAAACCTCTCCCTTGGCAGAGAGCATGATCACAGGCACCTGACTCTTGGTGCGAAGTTCTCTGCAGACCTGATATCCGTCAATTCCGGGAAGCATCAGGTCAAGGAGCACAAGATTCGGCTTAAAAGTATCAAAGGTATTGATGGCTGTCTCGCCGTCGTTGCAGATCTTGGTCTCAAAACACTCTTTTACAAGATAAAGAGAAATAAGCTCTGCAATGTTATTGTCATCGTCTACGATTAAGATTTTCTGTTTGCTAACCATTTTTACCGTTCCCCTCTTACTTAATAAAAGTAACTATTGTAACCCCTGCGTCTCCCTCGCCGAACTCGCCCAGCTTAAAGGACTTCACATAGGGTACCCCCTTAAGATATTGATGCACAGCCTGTCTCAAAGCTCCTGTGCCTTTGCCGTGGACAACTCTTACATTGTTGAGATGCGACATGTAAGCATCGTCCAGGTATTTATCCAAAGCAGCGACTGCATCATCGCTGTTTTTTCCTATAAGATTGATCTCCGTCCTGATGGTTGAAGCCTTGGAAAGGTCCATCTTGCCGCTGCCGGCAGTGTTTCTTCCGTAGAACTTCTTCATGGCAGCCTTTGGATCCTCATCCCCTATAAGCACAAGGTCTTTTATGTTGGCCTTGGTCTTCATGATTCCGCACTGAATAAAGAGATTTCCGTCCTTGTCAGGCTTGGATGAGACGGTTCCCTTAAGTCCCATGGATACAATCTTGACGCTTTCTCCAAGCTTAAGCTGAGATTCCTTGAGTATCTTGTGGTCAGCAGGAATCTCTTTCTTTTTGGAGATGGCCTTATTCTTATCGGAGATCTTCTCGTTGAGCTTGGTCCTTGTTCTCTCAAGGTCCTGCATGGAAGCATTTGGACCGGCTTTTCTGTATACCTTAATGGTCTCATCGGCAACGTCTTTGGCTTCCTGGAGGATCTGCCTTGCCTGTTCGTGGGCCTCGCGCAGGATGTCTTCCTTTTGCCTGTCGAGCTTGTCAGTTTTCTGCTCGAGCTGTCTGCGCAGTTCCTCTGCTTCCTTCTTGTACTGCTCTATCTCAAGGCGCTCATTCTCGATGGTCTTTCGGCTCATCTCAAGATCTGCTATAAGATCCTCAAAGCGCTTGTCCTCTGTGCTTATCTGCTCACTTGCTGCCTCGATGATCCTGTCCGGAAGCCCAAGCTTTGAAGAAATCGCGAAGGCATTACTCTTGCCCGGAAGTCCGATGAGCAGCCTGTATGTTGGCTTAAGCGACTCCACATCAAACTCACAGCTTGCATTCTGAACACCCTTGGTGTTGAGCGCGTAGACCTTGAGCTCTGAGTAGTGCGTTGTTGCCAGGGTCCTTACCTTCCTCTTATGAAGGTCATTGAGAATTGAGATCGCAAGCGCCGCTCCCTCAGTAGGATCAGTTCCTGCACCGAGCTCATCGAAGAGACACAGGCTGTTCTCATTGGCGTTCTCAAGGATTGCCACCGTATTTGTCATATGTGATGAGAAGGTTGAAAGAGACTGCTCAATACTCTGCTCGTCCCCTATGTCTGCGTAGACCTCTTCAAACACCGACAGTTCCGACCTGTCCCCGGCAGGAATCGCCAGCCCCGCCTGTCCCATCAATGTCAAAAGACCTACCGTCTTTAATGTAACTGTCTTACCTCCGGTATTTGGTCCCGTTATGATCAGCATGTCAAAGTCGCGCCCGGCGTATACGTCAATGGGAACCACCTTGTCTTTTGCTATAAGAGGATGTCTTCCCTTCTTGATATCAAAAATGTGCTGTTCATTAAATATAGGAGTAATGGCATTTATTTCCAGGGCATAAGAGGCCTTGGCAAAGACAAAGTCGAGGTCTGTCATGATCTCGCAGTTATACCTTATGGCATCAACATGCTCAGCCACAGAAAGACTGAGTTCCATAAGAATCTTCTCGATCTCGGCACTCTCCTGAAGTGCCATCTCGCGGATCTTGTTGTTGAGTTCAACAACTGCTGCCGGCTCAATAAAGAGCGTCGATCCCGAGGATGACTGATCGTGCACCAGACCGTTTACCTGGGATTTGTACTCAGCCTTAACCGGGATACAGTATCTGTCGCCTCTGACTGTTACCACCGCATCCTGAAGGTAAGTTCTGAGCGGGCCGTTGATCATCCTGTTCAGCTGTTCATGAATACGGTCACTCGCCAGCATCATTCCGCGCCTGATGTGCTTAAGCGCAGGGCTTGCGTCAGAGCTCATCTCATCTTCCGATACAATGCATCTTCTGATCTCAGCCGATACAAAGGTGAGCGGCTCAAGCATCTGGAAAGACTCAGTGAGTGAATCTCCCGCCTCATCATCCCTTGGAGGTCTGCCGTAGCTCTTTACCCTGTTTACGTTATCCAGAAAAGAAGCGAGTCTAAGGAGCGATGCCATATCCAGTGACGATCCGATCTTCAGCGCTTTCAGAATTCCGCCAAACTCCTTGTTGTCCCCAAAGCTTATTGAACCCTTCTTGAAGATTCTGGCAATAGCGTCATTTGTCTTTTGCAGGTTCTTCCTTATCTCCTTAATATCCGACGACGGCTCAAGCTCAAGGCAGAGCTTTCTTCCGGGCTCAGAGCTTGCGTGGTCAGCAAGTTTTTCTATTATTTTGTCGTACTCAAGTACGTGTAATGCTTTTTTGTTCATTTCCTAAAACCTTATTTTCTGCCTATTTACATAATTGTCCAAATTACAGTTTACCATTTAAAGCGCTCCGTGACTAGTGAGTCAAACTGCGAATAGCAACAACAGCCAATCTATAATATAATGTATGTAATGTTTTGAGTCAGGGAAGGGTAAAGATATGCCTCTTAATCAGGATGAGAAAAAAGAAGTATTGGCGGATACAGGTTTTATCAGCGAAAAGATAAAGCAGCGCCCCATAAACAGAAAAAAACTCTTAAGAAGAACGGCTATCACGTTCTTTCTTGCAATAGTATTCGGAATTGTTGCGTGCTTCACGTTCCTGTTCCTGCAACCGGTATTCAGTGACAGGCTCTATCCGGAACCGGAACCCGAGCCAATCTCATTCCCGGAAGAAGACGTCCAGGACGAGCTTACTCCCGAGGAGATGTTTGCGGACGAGCATGCCATCGCTGAGATTGAAGCCCAGTACCTTGAGGCCAACCAGAAGGATCAGATCGATGAAGCCATTGCATCCTACACCTTCTCAGCCTCTGACTACGGCAAAATGATGACTTCGCTTAAGGCAGTAGCCCAGAGCGTCGGAAGCAGCATCGTTACTGTTACGGCAGTTTCCAATGACACCAACTGGTTCAGTGAATCCTTTGAGAGCAGCGGATCTGCTTCAGGTGTGATCATTGCCAACAACGGAACCAACTACTATATCGTCGTTCCATCTTCAGCAATAAGCGATGCCGAGACCATAAGAGTCACATTTTTTGACGGTGCGGTTGCAAATGCTGAGGTCAAACTGGCCGATGATGTTACAGGCATAAGCGTGATCAGTGTCAGCCGTACTAATCTTTCAGACAGCACAAGGCAAAAGGTAACCACAGCCTTCCTCGGAAGCTCCAACAACGGAACAATGACAGGCCTTCCTGTAATTGCGGTCGGAAGCCCTATAGGAGTACAGGGTTCCATCTCGTACGGAATCATAACAAGCGAAAAGACAACCCTTGACCTTGAAGATTCCTACTACAAGCTTCTTACCACCGACATTTACGGAAGCACCCTCGGAAGCGGAGTTCTTGCAAACTTAAACGGACAGATCATTGGCATTATCGATATGTCTTTTAACACAGATGATCTGCAGAACCATATATGTGCCATCGGTATCACAGAATTAAAGTCCCTGTTCGAGGACCTATCAAACGGTCGCAACAGAGCATATCTTGGCGTTCACGGAACAACTATTCCCGCTGATATCCAGGATCAGCAGAATATCCCTGCCGGAGCATACATCACCAAGACCGAGCTCGGTTCACCTGCCATGCAGGCCGGAATCCAGAGCGGAGACATAATCACAGCCATAGAAGGTACAGAAGTCGCATCCTATGAGCAGTTCATATCCAAGCTTGCGCAGTGCTCACCGGATGATATAATAACTGTTGCAGTAAAAAGACAGGCTCCAAATGATTACATAGAGCTTGAAATAGAGGTGACTTTAACAAGCGCCACCCACAATTAATTTATTGTTAGAAATGAGGTTTTTATGAAATTTATCAAGGATCTTAAACCTGGAGACAGAGTCGCTGACATCTACATGTGCAAGCACAAGCAGTCAGCCACTACCAAGAACGGCAAGGAGTATTATTCAGTAATCCTCCAGGATAAGACAGGTACAGTCGATGCCAAGATCTGGGAACCGGGAGGAGCCGGTATCGATGAATTTGATGCTCAGGACTGCATCGATGTCTTCGGCGAAGTTACCAGTTTTAACGGAGCCATCCAGATCAACATCAAGAGAGCCAGAAAGTGCTCTGAGGAGGAATACGATCTCTCCAACTTCCTTCCTGTATCAAGCAAGGACAATGACACAATGTATAAAGAGCTTCTGGGGATAATAGACACCGTAGAGA
The DNA here is from genome assembly GCF_000420865.1 of Butyrivibrio sp. XPD2006. Lineage (GTDB taxonomy): Bacteria > Bacillota > Clostridia > Lachnospirales > Lachnospiraceae > Butyrivibrio. The sequence goes on from NZ_ATVT01000004.1 coordinate 114,940, forward strand.
ATCCTTATTTAAAGAAGCTCCTTCAGGAGTTCTTTGTAAACGACAAGGACTTCATAGAGAAATTCCGCAAATCAAGTGCGGCCAAGACCGTACACCACGGCTTTATCGGAGGTCTTCTGGAGCACACCCTCAGCGTTACCAAGCTCTGCATCTATATGGCAGGTGCCTATCCGATGCTCAAGAGAGATCTTCTTATCACAGCTGCCATCTGCCACGATATAGGTAAGACAAAAGAGCTGTCTCTCTTCCCTGTCAACGATTACACCGATGAAGGTCAGTTCCTCGGTCACATCGTAATGGGCGTAGAGATGGTCGGCGAAAAAGCCCGTAATATTGAAGGCTTCCCTGAGCTGCTCAAGCAGGAGCTCCAGCACTGCATCGTAGCTCACCACGGAGAATTCGAGTACGGCTCACCCAAAAAGCCCGCCATCATGGAAGCTGTTGCCTTAAACCTTGCAGACAACACTGACGCCAAGATGGAAACCTTCACTGAGATCCTGCAGAATATCACTACTCCGGGATGGCAGGGATACAACAAATTCTTCGAGACCAACATCTACGAAACCAAAATAGACTGATTACCATTTATAGATTAACAAAAACAACTTTAGTTTTTTGTGTAAAACGACAAAAATTTAAAATATTTAAGAAAAATCTAAAATACCCATTGACGCCCAAATATCCTGTTTAGTAAAATTGCTATAACAGATGCTAGTTAACGCAATTTTTTTAGGAGGATTTGCTATGAAGAAGAAAGTTTTGAGTATTCTATTAGCTGGCTGCATGTCAATGGGTATTCTTGCAGGCTGCTCAACAACAACTGTTGAGGAAGCAGGCGAAGCTACTCCTGACACAACTCAGACAGACACAGCAGCAGCTGAGACCACCTCAGAGTCATCAACCGAGACACTCGCAGGTGAGGGCGACGAGACCATCCATGTATTCCTTTACATGCAGGAGCACGAGAAGGAAATCTATCAGCAGCTCATCGATGAGTTCGTTGAAGAGCACAAGGATCAGGTTAAGGAAGTTGTATTCGAGGTTACAACTCAGGATGAATACAACCAGAAGATGATCGCCAACATGACAGCAGGCGATATGCCCGATGTATTCTATGTAGGACCTGCAGCAGTTCGTTCTTATGTAGACAACGGATACATCCTTCCACTCGACAACTATGTTGACGATGCTACTATCAGCAGCATTTGGGGAACAACTCAGGAAATCTACCGCTATGACGGCAGCGAGATCGGAAAGGGTTCACTCTACGCATTCCCTAAGGATCTCTCATGTTTTGCATTTGCTTACAACCAGGACCTCTTCGACGAGGCAGGTCTTGAATATCCCGATCCCAACAAGCCATACACATATGCAGAGTTCGAGGAAGTATGCAAGGCTCTTACCAAGGACAAGGACGGCGATGGAGAAATTGATCAGTGGGGTGTTGCCTGCGCAGATCAGTGGGGCATGACACCTATTCTTTATTCAAACGGCGTTAAGTTCCTCAATGACGACATGACCAAGGTTAATGTTGCCAATAACCCTCAGCTCACAGAGGCTCTTACATTCTACACAGATCTTACCAAGAACGGCCTTACACCTTCAGTTGAGCAGGATACAGCTCTTGGCGGATACCAGAGATGGCTCGATGGACAGGTTGCTTTCTACGCTTGCGGTACATGGGACGTTGCAGCATTTATGGATGATGCCACATTCCCTTACAAGTGGAATCTTTGCGGATGGCCTGTAGGACCTTCAGGTGACGGAAGATCACATACATGGATGGGATCAGTTGGATACTGCGTATCAGCAACAACCGAGTACCCAGACCTCTGCGCTGAGCTTGTTTCAAAGCTTTCAACAGACGCTGACGGACAGAGAGCAGTTTCAGGTATCTCAACCGGCGCTTCCATCCAGCTTCCTAACATCACAGAGCTTGCATACGGCGAGTTCAAGGATGCTGTGAACAGTGGCAAGGTTCCTTACGCTTCAAACGTAGACGTTATCTTCGGCTACTTCGATGGTAATGACAACTATGCAGCAGCTCTTCAGGAGACAGATTACACATACAACTCAGAGTGGTTCACACCTTTCTGGTCAGGTGTATTCAACATCAAAAACGGCGATATCTCTGTAGAGGATTACCTCAAGCAGGTAGAGCCTGAGATGCAGGAGCTTCTTGACGAAGCTATTGAACTTCAGAATTCAGCTACCAAGAACGGCTGATAAACGCTTAGAACCAGACAGAGCCCCTCTGTATACTTTGCTGAGGGGCTCGTTTTATAAGATTTTCAGGGGAAGAGAAAATGGCAAAAACAAAAGTTAAAGTACACAGATCGGCCATGGCAAAAAGGGAAGAACGCTGGGCCTGGCTCTTTATCGCGCCGCCCTTCATCGGATTCATGCTCTTTATGGCATATCCTATCGTATTCGCCCTTATAGCCAGCACCAGTAAATGGACAGGAATGAATTCCCTTTGGGGAAATATCGTAGGACTTGGTAACTACATCAAGATCTTCGGCGATTACAAATTCTGGAGATCCATGGGCACAACCATCATCTACATGATCGGTATTCCCATCGGTATGATCCTGGGCATCCTCATTGCTATGGGCCTCAACAGGAAGATTCCCGGCAAAAGAGTCCTTACCACAATGTACTATGTTCCTGTGGTTTCATCTCTGGTTGCTGTTTCTATTCTGTGGGCATGGGTTTTCAATTACGACTACGGTCTTTTGAACGGTATTTACAAAGCACTCACAGGAATGCACGGTCCCAACTGGCTTGGCGACGAGCACATGGTCAAGATTTCACTTATCATCTTCATGGTCTGGAAGGGTCTTGGCGGAACTGTAATCCTGTATCTGGCAGGACTTCAGAACATCCCCAGAGACTACTATGAAGCAGCCATGATCGACGGAGCCAACGGCTGGAATAAATTCACCAACATCACTCTTCCGCTTCTGTCACCTGTAACATTCTACGTACTTATCACCTCTCTCATCGGAGGTTTCCAGGTATTTGTAGAAGTTCAGGTCATGACACCAAACGGCGGACCGAACTACAGCTCAGCAACTGTTGTATTCTATCTCTACGAAAAAGCCTTCACCAACGGCCAGCTCGGATACGGGAGTGCAGTTGCGGTAATTCTTGCGACAATAATATTCATTATCACGGCCATCAACTTCTGGGGCCAGGATAAATGGGTTAAGACCATAGACTAAGGAGGTGTGACAAATGGCTACAGCAATATTATCAAAACCCAAAAGCAGCCAGAAAGACTATATGAATGACCGCGTCACATCCCCCAAGGAGAGAGCGCTCAACATTATAATCTTTATCCTGCTGTTCTTGTTTGCAATAACAATGGTGTTCCCGCTTATCTACATGGTGGCAACATCCTTTATGACCAAGAATCAGATCCTTTCAGGAACACTTACAATCATTCCCGATCCGGTCCTTATCGGTAAGTACAGCGAAGTTATGAAAAAGGGACAGTTCATAAGCGGTATCATCAACACCATCAAGGTTGAGATCCCCGTGCTCCTCATCGGAGGCTTTACTTCATCCCTTGCAGCTTTTGCCTTCGCCAAGATGGAATTCAGAGGCAAAAATGCCCTGTTCCTGGCACTTCTTGCAACGATCATGATTCCCTTTGCGGTTGTTATGATCCCACAGTACGTACTGTTTACCAAGCTTCACTGGACCAATTCCCTGGCACCCCTTATCATTCCCGGATGCTTCGGAAACGTCAGCATGATATTCTTCCTGAGACAGAATCTCTACAGCATCCCTTCAGACCTTATGGATGCAGCCAAGATTGACGGATGCAACTACTTCGGTATCTACTGGAAGATATTCCTTCCGCTTATGAAAGGCGCACTTGGCACACAGCTCATGCTCTGGTTCATGGGAATATGGAATGACTACCTTGCTCCCACAATTTTCCTTAGAAGCGAAAAGACATGGACCCTGCAGGTAGTTATCAGATCCTTCAACCACTACTACGCGATCCAAAGCGATTATGCTCTGATCATGGCAGCATCGGTAATAGCAATGCTTCCTACTCTGATACTGTTCTTCCTGTTCCAGAGAGTTATCATTGAATCCATCGCGATCAGCGGAATCAAGTAATAAGGCAAAAGATATAAATAAAGAGGTTAACCATCCAAGGCTAACCTCTTATTTTGTCTTTTTTTATGGCATTTCTATAGGGCTGTATGCCATCTTAACGTTAATATCCTGATTGTAATTACCAAAGCCTCTTCCAAAGATTGTAAGACCGCCTACATGCTCAGCATTCTCAGGAACCTCAAGCTTGAACTTGAGAGGACTCTTGGTGGTGATCTTGAACTGATCTATGGTGACGTCTGAAATCTGAAGTCCGTCGATAAATGTGCCCTTGTGATTTATCACAAGCATTTTGAGAAGTCCGTACTGATTCCAGTTAGGGAACCACCAGTCCGGTGTGAAAATACCCTTTACATCGCCAAAATCTCCGGGTGATGTCCATGTTCCAAGCAGCGTCTCATTCAGATAAAAATAAATATCAGAAGGCCATACATTGTTAACACCCGGCGCCTCAGAGCTCAGCTCCATTGAAATACATATCTCATCAATCTTCTGATTGGAAGGAACAAAGTTAGGAATGGCATATTCCACATATCCCTTGGTAAACCAGAGAATATCAGCTTCATATCTGTCAGGATGAGCAAAGTATCTCGTGTCATCAACTTCACCTATAAGCCTGTTGCTCGTTGCAAGACCACATGTCGGATAGACACAGTAGTCAGCAAAAAGCCCAACCTTGATATCCGTTGTGTAGATATTCTCATTCTCAGGCTTATCCTGGAGCTCTATCAGTATCTTGTCCAGATGGACAGAGCATACCTTTTGGTTGCCGTGGCCGGATGCCTCAGAGGAAACAGTAACCACTCCGCATTCTTCCAGCTTCTTGATATGGCTTGTGAGTGCGCCGTTTGTGATATTGAGGCGACTTGCAAGCTCATTCATGTTCATGGCATTTTCATTTAGAAGTATCTTGATTATCTCTACACGAATGTCAGAACCAAGAGCCTTAAAAAGCTCCAGTCCCTCATCCAGCGACTTGATATGCAGCATATTGAACACCCACCCTTTTATATAAGATTAAAACATTATACCTTTATTTTAGTCTAATCTCAACTACACTTGCTGCAGGAATGTTAAGTTTAAGTCCGCCTTCTGTCTTATAGTCCTCAAAATCCTTCTCAACTACCTTCTCAGGATCTTCAAAAGTGTTGTGATCATGAGGATCAGCGCCGCCTACAAGCTTAGCTTCAACGATCTCAAAGCTCTTCTTCTCAGCAAATATTACATCAAGCTCTTTTGCATCGGTAAGAGACTGATTGCTGACTGTGATAGTGATGATTCCGTCCTTCTCTGATACAGACTCTGTGAGATCAGGAACCTTAAATCCGTCCTCAACACCGATCTCTGTTGTACCTGTGATGCTGCTGCCAAGAAGCTCAGCTCCCTGGTGATGACGATACATGTGGAATACATGATATGTAGGAGTCTTGATCATCTTCTCTCCGTCTGTAAGGATAACGGACTGAAGAACGTTGACCATCTGTGCAATGCAGGCCATCTTGACTCTGTCGCAGTGCTTGTTGAAGATATTGAGAGTAATGCCTGCTACCAGGGCATCTCTTATTGTATTCTGCTGATAGAGGAATCCGGGATTTGTTCCGGGCTCAACCTCGAACCATGTTCCCCACTCATCAACAGCAAGTCCGATCTTCTTGTCTGGATCGTACTGATCAAGGATATCGCAGTGTCTTGATACATACTCATCCATTACATATGCCTTGTTGAGGGTTCTGTAGTAGCACTCATCATCAAACTTTGTAGCACTTACCTTGGGATCCCATCCGTAAGGCATGTCATAATAGTGCAGAGAAATAAGATCCATAAAGCCATGCTCGTGCTCAGGTGAATGATCAAAACATGTCTTAAGGACTTCCTCTGTCCAGTGATAGTCGTTATTATTAGCTCCGCAGGCGATCTTCTTGAACTTCCTGTCAGGATTGTACTGACGAAGATATGTCTGATATCTGCGGTAAAGATCTCCGTAGTACTGAGGTCTCATGTTTCCGCCGCAGCCCCAGTTCTCGTTTCCTACTGCAAAATAGTCAAGCTTGTAGGGCTCCGGATGTCCGTTCTCTTTACGCAGGTCTGCCATTGGAGATACTCCGTCCAGGGTCATGTACTCAACCCACTGGCTCATCTCCTGTACAGTTCCGCTACCGAGATTTCCGTTTACGTATGTCTTGCAGCCAAGCTGTCTGCAGAGCTCCATGAACTCATCCGTTCCGAAGCTGTTGTCTTCCATTACTCCGCCCCAGTGAGTGTTGATCATCTTTTTGCGCTTTGACTTATCGCCTATACCATCCATCCAATGGTACTCATCAGCAAAGCATCCGCCCGGCCAGCGAAGCAGCGGAACCTGCATCTCCTTAAGGGCTTCGACTACGTCCGTTCTCATACCGTTTACGTTAGGAATATCTGAGTTCTCTCCTACATAGAGTCCCTCATAAATACATCTTCCCAGATGCTCGGAGAAATGTCCGTATACTTCAGGTGCTATCTCTCCCATTTTCTTTGTTTCATTGATCACTAGTTTTGCCATATCTTACTCCCCATATTGAATGATTATTGTCACCGACCGCACTTATGCAGAAGGTGTTGTTTCCTGCTTCATCTGTCATCTCCACCATAACTCCCTTAAAGGTTGTATCCCCGGATTTAACAGTGATAAAGTTTGTACCCTCTTTTACTTCGTAGGTACCGGTCATTCCTCCTGTGATATTTCCGTCTGCAAACTTGCATTCCACAGGCTCATTAACCAGGTTGTTTATATCAAGGCCGTGGTCAACCACGTAGAAAGTACCCTGGATGTCTTTTGTCTTATACCCTTCTTCCGAAAGCGTCTCACCGTTTGTGGCAAAAGGGAAAACACAAGGCCAGCCGTCTTCATTCATGGCCATCTGATGAACCCTTACCGAATGGAATTCACCGTTATTCTTGAATCTCTGATGATATACAATGTATAAATTGCCATCTGCCCCCTCAAAAGTGGACTGACCACCCGGTGCCATATAGGTAACGTTAAGACTTGGCAGTGTGTAGTTGCCCATTAACTTAACGCCGTAATCTGCATAAGAATCCAGATCTCCCTTTATGCCAAGGCTGTTCCCCTTAGCATCAACATATGGACCGTCCGGGTTCTCGGACCTTAAGACTCTTATCTGATATCCGCCGTCTGTCTGAAGATTACCGTAGGACAAAAACAGATAGTAGTAGCCTGATGCCTTGTCATAGTGGATATAAGGCCCTTCTATAGAGTGATGGAATCCTCCGATGAGTCTTTTGCCAAAATATGCATCGACCTCGCCGGCGTCATCTGTCTCAGGATGAATGGGCTCTCCCGTCTCCTTATCAAGCTCCAGGATGAAAATTCCGCCTGACCACGAGCCGTACACCATCCAAAGCCTGTCATCAGCGTCATAGAACATAGCCGGGTCAATGGCGTTTGGCCAGAGCTGATTATTGTATGCCCCACCCGAAACATAACGGTTTCTCGTGGCAACATCCTCTCCCATTATCTCATAAAAGTTTGTGAGGTCTATATCAGATTTTGCGAATCCTGAGTAAATTATTGTCTTTTCGTAATGATAGGGACCACCGATATTATCTGAGGTCGCCAACACAATATTTGATTTGATGTAGGACGAGGTTGTGCAGAAGTACATCATGTACTTGCCGGTAGTCTTATTGTAGATAACACTCGGAGCCCACACAGAATAGCCGTTCTGCTCATTCTTGCCAACAAAAGAAAAGGCATCAAAGGGTTCGGTCAGCAGATTGTCATAGATCTTGTTGCTACCGTTCACCCCATCAGCCCAGGTGTCCCACTTTAAAAGATCTGTAGATGTTGCAGCAGTCATGTGCGTTCCATAACAGTAATATGTACCATCATCCCCCACAATAACCTGAGGGTCATGAAGCGATGCTCCCGAATTTACCGAACCCTTCGCTATTTCCTCCATACTTGCCTCCTTAGGAAGGTCCATGCTCTCACCGTCAGAAGCAGAAGAACATCCGGTCCCAAGAGCAGCAAGGACAATGCTCAATCCCGCTGCAATACATTTATATATTTTCCCGCGCATCATTTCTCTCCCTGTGTAAAAGAAAATACAGGTCTGCCATCCGCGTCCCACACAACCGGCATCAGTCTGGCGTGTCTGTTGGGGTTATAGAGAGGATCGCCTGTTATATTCTCCTCATTTCTCGCATGATATACACAGATATCCCTTCCCTCTTCATCGACGGTAAAGCTGTTGTGCCCGGGGCCGTAGATACCGGCCTTTTCATCGGATTCAAGAACCGGATACCTATCCTTGGTCCAGCTCTTAGGATCAAGAAGATCGCTGTCCTCGTCAGCACTGAGCATTCCCATGCAATAAGGCTTGCCTGTCTCACTTGCAGAATATGTCAAAAAGATCTTGCCTCCATGCTTTATCACCGAAGGGCCTTCATTTACCCAGTATCCAACTCTCTCCCAGTCGTAATCAGGAGTTGTAAGCATAACCTGGACCGTTGCAAGCTTCCACGGTGTCTGCATCCTGGCAATATAGAGATTACTGATCTGTCTTCCGACTCCAACCTTCTCAGCCCAGACGTAGTACCTCTCGCCGGCATTTTCGAAGACCGTACCGTCAAGTGAGAATGCTTCAAAAGAGAATTCATCTTCATCTGCTCTCTGTATCTTGCCAAGTTCTGTCCACGTCCCTGTAATCGGGTCCTCATCCTTGCACTGAAGAACATATGGCCTTATCTCCCAGATGTTATCCTTGTCTCCGCCTGCATAGTATATGTACCATGCACCATCCAGATAGTGGAGTTCCGGAGCCCATATATGAACGCTCATAGGTCCCGACTCATGCTTGTGCCACACTTCAACTTCTTCTGCTTCTGCAAGACCTGTAAGAGTATCGGATTTTCTCAGAACAATCCTGTCATATTCGGGAACAGAGGCTGTAAAATAATAGCTTCCGTCCGTATGTCTGTACACATAGGGATCTGCTCTCTGAAGTATCCACGGTTCATTGTATTTAAGCTCTTTTTCTGCTGTCATAATGTCTGATTTCTCCTAATACACCTTGTTATGATTAATTCTAAAGTGCGAGAAATCCCAAGTCAACGAATATTTTAGATTTTAATGAATTATTTTAGATGTTTTCGCTTTTTCACAAAAAAACTCCTGCTTTTTGTGCATTTTTGCTCACAAAAGCAGGAGATTTTAGTTTTGACTAAAGATATTTAATTCATTATACATCAAAGTTTGCTGATAAAGCGCTCCAGTCTCTCCATGGCAGCTTTCAGGTTCTCAAGAGAATAAGCATAGGAAACCCTGATGTAGCCCTCTCCGCAGTCACCGAACGCTGTTCCCGGCACCACAGCAAGCTTCTCTTCCTTAAGAAGTCTTGTGCAGAATTCATCGCTGCTCATGCCAAACTTCTTGATACAGGGGAACACATAGAAGGCTCCGTACGGCTCAAAACAAGGAAGTCCGATCCTCTCAAACTCGCTGAGCAAGAATCGTCTTCTGTGATTGTACTGCTCCTTCATCATAACGACATCGTCATCACCATTTCTCAAGGCCTCTACAGCTGCGTACTGACTGGTTGTAGGTGCACACATGATAGCAAACTGATGGATCTTGACCATCTGCTCCATAATAGCCTGAGGTCCGCAGGCGTATCCAAGTCTCCAGCCCGTCATGGCATAAGCCTTGGAAAATCCGTTTATAAGGATTGTTCTCTCTTTCATACCCGGCAGAGATACAATGGAAACGTGCTTGCCGCTGTATGTGAGTTCGCCGTATATCTCATCGGATATGACATAAAGGTCTTTTTCTATAACAACCTTGGCGATTGCCTCAAGATCTTCCTTCTCCATAATGGCACCGGTTGGGTTGTTGGGGAACGGAAGAACCAGAATCTTAGTCTTGTCTGTAACCTTATCAAGAACTTCCTGAGCTGTCAGTCTGAACTGATTTTCTTCCTTGAGCTCGATGATAACAGGAACAGCATCTGCCAGAATTGCGCAAGGTTCATAGGATACATAGCTGGGCTGCGGGATAAGAACCTCATCCCCCTCATCGATCATTGCGCGAAGAGCAAGGTCAATGGCCTCAGATCCTCCTACTGTCACAAAGATCTCTTTTATCGGGTCGTAGCTTACTCCCTGAGTCCTGTATATATAATTTGATATCTCTGTCCTGAGCTCTTTAAGTCCTGAATTGGATGTATAGAAGGTACGTCCCTTTTCCAGGGAATAGATACCCTCGTCTCTTATATGCCAGGGAGTATCGAAATCCGGTTCACCAACACCGAGGGAAATAGCCCCTTCGGTCTCAAGGACGATGTCAAAGAACTTTCTGATACCCGATGGCTTTATATCTACTACTTTCTTTCCGATTGGGTTTCTCATGGTGATACTATCTCCCTTGTGTCTTCATATTTCTTGGTCAGAATTGTTCCATGGTCCTTGTACTTCTTAAGAATAAAGTGTGTAGCTGTGCTCAGGACCGTATCAAGCGTTGAGAGCTTGTTGCTGACAAAGCTTGCCACCTCATGAAGAGACTTACCCTCCAGGATTACCATAAGATCAAAACCACCGCTCATGAGGTATACGCTGGTAACTTCCGGATACTTGTAGATCCTCTCGGCAATGCTGTCAAATCCGATTCCTCTCTGTGGTGTAACCTTAACCTCAATAAGGGCATTGACCTTCTCTATATCGGTCTTGGACCAGTCTATCATTGTGTGATATCCGCAGATGATGCCCTCATCCTCAAGGCTTTTAAGCTCATTGGCAACCAGAAGCTCGTCTGCTCCCAGAAGAACGCTGAGTTCATGTACATCTATACGGCTGTTTTTCTCAATAATACCTAGAATTTCTTCTCTTGTGCTCATTCTTGTTATTCTCCCCTTCTGACTTTATTTACTATAATACCACTAATTACGTCATAAGACCTTATGTATCTCATCTGCTTGAGGTGATTCGAGATATCTCTTCTCATCTCCGTTGACAATTATCTTGTCATTGCCTTCTCTCAAAGAGCCTATGACAGCTGCAGGAATTCCCTCCTGCTCAAGTTTTCTTACCAGTCCTTCTCCGTCAGATGTCGCTATCAAAAGAGCTCCTCCCGACGTAAGCTGATAAGGATTCACCTCAAAAAACTCGCAGATCTCGATAGTCTCCTGTCTCACAGGAATCTTTCTAAGGTCCACTTCAAGTCCGCAGCCTGCTTTTTCTGACATTTCCCACAGGCAGGCATAAATCCCCCCTGAAGAAACATCATGTATAGCGGTGACTGAGGACTCCACCGCGACTGCAGCCTCCGCTCGTATATCAAGCAGCTCTTTAAAACGCTGAGCCTCCTCGATAAAGGGTACCGGATATCTTGCAGAAAGCTCCTCCATTTTCTCTGAGGCCAGCATGGCTGTACCTTCTAGAGCTATCCACTTCGTGACCACAAGGTCATCTCCTGCAACGGGCTTTGATGTAGCCAGGGAACTCTCTGTACTTCCGGCGACTGCGCAGGCTGTAACAAGTGCTCTGCTCACAGCTCCGGTAACCTCAGTGTGTCCGCCACAATACTGAACATCGCAGAGCTTTGATGCAGCTATAGCTCCCTTTACGATGTCTTTTACCGTCTTCTCCTCTGCATCTGCAGGAAGCATGACAGAGACTGTTACATGGTCAGGTATTATACCCTGCGAGAAAAGACCTGTAAGCGCCTTCACAACTGCATAAAATCCGGGATCTGCAATATCCGCAGTAACAGTTGCCACTGCACTGAATGCATTTTTATTTGAAGAAAAAGCGCAGTCTGACCCTACAGCTGCGCTTTTAACATCTTTATATTCTGTTCTAAGTAGCTTTAAAACCGAGCGCTTAAGAGCATTCTCAGTTATCTTACCAATTCTCATATAATCTCCGGGAGGCATTAGTTAGTCTGGATGGATTCTGCATCACCTTCTGGCTGCTGTGCCTGTGCTGCCTGCTCAGCCTGAACTCTCAGCTGCTCATTGGCGGCATTAACAGCATCTGCTGCTGCCTGATTGGCTGCCTCAGCGCCCTCTGTTCCGGCTGCATTTCTAGCTGCTGCCAGAGCACCTGCTACTGCCTTGACCGTTCCGACATCCCTTGTTGCTATTGCTGTCTGAAGCTGTGAAAGAGCTGCCTCATCTGCTCCTGCGGTTCCGACGGTAACAATCTTGGGCACCATCTTATAAGTGCTGGAATTAACAACTTCTCTGGAAGTCTCACCGTTCTCTGTTACAATCTTCCAAAGCTGCGCCTTGTAGCCAAGGTGAGCCGACTGTGTTCCAACATATCCAACGCCCTGAGACGGATCTGTTACAAATTCATCAGCAGAAGCCGGAGTTGTCTCCAGAACCTCGCTCTCGTAAGAAACCTTACGGCCTGACGGTCTGGTCTCCACACCATAAATAGTAAAGGTAATGTGCTTGTCTGATGTAGTGTACCCCTCGATATAAATAGGGTGCTCGGTACTGTTTACAAATTTAAAGTTCTTGCCTCCTGACTCTGCAATAGCTGCATCAGCCGAAGGAGAAACATATGTTACGATCATTGAATGGTTGTGTCTCTCAGTAACTTCCAGCTCTGAAAGAAGCACAGCGTTATAAAGAGTTGTTGAAACCTGGCAGATACCGCCACCAATACTCTCAACAACAAGTCCGTTCAGATATGAACCTGCAGGAAAATATCCGTTTGACTCTGTGAATGGTGTAATGGTATCAAGTACGGAGAACTCCTCTCCGGGGTAAATTGTTGATCCGTTGATCAGTCTGCATCCGTTGGCAACATTGGCACTTCTCGATGCTCCTGATGTCTTGTAGCTTGTTGTGTATGTTCCCAGAACATCTCTTACAAGTGCGAGTTCTTCCTCGCTTCCCTGAGGCTCATCAGCCTTAACGGAGAGCTGTACAGTATTATCGCCGCCACCGAGCTTGTTCTGAATAAAATCTTCTACTATTGATACTGACTCCGGCTGGTCTACAAGATATCCTGTCTGTCCGTCTGATACCTTAAAACCGTCCTCTGTCTTGGTCAGTGTATAATTGATCTTCTCCTGATCGTAAGCCTCAGCACATGAAGCTATTATGCCCTCAAGAGTTTCTCTCTCATATCCGTAGGCAATATCATAAGTATGATTCTGATGCTGAAGATCTTTGAGTGCCTTGTATCTCTCTATTACGTTGCCCTGATGACCAAGGGAATACGCATCCTCAACAACTGATGTATTACTCCAGTATAGTCCTATATCCAGGCCAGTGAACTGCTGCTCCTTGCCTTCACCGACAACCAGGGTAATGGGCTGCGTCGAAACCTCATCTACATATGAAGTAACTGCACTTTCTGCCTCACTAATGCTCATACCGGAAACATCAACCGGTCCAATGAACACGCCCTTTGCGATTTGTCTGCCATCTGAAGCATATGCTCTTGTTGATGGGATAAGTACCATCAGCAAAACCGCAATTCCAACGGCCCCAAAAAATTTTTTCATAATACTTCCTCTGTGATATTATGTAAATGGAATCACCACGTTTTTACTGAAAGGATATTATAGATGAAATTCCCCTTTTTAGCAAGCTTCATACTCATATGCATTGTTGTGAATCTACTGATGCGCAGAACCTCAAGAAAGACAGAAGAGCAGGAAGCCAGCTTCTGGGAAAAAGAGCTTGCGTCGAACAATGTCAGGAAAAAGAGTCTTGAAAATCTGGAGTACATACACATTCCCTTCGACCTTCTCCCCTTCGGAACAGCAGGCGATGATTCCGCCCTTCAGACTGCGGAAGATGAACTTACCGCACTCAAGGATGAAAAGATTGTAAATCTCACCGGTATCAGCAATACCGATCTTAAGCTTGAATACGGCACAGCCAATATAACCCCTCTTACGCAGTATGACCAGAACTACACAGCTCTTGTCTGCTCACTGCAGAAGTGGGGTCAGGCTCTTTATGACCGTGGCAGATTTGAAGATGCTGCAAGTGTCCTGGAGTTTGCCGTCAAGACCCGCACAGATATCACTGCAACCTACAGGATTCTCATTGATCTGTATAAGACAAAGCTTGGTCTTAGCGAAGAAGAGATCCGGAAAAAACTGGACGGTCTCGTTCCAATCGCCAAGAACCTCAATGCCCTCAGCAGACAAACTATCCTTAAACTGCTTCAGCCGGAAGAGAACGAATAAATCTGTCGAACGCTTCCTGTCCGTCAGGTGTGCGTTTGTAAACACCTGCGTCCTCAAGAACGTGCATGAAGACCTCTCCGATCTCATTCTGAATTATCTCATCTATATTAGATTCGTCTATATTCTCATATTTTGTCTTAAAGGCATCCACCCAGTCTGCGTGCTTCTCAAGCTCTTTGTCAGCTCGCAGGTCTGCGCCTTCAAGCATGGCCTTTTTAAGAGAAGCCATCTCACCTTTAAGTCTCGCAGGAAGAACTGCAAGTCCCATTACCTCTATAAGACCGATATTCTCCTTCTTTATATGATGTAGCTCAGCGTGAGGATGATATACCCCCAGAGGATGTTCCTCTGTTGTTATGTTGTTTCTGAGTACAAGGTCAAGCTCATAGTTTTCTCCGCGTTTTCTGGCAATCGGAGTTATGGTGTTGTGCGGTGTTCCGTCAGTCTCAGCATAGATAAAAGCCGCTTCATCGGTATAGCTTCTCCACTTGCCAAGGATGACATCCGCAAGAGCTATTATCCTCTCATAGTCCGGAGCAGAAAGCCTTATTACAGACATCGGCCACTTAACAACTCCGCTCTTTACATCCTCAAATCCTTTTACGGTAAAAGACCTCTCGACAGGAGCCTTGGCCATTGCAAATGTATAATGTCCTCCCTGGAAATGATCGTGGCTTAAGATCGATCCGCCAACAATCGGAAGGTCAGCATTTGATCCCACAAAATAATGCGGGAACTGCTTAACGAAATCAAAGAGCTTGCAGAAAGTGTCATGCTCTATCTTCATCGGAATATGCTTTGAATTGAACACGATACAGTGCTCATTGTAGTAAACATACGGAGAATACTGGAATCCCCACTTTGAATCCTGAATGGTAACCGGGATTATCCTGTGATTTTCTCTGGCAGGATGATCAACTCTTCCTGAGTATCCCTCATTCTCCCAGCAAAGCTGACACTTGGGATAGCCACTCTGCTTGGCATTTCTGGCTGCCGCAATGGCCTTGGGGTCCTTCTCCGGCTTGGAAAGGTTGATGGTAATATCAAGATCCCCGTACTCGCAAGGTGCGATCCACTTCATATCTCTGGCAATTCTGTAGCGCCTGATATAATCGGTATTCTTGGAGAAGTTGTAGTAATAGTTCGTCGCTTCTTCAGGACTCTTTTTATAAAGTTCTTTAAACTTTGCGATTACAGCGCTTGGTCTCTCTGTCAAAAGACCCATTACCTTCGTGTCAAAAAGATCTCTGTAGACAACACTGTCATTCTCTATCAGTCCTTTTTCGACAGCAAAATCATCGATCTCCTTAAGAACACCTTCAAGGTAGGCTGAGAGTTCTTTTTCGTCAGTAGAAATCTCTCCGGCAAGAACCTCTATATCTGATATCTCATACTCTGCGCTCTCCAGTCCCAGCGTAAGAAGCAGAGAATTTACAGTATAAATGATATCTTCTTTTTCAATAAGACCTGTGGCAAGTGCATATGCAGCCAGCTTTTTAACAGCTTCCATCATATCTCCTTTGTATTCCTCAAGATACGGATCACTCCAACTTAGCAAACCTGTGGGCCTCCACCAATTTCTACAGTATAGAAAGTAGCGTCATAGCCGATCTTCTTTTTGTAGTTCTCGCCTACTGTCTTCTTGAAGTTCTCAATGGCTTCATCCTTGACAATAGAAACAGTGCAGCCTCCGAATCCGCCGCCTGTCATACGTGAACCGATGACTCCCGGAATCTTCCATGCTTCCTCGGCAAGAGTATCAAGCTCTACACCTGTTACGTCATAGTCGTCTCTGAGAGACTCATGAGACTGTCTCATCAGCTCACCGAAGTGATTGATATCACCGGCCTTAAGAGCCTTAACAGCTTCGATTGTACGCTGATTCTCATATACAGCGTGTTTTGCCTTCCTCTGCATATCAGGGTCTGTAAGCAGGTGCTTGTTGGCTTCAAACTCTTCAATAGTAAGATCTCCCAAAGTCTTGATATCAAGGCTCTTCTGAAGAATTGCAAGAGCTGCCTCGCAGGTACTGCGTCTTGCATTGTACTGGGAATCTGTCAGTTTATGTTTCTTATTGGTATTGGTGATTATGATCTTGGCACCCTCAAGTGCGATAGGTGCATATTCAAAAGAAAGATCGGCAGTATCGAGGAAGATCGCATTGTTTTCCTTACCCATGGCTGCAGCGAACTGATCCATGATTCCGCAGTTGCAGCCGTTGTAATTGTTCTCTGAATACTGTCCGATAAGGGCTATATCCTGGTTGGCAACATCAAAGCCATAGAGGTCTCTTAAGATAAATCCTGTGAGTACCTCAAGGGATGCTGAGGATGAAAGACCGGAACCGTTAGGGATATTTCCGTAAATGACCATATCAAATCCGGTATCAAGCTTCATGCCTCTCTTTTCAAACGCCCAAACAACTCCCTTTGGATAGTTGGTCCAGCCGGCTTCATCATAGGGCTTAAGATCATCGAGAGATGTCTCGACAACTCCGCGTCTGTCCTGATTAACAGAATAGAACCTCATTTTGTTGTCATCTCTTTTAACAGCAGCGCCGTAAGTTCCGATTGTCAGCGCGCAGGGAAAAACATGTCCGCCGTTGTAATCGGTGTGCTCTCCGATAAGATTTACTCTGCCCGGGGCAAAATAAGCCTTTACCTTATCGTTTTTTCCAAAAACCTTCTCAAAGTTTTCAAGGACCGCTTTCTTCATCTCCTGATCGATCATATAACCCTCCTGTTTGTTACAAATAAATTGAATTGTCTTATGGCATAATCATACCTTCTTAATCAGCTATTTTCCATACCACATTGTTCACATAACCTGTCGAAATGTTAAAAAATACGCCCCGTGACCAATCGGTCACAGGGCGCATGTAGCAATCTTATTTTTAAACACTTATCAGTTCTTAGCTGCTTCGATGAGCTTATCCTTGAGCTGGTTCTCGATCTGAGCAAGCTCAGCCTCAGCCTCACGGCGCTTAGCCTTACCTTCAGTCTGGATCTTAAGAACTTCATCAAGAGTTGAGATAAGGGACTCATTGGTATGCTTAAGAGTCTCAATATCAACAATTCCTCTCTCAGCCTCTTTAGCACTCTCAATTGTAGCAACCTTAAGAGCATCTGCATTCTTTCTAAGAAGGTTATTGGTCATATCGTTAACCTCTCTCTCTGCTCTTGCAGCCTGAGTAGCGTGCTCGATACCCATAGCGATAACCATCTGGTTCTTCCAGAGCGGGATTGTATTAACAATTGTAGACTGGATCTTCTCAGCCATCATTGTGTCAGATGACTGTACCATACGGATCTGAGGACCTGTCTGCATTGCAATTGTTCTTGTAAGCTCGAGATCATAGAGCTTTTTCTCGAATCTGTCGCACTTGTTGGCGAAGTCCTTGGCTGCCTCTGCATCCTCAGGAAGTCCTGACTGCTCAGCCTTCTTCTGAAGCTCTACAAGAGTTGTGCTTCTCTCCTCCTCAAGTCTCTTCTTACCTGCAAGGATATACATTGTAAGCTCCTTGTAGTAGTTGAGGTTGAGGTCATACATCTTATCAAGTACATCAACGTCCTTAAGAAGCGTAACCTGATGCTTCTCAAGCTCGTTGGCGATTGTCTGAACGTTAACTTCAGCCTTGGCATATTTAGCCTTCATGCCCTCAAACTTGTTGGCACTCTTCTTGAAAAGAGCTCTGATTCCCTTCTCATCCTCTTCGATCTCAAAACCTTTAAGCTCGGTAACAAGATTTGTGATCATGTTTCCAACTTCGCCCATATCCTTGGTTCTGACATTCTCGATAGCCTTCTCTGAGAAGTCTGCAAGCTTCTTCTGTGTGCCAACACCGTAGTTCATAACACCTGTGGTATTGGAAATGTCGATCTGTTTGCTGAATTCATCAACCTGCTTGAGTTCCTCAGCAGTAAGCTGTGCCTCAAGTGCGATGTTTCCGTTTGATGCCTCAGCTTCAGGTGTTGCCTGCGCTGCCTGTGCTGCAGGTGCCTCCGCTGTCTGAGCCTCTGCTCCGAAACTAAGTGATGGTGCAGCAGGTGCTGCTCCGAATTCTAACTCTGCTCCCATTGTCATCCTCCTAAAAACTATATATTCATATAAAATCATTTACAAATTATTCAGGCTTGGTCAGAGTCTGTGCTCCGCCCTGTGACTGAATCTGTGCCTGCGCCTGAGCTGCTCCTGCGCTCATGCCCATAACCTGTGCCGAAAAGCCCTGGCTCTCATTGGTAAGACCGTCCTGAGCCATCATAGTCTTCATTACAGAAATATCCGATGAGATATCCCATGCCATATCCTGGAACAGGCTGTCCAGAAGATTTTCAAAGGCCATGTTGATGGTATCGATAGCTGCATCTATTTCAAGCTTGGTCTTGGTAATATTATCTCCAACCTCAGGCTCTTTATCCAGTTCCACATAAGCATTAAGAAGCTTCTTGGTTGTGGGCAGATAATAATTCATCAGCTTGTGAAGCTCATCTGCACTGGATGGATCCTTTTTAACCTGTGCAAAGATCCTGTTCATGATCTCTTCAAGTCTGTAAAGCTTGTTTGAAAGCTCTTCCGTATCAGGAATCTTGTCGTTTATTCCTCTTACAAAGTTGATATACTCTTTGCCCTCTTCCAGGATTGAGATAGCCGCCTCGGGAAGTTTGGCATATTCGGCATTCCTTGCCTTGAGCTGCTCCATCTCGGCTTTCTTTTGCTCGTTTTCTCTCTGCTCTCTTGCAATCCTGTCCTGCTGAGCTCCGAGGTACTGCTCGTATGCTCTGTCTGTAACCATGCAGACCGTTTCAGTGCTGTCGAGCCTTGCTCTGGGAAGGAAGCCAAGCTTTATCATTCCCTTGATGTCTTTTAATACTTCTTTGTCGCCCTTAACTGCGACCTTGGCAAGATCTGCTATATTGAAGTATTCAGCCTCACCCAAGATGTTTCCGTACTGGTAATACTTCTTGGCAAGGTCGTATTTCTTCATTCCCCTAAAGAATCCAAAAGTACAGCCTGCTGTAATAAGTCCGGTTGCAATGATTCCCCCTACAGATCCTGTAAGCAGCGCTCCAAGAAAACTCATGAAGACGAAAGATCCGATGGCTCCTGTAAAGACCATCTGCGGTACTCCGAGGTACTTGCTGATCCTCTTCTGGAAGAACGGGATTATCCTGGGCTGAGCCTTGGCCGCCCTCTGTCCGTTTTGTCCCATCTGACTTGCGTAGTTGACTCTTCTCTCTATGTTGACGGACTTGATTGCCCTTGCAACATCTGCATGGAGCGTACTGTAGTCATTCCTGTCAATAGCGCTGGAAACACTGTCCAATATTTGATTTCCTGCTTGTAAAAATTCCTGTATATCTTTTGCCAAAACTACATCCTTTCACACTTTGAAGCTATTATCAAAATGCAACTTACATTGTACAGTAAAAATAAGGAAAAGACAATTACTGCTTCTGTCACTTGAAGCCCTATAATTTGCATATTACAATAACTTTATGGAAAAAGCATACAAATTACTCTTTAATACAGAAGAATCAGATGATCTTTACGTATATTGCTGCGGCCTCTCCCAGACGCTTCCGGGGCACAGTTTCGGACCGGCTCTTAAGCCTCACTTCATGATCCACTACTGTCTGAGCGGGAAAGGGAAATTCACTATGGGCGGCAAGACTTATCCGCTAAAGGCCGGATACGGATTCCTGATTGTCCCGGATGAACTTGCCTATTATGTCGCTGACGACAAAGATCCATGGACCTATGCCTGGGTAGGCTTTGGCGGAAACAGGGCTCAGGCCATTGTGTCTCAGCTGGGGCTCTCCGTCAATCAACCGGTCTTTAAGAGCACAGCCAGCGAGGACATCTATGACCTGGTAAAAGACATGATGGACCACAATACCTTCAGTGTAGAAGATGTTCTCAGAAGAAACGGTCTGCTCTCAATGTTTTTGTCAGTCATAGCCTCCGGCATCAGCGTTACAGCAAAAAGCGATCAGGGAAGTGCCAATGACTATGTGACCAAGGCTCAGGACTACATCCGCAGCAACTACTGCAATCCGATCAAGGTCTCTGATATTGCCAATTATGTCTGCATCAACAGGAGCTATCTGTACACTCTTTTTGAAAAGACCCTTGGGATATCCCCACAGCAGTACCTGACCAGTTACCGCATTGCCAAGGCTGTTGAACTTTTACAGCTCACAAGGCTTTCCATCGAATCAATAGCCATATCATGCGGATATTCGGACCCTCTTGTATTCTCCAAAGCTTTTCGCCAGGAGAAAAAGATGTCTCCGTCCCAGTACAGGAAGTCGCTTCCAAAGAGTGACTCCCAGGCTGCCAGCAAGGAGCATCTGTTGCAGGTGGAAAAACTTATCGAAGAAAGACATTTGGAATCCAACGATCCCAACTAAAAAATGCCCTCCACGCGTTGTGGAGGGCTTTCTTATCGTATTATCTTATTTTACTTCAATCTGAAGCTTGTCGAGATGCCATACTTCATCAACATATTCCTGAATTGTTCTGTCAGATGAGAACTTACCGCAGCATGCTGTGTTCATCAGTGACATCTTAGCCCAGCGCTTCTTGTCAGCGTAGGCATCAGTGATCCTCCTCTGAGCCTCAAGATATGCCTCGAAGTCCTTAAGGATGAAGTACTGATCTGCCTTGTTGGAGTTGATGGTGTTAAGCAGGCAGTTGTAAAGCGGTCTGAAGAGCTCTCTGTCCTGTGAGAAAGTACCGTCCACCAGCTTATCCAGAACAGATTTAACGTTAGGATTACTGTTGTAGATATCCATCGGATTATATCCGCCGTTTCTCTCATAGTCCATAACCTCCTGGGAGGTAAGTCCGAAGATAACAGCGTTCTCTTCACCAACTTCATTAACGATCTCAACGTTGGCTCCGTCCATGGTTCCAAGAGTTACCGCTCCGTTGAGCATCATCTTCATGTTACCGGTTCCGGAAGCCTCTTTACTTGCAGTTGAAATCTGCTCTGATACGTCAGCTGCAGCAAATATAAGCTCTGCATTGGAAACCTTGTAGTCCTCAATGAATACAACCCTGAGCTTGCCCTTGATATCGGGATCATTGTTAACAACATCCGCAACGGAGTTGATGAGCTTGATCGTAAGCTTGGCTGTAAGATATCCGGCTGCTGCCTTTGCTCCAAAGATATAAGTCTTGGGATAAAAATCTTTTCCCGGATGCGCCTTGATATCGTTATATTTATGGATTACCTGAAGGATATTAAGGAGCTGTCTCTTGTATTCGTGAAGTCTCTTAACCTGAACATCAAAAATTGACTTGGGATCAACATCAACACCGTTGTGCTCCTTGATGTACGCGGCAAGACGTTTCTTGTTCTGATACTTTATGTCCATGAACTCCTCAAGGGCCTTCTTGTCGTTAACAAATGCCTTGAGTTTCTCCATCTCAGACAGATCTGTTATCCAGCCGTCCCCGATCTTGTCAGTAACCCAGTCTGCCAGGAGCGGATTTGCATGCAAAAGAAATCTTCTCTGAGTGATACCGTTAGTCTTGTTGTTGAACTTCTCGGGCATCATCTCGTAGAAGTCCTTAAGTTCTCTCTTTTCAAGGATCTCGGTATGAAGCTTGGCAACACCGTTTACCGAATGACCTCCTACAATGGCAAGATGAGCCATCTTAACCTGGTTATCATAGAGGATAGCCATACTTCTTATCTTGGCCTGAACATCAATTCCTGCATGGTTTGTGTACTTACGCATGATCTGGTCAACGAATCTTCTGTTGATCTCATCTACTATCTGATAGATTCTCGGGAGCAGTCTCTGGAAAAGATCTACCGGCCACTTCTCAAGAGCCTCTGCCATGATTGTGTGGTTTGTATAGCAGCATGTCTTGATCGTAACTTCCCAGGCCTCGTCCCATGAAAGATAATACTCATCCATAAGCAGTCTCATAAGCTCTGCAACAGCCACTGTCGGGTGGGTATCATTGAGCTGGAACACTGCCTTCTCATAGAATTTTCTTACATCGTCATGATGCTTTAAATATCTCTTTATCGCGGTCTGAACCGAAGCAGAGATAAAGAAATACTGCTGCTTTAATCTAAGCTCTTTTCCCGCAATATGGTTGTCGTTGGGATAGAGGACTTCACATAGCTGGCTGGCAAGGTTCTCCTGCTCTACAGCCTTCTGATAATCGCCCTTATCAAAGGAATCAAGCTGGAAGCACTGAACAGGCTCAGCGTCCCAGATCCTGAGCGTGTTAACAACACCGTTTCCATATCCAACAATAGGAAGATCATATGGTACAGCCTTAACTACCTGATATCCCTCCTGTGTAAACACGGTTCTTCCACGTTCATCGGTGTGCATGTTCACATAACCGCCAAATTTAACTTCCTTAGCGTATTCATTTCTTCTAAGTTCAAAAGGATTTCCGTTCTCAAGCCAGTTGTCAGGAGCCTCAATCTGGTAACCATCATGGATTTTCTGGCGGAACATACCATATTTATAGCGGATTCCACAGCCATAGGCCATGTATCCAAGCGTTGAGAGCGAATCAAGGAAGCAAGCTGCAAGCCTTCCAAGACCACCGTTCCCTAGAGCCGGATCCGGTTCCTGATCCTCTACAAGATTTACATCTATGCCGAGTTCATCAAGAGCTTCTTTAACAGGCTTATAAGCCTGGAGATTGATAAGATTATTACCAAATGCCCTGCCCATAAGGAATTCCATGGACATATAGTAAACAATCTTTGGATCCTGTTCGGCAGCTGCCTTCTGTGTTGTCATCCAATGATCAACTATGGCATCCTTGATAGCATATGCCGAAGCCTGATACAGCTCCTGAGGCGTAGCCTCTTCCATCGTTTTTCTGTAAAGGGTCTTTACGTTATACTGGACACTTCTCTTGAAAAGATCCTTGTCAAAAGAAAGCTTTTTCTTTCTCATGTTCCCTCCTCAAAGAATTTGTTACTCTTACCTGTCTGAATTGTACAAATAATATGTACACCTTTATATTTTACCGCAAATGGACGCTCTTTTCTATAAAGAATCCCTAAAATCAGCATACAACAAGGGCTACCCACTATATGTGGGCAGCCCCTGCCATGTTTTCCCAAATTATTCAATCATTCAATCACTCAAGTGTATAAGAAATGCTGCTTCCAATTGCTCCGCTTCCCTGGATACCGAAATCTGCTGTCTGACCGTTTCCTACTGTTGAATTCCAGGATTCAGGTGTGATTACATAGTAATCGCCCTCTGATGCAACCTTTACGCACCAGCTTGAATCGATCACAACATCGCTCTTAGCGAGTTTAAGCTTCCAGCCGTTAACAACATTACCTTTATTAACAACCCTGAAGTTTACTGTATAACCTGTTCCCCAGCTGTTGATCTGATACTCAAGGCCAAGATCTCCTGTTACTACAGGCTGTGGCTCCGGCTGAGGTTCCGGCTCTGGCTCAGGCTGTGGCTCGGGCTCTGGTTCAGGCTGTGGCTCGGGTTCGGGCTCCGGATCCTGCTGTCCGGGTTTTGCAAGAACCTTCCAGGAATCTACATTAACTGTTCCAAGCTTAGCTATAAGATAAACGTCATGTGTTCCATCAACCTGTGTAACCTTAGCGTTTACAGTTGCGAACTCATTGTTTGTGTTTGAAAGTCTTGCAAATGCAATCTGTGTTCCGTCAACACCATCAAGTCTTACGTCAAGTGCTGTTGCTGCGTTTGTTGCAACTACTGCTGAAAATGCACCTTCTGCCTGTGAGAAGTCTACATTCTTAACTACTAAATAGCCGTTCTGTCTGATGCAAGCATACTGTGTGCCGTTCTTTGAAAGAACTACTGCTGCGTTAAGCTCACTTGATGCTTCTGCTTCTACAGTCTCATAAGGGCTGACTGTGGAAGGCTGAGGCTCCGGCTGTGGTTCTGGCTCGGGCTCAGGTTCGGGCTCCGGATCAACCACAGGAACAGGAGGCATCTCCTTCTTCTGTGTGCATGACCAATAATCGAAATCAACACTGCCCATTGCGCCAACAAAGTAAAGAGTATTCAGGCCTTCATCAACACCTGTCATTGTTGCTGTAAATGCCTTAAACTCGCCGGCTGTGTTGCTAACCATAACGTTTGCAAGCTTCTCGCCGTCAGCACTGCCCTTTCTGACTTCAAGAACTGATGGGCCATCTGCTTTTACCTGAACGGTAATGGCTCCAACACCTTTATCGAAATAAACATCTGAAACTTTGAAATAATCACCTTTATCAATTCCCTTAACATAAACCTGTCCGGGAGTTCCTTTTTCTTTTTCAACTCCTGAGCTCTCAAACATAAGCTCTGCCTGAACTGTGTTATAAGGATCAATCTTTGGTGCTGCGAAAGATGTTACTGAATTTGAAAGTACTAATCCCCCTGCCAGGAATAAACTCGTGGCAAATGTTACAATTTTCTTCATACTTCACCTCCGTATACCACTACTTTTCACGTAATTGCGTACACAATTTATAAATATACATCCTCGAGTAAGACAATTGTAGCAGAAAACGTTTAAGTAAACCACTAATTTGTTACAAAAAATGTCACAATCTTTTCGGTCAAAAAGTAGTCCTTTTTACTTAAAATAAAAGTTTCGTTATTGGAGGAGACTTAGAACGCCCTGATTTCGGGCAAAAAAAGCCCCATTCCTTTCAGAACGGGGCTAATCCTCACCGGTTTAAAACACTCAATTGCCTATAACTATGTACTTGTTTCCGCTTGGGGTACTCTCAACAGCCTTCTCAAGCTCTTTTGTCAGAGTCTCATCGTACTCTCCGCTCTCTGCGACTGCCACAGCGTCCTCTCTCTTCATACAGATATATTCAGACGGGCTGTACCTGTCAGTAAGGCTCTGCCATGTATCGTCCGGCAAAAGCTCGCCGTTATATACATCAGGCCTGTACCAGGAGCTCCTGTAGTCGATATCGTTCCAGATGATCGTGCTCTTTACGGGTATCTCCTTGTAAGCTTCATCCCACTCGGCGCAGGTAATGTCATAATAAGTGTTCTGTCCTGCCCAGTCTCCGGCTTTGTCTGCCATATCAATCAGCGAAACCACAGTGATGACGCTCATAAGGGCTGCCATAACCCCAAGAAGCTGCTCCGGCAGCAATCTCTTTTCCAACACCAGGTCTATGATCCCCATAACCAGAAGGACCGTAGCGGGAGCAAAGAACCTGAAATAGAAGGTATCCATGCTGGATCTGTACCTGACAACAATAAACATCACGTAGTAAAATGCCGCCATTGCAACAAGGACCGCTCCTCTGTTCATGATGCCCTTATCCAGGCACATTCTGACAACAACTGCGATTAGCACGATAACCAGCAGTACAAACAAAGCCTTGTAGCCCATGGACATCTCACTTATATACTCAGGAACGCTCAGGGAAAAGACATTGAACACCTCCGTCACAAGACTGTTAAAAAGGTCATCTGTCAGAGTAACATAGTCATCCCACCAGGTTCCTCTTGCAACGCCGGTTGGGTATCCGTTCCTTAACTTATTCATCACAAGGTATGATACGCAAGCCACTCCGCTGCATGCAGCGCTTATGAAAAGACCTTTGAGCTTTCCAAAAACAGCTCCGCTCTCATGACCGTTTTTCCTGCCCTTTATATATCCAATAAGCATGACAATCCAGTAGAATCCCGCAACAAACCAGGCATATATTCCGAAGTATCTTGTAAGGAACGCTGCTGTTCCAAATACGCCAAGAAGCACATAGTGCCTGATTCCGGGATTATCCTGACTCACAATCTTCCCAAGCATCAGAGCAAGCAGAAGAAGAAACAGCTCAAAAGGCACTTCACTCCAGGTGTAGTAGCATAGTGTAAGAAATCCTATATTGGTAAAAGCAAGGGCATATAGCCATGCTCTGTCCCTGAACTCAGCCCAAAGGATAATAAATATCAGAGCAACGATGGCCATTGCCACAAACTTGCTGGCAAGATACGCTCCGGTTCCTGTAATCGTCATCATAGCTGCGATCAGAGCCGGGTAAATGATAGGCCAATTGGCGAAATGACTGTTATATCCGGCCAGTCCTTCATAGGAAAAGCCATTGCCGGCCACAAGATTAACCGCCTCTCTGAGATACCCGTCTGAATCAGCGGAAATATATACACCGTCCATAAATCCGGCCTGATAGATCTTAAGAGAAACAGCTGCAAACAAAGCTGCCAGAAATGCCATGTTCCAGATCTTTTTAAATCCCGCTGAAGCAAGCACCCCTGCAATCCCGGCAAAAAGCGAACCACCAAAGATCATGTACAGCACAAAAAGCGCTGTAAGTATGATCACCAGCGGCGCAGAGAAATAAAACATCTCGGCAAGTGTCACGTGGTCATCCAGGACAACCATAAACCCTGCAGAAATTCCCATCTCATATCCTGCAACCTTCATAAAGTAAGGCTCGCAGTTGTTGGCTGTGAAGGTGAAGCTGTACGTCCGACCCTTCTCCATATCAAAAGACATTGATACATCATGCCATGAACCGGCCTCAATTTCAGAAATATCAATGACCGCATCCGAAAGAGTATCCCCGGATTGAGCATCCTGAACCTTAACATCAACCGTTGCCTCAGTAGTTCCTGTCGGAACATCGGTATTGACCATGAGTACCTTAAGAGCCTGAACGCAGTAATTATCGCCCGCAGTATAAGGAAATGTCATGCTCTCCCCGCTCTTCATTTCAACATAAACCGGTTCTTTTCCGAGTCTCGGAAGAATATCTCCGGTCCTGACAGACCCCGGCACCTGTTTTTGAAGAACAAAAAGTAGTCCAAGGCAGACCACAACTGCCAGGACTACTCCAATAATTTTTGTAATTGAAAGCTTTTTTGAATTTGTCATATGCACCCCAAACCGGTCTTAAAGCTCTTTTGCCAGCTTCATTGCCAGCTCGACCGTAGCATCTGAATTGTAGTGATTATGCTCGCCCCAACGGCCAAGGCCATAGACACCACACCCTTTCATATATCTAAGTATACTATCTATTGCTTTCGGTTTGTCTATCGTGTTAACAGGATAAGCATATTCCATGTGGAAATTGATATCTCCGGCTTGCGCGTGATATCTCTCGGTTCTGGTCTCTGTCCAGTAGCCCTTAGCTCCCTCATAGAAGTTGCCGCGAACCAGTATCCTGTGATGGTCCATGTTGTTGCTTGGATAGTATATCCACTGCGCGTCTGTGTTCATGTCTTCAGGATGATAAGTAACTTCAATTGATGTGTGGATGAGCTTGCTGACAGCATCTGTGATTTCCTGCGGAACACCTGTCAGCTTCATGGATGTCCACGGAACTGTCGACACGATTATTTCTGCCTCTATAACGGTTCCGTCCGAGAGCGTAACTCTCTTGTCGGCAGGACTAAGCTCAGTGACGCTGACACCTGTAATGAGCCTCTCACCAAGCGCCTTGCCCATCCTGAGCCACAGCTCGCCGTAACCGTATTCTTTTGGGTAAAAGAACTGTGCGTGTCCCGGCTGTGAACCGGCGGCCTTTTTTTCTCTGCAGGACTTAAGCGTATCCTCATAACTTACATTGGGGAGCTTTTCGAGCCAGTATGTACCAAGCGCGTTGAGATTATCACCAAACATCTTCATGTTATAAGGAAGCATGTACTCTTTGGCGATGAGATCTCCGAGTTTCCAGCTGATCCAGTCCACGAACTTTTCAGGCATCTCCTGCCCAGCATTACATCCTGCAGCTGCTATGGAGTCGAGGAAAGGCTTTTGAATATTCTCAGGGAGCTCCCACAGATTGGCCTCAAAGGGATGATGGATCTCATATTCGCGCTTATCTGCATCCGGAACAAATCCCGGTGTAAAGCGGATCCTGCTGTCCCTGTCATATTCACGCCACTCATCCTTTGGCATAAAGCCAAAAAGAAACCGACAAACTTCAGGTCTCCTAACATCAAGAAAATGGCCTCCTCCGATATCAAGAGGAGAACCATCTACATCCTGTGACCTGCACAGTCCGCCGGCCTGCGCTTCTTTTTCAATTACCGTAAAATTTTCTTCGCCGCGCTGCCTGAGCACATTGGCGAAAGATAGCCCCGCAGGGCCTGCTCCGAGAATCAGATACTTTGTCTTCATGGTAATTTCTTAACCCTTTTCTCATTGTCTTTTAACATAAAAAGAATTCTGAGTGCCTCTGTAACTGACTTAAACTTCAAAGAAGAACTGCTGCCCGTGTAATGGATAGGAACTTCCACCGTATTAAGATCACGGCAGTAATATCTCATCTCTGTCTGATACATATGACCCGTTGAAAGAAATGCATCAAGATTCATATTCCGGAGAACTTCAGCCTTAAATGCCTCAAATCCGCTGGTCATATCCTTGAGCCTTGTGTGAAGCACAAGGTTTGCCAGAAATGTTCCGCCACCACTTAGTACCCTGCGATACAACGGAAGATTCTCAATTCCTCCGCCGGCAGCAAAGCGAGAGCCCCAAACGCAGTCATAGCCCTCACCAAGCTTCTCAATGAACTGCGGGATTTCCTCGGGTTTATGGCTTCCGCCTCCATCCATCTCAATGATCTGCTCTGCACCATCTTCAAGAGCTCTTCTAAAGCCCTCAAGATAACAGCTTATAACGCCGGTACTCTCTTTAAAATATATGCATTTTACACGTCCCGTGTGCTCGTAGCTTCTGATCACCTCAGCTGTATTGTCGGTGCTGTAGTCATCCACCACCGGATAGATGCTGAGATTATCATAGGGAAGTCCCAGAATTCTATCCAGGACCTGCCCCATGGTATCACCCTCGTTTGCAACGGGCATAACAATTATAGTTTTTTTCATCTAAGCGCCATCAAACTTTCTCTACGCCTATTGTAACCTTTTCTCCGTTGATATCCCACTCTTTTGCGTTTTCAACATCAGAGCCGTATACAACTTCGTTGGCAAGAACCTTAGTAGAGATGCTGCTCTCATTGGCCTTAACGATCTTGGCAAGCTTATCGTTGCCGTTTAAGGAAACCTTGATGTGATCCATTACTTCGAATCCGGAATCCTTACGCATGGTCTGAACCTTACTGATAACCTCAAGAACGAATCCCTCGTTGATAAGCTCTTCTGAGAGGTTTGTATCAAGAACTACCGTGATGCCCCAGTTCTCCTGTGAGATGAAGCCCTCTTTCTGAGCCATCTCGATGAGGAGATCATCCTTAACAAGCTCAACATCCACATCATTTACAGTGAACTTGATGTTTCCGTTTGTGTTAAGCTCATCCATTGTGGCATTTCCGTCAAGTCCCTCAAGGTATGCCTTGATAGCACCGATGTTCTTGCCGTACTTAGGTCCCAAAGTCTTAAGCTGCGGCTTGAAGCTGTAGCTTGTAAAGTCTCTTACGTCATCTGTGAAAGCAACGTTCTTGACGTTGAGCTCTTCTCTGATGATATCTGTATAGAACTCGCCTACAGTCTGCTCAGCCTTTACATACATCTGGCCGATAGGCTGACGGTTCTTGATGTTTGCTGCATTTCTTGCTGCTCTTCCAAGTACTACGATATCAAGGACTTCTTCCATATCCTTCTCAAGCTTAGCATCGATGAGAGACTCATCAACTGCAGGGAAATCGCAGAGATGGATAGACTCGGGAGCATCCTTAAAGCTGTTTCTTACAAGGTTCTGGTAGATCTCCTCTGTCATGAAAGGAACCATAGGAGCTGCTGCCTTGGCTACAGTTACAAGAGCAGTGTAAAGAGTCATGTAAGCAGAGATCTTATCCTGCTCCATTCCCTTAGCCCAGAATCTCTCACGGCTGCGGCGTACATACCAGTTACTCATCTCATCGACAAAGTTATCAAGAGCCTTACCTGCTTCAGGGATTCTGTAGTTTGCAAGGTTCTCATCAACTGCCTTTACGCAGCTGTTAAGCTTGGAAAGAAGCCACTTGTCCATAACTGTGAGCTTATCCTGCTCAAGCTTATAATTTGCAGCATCGAAGCCATCGATATTTGCATAAAGTACAAAGAACGCATAGGTATTCCAAAGTGTTCCAAGGAACTTGCGCTGTCCCTCCATAACCGCATCACCTGAGAAACGTGAAGGAAGCCATGGAGCTGAGTTTGTATAGAAGTACCATCTGATAGCATCTGCACCGTACTTCTCAAGGGCATCGAAAGGATCTACCGCATTGCCCTTACTCTTACTCATCTTCTGTCCGTTCTCATCCTGAACAAGACCAAGAACGATAACATTCTTGAACGCAGGCTTGTTGAAAAGAAGTGTAGCCTCGGCGTGAAGTGAGTAGAACCATCCTCTTGTCTGGTCTACAGCCTCTGAGATGAATTCTGCAGGGAACTGCTTCTCAAAGAGCTCCTTGTTCTCAAATGGATAGTGGAGCTGTGCAAACGGCATTGCTCCTGAATCGAACCAGCAGTCGATAACTTCTTTTACCCTGTGCATCTTCTTGCCGCACTTAGGGCATGTGATCTCGAACTTGTCGATGTATGGTCTGTGAAGCTCTGTAGTCTCAGCTGAAGGATCTCCTGAGAGCTCTGCAAGCTCTTTTCTTGATCCTACTGAAAGCTGATGGCCGCAGTCATCACACTCCCAGATATTAAGAGGTGTTCCCCAGTATCTGTCACGGGAGATACCCCAGTCCTGAATGTTCTCAAGCCAGTCGCCAAATCTTCCCTTACCGATTGACTCAGGAACCCAGTTGATCTCTTTATTGTTGCGGATAAGGTCATCCTTAACCTCTGTAACCTTGATGAACCAAGATGAACGAGCATAGTAAAGAAGTGGTGTAGAGCATCTCCAGCAGTGAGGATAATCGTGCTCCATCTTGGGTGCTGAGAAGAGAAGTCCTCTTGCATCAAGATCCTTGAGCACCTCAGGATCTGCGCTTACTGCACCCTCATCCATTTCCTTCTGTGTAGGCTTACATCTGTAACCTGCAAAAGGAGTCTCAGGTTTAAGACGTCCCTCTGAATCAACCATCTGTACAAGAGGCGCATCGTACTTACGTCCGACTCTTGCGTCGTCTTCACCAAATGCAGGAGCGATGTGTACGATACCTGTACCATCTGACATTGTTACGTAGTTGTCGCAGTAGATATAGAATGCCTTCTTGTGCTGCTTGTCAGCCTCATCCTTGGCACACTGATAAAGAGGCTCATACTCCTTGTACTCAAGATCTGTTCCTACATAAGTCTCAAGAACTTCATAAGCCTTCTGACCTTCCTCCTTGGCAAGTGATCCAAGAACTGTGTCAGCAAGGGCTTCAGCCAGATAATATGTGTATCCGTCTGCCGCCTTAACCTTGATATACTTCTCATCAGGGTTTACGCAAAGGCCGATGTTTGAAGGAAGTGTCCATGGTGTTGTTGTCCATGCAAGGAAGTATGCATCCTCTCCTGACACCTTGAAACGTACAACCGCTGTGCGCTCTTTTAATGTCTTATAGCCCTGTGCTACCTCGTGAGATGAAAGAGGTGTTCCACAGCGAGGGCAGTAAGGAACTACCTTGAAGCCCTTGTAAAGAAGACCCTTCTTCCAGATCTCGTTAAGAGCCCACCACTCGGACTCGATAAAGTTGTCATCATATGTGATATATGGGTGCTCCATGTCAGCCCAGAATCCGACTGTACCGGAGAAGTCCTCCCACATTCCCTTGTATTTCCATACGGATTCCTTGCACTTCTTGATGAAAGGCTCCATTCCGTATTCTTCGATCTGCTCCTTGCCGTCAAGGCCAAGCATCTTCTCTACTTCAAGCTCAACAGGAAGACCGTGAGTATCCCAACCGGCCTTACGGGGAACTGTATATCCCTTCATTGTTCTGTAACGAGGGATCATATCCTTGATGGCACGTGTAAGAACGTGTCCGATATGTGGCTTACCATTAGCTGTTGGCGGTCCGTCATAGAACATATACATCTCGCCCTGGCTGCGGGTATCAACGCTCTTCTGGAATATGTCTTCTTTTTTCCAGAACTCTTCTACTTTTTTCTCTCTTCCGACAAAATTCATATCGGTTTCGACTTTGTTATACATCTTGAGCTCCTTTCAATAATGAAAAGGCCCCGTCCTTTGTAAAAAGGACGAGGCCAATAATGTACTCTCGTTATACCACCTGTTTACATACGCGCCCTGCATTTGCAAGGTTGAATACGCTTCTCTCTAACGTGGAGATTCACGTCAGGCTCTACTCGCTTACGCTTTCAACCCTGAAGCTCGGAAGTGATTTTCGGTCATCTATTACTCGCACTGCCTCTCACCAACCGGCAGCTCTCTGGATGCTTTTGTAGAGCCTACTGTCTTCGTCATAGCTTTTTTATTCGATTTAATGCACACATTCTACTACCTTATCAAAAAATATGCAAGAGATTATTTTCCCGTCCAGGCAGCAAATTCCTCATCGGTGCACTTAACAAAGTGAGTGCCATCAACCAGGTGATCTGTACCTTTACTATAATCAATTCCGGAAGTCTTGTAATCATAATTGATGACTTCGCGGTTCTTCTCAAGCTCCGGATTGGGAATCGGGATTGCAGACAAAAGACTCTTCGTATACGGATGAACCGGATTGGAAAAGATCTCATCTGTAGTTCCCGTCTCAAGAAGGTGCCCAAGGTGAAGAACACCGATCCTGTCGGAGATGTATTTTACCATGGAAAGATCATGGGCTATGAACAGATATGCTGTTCCAAGCTCTTCCTGAATATCCTTCATAAGATTTACTACCTGAGCCTGAATTGATACGTCAAGAGCCGATATGCACTCATCTGCAATTACCAGCTTGGGATTAAGCACAAGAGCTCTTGCTATTCCTACTCTCTGTCTCTGGCCGCCTGAAAACTGATGCGGATATCTGTCTGCATGCTCCTTGGCAAGCCCGACCTTTTGCAGGATTGCTTCAACCCTTGCATCCCTCTCTGCTCTGTCCACGTAATGATTGTGAATGTCCAAAGCTTCGCCGATGATGTCTTTTATCTTCTTTCTGGGATTTAAAGATGCCATCGGATCCTGGAAGATCATCTGCATCTGTAACCTCAAGTTCTTCCTGGTTTCTTTCGACATCTTCCCGGAAATATCCATTCCGCAGAAATTTATTGTTCCTTCTGTCGGATCGTAGAGCCTTATAATACTTCTTCCGATTGTTGACTTTCCCGAGCCTGATTCTCCTACAAGGCCGTAGGTCTCGCCGGGGTAAACCTTAAAGCTGACATCGTTGACAGCTTTTACGGTATAGGTCTTGCTCACAGGGAAAAACTGCTTAAGTCCCTTTACCTCCAAAAGAGGCTCTGCATTATAATTTGCTGCCATTTGCCTGCGCCTCCTTCTTCATTCTCTCAATCCTGTTCTTTAACTCGACAGGCATCTCAACCTTGGGTGCTCTTGGATCAAGGAGCCATGTGGCTGCAGAGTGAGTCTCTGTTATCTGGAACATAGGAGGCTCAAGCTTGTCATCAATTTCAAGGGCATAAGCATTTCTCGGTGCGAATGCATCTCCCTCCTTTTCATGAAGAAGGTTTGGCGGCGATCCCGGAATAGTATAAAGCCTGACATCGTCTGTACCAAGATCAGGCATCGCTGACAGAAGGCCCCATGTATACGGGTGCCTTGGATCGTAAAAGATCTCGTTGATGTTTCCTACTTCTACGATCTTACCCGCATACATTACGTTTACATAATCAGCAACCTTGGCAACAACACCCAGATCATGGGTGATATAGATTACTGCGATGTCTCTTTCCTTCTGAACCTTTTTGATAAGCTCAAGTATTTTGGCCTGAATGTTAACGTCCAGGGCTGTTGTCGGCTCGTCACATATAAGAAGGTCAGGGTTACATGAGAGGGCAATGGCGATTACGACCCTCTGTCTCATTCCGCCTGAGAGCTGGTGAGGATACTGCTTCATTCTCTTTTCCGCATCCTCGATACCAACCTCCTTAAGAAGACCGACAGCTCTGTTATATGCATCCTTCTTGTCGATCTTGTAGTGCCAGATCATACCTTCCATGATCTGTTTGCCGATGGTCATTGTGGGGTCAAGACTGGTCATGGGATCCTGGAATACCATGGCGATCCTTCGGCCGTTAATGTGCTTTCTGATCCACTTCTTGTCCATCTTCAGGATATCGGCTTCCTTCCAGACTGCATTTGCATCGTCTTCCGGGTTGTAGTCGATTCCGCCCACATTGTCGCGGTATCTGTAGATGATCTCGCCCTTGTTGACTACTGCGTTCTTGGCAAGGATTCCCATTGCAGCACGCATGGTTACTGACTTACCGGAACCGGATTCACCAACAATGGCTACCGTCTCGCCCTGATACAGATCTATATTTACGCCTCTGATGGCGTGGACCTTACCGGCCGTTGTCTCAAAAGTGATGTCAAGATCTCTGACATCAAGTATTTTTTCACGTTTCTTTTCTTCACTCATCTGTGATCACATCTCCTTAAGCTTTGGATCAAGGGCTTCTCTGAGGCCGTCTGCCACCAGGTTAAAGCTGAGCATGAGCAGAGCCATAACCACAATTGGCGGTATTATCTGGTACGGATGGGTCGTGAAGCTGTTAAAGCCCTCTGAGATCAAAGATCCAAGTGAACATCTCGGTACCGGTATTCCAAGTCCCACAAAGGAAAGGAAGGCCTCTGTGAAGATGGCTGTAGGAATAGAGAACATAACCTGAGTTATGATGGGTCCTATGATGTTCGGCAAAACTTCACTGAAAATGATGTGCATGCTTCCTGCGCCAAGAGTTCTTGATGCCAGAACAAATTCCTGCTCCTTGAGCTTTAACATCTCTGCTCTTGCGATACGGCTCATTCCCACCCACTCAGTGAGCATGAGAGCTACGATGATGGTGAGCATTCCGGGCTTAAATACAAGAAGAAGGAGTGTCACAATGACAAGTCTTGGAATTCCGTTGGCGATCTCAAGGATTCTCTGCATCACCATGTCGACTTTGCCGCCGAAGTATCCCGATATAAGACCATAGCTCATACCGATGATCATATCGATAATGGCTGCAGCAACTGCGATGATGAGTGAAACCTGCGCTCCTGACCAGGTCCTGGTCCAGATATCTCTTCCGAAGTTATCGCTTCCAAACCAGTAGAAGGTATCAGCGAGCTTATTTTCAAAGTAGAGATTTATTGTCTTTGTTCCTGATGTTGTGGATATATTCTCATGTCCGTCAAAAAATCCCGTGTACTCGATAATAGGGATTCTCGGCGCCAGGTTCTTTTTCGAAAGATCCTGCCCCGAATATGTGTAGTCATTCATCACAGGTCCGACAAAAGCAAAGAATGTGATGACGAGGACAAATATAAGACCAAAAACCGCGCTCTTTTTCTTCTTAAATCTCGCCACAACCTCTTTCCAGAAGCTCTGGGAGGCGAAGTTTGAATCAACGAGAATGTCCTCGGTGTTGTTCTTTAATCTGAAATCCGCTTCAGTGGGAACATAAGGCTCTTTTACTGCTGCTATAGTATCTGCCATATCAGTCTCCCTCCTTTGCTACACGGATTCTCGGGTCAATGATGCCGTAGAGGATATCTACCACCAGCATGATCCCGATGTACATTGCTGAATATATGAAGCTAAGTGCTATAACAACGTTATAGTCATTAGACTGGATTGCGTTTACAAGAAGTGACCCGACTCCCGGGATGGAAAAGATCTTTTCCACAACAAGGGATCCTGTCATAAGGTCAACAATGAGTGGTGCCAAAACCGTAATGATCGGAATAAGGGCGTTTCTGAGGGCATGGCTGAAGATCAGCTTGTTTCCCGAAAGACCTTTTGATTCCGCAAGGAGCATGTAGTCCGATCCCAGAACTTCTATCATCTCAGCCCTTGTGAATCTGGCAATTGAAGCCATGGTAAACATGGACAGTGAGATTGACGGAAGGACGCTGGATCCTATTACATCCTTGGCCGAAAACAGCATTGGAAACCATTTGAGTTTAAATCCGAACTGGTAAGACAGTGCCAGCGCAAACACATAGGAAGGCACCGAGACACCGATAACCGATATGATCGTTGCCAGAGTATCCCAGACTGTATCCTTTTTAAAGGCAGCAAGGAGTCCCAGCAAAAGACCTATAAGTGCACCTATCATTACTGCTGCAAAGCCAACTCCGATGGAGATAGGAAGTCTTGATGCGATGAGCTGCGTAATAGGTGTGTTCTTGGAAATCTTGTAGCTAACCCCCAGATCTCCTCTGAACATATTAAAGACATACTGAAAGAACTGGACTACGATTGGCTTGTCCAGACCGTATTTGGCATAAAGTGATGCTCTCTGCGCATCGTTGAGCTTCTCGTCGTTAAACGGAGAACCCGGCATGAGCTGCATCAGGATAAAGAGAATCAGTGTGATGGCGAGCAGTGTAAAGACTGCTGTAACTACTCGTTTAAGTACGTATTTTTTCATGACTACCCCAACAAAAAGGAAAATATACGCGGGGACGGATAGCTTTAAATCCATCCCCGCGCTAAAAGTTCTTTTAATCTATCAGTTCTTTACTGCGTTCTTATATACTCTGTTAAGAGCTACAGGGTGGAACTCGATTCCGGAAACGCTTGTGGAAATAAGCTCAGCATTGCACTGTGTGTAGAGAGGGAAGATAACTGCCTCATCCATAACTATCTTCTCTGCATCGTAGAGTGCTGCCCAGCGAGCTGACGGGTCCATAGCTGTCTCACCTGTTGTGCAATCTGCGATGATTGAATCATACTCAGCATTGCTCCAGAAACCATAGTTGTTTGAGTTGTTTGTGATCCACATTCCGAGGTATGTCATAGGATCTGCATAATCAGGACCCCAGCGTGTAAGAGCGATCTCAAACTCGCCTTCCTGCATACGCTCAACTCTCTCCTTCTTGGGCATCTGCTGAAGATCAACAGTAAGTCCGGGAAGAGTTGTCTCAAGCTGCTCCTTAACAACCTGTGCAACCTTGATTGGTGCATCATCTGCGTCGTGGATCATTGTGAGGTTAAGCTCTGTGATTCCGAGTTCCTCAAGTCCCTTTGCCCAGTAATCAGCAGCTGCTGCTGCATCATATCTGCATACATCCTGGAATCTTGTCTGATCCTCTGAGAAATCGGATCCGTCAGGACCTGCTGCAAAGTCCATAGGAACTGCTGTGAATGTAGGAGCTGAACCATCCTTAAGTACGTCTGTTGTGATGGCCTCACGGTTAAGAGCCATTGTAATAGCGAGACGGATATTGAGGTTATCAAGCTCTTTTACTTCCTTGATATTAGGACTGATGTACCAGAGGTAACCGGCACCGATTGCTGCAAATGCAGGATCGTCCTTAACCTGGTCTACCTGCTCACCGTTTACAAGAGTTGTATCAAGATCACCGTTCTGGTAGCTCATAAGAGCCTGCTGTGAATCCTGGATAACCTGATAGTTAAGTCCTGCAAGCTTAACGCTGTCTGCGTTGTAGTAATCAGCATTCTTGGTGAGGTGGATTGCTGTTGCTGCAGGCTGATAATCATCAAGTACAAATGCACCGTTTGAAAGTGTTGTCTCGGGACTTGTTGCAAATGTATCTCCAACGCTCTCATAGAAAGCCTGGTTTACAGGATAGAATGTCGGGAAATACATAAGGCTGAGGAAATAGCTGACAGGAACATTGAGCTTAACCTCAAGAGTCTTGTCATCAACAGCTGTTACGCCGAGCTCTGACTTATCCTTAGTTCCGTCAATGATCTCCTGAGCATTTACGATCTGGCCGATATCACTGAGCATGTAAGAATACTCTGAAGCGATCTCAGGATCAACTGCTCTCTGCCATGCAAATACAAAGTCGTTTGCTGTTACAGGCTCGCCGTTGCTCCAGTTAGCATCAGCGCGGAGATGGAAAGTATATGTAAGTCCGTCATCAGAAATGTCGTAGCTCTCTGCTATGGCATTAACTGCCTGTCCGTCTGCATCCATCTGCATAAGGCCGTCTGTGTAATCGGCAATCACTTCAAATGATGTTCCGTCTGTTGCCTGCTGTGGGTCAAGTGACTCAACAGGTGTCTCAAGCATTACATTGAGGTCCTCTCCTGAACCCTCTCCTGCAGGCTCTGCTGCAACATCTGTTGCTGTTGTGTCTGCGGGCTGTGCAGAATCTGTGCTTTCAGTCTGTGCAGGTGCCTGTTCTGAAACACCGCTGACAGCTGAGCTTCCGCATCCGATCATGCTCATGGCCATTACTGAAGCGAGCATGACTGACAAAAACTTTTTCTTCATACGTATGTCCTCCTAGTGAAATTAATGCTTATACATGTATACAATTGATGTATATTAACCATAGTAAGGTCTCGCAGCAGTATATGTCAACAAAAACTTTAGCACTTTAAATCGAATCTACTTCAACGCGCCTAACAGACAAAGCGGAAACCCATAAAAATAGGGCATCCGCAACTCTGCGAATGCCCTGAGTTATTGATAAACTTTTACAGACACTTCATCAATGTGTCAATATTTTCCCTGGTTGTAGCCCAGTCTGTGGCAAGTCTGATGACTGTATGGGTATCATCATACTTCTCCCAGAAACTGTAGCCGACGTTTTTTTCAAGTTCAGCGAGTTTATCATCACTGATGATGATGAACTGCTGGTTTGTCGGTGAGTCCAGGAAAAACTCATAGTTCTTTTCCTGTAATCTCTCCTTGAGCAGTTCTGCCATATCTATTGCGTTTCTGCTTATGTCCAGGTAAAGATTGTCTGTAAAAAGAGTGTCGAACTGAACGCCAAGGAGCCATCCTTTGGCAAGAAGAGCTCCGTGTTGCTTGATGATCGGTATGTGGTGAGCAGGCTTTCCACCCTTTGTAAAAACAACAGCCTCTCCAAACATGGCTCCCACCTTGGTTCCGCCTATGTAAAAGACATCTGTCAGCTCCGCAATGTCCTTTAGGGTGACATCAGTTCTTTTACTCATAAGACCGTATCCGAGCCTTGCTCCGTCCAGAAAAAGCGGAAGGTTAAACTCCCTGCAGACTGCAGAAATGTCCTCAAGCTCTTTTTGGGTGTAAAGAGTTCCGTACTCAGTGGGGTGAGAGATGTATACTGCTCCCGGAAATACCATGTGCTCGTGGTTATCATCTGCAAAAAAGTTGCTTACATAATCCTTTAACTCTTTTGCGGAAATCTTGCCTATGTTTGATCCGTATTTATCCGTATTGGTCTCTTCTCCTTCTGCAGGAAGAGGAAGTACTTTATGTCCTGAAAACTCGATTGCTCCGGCTTCATGAGCTGCAACGTGTCCTGTCTGAGCCGCCACAACTCCCTCGTATGGCTTAAGAAGCATATCTATAACGGTCTGGTTGGTCTGTGTTCCGCCCACCAGGAAAAAAACTTCTGCCTCCGGGCATTCACAGGCTTTCTTTATTTTATCCGCAGCGCTCCTGCATATATCATCGCTGCCGTATCCCACGTTCTGCTCCATGCCCATATCCAGGAGCCTCTTTAGAATTGCAGGATGAGCGTTTCTTGTATAATCACTTGAAAAAGAAATGATCTGTGCCATGATGATCTCTCCTTATTAACTTAACTGAGTAAAATCTGCTGTCTCTTCCAACGCCTTTACGAACTGCTCAAGGCCTTCCCTGTCGGCCTCATCAAACCGGCCAAGGCTCGGACTGTCGATATCAAGCACAGCGACTACCTTTCCACCACAGTGAATCGGCACAACAATCTCAGAATTTGATGCGCTGTCGCAGGCAATATGCCCCGGGAACTGATGAACATCTTTTACCAGCTGAGTCTCATCGGATGCTGCTGCCGTTCCGCATACACCCTTGCCAAGCTCTATCCTTATGCAGGCAACCTTGCCCTGGAAAGGGCCGAGCATAAGAGAGCCCTTGTTCATGATATAAAATCCTGCCCAGTTCAGATCTTCCATGTTTTCAAACAGAAGCGCTGAAGCGTTGGACATAACCGGAATAAAATGCGGCTCATCCTCAGCAAGTGATCTGAT
Source organism: Butyrivibrio sp. XPD2006 (assembly GCF_000420865.1). Classification (GTDB taxonomy): domain Bacteria; phylum Bacillota; class Clostridia; order Lachnospirales; family Lachnospiraceae; genus Butyrivibrio. The sequence goes on from NZ_ATVT01000004.1 coordinate 155,244, forward strand.
TTGAGCTGCAAGCAATTTGTAATCAGTCATCTAAATATCCTCCAAATGAAAATGGATGTGACTTTAGTTTCCCAAAATCACACCCATTATCCTAACATCAATTTACCTTGTGCACAATCATTTTATTATGCGTTCTTCTTATCTTCCTCTTCGTCCTTTCTTTTCTTTACAGGTGCGAAAACAAAGAATTTAAGAATAGTTGCCAATACCATTGAGAAGAATCCAAATAATACGATACCGAGTACCATAAGCTTGTTAGGAGCCTTCATAGGTATCATGGAACTTCCGATACTTGAGCCTTCAATAGATGAAGTTAACATTACATCTGAAGCAGGATCCATACGATTCTGATATTTGTCATCTTTGTCAAGAACAAAATCGCTGCTTACTTTTGAAGCATCTGTATTAGTGTTGCCCATGCCTGACTTTGTTGGTACACTTGCCTCATCAATGGTTGTTGATGTCACACTCTTAGTGGTCTTTCTTACTGTACTGCTCTTCCTAGCAGGCTTTGCTGTAGTTGTAGTTGTAGATGCAGTAGCTCCTGTAGCTGCATTGTTTTCAGGTGTAGCTGCCTTGCTTGTAACTGCTCCTGAAGGTCTGTAGCCGGATCCTGAAGAATATGAATAGGAAGGACTGCTGTAAGTATATGTTCTTCCGCTTCCACTGCCTCCTGCATTAGTGCTTGAGCCTGTGCTGTTGTCATTTCCTGTAGTCAAAGTTACAGTATTCTTGTTGTTATCTTTATCGGCAGGTTTATTCTGAACATCTGCAGATACAGGATTGTTCTTGATATCTTGAGGTGCAGGTTTATTCTGAGCATCCTTAGTTGCCTGCTCAACTGCTTCAACATCAGCTACTGCCTGATCTACTGCATCCTGAGCAGCTTTTTCATCCTCTGCCTTACCTGCCGCTATCTCCTCTGCTTTATCTCTGATAGCCTCTGCCTCATTCTTCTTATCCCTGGCAGCCTCAAGTGCTGCTTCTGCTGCTGCTCTATCTGCTGCTGCCTTCTCAAGATCTCTCTCTGCCTGATCTACTTCTCCGGATAATCTGTCAACTTCTTCTGCAAGTTTGTTTACATCCTCTGAGATCCTGTTAACTTCACTTGCTATAGCTTCTAACTCTTCAGCAGCTGCAGGGTCTTCATTGTTTGTGTTTTCTCCGGATTCCTCACCCGTTTCCTCGCCGGTTCCTTCTCCGGATTCTCCTGAGCCTTCAGCTCCTTCTCTTGCTGCTCTCTCTGCCAATTTAGCTTCAGCCTCTTTAAGTGCTTCCTGTGCATCATCTAAAGCTTTCTTTGCATCTTCTAAGGCTTTCTTGGCTGCTTCTAAAGCTTTTCTTGCTGCTTCTTCTGCATCGGCTTTTCTGATAGCTTCTGCCTCAGCTTCCGCCTCAGCATCCGAAGCGTCGTTTACTGCAGCTGCTGCTTCCTGAACTGCCTTATCTGCTGCTGCCTTTTCATCTTTAGCGGTATTAAGCGCATTCTGAGCATCCTCTAAAGCCTTTTTTGCATCCTCAAGATTTTTATTTAATGCACCGTCTTCAGCATCCCTTAATGCTTTTTTAGCATCGTTGGCTGCATTTACAAGCTCCTGTATTGCACCAGAAAGTGCTGATGCTGCATTGTTTGCATTGTCTTTGGCTGTAGCATCGTCTGTTCCGGCTGCTGCCTCTTTTGCCTCTTTCACTATTCCATTTGCTTCATCAACAAGGCCTTGAACACCTTTAAGGGCTTCTTCTGCTGTTTCGAGATCTGAAAGCTTACCAATTACATCGTTTATTTTTCCGATCTCATCACTTGCTGTTTTTGCTGCATTGTTTGCCCTGTCTATTGCTTCCTGCCTAGCTTGATTCGCTGCATTTGCTGCTTCTGCTGCGGCTGTATCTGCATTTTTCTTATCTGTTATTGCCTGCTGTGCTGCGTTGGCTGCATCTACAAGGTCTTTTATTGCTCCGGAAAGGGCTGATGCTGCATTGTTTGCATTGTCTTTGGCTGTAGCATCGTCTGTTCCGGCTGCTGCTTCTGTTGCCTCTTTCACTATTCCATTTGCTTCATCGATAAGTCCCTGAACACCTTTAAGGGCTTCTTCTGCCTTTGCAGAATCGGTAAGATCTGCGATTACACCATTTATTTTGCCTATTTCGGCATATGCTGCTTCTGCTGCGTCGTTAGCCCTGTTAATTGCTTCCTGTCTTGCCTGCTCTGCTGCGGCTGCCGCTTCTGCTTCAGCTTCTGCTGCGGCTTTTGCATCATCAAGCTCTTTCTGGGCCTGAGCTATCTTTTCAAGCACTTCGCTAAGATCTTCATCTGTTGCTCCAAGATCTTTTGCCTTCTCTACCGCTGCATTTGCTTCGCTTATCTTTCCTTCTTTATCCTTGATATCTGCGGATACTGCTGCGTCTGCTGCTGCATCTGCTGCTGCGATTGCTTCCTGCTTTGCCTGCTCTGCTGCGGCTGCCGCTTCTGCTTCAGCTTCTGCTGCGGCTTTTGCATCATCAAGCTCTTTCTGGGCCTGAGCTATCTTTTCAAGTACTTCACTAAGCTCTGCATCTGTAGCTCCAAGGTCTTTTGCATGGTCTACAGCTGTATTTGCTTCGCTTATCTTTCCTTCTTTATCCTTGATATCTGCGGATACTGCTGCGTCTGCTGCTGCATCTGCTGCTGTAATTGCTTCCTGTTTTGCCTGCTCTGCTGCTGCGGCTGCCGCTTCAGCTTCAGCTTCTGCTGCGGCTTTTGCATCATCAATAGCTTTCTGTGCTTGTGCTGCTGCACCCTCAAGGTCACTTATTGCCGTGGAAAGATCTGATGCTGCCTGCTCTGCATTGCCTTTAGCTGTAGCATCATCTGTTCCGACTGCTGCTTGCTCTGCTTCTTCTTTGATTCCGGTTGCTTCATCAACAAGTGCCTGAACGCCTTTAAGTGCATCTTCAGTCTTTTCAGGATCTGAAAGATCCGCAATTACATTCTCTATCTTTCTTATTTCTTCTGCTGCGTCTGCTGCTGCATCCTCAGCTCTTTTTTTAGCTTTCTCCGCTTTGGTTAAATCTTCCTCAGCTTTATCAGCTGCCGCATCTGCTGCGTCTGCTGCTTCTATTGCTTTTTGAGCCCAATTTGTTGCTGCGCTCTTTGAATCCTCATCATCAGTTCCTTCGGCTGCTGTCTTCGCTGCACTTGCCGCTTCTCTTGCATCCTGTGCTGCTCCTCTTGCTGCATCTATTGTTTCCTTGGAAGGATGATCTTTTACTTCCTTTTTTGCTGCATCTGCTGCGTCTGCTGCCCGTTTTGCTGCGTCTGCTGCCTTTTCTGCTTTCTGAGCTGCATCTAAAGCTGCATCCTCTTTTGCCTTAATTGCCGCTCTTACTTCTTTTGCTGCCTTTTCTGCTTTCTGAGCTGCTGCATCTGCTTCATCGGCCTTTGCTCTGGCATTTTCAGCTTCTTGACGAGCCTGTGCGGCTGCTTCATTGGCCAATCTTATAATCTCCGGATCAGCGATACCCTCTGCTGCTGTAGCTGCGGCTTCTGCATCATCCGCTTTCTTATCTGCTGTAGTTGCCGCTGACCTGGCAATACCTGCAGCTGTCCATGCATCTCTTGCTGCTGTTTCTGCAGCATCTGCTGCGGCTTGTGTCTCTTCTGTTCTTGCTGTAGCTGCTGCAGTTGACGCTGTTGTGGTTGCACTACCGGCATCATCTGCTTTATTTTTTGCGGTGTCTTTCGCAGAATTTGCTGCTTCTGTTGCATCTTTTACAGTCTTTTCACTATCAAGCTTTGTCTGAGCTTTCTGCCATGCTTCGCTCAGAGCCTTCGCAGCTAATCCGGCATCTCTTGATTTTTCTTCAAGTGTACCTGCTACGCCATCTGCTTCATCCGCTTTTGCATTTGCTTGAGACTTTAACTCACTGTTATCTGTTGCTTCAGCTGCTTTTCTTGCATCATTTGCCTTACCTGATACTTCAGCTATGAGATTAGATGCATTTGCTGCTTTTTGGACAGCGTTTTCTGCTGCTTTCTTTGCATCTTCTATTGTTTTCTCTGTAGGATTCTTAAGAGCTTCTTCGAGCTCTTTAGCTTTACTGATTGCGTCATCAGCCTCATTGATTGCAGTATCTGCTCTTCCGAGTACTTCCTCAATGTCTGAAATAGCTTTTCTAGCTGCCTCTTCTGCGTCCTTAGCTATTTTTTCACGGATTTTCTCTACAATTCCCTCTGCGTATCCTGCCTGTTTGTCAGCTTCACTGGCTTGTGTAGATGCTTCGCCAGCTGCTGCTCTTGCATCGGATTCTACATCAGGATATTTTTCTTTGTTTACTGCCTCAGCAGCTGCTGTTGCTGCTTCTGATGCTTCTCTTGCTGTATTTGCTGCCTCTCTTGCTGTCCTTGCAGCCAGTTCAGCCTTGTCCGCATCCTCTTTCTTACCTGTTTCGTTTGCCTTATCTGCTGCATCTTTTGCTGCTTTAGCTGCGCCTTCTGCATCTCCGGCTGCGGTTGTTGCTGTCTGCGTTGCCTTTATTGCTTTGTTTTTGGCATCTTCATCAAGCTCATCCTGAGCAGCCTTTGCTGCCTCTCTTGCTGCTTTTGCTGCTTCATCTGCTTCCTCAGCATATTTTCTTGCATCGCTTTCTGCTGTTTTTGCAGCTGTCTTTTCTTCCTCGGTTACATTTGGATCAGCAGCTGCATTTTTGACAGCATCAGCTGCCTTTATTGCGGCATCTCTTGCAAGCTCTGCTGCTTCTGCAGCAGCAATGGCTGCAGTTATTGTCTCAGGTGAAGACTTATCAACGCGCTCTGCTCTGTTATTGGCTGACTCTGCTGCTACTTTTGCTGTTTCTGCAGCATTTTTTGCTTCGAGTGTTGCTTTCTCAACTCCGGCCTTTGCATTCTTGATCTTCTCATCAAGCTTTGCCTGAGCCGCATCAGCTGCAACACCTGCATCTTTTATTGCCTGTTTTGCATCTTGAACTTTTTGCTTAGCGTTTTTAAGTGTTTCTTCTGTAGTTTTTTTGTCTTTGGCATTACTGAGTGCCAGTGCGTTCTCAGCATCTTCTATTGCTTTTTCAGCTGCCTGTACTGCAGTTGCTGCTTCACCGACCTTGACTCTGGTTTCACCTATTGCGGTTGCTGTTATCTTAGTTTCATCTTCTAATACTTTTGCTGCATCAGTTGCCAGACCTGCTGCTGTCTTTGCCTTATCTGCCAGCTGAGCTGCTTTTGTTACTGCTGTTTTTGCTGCATCATTTAATTTGCCCTGTGCATTGTTTGCAGCATTTCTTGCATCATTCGCGGCTTTCTGAGTATCTTCGATTGCCTGTACCGCAATGTCTCTATATTGTAACACACCATTTGTATACGCATTATCACTCTCTCCAAGATATTGCTTGGCTATTATATATTCATTAGCTGCATTTATATATTTATTTGCTGCATTAGTTAATTCAGTTACTGCATTTTGTGCATCTGTTGCGCTGCTATTCGCACTGTCTATATTTGCCTTTGTTGCCTGACCCATTACTGCAGTTGTTGCATTTTCAGCTTTTGTTTTTGCAGCATTTGCAGTTCCATAAGCAGACTGTAGTCCTGGAAAACTTTTATCTGCTTCATTTTTCAGCTTCTCTACTGCTGATTTTGCTGCCTGTTTTGCGCCTTCTCCCGACTTATTTGCCGTATTTACCATGCTCTCTAACTGCTGGTATGCACTTAAAGCATTCTGATTCTGTGTGCCAAGGTAAATATCCGCAACTTCGGCTGCTGCCACTTTTGCCTTTTCTATAGCAGCATCTACAGCCCCGGCTGCCTCCATAGCCTTTTTAACATTCTCAGCTGATGGGGTTTTATTGACTTGATTCTTCCAATAATTTGCGTTCTGATTTGCTGTATACAACTCTCTGATTACAGCATTTGCTTTATCTATTGCCGGCTGAGGATCGATTGTCGGATTTACAGTCTCCTCATCAGCCATAGTAAATGTGACGCTATTTATTGTTGCGTATTTGTAGTCATCACTGTCAAAAGAATTGTCCCTATAGTAATTCGTAGCATAATCGTCTATGTTAGACATTACACCAAAATATTTGGCTATTCCTCCATTTGTCTTAACGCTGTAAGTGCCGTTTCCGGTACTATCATACTGAACAAAAAGTTCATTCCAGTTTTCATCGTAGAGCTTATATGCAAGAAGAAGATTCTTGCTCACATTTGATACATTAACGTTTATGCTGATAAGTTTACTAAGATCAATTCGCTGATCCAACTCAATATATGTGTCCTGATAGTCTCTCTGGAACTTAAGCTGACCATTACTATAGCTATCCCTACCATCAACATTCGGTATTCTGTTGACGAAATTCAGTTGATTCTTTGAAAGCTGAATTGTTTGGGGATTGTCTACCTGATGCGCCTCCTCCTTACTTTCACCCTTCATAGTTACTTTAACATAGTCAATTCCGATTGTATTACCTGCGGACTGAGACATGATTCCGATGTGATTGAATCTTCCGCTGAATTTAGGCTTAATGACTATTTCGCCATTGCTATTTGCAGCCAGATCATAATATGTCCACTTATCGGTTTTATCACTAAGTGTGAGATCATTGTGGAGCTTAACTGCAATCAGATTATCCTGCCTGTTAAGCTTGATTGTCACACTGTCTACCTGATATCCCCAATATTCCTTTTGAAGATCAAAGATATATTCCTGATTTTGTTTTTCCAGATATACTTCGTTAGACCATCTACTGTCACTTTGGTCCCATCTGGCAACAACCAGGTTATCGTAATTCTTTTCACTTTTTCCAACTGTAGTATTATTGCTGTAATCCCACTTGACGTTCATTGACACGCCACTCTGGGTTGCTCCTGCAGCCTGTACTCCTACAGTATTTACATCAACCGTACCGACTATCAACGCGATTGCCAGTACAAATGTAATTAAGCGATTGACTAAGTTTTTCATAACTTGCTCCTTTCACATCACACGACTTGCATTGTAGAGCTTCTTTTAAAAAAACGTAAGCGTTTTCATGGCGAAATTATGAAAAAACTGTGAAATCCGAAACCGTATTTCGTTAATCAGTTTCCAGTTGAAACAAAATCTCAGATTCTCCCCTGTTGACACAAAAGAGTCTGTCAATTATACTAGCTTTTAAATAATTTTCTGAAAGAGAACGAATATGTTAGACACATTACTCATCAACTCAATAACACCATCCAATAAACCCGTGAATAATAATCAGGGGTCTAATAATGCTGAGTTTGATGAGGATAAGCGAAGATGTATATTCAATTAACGAATATATATATGATCCATTGATAAAGACCTCATCAGACTATAAGGGTTTGATGAGGTTTTTTTATATTATGATCAGGAGGAGAAAATATGGAACTAATAAGAGTACAGGATTCAGATTACCAAAAAACCTACGAGCTTTATATGTCTTTTCCCGAAAACGACAACGGATATATGAACAATGTGTATGGCTATAATTATGATCAGTTCCTCGCCTGGATAGAGATGAAGCGCAACTGGTCTTTGGGAAAGGAGCTTCCGAAGGGATTTGTGGCTGACACAACATATGTGCTTGCTGATGGAGATACCTATGTGGGAGTATTTAACCTTCGACACTACCTGAACGATTTTTTAAGAGAAGGTCCCGGTCATATAGGCTACTGCATTTCCGAGAAATACCGCGGAAAGGGCTACGCCACAAAAGGCCTTGCGCTCACACTTGAAAAAGCAAGACAGATCGGTATACATGAAGCATATTTATCAGTAAACAAGGATAACCCCGCAAGCCTTCGTGTTCAGCAAAAGAACGGCGCATATATTCATCATGAGAATGAAACCGAGTATTTCACCAGAATAAACGCTATTACAGACGGTGAATCCAGAGAAGAAATCATAGGAAAGTTCTACACCCAGTATGATGAGGATACACGTCTTGAAAGATCAGTGCACGGAAGACTTGAGTTCGAAACCACCATGAACTATATCCACAGATATGCAAGGAAAGGTTCAAAGGTTTTAGAAATCGGCGCAGGTACAGGAAGATACTCCATCGCTCTGGCAAAAGAAGGAATTGACGTGACAGCCGTTGAGCTGGTAGATAAAAATCTATCTATACTAAAGGAACGAAGTAAAGATACAGATAATTTGAAAGCATATCAGGGAGATGCCACAAGACTTGATGCTTTTGCCGACGAGTCTTTTGACGTAACCCTTGTGTTCGGGCCTATGTATCACCTGTATGATGCGGAGGAAGTAAATAAGGCTATTGATGAAGCCATAAGAGTCACCAAAAAGGACGGCGTTATACTGTTCGCATTCATCTCAGTCTTCGCTATCATGTACGCAAACTATTTCTATGGTAACTGGGGAGAAGGACAGGAAGAGAACTTTACAGAAGATTACAGGATAAGGCACTTCAAGGAGCAGCTCTTTACCGGATACGATATAACCGAATTCGAAGACCTGTTCAAGGATAAGCCTGTGACATGGATCACCACCACCGGTGTTGACGGCCTCTTAGAGCCCATCGAACACAGAGCAGACTTTAAGGTGTCGGAGGAAGATTTCAAAAAGCTCGCCGACTGGTATCTCGCCTTCTCAGAAAAACGCGAACTCCTCGGCCACACCAACCACCTTCTCTACATCTGCCGCAAAAAATGACCCCCGGGGACGGAGTCATGGGACCATTTTGAGTCACCGGGGACGTTTCAGTTTGACTCACCACATAAGGCAAAAAAAAGGACATCCGATCGGATGTCCTTTTCTTAGAGCGATAGACGGGGCTCGAACCCGCGGTCTCGACCTTGGCAAGGTCGCGCGTTACCAACTACGCCACTATCGCATATATGTAAAGTCGCTTTCGCGACAGCAAAGTAAATATTATATTATTTTAAGTGGGTTGTCAACAGATTTTTTAAAAAATATAATATTTTTTGTTGTTGACTTCGCCCTTGGGGCACGCTTTATCCTTTACTTAAAGATGATCATCAGGTACAGAACATAGTGTTGACTTCAGAAAGGATGAGAAAGCGAATGAATATTGGGGAACTCATACTAATAATAGATACCGGCAGTAAAAGGGAGGCACATGCATGAAGGAAGTTATGACATCGGGAGAGATCGCCAGGAAGGCAGGTGTATCCCAGAAGGCGCTCAGAATATATGATGAAAAAGGTCTTTTGAGACCTGTAGGTTACTCTGAAGGGAATTATAAGCTGTACGACAAGAGTTCCTTAATGATCCTTGAAAAGATCATAGCGCTGAAGCATGTGGGATTCAGCCTGGAGGAGATCAAGAGTAACCTTGAAGATGACAGTCAGGAAACAATAGAAGAAACCCTCAAAAAACAGCTGGCACTCATGGAAAAGAAAATCTACGAGATGCAGAAGTCTGCTGAATGCATAAAGGTGGCGCTAGCAAGACTAAAAGAAGATCCGGATTGGGACAACGTGGCTGATGTCATCCGTAAGATGGAAATGGCCCAGGGTCAGGACGAAAGAAGATGGTACGCAGCAAACCATGCGGCTGACGGTATAGAGTGGTATGTAAAGATATTTGACTCACTGGACTTTAATGAAGGAGAAGATGTTCTTGATCTTGGCTGCAGCTACGGACTTTTGTGGCGCGAGAACTGGGACCGGATTCCTGAGAAATTCGTTGTGGACGGCATAGACATACACGATAGCTGGGCAGATGATCTTGCAGATTATCTCAAGGAACAAAAAGACACTCTTCCGAAAGGTTCAGATATCAAGGTAATATTTGAGAATCTTGAAGAGGAACAGACCTGGGATAATATCTATAAAAAGAAATATGATAGAATTATTGCGCACTACCTGCTTTCCTATTTTGAAGAACCCGGCAGGATCATTGATAAGGCTTCTAAAGCTCTAAAGGATGGAGGAATGCTTTCATATACCTATGTAGGAACCAGTAGAGAACATGACTATTGGGAAAGGTTTTTTTCTGAAAATGGATTTGATAAATCTACTCCGGTAAAAAGAAGAAAAGAGCTTACCGAAAGGGAGGATGCGCTGATAGCTGAAATTTCAGGATGCTTCTCCAAGGTGGAGAAGGTACGGCTTCTTGCTCCAATATCCTATGACGACTCCGAACTATTATTTGAGAGAGTTGAAAGAAGGTATCCCGGCGCAAGCAAATATCTTGCTTCTGTAAAGGACAAGATGATCGAGTGTTTTGACAGACTTATAGAAAAAGATGGTGTGATAATAGTGGATAGTGACACTACTTTTATACACTGCTTCAAATAACAGATAGTTAAAGCCCCCGGATCACAATGATCTGAGGGCTTTGTTTTACATTTCATCGCATACCTGGAAGATGACGAATTTCAAATAGTATGAAGCAGCTCCGCCCCAGAGGATAGGATGGTCTGCTGCCTGCTGTCTGAATTCAACCTGGCGAAGGCGCTTGTGAGCGTCTCTTGCAGCGTCTGCAATAGTCTTAAGAAAGAGCTCTTCATCCATGAAATGAGAGCAAGAGCAGGTTGCCAGGTATCCGCCGTTCTTGACAAGACGCATTCCACGAAGGTTTATCTCTTTGTAGCCTGTAGCAGCTTTCTTGATGGATGCTCTGGACTTGGTAAATGCCGGAGGATCAAGGATAACAACATCAAACTTCTCACCCTTTCTCTCAAGGTCAGGAAGAAGCTCAAATACATCGGCGCACTGAAAGCTTGCGATATTCTCGAGGCCGTTAAGGGCAGCATTTTCTCTGGCCTGCTCACAGCCAAGGTCTGAAGCATCTACGCCCAAAACCGAAGCAGCACCGGCTGCTGCTGCATTAAGTGCAAATGAACCTGTATGCGTGAAGCAGTCCAGAACCTTTTTGCCCTTGCACAGACCTCTGATGGACTGTCTGTTAAACTTCTGGTCAAGGAAAAATCCTGTCTTCTGACCGTTCTCCACATCCACATAATACTTTACGCCGTTCTCTTCTATAAGAACCTTGGTGTCAAAAGACTCTCCGATAAAGCCCTTTGTTCTCGCAAGGCCTTCAAGTTCACGAACCTTGGCGTCACTTCTCTCATAGATTCCGCGCACCTTAACGCCATCCTCTGCAAGTACTTTTTTACATGCATCAAGTATCTTATCCTTCATTCTGTCAGTTCCCAGCGCAAGAGATTCTATAACAAGCACATCTGAGAACTTATCTATTGTAATCCCCGGCAGGAAATCAGCTTCTCCGAATATAAGTCTGCATGAAAGCCCGGTAAGCGCATCATCTCTATTGAGATATTCTGCCATGTAATCAGCCATTACAGCCTTCCTGTATTCCCAGGCATTGCGAACCCTCGTCTCAATAAGCTCATCCGTAACGGGGTTCTCCTTCTTTCTGGACATCATGCGAACCCTGATCTTGGAATTCTCATTTATAAAACCGTATCCCAAAAAGAAGTCATCAAAATCGTGAAGCTCGACAATGTCGCCATTCTCATAGCTTCCCTCAACTCTGTCAATCTCATTATCATAGATCCAAAGTCCGCCTGACTTGAATTCTCTACCCTGACCTTTTTTTAGTATTACCTTTGCGTTCATCATTTCTCCGATCAAATCTGATTTGTTTTGAAATATATGTTGACAATACAACAATATTATTCTAAAATCAATTCGTTGTCACATTTATTATTGTAACAGCGAAATGCGATAGTGGCGTAGTTGGTAACGCGCGACCTTGCCAAGGTCGAGACCGCGGGTTCGAGCCCCGTCTATCGCTCTTTAGAAGGACATCCGATTGGATGTCCTTTTTTTGTATCATTTCCTCCCCATACATTCTATAATGATTAAAAAGGTATATTTTCGCGGGGGACATAATGATGAACGACAGAATTGCGAAACTAAAGGGAAACATCGAGCAGAGAATTGTCGGAAAGGGAGACGTGATCGACAAGATCATAACCGCCCTTTTGGCCGGGGGACATGTCCTGTTGGAAGATGTTCCCGGAGTCGGTAAGACCAGTCTTGCCAAGGCCCTTGCAGACTCACTCTCACTGTCTTTTTCAAGGATCCAGTGTACGCCTGACACCATGCCATCTGACATCACAGGCATTTCCATATACAACAAAGATACAGGGGCGTTTCAGGTTATGCCGGGACCGGTTCTTAACAACATTGTTCTGGCAGATGAGTTAAACCGCACATCGCCCAAGACTCAGTCTGCACTTCTTGAGGTAATGGAGGAGCACAAGCTTACCATAGACGGAACCTCCTACCCTGTCCCAGAGCCATTCATGGTCATTGGAACCCAGAATCCCGCAGAGATGGCCGGCACTTATCCCCTTCCGGAATCTCAGCTTGACCGTTTCATGATGAAGCTCTCCGTAGGATACCCGGAGGCAAAAGCTTCCAAAGAAATGGCAAAAAGATTTCTCGACGGTGATCTCCACTCAGAGACCGACGCCGTTCTCACCGGAAAAGACATCTGCGACATGAAGGAAGAAGTTTCCAAGATCTCTGTCCACAATAATCTCCTGTCCTACGCCTCTGACATTGTAGATGCCACACGCTGCAAGTCCGAGATTTCAGTAGGGGCTTCGCCGAGAGCTCTTTTATCCATGATCCGCTGCTCCCAGGCCATCGCCTATCTCGCAGACAGGGACTACTGCATTCCCGAAGACATCGCATGTGCTGCGGAACTCACCCTTCCCCACAGACTGATACTCACCGGCGAGGCAAGACTCAGCCGCATCACAGGCACCGATCTGTTAAAAGACATTCTGAAAAAAGTCAAAGTGCAATGAAAATTACTTTCGCAAAACCAAACCTACTGATCTATCTTGCAGCGCTGGCTGCCGTCACCGTTTTTGCGAGCTTCTACGGCGGACCGGTAGCTTTCGCACCGCTATTTGTGCTGCTTTTACATATCCCCGTTTCCATAATATACATCCTGATAAGCTTTAAGTTTCTGATGATCTATCAGGAGATAGAAGTTCACAAGCTCACAAAGGGTGAAGTCCACAAATACCGGGCTTATTTTGAAAACGCCGGACTCCTTCCCATACACAATATGGCCCTTGGCATATACACAGACCGCTGCACTCTGTATGAGATTCCATCTGAAACCCGCATATCTCTTGATGTACACGAGGGAAAAGAGCTTTTGTCCGGTATCAACTGTCTTTTTGCGGGAGCATACGATGTGGGAATTGAGAACGTCTCTTTTAGCGATCCTTTCCACATTTTCACCATCACACTGAAGGTCCCTTATTCTTTCAGAGCCATCGTAAATCCCAGGATCACGGATATCGCCGGCAAGTCTCTTGACTTTGAAAACCTCATAAACAGCACCGGGCAAAAGAGCTACAGCCTCTTTGAAGATACTCCCGGAAATGATATGCGCCCCTATCAAAAAGGCGACAGCATGGCAAGCATCAACTGGAAGGTATACGCCAAAGAATCCGAGCTGATGGTCAGAATTCCGGACAAAATGGAAAAGAGATCCGTATCCATCATCATGAACGCGCGGAACATCCCTGAAAGAGACAGGGATACAGAGTTTTTAAGAGCACGCGATTTCTTCCTGGAGTTTGTGGTCTCTTCAGCCAAGCACTTCACCGATCAGGGAATCCCCCTGACCATCATCTACCCTGCCGGTACGATCCGGGAGGAAATAATTGATTCAAACAGAAGCTTTACAGAGTTTTACGGAAGCGTCTCCGACAGACTCTTTTACTCTACGGATTCAGATTATAAACAGCTGCAGGATCTGATCTTAAAGCACAGGAAAATGAGCGATGAAAGACAAACATGGATCATCATTAACGAAGCCCCTGGAGAGGGCGAGCATTTCATCAATATTCTCGAATGAGGTGGCAGGCCATCTTCTTGCCTTTTCTTTTGCTGCGCTTTTTTCCGAGATATATCTGCTCTATAACGAGGATGCAGACCATGCCCTGATATCTCTTTTCCCATTTCTGGTTACGGGGATATTCCTTATGTGCTGCATTTTAGAGAACATCTTCAGCCGCTTTGTATCAGGGGCTGTTTCCATTGTCTTTTCGATAATTCCTTCCCTGGTCCTTGCGTTTATGTTGCGGCGCTTTAATGTGCTTTTAGTTCTTCAATCCGCAATTATTATGGCTGTTCTTCTAAGGCTGTGTCTTTCTCCCATATTGAGAAAATGGCAGCTTCTTATCACTGTGATCCTGCTCCTTGATATCGCCGCTTTATATCTGTTCTTTTCTGAAGATGCCTTTAGCAATCATTTCCTATCCGAAAAGCTCTTTTGCATAAGCCTTGTGATCCTTACTCTGTATTCAGGACAGGCCGTTCTTTTTCCAAAAGAGAGATCTCTTTTCCCGATACATTTCTTCCTGTGTGTCGGGATCCTTGCATCGCTCATTTCCATGAAGAAAACTCCCATTGACTGGTCTTTTGCAGTTCGCCTAGGACAGAAAATTGCTGAGGGCATAGAGACTGCTGCTGACAATACTTCCTATTACTTCTCTTCTGCTTTTGGAAGCACCTACTCCACAGGCTACAGTTCTTTATCCGCAAACGGTGGAAAGATCGAGCGCTCCGACAGGCTGCAGATCATTCTTGAGACTGACGAAATGCCCTATCGCACATATCAGGATGAAGAAACAGGTGAATTTGAAAACGTGCGCAAAACACTGTATCTATCCGGTGGTATCGGCTCAGATACCACGCAGTTTGTAAGTTTTCTGGGATTTCTGAATCAGAACGGCATAGACAAAGATACGGCAGCTTTATTCACACAGCCGTCAGCTGTAGACATTGAATATGTCTACCTTGATACCCACGATGAAATCGCGCCCCGGTCAGCTTTTCTGCTAACAAGATGGGATCAGAAGATTACAGGAGGCGTCAGCACATCACTTCATAATAAAGGCTATCGCATAAGCGCACAGTATCTGGACATAGACTATGCAAGTCCTTATCTTACTCATCTTCTCAGATCCGGAAAGGGCGCATCAGCCCTTAACTACGAAGATGCCTGTGCTTACGCAAAAGACCTGTGGGATATTGAGCTTAGTGAAGTCCTCTCCGCTGATGAATATGAGAAAGCACTCGCGGGGCAGGCAAAGACTGGCAGCGACATCAGAAAAGAGTATCTGGACATAACCGGTACCGATAACAGGCTCCTTTCTCTAGCCGATGAGATTACTTCAGGCTGCAGCTCAGATTATGACAAGTGCAAGCAGATAGAAAGCTTTCTCAGACAGTACGCCTACACCACTGACTCAGAGGGCGGCTATGACGAAAGCTCAGATATGAGCAGCTCAAAAGGCATGGCTGACATCTCCGAAAGATTTCTTTTTGATACTGGCAAAGGTTACTGTGTCCATTTCACATCATCCATGGTGATGCTCCTAAGGCTCTCCGGCATCCCGGCAAGGGCCGTAACAGGCTATAGATATGCCTTTCCTTTTGAAAAAAATGATGAGTACCGGATAAATGCAAAATGTGCCCACGCCTGGCCAGAAGCCTACATCAATGGCGCCGGCTGGATTCCCTTTGAGCCAACTCCGGCCTATTATACCCAGGCTGACAGCTCCTGGCACAAAGCTCCTGCTCTTTTGGAAAAAGCAGAAGAGAGTCCTGTAAAAGATGTACCAAAGGCTTATGTTCAGCCGCAAAACGAACCCTCCCCTGAAGACTCTTTTGCCCAAAACTCACTTCTGGCACTTAAAGTCCTGTGGCCATTCATCCTTTCAGCAATTCTTCTTGTAGTTCTGCTGATAGCCGGCACAAGGCTCCTTAAGTATCTGCGCTACAAGTATGCCTCGCCCACAAGGCAGCTGCTGTTTGATGTCGAGCAAATAAAAAAGAGCCTCGTCAAAAGCTCCGGGCTTCAGATCTATGACAGAGGCCATTTGTCGGATTATGTCCCACTGGCTCCCGACGACATGCAAAGTGACCTCACTGATATTTTTGGCACATGTTACAGACTTATGTACAGCGCAGGAAAAGACAATGCGCCTACCCCGGCAGAAAATGCCCTGGCCAGAAGCATTAGAGAAAAGCTTGAAAAGAACAAAAGCCACTAATCCAGTATTACTTTATTTCTTCCGCTTTCTTTGGCGCGATATAACCTGTCATCAGCTATCTGCAAAAACTTATCCAGATCCAGACCACTTTCATAAGCCGCAGCACCTATGGATGCTGTGGCTTTTATTGTCTGTCCGCCCACCGTAAACTCGCAGCTTTCAATGCACTTCCTGATTTCCTCAAGCATTTTTCCGAACTCATCGTAGGAAATCAGTTCGGGAGATATCAAAAGAAATTCTTCCCCACCCCATCTTCCGTACAGAAGGCCATTTTCCTGATACTTTCTAAAACAGCCTGTTATCTCTTTTAAGACGGCGTCTCCTGCCAGATGGCCATAGGTGTCATTTATCTTTTTAAAGAAATCCACGTCAAGAATGGCAATTGACAGTTTTCCTCCAAAACCTTCTACCTTCCGCGAGATCTCAGCCTCAAGAATGTTCTGTATCTTGTACCTGTTATAAATCTCAGTAAGTGCGTCGTGCTCAGCCACATATTGCAGCGCTTTGTTCTTCATGGTCATTCGCTGGTTGTAAATTGCTGTATAGATCATTATGGATATAAAACCCAAGGCTGCATTCACGTAATACAGCACAGATGCCAATTGCTCATCCGCTCTGAACTGTGTAGGTAAAAAGCCATGTCTGTCCAGATATACCAGCAGCTCAAACCCCAAAATTATCGTAAGTGAATATATGCCGATCTGCTTTTTGGGTCTCTTACTTAGATTTGGAATAAAAAACGGAAGAAAGACACTGGAGAGAGTTCCGAAGAGCCATAGATGATATCCACAGGCAAGACCCATGAACATACAGGCAAAAATCACATGCCAGGAAATCTCACTTTCCATGATCCATACAGTGACCAGATGACGCCCCTTAGCTATGAGCATGGCACTTACAACATATATCAGAATACTGATAATGTTGATAAATATCATCGGTGTACATCCAACCCATATATAGAATATCTCCATCAGGCTATGTACCACGCCAAGAGAAACAGCCACCACCATATACTGGCTGTTATCCAGATAGTCACCATTATATATTTC
The DNA here is from genome assembly GCF_000420865.1 of Butyrivibrio sp. XPD2006. GTDB lineage: Bacteria > Bacillota > Clostridia > Lachnospirales > Lachnospiraceae > Butyrivibrio. Next base: position 172,331 of record NZ_ATVT01000004.1, read on the forward strand.
CTGATAAGTTCTGTCTCTTAAAGATTCGTTTTCCATATAATAATTGTAATTCCGTAACAATATTTATTCAAATAAACAAACCATGAACTTTTTACTTGCTAAAGAATCGATAATTGCATATAATATCTAAGTTGACATATTTCATCGAGGCGTGGCTCAGTTTGGTAGAGCGCTGCGTTCGGGACGCAGAGGCCGCAAGTTCGAATCTTGTCGCCTCGACTCATTAAAAAAGGAGTTTGCAAATCTGCAAACTCCTTTTTTGTATTCATCTGATTCTTTTGATCATCAACCTGCCATGTAGCTGTCGTTGCCCAAATTGCTGATCTCGCTTTCAGCGCGCTTGCAAAGCTCTTTGAACTTGCCTGAAAGCTTGCTGAGCTTGCCATATAAGTCAAAGGATATCTCAGTTGTTGGTGCAACCTGCATATATGTGCTCATCATTCTTACAAGGATGTAGCTGTCAACAAAAGCATATCTGACAACACAGCCGACTACAACACCTGCTACAAAACCTATAACCGTAAACCAGCCAAGCGCTCTAAACAGCAGCACAAAAGCATAAACAGGTACAATACTTGCTACTACTGTGCCAAGGATCACAACAAGAGAAATCTTGACTGCATCCTTAAGAAGTGTCTTCCAGTTCTGGAAGTAAATAACCACGCCGTCTGCTGCGCTCTTAAAAGCACTCTGTTCACTGTTATAGAATGTATAACCAAGGCAGCATTCATCGACATATCCAAGTCCGATCCTGATAAGAGACTTTGCAAATCCGGCTATCATACTCATTCCTGGAACAAAATCAAGGAAGCTCTCCACCCTGCCTACAGCATTCTGAAGCTGATTTACTGCTCCGCTCACAAGCCTGTCAAGCAGGAAATAGATGTTACTGGTAGCAAATCTTGACTTAACCATGCCTATTCCATAATGTACTTCATCGGAAGGAACCTGACCGGTTCTGAATGTTTCGGCAATTACTGCGACATGTCCGGCCTTAACCAGATATCCGAAATATGTATTTATTACGTAACTGATCGCCAGAGTTCCCGCCAACCAGATTCCAAGGCCGATAAGTCCAACCTCGGCACTCTGCATCAGTACGCTTATCCCCATGATTATTGCAAAAAGCAGTACCGACAAAAGCACTGTTGCCATACCCATTCCCAACTTGATCCAAGCGAATTTCAATGTTTTTCTGTATACTTCATTAGCTTTCATACCTTCATTCCTCCTTTAGCGTCTTTAGTAATTACCTTCGCTTCGTGTTCATTATATGGAGACATATATTCTTATTGGATATTTTTCCGCGAATGGTTGAAAATCTGGTGTGAATGGTTAAAATAATACTGTTTATCTTATTTTTTTCAGTTTTGAGGTATTATATGCGAGTTGCAATACTTGATGATGAACAAATATTCGTAGACAGTTTATATAAGCTTCTGTTTGGAGATATGAACTATGAGCTTTTCACTTATACCGATCCTGAAAAGCTCCTTTCAGACTACTCTCAGGGCAAGCGGTTCGATATAATCTTCTGCGATGTTATCATGGAGCCTTATAACGGCATTGAAGTCGGAAGGAAGATCCGCAGCTATGACTCGACATGCTTTATTATATATCTCACCAGCGACTTATCTTCTGCTCCCAGAGGGTATGAAGTAAATGCTTTCAGATATCTTTTGAAACCTATTGATGAAAAAGCTCTGTCAGCAACGCTTGGGGATATTCAGGAAGAGATCCGCAAAAAGCAGAAAAATCTCCTGTGTCTTGACACAACATTTGGCTCAATGATCATGAACACCGAAGACATTCTTTACATGGAAGCCAATGACAAGGAAACAACCGTCTATACGGATGATGATTCTCTGACCGTGAGAAAGAACCTGACTGACTTTGAAGAGCAGCTTTCCGGGCAGCATTTTTTCCGTATACACCGCAAAACACTCGTTAATCTTGGACGTGTTCAGCAATATGATGCTCTGCGCGTAACGCTTGATAACGGGAGCACACTGATTCTCAGCAGACGCAAATACAAGGAATTCGTATCTGCTTTTAATGCATATATTTCAGGAGAATTTTAATGGGTTACCCTATAGTTTTTCACAGCTCTGATATAATTAGCGCACTTGCAAATTCAGCAGCCTACATCGAAATCATACTGTTTCTGCAGTACTTTTGCGGAGGGCATCTGGATATTTCAGGCAAGAGACTTTACATACTCTGGCCTGCCTGCTCTCTGGCATTTTTTCTTGCGTATGTTTTTATTCCGGGATCACATACCGATATGATATCGGTTTTTGTGGCAATATATCTGACTGTCCTGATGTTCAGCTCATTGAAGCTTGTAGATGCACTGCTGACTGTTCCGGCTTTTTTCCTCTATGCCATTTTTTCAATATTTCCGACATTCATATTCAATGCTCTTTTTCCGTATGTGGATGACACTATCGAGATCCTTGATATGCCGCTCCAATACTCTGATATCATTACAGACCTGACCATGTTGTTGATCCTTATCGCAATACACGTCATTTCTCTGAAAAAGGGTCTGGTTTTCCATATCAACATCAGAGAAATTGTTCTGGCTTTCATTTTATTCTGCCTGGTAATGCTTATAACAGCACTTTATTCAGTAGCCACGATTCCGGAAAGCACTCTGAGTTATGCAACGGTATTCTGGAACATCTTTTTGCCGGTCTCATATTTACTGTGCCTTATCTTCTACATCTACAGTTTGTTTGAAAAGAGAATCCGGCTTCAGAATGAGGCTCTTGCGAGAATACAGATGACTTATCTGCAGACACAGTTTGATGCCATGCAGAACCTCCAGCTTCAGGATAATGAAATCAGGAAAAAGAGACATGACCTGAAAAAACATATGGTCGTCATTGAAACTCTGGCAGAAGACGGTAATTACGATGAGATCAAGAAATATACCTCAGAGCTCACATCCAGCCTTCCTGCTGCCCCTGTAGCCATCAGCGGCAACAATATTGCGGATATAATTCTTTCTAACAGAATGGATACAGCCCGGGAAAGAGGCATCAGATTTAATTATGAGGGCTCACTTGCAGGACTTTCGGAAATGCCTGCACCTGACATCTGCTCCATTCTTGCCAATGCACTTGATAACGCACTTGAGGCCTGTGAAAACGTCGAGGACCCCTATATCGATGTTAAAGCTGTATGCACCCGCAACTTCACGTCTATTTCAGTTAAGAATCCTGTGCTGGTACAACGCCATATCCACGGAAACACCATTTCCACCACCAAGAAGGATAAGACCAACCATGGCTATGGTCTTAAGATAATTCAGGAGCTGGCAGGTAAATATCACGGAAAATGCCTCATATCCTGCAGTAAACTTGAATTCAGCTTAAGGGTTCAATTGCAGAATCCCTAATAAAACACATGGCAACAATTTGCCGCATCAAAAAACCAGCCTACATCAGTAGACTGGTTTTGTTATGTCTTTTTATTCTTCTGTTGGTTCAATCGAAGGCTCAGCATCCTCTGCGGGAGCATTATTCTCCTCTGCAGGAGTCTCCTCTGCCTCAGGCTCTTTGGCAGCTTCCTCTTCCTTCTTATCTTCCTCAGGCTTCTTAACCGTATCGGTAAGATCTTCCAGAAGAATGGTCATCATATCCTCTTCGCTTGGCTCTGCCATAGCAGCAATTCTTCTGGCCTGGTTGGTGATGATCTCCTCAAAGAGGTTTCTGACTTCTCTTGCGTTAGCGAAGTTATCGATGTTCTCGATCTTCCTTGCTGTGATAAGAGCTCTGATCTGGTGCTTAACATCTTCAGGAACTATGTAGTCGTACTTCTTGCAGTTCATGTTGAAGATCTCTTCAAGCTCATCAATGTTGTAGTCAGGGAACTCAATGTACTTGTTGAATCTGGACTTCAGTCCCGGGTTGGAATCGATAAACTTCTTCATAGGCTCTGTATAGCCTGCTACGATAACAACAAAGTCATCTCTGTTGTCTTCCATAGCCTTGAGGATCGTATCGATGGCCTCCTGACCGAAAGCATCATCCTTCTGAGCCAGTGCATAAGCCTCATCAATGAAGAGCACTCCGCCCTTGGCCTTGGCAATCTGCTCCTGAGTCTTGATGGCTGTCTGGCCTACATATCCGGCAACAAGTCCGGAGCGATCCACCTCAACCAGCTGTCCCTTGGAAAGAACACCAATCTGTTTGTATATCTGAGCTATGATCCTGGCTACAGTTGTCTTACCTGTTCCTGGATTACCTGTAAATACCAGATGGAGAGATACGGGAACTGACTTAAGTCCCTGTTCCTGTCTTGCCTTCTGTACCTTAACAAAAGCCGTGAGTTCTTTTACATCGTCCTTAATTGTAGTAAGGCCTATGAGCTTATCAAGGGTCTCCATGGGATCCTCTTCTGGCTCCTTGGGCGCCTCGGGTTCTGCGGGCTTTACATTTCCGTCTTTTGCAAAAAGAGCTTTAGCCTCCTCGAGAGCATCATTGGCGCTTGTTACTGCATCCTTGTTTCCGTTTTTGGCCTCCTCGGCTCTTGCCTTATCTTCCGGAGGAATATATACGCTTCCGTTCTTAGGACCTTCCTGCACAGGTTTGCTATCCGGTGCACCTGACTCCGGAGTTGAAGAAGGTGCTGTGAAGAAGTCTCCGTACAGACTTCCAAGAAGGTCTCTCTGCATATTTGTGATCTTATTAAGTGTTTCTAATTCTTTATTTCTATCCATATCAGTCGTTCAAAAACCAGCCGTTTCTAGACAGGAATGTTCTGTTTGTTACAAGGGCATTTACGTCCTGTCCAATAATCTGTGATGCCTGTGCCTTAACTGCAGCAGCATTTCCTGTTCCAAGATTTTTGTAAGCATCATAAGACATCTTCTTGCTGCCGTCAAGGTTCTTAAGTCCCTGAGCTATATGACTCTCCATCTCGTGGGCATCGTCAGTCTCTCTAAAGAGAATGAAGCTTGTGATGTAAGGGTTGTTCTCAGCCATTGTGTAGGCATATACGATAGATGCCAGCTGTGCATCCTCGCCAAAGCTTGATGTATAACCAATCTCTGAGAGAGAAATATTTCTGACCTGTCCCGCAGGATTGAGGAAGGATGCCTGACACATGTAATCTGTAAGGATGTAAACGTTCTCCATTGTAATGTATGGAGTTGAAAGTGATGTGTTTACATACTGTGACTGCTGCTTCCACGCGTATGGATCAAAGAGAGGTGCATTGTATGGATGAACTGAAAGTGACCAGTCAATGTTACCCTCACGGTTGATGTAATAGTTGAATCTGTCCATGTACTCCTTTGAAAGGAAGCATCCAGGATTTGACTTTCTGTTCCACTCCTGATCGAAAGATGTGTAAACTCTTGCATTGGCGTTTACAGACTTAATCTCGTTGTAGAAAATACGGAAAGCCTTAACATACTCACTTACGTTGAGCTCGATATTTGTTGAATTGAGGTAATACCACTCGGTTCTTGCGTTTACTTCGTTGCCGATAACCCAGTTATCAACTGTTCCGTAAGCGCCGCCTGAATATCTCTGAGCGAGGAAAGCTGCAATAGCCTTAAGATGCTGTGTGCCGCCGTCCTCCTTGGTATTCATGGCATATCCCGGGCAAACATGTGCATCCCTTGAAAGCGGATGGATGAGGTCTGCAGCAGCTTCTGTCTTGTTGTTGAGGATTGTCATTGTGAGCTGGAAGTTGTTGATGCTACACCAGCGAACAAAACCGTCATACTGAGCAAGAGCTGCTCCGTTGAACTGATAGTCAACGCCGTTATATGAGAAGGGAACTACATTTGATCCGTCTCCGGGTCCTACAATATCTCCCATGTAAAGGTTATAAACCATCTGAGCAACACCGAGATCTTTGAATGTAGCTGCATCTGCGCTGTTAGGAAGGATACCCTTCATACCATGGTCATTTCTGGCAACAGTCTTGGTTGCTTTGGCTTCCGGATTGGTGATGTAATGCTCATCACTTACCTGAACCATTGAACCACTCTTAACAGCTACAAGGAACTTCTTGGAAAGATTAGACTCAGCAGTGTAATGATTGAGCGGGAATGTAAAGGTTGCATTTGTCCCCGCTGCAGTCTCGGCAACGATCTTGCCTACACAGCCGTCCTGATAAACCTCATCTGCATAGAGGTAGAACTTACCGTCGGATGAAGACGGAACCGAACTACATGATACATTGACAACAACGTTGTCCCCCTGAATTGTGCAGGATGTGATGCTGACCGGTCTGCCTGCTGCCTCAGCAACAGCCCCCTTGTATCCGGCAGTTACAACCGCACTCTTTGCAGCAACAGTCATAGTAACTGCAACCATTGCACCTGCAAGAATCCTTTTCATTAAACCTTTTTTCTTCACAACAAACCTCCAACTTGTTACACTTATGCGCTTACTATTGCATCAGTGAAGTTATTAAGCGCATCTGCATCTGTCGCATGAAGTGCGCTCTTGATTGTTAGTACGTTCTCAAGAACAGTTACATTCTTAAGTGCGGAAAGCTTCTCACTCATGAGCTTTCCTGTTACCGGCGCCCATGTGCCGTTCTGAGCAAGGGCAAATACCCTGTTCTGCACACCAAGTGCCGCCATATCGGTGATGAAGTTCTCCATTGGCGGATATACTCCGTTGTTGTAAGTAGGGCACATCAGGACTATCTTCCTCGCGCGCCATACTTCACCGATCAGATATGACACATCCGTTCCGGACACATCATAAACCCTAACATTACCTGCGCCCTTATCACGGAGCTGCGCAGCCACTGCCTCTGCAGCGCTGGCTGTATGTCCGTAAAGACTGCCATATACTACTATAACACTATCTTCCTCAGATTCATAGGTGCTCCATTTCTGATATTTCCCGAGGATCACATCAAGGTTTTTTCTCCATACGGGACCGTGAAGAGGAAGGAGCATCTGAATATCAAGTCCTGCTGCCTTTTTGAGAACAGCCTGGACCTGAGGTCCGTACTTTCCAACTATATTAGCATAATATCTTCTGGCTGAGGCAAGAAAATCTTTCTCGAAATCAAATTCATCTGCGAATATTCCGCCGTCCAGAGCTCCGAAGGTACCAAAAGCATCTGCGGACAAAAGAGCTTTATTCTTGTCGTCATACGCAAACAATACTTCCGGCCAGTGAACCATTGGAGCTGCCACAAAACTGAAAGTATGAGAACCTGTTGAGAGTGTATCCCCCTCTTTGACCTCAAATTTGTTAAAGTCCGCTGTCTGAGGGAAGAACTGCTGCATGAATGTAAATGTCTGCTTGCCTCCAACCACGGTTACCTCAGGGAAAAGAGCTACCACCTTATCGATAAGTGAACAGTGATCCGGCTCCATATGAAGCACTACAAGGTAATCGAGCTTTCTGCCTGCAAGAGCGTCTTTCAGATTCTCAATATACTGGTCAGCTACGGTAATGTCTGCCGTATCGAATACTGCAGTCTTATCATCATCTATAAAATAGCTGTTATAAGATACCCCCTCCGGAATCGGGAAAATGTTCTCAAATCTCTCAAGTCTTCTGTCGCTTCCTCCGATCCAGAAAATTCCGTCTGCAACTTTTTTAATTCCCTTCATGTCAAAAACTCCTCTCTGATGTTTTATTTTTTGAACTCGCTGATAGTCTTTTCAACCACCTTAATGTCGATAGGCTTTGTAACATGTGCATTCATTCCGGCATCAAAAGCCTGCTGAACATCGTCTGCGTATGCATTCGCCGTCATGGCTATGATAGGAATTCTCTGGGCCCAGTCGGTACCCAGCGCTCTTATGGCTGCTGCCGCCTCATATCCGTTCATAACAGGCATCTGAATATCCATAAGTATCATATCATAGTCGCCTTCATTTGCGGCTTTAAACATTTCAACAACTTCCTGACCGTTAACGCCTCTTGTAACTTTAGCCCCGTACATATCCATGAGCTCGATGAGGATATCGGCGTTGATATCGTTGTCCTCCGCAGCAAGGAACTTCATGCCCTCAAGAGGATTCTTGGGTTCTTCTTCAGGCCCTGTCTCTATCTTGGCTATCCTGTCTATTGTTGATCTTAAATTGTACGGCAGAACAGGCTTTTGCATAACCTCATTACAGCCGGCCTCTCTGAGAGCATCCTCATTTTTCTCAAAGAAGTCAGTTACTGCAAGAATTACACTATGATGGCTCTTATCTTTCTTTCTGATATTCCTTATCAGCTCGGCAGGTTCCATATCATCATAGTTTTCATCCACAATTATAAGGTCGTAAGCCTTTCCCTCATCCGCCATCTCCTCTACCAGTTTGAGGGCTTCATATCCGCCGGTGGCCACCGTAGAATCAAGCAGATCATTTTTGTATTTTTGCTTATAAACCTTATCATCTGACATGCTTCCGTTGACAGTAAGCAGTGTACGCATTCCATGGGCCTTCCAGAAATCCACGTTCTGAGTCTCTACAGCCTTAAGACGCAGATTTACAATGAAGGTACTTCCCTTTCCTTCCTCTGACTCAACCCTGATGGTTCCGCCCATCAGTTCAACCAGACTCTTGGTTATAGCCATACCAAGTCCTGTTCCCTGAATAGTCTTGGTTGCGCCCTTTTCCTCTCTGGAGAACGCATCAAATATCTTGTCCTTATACTCAGGCTTCATACCAATTCCATTATCAGCTATTGTGAACTTCACATTCTGGTATCCTTCTGAAGAAGAATCCGACTCTGATATTGTAAAATCGATCTTCCCGCCTTCAGGTGTGTATTTCACTGCATTTCCGAGAATGTTCATAAGGATCTCATTGACCCTCTGCTTATCAGCCATGAAAATATCATGCTGCATGTTTTCAATCTTTACAGTATAGGTCTGATCCTTAGCCTTTGCCTGGAAGCTGATTACAGAGTTGATCTCCTCAAGAAGCAGTCCTAAAGCCATCTCCTGAATATCCAGAGTGGTCTTGCCCGACTCGATCTTACTCATATCAAGGACATCATTAAGAAGTGCCAAAAGATTATGAGACGCCAATGATATCTTATATGTATACTCTTTTACTTTATCAGGCTCATCCGCATGTTTATCAATAAGCAGATTAAAGCCTGTAATGGCATTCATAGGTGTCCTGAAGTCATGAGACATGTTGGCCAAAAAGCTTGTCTTGGCCTTATTTGCGGTCTCAGCTGCACTGAGGGCTTCCTGAAGCTGGTGATTACGCCTGAACTCCTGAGTTCTGTCATAGAGAGCCACAGCCATTCTTTTGCCGCCGTCATCAATGGTGGATACAATAACACCACGATAGTACAGATGCTCATTTGTCCTGACGTTCTCAAATCTTATCTCGTCAAATATCTGTGTTTCGCCTGTTTTCCTTGCGTCTTCAAATCCTTTGCTCAGCCTCTTTTCCTCTCCTTCTCTCTGAGCCTTAACAAGGTTTCTTATATCCTCCTTAAGCTCATCCATCGGAATTCCAAGGACGGTCTCAGCATTGGCTGTTATAAAGCTTGGCGCATACCCGTCTCCGCTGATAACGGCGAGGATATCATTGTTCTTCTCAACCACAAAGTCAAAGAGCCACTCTCTGTAATGGATATCGTTATCCTTGAGCATGAGCTGCTCTTTATTCATCTTGTCAATCTCCCGAACCATGTTGTTCAGGGTTATTGCCATGGATTCCATGGAATCGGAGAGCTGTCCCAGCTCATCTATATGGTCATCGGGATTCTTGACATCGAAATTACCCTTTTCGATCTCATGCGCCATATCGTTGATCCTGGCAATTCTCTTGCCGAATTTATTTGCAAACCTTTGGCCGAATATAAATGCCGCCAGGAAAAGAACCAGCGCAATTACAATGACTGAAAGAAGAATGCTGTAAACGTCAGCTGTGATCTCATTTCTGTCCACATAGTAGTATAAGGTCCAGCCGTTTGCTGTATCCTCCGACTCGGCAATGAAGTATTCACTGGTGGCATGGAACTCTTCCACTTCCCCTGTCCTGATATTTTCTAATATTCTCTCTTCCAGGTCCGAATTATCTATCTTTCTGTGATTGATAGTCTTTCCTCTTCGGTCCAGAATTATGATTCCGTTATTGAGGTATCCCGACTTGTTGACGATAGAAAAGAACTCACTCTCTTTGACCTTCAGAGCGATCATGCCGATGCGTTTTGAGGAAGTTGCTGAATCTAGCAGCGCCTTTATCAGATACACTCCGCCTTCATCGTCAACATCCCAATAAGCACCGTACTCATGCCCGGTCTCCTCATACCACTCCTGTTCTTTATCGGTTACAGGCTTAAGAAGGAAATCTCCCATATGCTCGCCATCAATAAGGTCTGAATATATGGTAATGGACTCAATATTGGTATCGCTGCTGAGATAATACCATATAAGGGGCTCTATCTCGTCGTTGAGCTCCTCCGTCAGGGTGTATGGATCAATGCGCACTCTCTCCAGAGCTTTTCTGAAGTCATCCTCATAGGAAAAGAACTTTACGACGTCATTTTCTTTTTTGACACCGTTTTCTATACCATAGGAAATAACATCCACGTTTCCTATCATGGCAATCTTGGTCTGTTCGATAAGATTGTTTCTGGCAACGATATAGGAATAGCTGCCCAGCAATATGATGGGAATAATGATAAGCAGGGCAAAGACCCTTATAAGAGTCTTTCTTATGCTGTCCGCGTATCCGAACTTTCCGATCCTTTTAATCCTTCTCATATCCTTTGTTGCTCCTTATTTGTCACTCGTGAAGTATCTCGTACACAAGCTTGTCGACATTTGACAGTGCCATTTCAAGACTCTCTCTCTTTAAAAGAACCTTTTGAAGCTCTCGGCCATAGGTATAATGAACACGTCTGTTGAGGTCCTGTCCCCAATCCATCCATGGCGTATATACCAGTTCCTTTTTATAACAATCCTCTATTCCCTTAAAAGCCTCATCAACATTAAAGGCTGTATCCTCGAGATATGTCTGGCTTCCCGGACGGTCCTTCCAAAGAGCTTCCTGACCTTTAACTCTTGCAAGGGATGCCAGTACTTCTTTTGCCTTATCATAATTCATAGCGTTTGCGTTGAGTGCAAATCCAAGGTCGCATCCGCCAATTATAGCCATTCCTTCGCCTTCGGTCCCGAAATACGGAAGTGTTCCGATGTTCATATCGGGTCTTGCCTCCCTGATAGCAACATATGTTTCCGGCGTTCCTACTATCATGGCTGCTTCTTCGCTTACAAACTCTTCAATAGCTCTTTTTCCATCTATAGTGTACATATCAGCCGTAAGCACCCTGTGCTCTATAAGAGTCTCCCAGTCCTTCATGTATGGACGCAGCTCATCTGAAAATGTAGCTCTGCCGTACTGGAGCCTTGCGCCAAATCCGCTTCCTCTGTCGGTTGAGAAGTAATTGGCAGAAAGCACTCCCAATGCGCTGTTCGCAAATCCGTAAGGATCTTTTAAGCTGGCTGCAAGTGGCCTTATCTTGCGCACTACCCTGAAGTAGTCGCAGGCACCGATAAAAGTGCTGAAATCCGTTGGAACAGCGGCTCCCTTGGCCGTAAACATGTCTTTGTTGTAAAAAATGCATTCAAGGTCCGAAGTGTTGGGAACAGCATAAACTGCATTTCCGTAGCCGAAAGCCACCTTGGCTTCCATGTTAAACTTCTCGGTAATATCCGACAGATTTGCAATATATCCTGTCATAGCATGTTTTTCTGCCATCTCTCCGGTAACGTAAATAATATCCGGAGCCCCCTTATATGAGAGCTTCGAATCCATAATGGGCTCGTAGTTACTCTTCCCGATATATTCAAATACAAAATTATAATTTGGAAATTCTCCGGCCAGATAGGCCTTAAGATTAGTTAGATTATCTTCGGTATACCATGTACCGATCCTGATTGTTGTAGTTTCATCAGCAGATTCCAAATCCGCCTCGGAATCTGCTCCTTTAAGGACATGGACCTCCTGATTCTCCGCACCAAAAGACAGGCTCGCTTTTGTGGGAATCATGCCACTAAACGCACCTGTCAGAACAGCTACTGCGGAAAAAATACTTACAAAGATCTTTCTTGGATTCCTGCTCTTCATATGTCCCTCATAAGGATAGACTTATCTGATCATGATCTTCTTAATCTCCCCAACGTAGACGATATGATATTCACCGTTTTTTTCAAACTCATCCACCAGACTCTTGTCTACAAAGCCATCCTCCCTGAACTCTTTTTTGTAGAGTACTTTTGCTGTTATGACATTGTCGGCTTCATCAATAAAAGGTATCCCATCATCGTAGTTAACTGTCAGACGGGCACCTGCAATCTTATCTTCCGCTCTTCCGGAAACAGCTTCAAGATACTTAAAGGCTCCTCTGAATTCCTGCTGATTAAGAAAGCTCAGCGAAAATTCACCGGACTCATCAAGAAGCTCACTTGTGTACCTTCCACCGCGAAGGAAAATGTAAACCACTCTCTTATTCCAGAGAAAACCTGCGCCACCCCATTTGGCCGTGGTTGTGTTTACCTTGCCTCCGCTTCCTGCTGTCACAAGAAATTTGGTACCGTCAAAAGTATAAGCTCCCTGCTCGATATCGACAGGATCAACCGGCTGAAAAACGTGCATGTATACCCTCCATTTCTCATTAGAGCGCCGAGTCAGAAGTCCCTGATGGTATCCTCCTCGGTAAGTCCTGTGTTCTCTATGTTCATTATCGTTACATCGTAACTTATTTCACTGTTCACTATAATAGTAACACGGTCTCCTACCCTATGTCCAAGCAATTGTTTGCCCAGAGGAGATTCAATGCTGATAAGGCCTTTTAAGGAATTTTTCCTCATGGTGGTCACCACCTTGTAGGTCTCAATACTGCCGTCATCTTCCATTCTGATGGTCACAGTCTTATTCATTCCCACTTCGTCATCTTTAGTATTATCGTCAATAACGCGCGCTGTCTTTATCATTCTCTCCAAAAATCTGATCCTGCTCTCATTCTGATTCTTGGCTTTTTTGGCTGCGTAGTACTCGAAATTCTCTGAGAGATCGCCCTGGGCTCTGGCCTCTTTTACATGCTCGAGAAGCTCTTTTCTGACAACAACCTTGCGATGTACGATCTCCGCTTCCATATCTTCGATATCTTTTTTGGTAAGTTCGTTATTCATTTCATGTATACCCCTGATCTGTAAACTTGTAAGAAAAAAGAAGGGTAAAGCCTTGGCTCTACCCTTCCGGAAAATTCTGCTATAACCTGAATCAAGCCTTGCCAACTGATCCAAAGAGCTCCATCTTCTCCTTAACTGTAGCCTTGATAGCCTCAGCGCCGGGAGCAAGAAGCTTACGTGGGTCAAATCCCTTTCCTTCAAGATCCTTGCCTGCCTCGATGTATTTACGAGTTGCATCTGCGAAGGAAAGCTGACACTCTGTATTTACGTTGATCTTGGATACACCAAGGTCGATAGCCTTCTTGATCATGTCTGAAGGAATTCCTGTGCCGCCGTGAAGAACAAGAGGCATAACTCCTGTCTCTTTCTGAATTGCATCAAGAACGTCGAATCTAAGTCCAGGCCATCCCTCAGGATACTTACCATGGATGTTACCGATTCCTGCTGCAAGCATATCTACGCCGAGATCAGCGATTCTCTTGCACTCTGCAGGATCTGCGCACTCGCCCATTCCTACAACGCCGTCTTCCTCGCCGCCGATTGATCCAACCTCAGCCTCGATTGAAAGGCCAAGCTGATGAGCTACGTTAACGAGCTCCTGTGTCTTAGCAACGTTCTCCTCGATATCGTAGTGAGAACCGTCGAACATGATGGATGTGAATCCGGCCTTGATGCACTTGTAGCATCCTTCGTATGTGCCGTGGTCAAGGTGAAGAGCAACAGGAACAGTGATTCCGAGGTTCTTGTCCATCTCTCTTACCATAGCTGCAACAGTGCTGAAACCTGTCATGTACTTACCTGCACCCTCAGATACACCAAGGATTACAGGGCTCTTAAGTTCTTCTGCTGTTAAAAGAACTGACTTTGTCCACTCAAGGTTGTTGATGTTGAACTGACCAACTGCATAGTGGCCTTCTTTTGCTTTTACAAGCATGTCTTTTGCAGATACTAACATTTTGTTTCTCCCCTTTATAATTGATAGTTTTGATGGTTACAACCATTATATACTTGTTGTTTTGTTTAATCAAACCCAAAGAAGTTATCTGACCAGAATTCTTCATCTGTTATTGCTTCGAAGCTGTCATATCTGAGAACATATCCGGTATTTCTGGACATTGTAAGACTCAGGATTCCGTCAGTTACGGTCTTGGTTGTGGGTGATACATCAAATCCCGTGCTGTCTGAAACCATAAGCTGCTTGAACTTGGCATCCCTTGGGATTCCCATAGGCCATACCTGAATATCCCTCGTAATCTCATAGTCGTTAAGGTTTATGGCAACCACAATAGCAGAAGTTCTGTTGAATCTTCCGTAGGCCATGAAGTTATTCTCTGCATAAAGCTCTCTGATAGAGCCGGTCTTAAGCTCAGGGCATTCCTTGTGAATACGGATCATCTCTTTGTGGAAGGCAAGCATCTGCTTGTCCTCTTTGCCCCAAGGATATGTTCTCCTGTTGTCAGGATCGGTAAATCCGCACACACCGGCCTCATCGCCATAGTACAAGGTAGGAGCTCCGGGCCATGTCATCTGGATCATGACTGCCTGTCTCATCACATGCTTTCTGATACCTGTGTCAGCTGACGAAGACATGAGAGTATCGCATCTTCCTACCTTCTGGCTGGTCCTTGTGAGGAACCTCGAATGATCGTGGTTAGACAGCTCATTCATAGCCGTATAAAGAGAGGGCATGGTAAAGTTCTCACCGCCTGCATAGAGCATGGTGTCAAAAAACTCCCTGGCATTGCCGACTCTTATCGGTTTAAACTCATCGCTGTGCTTGTCCATTCCGGTGAGAAACCACGTAACAGGCTCCATAAAGGCGTCATAGTTCATGACGGTATCCCATTCTTTGCCACTGAGCCAATTCCTTGAAGGTCCGTAGTGCTCAGCAAGGATAATTGCCTCGGGATTGGCCTTTTTGACCTCTTCCCTGAACCTCCTCCAGAACTTGTGATTGTACTCCTCTGAGTGTCCGAGATCTGCTGCCACGTCAAGTCTCCAGCCGTCGCAGTTATATGGCTCTGACACCCACTTTTTGCCGATTCCTATAATGTAGTCCTCAAGCTCTTTGGAGCCCTCATAATTGAGCTTTGGAAGGGTATCATATCCCCACCATCCGTCATAGCTGGCGTTGTAAGGCCATTTATCCTGTGAAAATGAGAAATATTTTCGATAAGGGCTCCCGGATGCCACATAAGCACCCTTCTCGTATCCCTTGACATCTTCATATATAAGTTCTCTGTCAAGCCACTTGTTGAAGGATCCGCAGTGATTAAACACACCGTCAAGAATAACTCTGATGTCTCTCTTATGGGCCTCCGCAACTACCTTGGCAAAGAGCTTATCACTGGCTTCTAAGTTCTTTTTATTTGTAACGCGCCTAATGTAGCGCTCTGCTCTCTTGTTGCTCTTCTCAAACTGAGGAAGAATATCTCCTCCATCCTCGACAATCTTGCCGAAGTGGGGATCTATATGGTCATAGTCCTGAATATCGTATTTATGACAGGACGGAGAAACAAACAGAGGATTAAAATAGATGACTTCTATTCCCAGATCCTTGAGATAATCGAGTTTATCAAGAACACCCTGGAGGTCTCCGCCGTAAAACTCGCAAAAGTCTGTCCTTGGATCGGGGTAGCTCCCCCAGTCCTCTACCTTTTTGGCTTTGAAGCCGCTATAGGCATATTCTCCGGTCATTACATCGTTGGTGGGATCTCCGTTGCAGAACCTGTCAACGAATATCTGGTACATTACTGCGCCTTTGGCCCAGGTGGGAGTTGAGAATCCCGGGATAACAAGGAACCTCATACTCTCCATAACATCGCTGACAGCACCTCTCTTGTCGTAAAAAGAAAAGCTGCCGTCCCTGCCCGTTATCTCAAAGTGATATATGAATGGATCCTTGCCAATATTTATAGAAACGTCATAATAATCAAATCCGTTGTCGGTTTCGGAGAGCTTCATCTTCTTGTGTTCTGACCCACATACCAAATGGACCTGGGAAGCATCTCCGTGAGCGCATCTGAACCTGAAATCCGTGATACGCCCAATATCTGGTTCCGCAGGCCTTAGGTAGTCCAAGGTCATGTCATGAAAGAAAGCCGACTGATTCATAGTAATTCCTTTAAAAATATATTTTCGAATAAAGTAAAAAAGACAGCGGGGTAGCTGTCTTTTTAGAGAAGGTATTTCTTTCTTATGGGGTATAGCAAAAAACTATATAATGTATTGGGGGGTTACGCCTATTATACTAGCATCCCCTCAAACCCACGTAAAGACTAATACTTCACAAATTTGTCAAAAACAGCGTCATGTTTTTGTGCATTTTTCACAATCAAAGCTCTACATCCACGTCTTCTGTGATTGTATGACCCTCGAAGAGCGCTTCAAACTCCTCTCTTCCGATCTTTTCCTTCTCGATCAAAAGAGCTGAGCTCTTGTGGAGAACGTCCTCATACTGAAGGATTATCTCCTTAGCTTTCTTGTAGCATTTATCAATGATGTTTCTGACTTCCTTGTCTATCTCACCTGCCACCAGCTCGGAATGCTTCTTGGAATGTGAAATGTCATATCCGATAAAGACATCTTCTTCATTTTCATCATAGTTAACTATACCGATATTATCTGACATACCGTACTTGGTAACCATGCTTCTGGCTTCCTGAGTTGCCTTTCTGATATCACTGGATGCACCTGTTGTTATATCTGAGGTTCCAAAGATGATCTCCTCTGCAATTCTTCCGCCGAGAGAAACCATGATATCTTCGAGCATCTTGCGCTTTGTAAGGAACATTTCATCCTTTTCGGGAAGTGGCATTGTGTAACCTGCTGCCCCGAGGCCAGTAGGAATTATAGACACAGTATGAACAGGGCCAACCTCAGGCAGTACATGGAACAAAATAGCATGTCCTGTCTCGTGGTAAGCAGTGATCTTTTTCTCCTTGTCGGAAATGATCCTGCTGTGCTTCTCTGTTCCGATTCCAACCTGTATGAAAGCCTTGTTTATATCTTCCTGTTTAATGAACGCTCTGTTGTCGATGGCTGCGCGTATTGCAGACTCATTAAGCAGATTCTCAAGATCTGCTCCGGTAAACCCGGCTGTTGTCTGGGCAACCTGTTTGATATCAACATCCTCTGAAAGAGGCTTGTTTTTGGCGTGTACTTTGAGGATTTCCTCTCTTCCGCCGATATCCGGTCTTGAGACAGTGATCTTTCTGTCAAAACGTCCGGGTCTTAATATAGCGGGATCAAGAATATCTACTCTGTTGGTGGCTGCCATAACGATGATGCCTTCGTTTACACCAAAGCCGTCCATCTCAACAAGGAGCTGGTTCAGTGTCTGCTCTCTCTCGTCGTGTCCGCCGCCCATTCCGGTACCACGCCTTCTTGCTACTGCATCAATCTCGTCGATAAATACGATACAGGGAGAGTTCTTTTTGGCGTCAGCAAAGAGGTCTCTTACTCTTGATGCACCGACACCTACGAACATCTCAACGAAGTCTGATCCGGAAATACTAAAGAAAGGCACTCCTGCCTCTCCTGCAACTGCTCTTGCAAGAAGGGTCTTACCCGTTCCCGGAGCTCCCTCCAAAAGTACACCCTTGGGGATCCTTGCTCCCACCTTGGTGAACTTCTCAGGGTCCTTTAAGAACTCTATGATCTCTGCGATCTGCTCCTTCTCTTCCTTGAGGCCTGCGACATCCTTGAGGGTAGTCTTGTTCTCTTCCCCTGTTGACATCCGTGCCCTGCTCTTTCCGAAATTCATCATTCGGTTGTTACCTGAGCCCGAGCTCTGGATATTGGTAAAGAGCGTGAAGATGAATACCATGACTATCAATCCTACAATTATCGGAATAATGCCGTTTATCAGCACATTCTCCGTAGGAACATCCTTAACCTCAACGCTGATGCCCTTCTGTGTAAGATATTTCTCAATATCCACAACATCTGTAGAATAGAAGTTTGTTTCTTCAGATCCGTCATTAAAGTAAACCCTGACCTGACCTGTTGGCGTCTCTGCATTTGGTGTGATCACAACATAGGTGATCTTATCGCCTTCTATGTCTCTCTCAAGTGAAGTTCTGTTGTAAACCGGGCCCGGATTATTCACAAGCCCTCTTCCGTACTCAAGGATCACAACCGCAACCAAAAGCACGATCACAAAAATAAATAACGAATTAAAGTTCTTTGAACGATTCAATTTACTAAGCTTCCCCTCTTAAACAATACTTTTCCCTTATCAGTTAAATTCTACGACACCGATATAAGGGAGATTACGGTATCTCTGGTCATAATCCAGGCCGTATCCGACTACGAACTCGTCAGGAATCTCAAATCCTGTATAGTCTACCTTGACATCTGTTACTCTGCGCTCGGGCTTATCAAGAAGTGTGCAGAGCTTAATGCTTGCAGGATCTCTGTCCCCAAGCATCTTGATAAGATATGAAAGTGTTCTGCCTGAATCCACAATATCCTCAACAATAAGAACATGTCTGTCCTTTAACGGCTCATCAAGGTCTTTTACGATCTTAACAACACCACTGGATTTTGTTGAGCTTCCGTAACTTGAAGCAGACATAAAGTCCATTGTTACAGGAACAGTGATGCGCTTTGCAAGCTCACACATAAAGAACACTCCGCCCTTAAGGACGCATACAAGGTGAACTGTCTCACCTGCGTAATCTCTGCTTATTGCCTCTCCAAGTTCCTTGATCCTCTTATCTACTTCCTCTTCCGAAAGTAATATACGTACAGATTCAGCCATTAATCTTTCCTCCAGTTTTGTTTATATTTATAGTTAAAACTCTCTTTGTAGTTCCACTAACTTTGTAAGCGTCGCTCATGCGATAGCCCGGAAGCCATAAGACTTCATCCCCGTCACAGAGGATATACATGCTATCCCTCTCATCCCTTGGGACCTTCTCATCAGTCATCAGTTTGGAAAGTTGCTTGGAATGCAGCTCTCCTTTCTGCGAAATCCTGATATAATCATCCCGACGCCTTTTGCGAAATGAAACTGCTTGTATTCTATCATAATCGAGCCATTTCGTATATGTCTGCGTAGGTACTTCTTTTTGGGCATCGTAGGAAATTACTGCAATCCGAGCTCTTCCCAGTCCCGGGATCACAATTTCGGTTTCCTCTCCTTCTGTCAGTGACAGGTTTATATCACCGCCATCATCTGTCCGGTTTTCAGCCGGACCGAGTTTTAAAATATCGTATGACCTTACTGCCTTAAGCCCGTAAGGCAAATCTACAGATGCGGTACCCGACATATCTCTCATAAGGCTTAAAACCGCATCAACATGGGCAAACCCGATATCTTTGCGACTTTTAACAAGTTGTTCAAAGGCCATCAGTACAACATTTTCTTTTATAATGTCCGCTTCCTCTGAAAGCGCTCTGACATCTATATTAACCGAGTCGCCCAGGACCTCTGCGGTCTCTGCAAAGACCTTCTGCGTATAGCCTCTGATAAATTCGTCTGCTTTTTCAAAAGACATTGCTGCCCTTGCCATGTGACTGACAGATTTGGGGTTTACGCCCTCATCCAGCTCCGGAATGATGCGGTTTCTGATGATATTTCTGGTATGGACATTTTCAAAATTGGTCATGTCCGTGCAAAAAGATATGTTTCTCTCCTGAAGGTACTCTTCAATCTCGTTTCTGTCCACACATAAAAGCGGTCTTATGATGTTGTCCCTTACCGGCCTTATGGCTGCTGCCCCGTGAAGGCCGCATCCCCTTGTAAGGTTCATAATCAGGGTCTCAGCCACATCGTTTTGATGATGTGCAACAGCAATCACGTTTGCCGACAGCTCTTTTGCGTAAGCATTAAAAGCCTCATATCTGGCCCTGCGACCGGCTTCCTCTTCTGTCAGTTTAAGCTCCCTTGCCAAAGCCGGAACATCCACCGACACTGCTCTGAACGGAATACCTCTCTCTGAGCAGAAGTTTCTTGAAAACTCCTCATCCTCAGCAGCTTCCTGCCTGATGCCGTGATTTATATGTATCGCAGCAAGCCTGAACTTTAAGATATCCTTCAGCTCATAGAGCACGTTTAAAAGAGCTGTGGAGTCCGCTCCTCCGGAGAAGCCTGCCACAACCGAATCATCGGGGGATAACATCCCGTTCTCTTTTATGAAACTAAAAACCTTTGATGTGAATTTATCCATTAGACCTTGCTTTGAATATCAAAAGCGCAGACTTATACGATCCCCGTATAGATGTCTGCGCCTAACTACTTAGCTATCAGTTATCCGTGTTCTTGAAAATGATCTCTCCCGGATAAACAAGTCCCAGCTTCTCCTTGGCTGTATCCTCTATATATTTACGCGTCTCAGTGTATCTCTCGAACTCGGCAATTTCTTCACTTCTCTGTGTCTCGTACTCGATCTGTTGCTGAAGCTGATCTTCTTTTTCCTGATATTCCCTGGCCTTCTGCATCAGTCCGATGCTCTTTACAGAAACCACGGTCACCAGGATCAGCACAACAATGCTGGCCCAGACGATACCTGCTCTATTCCTTAATCGACGCCTTTTATAACGAGCTCTGGTCGCCATGTTTACCCCCTGCTTCTTAACACTATACCACCACTTTCATTGTAATACAGCTGTTTTGGCCGTGTCAAATCAGATATATCTGTAGAGATTGGTCACATCCTCTTTGTGGATGGTCTCCTGAACGTCCAGTACCTCCACTGAAACATCCTTGTTTCCAAAGCCGATGGTGATCTTATCTCCCACCTTGACCTCTGTTCCCGCCTTGGCAGGTTTGCCGTTGATGGAAACCCTTCCGGCGTCACAGGCATCATTGGCCACGGACCTTCTCTTTATCAGTCTTGTTACCTTTAAATACTTATCAAGTCTCATTATCCTTCACCCGATGCAGTATTGGCTGCATCGTTTGCTCCTTCGTCTGTACTTGTCTCTTTGCTTGCCGAGTCGGATGCGCCATCATCTTTGGAGGAATCCTCAGATGATGAATCTCCCGATCCCGACGAATCTTCTGTCGCTGCACTCTCTGCTGTCGAAGCAGAATCGCTTGACGGTGCAGAATCCTCTGTGGTTGACGCATCTCCTGACGAGGATGAATCTCCGGCAGAAGACGAATCTGCTGCGGAAGAAGAATCTCCTGCAGATGATGAATCTCCCGTAGAAGCTGAGCTTCCGCTGTCTGATGAATCACCTGTACTTGCGGAAGTGCTGCTTGATGCATCACTGCTTGATGATGAGTCATCGGTGCTTGAGGCATCGCTGCTTGAAGAGGAATCTCCTGAGGAAGCGCTGCTTGAAGATGATGAGTCATCTTCACTCTCTATCTTTACAAGATCCGGGAATGAGTAGGATTTGTTATCCTGTTCCTTATCCACATTGATCCTGTAGCTCTTTGTCTCATAACCGTCTTTTTTAAGGATGACTTCATGGTTACCTGAGATTTTATTTACACTAGTAGGTATTACGCCTATATAAGCGCCGTCAAAATATACCTCTGCATCGTAAGGATTGTCAAAGTATATCTTGTAGCCCTTGATCTCCTGATTGGGCTTTTCTTCTTCTGTTGAATTGGCGCTGACTGTTGCTGCGGATGACGCAGAACTGGAGGCGCCAAAATCTATCGTGCCCACAGGGTAGCTTGCATATGTGGATGCGCTGCTGGCAGCTGTACCGCCGTTTAAATCTTCCTCGCTGGAAGCTTCGGTTGCCGCATCATTCTCTTTTTCGAGTTCTATCTGGATAACAGCCTTGGCTGTACCAACCTTGAGATATTTGTCCTGGGTTATGTACCCGTCCGCAAGCACCTTAAGGGAGTGATATCCGTAGTTGATGGTCTGAGGAACTCCGGTAAGGGCTCTCTGCCCGTCCACAAACACTTCGGCATCCTCAGGAATGACCTCAAATGTGACCAGCGACTCCTTGGGCTTTGTTATGGATACGCTGCTGGTATCAACAACAGTCTCCTGGTTACGGCTGATATTGACTTCAGTCTGGAAGTTTGCACCGTTGCCCAGGATCTGAAGGTTATAATCTCCCTCCGGAGCACTGAGCATCATGTTAGGTGATATCTTGTGTATTACTTCGTTGTCCAGCTCAAGCCATGCCCCAACAAGGCTGTGATCCTCAACAGTGTCCGAAGAGAGGCTCACGTAGCCGTGTCCGCCGGTTACAACAACGCTGTAAATATCCCTGCCTATGCCGCTTACGGTAATCCTGTCTGTGGCAAGAACGTCCTCTGCAAGCGCCGGGTTGCCTTCTGCCATCACAAGGGTTCTGGTGTCTATCTTATATATATCCCCCTGGATCCTGGCTGTTCCGTCGCCTCTTACAAGATCATGATTTCTTGTATTTTCTATAACCCAGGCATCACTTGATACATTAAGCGTTGTAATGTGCTTGCTGCTCTTTAAAAAAGTAACATCAACAATTTCTCCGACTTCAAGCAAAGATGCCGATAAAACCGTACCTCTGGCGTCATACATCATACTTGTATTGTCATAAGTAAGAGTATAGGTCTTGCCTGTCTGATGGTTTCTTAGTCTTATGATCTTTTTGGTAGTGTCAATGTCTCTTATGGCTGCAGTATCTGCAGAATCATACTTGCCTATCAGAGAAACACTGATCTTGTCTGTGCTCTCTGCTGCCCTTGTAATGCTCTGAGGTGAAGATATCAGCATTCCCAGCGATAATGCAGTTGCAAGTACCACCCTTAGTATTCTCTTGGATGTAATCATTGCTCTCCCCGTTCCACATGATCCATCATGTATTCTTCTCTTAGGCGCTCCGGCTCCAGCAAATACTCCTTCGTGTTGTGCTCAGGATGCTCCAGAACATCCATCAGCATTGCTTGTAATATGTTTCCCAGCGTCTTGCCGGGTGTAACTCCGAGGCTGATAAGGTCCTTTCCGTTAACCGCCAGAGATTTCAGGTTAACGCAGTCCTTTCTCTCCAGAATCTCCCTGTAAACAGCCTTGCACTCCTCGATGACCTTAAGCTTATCATCGCGCATATAGTCGCTCTGAGCCATCGTATCAGCATATCTGACCTCGAAAAGAAGAGGGAAATCCGCCTCTCCCACTTTGGCCATGGCTCTTCTGATACTTGAAGCCTTGGGCGGAAATCTGTAGTCGTGATAGAGTACAAGATTGCAGACCCTGTCCATGGTGTCCCTGTCAAACTTAAGACGCCTGAATATGTTCCCGGCAATCTCAGCGCTGACCCGGTCGTGGTTGTAGAAATGATATACTCCCTCGTCATCTATCTCCATTGTATCAGGTTTTCCCATATCATGCATCAGCATTGTAAGGCGCAGAACCCTGTCAGAGCGCACATTCTTCAGGGCTTCCACTGTGTGATCGCCCACATTGTACATATGGTGTATGTTCTCCTGCGGTGTATCCATGCATTTGTCGAATTCCGGCAGGACCACTGCTGTTATTCCAAGCTCATACGCTGTTTTTATCTTCTCGGGATGCGGGGACAAAAGAAGCTTGACCAGCTCTGTCTGCACTCTCTCGGCGCTGATCTTTGAGAGGGTAGGAGCAAGCTCTTTTATCGCACTCTCCGTCTCCGGCTCGATGTCATAATCCAGCTGGGCTGCAAATCTGACAGCCCTCATTATCCTAAGTGCATCCTCGGAAAATCTCTCTCTTGGATTTCCCACGCACCTTATTATCCTGTCCTCTAAGTCCTTCTTGCCGTCAAATCTGTCTATCAGGCCTTCTTCCTCATTGTAGGCCATGGCATTTATCGTAAAATCCCTTCGTTTCATGTCCTCGAAGAGATCCCGGGTAAAAGTGACTTCCTTGGGATGACGGGAATCCTCATAAACTCCGTCAATCCTGTACGTAGTGACCTCATATCCCTCTTTTCCCATCATAACCGTAACCGTACCATGTTCAATCCCGGTATCGATGGTCCGCTTAAAGAGCTTCTTGGTATCCGACGGAAGCGCGTTGGTTGTGATATCCCAGTCCTCAGGAGTCCTGCCAAGAAGCGCATCCCGGACACATCCGCCCACTATATAAGCCTCGAACCCTGCCTTGTGCATGGTGTCGAGAATCATTTTTGCATTTTCAGGTATTGTTATCTTCATACCTTCATAATAGCCTAAAGCCCTGAATTTGTGAATAATTACTAGGCATTTTATCAATAAGGTTATATACTTAATATATGTAATAATGAGGAAAAATAAATGAAATTTTGGGATTATCATCGCTATGATAAGCTTGCAGCGATACTGCTGCTCATAATATCCGTTATTGCAATATTCTTCGCTACAGAAATCTTCTTCGAACCGACTTACGAGATCTACAGCTTAAACGACGGCTGGGAGATCTCTGTAAATGGTGTCTCCAAAGATACAGATTCCCTGCTTGATGCCAATTTCGGCGTAATGAACAACGGCGACATCATAATTCTCAAAAGAACTCTTCCTGAATTCAAACTCGAAAATCCCTGCATCATGATGTACACCATACACTCTCTTATTGATGTTTATCTGGACGATGAGCTCATTTACTCCTTCGGACATGATTATTATGAGCGCGAGAGAACTGTTCCCAAACGCTATAATTACTTTGCCCTCGGCCAGGATTATCTGGGAAAAGAGCTTAGAATTGCCATCTCAGGTACAAGATACCACTCATTTTCCGGCACCTCCGTTGTAACAGTGGGCGAAAGACGTGACATTCTCACCTATCACCTCAGAAGAATGCTCTCGAACATCATAATCGGCGATTTCCTGATGATCCTGGGCCTGGCGCTGATGGTACTCTCTCCATATATGGTCCTTTATCACAACAATGATCTGAGGCTTTTATTCAGCGGTCTTATATCGCTGCTTCTTGGTCTGTATATTTACTCTTTCTATGGACTTATCGATCTTTTGTGCAACAATCCGGTCCTTAACACCATCTGCGAGTACACGTCGATGTACAACATTCCGACGGCCATTCTCGGATACTTCATGTCCATTTCATCCGGCAGACTAAAGAAGATATTCGGAGGCTTGTTTAGTGCCAACATGCTTGTTTTCCTGTCGGTATTCTTCTTTACAGTCATCGGAAACAGCAGGATTTTTGAATTCTCAAGCTTTCTACAGGGGCTTGCCTTTGTGGAAGCTGTCATCTGCTCCGTCATCATAACAAAAGCTGCTGTAAAAGCATTTAAGGAACCGGATTTACACCTTATCTCCTCTGACAATGTCTTTTCCGCAGGCCTGATCCTGTTTATGATCCTGTCAGTTGTAGATATCTTCAGATACAACTACTCCAAATATATCTCCCATCTCGGCGAGTCCTCCACGACAATATCGTTCTTCACCGCCGGAGCTGTGCTTTTGGTGTGCAGTCTTCTTATCAGTTATCTGCTCTATATTATTTACAACTCAAACCTTCAGTCCATGCAGAGCAGGATATCTTCGCTTGCCTTTACTGATCCTCTTACAGGCCTTGCCAACAGGGCCCGTTGCGAGCAGGTTATGGATCTGCTCTCACAGGAGAGATCACAGTATACCATCATAAGCCTTGATCTCAATAAGCTTAAACAGGTCAATGACACCCTTGGCCACCATGAAGGCGACAGGCTTCTTTCAGGATTTGCCACAATTCTATCTGACTGCTTCCTGGATGCTAATCTTGTGGGACGCATGGGCGGAGACGAATTCATCGTCATCCTCACCGAAGAGAGGACTCTCAACACCACCAGAAGAATACACGAGCTTTACTCCATGATAAATGACTGGAACCACAAGGAGCAGGTTTTCCAGTACAGCGCTTCCTATGGTTATGCCTACAGCTACGAAGTACCCAGCGGTTCTGCCCAGGAAGTATATATGCTTGCTGACAGCAGAATGTATGAGATGAAGAGGGAGCATCAGATGGACAAGCGTAAGGAGGTGATAAAGAATGCGTAAATTCTTATCTTTCCTTGGCCTTGCCATAGCGCTTTTGATCATTTTCTTTTCATTTGCCGCATACATTTTCTCTTATGAACCGGTACATCCTGTAATAAAACTTGAAAAGGGCTGGACCGTGACCTATCACAACCAGCAATATCTCAACACAAATCTGGAGCACCTCAGCGCCGAGGTAGGTTCCACCTTCTCGAGAGGTGACATCGTTAACCTGAACCAGACAGCACCTCTTTCTGACATAGATGCTCCTTTCCCTTATCTTGCATTCAAGACAAGGTATTGCAGATATGAAGTTTTCCTTGATGAAGAGCTTATTGAAAGCTCACTGGCTGCCGATTCCTCCAACAAGGAATTTGTTGGCGCAGGCTACAATTTCATCTCTCTTCCCGATGACTACGCAGGCAAAAGACTCACCTTAAAGCTCTATGTAACGGAAAACGCCACAAGAGCTGACATAATCACACCTGTGATAGGGGACTTTGACGATATTTACAGAGATATGATCCATTCAGTCATCTATCCGTTTACCATCGGGCTGTTCATGATCATGTTCGGAGCAGTATTCCTGATAATATCACTTCTGTTCTATATCAGGTCAGCCGGAGTGACTACACAGATCCTCTGCTCAATCCTCACCATAGTTCTGGGGAGCTGGCTCCTTACAGCCTTTGATATTTCAAATTTCGTACTTCCTCCGTCATCTGCCACTACCATTGAATTTACCTCGATGTACCTGATAGTACCGCTTATCTACGCTATTGTTTTTGATCTACACAGACGCAGAAGCAATACGCTGTTGATTATAATGGGGCTTGCCACAATGGGCTTCTCACTGGTTTTCATAATACTGCACTTTACAAATACCGTGCACCTGAACCACTTCCAGTACCCGTACTACCTGATCTCCAGCGTGGGCATCCTTGTCCTGATCGCATATGTGTATGTAGATGTAAAGGCCCAAAACCACAATTCTTCCAGACTTATAATCATGAGCGGAGTAACATTCCTGTGCATATCTCTTTTGTGCTATGTTGTTTCAGTCCTGCTCCGCCAGCATATTGATTATATTCGCACCACAATGCTTGCTGTCATTATGACAACCGGATCAATGCTCTTTGTATTTACGCAGCTCCTCAATTACTTTGTATTCATGACGCACTCTTTTGCCCAGAAAAAAGAGTATGCTGCGCTTACAAAGATTGCCTATGTCGACAATCTCACCGGCCTTCCAAACAGAGTCAGCTGCGATGAGAGACTTGTCGAGTTCAATAACTCAGACGACAACTTCTGCCTGCTGAGTCTTGACCTCAACGGACTTAAGGAAGTCAACGACAATGCCGGCCACCCTGCGGGCGACAAGCTTCTTAAGTCTTTTGCCGACACGCTTTCAGCTACTATGGGGGATCTTGGAACCTGTACCAGAATAGGCGGAGATGAATTCCTGGTACTCATAAAAAGCACCACTTCAGAGGAACTTGACCAAAGACTTGTAGAGCTTGATAAACGTCTTTTGGAACTTGATAAAAAAGATCCCGATGTAAATCACAGTGTCTCCTACGGCTATGCCTTCAGGGATGAAGCCGAGGACAAAGACACTCACTCAGTCTTCATGCTGGCCGATCAGAGAATGTATGATTACAAACGGGCTCACTACGCTAATCTTATGAAAAGATAAAAAAAAGGACGCGCATTAATACGCGCGTCCCCAATATACCATCTTTGTTGCAGGCTTTCCGCACATTACACATGTGTCGGAGAGCTTTTCCTGTTCAAAAGGAATACATCTGCTGGTAGCATTGAATTCTTCCTTAACCTTCTCTTCGCACTCGCGGCATCCGCACCACATAGCCTTTACAAAGCCCTTGGTCTCTTTGAAAGCTTCTGCGAACTCCTCTTTGTTGTGAGCTGCGAAGGTGTGCTGTGCAAGGTGATTCTTGGCTCTCTCAAACATATCCTTCTGGATTGTATCAAGAAGCTCACCAACCTTGGCTGACACTTCAGAAATAGGGCACTCGATCTTCTCCCTTGTATCTCTTCTTACAAGAACACACTTACCCGCTTCAAGGTCCTTAGGTCCGATCTCTACACGAACAGGAATACCTCTCATCTCCTGCTCAGCGAACTTAAATCCCGGTGTTCTGTCTGTATCATCAGTCTTAACCCTGTAATCTGAAAGGCTCTTTGCGATGCCATAGGCTGCATCAAGAACGCCTTCCTTTTTCTGCTGGATAGGAATAACAACTACCTGTACAGGTGCGATCTTAGGAGGTACTACAAGACCTGAGTTATCGCCGTGTACCATGATCATGGCACCGATTGTACGTGTTGTAAGTCCCCATGAAGTCTGGCATACATAGTGGAGCTGGTTGTCCTTGCCGGCGTACTGGATTCCGAAAGCCTTGGCAAAGCCATCACCGAAGTTGTGGCTTGTTGCGCTCTGAAGAGCACGTCCGTCGTGCATAAGCGCCTCTACTGTATAAGTAGCCTCTGCTCCAGCAAACTTCTCTTTGTCAGTCTTGCGACCCTTAACTACAGGAATGGCCATGTCATTCTCAAGGAAGTCAGCGTATACGTTAAGCATCTGCTGAGTTCTCTCCTCAGCCTCTTCCATTGTAGCGTGTGCTGTGTGGCCTTCCTGCCAGAGGAACTCTCTGCTTCTAAGGAACGGTCTTGTCTCCTTTTCCCAACGAACAACGCTGCACCACTGGTTAAGAACCTGTGGAAGGTCCTTGTAGGAGTGGATTTCTCCCTTATAGTAATCGCAGAATAAAGTCTCTGATGTAGGACGTACACAGTATCTCTCTGTAAGTGGCTCAAGTCCTCCGTGAGTAACCCATGCTACCTCAGGTGCAAATCCTTCAACGTGATCCTTCTCCTTCTGAAGAAGTGACTCAGGAATGAACATAGGAAGGTAAGCGTTCTGAACGCCTGTCTCCTTGAATCTTGCATCAAGGTGCTTCTGAATAAGCTCCCAGATTGCATAGCCTGCAGGCTTGATCACCATACATCCCTTGATGTTTGAGTAGCTTACAAGGTCTGCCTTAATACATACGTCTGTGTACCATTGTGTGAAATCTTCATCCATTGATGTGATCTCAGAAACGAGTTTCTTGTTGTCTGCCATGATTTCTCCTCTCTCTTTCTTAATATGAAGTGGATACGAGGTTTACTAAAAGCAAATAAAAAAGCCTTCGCATCCCTAAAAACAGGGACCGAAAGCTCGGCGGTACCACCCTATTTAAATCTGCACAAGCAGATTTCACTTCATTTGTGCCCTTAACGCGGGTAACGCTGTATTTATGCTATCGCTTTCATACAGGACTCCAAGGCGGGTTCGCTGTTTTTCCGTAAGAGCCTCACACCATACGGCCCTCTCTCTGAAACGTGATTGCAGTTACTATTCCTCTTCAACGTCGATTTATTTATTTCACTCATTCTAGAATTTTAACCATGTATTGTCAACCCAAAATTTTGGTCCCCTGGGACCATTACCTGTTGAGCTCGCTCTGGGGTCCGTCTGAGTGGTGATTTCTGATTATACTGTCAATCACCTGCTTATCACAGGCAGGAAGGTCGCCCGGTACCGTGTTCTTAACGCTTGAGGTTGCGTTTCCATAGAAAAGAGCTTTCTCCACATCGTCATACTCAAGTAGTCCGTACAAAACCCCCGATACATACGCATCTCCGGAACCGATCCTGTCGATTACGTCAATTCCGGTATATGGCTTTTCTGTATAGAACTTGTCCTCTTTTGCGCTGTAGATAGTCGATGTGAAGTTGTGCTTCTTGGGACTTATGACTTCACGCTGAGTTGTGCATACAATCTCCACCGGATAGTCTTTTGTATAGCTCCTCATGATATCAGAGAGCTCTCCCTCCTTCTGCATCATGCGCCTGGATGTTTCCTCAGACACAAAGAGAATATCGACATACGGAAGGATGCTCTTAATTGCTGTCCTTGCCTCTTCCTCGCTCCAGAGATTAGCTCTGTAGTTGCAGTCAAAAGACACCTTGGCGCCGGCTGCTTTAAATCGCTTTATCAGCTCTGTTGTCACTTCGCAGGTATTCTTATTAAGTGCAAGAGTAATTCCGCTGGTATGGAACATTCTTGTATTCGTATAAACACTTTCCGGAATCTCATCCAGGGAAATCCTGGTAATTGAGGAATTCATTCTGTCGTAGACGATTGACGGCTTTCTCGGTGCTGCGCCGTTCTCATAATAATAGATACCAAGACGCGCCTCCGGTGCATCGTCATAGATAAGATAGTCATCGGAAACACCCTCAAACCTTATCCTGTTCTTGATAAAGGTTCCGAGAGCATTCTTCGGAAGCCTCGATATAACGCCTGTGCGGAGCCCTAAAAGAGCCACACCAGACGCCACATTGAGTTCGGAGCCACCGGCACGCTTATCAAACACATCTCCCCTGGTCATCAATTCGTAATTGGGCGGAGAAAGCCTAAGCATTATCTCCCCAAAGGTTAACAGATCAAATCTTCCATCTCCCATAACCGGCCTCCTTATTAACCATCAAAGCCACAGTAGTATCTGTAGATGATATTATAATATGCTATTAGAAATTCTCATGTAAGAGCTTACATTGCAGATAATGTAGAATATTTTGAACTAAAAAAGGGGATATGAACTATCCCCTTGAAGTATCCCTGTCATTATATTTTGATAAAACGACTTTTCCTGTCTTTAATGTCTCTTTTACATCAATGACTCTCTGGTTTGACGAGCCTCTAAACCTCAGCATAAGGTCTTTTTTATCAAGCATAAACTCTCCGTCCACCAGGACATCAGTCATTGAAAGGATCGCATCCGTATCCTCTCCATGGCATCTTTTATTATCCGGATCCGTAAGTTCATCCCAAAGATATCCCGAATATATCCAGATTGTAGCCTTAGGCACTTCCTTTTTGATCCTCTCAAGGAGCGGTCTTATCTCCTTCTGGTTTGAGATTTCCATTGGCTCTCCGCCAAGGATTGTCAGGCCATCGATATATCCCGGCTTTAAAGATTCAATAAGTTCATCTTCAACCTCTTTTGTATAGGGCTCTCCATAATTAAAGTCCCAGGTCATCTCATTGAAGCACCCCTTGCAATGGTGAGTGCACCCGGAAACAAAAAGTGCCGTCCTACAGCCTACTCCATTTGCAACATCGTTATAATAAACCTGTCCGTAGTTCATAACAAAAACCTCTAAAGATACAATACAAGCCGGACTAAATGCCCGGCTCGTATCTGTATTTCATACTTTTTCAATAACCCCCAAGCGATACCTTACACGGGTTCGCCTATAACCAATTATCAGCAGGAAATCTTAGGATTGGACATGTGGAGAACTCTCTCCTTGATCTCCTGGGTACGTCCCTGATTCCAGAACTGAGTTCCGATATATCCACAGGTACGTCTTGCAACATTCATCTTATTCTGATCACGGTTGCCACAGTTAGGGCACTCCCAGATAAGCTTGCCGTCTGTATCGGTAACGATCTTGATCTCTCCGTCATATCCGCAGCACTGGCAGTAGTCTGACTTGGTGTTGAGCTCTGCGTACATGATGTTCTCATAGATGTACTTCATAACAGAGATAACAGCCTCAATGTTGCTGTTCATATCAGGAACTTCGATGTAGCTGATAGCTCCTCCCGGTGAAAGAGCCTGGAACTCAGCTTCAAACTTGAGCTTGGTGAATGCATCGATCTGCTCTGTTACGTGTACGTGATAGCTGTTTGTAATGTAGTTCTTATCAGTAACCTCAGGAATTATGCCGAATCTCTTCTGAAGAGCCTTGGCAAATTTGTAGGTTGTTGACTCAAGAGGAGTTCCGTAAAGAGAGAATGATACGTTCTCTTTAGCACGCCATGCTGCGCACTTGTCGTTAAGGAACTGCATAACCTTTAATGCGAAATCTTTTCCTCTCGGATCTGTATGTGATACGCCCTTCATGTACTTGGTGCACTCGCAAAGTCCTGCATATCCAAGAGAAATTGTTGAGTAGTTACCAAAAAGAAGCGGATCAATCTTCTCACCCTTCTCAAGACGGGCAAGTGCTCCGTTCTGCCAAAGGATAGGAGCCACATCGGAAGGTGTTCCTAAAAGTCTGTTGTGCCTTGCCATAAGTGCTCTGTAGCAAAGCTCACATCTCTCGTCCAGGATCTCCCAGAATCTGTCCTCATCCTTGGAGGATGAACATGCAACATCAACCAGATTAAGTGTTACAACACCCTGATTAAATCTTCCGTAATACTTGTGTGTTCCTTCTGTATAATTCTTGGCCTTAGCCTTGTTGCCTGCATTGCAAAGTCCCTCTGCAAGAGCTTCGTTGTCAGGTGTAAGGAAAGATCTGCATCCCATGCAAGGATAAACATCGCCTTTCTTGAGCTCTCTCATCTTCTTGGCTGAGATGTAATCGGGAACAAGTCTCTTGGCTGTGCACTTAGCAGCCAGCTCTGTGAGGTACCAGTACTTGGAATCCTCATTTATATTGTCCTCATCAAGAACATAGATAAGCTTAGGGAATGCAGGTGTGATAAGCTGACCCTTCTCATTCTTAACACCGTAAATACGCTGCTTGAGCATCTCTTCGATGACCATTGCAAGGTCTTCCCTCATCTGTCCCTCGGGAACTTCGTCGAGATACATATATACTGTGATGAAAGGAGCCTGACCGTTGGTGGTCATAAGTGTAATGACCTGATACTGGATAACCTGGCATCCTCTCTCGATCTCTTTCTTAACTCGCATCTCTGCGATCTCATCAACCTGTTTCTTGTTGATCTTCATGCCGGCTGTCTCAAACTCGAGAGCAACTTCCTTGCGGAATTTCTGTCTGCTGACATCAACAAAAGGAACAAGGTGAGAAAGTGTTATACTCTGTCCGCCGTACTGTGAGCTTGCTATCTGGGCAATTGCCTGAGTTGCGATGTTGCATGCAGTTGAAAAGCTCTTTGGACGCTCGATCATGGTCTCGGAAATAACTGTTCCGTTCTGGAGCATATCCTCAAGGTTTACAAGACAGCAATTGTGCATGTGCTGTGCAAAGTAATCCGCATCATGGAAATGGATAAGTCCTTCCTCATGAGCCTTAACAACATCATCGGGCAGAAGGAATCTCTTTGTGATATCCTTGCTGACTTCACCTGCCATATAGTCTCTCTGAACGCTGTTAACAGTAGGATTCTTGTTGGAATTCTCCTGCTTGACTTCCTCGTTGCTGCACTCAATAAGAGACATGATCTGCTCATCGGTTGTGTTTGATTTTCTAACCAGAGCATGCTTATAACGATATGTGATATATTTCCTTGCAACCTCGAACTTGCCGGATTTCATCAGGCCATCCTCAACCATGTCCTGAATCTCCTCCACGCTGGCTGCACGGGTAAGAGAGGCGCACTGCTTTTCAACAGATTTCTCGATGTCACTGATCTGACCCTCTGTCAGCTTCTTCTCCTCAGTAACCTCGTTGTTGGCCTTTTCAATCGCAGCGATAATCTTGCTGCCGTCAAAGGCAACTTCTTTGCCGCTTCTCTTTATTATCTTCATAACAAACCCCTTTCCTTTTGAAACACCTTCTGCACACAATATATTGTGGTCATATAAATATGATAATACATTATATTGATTAATTCAAGCTCAAATATTTCGAACTTTTTCAAGGCGCAAATGCAGTCTTTTCAAGTGTTCCAGCGTTTCTCTCCCGGAAATTTCTTTTCCAGAAAAATAATATTCCGTGTTTTTCATCCACGACATTTCGTTTTCATCATCAAAAGACATATCTATATCTTGTGCCACTTCCAATGAAAGCACATCTGCAAGATGTCTTACCGTACCACTGTTCCCATCCACCAAAAGAGTTTCCTCTCCGAAATATTCCCTGTAGGACGGCTTAAAGTAATTAAAGTGGGTACAGCCCAGAACCAGCGCACAGTATTTTGCTTTATCAAAGGCTCCGAACTGGCTTGTGATGTACTCTTTTACCGCAGGAGTATCAAATTCCTCTCTCTCGGCGAACTCAACAAGCCTTGGCATTGCAAGAAGATCAACTCTGTGATCCTCATCTACTCTGTGGAGCAGGTCTTTTAGCTTATCCTGTCTGATAGTGACCGGGGTCGCAATGACCATTATCCTCTTTTTCTCTGTTCCCTCTACTGCAGGCTTAACAGCCGGCTCCATTCCAAGGATCGGAATATCATAGTTTTTGCGAAGCTCCTTGATCGCCACACTGGTAGCCGTATTACAGGCTACAACTATTGCCTCTGCCCCCTTGTCTATAAGAAAGTCTGTTATCTTTGTGGCATAACCGACTATCTGCTCAGGAGACTTGGTGCCATATGGAACATTTTGTGTATCTGCATAAAAAATGAATTCCTGATTCGGAAGCTGATGGTATGCCTCATGCAAAACCGAAAGTCCTCCGATGCCGGAATCAAAAATTCCTATCTTCATATTTCTTTTTCCTCTGTGTTACAATAAACTCATGAGCGAAAAAATATTTGATGAACTTCAAAAATTATATGACAACTCAAAAGTTGGCGCGTTGGTTCAGGAGATATGCGAATACTACGCCACAAGAGCAGGCTATGAAGACAGTTCCTACGAGGATGAGATTGAACCTACAGAAATCGTAGAATCTGCCTATATCCTCTTTTGTCTCCAATCCAGAGAGCAGATTCTTGATGAATTTGCCCTGGTCAGGAAAAAGTACCCCGCACTCTATGAACCTGTCGGAAATTTCCACAACACCCTTCTGGTGAACATGGACTACTCCCGACTTGAAAGCGAATGCGCAACCAGGATTGCCGGCTACGCCAAGGACACCACAGAAAAAGAGGTTCTCTCTCACGTAGAAAGCTTAGCCCGTTCAAGCGAAAACCTCTCTGAAGGCCTTGATAAATTTTACAGCTGGCTCCATACAAGAAGCCGTTAAAACCACCGAGCTTATTCCGGTGGTTTTTATTTTTCCTTGAGATACTTCATGGATGCATAGACCTGCTGCCCGTCAACTTCCACAAGGGCCCAGTGTCCGTCCTCCGAAACGGCGATCCTCTTGAGTTCATCGCCCTCCGGAACAAGTCCCACTACAGTATCTTTGCTCTCAGAACTGGGAACGGAGCGGATATTTAACGTCGAAGCTCCGGTAACCACCACTGTGTCGTTCTTTTCAATAAATCCTGCAGGTATTGCAGGCGCTGCCACAGATGCCGGCGCCTCATCGGGATCAGGCGCAAAATATCTGTCATATACCTTAACCTTAAGTGCCATTGCGACAATCGCCAGAATTATTATTCCGGTGAGTATTGATGCAACGCGCACCACAAGGTTCATGTTGATACCGCCCTCGGCATCATCCTCGTCGTAACCGTCATCACCATCGTAGTCTTCATCATAATCCGGATCATCCTCCGACTCATAACGCTCCCTTGACGGTCTTCTTCTGGGTTCAGGATCCCTCTGTCTTCTCTCTTGTCTGGGTTCCCTTCGTTTTTCTCTTCTCTCTTCGACAGGCTCCTCTTTGTGAGGTCTATCCTCCTCCGGCTCCTTGCGGGGTTCTTTGGGCACATCTTCACCAAGCTCCTTGCGGCGCTGGAGAATATACTCCTCCCTCTCCTCAGCGTTCAGGAACTGGTACGGATCCTCGATCTCGATGTTCATTGTATCCTGCGAAACAGGCTCCGGTGTTACAGCTTTATTCTTGTAGTCTTCAAAATTTGTAATCTTATCTGACAAAACTCTTCCCCCGGTCTCCTTTAAAAAGTGCTGGCTTTTTAAGCCAGCACCTTGTCAATTATTCCTTGTAATTTAGCTTTGTTCAGTGCTCCGACTGCTGTCTCCACAACCTCGCCGTTCTTGAAGAAAGCGAACATTGGGATTGACATTACTTTGTACTTCTGAGCGATATCAGGTGACTGATCAACATTGATCTTGCCAACCTTGAGTTCCCCTTCGTACTCCTCTGCGAACTCGTCGATCATCGGAGCCATCATCTTGCAGGGGCCGCACCAGTCTGCTGAAAAATCAACAAGCACCGGCAGTTTGCTCTTAAGCACTTCTTCTTCGAAATTCTGACTGTTTAATGTGTAGTCCATGTAAATTACTCCCCTTTCTTTCTGCTGATTATATATTTGTATATTGGGTTTCCTGCCTCCGAAAACCTCTCTTCATATTCTGTCATTACATTGCCCTTGTTCATGACCTCATCGTTGTGAAGGTCATAAGTCACGGCATCCAGTGTCCATCCTGCAGGCTCTATCTCATCCAGTGCAAACTGGAACAGGTCTTTATTGTCTGTCTTGAACTCGACAACTCCGTCAGGTACCAGTATCCGGTCATAGCGCTTCAAAAACTCTCTTGCCGGAAGCCTTCTCTTGGCGTGTCTGTCCTTGGGCCATGGGTCCGAGAAATTCAGGTATATCCTTCCGACCTCAGATGGTGCGAACACTTCAGTGATGGTCTCAGCATCCATTCGGATGAAGATGATATTGGGTAAAAGAAGCTGTTCCTGCTTCTGTAAGGCTCTGAGGAGTACACTTGAGTATTTCTCGATTCCAACGTAGTTGATATCGGGGTGAAGTGCTGCCATATCCATGAGGAATCTGCCCTTACCCATTCCTATCTCAATATGGATCTCGTTGTCATTTCCAAATACCTCTTTTTTCCAGAGGCCTTTTTTCTTTTC
Organism: Butyrivibrio sp. XPD2006; assembly: GCF_000420865.1. Taxonomy (GTDB): domain Bacteria; phylum Bacillota; class Clostridia; order Lachnospirales; family Lachnospiraceae; genus Butyrivibrio. The sequence continues at coordinate 209,067 of NZ_ATVT01000004.1, forward strand.
AGGATCCTTGATCGTAAAGTCTGAATCAGCTATTACTTCTCTTGATCCTGCTATGTTACGTAAACGCATTTTTCTTCCTGCCTGTGAATCTTATACTATGAATTTTACACCATTTGCTCGAAGTTTGGAAGTATTGTATTATAAGCATGTCATGAAGCTTACATATACTAACATAAGAAGAAATTTAATATACAGATCCATTGTCGCAGCCCTCATTTTTCTCGTTCTGAGCTTGTCTGTCTGTGACACTGCTTGTGCTGCTACCGACTACGAAGAGGCAGCTCAATTGCGCAAAGAACTTCCCATTCAGTCCAACGAAATAAGCTCCTGGCCCCACGGCCCCGAGATAACTGCAGAAGCAGCCATTGTCATGGAGGCCGGAACAGGTACCATCCTCTATGCCAAGAATATCAACGAAGAACTATATCCTGCCAGCACCACCAAGATCATGACCTGCCTTTTGGCTGTTGAGAATGCAGGTCTTGCGGATGAGATCACTTTTTCCAATGAAGCCGTTTTCAGCGTTCCTCAGGGAGGCTCCAATATCGGAATGGACGTCGGCCAGTCAATCACGCTTGAACAGGCTCTCTACGGTATCATGGTCGGCAGTGCAAATGAAGTAGCCAACGCCGTCGCCGAGCACGTAAGCGGAAGTATTTCAGCCTTTGTCGATCTTATGAATAAAAGAGCCAAGGAGCTTGGCTGCACCAATACCCACTTTTCAAATACCAACGGCCTTCAGGCGGATGATCACTACACCAGTGTCTACGACCTTGCACTTATCTCAAAAGCCTTTTTTAGCAATGAGCTTCTCTGTAAAGTCGGAAACACCGCACGCTATCACTTTACAGCTTCCGACAACCAGCCTGATGACTTCTATCTCAACAACAAACACAAGCTCATCAGCGGCGAGATGTCCTATGAGGGGATCGTGGGCGGCAAGACCGGATACACAGACCTTGCAAGAGAAACCCTGGTAACCTGTGCAGAAAAAGACGGCCTCAAGCTCATCTGCATCGTCTTCATGGAGGAGTCGCCGTCACAGTTTACTGACACTGTTACTCTTCTCAATTACGGTTTCAACAACTTTAAATCAATTAACGTAGCCGATTCAGACACAAGGTACATGCCCGATGACTCACTGTTCTTCGAGTCCGACAACGATGTGTTTGGCAGATCCGGAACCATATTAAAACTTGGAAAGAGCGACCAGATCATAATTCCCAAGACATCAACCATAGAAGATACCGATTATGAGATACAATACGATCTCACCGATTCGGAAAAGAGCCAGTTCCCCACTGCAATCGCACGAGTTGCCTACAGCTTTAACGGCGCACCTATAGGAAACGCTTACGTATGTTACTCATCAGCGGCAGGAATAAACTCAGCTGACAGCTCGGCTGCAGACAAGACCATATTCATAAATGTAAGGATTCTTCTTGCGATCGCAATTGCCATACTGATCCTTGCCACAATCATAGGTTCAATAACCGCTGCTGCCGTATCCGGCAAAAAGATATACAGCAAGTACGACAAGGTTCGCTACAACCGCAGGAAAAAAGAATACAGACGCACGAAATTCAAATCAAAGAAATTTTAAGACTGTGAGGATAAAAAATGATATATCAGGAATTTGACATCAAAGAAAAAGGCTCCCTTGAAGGAGCCAAGCTGACCGTATATATTCAGGAGTACGCAGAGACTCTCAATATCAAGGATCGTCCTCTTATCCTTATCTGTCCCGGAGGGGCATACGCCTACACTTCGGACAGAGAGGCAGAACCCATAGCCCTTTCATTTCTTGCCAAGGGCTATCATGCAGCTGTCCTTAGATACTCCTGCGCTCCTGCAGTCTTTCCGACAGCGCTTATGGAGCTTGGAAGATCAATTCTTCTTATAAGAGAACATGCAAAGGAATGGCACATTAAAGAGGACTCCATAGTCGTTCAGGGCTGCTCAGCCGGCGGACATCTCGCAGCAAGCTACGCATGCATGTGGATGAGCGACTTTTTATCTGAGGGCATGAACATAACCTATGCAGACAGAATCAAGCTAAGACCAAACGGTCTCATGCTCTGTTATCCGGTTATCACTTCGGGGAAATTTGCTCACGAGGGTTCAATCCAGAACCTTCTTGGAGATAATTATTTAGAGCTAAAAGAAATGATGTCCCTGGAAAACGCTGTCAACGAGCATGTTCCAAGGACATTCATATGGCATACATTTACAGATGGGGCTGTTCCGGTAGAGAACTCACTTCTGTTTGCAACTGCTCTTCGTGAGCACGGCATCAGTACTGAGCTCCATATATTCCCGGAAGGCTGTCACGGCCTTGCTCTGGCAAACGAGCTTACTGCTGGGAACGAGTTAAAAGAAATCGAACCTGTCGCAGAGCCGTGGATAGATCTTGCTACTACATGGATGAAGAAGTATTGATCCGCAGGATTACATAATTCCTTCTACGTATTCTGCTACCTTCTTCATATCAGCTGTGGGCTCAAAGCGGGCAACTACATTTCCCTCTCTGTCCACAACGAACTTTGTGAAATTCCACTTGATCTCAGGATTATTCTTGTAATCCTTGTCGATCTTCTTGAGCATTACACCCATAGCAAGGGCTGCAGGGCCTTTTCCGAATCCCTCAAAGCCCTTCTGGCTCTTGAGGAACTTGTAAAGAGGAAGTGCACCTTCACCATTTACTTCTGATTTCTTCATCTGAGGGAACATTGTGTTGTAGTGAAGCTGACAGAACTCATGGATCTCCTCGTCAGTTCCGGGGGTCTGGCCTGCGAACTGATTGCAAGGAATATCAAGGATCTCAAGTCCCTTGTCGTGAAGCTTCTCATACATAGCCTCAATATCTTTATAGTGTGGGGTAAATCCGCATCCTGTTGCTGTATTTACAACAAGCACTACCTTACCTCTGTAATTTTCCATTGATACTTCATTTCCCTGTGCATCTGTTACCGAATAATCATAAAAGCTCATGGTGAATCCTCCTTTTGAATTCCATAAACAACTATACAAACAAATCTATCTGAGCAAGCTCGATATATTTATTTGTATATATATCTGCTTGTCTCTGTATACAATCATATTGTGCGCAATCTAATTTGTCAATACCTGTTGCAAATATTTTTTTCTCCTCTTATCATTAATGCATGAATAACTACATTGTCTTTGACCTTGAGTGGAATCAGGGTGATGCGCCAGTTACCAGGGACGGCAAAACTCTCGTCTTTGAGATTGTTGAGATCGGCGCAGTCAAACTTAATGAAAACAGAGAAAAGATAGGTGAATTCTCACGGCTTATTAAGCCGCAGGTCCATCAGCACATGCACCGCATAACCGGCAAGCTCATCCATCTCTCAATGGAGGATCTTGAAAGCGGCGAGAAATTTGAGGATGTTGCAAAAGAGTTCTTGGAATGGTGCGGAGAAGATCCCAAGTTCTGTACCTGGGGACCGCTGGACCTTACCGAATTCCAGCGCAATCTGGATTTCTTCGGTCAGCCTCTTTTATCTGACAGACCCCTTGCTTTTTACGATGTCCAAAAGCTTTACAGTCTTGCCTATGACAACGGAAAATCCAGAAGGGGCCTTGAGTCTGCCATTGACGAGCTGGGCATCGAAAAAGATATTCCTTTTCACAGAGCTCTGGCAGATGCGGAATATACAGCCAAGATCTTTAAGCGCCTCGGCGAAAAGGCTCTCAGTAAGATTTCTTTTGACACCTATGTCACACCCAAGACCAAGAAGCAGGAAATACGGATAATCTTCGACAACTACGAGAAGTACATCTCGCGTGAGTTTGCCAACAAAGAAGACATCCTTGAGAATATCGAGATCATGAGCACCAGGTGTTATCTCTGTAAAAAGAACCTTAAGAGGGTAGTCAAGTGGTTTACCCCTAACGGCAAGCACTACTACGCTGTTGCATACTGCGAAAAGCACGGCTTCATGAAAGCCAAGGTTCGCATCAAAAAGGCTGAGAACGATAAACTCTATGTAGTTAAGACCTGCAGGTTCATCTCCACCGAAGACATGGAAGACCTGAAAAAGAAACATCGCAAGATCAAAAAGAGACAGAAAGATAAGGACGACTGAACATGGAGTTTCAGCTTACAACCCTGTGCTATATCGAACGAGATGATGAATATCTCATGATGCACAGGATTTCCAAGAAAAATGATATCAACAAGGACAAATGGATCGGAGTCGGCGGCCACTTTGAAGGCACTGAAAGCCCCGAGGAATGTGTAAAGAGAGAAGTCTTTGAGGAAACAGGCTTTGACATTCCTCTTGAGGACTTTGCCTATAGGGCCGTCATTACCTTTGTCTCCGACAAGGGTGACTATGAGCTGATGAGTCTTTTTACCGCCAAATGGCCCGGCGGTGAACCCAAAGAATGCAATGAAGGCAAGCTTGAATGGGTAAACAAAAAAGCTGTTTATAACCTTAACCTCTGGGAAGGCGACAAAATATTCTTCAAGCAGCTTGAAGAGAGCCGGGATTTCTTTTCCCTGAAAATGGCCTATGACAAAGAGGATAATCTAAGGCTTGCGATCCTTAACGGAAAGGAGCTTTCACTTGGAAGAAAAGAGTTATGAGTTCCTTGCGGGGAGGATCAGAGATCTGGCGAACAGAGCCTATCAGAACGGTTTTGTTACTCACACGGACTTTCTATCACTCTCTGAACTTTCGCATTTCTACAGGATGCTCTCTTCAGAGGGAGTTCCATCAAATGTGCATGAATACTGTGGCGCCGCTTTTTGTATCTACGGCGGCTTTGATGATGCCGAGAGGGCTATGGTGTGCTTCCTCCCTGATTATATGGATGAAGAGACCTTCCTCGCCTCGGAAAAGGCTGAGCAGACGGTGCTCGCCTGCGTGCATATCACTCCACTAAACAACAAGTTTTCGGATGACTTAAACCACAGGGATTATCTGGGAGCTCTTATGAATCTTGGAATAGAGCGCGATCAGATAGGTGACATCCTGACCGGCGATAAAGAAGCTTATATCTTTGCCACAATCGAGATTGCCGAGATGATCTGCAAAGAGCTGGTGAGGATCAGGCACACCTCAGTAAAATGCGAAAAGGTAAGCTCAGCTGACTGCAATATCCGGCCCACATATGAAGAGGTAAGCGGAAGTGTCGCCTCCGAGAGAACTGATGCGATCATTGCTTTCGTCTATCACCTTTCAAGAAGCGAAGCCCAGAAGCTTATAGAGAGCGAGATGGTATTCATCGATGGACGTACTGCCTATAGCGGCGGTTATGACTTAAAGGTCGGAAGCCGGGTATCAGTAAGAGGACACGGCAAGTTTATATATGACGGTCCTTCCGGTACCACAAGGAAGGGAAGGCTCTTTGTTAGCGCTAGGAAATTTGTATAATGTAAGAAAGAAAAACGCCACCACTTCAACTCTTGAAGTGATGGCGTTTATTTTACCCTATCAATCAGTAAGCAATTGCATCTGTCCAGTAATCCTGGCCGTAAATATCTGTAAATCTGTAGGTTACAAGAGCCTCTCCGTCGCCGACATAGGTGTTGCTGATCGTCATGTCTGACATGCTGCCCTTAACTGTCATAGGCTCGCCAAGGTAATAGCTGTCCTGGTAGCTCTTGTCATATCCGTAGTAGTCGCATACAAAGTCGATGACATCACCTTCTGCAAGTTCGGTTGTGTTCTTGGCAACAGTCTCTGTCTCGCCTTCAACGTAATCGTAGCATGCTCCTGCCACATATCCATCCTCATTCTCTGAATCGAATACAAGAATGAGATTACTTCTTACGCCGTTGATATAGCATGGAACACGGCCTGTAATCGCATAGCTGTCTGATGTTCCCTGAACATCGATGACATAATATGCCACTACCTGTCCGTCAATTGACATCCATGTCTTATCTGTCTGAGACTTAAGGTTGCCCTCATCGTCAAAGTCAAATATGTTATCAAGTCCAAGGTCTACATAGCCTTCTCCGTCATCATAGAACATATTGAGCTCAAGGTCCTGAACCATGCTCCACTGATCCTCGGAAAGCTTGATCACATCTTCGCCTGCAGCGTTTTGAGACCAGAAAAGAGCTGACTGATCAAAGCTGTGATTTGCGATATATTCCGCTGCTCTCTCGACATCCAGGCTCTTTCCGATAAAGCCTGAGTTGGATGATGTAAGACCTGATACGCTGCTAAAGTCACTTGAGAGGAAGGTTGTGAGGAGCTGTGTAATAAGCTCAGCTGAGCCTGCTCCGCTGCTGCCTGTGCTTCCCGAGAAGTCTCCGAAAATGGATCCGACAGGTGATCCCGTAGCACTTCCGCCTGCTGCCACCTGACCTGCTGTACCCATCGATGCAAAGCTTGCGATACACTTTGCATAGTCCTCATCCATTCCGATGTCATCGTAGGTATTAAGCATACTCTGGACATTTCCTGACTTCTTGTAAGGGAAGTAAATTGAAAGTCCGTATGCATTGGTCATGTTTGAGCTTGTCTTGTTGTACTTGATGGCGTCCCTGAGGGCTGATGCCAGCTCTTTTGACTCTGCTGTATCCATGCGGGTTGCAAAGTCCACAAGGTCAACCTGATCTATCCTTGCCTGAGCAAATTCTCTTGTGCTGCTTCTTGCGCCGGATACTGTCTGGAAATTATCTCCGTTTATCATTTCGGAAGTATCCTTGGAGAAATCAGCAAGCTCTGCGGGAACTGTCTCAGAGAGCTCCGCAAGATCTATAAGTGAAAGAGTTGTCTTCTGTCCGGGGCAGTTTCTTGCACAGGCATCGGTAAAGTCATCAATGATGTTTTTGCCGATCTGTACAGTCTCCATGGACGTGTTCTTGCCAAGGGCATTTAACCAGTTTGTATAGTACCAGCCTATACCGGGCTCTGTCTCCTCGGAAGCCACAAGATAATCCGAGTAGTTTGAAACAACAAGTGCATTCTCAACTGTAGCCATCAGACAGGTATCAAAGCCGACCATGTCAAAGGTCACGCCTCCGTCCTTGAGCGCTTTATTGATTCCTGCAAGGGACATAGCTCCTGCCTGAGGGAATTTCTCGTCATATCCATAGCCGCCTGTGGATCCGCCGCCGTGATCCCAGAAGATAAGGATATTTCTGTTAGCCGGGAAGTTCTTGGCAGCCCAGTTTATATAGCCTGAAAGTGTCTCCGGCTTGGTCATTGCTGCATTTCCGAGGTTGTCCTTAAGAAGTGCCATCTGACCGTTCTTGATCTGATATATCTGATTTGTGGAGCTTGAGATAACATTGTTCTGCCACTGCTTTGCTCCGCCTGTATATATGATCAGGTTTACGTTATCCCCGAGGTTTGCACCCAGCATTTCCTGAATATCCCTGCTGGCCATTCCGCTTCTGGACTCAAGGTCTGCGCCGCACATGTAAACCATGATGGTTACAACATCTTCGCCGTTGCCCTTAATAACTGTTCTCTTTGCACGAGCGCTTGGAGATACCGATGTGTTGAGTCTTCCTGTGTTGGGATCTGCGCTCCATGCTGCCGATGCTCCTGAGCTGGCACCTGAGTATGCGCCGTACCCGCCTCCGCCAAGGAGTTGTCCCAGAATAGACATTCCTGATGAACCTGAGCTGCTAAGGCCGGTACCGGTTGATGCTGACCCTGAACCTGTTGAAGTTGTTGTGGTCGTAGCCGGCTGTGTCTGCTGAGTAGTATTTGTATACTGCGTAGTATCACTTACACTGCTGCCTCCGCCTCCGAGGAATGAGGATAATCCTCCACCGCCTCCGAGAACAAGGAACAAAATAATAATGATCATAAAGAGGGGACTTCTACCGCCGGATCTCTGAGGGCCGCCACCCCCACCGGATGAAGATGAACCCGATGAATAACCAGCACTGTTACCGACAGGGCCGGTGCCCAGGCCTTCACCACGCTTGTGAACCCCGCTGCCGCCTTCGGTGACATTTTTCTTTCTACCTACCGGTCTGTTTTCCATTTTATGCCTCCCTTACGTAATCTAATATGCGAATAAATCACGTTTGCCCCTTTATTTTACCATAAAATAAGCCATCCGCATGAATAATTCACGCGGATGGCCCATAGACTCAAGATTCTTAAGTAGAGGATGTTTTATATCAGAGCTCAATCCTGCCTGAGCAGATGAGCTTACCTGATCTTCTGTCAAAGAGGAGGATGTTCTCCCCATTGATATTGATCTTCTCTTCCTGGCCGATCTGATAGATCACGCCACCGAAGATAACACTGGTAAGAAGGAACTCACCAACCTTAAGCTTTAGTGTTGACTCCATTCCTGTAGGCATCGCACCATAGATGGTTGTGTCGATCTTGCCATTTGGATCGATGTCTATTGCTTCAGGACGGATACCGATAACGAAGTCCTCGTCGGTGATGACAGGCTCGTCAACAATTGAATCATCCTGCTCTTCCACCTTCTGAACATGGTACTTGAATACCTCGTCCTTGTTGCTCTTTTCTACAGCGCCCTTCTGAAGGAGTCTCTGGCGCTCAAACTCTGCCTTGTCAGCAGCTTCTTTGTCACGAGCTGCTCTCCATTCTGTGAGGTCCATCTTTTCTGTAGGAACAAATCTTGCTTTGATTCCGCCGAGGATATCCAGTGAAAGGCTTCCATCGCTTCCCTGAGTTCCCTTTGCATCAACAAAGTTCATGGAAGGATTTCCGACGAAATCTGCAACGAAGAGGTTTGAAGGTCTGTTGTAAACTTCAAGCGGAGCTGCGTACTGCTGAAGAACACCGTTGCTTACAAGGCAGATCCTTGTGGCCAGTGTCATTGCTTCCATCTGGTCATGTGTTACATATACGAAAGTTGATCCTGTCTCAACATGGAGTCTCTGCAGCTCATATCTCATCTCGAGACGAAGCTTGGCATCAAGGTTTGAAAGAGGCTCATCCATGAAAAGAACCTGTGGCTCCGGAGCAAGTGTACGGGCAATTGCAACTCTCTGCTGCTGTCCACCCGAGAGCTCTGCAGGGTATCTGTCCATGAACATTCCGATCTTAACGATTCTTGAGCATGCTCTTACTCTTGAATCAATCTCTTCCTTGGAAAGCTTTCTGTTTTCGATAACAGGTTCACCGTTCTTTGTTACTTCAAACTTATCGTTCAGGCTCTTGCCCTCTTTTTCATATCTGCTCTTAATTCCGGCGAGCTTACTCTCATATTCTGCAAGCTTGGTCTTAGCAAGAGCTGCTGCATCGGATGCAGTATGAATGCCCATAGCAAAAAGATCTTTTGCTGTATAGATTGAGAGATTGTAATTGTCGATAAGCTTAACATAAGCCTTGTTCTCATCGAGCTTGCCATTCTTATCACGGCATTCCTCAATGATCTCTTTTACCTTATTGCCGTTCTGAAGGGCTCTCACAAGATCCCCTGCCTGCTTGGCTTCAACGTCAACTACCGGCATCTCCTCATGGATGTTCTTAAGACCAAAAGAGATGTTCTCGTAAACTGTCATGTTGGGCCAAAGTGCGTAGTTCTGGAAAAGGAATCCTACTTTACGCTTGTTGGCAGGAACGTTGATACCTGCGTTTGAATCAAACACTACCTTGTCCCCGATTGTTATCCTTCCCTCAGTGGGAGTCTCGAGACCTGCGATCATACGAAGGATTGTAGTCTTACCACAGCCTGAAGGTCCGAGAAGTGTAATAAAGGAATTATCCGGGATATTGAGGCTTACATTGTCTACGCCGAAGAACTTTCCCCAACGTTTTGTTATATTTTCTAAAATGATTTCCGGCATGATTACTTTCCTCCTATGCCGCTGTCAAGGCTGGCGCCTGTCAGCTTGTTCACTAATGTGTTAAATACAAGAATTGTTACGATGAGGATCAGGTTGATGGCACTTGAGAATGCGTAAAGACCCATCTCATCGAAGTAGTCAAGTGTAGTTGAAAGGATAAAGCCCTGTGTACACAAAAGAAGGAACAGGGACAACTCACGAAGACATGTCATGAACGGAAGAAGATATCCGCTTATGATAGAGGACTTCTGGATCGGAATGATAATCCTGGTCATTCTCTTTATCCATGATGTGTTCATGATTATCGCGGCTTCTTCAAGCTCGTTAGAGATCTGAAGCATTGAGTTCAGAGAGCTTCGGGAAGCAAACGGTATGTATTTTACAACACCTGCGATGATCAGAAGTGTGTATGTGTTGAACAGATTGATGCGCTCGTTGGAGAAGAGGATGAAGAACGCTGCTCCAACTGCGATGGAAGGCATAAGGTAAGGCAAAAATGCAACGTTGTTTACGTAATTAGCCCACTTATTTCTTCTCTTCTTTGCTACGGCATATCCGATAAGAGTTCCGATTGTTCCTGCGATAAGTGCACAGACAACTGCCAGGAATAAAGTTCCGAAGAATGCATGCCAGATTGTCTTGTTGTACAGGATACCGGGCTGACCGTACATACCGTTCTCTGTAATATTCTCGTTTGTTACCCACCACTTGTTTGTAAGGTGTGCAAGGTTTCCTGTGTAAAGGAAGCTGTAGTCACCAGGATTCGGAAGGAAGGTCTCAAGGGCAAACAGAACGATTGGCCAGATACTTGTGAAGAATGTGATGATGATAAAGATGATTCCCACAAGATATTTTCCGACTTTACCGATCGTGAGCTTTGTGAGCTGACCTGACTTACCGGTTACAGTGGTGTAATTCTTACGACTCTTAAGTGAGAGCTGGTTCATTCCAAGAATCAGTACGCCGAAGATCATCATGATGATGGCGAGGATTGAAGCCTCTCCGGTGTATTTGCTGTTCATTGAAATGTACTTGGTTGAAAGTGTTGTAAGGTTCAAATAATGCGGTACCGGATAACTTCCCATGGCACTTCCGAATACCAGAAGGATTGTTGAGAGGATAGCCGGCTTGATCATTGGAAGTGTAACCTTGAACATTATCTTCCACTTCGGTGTATCAAGGATGGTTGCTGCCTCTTCGAGGTTGGCATCCATGTTTTTGAAGATACCGCCTATAAGAATGTAGGCGAAGGGCGCGTAGTGAAGACCGAGAACCATGGCACTTGGAAATACTCCCTGGCACCACCAGTGTGGGAAGTACACATTAAAGATTGCTGCTAAAAGTCCATCGGATGTTCCCGTTACTTTGTTTGAGTAGAACATGTGCTGCCATACAACAGCCAGTGTCCACTGAGGCATGATGTAAGGGAAAATGAAGATGGAGCTTAAGTACTTTTTAAACTTCATATCTGTTCTTGTTACAAGGAAAGCAAAAAGTCCGCCGAACAGGATTGATATAAAGCAGGTAAGTACTGAGAGGATCACCGTGTTAAGAAGCGGTGTCCAGAGGTTTGTCTTTGCAAGTTTACTTGTGAAAAGATCTGTGTAGTTAACTATTGTGTATCCGGAAGCTCTTTTTGTCAGATGCTGATCAATGGTTCCCGGATGAATCGCAAAAGTGTCTTTTACAATTGCGATGATCGGTGCGACAGTACTGAAGGTCAAAACAATCCCAAACAGCAAAAGTATAATATTCTGAGGTTGGGAAAACCATGTCTTTACCTTATTCTTGAAAATCGCACTTTTGTCTGGTTTTGCGATTGTCTGCATGTTAAGTGTTCCTTTCTCTATTTACCATGATATTCGGGTCGTAAAGTACAAATGCGTTTCATGCAAGCATGAACGCATCTGTACCTTCGACACCTATATCATTCTCATTCGCCCGGAGCATAGTGATCAAGTACGTCGATCCAGCTTCCTACTGTGAAGGAAACGTCTGAGCAATATACAGGATCCTCAAGAACAAGCTCACCGTCTGTTGTCCACCAGTCATAGCCACGGTCGTTCTTTGCAGGGAACTCATCTCCGCCACCCTGTGAGTGCTGGAATTTCTCTTCAACCTCTTTTGCAACGTTAGGATTTGATGAATATCCACCCATATCCTTGCCCCAAGGCTCAAATCCGGACTCTGTGCATGTCATGAATGCGATGAATGCGCATGCTGTCCAAGGAAGAGGAGAATTCTTTGTAAGGAAGAGGTAGTGGCAGTAGCCGTATCCGCCGATTCCTGTGTAGCCGTCCTGATATGCTGCTACGTTGATGTTGTTAACTGATACTGTAGCTGACTCCTCAACTGAACGAAGCTTTGAGTAAACAAGAAGTCCTGCCTGGTCCTTAGCTGAAGCATCTACAAGAGTGTTGCAGATAGGGCCGTCATCAGTCTGTTCGTTGTAGTTGTTAACCCAGAGCTTGATCCATGCAAGTGCATAAGCGCCGTTTGCACCAAGTCCGAGGTCGCTGGCATCTGCCTGCATAGCCTGGATTTCAGGCTCGAAGTATGCCTTCTTTGTATCATCAAGCTTGTCATAAGCTTCTTTAAGCCATGTTGCGTACTTATCTTCTGTGAGCATCATAAGGAAGTTCTTTCCTACAATCTCAGAATCAACACCCATGAAAAGAGGATGTGAACCTTCATATACGAAGTCCCAGCAGTTTGTGTATGTAGCTGTTCCCTGGTTGTTGTACATGAATACCTTGTTAAGTGTCTGAAGAGGAAGGAATCCCTCATATGCATCAGCTGTTGTTCCGTTAGCCTCTGCCCACTCCTTAGGAACGAAAGTCTTAAGGATGTCTGTATCTACCATCTTGGACTGAATCTGGTTACCGTCCTGGATAAGAGTCATGGCAAATGTGCCTTCGCTCTTAAGTGAATCTGATGTAAGCTGCTCGAAGATCTTGTTATTCTTGGGCTGCTGCCACTCGAACTCCATTGTGTATGAAGGATCGATGGACTGAAGATACTCGATGAATACAGGAAGTGCTGACTTACCACGGCTACTGTTACCTACGCCGTAGAATGTCTTGCCGTTTGACTCTTCAATGGCCTTCTTGGCAAGCTCTTCCATTGACATACCTTCTGCCTCAGCGATGATCGCATCGATTCCTGTAAGCTCAGCAGCAGGTGCGCTCTCTGCTACTGCTGTGTCTGCTGCTGCGTTGTCAGCTGCAGGTGCTGCATCAGCAGAAGCCTGTGTGTCAGTTGATGTAGCTGCAGGTGCCTGTGCTGCGCCGCCGCAACCAGCCAGTGCTGTAACTACCATTGTGAAAGCTAAGATTGTTGATAATACTTTCTTTTTCACTTTTCATTTCCTCCTTTTACATTAACCCTGTGTTTTAGTACAAAAAAATGTACTTACGGGCATTTCTTGCTCTGTAAGTACATTGTAAATTTTTCAATATTTCGTTTGCAGATGATAATTCTGATATTTTTTGTAAATTTTTAACATTTTGTTTAGAAATTCCTGATCAGGCTCATTCAAGTCCCTTGGCCTGATAGTCAGAAGGGGTCTTGCCCACAAGCTTTTTAAAGGTATTTGAGAAGTAAGCGATGTCTGAATATCCCACTTTTTCTGCAACTTCGTAGACCTTGACCTGAACATCCTTGAGGTAATCCATGGCCTTTTTGATCCTGTATTTGGTCAGGTAGTTGCCAATGCTGATGTCGGTCTCTGATTTAAAGAGTCTGCTGATGTGCCCCTCGCTGACACCCATGGATTCTGCCAAAGCCCCGATGCTCATTCCGGGGTCAGCAAAATGCTCCTCTATATAAGAAATTGCGCTCTGAACATACCTGTTGGCTATCTCTTCCTTACTCTTAAGCGGAATCAGATTATCCTCAAGTTCTCGTGTGGAAGCCGGAACGCTGGGATGAAGATGAAGAAGCCTTTGGATCGAACCTTCAAGCTCGCCGTCCTGGAAGGGTTTTAAAAGATAATCCGACACGCCGATACGTATAGCCTGCCTTGCATACTCAAACTCGTTGTAGGCTGTAAGGAATATCACCTTTGTTCCCGGACATTTCTCAATGATCTTCTCTGCCATCTCTATGCCATCCATTTTGGGCATGCGTATATCAGAGATCACAAGGTCCGGGCGCAGCGTCTCTGCAGCTTCAAGACCCTCGATACCGTTGGCAGCTTCCCCCACAACCTCACACCCGATAAGGGACCAGTCCGTCTCACTCTTTATGCCCATTCTCACATATTTTTCATCATCAACTATCAGTACTCTTGTCATCTTTCTCCTCTTCCTTCACCGGTTCGTTTTCCGAATAAGGAATTGTAACTATCATAATTGTTCCGCCCTCTGACGGTCTTACAGCCATAACCCCATACTCCTTGCCATAGTAAAGCCTTATAATGGTGTTTACGTTGTTAAGACCAAGATGCCCCTTAAGCGTCTCCGGGTCATCGTTGTTAAGGGCAGTCAGCATCTCATCGCTTATGCCTTTTCCGTTGTCCTGAACGGAAATCTTAAGAAGGTCCGGCGCACCGTCCCTGCCTTTTTCCCTGATAGAAGCCACGTAGATGTGGCCGTTGTCCATCTCATCCATGCCGTGAATAATGGCGTTTTCTATGATGGGCTGCAGGATAAGCTTTGGAATGACGGCCTGCATCACATCCTCGGGGATATCTATGGTAATGTCAAACTTATCGTCAAACCTTATCCTTTGAATGTCGCAATAATTCTGGATCAGCCTGATCTCTTCGGAGAGCCTTACAAACTGAGTCTGGGAAATACTGGTCCGAAGGATTCCGGCAAGAGATGCCGACATGGTCGCAACCTCCGGCACATGATTTGCCTTGGCCACCCACTTGATGGTGTCTAACGTATTATACAAAAAGTGCGGATTAAGCTGCGCCTGCATCATCTCGATCCTGGTCTCGTTTACCTTTCTCTCAGCAGCCACACGCTCTTCCATAGTGTCTTTTAACTGAGTGGTCATCTTGTTAAAGCCGACTGCAAGCTGCTCGAATTCATCCTCTCTATCCAGCTCGATCTTGGCATCGAAGTCGCCCTTCCTGAAGCGCCTCATACCGGCTGCCAGTGTACCAATGGGCTTGGCCACATAATTACTCATCCTGTTGGCGACTATGAGACAGACGATAACACTTATTATGGCCAGAAGGATTATGATCTGATAACCCGCCTTCACTGCCGATTCATCAAGGGCCGGCGGAGTTACATATACGGATAAAAGACCGCTCTCTCCCAGCTCGGTTATATAGACATTGCTGTCAAAACCGTCGTTGTATAGATTCCCCTTAAAAAGATTGTTGCGGATCCGGTCCAGAGTTTTGCCATCCTCGGCTGTTCCCATAAGGCACAGTGGCCTTAAGTGGTCATTTACCAGCATGAAACCATCCTTGGCATTCATGGTTCCGCTGAGCTGTTCCTTAAGAGTATCCTGCTCTATTCTTATGACCGCATAACCGGGATTGTCTTTATTAATGATCTGCCTTGCTATCAATAAAGATGCCGACTCCTCATCGGAACTGCCCGGATCCAGGGCATAGATCGTCTTGCCGGAACTCCTTGAAGCATTTGAAAGAACAGAGTAATACTCAGGAAGTGCTGCCGACTTATATCCGCTTCTTGTGCTGTACATGCAGAGTCCTCCGATGTACAGATCAACCACAGCAAAGTCTCTGACATTCTGGCTCTCATTATAAAGAGCTGCATATATCTCCAGTGAATTCTTGCGTCCTTTGAAAAAAGCTTTTCTGAGAACATCATTTGAAGCAATGCCATCAAGGGTTTGCTCCGCACCTGTAAGCATCGTGTTGATTCGCTCTGTCACAAGCTCTTCCTGCTCTTTGTCTCTCTTTTCATAATCCGCTTTGACTCTGGCCTGGAAGCCCTGAACCGTCAGTATTCCTCCGAATATGACAAGGCACAGTGCCGCTGCAAGAAACGCTACAAACATCTGTCTTCTGAAGGATTGTCTTACAAAGCCCATAGTCACTCTCCCTCCTGCCCGGTCATGGCGTTCCAGAGGGAAAAGACCTCCATCTCTTCCTGCGCGGATTTCCTGATATCAAAGCTTATCTGTTTAAGTCCCGAATCGGTGCTCCTATTGAGGTCTGTTCTGACACTCCTTCTATAGAAGTTATCGCAGGCAAACTGCTGCGTATCATGTGAAACAACAAAGTCAATGAACTTGCCGGCATTATAACTGTGAGGCGCGTTCCTGACAACAGCGCAGCCATCGGGAACTGCACTGGTTCCGTCTTCCGGATAGATCATGGTTATATCATATCCCTGATCTATGGCCTTCTTGGCTGTTTCCTCGAGAGTTATCCCCACCAGGAATTTACCGTCTGAAACCTGTGGGATAATATCGCCTGAAGATCCGAGGACCTTGCCCTCAAGCTGTTCATAAAATCTCGGAACCAGGCTCTCAGGTTCCTCATTAAAGAGCTGTTCCATGGTTGAGATGATGGTGTAACTGGTTCCTGACATGGCAAGATCCGCAAATGCGATCTTACCTTTCCACTTCGTATCAAAGAGCTGCTCCCAACTTCTTGGAACCTCTGAATATGACACCAGCTTTTTGTTATATACAAATACGATCGGAAGCTCTGTAAACGGTGTCCAGTAGTTGTCGGCATCGAGATAATTCTCGTCAAGAATGGGTTTATCTCCTGTCTCGTATGGCATGAAAAGATCTTTCTGAGCTTCGTAGCTCTCGATACCGCCTCCAAACATGATGTCGCAGGCTCCGTTTTCAGAAGCCTCTTTTACCTGAGATATCATCTCGGCAGTTCCACCGGCATGCAGCTCCACCCAGATTCCTGTTCGGTCTTCAAATTCTCTGATTATAGGAAGGTAAACCTCCTCCTTGTGAGAGGTATAGACTATCAGACGCTTTTCCTCCGGTACGGAGTACCTGGCTGAGATTTCCTCTATAGCCAGCTGCCTTGGAGAATTGCCGCAGGACGAAAGCAGAAGCATCGCTGCTCCTGTAAGAAACGTGATCGCTATAGCTTTAAGGCGTTTGTTCAATGTCTTTTTACTATGTCTCATGGTCCTATTCTACTACATACCTGCCTTGATTTACAAAGAGCATTGTGATAAGATACTTAGTGCATGTTTCCGTAGCTCAGCAGGATAGAGCGTTCGCCTCCTAAGCGAAAGGTCGTGCGTTCGAATCGCATCGGGAACACTCGCGAAGGCTACAAGCCGTGCAAAAAATAGATAATCCGACTCGTGGGAGTTTACTCACAATCGAGTCGGATTATCTATTTTTTTATAGGGCGCCAGCCCGCGGAGAGGAAGCTCTGCTTCCTCGTCGCGCATGGCTTGTGAGTCAATGGGGACGTTTCAGTTTGTCTCATTTTATGTTTACGCCTTTACCGGAACCCAAATTTCAGAATAATACTCCGGATCCTGCGCTCCTTTTGCATACTTAGTTTCATCCGTATAAAACTCTATATTGAAGCCTGCAGCGATCTCATAGTTGCTGGCCGGAAGCCATTCGTTGAACACCTGAGTGTTAACGCTCTGCAGCGCCTGTGGCATAGCCCCACGACATGGGAACACAGCCCAGGTGTACTCCGGGATCTCTTTTACCTCGTACCCTTCAGCGCTTGCCAGTTCTTCATTGTAATCATCAGCTATCATATAGCGAAACTGATCACCCTGAATCTCATCATCAAGGCACACTCCGTAAACGCCCATGAGCTTGTTGGACGGGTTAGCAAATACCTCATCCCAGAACTTAGGGATAGTGCTATAGCCATCACCGTAATCAATTATCTTTGAAACTCCCATTACTTTAAATGCCGGTTTCTTCTCAATCCTGTACTCCATTGTTTTCCCTCCATCTAATGTCAGTTTAATGTGCAGCGGTGCAAAAGCCTTAATGCTTGCACCATTTTGTCTTACATCAGTTGGAGTGCTTCCATGAAATCTTGTAAATGCCTTGGTGAAGCTGTCTGCCGAGTCATAGCCATACTTTATCGCAAGATCTATCACTTTGATGTCTGATGAAGTCAGCTCCTCTCCGGCAAGAGAGAGCCTTCTCATCCGGACATATTCACCGACAGTGTATCCGCACAGCATGGAAAAGCCCTTCTGGAAATAGAATGCGGATGTATTCACTTCCCGGGCAATCCTGCCAACTGTCAGATCTTCAGTGATATTCTCCTCGATAAACTTAATGGCATCTTCAATGATCTTCGTCCAGTTCATATGTAACCTCCAACTTGATTGTAACTTTAGTATAGAGGTCTTGTACATACTGCTCCCGACAAAAAGTGTTTTCTTTTGTCAGCTGGCCAGGTCCCGTCGGTTAAACACAACAAACGCCAGGGATGCGCAGCAGACTGTGACTATAGCTGCCATCACAAGTGCCATAGCCTCAACCTCTATTCCTGAGAAAATCTCGGACGCATTCGCATAGGAATATGGGCCGATAAAGAGATAGTCCTTAAGATCCGGAACAACTCTTCCCATAAGGTCATAGACATAACAAAACAACACAATTCCCAGGCCCATGCCCATCTTGCTCTTTCCCGAAAAAGCAGAGATGCCAAAACATATCGCTGCGGTTTCAATGTTCATCAGAAACTGCCTTATCATAAATGCAGTAAATTCCTGTGTCGGGATCTCCTCTCCCAGATACACAAAGCCGCAAATATAGAAAAGTGCACAGATTACAGTAAACAAAGTAAGCAGGATAACTACGCATCCGCCCTTTGCCGCAAGGACCTTGCTCCTTGAGATCGGGAGCGAGAAAAGAAACTCTCCGCTGTGCTTATCTTCCTCTTTAGACAGAATATCAATTGCCAGAATAGCTGCAAACATGCCACTTCCAAGCCCATGTACAGTTCCAACCTCAGTTGCAAAAAATCCTTCAATCGTTGCAATGCTCAAAGTGCTCATACCAAAAGCATCGGAAAATGCTCCCATATTTGAGAACATATCCGCCATGTCTTTCATATCACCTTCCATACTCTGATAAAGAAGGATGCAGACAAGACCCATGAGTCCTACTGATAAACTCCATATAAGAAAAGTCTTTAAGTTGAGCTTTAGTTCTCTAAACAATATATGCTTCATAGCTGCCTCCTTTCTTAGTCCTCGTAAAACTTAAGGAAAGTGTCGTCATCAATTCCCACATCATCGAGCATCGATAGCCTTCCCTCTCTCATAATGGCTGCGTGTCTGCAGTACTTATTGACCTCAGTCAGTACGTGTGTGGACAAAAGACATGTCGCCCCCTCGTCCACGTATTCATTAACCAGTTCAAAGAACGTCCTCTGCATAAGAGGGTCAAGTCCTCCCGTCGGCTCGTCAAATATAAAGAGCTTTGGCCTGTGCTGCATTGCACAGACTATGCTGACCTTCTTCCTGTTTCCGTAAGAGAGCTGTTTTATCTTTTTCTCCTTATCTACCTTAAGGCGTTCACATAATTTCTCAGCCTCGGCAGAGCAATCGAGGCCTCTTACATCCGCCGCATACTTAATTACATCCCTGACCTTCATGGAATCATAAAACCAGGCCTCAGATGGCATATAGCCTACATTCTTAAGTATCTCTTCGTGCTCCTTCACACTGTCCATACCAAGTATCTTTATTTCTCCGCTGTTAATCCTTAAAAATCCCAGCATTGAGCGGATAGTCGTAGACTTCCCGGCACCGTTCGGCCCAAGAAATCCAAAGATATCTCCTTCTTCGATACTCAGAGAGACATCTATGACTCCGCGATTTTTTCCGTAGCTCTTTGTAAGGTTTTTTATCTCAACCACACTACTCATGATCTTCCCTCCTCTTTATGTCTTACTTGTCTTAATTTATGATTAACACAAAGAAAAAGCGGGAACAATGGCTGTTCCCGCAAGGTGCACTTTAATTCCCCTAAGATTCACTTTTTATGTTCCGACTGAAAGATCCGAAGGTCCTCATTGAGTCTTTTATCATCGATATAGCGCTTCGATTTGTAAATGAAGTAGACGCATATATAGCATAGTAAAACATATGCTGCAAATATCAGCGTAGCCAGAAGACTTCTGTCAAACCACTTAAACAGGTATGACAACATGGTGTAAACCACCGTGCATATCACCATTCCCAAAAGCTCTTTTCCACCGAGGCTATCCGCCTCATCAAAGTTCCATAGCAGATAAACCTGAATGTATCCAATGACATAACACGCCAGTATCATCTCCAGCATGTGCAGCATATCTGCAACAAATACACCTCCGATAAGCCTCACAACACAGTAGAAAAACAGTATCGCAAAGAAGTAGAGACAGGCCTTAAATTCTATTCCGATCTCTTTTGTGAGATAGAGCTCCCACATGGTAAGGCGCTTCTTGTCCTTATTCCTGTCACCCATCTTATCTCTCTCCTTTCAGTAGTCTTCTGAAATCCACGGCATATCTTCTGGAAATCATGATGTGCTCTCCGCCTTCCATGGTGGCGTCGATCCTGTTGGAGGAGAGGCTCTTTAAAGCCCTTACCTTTCCAACATTTATTATCATTGATTTGCTGCACCTGAAAAACGTCTCATCCTTAACTTCATTCATAAATGAAACCAGTGACCCCTCGATCCTGGCCACGACCTCAGCCGTATATGCAAAGAGCTTGTCGTCCACCGTCTCCAAATACAGGATATCCTCAAGGTCAATGGAAACGCTCCCTGTATCCGTTCTGCCCCAGAGCTTGCCTTCTCCGCTTTCCAGGATTCCGATTATTCTGCTTACTGTGGGACTTAGCTCCTTGTACCTGATGACAATGCTCTCTTCCCCTTCAGTTATCTTCTCGATGTCTATATTCATGCTCGTTTCTCCCTATTACTAACATAACACAATGTAATCCTTGCAAAAAGGCATATTTTTGTGGTATTATTTCGTCGTTTTGAGGTTTAATTGTGAGGAGATTTTCATGGGAAGAGTTTTTAAAAATATACGTAAAATCGATACAGTGCTGTGTATAGCCTGGATTCTGGCCATTGTCTCGGCCTTCTTTGTTCATCCGTCAAAAGAGTACCTTAGCTACATAGATTTCAGGTCCCTCGGAATCCTCTGGGGACTTATGGTCATAATTCAGGGACTTAAAGAGAACTCAGTCTTTGACAGGATTGCTGGATTTCTTTTATCAAAGGTCACAAAGAGCTGGCAGCTATCCGCTGTACTTATATTCATGTGCTTTTTCGGAAGCATGCTGATCACAAACGATGTAGCGCTCATAACCTTTGTTCCGTTCGCACTTATGATCCTTCACGGCTGCAGACGCGAAGACATGATGATCCCGACAGTTGTTCTGCAGACAGTTGCTGCTAACCTCGGAAGTATGCTTACTCCCATCGGCAATCCTCAGAACCTTTATCTGTACGGACTGACAGGCATGAGCCTCGGCCGCTTTGTCCTGATCATGCTGCCCTTTTCCCTTGTATCTGCGGTTTTACTTGTTCTCTCCCTGCTTATCATTCCGGGTAGGGAAAAGAGCCTTAATACGAGCGAGCGTTCTTCCATCACAAGTCAGTTTGGAAGCACACGCCAGATAATCATTTATGCTGTTTTATTTGCAATAGCTCTTTTAACAGTAGTAAGGATCCTGCCCTGGTATGTATTTGCAGTTATTGTTCTGGTTATAGTGGGTGGAATGGATTACAAGATTCTCTTCCGTGCAGACTATGTGCTGCTGCTTACTTTCATCGGTTTCTTTATTTTCACGGGAAACATGGGAAACATCGAAGTAATCAGTTCCTTCCTGGAAGAAATCCTGATCGGCCGTGAGTTTGCAATATCCGTAGCCCTCAGCCAGGTGATCAGCAATGTTCCTGCAACTCTCATGCTCTCAGGCTTTACATTTAATTATAAGTCTCTGCTCATCGGTGTTAACGTAGGTGGTCTTGGAACACTTATTGCTTCCATGGCTTCTCTTATTTCATATAAGGCATACAGCAAAGAGTATCAGGAAAAGAGCGGAAAATACCTTCTGGTCTTTACTGTTGTAAATGTAGTATTTCTGATAGCTTTGGTCCTGACATATATAATTATCAGAAATCTTTGGATCTGAAAAATTAGTTTCAGATTTTATGTTGACGAAGACTTTTAAACATGTTACAAATGTAAGTGGTAAGTTTCAGAGCACAATTTGGAGGTAGAGAGGAATGTTGAATAGGTGATATTGATTCATTAAGTAATAGCAGTAATTAACCCGTAAGGGTATTATTTGCGTTGCGCGAATCGTATCATTCTATTGCAGATCTTTTCTAATTCCGGATAGGTGCTTTTTTTGTGCCATAGTTTGAATATCTAAATCCCGGGATAATAAGATTTTGAGATAGACAAGGTCCGTTTGCGTGATGCAGACGGATTTTTTATTTGTATTTGACTTACTTAGGAGGACATCATGGAAAAGACATCTTCAGATGATTTATCAATAAGAAAGCCCCTGTGGACAAGGGACTTCACAATAATAACCGTAGGCAGCGTAGTGTCGATGCTTGGAAACAGCATGGCTGGATTTGCCCTCAGCCTTATGGTGCTTGATTACACAGGTTCAACGATGCTTTATGCAATCTACCTGATGACCTACACAGTTCCACAGCTCATAGTTCCTATCATTTCAGGCGCCATACTGGACAGGTTCTCAAGAAAAAAGATGATATACACCCTGGACTTTATGATGGGAGGTCTGTATCTGCTACTTGGAATACTGCTCTCACACGGGTGGTTTAACTTCCCGCTTTTTGCACTGTTCAGCTTAACAGTCGGATCTGTCAGCAGCATCTACATGGTAGCTTATGACAGCTTTTATCCGCTTCTGATATCAGAGGGAAATTATTCAAAGGCATATTCCATCGCCAGCGTCCTTGAGACCTTTGCGATATTCATGGTTCCCGTGGCAACATTTTTCTATAAGCTCTTTGGTATGGGGCCACTTCTTATGATCAATGCAGTCTGCTTTTTAGTGGCTGCAACACTTGAAACGCAGATTCGTGCCGAAGAAAAATACATTGAAAAACAAAAGAAAAGTATTGAAGGCGAAGATCTTTCTAAAGTTTCTCGCGTCCTTGTGGATATCAAAGAAGGCTTCAGATATCTCTTTTCCGAAAAAGGACTTATGGCGATTGCCATTTACTTCCTGTTCAGTTCCATGGCAGGAGGCGCATCAAATGTGATCTGCCTTCCCTACTTTAAGGGGAATTTTGAGAACGGTGAGTATCTGTTCATGCTGGTCTTTGGCATGAGCTTTGTGGGAAGAGCTCTGGGCGGCGCTTTCCACTATAAGAAAAAGCTTGATGCCGGTAATAAGTTTTATATTGCACTTTTTGTTTACATCATGATCGGAATATTTGAAGGGCTATATCTCTATACCCCTTTGCATGTTGCGATGGTACTGAGCTTCTTTGTGGGCGTAGGCGGAGTTACAAGTTATACAATAAGAATCTCCTCAACCCAGAGCTATGTTCCCGATGAGAACAAAGGAAGATTCAACGGCGCATTCCAGGTTCTCTCAACTTCAGGCTCACTTATCGCCGAACTTCTGGCCGGCGTTCTGACACTAGTTATGGATCAGCGAGCCGTACTGCTGCTGTTTGAACTTGCCAGCGTAGTTGCTGCCATTCTGATCATCGGCGGAAACAAAGAACACGTCAAAAAGATCTACAACAGAAATATGTAATCCTTCGAAAGGAGGCGCAGATGTCTAAAAAATTACTGATTGAAGCAGAAAATATAGAAGTAACTTACGGCGAGCAGACAGTTCTCAACTTCGAGAGGTTCTACCTCTACGAAGGTGAGAAGGTCGGACTTGTGGGCATTAACGGTGCAGGAAAAACGACTCTGCTTAAAGTTTTGTCCGGAAGCATCGAGCCCACGCATGGCAAGGTTTCCCAGTACTGTACTCCCTTTTATTTTGAGCAGTTCGGAGACGGACTCAGCTACGACGATGCAGACTACTCAGAGGCCGGTAAGCTCGGTGTCTCCGATCAGCTCTGGCAGGAGAATGTAAGCGGCGGAGAGAATACAAGGATCAGACTTTCACAGCTCTTTTCCAGCCAAAGGGCCGTTGCCTTCCTGGATGAGCCCACGTCAAACCTTGACAGCGCAGGCGTTGAGCTTTTGAAAAAGAGGCTAAGCGAGATTGAAACTCTTGTCCTGATAAGCCACGACAGAGCACTCTTAAACGCAGTCTGTGACAGAATTGTTGAGGTTTCCTTTGGAGAGCTGAACTTCTTTGACGGCAACTACGATGACTACCTTGAGCAGAAAGCTCTTTTGAAAAAGAGTCAGTACGCGGAGTATGAGAATTACCAGGCCGAAAAGAAAAGGCTTCAGGGAGTCTATCTGCAAAAGAAAGCCAAAGCAAAAAGCGTTGTGAAAAAGCCAAAGAACCTGACATCCAGTGAGGCCAAGGCCATTGCCCTTTGTGGAAACAGAAAACCCGAGGACAAAGCGCGCAGTCTTGAAAAGAGTGCGGAGAATGTCCTTAAGAGGATCGAGCATATGGAGGTCAAGGAAAAACCCAAGGAAGAGCCGGTTGCGCGTCCTGACTTTCGCCTCACCAATCCTCCGAAAAATCCTATTGTCATAAGAGGGGAACACCTGACCTTTGGTTATGGAGATAAGCTGATTTTTGATGATGCAGACTTTATAATTAAAAATGGAGCCAAGGTTGCTCTTGTTGGAGATAACGGCGCAGGAAAGACAACTCTTATTGAACTCATAGACAAAAGGGACGGTGTCTATGTCGTACCCGGCGCCAAGATCGGCTACGCAAGGCAGAACATGAGCCAGATCGATATGGACAAAACGGTCCTTGAGAATGTCAGGGATGTCAGTATCCAGAAAGAAAGCATCGCACGCATAATCCTTGCAAGACTTCTTTTAACAGAAAGAGATATCCGGAAGAAGGCATCGGACTTATCCGGCGGTGAAAGGATGAAGCTGTCCTTTGCAATGCTCTTTGTATCGGATGTGAATTTCCTGATACTGGATGAGCCCACCAACTATCTTGATATCCCATCCATTGAAGCACTTGAAAAGCTCCTTATGGAATACGAGGGAACACTTATCTTCGTTTCCCACGATAAGACTTTCGTGGAACATGTTGCTACTGAAAAGCTTTTGATTCAAGACGGAAAGATAACAAAAAGTGAATAACGAAAAATCTCTTTACAGGAAAATATGGGTAGTTGCTCTGCCCATCATATTTCAGAATATAATCGATGCCTCTGTTAACAGCGCCGATGTTCTTATGCTCAACTATGTAGGCCAGGATGCCATCAGCGCAGTGTCCCTTGCAAACTCTCTTGTTGGTATTCTGTTCATGCTGCTCTATGGTATCGGAACGGGAATCGCGATGCTGGCAGCCCAATACTATGGCAAAGGCGATCTTGTGACCATCGAGAAGATCGAAGGAATCGGACTTAAATTTTCTTTGTCGGTTGCTGCGCTTGGTGCATTTTTGTGCATGACAATACCGGGGAAGCTGATGTTAATATACACTTCAGATCCTGTTCTGATTGAACTTGGTGCAAAATATCTTCGTTTCATCGCACCGG
This sequence comes from Butyrivibrio sp. XPD2006, assembly GCF_000420865.1. Taxonomy (GTDB): domain Bacteria; phylum Bacillota; class Clostridia; order Lachnospirales; family Lachnospiraceae; genus Butyrivibrio. The sequence continues at coordinate 234,412 of NZ_ATVT01000004.1, forward strand.
GCCTGTTGTTCTGGGCCATAAGTGCAGTGTACATGGCAATCCTGAGATGCATCGGAAGAGTCGGGACAAGCACAGTTATTGAGACCACTGCTCTTATAGTGAATGTCTGTTTAAATGCTCTGTTTATCTTTGGACTTTTTGGAGTTCCAAAGCTTGGGGTTATCGGTGTTGCAATCGCTACAACTTTAAGCAGGCTGATACAGCTATTGTTCTGCATCGTAGTTTCTTTATCCGGTGCTGAAGTTAAGCTTTCACTAAAGCCAATGTTTGAAAGACACAGACTTCTGGAGAAGGATTTCTTTTCCATGGCACTGCCGGCAATAGGTAACGACCTTTCATGGTCACTGGCCTTTTCCATGTACTCCGTGATAATCGGTCACCTTGGAAATGACATGGTTGCAGCCTATTCAATTACGAATGTCGTACGAAACCTCGGAACAGTCTTCTGCTTCGGAATGGCTTCAGCTACCGGCATTATTGTAGGTCAGATCCTTGGAAGCGGCCATAGAGATGATGGAATAAAGGCTGCTCATACTCTCTTTCGGTTAACGATCCTGGCAGGAGTTCTTGGCGGAATAATTGTTGCTCTCGTCATGCCTTTTGCTTTAACACATGCTTCTCTGACTCCTCAGGCCCTTGATTATCTTAAATTTATGCTTCTTATCAGCACCTACTACATCATGGGAACCGCAGTAAATACCTGCCTTATCGCCGGTATTTTCAGAGCCGGAGGCGACAGCAAGTTCGGCTTTATCTGCGACACCATAGATATGTGGTGTTATGCTGTACCGCTTGGACTCCTTGCAGCCTTTGTGTTTAAGCTCCCGGTAAAAGTGGTTTTCTTCCTGCTCTGTACGGATGAGTTTGTGAAATGGCCATGGGTACTGAAGCACTTCTACAGTCATAAGTGGGCAAGGAATATCACTAGAGATGAGATGGATTGAATTAATTCAAAAAGGAAGCTGAAAATGTCAGCTTCCTTTCTTATTTTTCCATTGGTACTTTTTAAGATCAACAATTCCGTCCTTGACTTCAACGCCTTCTGACTGCAGTATTTCTCCCTGCTTCCAGGCTCCGCCGAATGCATAATTACCGGCCAGCTCTCCTTTTGAATTGACCACCCGATGGCAAGGAATAGTGCTTGGATCAGGATTCTTGTGAAGAGCATTTCCAACGGCTCTTGCCATTTTCCTGTCCCCCGCTTCCTCGGCTACCTGAGCATAAGTGGCAACACAGCCCTTCGGAATCCTTGCAACTGCATCATAGATTCTCTTTGTCGGGCTATCTGCTATAAGGTCATAGCTCTCGGCAATCATGAGCTTAATGTCTTTATCCGGTATACTTCCATCAAGAATTATGGTATTCCAGTGCTCCTTGTTCTGATGGTATCCGGGAATCACAGAGCTGTATGCCTTTCTCCAGAAATACGCAGTCTCGGGATCAACCTTTACATTGAGATTGATAAACCCTTCCCTTTCATACGTCCAAAGAAATGCCTTTTTATTATACTTATATCGCACCAGCTGCCAGTTCGGATCGTGGAACGGCGCTTCCTGATAAGTATCCGGAAAAGATAATCCGTATTTTAAAGCTTCTTCTCTTGTTTTCATAAATCCATTCTAACATAACAAAAGAGCTTTACTGATAATTTACGGTTATTTTTCCAAGTGTTATTTTGTCCAAAACTTTTTTATTCGTAACTACAGTGTGTTTCGGTAATATTTCTTCCTGATAGTATGCCCCATCCCAGTTTACAAGCTTTTCGGGTTCTTCAGAATATTTTGAAAAGTCCTGGCTATCTGCCAGAAATCCGGCGTACTTGGTTGCAAGCGCATGCTTTACTCTCATCTTGACGATGATGTCTTCGTTTAAACCTGTTCTTGTAAGCTGCTCCTCTGTCATGCTGCCATAGAGCAGCTTTGCCTCTGTCAGCGCTTGTTCTTCTTCGATACTGCTAAGAATGATTCCGTCAGAAAGAGCTTTTTTGTAATAGATTTCCTCTGATATGCAGGTATTTATCGCAACCTTTTTAGCATAGTCACAGACAAACTGTGAATCCATTCCTGCCGAAAAATGAGTATTCCACCAGTGCTTTGGATTTTCCGGATCATATAAAAGAGCCTGCTTTTGAACAAATACCTCTATTTCATATATGTAATATCCGAATTCTCTCAATGTGATATCAGTATCATCAACCGTTATCACCACATCGTCCAGATGATCTTCGTAATCAAATCTGCTCAGAATTTTTCCGCAAATTGCTGCGACTATCAGGATGCAGTTAAATATGATAATTCCGATAATAGCTCTTTTGACAGATCTTTTCATAAGCACTTATCCATCCAGTGTAAAGAGGTCCTTGAATTCTTTTCTTCCGGGAACCCATGCCTTCTCATAAATACTCGTGAAGTGATTTTTCACAGTCTGTTCTGAAATTCCAAGCATGTAAGCAATTCTACGATTTGAAAACCCCGACACTTTAAGGTATCCGAGTTCCAACTCTCTCCTCGTAAGTCCGAATTTACGAGCTATATTAAGATATTGCTCCTTTGTAATTCCGGAATCATTCATCTTCCATATCCATCTCTTCGTTCATCTTTCGCTCGGCATTCAGCTTAAGCGGTAGAAGGAAAAACTCAATAATAACAGCATAAAAACCGGCCAGGAAGCAGACAGCAAGATTAGGTCCGATTGTTTCAGGACTTGAAAGCTGTCCCATAAGAATTATAGCTGATGTTATGATGGCGAAAAGAGCTCCAAAAACAGTAAGCTTCTGGGCAGCGCCTACGGCCTCTATTATGTTTTTAAGCTCCAACAATCTGAAATCTTTTATTCCTACAGAGAAAGACTTACAAAAATCTTTCCATTCACCCATGATGATAAGTCCCGGAATAAGAATCAGCAAAACAAGAATCAGCGAAGGAAAGTCAAGAAACCACGCTACAGCTGAAAATCCAAAACTTGTTCCGAGTGTGCTGATAAAAAATACTACAATAAAAAGCAAAAGCTCTCCAAGTAAAACTAGGCGAATATTCTTTTTCATAGATATACTCCTTTACATAAATCAGCATTATAAATGTTCCTAACATAACGCTATCATATGCACTAAAAAAAATATATAGTACCTTTTTTAGCCTTGCAAAAAGCCCTCTTTACCGGTCTTTGCGGTAAAGAGGGCTTATATCACAGATTTAGTTTGAATGCTCAATCAGTTTTCTCATCATCTTCGGAATAATTCTTAGAGTTGAATTGCAGTCTTAAGTGCAATCTCCATCATGTCTGTAAAGCCGGTCTCACGCTCTTTTGCTGTGAGTTCTTCTGTCTTGAAGAGGTGATCAGAACATGTAAGGATTGTAAGAGCATTCTTCTTAGCTTCTGCTGCATTCATATAAAGAGCAGGTGTTTCCATCTCTACTGCAAGAGCGCCCATATTTCTGTAGAGCTCGCTCTCGTTGCACTTCTTGTAGAATGCATCTGAAGAAAGAACATCTCCAACATGGTACTTAACACCTTTCTCCTTGGCAATTGCAACTGCCTTCTCAAGAATATTGTAGCTGCAAGTAGGAGCGAATGTTCCCGGAAGTCCAAACTGGAATCCGTAATTAGAATCTGTGTGAGCACCCTGGGCAAAAATGATGTCCATAACGTTTACATCATCCTGAAGTCCTCCGGCACTGCCGACTCTGATGATGTTATCTACATCGTAGAAGTTAAAGAGCTCATAGGTATAAATACCGATTGAAGGAATTCCCATTCCGTGTCCCATTACAGACACCTCTTTTCCCTCATACTTACCGGTAAAGCCCAGCATTCCTCTTACTTCATTGACACATTTGATATCAGTAAGGAAGTTCTCTGCAATAAATTTCGCCCTGAGTGGATCTCCGGGCATCAGAACGGTCTTGGCGAAATCGCCTTTCTCTGCTTGATTGTGTGGTGTTGCCATAACTACCTCCTTTTTTTGTTTTTTAATTATCCGGATAGTTTATCATTCCCTGCATCCAGATATTTCCTTTAAATCTTCTGCCTACAGCCGGCTCTCCGAGAAGGTCTGCCTCGTTGATGCATACGTCAAATTCGATCTCGTTGCAGCTGATCCTCATAATGTAAACAGCTTCATCCGTGAAACGATTGACCACCTTCTTGCTCGCAACAACCTCTCCCAAAACAGAATACAGATCGCACTCAACTCCATATGGCATAAAGTAAGTGTCGACCAGACTGTAGATATCCTGCTTTCTGATTTTCTTGGAAAGAGTTGTATAAAGATCCATGTCATCAAGAGTCAGGGACTCGATTGCAGTCTCATCCCCTCGTCTTGCGTTGTTGATAAGCTTATTGCGATAGTTGCTCTTTTTCTTGGCAACTTCTTTCTCTTCTTCTGTCTTGGCAATTGGCATCATTATCTGACCCTTGATTGAAAGAGCAGAAAGAGAAAGCGTCGTTCCCTTAATAGGGAACTTGTTTTCGTTCTCATACTTGATATATGGAACCATATTCTGAAGATAGAAAATGAGAGTCACGCCAAGTCTTGGTTCATTACAGACTCCTGCGTATGAATAAGTTGCAGCATGTCTTTCTACATTGATATCTTCTTCAGTACTTACAGCTGATGGAATCAGGTATGGATAGTAATACTCATAGATGAATTTATCCTCATCATCGAACTCTCCGCATACTGCCACGCCTATCTCATCGGCATAGTCCCTGGCAAACTCCGCAAGTATCACATTCTCATTGTTAGTCACATAGGACCTCCTCTGAGCATTCTGTATAGAACTTGTGATAAGTGCAGTCAGTTCTTTCCTGTCTTTAATTTTCGAAAATCCAACAGCTCTTAAAAACTTGTGCAAAAAGATATAACCTCACTAAATTATTTATTGGGAACAAGAACTTCCTTGCCACCCATGTAAGGACGAAGAACCTCAGGAATCCTGACTGTTCCATCAGCCTGAAGGTTGTTCTCAAGGAATGCAATGAGCATTCTTGGAGGAGCAACAACAGTATTGTTAAGAGTATGAGCAAGATAGTTGCCGTCCTTACCCTTGATTCTGATGCGCAGTCTTCTTGCCTGTGCATCTCCAAGATTTGAGCAGCTACCAACCTCGAAATATTTCTTCTGTCTTGGTGACCATGCTTCTACATCGCAGCTCTTGCATTTAAGATCTGCAAGATCTCCTGAACAGCACTCAAGAGTTCTGACAGGAATATCAAGTGATCTGAAGAGATCAACTGTGTTCTGCCAAAGCTTGTCATACCAGGTCTTTGAATCCTCAGGCTTACAGATAACTACCATCTCCTGCTTCTCGAACTGATGGATTCTGTAAACACCTCTCTCCTCGATACCGTGTGCACCTTTTTCTTTTCTGAAACAAGGTGAATAGCTGGTAAGAGCCATAGGCATCTGATCTTCGGGAACAATCTGATCAATGAACTTACCAATCATTGAGTGCTCACTGGTTCCGATGAGGTAAAGATCCTCACCTTCGATCTTGTACATCATTGCCTCCATCTCAGGGAAGCTCATAACACCTGCTACAACATTTCCGTGGATCATGAAAGGAGGAACACAGTAAGTGAAACCTCTGTCGATCATGAAATCTCTTGCATAGCTGATTACTGCTGAATGAAGTCTTGCGATATCACCCATGAGATAATAGAAACCATTTCCTGCTACTCTTCTTGCAGCATCAAGATCGATTCCGCTAAAGCTCTCCATGATATCTGTGTGATATGGAATCTCAAAATCAGGAACAACCGGATCACCATACTTCTGGATCTCTACATTCTGTGAATCATCCTTACCGATCGGAACTGACTCATCGATGATCTGAGGAATGATCATCATCTTATTTGTAACCTGCTCATCGAGTTCTTTCTGCTTAGCCTCAAGCTCTTCAAGACGCTTTGCTTCCTTGGCAACCTCATCCTTAAGTGCCATGGCCTCGTCCTTCTTGCCCTGAGCCATAAGTCCACCGATTTCCTTAGAAATCTTATTTCTGTGAGCTCTTATCTCATCTGCTTCCTGCTGATTGGTTCTTCTCTGCTCATCAAGAGCGATTACCTCATCAACAAGAGGAAGCTTCTCATCCTGGAATTTCTTTTTGATGTTTTCCCTAACTGCATCAGGGTTCTCTCTTAAAAACTTAATGTCGATCATCTGTGATCTCCTCCACTTAAATATATTTTATACAATTATATTTTATAATTCTTATCTTCTGTTTACGCTGTCAAGTGCCATATCCAGCGCTTTCTTTTCTTCGCCGCTGAGTTCAACATCTGCGATGCCGGCTTTAATATCTTTTGAATAGGAATAGTTTATTCCATCTGTACTGTGTACTGAATTAAGAAGCACTCCGTTATCACTCTCATCCAAAAGACAAAGAGCAAAGCTGAGCTTACCACCACTCTGATTGAAAGCATCATACTTATGAAGTCCTACCTTCTGGAAGGTTCTTGCCATTCGTCTGTTGATATCGATTATGTCTTTACGATTCTTCTCATTTTCACTTCTGATCATTCTGTTATCATGAAAAAGACCTATGATCTCATCTTCCAATGAGTCCGCTTCTTTTCCCTGCATGAACTTATTATATTTCTTCTCAAGTTTTTTGAATCTGTTACCCTGGATAATAACCAGTACAAGAAGAACAATAACCAGAAGAATCAAAACCAGGAAAAGAATTCCCGGATCCAATGTGCCTAGCCCGATAGCGTTAAATATATTGCTGTTCATATTTCCCCCAAATAAATTTATTCTCTGCAGATTCTGTCGATAATCTTCTCAAGATCATCATTGTTATAGAACTCAATCTGTATAAGTCCTACTCCATCTCCCTTGGATGTAACTTCAACCTTGGTTCCAAGAGCCTGCTTACATTTCTCTGATACCTCTGCGTAAACAGCATCAATGCTTGGATTGGTTTTGGTAGCTTTCTTCTTGGGAGTTTTGCCAAGATTTTTAACAAGCTTCTCTGTCTCTCTTACGCTGAGATTACCATCGAACACCTGCTGAGCAACTTCTTCCTGCTGAGCAGGATCTGTAATTGCCAAAAGAGCTCTCGCATGTCCTGCAGTAAGAAGTTCCTGGATTACCATCTCCTGAACTTTCTCTGTAAGTTTTAAAAGTCTGAGTGAGTTGGTAACATATACTCTACTCTTAGAAATTTTCTCTGCAACCTGATCCTGAGTATATGAGTACTGCTCGATAAGTTGTTTGAAAGCGAAAGCTTCTTCGATAGAGTTGATATCTTCACGCTGTAAGTTCTCAATAATTGCAAGCTCAGCAATCTCTTCGTCGGTTAAGTCCTTAATGACTACAGGTACTTCTTTGAGTCCTGCCTTCTTAGCAGCTCTCCATCTTCTCTCACCTGCCACAATAAGGAAGCTGTCGCCTCTTTTGGTAACAAGGAGTGGAGTGATAACTCCATGCTGCTTGATAGAATCTGCGAGTTCAAGAATCTTATCCTCGTCAAAGGTTTTTCTGGGCTGATTTCTGTTTGGCTCAAGTTCCGTAGTCTTAAGAGTAACTACAGCACCTTCCTGTTGAGCTGCTGTAACTTTATCTTCTTTCTTTGAAGAAACCTTAGCAGGGATCATTGCATCAAGTCCCTTACCAAGTCCTCTCTTTGCATTCTTTGGTGCCATGTCTTTCCTCCAACAATATATTAGTTAAATTTTCTATCGATTACTTCCTTCGCAAGAAGTCTGTATGCCTCAGCTCCGGCAGACTTTGGTTCATACTGGTTTATTGGCATACCGTAACTTGGTGCTTCTGCAAGTCTGATATTTCTGGGAATAATTGTCTTATAGACATTTTCCTCAATGTGATCTTTAACGTTCTCAACAACCTGGAGAGAAAGATTTGTTCTGGAATCAAACATGGTAAATACCACACCTTCCATTTCCAGCTCAGGATTCAGTCTGTCTTTTACAAGATTCACTGTATGAATTAACTGGCTGAGTCCCTCAAGAGCATAATACTCACACTGAATAGGAACCAAAACAGTATTTGCAGTTGTCATTGCATTGACTGTCAACATACTAAGAGATGGTGGACAATCTATGATAATAAAATCATATGAATCTTTAACATTGCTGATTGCATTTCTAAGAATGAATTCTTTATCGTCGGCATCAATAAGTTCTATTTCTACCGCTGCAAGATCTACATTAGATGGTATGATATCAACATTCTTAGCTACATCTTTTGTAATAGCTTCGTCTGTTGTAATCTCACCGATGAGTAATTCGTAGATTGTGTTCTCAATATTGTTCTTATCAAGACCAAGTCCGCTGGTTGTATTTCCCTGAGGATCAGTATCAATTACCAGGACTTTCTTTCCTGCTTCACCAAGAGCAGCAGATAAGTTAATAGATGTGGTGGTCTTACCAACACCACCCTTTTGGTTCGCAATAGCTATAACTCTTCCCATTATTCCTCCACCTTTTCAAAAACGCTATATTGATTGTAACACAATTTCTTATCTATAGAGCACTACAAGTAAACTTTTTGGTTATAAACTATATCTTGTGCCTCAAATTGTCGTTATTTGTAGAACAATATGTGCTCGGATTAATGTTTCACGTGAAACACCACAATATGTGGTATAAAAATGTTTCACGTGAAACAATTTTTTGTGATGAGAATTGTATCCCTTTTAAATGTTTCACGTGAAACTATTATTATTTTTTACTAGAAGTTGTGTTTACTTTAAAGGTTGCTTAGATGGTACGCCTGCTTTTCTAGGATATTTCTTAGAAGTATTTTCTTTTTTCTCAACAATACATATGGTTCTGCTTACATCAGAATCAGGTAAAAGAAATTCATCCGCCGATACAAGCTTTCCACCAAGTAAGTGTATTGCACCCTTTGCATCCTTAAGTTCTTCCTGTGCCTTCTCACTTTTATAAGCAATAAATGAACCACCCACTTTTACATATGGAAGACAATACTCTGATAAAGTAGACATATTTGCTACTGCTCTTGAAACAGCAATGTCAAAAGTTTCTCTAAGAGATCCTTCTTTTGCAAGACAATAATCTTCTGCTCTTCCATGCAAAGTTTTAATCGATCCACTTTCATTAAGTCCTAGCTGGTCAATTACTTCATTGAGAAAGTTTAGCCTCTTATTAAGAGAATCCAATAGGGTTATGTGAAGCTGAGGAAAAATAATCTTCAATGGTATTCCCGGAAATCCGGCACCGGTTCCTATATCCACAAGAGAAAACTCCTCTTTTGAAAAATCAAAGAACTTACATCCTGATACACTGTCTACAAAATGTAATTTGCATACATCATTAAATTCAGTTATGGCTGTAAGGTTCATAACTTCATTCCATTTAATAAGTAACTGATAGTACTTATCAAATTGATCCAACTGTTTGTCTGTCAGTTCAATACCAAATGAAGAAAAATCTTTAATCATCTGACTGTAATCATTTGTCATTGTTTGTTCCTCTGTGAAGTGAATCAAGATATATTATCAGTACAGAAACATCAGCAGGATTTACACCACCTATTCTTGATGCCTGTCCTATATTGGTTGGTCTGAACTTTTCAAGTTTCTGTCTTGCTTCTAACCTTAAACTTGAAACATCATCATAGTTTATATCTGCAGGTATAAGTTTCTTTTCAAGTTTTCTAAATTGATCAACCTGCCTTTGTTGTCTGTCTATATATCCTTCATATCTTATAGTGATTTCAACCTGTTCAATTACATCTGAAGGAAGAGGTTTTCTATCCGGATCAATCTCGGCTATAGAATCATAAGTAAGTTCAGGTCTGCATATCAACTCAGCCAGAGATGTTGCAGTCTTAAGTGTTGAACTTCCACACTTTTCCATAAACTCCTGTATCCTAGCATTAGCTCCTACAGTAGTTTCTTTTAGCCTTTTAACTTCTGCATTAATAAGTTCTTCTTTCTTGAGAATCTTCTCATATTTTTCATCGCTGATAAGACCAACTTCATGACCTTTTCCTCTGAGTCTTATATCAGCATTATCCTGTCTGAGTAAAAGTCTGTACTCAGCACGTGATGTCATCATTCTATAAGGTTCAAAATTTTCTTTTGTAACCAGATCATCAACAAGAACTCCAATATATCCTTCAGACCTATCGATAGTAAGATACTCTTTTCCAAGAATCTGCATTGAAGCATTTATTCCTGCATAAAGACCCTGAGCAGCAGCTTCTTCATATCCGCTACTTCCATTTACCTGTCCTGCACTAAAAAGACCTCTTACATTCTTTATCTCTAAAGTCGGATGTAACTGTCCCGGGCATAAGCAATCATATTCTATAGCATATGCTGACTTGACAATCTTACAATTCTCAAGTCCCGGAACTGTTCTGTACATAGCAATCTGTACATCTTCTGGAAGTGAAGAACTCATACCATCAATATAGACTTCATTAGTATAAGTTCCTTCCGGTTCAACAAATACGTGATGTCTGTCATGATCAGGGAACTTTACAACTTTATCTTCAATAGACGGACAGTATCTTGGGCCAACACCTTCTATTATTCCTGCATATATAGGTGATCTGTTTATGTTTTTTCGTATTATTTCATGTGTTTTTTCATTTGTGTATGTAAGATAGCATGAAACCTGGGGTCTTTGAACATCCGCAGGGTCAGTATCAAATGAAAAAGGAATAACAGGAGTATCTCCAAACTGCTCACTCATCTTGGAGTAGTCTATTGAATTGCCATCCATTCTGGCAGGTGTTCCTGTTTTGAATCTTCTAAGTTCAATTCCCGCTTTAATAAGTGACTCTGATAAATAATTAGATGGTAAAAGACCATTAGGTCCACTGTAAGTTATAGCCTCTCCTGTAAGACATCTGCTCTTTAAATATGTTCCGGTACAAATAATTACAGCTTTTGCTTCATATATAATTCCCGAAAAGATTTTTACTCCGGTTATTACTTTTGAGTATCCTTCTCTTTTCAGTTCATCATCATCAGTATCTTCAAAAAGAAGCTCTGTAACTTCCGTCTGCTTGATTGATAAATGTTCCTGCTCTTCCAAAACTTTTCTCATTGCTTTGGAATATTCCATCTTGTCAGCCTGGCACCTCAGTGAATGAACTGCCGGACCCTTGGAAGTATTAAGCATCTTGGACTGAAGGAAAGTCTTGTCAATGTTCTTACCCATCTCTCCACCAAGTGCGTCAATCTCCCTCACCAAATGTCCCTTTGAAGATCCACCGATATGTGGATTACATGGCATAAAAGCAATATTGTCTGCACTCATAGTGAAAATTACAGTCTCAAGACCGAGCCTGCTACATGCAAGTGCAGCTTCACATCCGGCGTGACCTGCTCCAATTATTGCCACATCAATTTTTTCTCTTACATCAACCATAAATTATTTACCCATACAGAATTTTGAGAAAATCTCTTCAGCAAGATCATCTCCGATTTCTTCACCAATTATTTCTCCAAGGAACACATATGCATTAGTCAGATCTACGGTATAAAAATCTTCAGACAGATTTTTGTCGATGCTGTCTGCAACAAGTGCCAGACTTTCAGCAGTTTTAGAAAGCAGTTCCTTGTGTCTTATGTTTGTAATATATATTTCCTGCTTGGGAGCTATCTCACCACCAAGGAAAAGTTCAGTAATGGCGCGCTTTAGCTCTTCTATACCCTCTCCATTCAATAATGATGTTGTAATTACAGGAAAATCTACACTTTCATTTCCTGAAAACAGCATAGGAAGGATATCTTTTGATATTTTAATATCACCTGTAAGATCATTCTTATTTAGAATGACAATAGTCTTCTTATCCGCACAAAGACTGCTTATCTGTTTGTCTTCATCATCAATCTCAGATGTTGAATCAATTATATAAAGACAAAGATCGGCCTCTTCCACTTTTTCTTTTGCCTTATCAACACCAATCTTTTCGATAAGATCTTCTGTATCTCTTATTCCTGCAGTGTCTATAAGATTTAAGATTATATCATCAAGTCTCACAGTTTCTTCTATTACATCTCTGGTAGTTCCGGCAATATCAGTAACTATTGCTCTTTCATTTCCTGATAGAGCATTTAAAAGAGATGACTTTCCTGCGTTAGGCTTACCGATTATAACAGTTTTTATTCCGTCTTTTCTTATCTTACCTTCATCAGCTGTCTTAAGAAGATTCTTTATCTTTTCTGACATTAAAGTCACTTTTTCTTTTAACTTATCAGAATATCCAGTAAGATCATAGTTTTCAGGATCGTCTATTGCAGATTCTATATAAGCCATCTGATATAGAATATCTTCTCTCAGTGCTTTTACTTCTTTATAGATACTTCCCTGGAGCTGTTTTCTTGAGCTGTCCAGGGCAAATTTATTCTGTGCACCAATTATATCCATAACAGCTTCTGCTTTAGTAAGGTCAATCCTTCCACTGAGGAAAGCTCTCTTTGTGAATTCTCCGGGTTCAGCTAATCTGCATCCCTTTGAAAGAAGGAGTGATAAGATTTCATTCATCACCAGCATTCCACCATGGGAATTGATCTCGATAACATCTTCTCTTGTGTAACTGTGAGGTCCCTTCATAAAAGAGATCATGACCTCATCCACAATTTCTCCGTTATCATTACAAATGAATCCGTATTTAATGGTATTAGGTTTGTGAGTTAAAAGAGTGTGCTCCTTTTTCGGCGAGACATATATTTTGTCACATATAGAAAGAGCATTTTTGCCACTTACTCTTATAATACCAATACCTGCATCGGACATGGCTGTTGCTATTGCGCAGATTGTATCATCATTAAAGTTGTTTAAAACACTGCTCATAATTTTTCCCTAAATAAAACCCCTCAAGACCAAGGCTTGAGGGGATGTATAATCTCATTCAAAGATTATTTCTTTAAAGTAACAACTACTCTTCTGAATGGCTCATCACCTTCACTGTGAGTTGTAACATATCTGTCGTTCTGAAGAGCTGAGTGGATGATCCTTCTCTCGTAAGGATTCATAGGCTCAAGAGCAACTGACTGTCTTGTTTTCTTAACCTTTATAGAAATATTCTTTGCAAGGTTCTCAAGAGTAGCCTTTCTTCTTTCACGATAATTCTCTGTATCAACTTTTACGTGGATGTACTCTTCTGTCTCTCTGTTAACTACAAGAGAAATGAGATACTGAAGTGAGTCAAGAGTCTGTCCTCTCTTACCGATAAGAACTCCCATCTCATCTCCTGAAAGCTCTACATCAAGAATGTTCTCCTGAGCATTGAATCTGGTGTTTAAGTTAACTTCCATATTCATGGCACCGAACACATCTTTGAGAAATGCGTTAGCCTTTGCTACAAGCTCATCTCCATTGATGTTTGAAGAAGCTTTTTTCTCTGCCTTTACTTCTTCCTTAGGAGCTTCCTTTTTCTCTTCTTTTTTGACTTCTTTCTTTTCTTCCTTTTTAGGCTCTTCCTTAATTTCCTCTACTTCAGGAGCCTCTTCTTTGATTCTTGCCTTTATAACAACAGGCTTAGAAGCAATTCCTAAAAATCCTGAAGATCCTTTTGATATTACTTCATAATCAAGTCTGTCACTTGTAACCATAAGTGTTTCGCATGCTTCTGTGATAGCATCATCGAGATTTTTTGCAGAAAACTCTCTATATTCCATTATAATATAACCTCCCGGAAAGATTACTTATTATTCTTTTCATTAAAGTCTTTTACCATGTTTGCCTTAGCGAGGAGTGAATCCTTACGGATCTCCTTATTATTATAAACCGCTTTTACCTTCTCAAGCTTCTCTTCCTTCTCAGCTTCAGAAATACCAGATTTGTTTGTGGAAGAAAGATCATTGCTCTTTGTTGAGAGGTTGGCATAAAGACTCATCTGCTTAGTTGTCTTATTCTTCTCAAGTTTCTCTTTGTACTTGGCTGTATTCTTGGCAATCTCAGCATCGATATCAATCTTATCAATGTGTCTGTTGATTACAACCTGCTGGATTGATCTGATAACAGCACCGGCAATCCAGTAAATACCCATACCTGCAGGAAGACTTAAGCAGAACACTGCTGACATAATAGGCATCATCAGGTTCATAGTCTTCATTGACTGCTGCATCTGAGCTGTAGGATCATCAGCATTTGCCTTGCTGTTATCTGTAGCAGGCTGAGGCATAAGCTTAGTGTTGATCCACTGTGTAAGTGCAGCAAGTACAGGAACCATAACACCACCGAGCATTAAGAGAAATGCCTTATCAGCAAATCCTGTCTTGATCATGTACATAGGTGTATCACTTATGTTAAGACCAAGGAAATAGTTGAATCTGCTAAGAGCTGTATGTGTGTTCTCAATTGATGCAGACAGTGATGGGAACTGAGCAGTTAAGCTGTTCCAGTCAGCTGTAGATGCCTTGTTAAGAACATCGATGAATGTGTTCTTAATATAAGTAGTATCACCTGATGTAAATGCTGCATTAGTAAACTGACCCTTAAACATTGAAGCACTTGAAAGGGTCATTAAGAAATCAGAAGCACCGGTTGTTGCCAAAAGATCTTCTACAAGAGGTGAAAATGCATTCTTAACAATAGTTACGTAAGCAGGAATTGAATAAATAACACGGTAAAGTGCAAAGAGGATCGGCATCTGGATCACAAGCTGAAGACAGCTTCCTGTCTGAGATACTCCGTACTTGGCATAAACCTCTTTTGTCTCCTGCTGCATTGCGAGCATTGAATCATTGTCTTTCTTACCTTTGTACTTGGCCTGGATAGCCTGAAGTTCAGGACTCATCTTAGCCTGAAGCTTTGAAAACTTCTGCTGTTTGTATGTCAAAGGTAAAAGACATAAATAAATAACGATAGTAAAGATAATAATGGCAAGACCAATGTTTGGTATACCAATAGCATTGAGGACATTGAAAATGCCATTCATAAGATGACCGAGAAGCCAGGCAACCGGTCCTACAATTTTACCCTGATACTGGGTAAGCAAAACTCCCTTCAAATCATACCTCCTAACGAATTATGGAACCGGATCATATCCACCGCTGGAAAAAGGATTGCATCTGAGAATCCTCCAGGCAGCAAGTAATCCCCCTTTGATAGCTCCATACTTTTCTATTGCTTCTAGTCCATACTCGGAACATGTTGGTATGTATGGACATTTTGTTCTCTTTAATGGAGAAATATACTTCCTATAAAGTTTGATCAAAAAGATTAATATTTCTTTCATATTAATCACCGCCATTTTTTGTTATGCGGGCCTTACCTGCCAGGCTTAAAAGAGATTCTTCTATATCAAAGAAATTAGCATCTCTCGCACAGGCTCTGGCTACGACTACTATATCCAAACCACTATTGAATATATCTTCATGTAGTCGGTACGCTTCACGAACAAGTCTTGCAAATCTGTGCCTTACAACACTGTTCCCTATTTTTTTACTGCACGAAATTCCGACCTTGTTATTGGAACCGCCATTTTTCCACACATAAACAACAACGAATTTGTTGGCATAACTTTTGCCGTTCTCATAACAATTACGAAATTCATCTGTCTTTTTCATTGAATCTGAAAAAAGCATTACTTTATTCCTTTATTACGATGAAAAAAGGCCACATAATTATGTGACCTTTAAAATCATGCTGATAGTCTCTTTCTTCCTTTAGCTCTTCTGGCAGCTAAAACTTTTCTACCGCCCTTTGTAGCCATTCTTGCTCTGAAGCCGTGTACTCTGGCTCTCTGAAGCTTATGAGGCTGAAATGTCATCTTCATATTCGGAAACACCTCCTTCTTAAACAAACTAACCTGATCAAGGTCCGTTAAATGAGAAGAAACTTCTCACAATTATCAATGATTACATCCTGTGTGGAAAAAATCTTTATAATTATAATAAATAAAATCCGCTTGGTCAAGCCATTAATCGACGCTTTTTCATCACATTACATTTAAAATATTTTTTTCAATTTTTTTCCACCAAGATATAGTGCCTTTAAAAATTATCCACATCAAAATGTTGATTTTGTGGATAACTTGTTAATTAATATTTTTTATAAAAAGATATCCACATTTTTTTCCAGATTTGTGGATAAGCTAGTTAATTCTCGGTGGTTAATATTCTAAAAATGCCGTATTTAAGCCATTTGTAACAGTAGATAGTTTATAGTGGAAAAGATATGGTTTATCCACAGAGAATTTTTTTTCACCTTTTTATATTGATTTTAAAAAAAGTTATCCACAATTTTCATCTGTTTGATATTTAAAGTCAATTAATATAAAATAGAAAAAGTCTAAATTTATGCTTTGTTTGGGGAATCTTATATGCAATCATCTACTGAAATCACCGAAATATTAAGAACAAATTGGGAATCTATCAAGAATACCATTAAGAGTGAAGCCGGTATTACTGATATTTCTTATAAAACCTGGATTGATCCTCTCACTGTTTATGGTGTAGAGAACAATACAGTCAAGATTTTAATTCCATCTGATAATTCAATTGCACTATCTTATATAGTAAATCATTATGTTGGTTTCTTTCAGGTAACAATTTCAGAACTTCTTGATACAGTTATCGAAGTATCTTTTATTTTAAACAAAGATATTATTAATAATGAAGAAACACATGAAAAAGTAACTGAAGATAATTCTTCATCCCAGTATGCATCAAGTATTGTGTATGAGCATTCCAATCTCATTCCCAAATACAGATTTGATACTTTTGTCGTAGGTAGTAACAACAAGTTTGCTCATTCAGCTGCCCTTGCAGTTGCTGAGTCACCGGGAACAGCTTACAATCCTCTCTTCCTTTACGGAGGCCCCGGACTTGGTAAGACTCACCTTATGCATTCAATTGGTCACTTCATCATTGAACATAATCCACAGGCCAAGGTTTTATATGTTACTTCTGAGCAGTTTACCAATGAGGTTATCGAATCTATTCGTAGCAGCCGTGCTGAGAATATGAGTAAGCTCAGAGAAAAATACAGAACTGTCGATGTACTCATGGTCGACGATGTACAGTTTATTATAGGTAAGGAATCAACACAGGAAGAGTTCTTCCATACCTTTAATGCCCTTCATCAGGCAGGTAAACAGATAATTCTTTCATCTGATAAACCACCCAAGGAAATGGAAACACTTGAAGAAAGATTCAGATCTCGTTTCGAGATGGGTCTTATTGCAGATATTTCATCTCCTGACTATGAGACAAGGGTTGCTATTCTTCGTAAGAATGCTGAGAACTACGGACGCAAGATAGGTGATGATGTCATCGACTACATTGCAACAAATATCAAGTCAAACATCAGAGAGCTTGAAGGTGCTTTCACAAAGATCATCGCATACTCAAGACTTAATAATGTAGATATAACACTTGAAAATGCTATGGAAGCTCTTAAGGATATCATTTATCCGGACAAGACCAAGGTTATTACTCCTTCTCTTATCATTGATACTGTCTGTGAACAGTACGGAACCAAGAAGGAAGATATCGTATCCAAGAAGAGAAATGCTGAGATTGTTCTTCCAAGACAGATAATAATGTATCTTTGCAGAGAGCATACTGATGCTTCTCTGGAAGAAATAGGAAGGATCCTTGGCAAGAAAGATCACACAACTGTTATGAGCGGAATCAATAAAATCAAATCAATGATTGCTTATGATGACGACCTTAACAAGAATCTGGATGTTATAGTTAAAAAATTGAATCCTTCTTTATAAAAAACAGACCACAATTTGTGGAAAAGTTTATGAAAACTTTGTGATTTATATGAGGATAAAATGTTGATTGAGGGTGGATAAGTTTTTCCACCCTTTTTTACTAATATTTGGCGTGTTTATAACTTTATAATTTTCAACATCAATTTTTTTGTTTTCAACACCTAAAAATTTGTAAAAAAGCCTTTAAAATTGTATAATAGAATAGGTTTTACACTTATCAACAGCTATTAATACTGTTTTTATTATTAATTAATAAATATTTTATAGTTATGTGTTGAAGGGAGTAGAGGATTAAATGAAATTTGTTTGCTCAAAGTCTAATCTGGTAAGCGGATTACAGATTGTATCAAAAGCAGTACCTTCTAAGACAACAATGTCTATACTTGAATGTATTCTTGTTGATGCTACAGAAGGAATTATAAAGTTTATAGCCAACGATATGGAGCTTGGTATCCAGACCGTTGTTGAAGGTAACATTATAGAGAGAGGATTCATTGCAATTGATGCCAAGATATTTGTAGATATTGTAAGAAAGCTTCCCGACAGTGATGTAACCATTGAATCAGATGCATCCAATAAAGTATCTATCAGCTGTGAAAAGGCTAAGTTTAATCTCATCGGAAGAAAGGGTGATGATTTTACTTATCTTCCGGCCATTGAAAAAATCGATGGTGTCAGTGTTTCTCATTTCACACTCAGAAATGTTATTCAGCAGACTATTTTTTCTATCGCAGAGAACGATGCCAACAAGATGATGGGGGGCGAGCTCTTTGAGGTTGACGGAGATAATTTAAAGCTTGTATCTCTTGATGGACACAGAATTTCCATAAGAAAGGTTAAGCTTTCCGGAAGTTATCCTTACAAGAAGGTTATCGTTCCAGGCAAGACTCTGGGTGAGATCAGTAAGATTCTCAGCGACAGCACAGACAGAATGGTAAGCATTTACTTTACTGACAAGCACGTATTATTTGAGTTTGATAAGACAACAGTTGTATCAAGACTTATAGAGGGTGAGTATTTCAGCATTGATCAGATGCTTTCAAGTGATTATGAGACCAAGATGAGCATCAACAGAAAAGAGCTCCTTGAATGTATCGACAGAGCAACTCTTCTTGTAAAAGAGGGAGATAAAAAGCCGGTTATTATGTCAGTAACCGATGATACTATGGAACTCAAGATCAATTCAGCAATCGGTAGCATGGATGAGGAAATAACAATTGAGAAGCAGGGAAAAGACATTATGATCGGCT
This sequence comes from Butyrivibrio sp. XPD2006, assembly GCF_000420865.1. Taxonomy (GTDB): domain Bacteria; phylum Bacillota; class Clostridia; order Lachnospirales; family Lachnospiraceae; genus Butyrivibrio. The sequence continues at coordinate 253,336 of NZ_ATVT01000004.1, forward strand.
TCAATCCTAAGTTCCTTATTGATGCTTTAAGAGTTATTGAAAACGAGACTATTGATATGTTCTTTGTTAATCCTAAGGCTCCATGCTTTATCAGAGACAAGGATTCAACATATATCTATCTTGTACTTCCTGTTAACTTTACAACAGTGGATTGATAAAAGGATTTTTGATGGAAACAATTAAGCTTAGAGAAACAGATGAATTTATAAAACTTGGTCAGGCCCTTAAAAAGGCAGGACTGGAAAGCTCCGGTGTTGATGCCAAGATGGATATACAGTCAGGGCTTGTCAAAGTAAACGGAGAAATAGAAGAAAGAAGAGGCCGTAAGCTTTACGACGGAGACATCTTTGAATTTGACGGCAAACAGGTAAAAGTAGAGAAATGATAATCAAATCATTAGAGCTGGCCGATTTCAGGAACTATGACAATCTGAAAATAGATTTTAGCAGTGGAACAAACATACTGTATGGTGATAATGCCCAGGGTAAGACCAATATCCTGGAGGCTATTTATGTCTCTGCAACAACCAAGTCTCACAAAGGCAGCAAGGACAAGGAAATAATAAACTTTGGAAAAGAAGAGGCACATATCAGAACTATCTTGGAAAAAGATAACGCTGAATATCGCGTAGATATGCATCTTCGCAAGAATAAATCCAAAGGTATAGCAATCGATGGTCAAAAGATAAAAAGAGCTTCTGATCTGATAGGGAGACTCAATGTGGTGTTCTTTTCACCTGAAGATCTCAGCATTATAAAGAATGGTCCGTCAGAAAGGCGCAGATTCATGGACATGGAGCTGTGCCAGTTAGATCATATATATCTAAACAGCCTTTCTAAGTACAACAAGCTTGTAGTCGAAAGAAATAAAGTTCTAAAGGATCTATTCGAAAAACCTGAAAACAGTGTACTTTTGGATGTTCAGGACAAACAGCTTTGTGAGTATGGATCCGTCATTATCAAGGCCAGAGAAAAATTCATCAAAGAGCTTAATGAAATAATAAGCCCTATCCATGAGAAGCTCACAGGAGGAAAAGAACTTCTCTCTGTTTATTATGAGCCAAACGTATCATTTGATGATTTTGAAAAAAAGCTCGCTGCTTCCAGAAAAAAGGATATGTATGCCAAACAGACCACAATAGGTCCGCACAAGGATGATTTTTCATTCATTGTAAAAAAGGCTTCAGATCCCGCAGCTGAGGGAATTGATATCAGAAAATTCGGATCTCAGGGACAACAAAGGACGGCTTCTTTATCGCTGAAGCTGTCAGAGATAGAAATAGTCAAGAAATCCAAAAAGGATAATCCGGTACTTCTTTTGGATGATGTTTTGTCAGAGCTTGACAGCAACAGACAGAACTATCTTTTAAACACTATCGGTGATATTCAGACTATCATCACCTGTACCGGACTGGATGAATTTGTAAATAACAGATTTGAAATAGATAAGTTGTTTAAGGTTACAGAAGGAACAGTAAGCAGCGAAAATTAAGGAGTAAAGAATGAGCAACGAAGAAGTACAGTATGGCGCCGATCAAATCCAAATTTTGGAAGGACTTGAGGCGGTAAGAAAAAGACCCGGTATGTACATCGGTACAACAGCAAGCAGGGGACTTCATCATCTGGTTTATGAGATTGTTGATAACTCAGTTGATGAGGCGCTTGCAGGTTTTTGTGATCATATTGAAGTTACGATCAACGAAGATAATACCATTATCGTCAAGGATAACGGTCGTGGAATCCCTGTTGATGTAAACCACAAGTCAGGTCTTACAGGTGTAGAAGTTGTATTTACAATCCTTCATGCCGGCGGAAAGTTCGGCGGTGGAGGATACAAGGTATCAGGCGGACTTCATGGTGTAGGTGCATCAGTTGTTAATGCTCTTTCCGAGTGGCTTGAGGTTCAGGTTACAAGAGATGGCAAGATTTATCAGCAGCGCTATGAGAGAGGCAAAGTTTGCTATGCCCTCAAGGAAGTTGGCACAGCACCTGAAGGAGTAACAGGTACAAGAGTTTACTTTAAGCCCGATGCTCTTATCTTTAAAGAGACAACTGTTTATGATTACAACATCTTAAAGCAGAGACTTCGTGAGATGGCATTCCTTACCAAGGGACTTCGTATCACTCTTACAGATATGAGAGTAGAAGAGGGAGAAGATCCTGTAACTCAGACCTTCCACTATGAAGGCGGAATAAAAGAGTTTGTTCAGTATCTCAACAAGTCCAAGACATCTCTTTATCCTGAGATCATGTACTTCGAGGGAAATAAGAACAACGTTGCTGTAGAAGTATCTCTTCAGCACAACGATTCCTACACAGAGAGTATTTACACATTCGTTAATAACATTAATACTCCTGAAGGCGGAACACATCTTGAAGGTTTCAAGGCAGCACTTACCAAGACCTTCAATGATTATGCAAGAGCCAACAAAATGCTCAAAGATAACGAGGAGAACCTCTCAGGAGAAGATATCCGTGAGGGACTTACAGCTATCATAAGCGTTAAGATAGAGGATCCTCAGTTTGAGGGACAGACCAAGCAAAAGCTCGGTAATTCAGAGGCGAGAGGAGCTGTTAACAGTGTTGTAGGTGAGCAGCTTACATACTTCCTTGAGCAGAATCCGAGTATTGCCAAGCAGATTCTGGACAAGGCTATTCTTGCTCAGAGAGCAAGAGATGCAGCAAGAAAGGCAAGAGATCTCACAAGACGTAAGTCAGCTCTTGACGGACTCGGACTTCCGGGTAAGCTTGCTGACTGTTCAGACAAAGATCCTAAGAACTGCGAAATCTTCATAGTTGAGGGAGATTCCGCCGGTGGATCTGCCAAGACAGCACGAAGCCGTGCTACACAGGCTATCCTTCCTCTTAGAGGTAAGATCCTCAATGTAGAGAAGGCAAGAGTAGACAGAATCTACGGAAATGCTGAGATCAAGGCTATGATTACAGCTTTTGGTACAGGTATCCATGATGATTTCGATATCAGCAAACTTCGTTACGACAAGATCATCATCATGACCGATGCCGACGTAGACGGAGCTCACATCGCAACACTGATGCTGACGTTCCTCTACAGATTCATGCCACAGCTCATTAAGGAAGGTCATGTTTACCTGGCTCAGCCACCTCTTTACAAACTGGAGAAGAACAAGAAGGTTTGGTATGCATACAGTGATGAGGAGCTTAATAAGATCCTCACAGATGTAGGAAGAGACCAGAATAATAAGATCCAGCGATACAAAGGTCTTGGTGAGATGGATCCCGAACAGCTTTGGGAGACAACCATGGATCCTGAGAGAAGAGTACTTCTCAGAGTCAATATCGATGAAGAATCTGAGTCCGATATTGATGTTACATTCACAACTCTCATGGGTGATAAGGTTGAACCAAGAAGAGAGTTCATCGAAAAGAACGCTAAATTTGTTAAGAATCTGGATATATAAAATTACAAGCTGCAAAGAGATGTACTTGTACATGAATAGAGGTAAAAATGGCTGATAATAACAATAACAACAATGAAATGCCGGAGGATGTTTTTGATAAAACAACCACCGACAGAATAAAAGAGGTCGATCTTCAGAAGACCATGGAAGCGGATTATATCGATTACGCCATGAGTGTTATCGCATCCCGTGCGCTCCCTGATGTAAGAGACGGACTTAAGCCGGTTCAGAGAAGAATTCTCTACTCCATGATAGAGCTCAACAATGGTCCCGATAAGCCACACCGTAAGTGTGCGCGTATCGTCGGTGACACAATGGGTAAATATCACCCACACGGTGACAGCTCAATCTACGGAGCATTGGTTAATATGGCTCAGCCCTGGTCCATGAGATACTGTCTTGTTGACGGACACGGTAACTTCGGTTCTGTGGACGGAGACGGTGCAGCTGCCATGCGATATACAGAGGCTCGTCTTACCAAGATTTCAATGGAGATGACAGCAGATATCGGAAAAGATACTGTTGATTTCACTCCTAACTTTGATGAGACCGAAAAAGAGCCTGCAGTTCTTCCCAGCCGTTATCCCAACCTTCTGGTAAACGGAACAACAGGTATTGCCGTAGGTATGGCTACCAATATCCCGCCTCATAACCTCAGAGAGGTTATAAATGCTGTAGTCAAGATGATTGACAATAAAGTCCTTGAGGACAGGGATACAGAAGTTGATGAGATCCTTGAGATTATCAAGGCTCCTGATTTCCCTACAGGTGGTATCATTCTTGGAACAAGAGGAGCAGAAGAGGCCTACAGAACAGGTAGAGGTAAGGTTATCGTAAGAGCGGTTACTGATATTGAGCCCATGCAGGGTGGCAAGAACAGGATCGTTGTAACCGAGCTTCCATACCTTGTAAATAAAGCTAACATGATCTCCAAGATAGCTGAGCTTGTTAAGCTTAAAAAGCTTGACGGAATCACAGCTCTTAGAGATGAGTCAGACAGAGAAGGTATGCGTGTTGTAATCGAGCTCAGAAATGATGTTAACCCTAACATCATGCTTAATAAGCTCTATAAGCATACACAGATGCAGGATTCCTTCGGAATCATCATGCTGGCTCTTGTAAACAACCAGCCTAAGGTAATGAGTATCACTGAGATGCTTACTCATTACATCAAGCACCAGGAAGAGGTTGTAACCAGAAGAACCAAATACGATCTCAACAAGGCAGAAGAGCGTAACCACATCTTAGAGGGATTGCTCATCGCCCTGGATAATATCGATGAAGTAATAAAGATTATAAGAGGCAGCGAGACAGTAGCTATTGCAAAAGAGCAGTTGATGAGCCGTTTCGGACTCTCAGAAGCTCAAGCACAGGCTATTGTTGATATGAGACTTCGTACTCTCACAGGTTTGGAGAGAGATAAGCTTGAACAGGAGCATGCTGAACTCTTAAAGAGAATTGAGGAGTTGAAGGCTATTCTTGCAGATAAGAAGGTACTTCTTGGAGTAATAAAGACTGAAATCCTTGAGATTTCTGATAAGTATGGTGATGACAGAAAGTCACAGATCGGTCATGACGATTCCGATATCGACATGGAGGATCTTATCCCGAATGTAAATACAGTAATTGCAATGACTGATCTTGGTTATATCAAGAGAATGTCAATTGACAACTTCAAGTCACAGAATCGTGGCGGTAAGGGAATCAAGGGAATCACAACAATTGAAAACGACTTTGTTGAAGATATTCTCATGACTACAACCCACAACTACGTAATGTTCTTTACTAACACAGGAAGGGTTTACAGGCTCAAGGCATATCAGATTCCTGAGGCATCAAGGACATCACGCGGAATGGCAATTGTAAATCTTCTTCAGCTTGCACCCGGAGAGAAGATTTCTGCGATGATTCCAGTGACAGGATTTGAGGATGAGGATAAGTCACTGTTTATGGTAACCAAGAAGGGTACCGTTAAGAAGACACCTATCACTGATTTCTCAAATGTCAGAAAGACAGGACTTGCAGCTATTAACCTTCGCGATGACGATGAGCTCATCGAGGTTAAGACAGTCAAGAAAAAGTCAGAGATATTCCTCGTTACCAAGAATGGTATGTGCATCCATTTTGATGAATCTGACGTTCGTTCAACCGGAAGATCATCAATCGGTGTAAGAGGAATGATGCTGGATGACACGGATGAAATTGTCGGAATGCAGATAGATTCTCAGGGAGATTCACTCCTTATCGTATCTGAAAACGGATATGGAAAGAGGACAACCCTTTCAGAATTCCATTCTCAGTTCAGAGGCGGAAAGGGAGTTAAGTGCTACAAGATTACTGAGAAGACCGGTAGTGTTGTAGGTGTTAAGGCTGTTAACGATGACAATGAGATCATGATGATCACAAATGCCGGAATCATTATTCAGCTCAGAATGAATGATATTTCTGTTCACGGAAGAGTAACCTCAGGTGTTAAGATGATCAACCTTGATAAGGGCGTAACTGTAGCCAAGATTGCCAAGGTTAGAGAAAAGATATCTGACGGCGAGAAGGAAATCGACAATATCGATGATATCGAAGATATTGAAGAACCCAATGAGACATCCAGTGAAGAATAAATGAGGGACTTATGAACATCGGACTGCTTATATCTGAGATAGAGGATAAGGAAGTTAAGAAGATCATAATAGGTGCAAACCAGGCAGCAAAGGACAAGGGTGTAACCCTTGTCATCATGCCCGGCAAGTATCTTATTTCAGATGCCACTGATAAGGATGCAGGTTTTGACTACCAGTATTCTGCGATTTTCGACTATGCTGTTACATCAGATCTGGATGCTCTGATAGTTGATATTGAGAGAATCGGGTCAAAGACAACCATCCTTAAGAAGGAGGCTTTCCTTAAGAAGTTTGAAGGAATTCCGGTGTTTACACTGACAGAGCAGGAGGGATTTAATTCTGTAAATCAGGTTAACACTGAAAAGAACCAGTTTGAACAGCTTGGATATGAAGCAGTATGCGATGCAGAGTTTTATGTTAAAAATCAGGTGCTTCCTCCTACTGAACCTGCTCAGCAGTTTAATTATGTTGAAGCACAGGAGGCAGATGCGCTTAGATCAGTGCTTGGAGTAAGTGATATTTTTCTTCACAGAAAATTTGCTGAAGACAGGATATCAGAAGTATTTTCAAAGATGGCCTTAGCAGAGGGCATAACAACATGCGGAATTCTCCTCTATGACAAGAAGGCGAGAAATACCGTTAAATATCCCTGGAAGAGGCCTGAGGAAATCAGTGTTAAGGCAGCTATTATAGACGGTAAAGATATCATGTTTAAAGAGGGGGAAATGACACTCTCAACAGACAAGATCATCTCAACCTTTGCTAAGAGCAGTGTAAAATCATATATAATCGGAGACCTTTATGTCGGAGAATACCAGCTTGGTATTATGATATCCGAGTTTACGCCCGGAGCACTTATTGATCACTATTTTGATACCATAACAGCTCTTGTTACAGGTTCCAGCAGACTGTCATATCTTGAAAATGAACTCAGGAAGACCACCGAAGAACTCTATGAAGTTCAGGAAGAACTTGCAAGAGATGACTCGGTTCTTGACCATATCGGAGAGAATGATTATCTCACCGGAGGTCTTAACAGAAGAGGCTTCTTTGCAAGGGCCTATGATCTTCTCAAAGAGAAGTTTGTTCCCGGTAAGAGTGCACTGGTTGCTTATATCCACATGGAGTCACTGAAGAATATTAACAGTCTCTACGGACATGAGGAAGGAGACAGGGCAGTTAAAAGAGTTGCCCAGATCCTTGAAGAGGTATTTAATGACGGAGTTTACGGCAGAATAAGAGGCGATGAGTTTGCTGTTATCGTAGTTGCTGATGGAGAGGGTAAGGCAGAGTCTTTAAGGGAAGAGATGTCTGAGCAGAACGCCAAACTTCTCTCTGAGCCAAGCAGATACATAAACCATCTTCAGTATTCTATCTGTGAATTCAGTCATGAAGAGAATCTTTCACTTAGAGAGATGCTCAAGGAAACTGATGAGAACCTTCAAAAAATAAAAGGAAACATGTAAGCTTATGAGCAAAAAGCTTGTATCATGGAATGTGAACGGACTGAGAGCATGCGTTTCAAAAGGATGTTTTCAGGAATTTATGGATAAGGAAAACCCTGATGTGATCTGCCTTCAGGAGACCAAACTTCAGGAGGGACAGATAGAAATCGATCTTCCCGGATATGAGGAGTATTGGAACTATGCAGAGAAGAAGGGTTATTCCGGAACTGCTGTTTTTACAAAAGAAAAACCAATATCGGTAAGTTATGGCATGGGCATAGAAGAACATGACCATGAGGGAAGAGTTATAACGGCTGAATATCCGGACTATTATCTGGTTACGGTCTATGTTCCGAATGCCAAGGAAGATCTTTCAAGACTCGAGTATCGTCAGCGCTGGGAAGATGACTTTTTAAAGTTTATCAAGACCCTGGAAGAAAAAAAGCCTGTTATTTACTGCGGAGATTTGAATGTTGCTCATAAGGAAATAGACTTAAAGAATCCAAAGCCCAACAGAGGACATGCCGGATTTACGGATGAGGAGAGAGCGAAGTTTGATAATGTTGTTTCCTCAGGACTTGTGGACACGTTCAGACATTTTTATCCTGATCTTGAGGGTGCATATTCCTGGTGGTCATACAGATTCCAGGCAAGAGCCAAGAACGCAGGCTGGCGTATAGATTACTTCGTGGTATCCAAGTCTCTTTTACCTGAGATTGAAGATGCCAAAATTTATTCAGATGCTCTGGGCTCAGATCACTGTCCGGTTGGACTTATACTGAAATAAAAATCCTTCCCATTCACCTACGAATGGGAAGGTTTATTTTTACAAAATATGTCACGCAAGAAGCTTGGCTGTAAATGCATCGACTTTGCTCCAATAGTTCACAGGGTCTTTTACAACACTCTCAATGTGTCCTGCGCCGAGGATCATACAGTACTGCTTGGGACAGCTTGCAGCCTCATAAAGTCTTGAACACATATGCGGATCAACAAAAGTATCGTCATCCCCGTGGATGAACAGTGTAGGTGTTGTAGATCTTGCTACAGCTGAAATTGGTTTTACGTCATTGATGTCATATCCGGCTCTCAGCAAAATGTTTAAACGAAGCAGCATTACTGCAATCGGAGTAGGAACATAAGAGCCTTTGAATTTTTTGTAGGCTGATGCAAATTGTTCCGGAAGAGAAGTATAAGAGCTGTCTGCAATAGCACCCTTTACATTTTCCGGGAGATGTTCGCCGCAAGCCATCAGTGTTGTAGCTGCGCCCATGGACATTCCGTGGAGAAATATCCTTGCATCCGGATCTCTCTTAATTACCCAGTAGATCCACTCCATGATATCGAGTCTGTCATCAAGGCCGTAACCGATGTATTTTCCTTCGCTCTTACCAAAACCTCTCAGGTCAGGAAGCAGGCAGTTGAAGCCTTTTTCAAGGTAGTGTTCTGCGTAGATGCCGTTGGATTCATTATTATCCCAGATGCCGTGGATAAGTATGACATAATTGTGGATATCATTTCCTGCCGGGATATAATTTGCGTGAAGACGAAGCTTATCAATACTGTCGATGTATATGTCCTGTCTGTCACTATGATTTCTGATGAAGGATCTTCCGCGTGAAATTGCCGGATCAAAATCTTTGCTGTCGTCGGTGTGCTGACGTGGAACTGTAGCTGTTCTGTATGCATAATCGGAAAAAGCATATACGCCTCCGAAAAGTGCCGTAAATAAAGAAAATTTAAGGAACTTGTTTTTCTTACTCATGTAAAGTCTCCATTCTTCCTAAAAAGATACCTATATATTAACATTTTTTTCTAAGTATTGGCGGCTTTTTCACATTCTTTATAAAGTGTGTTATACTCTTTTCGAGTTTAAACATGGAGAAAACTGATGGGTTTTAATTCCTTTACATTTATACTGCTTTTTTTGCCGGTCCTTCTTACCGGCTGGCATCTTTTAAATAAGGCAGAGCTTTTCAGAATCGCTGATGTATTTCTGATTGGCCTGTCTTTATACTTCTACTATTCCTTTGGGGTATCATTTCTTGTGATACTTCTTGTCAGCATAGCTGTTAACTATCTGCTAAGTGCTGTCATGGAGAAGTCCGAGGCTTTTCGAAAGCCTCTGAAAATTGCCGGGGTGTTGTTTAATCTGGCACTTCTTTTTTATTTTAAATATCTTGGATTTTTCGTGGACAACATAAATGCTCTATTTGATGCGGGTATTACGGCAAAAGAGATACTGATGCCTATAGGTATCAGCTTTTTTACCTTCGGACAGATTTCGTTTATCGTAGACAGGGCAAATGGTGAGGCTCCTCATTATCCGTTTATTGACTATGCGCTTTATACAGTGTATTTTCCTAAGCTCATTCAGGGACCGATTGCATTTCACAAGGAAATGATAGATCAGTTCAGGCAAAAGAGCCTTAGGAGTTTTGATACGGATACCTTTGCCAAAGGAATAATGTCTTTTATCATCGGTCTTGGAAAGAAGGTTATTCTTGCCGATACTCTGGCAAAGTCAGTAAACTACGGATTCCATTATACTTACTACATGGATACCCTGACCATCATTGCAGTAATGCTGGCATATGCTTTTCAGATTTATCTGGATTTCTCAGGTTATTGTGATATGGCGAGCGGAGTAAGCCTGATGCTGGGCTTTAAACTTCCGGTCAACTTTAATTCTCCATACAAGGCAAAGAGCGCAAAAGAGCTGTGGCAGAGATGGCATATGACTCTGTCCAGATTTTTTATAAAGTATGTCTATATTCCTCTTGGAGGAAGCAGAAAGGGCAAACTCAGAACAGTTATAAATGTCCTTATTGTCTTTGTACTCAGCGGACTATGGCACGGAGCAGGATGGACCTATATATGCTGGGGCCTTATGCAGGGGCTTTTGGTTGTGTGGGATGATCTTGGAATTGTTGGTGTTAAGCCGTCTAAGGAAGAAGAGATGAGCTCTAAACCAAGAAGATATCTTCTCAGAGAAAAGCCGTTTTTCATGGTTCCAAGACCTGTGGGCAATGCACTGACCTTTATTATGTTTGTGGTGTCATTGGTATTTTTCAGATCGCAGGATATGACCTATGCAATCCAGATGTTTAAAAGGTTCTTTTTCTGGACTTATCCGGGATTCCTTTACAGAACAGCATCGCAGCTTGAAATTGCAGAAAACTACATTCCCAGACAGCTCTTTTCCCAGCTGGGATTTGCTGCCGGAGAGAATATCGTATATATGGTAACACTCCTTCTTCTCCTTGCAGTAAGCGGATTTATCATGACCAGAAAGAACACTCAGGAAATTGTTGAGGAGACTGATTTTAGCATGAAGACAGTGATGGGACTGGCCATAGTATTTATATGGTCATTCATTTCACTCTCAAATGTCAGCACCTTTATATACTTCCAGTACTAATCCAGAAACGGAAAGCATACATGTCAGATAAAACAAACTCAAAAAATTTCATAAAGAGACTGGTGGTAACAGTGCTTGTGCTTTTGATACTAATCGGGGGTGTTGTGTACATCTTTGATCCCTTTTATCACTATCATAAGCCTTGGCTTGGTATGAAGGCGGTCCTCAATGACAAGGAATATCAGTGTGTGGGAACACTTCGCAACTTCGATTATGATGCACTGATCGTTGGATCTTCCGTTATGGAGAACAATGACAATTCCTGGTTTAGCAGTGCTTATGGGGTTAATGCAATTAAGGCTATCAGATCTTATGGCGCGACAGCCGATCTGTGCTATCTTCTGGATGTGGCCTATGAAGAGCATGACCTGAAGTATGTTTTTTACAACATTGATCCTTCATCACTTTACGGAGAAGCGGAGACAACCTATGAATCAACCGGGTGTCCTATGTATCTCTATGACAGCAATCCGTTTAATGATATTCAGTATCTGTACAACAAGGACGTACTCTTTGAGAAGATACCTTACGAAGTAGCCAATTCCTTCATGGGGGATTATGACGAGAATCTCTCTTATAACTGGGCAAAGTGGAAGAGCTTTAATCAGGACATGGCTCTGGGACTTTACTTCAGATCTCCCGAGGTAAAAGAGATGCTTCCTGAGGATGCTTATCTTGAAAAACTTGAGGCGAACATTAATCTTATCACGGCGCAGGTGGAGGCACATCCTGAGACGGAGTTTATTTTCTTTTATCCGCCTTATTCAATGCTCTGGTGGGATATGAGTTACAGGGGCGGCGAGAGCGACGCTATAATCAGATGCGAAAAAGAGATGACGAAGCGTCTTTTAGTCTATGACAACGTCAGGGTTTTTGGCTTCCAGGGCGAAGAGGAAGTCACAACGAATCTGGATAATTACATGGATACCATTCATTTTTCACCTGAGATCAATAAGCTCATGCTGGATAAGATTGTTGCAGGAGAAGATGAGCTTACTCTTCAGAACTATGAGGAAAAACTTGATGAGCTGAGTGATTTTACAGACAGGGTAGTTAATAAGTACATCGTTCCTTACGAGAAAGATGGGCTTTTGAACTATGAGACAGAGGAAGAATGACTTTTTACATGTGTTAAAAAATGATATACTTATACAGCAAGTAAGCTTAAAAGAGGGAAAATAAGTGAGCGAAAAAGCAACTAAGAAAATTGTACTTACAGGTGGCGGAAGCGCAGGACATGTAACACCTAATATTGCCCTGATACCGGCCCTTAAGAAGGCAGGATTTGAAATATATTACATCGGTTCCTACGAAGGCATTGAGAAAAAGCTGATTGAGGATTACAACATACCTTATTTCGGAATCGCAACAGGTAAACTCAGAAGGTATTTTGATCCCAAGAATTTCTCGGATCCTTTCAGAGTTTTGAAGGGAATGCGCGAAGCAAGGACTCTTCTTAAGAAGATCCAGCCTGACGTTGTCTTTTCAAAGGGCGGATATGTAAGTGTACCCGTAGTAAGAGCAGCAGGCCTTCTTAAGATTCCATACATTGTTCATGAATCCGATATGACACCGGGTCTTGCCAACAGACTCAGTATGTCGGGCGCCAGCAAGATCTGCTGTAACTTCCCTGAGACCATGAGGCTTCTTCCTGCAGATAAAGCGGTTCTTACAGGAACACCCATAAGAGAAGAGCTCGGAATGGGATCAAGAGAGGCAGGAAGAGAGCTGTGCGGATTTACAGATGACAAGCCGGTTCTTATGGTAATAGGTGGAAGTCTTGGAGCCCAGTCTGTTAATGAGACAGTCAGATATGCACTGCCAAGACTCCTTCCCAACTTCAACGTGGTTCATATTTGCGGAAAAGAGAAGATGGACAACCTTAAGCTCACAGTACCGGGATACAAGCAGTTTGAGTACGTCAAGAATGAGCTTAAAGATATATTTGCAATGGCAGACATTGTGGTTTCAAGAGCAGGTGCTAACTCCATCTGCGAGCTACTGGCTCTTAAAAAGCCAAACATCCTGATCCCGCTCTCGACCAAGTCCAGCAGAGGCGATCAGATGCTTAATGCAAGGAGCTTTGAGCAGCAAGGTTTTTCAGTAGTTATTGATAATGATGACCTGGATGAGGATATCCTGGTTGAGACTATAGAAGATCTTTACAATGACAGAGAGAAATATGTTGAGGCTATGAGCAAGAGTAATCTTCACAGTGCCACCAACACCATTGTTCAGATCATCAACGAAGAAATACAGTAAGAAAGAGGAATACCAATGATCTACAAGACAAAAGGAACATGTTCAACCCAGATAGATATAGAGGTTGATGGAGATATTATTAAGTCAGTCAAATTTACCGGCGGCTGTAACGGAAATCTTCAGGGAGTATCAAGACTTGTTGAGGGTATGAAGGCTGAGGATGCCATTTCAAAGCTTCGCGGAATCAAGTGCGGATTTAAGCCTACATCCTGTCCAGACCAGTTATCATACGCAATAGAGCAGGCAATGAATGCATGACAAAAGGTGGCTCACATGACAGAGCGCAGAGACATAAATGGATTAACTGAAAAAGAGTTTTTGGAGCAGTACACAGATACTCTTTATGATAAGCCTTCAGTTACGACGGATATTCTCGTCCTTGGCGTGGACGAGTCTTTCGCCAGGTTGAAGGCTCTTTTGATAAAGAGAGATGAACACCCTTACCTTGGATTCTATGCTCTTCCCGGAGGCTTTATCAAAAAGGACGAGACAGCTTATCAGGCTGCATCCAGGAAGCTCTATGAGGAAGCGGGAGTCAGGGATGTGTACCTTGACCAGATATATACTTTCACAAGGCCCGGGCGTGATCCCAGAACGTGGGTTATGAGTATTGCTTACCTCGCCCTTGTGGGAGATGTGTCAGAAATAAAAACAACGGGCGAATGGTTTGATCTTGAGTTTGATGATGACCGGATACGCCTATATAATGATGAGTCCGGAGCAGAGATTATTTATCCTGTAAGTGTAAAGAAATTTAAGAACGGTCGGATAGGCTATGAGAACCGGGTTGCAATTTCCGGAGAAAGAGGCGAGAAGCTTGCCTTTGATCATGTGGAGATCATTATAGAATCCATAATGAAGCTCAGGACTTTCTTTGAAAATTCGGATATTGCTTTTAACATGGTGGGTGATACCTTCACGCTGCCGGATCTTCAGGCGCTGTATGAACTGGTCCTTGGCAAGAAGCTTTATAAGACCAATTTCAGAGCACTGGTTGCGCCAAAGATCGAGGCAACAGGTGCAAAGATAAAATCCCGTATCAGCAACAAGATGTCTGCAGAATACAGATATATCGGATGATGATAGTGAATGAAAACCTTGGAAAAGAAATTTTCCGGGGTTTTTTTATTTTTTTTGTTGACAAAGTAGTAAATTGCTACTAATATGTAATCAAGAAATAAATAGTAGCAAATAGCTACTAATTAAAATTTCATACAAGACTAAGGAGGAGCTGGTTATGAAGTTTAAGAAATTTAACCCAAACGATTATGTAATGGTTGTAAAAAACGGAAAGATAGTGAAACAGGGACTTGGCCTGTCACTCTTCTACAATGAGCTGACCACAAATATTATGGTGGCACCGTCTACCGCATTTGACGGAGCGTTCGCCTTTGATGATCTGGTTACCAGCGATTACCAGAGAGTGTGTGTACAGGGAGTTACGACATATATGCTCACAGATTATGAGAAGGCAACTCAGATGCTTGATTTTTCTTACAATCGCGGAGCAGCGGTTTATGAGAAGATTGGAAGTACAATGGCGCTTCTTGAAAAGAGGATCAACAACATAATCAAAGCAATTGTGATAAGGGAAGTCAGCAAGAAGGACGTCAGAACGGTTATCAGATGTGCCGATGAGATGGCAAAGGTTATCGTCGATAAGCTTGCAGAGGATGAGGCAGTAACAAAGCTTGGAGTGAGCATCGTAGGAGTGAGCATCCTTGGCATCAATCCAAACACCGAGACCAGAAAGGCTTTGGAGGCAGCAGCCAGAGAGGAAATCTTAAAGGAGCAGGACGATGCCATCTACATGAGGAGAAACGCAGCGATCGAGCAGGAGAGGGTCATCAAAGAAAATGAGATCAACACTGAAATCAAGGTCGCTGAAAAAGAGCGTGAGAAGGAAGAAAAAGAACAGGAGATGCTCAGATATGTACAGCAGTGTCAGCTCGATATGAAGAAAGAGGAGCAGGAAAGAGAGCAGGCAATGAAGCTCATGGCTCTTCAGGCAGAGCTTACAATGAACAATGAGAAGCAGGAGAAAGAACAGGCGATGAGACTCAGAGCTCTGAAAGCCAATCTGGCTCTTGATACAGAGAAGCAGGAAAAGGAACTGGAACTTAGAGAAAAAGCAGCAGCAAAGAAAATGGAGATTGACAATGAAGAGATGCTTGGAAAAATCGAACTGGAGAAGAAAAACAAAGAGTATACAGCTCTGGAAGCCGAGAATGCTAAGATCAAGGCGGACCAGGAGGCCTACGCAGTTGAAGGCATTGTGAGAGCATATAACAACTTAAATGTAGCTCTTGTTGAAGCTTGCGCAATGGCACAGATGGATCCTAAGACCCTCATGGCAAGGGCATTCATGAACATCGGAGAAAACGCTGATAAGATCGGTACATTCAATATGACACCTGATCTTCTTCAGACAATAGCAAACGGAATCGGAGAGAACCTGGTTAAAAAACAGGCATAAGTTTTAGGAGGCGGACATGGCTGATAGGGGAATGAACAAGGTAGTTCTCATTAAGAGACGCACCAGATATGAAGAACTAAAAAGGCGCTACAACACTGTAGAGCAGGCGAGATTTTATATAGAGCATCTGGGCGCTGATTTTTCGGACTACGAGAGAGAGGATAAAGTTTACAACATGGTCCTTGATCAGGTAAGAAGCTGTGTCCGCCATGTAGCAAGGCTCCAGGAGATAGACAGGGAGTACATTCCCAACATGATCTTCGGAGAAAAAGACATCGTTATCGCCGTAGGCCAGGACGGACTTGTGGCAAACGTCATGAAGTACCTGGATGGCCAGCCCCTCATAGGAGTAAACCCCGATCCCGCAAGGTGGGACGGGGTGCTGCTCCCCTTTGAAGCAGGGGACATAGAGAAGATCCTCCCCACAGTTATAGATGGGAAATACAGTGCCAAAGATGTTACAATGGGAAAGGCAGAATCTAAGGATGGACAGGTTCTTTACGCAGTAAATGATTTCTTTGTAGGCGTTGAGAATCATTCGTCTGCAAGATATCACATAAATTACAGAAATCGTATTGAAAATCAGTCATCATCGGGTATCATTATTTCAACGGGTTTTGGAATGACCGGCTGGCATAAATCCGTAATGGCTGAGTTTAAGGGAATGGCAATGGCCTTCGGTCTTGGAACTGTCAGAGAGCCTGTATACGACTGGAGCGACAAGAGCCTTACTTTCCAGGTAAGGGAACCTTACCCCAGCCGCTTCACTCAGGCGGATATCGTATATGGAAAAATTGGAGAGAAGGAAGATCTGATACTCACGTCTGACATGAGTGAAAAGGGAGTTGTCTTTTCCGACGGAATTCTTGATGACGCCATCGAATTCAACGCGGGAATGCAGATAAAGGTCGGGGTTGCAGAGCGCGTGGGAAGGCTGGTTACAGCATGAGTAATATGAATTATGGGAGAATGGTATGAGATCAGTATTTGAAGAACAGGTAGCAGTCGCTCAATGGCTTATGCATCCGAGCGAATTAGGAAAAATGCCAAAAGATGTAAGATTTACTAAGCAGTTCACGACAGCAGACGGCATAGAATGCATGATTTTTAAATTCAAGAAATCGCTTTTATCGCCGTGGCTTTTAGCTATAGCTAGTGATTCAGGGATATTCAGTGAGCAGCAGAAGTATAATCCTGCAACAGAGATTGAAGATGCAACAAAGCTGGTAGAATTTTTAAAACAGTACTGGCAGAACAAGGCTAAAGAACAGACTGACAGAGAAGAAAAAGCAAAAGGAGCAGGCGTGTTTGCTGCGTTTGCGCTTTTGAAGGAAGCGACCTGGAATGCTTTGGAATTTGAAAAAGCATTCCAGGATGAATGGGGAATTACACTTTCCGACAGTGAATCTACTGAGTCGGGAACTAAGGCATACTCCGTGCCGGAGTTAGGCGCCAAGGCTATTCTGGCAATTACACTTGTTGAAGCGTCCGTGCCCGGTGGGGAGGCAGAATACAATGCGCAGTACAATTACTTATGGAAAGATGCTGTACAGGTTGCCAAGTCGCATAAGGCACATTTGATCGTCTCGGTTTTGGGAGCAGATACACCTAAAGGTGGAGGAGCGCTATTTGCTATGGCATTATCCTCAATCTGTCACAATGAGAATACTTTGGGCATTTACTACAACAATGTTGTTGTTCAGCCTAACTATATTTTTGCCGGTGCTGAGTTTCTTAAGATGAAGCAGTTTCCGGTGCTGTCACTGGTCTGGATTGGGATTGTTCAGTCAGAAAATGGTATAAGTGGCTATACTACAGGATTAACTAATCTTGGAAAAGATGAAATAGAAATAGTAAATGTGAGAAAGAGCCCTAATGAGATTCGTGATTTCCTTCAAAACATTGCCTCATATGTAATTGAAGAAGACGTTATTCTTCACGACGGTGAAACCATAGGTGCAGATAATACACAGCGACTAAAAATAGTAAAGAGCGCAGGGGTCAATGTGAAGGGCGAGAGCCTGAAGATCCTGTATCAATAAAGCGTAGGGATATGGGGATTATGTATTAAGTAAAAAGGAGGGTTATCTTATGTTAGAGGTTGGAACTAAAGCTCCGGAGTTTGAACTCCCGGATCAGAACGGAGAAATGCATGCACTCAAGGACTACAGAGGCAAGAAGGTAATCCTGTATTTTTATCCCAAGGACAATACTTCCGGATGCACCAAGCAGGCCTGTGGTTTTTCTGAGAGATATCCTCAGTTTACGGAAAAGGGCGCTGTTGTACTGGGAGTAAGTAAAGATACTGTAGCGTCACATAAGAAATTTGAGGAAAAGTATGGTCTTGCTTTTACGCTTTTAGCTGATCCTGAGCGTAAGGTAATTGAGGCTTATGATGTCTGGAAAGAGAAGAAAAACTATGGAAAGATATCCATGGGCGTAGTAAGGACAACATATCTGATCGATGAAGAAGGCATCATCATCAGGGCTAATGACAAAGTTAAGGCAGCAGACGATCCGGAAAAGATGCTTGGAGAACTGTAATGAGGATAATCCTTTCCCCCGCCAAGAAAATGAATGTTGATACCGATAAGCTTGAGTGTCAGGGATTGCCTGTGTTTCTGGAGCAGACACAGGAAATTCTTGATTGGCTTTTGTTGCAATCTCATGAAGATCTGCAAAAGCTCTGGAGCTGTAATGACAGCATAGCTGAGCAGAATTTTAAGCGAATAAAGGAAATGGATCTCGGAAAAAGACTTACTCCCGCAATCCTGTCTTACGAAGGGATTGCCTTTCAGTATATGGCCCCGGCAGTTTTTGAGGACAGCTCTTTTGACTATGTTCAGGAGCATCTTAGGATACTCTCAGGCTTTTATGGCGTGCTTAAGCCCATGGACGGAGTGACGCCCTACAGGCTGGAGATGCAGGCCAAAGCTAAGATTGGCGGACATAAGGATCTCTATGATCTGTGGGGTGATCGTTTGTATCGTGAAGTGAGGGATGAGTCCGGTGTCATAGTCAACCTGGCTTCCAAGGAGTACTCAAAGTGTATAGAGAAGTATCTGGGAGCAGGGGATCACTATGTAACGGTGACCTTCGGTGAGATGGCAAAGGGGAAATTCGTCACCAAAGGAACTTATGCCAAGATGGCCAGAGGCGAGATGGTTAGGTTCATGGCTGAGCGCGGAATAGAGGATCCGAAAGAAATCAGGTCTTTTGACAGACTTGGATATGTATATAGAGATGATCTTTCAAGCGACAATGAGATTGTGTTTGAAAGAAAAATGGTCCCTTGACTCCGTCCCTGGGGACCAATTTGAAAAAACACTTGCGTTATGACTGATATATGATACAATTACATTGCGCACAATGTAAATTTGTATGGAGGTCATTCTATGAGTTTTCTTGAGGATGTAAAGACTAGACGCAGTGTCAGAGCATTTGATGGCAAAGCGCCATCTGCTGAGATTATTAATGAGTTAAAAGAGTATGCGGAGAATATTACAAATCCATATGGAGTCAATGTAAGATTTGTTTTTCTTGACGCTAAGGAAAATGATCTCTCAAGCCCGGTATTATCAGGAGAGACATTATATGTTTCAGCTGTAGTTAAGAAGGCGGAGCATTTTGAGGAGGCTTACGGATATGCATTCCAGAAGCTTCTTATGAAGGCTCATCAGCTTGGTCTTGGTACAGTCTGGATTGGTGGAACAATGCCAAGAGATAAGTTTGAGGCAGCATCAGATTTAAAGGACGGAGAGTACATGCCATGTATGAGTCCGCTCGGTGTCACAGCAAAGAAGATGTCAGTTAAGGAAGTCCTTATGCGAAAGGGCGTCAAGGCTGATACAAGAAAGGCTTTTGAGGAGCTTTTCTATAACGGAAGTTTTGCAACACCTATAACCGAGAGCGCATCCATGGGAATGGGACTTCATGATGCTCTTGAAGTAGTACGCTTTGCTCCTTCTGCTGTGAATAAGCAGCCTTGGAGAATAGTTATAGCGGACAGGAAGGCACATTTCTTTGAAGCTCATGATAAGGGATTTGTTACTCCTGATTACGATCTTCAGAAGATAGATATGGGAATTGCGCTTTATAACTTTGAAACTCAGCTTCTTTCAGAAGGAAGAACAACCGAGCTCTCATGTGAAAAGCCTGAAATTAAAGCTCCTGAAGGAATGGATTATATAGCAACTATTTCGTTTTAATTCATGAGGATCTTCTAATGGTTTTATTTAATATCTTTGTAATTTTGACAGGACTGTTTTATATAGCAGTCCTTGAACTTTCTAAGAACATGCTTATCGGCTGGGGTATTGGTATTTTTTCTATCATAGCCCTTCTTCTTTATCGGGATGTCTTTTACAAAAAAATCGGAAGTAAAAAGAATACGCTGATTCTGCTGCTGGCCTTTGCAGTAATTCTGGCAGTAAACATCTTTTTGACAAAACCTCCTGTTAAAAGAGTTCCGGCAGTGGATAACAGAAATCCGGATGTCACTGAAGTAGTGGAGATAGAGCAGGGACAGCTCACCGGTGTTTATAACAAGGATCACTCAGCCAGAGTCTATGCCGGGATTCCTTATGCCAAGCCTCCTGTCGGGGAGCTTAGATTTAGAGAACCTCAGAAGGCAGATGGCTGGGATGGTGTAAGAGCCTTTGATCATTTCGGACCGATGGCTATGCAGACAAGAGGATCGGTTTTGTATGATTCCCTCTCTCACATTCTGGGATGGCACGATTATCAGATTAAGTTTGGAGACGAGTATGTGGAGGAAGTCAGTGAAGACTGCCTTTATGTAAATGTCTTTACCCCCGGAGAAGACCGGGATGAATTTCTTCCTGTTATTTTTTATGTTCATGGAGGATCCCTTACAACAGGCCAGTCCTCATATACGGAGTACAGGGGTGAAGATCTGGCAGCCAAGGGAGTTATCTTTGTAAACTTCTCATACAGGCTTGGAGTATTCGGATACTATGCAGCTGATGACCTTAAGGCTGAGTCTCCGAACGGTACCACCGGTAACTACGGACTTCTGGATCAGATTGCAGCCCTTAAGTGGGTATATGACAATATCGAAGCTTTCGGTGGTGACAAGACTAAGATCACTATTGCAGGTGAGTCAGCCGGTGCATCGTCAGTAAATGCCCTGTGTATATCACCATTGACTGAAGGGCTTTTCAGATATGCAATAGCTGAGTCCAGTGGTATCGTGGCAAAAGAGCCTTTTCATACCTTCAGGGATTATGAGGATGCTGTTGCAACAGGAGAAGAAGTGCGAAATGAGTTTGGCGTTTCTTCATCTGCAGAACTCAGGAACATACCGGCTTCAGAGCTCCTTAAGACAAAAACGCACAATTCGTCCATGACTGTTGACGGATACGCTATTGTAGAACAACCTTATCTCACCTATGAGAAGGGTGAGAATCATGAACAGGCTCTTCTCAACGGCTTTAATGCAAAAGAGGCTGACGCATTTCTCTTGGGTACCGAGGCTACAAGAGAGAATTATGAGGACCTCATCGCAGAGGACATGCCGGATTATGGCGATGATATGGCGGAAGTTGTGCCTTGGAATCTGCCTCAGAGAGATCAGGCTTTTATAGTAGATGCACAGGGTGAAGCCAAGGGGGCGCTTAACGTAGCTTATAGTGCCATGTGGTTCAGCTATTCACATTATGTCTGGAATAATTACATGATTGCCCAGAACAGGCCTGCCTATGAATATTACTTCACCAAGACCAATGACATGCTCTCTAATTACCACGCAGGCGAGATTCCTTATGCCTATGGTAATCTTAAAAGGCATCCGGGACTGTACGATGAAGCGGACTACAAGCTATCTCAGATCATGCAGAGCTACTGGGTGAACTTCGCATATAACGGTGATCCTAACGGATACATTCTTAATCCTGATGGCTCTTCATCCGGAGAGGCGCTTCCGGTCTGGGAGATGAGAGACTTGGGTCAGGACAAGCTTTTAGAGCTTGGAGATGAGATAAAAATGACGGATGATCCCAACATGGAGATATACGAAGTCATCGATGAATTTATGGATACAAGAGAAACAAATTAATAGCATTCAGAAATCAGCCGTCAGTATTAAGAAACCTTGATACTGACGGTTTATTTAAATTCATCCGAATAATAGGGAACTACAAGGTTTTCACCGGCATAAATGGTTCCTTCTTCATCAAGATTATTTATAGCGCAGACTTCCCTGATGTAGGAGTCTGCGTTTTTGTATTCTGAGGAAATGTAATCTTCTGCGATGCTGCTCAGAGTATCGTCACTGTGAATGGTAATAGATGTGTAATACTTAAATCTGCCGTTCTCTGAATGAGCTGACAGAACAAGCTTCGTTCCAAGAAAAGCAAAAGCAAATACGATGATCGCTATAACAAGTGCCAGAATGATTCTCTGGCGTCTTACTATGCGAAGACGTCTCTTCCTGTTCTCTTCAATTCTGATCTCTCTGTAAGCTGTATATGCTGCATCCATAAAAAACACCTCCTTTGCTATGATTTGATTTTCGCAAAGGAGGTGTCCTATAGTTTGGACTTATTCCCAAAACAGTTCGTCTAAAGTCTTGCCGAGAGCCTTGCATATTGCGATGCAGAGATTGATGGTGGGGTTGTAGTCACCCTTCTCAATAGCGCTGATAGTCTGCCTTGATACGCCGCAGATGGAAGCAAGCTGATCCTGTGACAGGTCCATACCTGCTCTTGCTGCCTTAAGTTTAAGATTTTTCATAGATCAGTCCTCCTCATTTCCTTTTGTTGCAAAGCACTTTTTAGCCAGGGCACAGATACCTATTACTGCCATCCAGACAAGTACTATTACGTTGAGAAGAGGTAATGAATTAAATCCTTCTCTTGAAAGAGATCCGTTTACAATAGCAGCAATAACAGGGATGAGATTTAAAGCTACTGCAAGAACGATTATAGCGGTATAGCGCTTGCGATTGTTGTTAAGTCCCCAGTAAACTCCGTTCCAGATGCTGTGTACGCACAGAACTGTGAAGCCGATGAGCAGTACAATAAAGTGTACAAGATATCTTTCAATTGCAAATGTGATACCACCAATCTCGAGAATAGCCAGAAGTGCTTCCAAAAAAGCCAGTGTATAGAAACTGTACTTGTATCCGAGACCCTTTATTGCTTCCTGTCTCTCATCATACTGTGTTTTAAACTTGTGGTCTTTGTTGGCAAACTTAAGAAGTATTGCAGCAATTACAAGACCAACCATTAATCCAATTACCATTCCAAAAGATGCTGTTGCGTTCATTATATTTCTCCTCCTAATAAAGAATGAAACTATGTTTATATGTGAACTATTTATCTGTCAGCTGATAATCATATAATAAAACCACAATAGAATAATGTCAAGTATATTTGACAAAAATCTTTTCAGAATATCAAAATTCATATCAGAGACCGGGAAAAACAGGCAGAAAATAGACGCAAAAAAAGAGCTGAAAGCCGTAGCCATCAGCTCTTTTGACGTATTATCAATTGATGCTTTTAAATGTTTACAAACTGTTTTGTGCTGTCGTTAAGTTTCTCTGTTACTTCATTGGTTATATCCATTGAAGAACTGATACCGGAAATCTCATCTACGATATCCTGAGCGTTGTCAGCAGACTGACCTATTGCATCGGAAGCTTCGCTTACGGAATCTGAAATTGAAGATACGGAATCTGCCATCTGATCCATGATCTCATTAAGGCTTGTTGTCTGTATTGAAATGCCATCAAGCATCTCGTTGATGATCTTGGCGGTCTCTTCATATTTAGCACCTGTTTCAACAAATGCATCGTAGTCGCTGAGCACGGTAGTATTGATGAAATCAAGAACCTGCATCGCGTTATCGGCAAGGGACTTAACTGCAGTGGTAACTTCATTACTGATATTCTGGATGTTTCCGGCTGTCTGTCTTGAATTGTCGGCAAGGGAGCTGATCTCTCCGGCAACAACCGCAAATCCTTTTCCTGCTTCACCTGCTCGTGCAGCCTCTATAGAAGCATTCAGAGCAAGGAGGTTTGTCTGTGATGCGATATCAAGGATAACGTTGGTAAGCTCGGCAATCTGAGATACCTTCTCACTGTCTTTAACTGACTGCTCAAGCACTTTGGAGAGGTCCTCCATCTTGGTTCCGGTGTTCTCTTTCTTGTTTTCAGCCTCGTTCTTGATCTCAATAGCTTCAGCTCTGATCTCTTCGGCCTTGGCGGTTCCGTCTTCAACACCGTCATTGATATTTCCTGTAGCTGTCTTAATGTCATCCAGCTTTTCGTTCATAACCTGAGCAGTTTCAGCTACATTCTGCATGCTGGCTGAAAGTTCCTCAAGGGCAGCTGATGTGTTTGTGATATTGTCGCTGGCAAGTCTGATCTGATTAGACATATCTTCTGATGAACTTGTAAGTGAAATGGTTCCGTCTTTTACATCCTTAAGTACTACCTGAAGGGTTTCAATAAAGAGGTTGAAACCATCCTTTATGTGAACCAGCTCTGAAGAAGTTTTGGTCTTAAGACGTACTGTCAGATCGCCCTTATGGGATTTGATATCGGAGATCATAGCGCTTATCTCATCGGCTATGAGGTTAACCTTACGTCCAACCTGTCTGTAATTCCATACAAGGAATCCGATGATGGCAATAATGTAAATAATCATCATTATATTTACAATGCCAACAGCTCCGTTTGCGCGCTGCATAACAAGTTCCTGAGACTGAACCTGAACTTTAGCGACTTCATCGTTAAGGATAGATAACTGATCTTTCATTACAGCAAGTTGTGTTGAACACTCAACAAATACAACCTGGATAATGGTATCTACATCTGCTTTCGGAGCAGCGTCTATTACCTTCAAGTATCCGGCTTTCCACTCAGCGTAGTTTTGATCCAGAGTCTGCACGGCGGTAGCAGCATCACTGCCGGGAGTTGTAAGAGTATTGAAAGCGGATTTTATACCGGCTATAGCATCATCCATTTCTGAAATACAGTTCTGCATCTCAGGGACCTTTTGCTCTATTTGGCCCATTCCCGCAATAGTATCATACATGGCAGCCATTGCAAAACCGTCGTTATCGACGATACGCATATCAACATCAAATGTGGAGATGTTATTCATAACACCTTCCACAGTGTTGGCTGTCTCAATAGAACTGTTTGCGATATTCATCATCTGCGTGGTAACTACAGCGATAGAAATAACAAACAGTATCAGCAGGCAGGCATAGCTGATAGAGATCATTCCTGCCACTGTTTTGAAAAACGGGATTTTTTTAAAGGTTGCATTTTCTTTTCGAGTGGTTGAATTTGCCATGGCGACCTCCTTAACATAAAACGTCTTCACAGTATATTTTATCGCTTTTTAGATTATATATGTATGCGTTTATGCTAATTTTATACATTATTACCGGCTATTTTATAAAAAAAGAGGATTGCCTAATTAGTGGCAATCCTCTTAACGTTTCACATAATGTATAATTATCCAAAATATCTCTTGAGGAGACCTGCGAAAGCTCTTCCGTGTCTTGCTTCATCTCTTCCGATTTCATGTACAGCATCATGAATGGCATCGAGATTGAGCTCTTTTGTTTTCTTTGCAAGGTCTGCACGACCCTGGGTTGCGCCATACTCAGCTTCTGCGCGGAGTTCAAGATTTTTCTTGGTGGAGTTTGTAAGATCTTCACCAAGCATTTCGCAGAACATTGCTGCGTGTTCAGCCTCTTCCCAGGCAGCCTTCTCATAGAAAGCACCAATTTCGGGGTATCCCTCACGGATTGCTACACGAGCCATAGCAAGATACATACCTACTTCGTGACACTCGCCGTCACGCATTTCTCTGAGGCTCTGCTTAACATCTTCGGGTGCGCTGCTTGCTACGCCCAATACATGCTCACATGCCCAGTTTTTCTCGCCTTCTTCCTGCTTTGAGAACTTCTCGGCAGGAGCTTTACATTTAGGGCAAAACTCCGGGGGCTGGTCTCCTTCATGAATGTAACCACATACCTGACATACCCATTTCATAATAAGAAATCTCCTTTCCTGCGCTAAGCGCTTAAGTGTATAAATACACATATATTACTGCCGTAACATCAGAATAACACAAAGAGACTGAAAAAATCCTTTATTTTATAAATATTTAAGAATATACTTAGCAATTGTTTGAAAATTAATTTCATTCCGTATGCAAAAATGCGATATACTATTAAGTAGGGGGAAAATCAATGTATGGAGGCTATATATGAATATTGTTAGTGAAAAAATAAAAAGCAATTATGACTCGCTGCCTTCTTCAGAAAAGCTGGTGGCAGATTATGTTCTTGAACACAAGGATGCACTCTTTAAGCACCCGATAAAAGAGCTTGCGGAAATGTCGGGCACAACTCAGGCTGCCTGGACAAGATTTGCGCAGGCAATAGGATATGACGGACTTAAGGATTTAAAGAACGCATATTATGCTGAGGCAAATACCAATCTGGAAAAAGTGGGAGAAAATGCCCCGAAGATTGCTTTCAAGGATGTCAATGAGTATACATCGCTTCAGTCCATTGCTGATAATATCTGTGCGACCAGCGTACAGGCAATCCAGACCACATACAGACTTTTTGCGGCTGAGGCTTTTAGCGATGCGGTTACAACAATAGTAAGCGCAAAGCAGATTCAGGTATTTGGCGTAGGTACTGCAGGAATAGCAGCTTATGATCTGTATTGCAAGCTCCTCAGAATACATTACAACGTGGTTTATAATCAGGACCACCACATGAATCTTATGACAGTATCCCAGATAGGCCCCAAGGATGTGGCGATCTTTTTTGCCGATAATGCCAAAAATACTGAAATGATGCAGCTCTTCAATATTGCAAAAGAGCGAGAAGCTGCTACAATAGCAGTTACAAAGCTTGGTAACAATGCTTTGACCACCGGCTGCGATCAGGTTCTTTTTGCAACATCACCGGAGATTGATAAAAAGAGCGGACTGAACAGTTCCAGATTTGCCCAGCTCCTTATTGTAGACACGCTCTACACAGCAATTGCAAACAGGGACTACGAGAACATCAAAGGATATCTTAAGGATTCCTATGATGTATTCCATAAGACAGCCAGAGTATAAAATAAATGAAAGGCAGATCCAAATGGAAAAAATAGCTAGCTTTACGGTGAATCATATTGACCTTGAACCGGGCATTTATGTTTCGAGAAGAGATAAAGTAGGTCAGGAGACGATCACAACCTTTGATCTCAGAATGACAGCGCCCAATAAAGAGCCTGTTATGAACACCGCAGAGGTTCATACCATTGAGCATCTTGGGGCTACATTTCTCAGAAATGATCCGGAGTATAAAGATAAGACAATTTACTTTGGACCGATGGGATGCAGAACCGGATTTTATGTTGTTCTGGCAGGAGAGCTTGAATCAAAGGAAGTTGTTCCTCTGATAACAAGAATGTTTGAATTTGTAAGGGATTTTGAAGGAGATGTACCGGGGGCAAGTCCGAGAGACTGCGGAAACTATCTTGATATGAATCTTCCTATGGCAAAATTCTTGGCAAAGAGATATCTGGATAACACCCTTTACGGGATTGATGAAAAGCACCTTTATTATCCGGAATGATTGGAGAGATAAATGAAGATTGGAATTATCGGCGCAATGGAGGTCGAAGTAGAATCTCTTAAGAGCGCAATGACTGTTAAAAGAACTGTCAGCAAAGCTTCTATGGATTTCTTTGAGGGAACCATCGGAGAAACTGAAGTTGTAGTAGTAAGAAGCGGAATTTGTAAAGTTAATGCAGGGATTTGCGTTCAGATTCTGGTGGATACCTTCGGAGTAACCCATGTGCTCAACACCGGAGTTGCAGGATCTCTTGATGCAAAGATCAACATTGGAGATATAGTTTTATCAACCGATGCAGCTTACCACGACGTTGACGCCACAGTATTTGGCTACAGGAAGGGCGAGATCCCGCAGATGGGAGTACTCTCTTTTCCTGCAGATAGGGAGCTGATAGATAAGGCAAAAGCAGCAATAAGGACAGCAGCTCCTGACCTTGGAGTATTCGAAGGAAGAGTTTGCAGCGGAGATCAGTTCATTTCCGATAAGTCTGTTAAGGATGCCATTATAGAGTCCCTCGGCGGAATGTGCTGCGAGATGGAAGGAGCAGGGATTGCCCAGGCATGCTTTCTCAACAAGGTTCCGTTTGTTATCATCAGAGCAATCTCTGATAAGGCTGACGGATCGGACGTAATGGATTATCCGGAGTTTGAGAAGAAGGCAGCAAAAGACTGTGCGGCCCTTGTAATGGAAATGATGAAGACCATGTAATCACAATAATAAATACGTATAACAAAAGGGAGCTGAAATCAGCTCCCTTCAGACTGTAGACAAAGTGGTCCTGAGGGCGTAGCTCTCTGGACCATTTTTCTTATGTTATGGGGATTTTGTTCAGAACAAAGGTCAGAAACAGCCTATATCAGGCCATCTCTAACCGCCATTCATGCTTGATCCTTGCAAGCTTTTTCAGATTCATACACGCAAAGGTAAGCGCGACCTTCATTTCCATACGCGCCTTGCCATACATCTGTGTATATCTGAATCCGTGGTTTTCTTTGGCGGTCCCAAAAATTCTTTCTATTGTTTCTTTGCGATGGGAATAAAGATCTTTCATTCCCTCTGTGTATCTGATATCATCGCATACTTCCATGTAGTCTTCCCA
>NZ_ATVT01000005.1 GCF_000420865.1 Butyrivibrio sp. XPD2006
CTCGTCATATCTGGGAAGACTACATGGAAGTATGCGATGATATCAGATACACAGAGGGAATGAAAGATCTTTATTCCCATCGCAAAGAAACAATAGAAAGAATTTTTGGGACCGCCAAAGAAAACCACGGATTCAGATATACACAGATGTATGGCAAGGCGCGTATGGAAATGAAGGTCGCGCTTACCTTTGCGTGTATGAATCTGAAAAAGCTTGCAAGGATCAAGCATGAATGGCGGTTAGAGATGGCCTGATATAGGCTGTTTCTGACCTTTGTTCTGAACAAAATCCCCATAACATAAGAAAAATGGTCCAGAGAGCTACGCCCTCAGGACCACTTTGTCTACAGTCTGAGGCGAGGCCTTTCGGCCTCGCTTTTTTTGATTTATCGTGTGGTGGTTTTCTGGGGTATGGTGGATTTTCTGCATATAGAGGGAAAAGTGGTCTTTGGGCGTAGAAAAATTAGGGCATGAGAAGTATAGACAGGCATATTTTCTACATATAGCGATAAAAGTGCCTTATGGGCGTAGAAAATTAAGATGCCTGTAAAAAGATTTTCTACCTATATGGCAAAAAGTGGCTTCTGGGTGTAGAAAAATAGGAGTACAAAGTTTTGAAGCTCTAAAATTTTCTACATATAACGTCAAAAGTGCTCTTTGGGCGTAGAAAAATGAGTCAAACTGAAACGTCCCCAATGACTCACAGCGCTATACTTTTCCGGGCGATGCTAGTATAATACTGTAATGTGGCAAAGCATGGCCACATATTAGAAATAATGAATAAGTTCTTTGGAGGAATAACAGATGAGTCAGCAGGGAATTGGAACAAAGTGTGTACAGGCGGGATATACTCCCGGAAACGGAGAGCCAAGGCAGATACCGATCATTCAGTCTACTACTTTTAAGTATGACACCAGCGAGGATATGGGTAAGCTCTTTGACCTGGAAGCTTCAGGATATTTTTACACAAGGCTTCAGAATCCCACCAATGATCATGTTGCAGCCAAGATAGCAGCAATGGAGGGTGGAACTGCAGCAATGCTGACATCTTCGGGACAGGCTGCAAACTTTTTTGCATTGTTTAATATATGTGAGGCGGGAAGCCATATCGTAGCCTCTTCATCAATCTACGGCGGAACCTTCAATCTCATTGAGGTTACCATGAAGAAGATGGGAATTGATGTGACGTTCGTTTCACCGACAGCTTCAGATGAGGAGCTTGATGCAGCATTTCAGGACAACACAAGAGCAATGTTTGGTGAAACTATTGCTAACCCTGCTCTTACAGTTCTTGATATCGAGAGATTTGCAAATGCAGCCCACAGGCACGGAGTTCCGCTTATCGTGGACAACACATTCCCAACCCCTGTAAACTGCAGACCTATTGAATGGGGAGCAGACATCGTAACTCATTCAACTACTAAGTACATGGATGGACACGGAGCAGCAGTCGGTGGAGTTATCGTAGATTCCGGCAAGTTTGACTGGATGGCTCATGCTGATAAGTATCCGGGACTTACAACTCCCGATGAGTCTTATCACGGAATTGTTTACGCCGAGAAATTCGGTAATGAGGGAGCATTTATCACCAAGGCTACAGCGCAGCTCATGCGTGATCTCGGATGCATACAGTCACCTCAGAATGCATTTCTTTTAAATCTTGGTCTTGAGTCACTGCATGTTCGCATGCCCCGCCACGTTGAGAACGGACTTGCAGTAGCCAGATTCCTTCAGACAAGAGAGGAAGTTGCCAAGGTCAATTATCCGGGACTTGAGACAGATCCTTACTATGAGCTGGCACAGAAGTACATGCCAAACGGCGGATGCGGAGTTGTTTCATTCGAGCTTAAGGGCGGAAGAGAAGCTGCAGAGAGCTTCATGAAAAAGCTTAAACTGGCAGCCATTGAGACACACGTTGCAGATGCCAGAACATGTTGCCTGAATCCTGCGACATCAACACACAGACAGATGACCGATGAACAGCTCCTTGAGGCAGGAATCCCTGCAGGTCTTGTAAGAATGAGCTGCGGACTTGAGGATAAGGAAGACCTTATTGCAGATATCGCTAATGCCCTTGGATGATTTCAAAGGAGATGGCCTATGGATAATATAGGAATTGTATTCGGATGTTTCATTCCGTTTCATAAGGGACATGAATCTCTTGTGAAAAGAGCTTTAGATGAGAATGACAGGATGATCATCGCAGTTTGCGGTTATCAGGAGGACAGGGGAAAAGACTTCCTTCCTTTTACTGTGCGTCACAAGCTGGTAAAAGAGATGTTCAGAGATAACCCGAGGGTTACCGTGGCGCTTATCGATGACAAGAAGATCGGTCTTGACGGTACCTTCACCCATGAGAACTGGGTTGCATGGGGCAAAGAGCTCTTTTCATCCGCAGGGATAGCCCCGGACAGCGCACACTTTAACTGGTATACGGGTGAGCCTTCCTATGTAGAGAAGCTCGGGCCAATTTATCCGGATCATACATTTAATCTGGTGGATCGAACCATTGTGCAGGTGAGCGGAACCGAAATCCGCGAAAATCCAATGGATCTGTCAGATGACATAAATGTTGTATTTAGAAATTACCTGCTTAAGACAGGAAAATTAGAGGAGGATCCAATGAATCCAATTATTGACAGCTTACTTGAAACAGACCTGTACAAATTTTCAATGGGACAGGCAATCTATCACAACTTCCCCGATTACACAACAACCTGGACATTCAGGTGCCGTAACAAGGATGTGAAGTTCACACCTGAGATGGTTGAGGAGATCAAAAGGCAGATCTATCTCTACTGCGACCTTAACTTCACAGAGGACGAGCTTAACTACCTTGCGAGCATCAAGTGGATCAAGAAGTCCTACGTTGATTTCCTTAGACTGTGGCACCCGAGATATGAGGATTTCACAATCACAACAGATGCTGAGTGCGGACTTTCCATCGAGACAAACGGAACATGGCTCAACACATCAATGTATGAGATCCCAACACTTGCCATTGTTAACGAAGTTTACTTCAGAATGAATTATGACTATGAGGAGCTCATGGAATCCTTTGAGCAGAAGCTCGATGAGAAGATAGCTCTTTTGACAGACGGAACATACAAGATCGGGGCATTCTCTGAGTTTGGTTTAAGGAGACGTCTCTCAGCTGAGGCTCAGGAGCTTGCCGTACTTAAGTTAAAGGAAGCTAAGCTCGACGGAACAGGCTCTAAGTTTGTAGGAACATCAAATGTACTTCTGGCCAAGAAGCACGGAGTTACTCCTGTAGGAACCATGGCTCACGAGTGGATCATGTGCGTAGGTCAGGGTAACCACAAGCACAATCCTGCTTATTCGAACTGGTACGCTCTTGACTACTGGGTAAAGGAGTACGGAATCCTCAACGGAACAGCGCTTACGGATGCAATCACTACAGACTGCTTCCTGCGTGACTTCCAGCTGACATTCTCAACTCTGTTCTCAGGTGTAAGACATGACTCAGGAGACCCGATTGAGTGGGGCGAGAAGATGATAGGGCACTACGAGAGTCTTGGCATCGATCCTGCCACAAAGACTCTGCTCTTTAGTGACAGCCTTGATTTCAAGCGCGCCAACGACATCTATGCACACTTTGCAGGAAGAGCCAGGGTTGCTTTCGGAATCGGAACATATATCTCCAACGACACCAAGGTTCCTGCGCTCAACATCGTCATGAAGACCACAGCCTGCAACGGACAGGATGTTGCTAAGGTTTCTGATGTTGAAGGCAAGGGAATGTGCAAGAACCCTAACTACGTTGATTACCTTCAGAGATGTATTAATTGGAGGATGGAGAATGAGCAAATTTGACGCAAAATTAGAAATAGAGAACATCGTCGCCTGGATTCAGGACTGGTTTGAGAAGAGCGGCCCCAAGGCCAGTGCAGTCGTCGGTATTTCCGGTGGCAAGGATTCTACCATCGTGGCAGCACTCCTTGTTAAGGCTCTGGGAAAAGAGCGTGTGGTAGGTGTTATGATGCCTAACGGCGAGCAGAAAGACATCTCGGATTCACAGAAGGTTGTTGAGTTTCTGGGGATCAGGAATTATACCGTCAATATCGCCGAGGCTTTTGAGGGTGAGATGAATGCCCTTAAGGCAGCAGGCGTAGAGCCCGGCAAGGATGCCATCATCAACACACCGCCAAGGCTTCGTATGGCCACTCTTTATGCAATTGCGCAGTCTCTTCCTGAGGGTGGACGTGTTGCCAATACATGTAATGCTTCAGAGGACTATGTCGGCTACTCAACCAAGTACGGCGATGCTGCAGGCGACTTCAGCCCCTGCTCTGACTTTCTTGTTTGCGAGATGCTTCAGATCGGAGATGAGCTGGGACTTCCTTCTGAGCTGATCCACAAGACTCCATCCGACGGACTTTCAGGAATGTCAGATGAGGACAAGCTTGGATTTACCTATGCGATGCTTGATAAGTATGTAAGGACCGGCGAGATTGAAGACCTTGAGATAAAAGAGAAGATCGACAGACTGCACGTGATGAATCTGCACAAGCTTCAGACTATCCCTATGTATAAGAGAGGGTAAGCTGAGTGGGAGTAGACGTTATCCGGATCCGTTGATACATACGTGAAATAAATTCATATAGGAGGGTTATGGCTATGGTTTACAGAGACTTTCAGGATTTAAGGCTTTCAGGACTTGGCTTTGGCGCAATGAGACTTCCCGTAATTGACGGCGATGATGGCAACATCGACAGAGAGAAGACATTTGAGCTGATCGATAAGGCTATGTCCGGCGGTATCAACTATTACGACACAGCCTGGGGCTATCACAACGGACAATCTGAGATTGTTCTGGGCGAAGCTCTTGCGAAGTATCCGAGGGAGAGCTTTTATATTTCCTCCAAGTTTCCGGGCTATGACCTTTCAAATATGCCCAAGGTAAAAGAGATATTCGAGAAGCAGCTTGAAAAGACAGGGATGGAGTACTTTGATTTCTATCTCTTCCACAATGTCTGCGAGATGAATATTGATCAGTACCTTGACCCGAAGTTTGGAATATTCGACTATCTCATGGAGCAGAAAAAGAATGGAAGGATCAGACATCTGGGCTTTTCCTGCCACGGTGAGTATGAGACGCTTAAGCGTTTTATCGATGCTTACGGAGAGCATATGGAATTCTGTCAGATCCAGCTTAATTATCTGGACTGGAAGTTCCAGGATGCCAAGGCAAAAGTTGAGCTGCTGAACGAGACGGGAATTCCCGTATGGGTTATGGAGCCTCTTCGCGGAGGTAAGCTGGCGAAGCTTGATGACAAGTTTGAAGCTGAGCTTAAGGCAATCAGGCCTGATGAAGCTATTCCTGCCTGGGCTTTCAGATTCCTTCAGAGCATTGGGGGCGTGACCATGGTGCTGTCCGGAATGTCCAACATGCAGCAGCTTGAGGACAATCTTAAGACTTTTGGGGAAGATAAACCGCTTAATGAAAAAGAGATGGAAGCGCTTATGTCTGTTGTTGACAGGATGCTGGAGAGGAAATCTGTTCCATGTACGGCCTGTCACTACTGCGTGAGCCATTGCCCGCAGGGCCTTGATATACCGCGACTTATCTCACTTTACAACGAACACTTTATTACCATCGAGGGTGGCGGATTCGATTTCATTGCGCCTATGGCGCTTTCAGCAATTCCTGATGAAAAGAGACCCGCATCCTGCCTTCACTGTCACAGCTGTGAGCAGGTTTGCCCACAGCAGATAAAGATTTCAGATATGATGAGCGATTTCGTTTCAGAGATCGGATGAGACAACGGGGACGTTTCAGATTGACTCATTTTGAGACACTGGGGACGTTTCAGACTGACTCATAATGAGTCAATCTGAAACGTCCCCAGTGTCTCACATCATGTTATAATAATCCAATGAGTAACGTTAATCTGAGAGTAATGGGGGAATTACTATGGCAGAACTTAAGTGCCCACACTGTGGACAGGCTTTTACGGTAGATGATACAGAGCTCAGCTCGATCGTTCAGCAGATAAGGGACAAGGAATTTGAAAAAGACCTTACAAGAAGAACGGAAGAGCTTGAAAAGCACCTTCAGGAGAAGCATGCCCTGGAGTTGTCTTCGATTGAAGATAAAGTAGTACTGAAGACCAGGCAGCAGTACGAAGAAGAGATAAACAAGCTAAGAGAAGAAAAGAGCAAAGAGATTGAGAAGCTCAAAGAGGAAAAGACCTCTGAAGCCGATAAACTTAAAGCTCTTCTCAGGCAGGAGCAGGAAAAGAATACAAAACTTTCTCTTGAAATGCAGAGTAGTGATGACAGGCAGAAACTCGCCGTCATGGAAGCTGTCAAAAAGGTTGAGGATGAGAAGCAGGCTAAGCTCGATGAGCTGAGCGAAAAAGTTCACGCCACCGAGATTGAACTCAATGAAAAGACCCATGACCTTGAGAATCAGCTTTTGCAGGAAAAAGAGAGAGGCAAAGTCCTTCTTGAGCAGAAAGAAAAAGAGGTCGAGTTCTACAAGGATCTTAAGACCAAGATGTCAACCAAGATGGTCGGTGAAACCTTGGAGCAGCACTGTGAGATCCAGTTCAACCAGCTCAGGGCAACAGCCTTTAAGAATGCATATTTTGAAAAAGACAACGATGCAAGAAGCGGGAGTAAAGGTGACTACATCTATCGCGAGAACGACGAAAACGGCGTTGAGATAATCTCCATCATGTTTGAGATGAAGAATGAGATGGATGAGACAGCGACTAAGCACAAGAACGAGGATTTCTTCAAGGAGCTTGATAAGGACAGGAAGGAAAAGAACTGCGAATACGCGGTACTTGTGTCTCTCCTTGAGAGCGATTCCGAACTCTACAATGCAGGAATCGTTGATGTGTCCTACAAGTATGACAAGATGTACGTGGTTCGCCCACAGTGCTTTATTCCGATGATCACGCTCCTTAGAAATGCGGCGATAAATGCGCTCACCTACAAGCAGGAGCTTGCAATGGTGCGCAATCAGGATATCGATGTGTCCAACTTTGAAGATTCGCTGATGAAGTTCAAGGATGATTTCAGCAGGAATTATCAACTTGCTAAAAAGCATTTTGACAGTGCAATTGAAGAGATTGACAAGACTATTGCGCGCCTTGAAAAGGTGAAAAAGGAACTTCAGGGTTCTGATAACCAGCTGCGTATAGCCAACAGCAAGGTAGAGGATGTCAGCGTCAAGAAACTTACCAAGGGAAACCCAACAATGAAAGCCAAGTTTGAGGCACTAAAGGACGACTGATATTGAGTCAAACTGAAACGTCCCCGGTGACTCAAAAGACTTGACAGGTGTGATACCATAGATTACATACAAACAAATTGTGCAAAAGGAAACTTTGAATAGATGAAACAACCAAAGGACAGGCGTGAATATCTTACAACCACGCCGGTACCACAGCTTATATTGTCGCTGTCGGTGCCCACAATTATCAGCATGCTGGTAACAGCAATATACAACACGGCGGATACATTCTTCGTGGCAAGAGTGTCCGATAACCCGGCAGTAAACACCGCAGCTACGGCATCCGTAGGACTCGTGTTCACTGTGATGGCAATCATTCAGGCTTTCGGATTCTTCTTTGGGCATGGCTCGGGTAATTACCTCTCGAGAATGCTTGGAGCAGGCAACCACAAGGAAGCCAATGAAATGGCATCCACGGGATTTGCCATGGCGATAATCGTCGGTATAATCTTTGCAATTGTCGGCAATATCTTTGCAGCTCCGATAGCTCATTTTCTGGGAGCTACGGACACTACAATGCAGTTCACAATGGACTACATGAGGATAATCCTGATCGGAGCACCATTTATGATGGCTCAGTTCGTTGTCAACAACCAGCTCCGTTTTCAGGGAAGCGCAGTATATGCCATGATAGGACTTATGTCCGGTGCAGTGATGAATATGGTTCTTGACCCGCTCCTGATCCTGGGCTTTCACATGCAGGTCAGAGGTGCTGCCATTGCAACAGTCATGGGACAGCTCACAAGTTTTATTGTATTGTTCATCGGAACCAGCAAGGGTGAGAACATCAGAATGAGTTTCAGTAATGTCAAGCTCAACTGGCATTATCTGCTTGAAGTTATAAACGGTGGTGCACCCTCTCTTTTCCGTCAGGGGCTTGCTGCCATATCAACGCTGCTTCTCAATCGTACAGCGGGAGCCATCGGCGGAGACGCTGCCATTGCCGGAATGAGTGTTGCAGGAAGACTTATGCTGATGATGGGTTCGGCCCTTATCGGATTTGGTCAGGGATATCAGCCTGTATGTTCCTTTAACTACGGAGCCGGCCTTACCAAAAGAGTAAAAGAGGGCTTCAAGTTCTGCGTCAAGTATTCAACCATATTCCTGATAATAATAGCAATCGTATTCTACAAATTTGCGCCACAGATCATAAGTCTGTTCTTCAGGGAGAAGGCAGCAGCCGACCTTGATTCTGCAAAGACCCTGCAGTACGCCAAGGAAGTCGGAACCACGGCACTTCGCTATATGTGCCTGTCGACACCGCTCTCAGGCGCAATCGTTATCAGCAACATGATGCTTCAGTCCATCG
The DNA here is from genome assembly GCF_000420865.1 of Butyrivibrio sp. XPD2006. GTDB lineage: Bacteria > Bacillota > Clostridia > Lachnospirales > Lachnospiraceae > Butyrivibrio. The sequence goes on from NZ_ATVT01000005.1 coordinate 8,573, forward strand.
GAAAGGGCTTCAAAGCATCTATTACAGCTTCTGCCAGAAACGGATTCTGCTTCATTCCGCTGATCCTGATACTTCCGCATTTCCTTGGAATTCAGGGCGTTGAGATGGCTCAGGCCTGCGCAGATGTTTTATCACTGTTAATTGCCGTACCAATGGCATATTCGGAGCTTAGAAAGTTTAATGATTAGTCAAAAGACAATGGAGCTGCTCATCAGCTCTTTTCCCAAAATATTAGAATTCGGACTTAAGGTAACGCTGCCACTGGCGGTGATCGCCTTTATCCTGTCAACTGTACTGGCAGTACTTGTAGCCATGGTGCAGTTTGCGGATGTGCCCGTCCTTAAGCAGATATGCAGGTTTTACATCTGGGTTATCAGGGGAACACCGCTTCTGGTACAGCTCATGGTGGCGTTCTACGGACTTCCGCTTATTGGTATTCACGCAAATCCTTTTGTGATGGCGGTTATCGTGTTCACCATCAATGAAGGAGCCTACAGTGCAGAGACCATGAGGGCTGCAATGGAAGCTGTTCCGGCGGGGCAGCTCGAAGCCGGATACTGCGTGGGGATGAACTTCATGCAGATCATGTGGCACATCATTCTTCCACAGTCCTTCAGGACAGCATTCCCATCTTTGTTTAACGCGCTTATCAGCATGGTAAAAGACACATCTCTCGCTTCAAGTATCACCGTTGTTGAGATGTTTACAAGAACCAAGCAGATTGCAGGCCAGTCCTACAACTATCTGCCTCTCTACATTGAGGTTGCTATTGTTTACCTGCTGTTCTGTACAGTTCTGACCTTCGTGCAGAAGAAGGGCGAAAAGATCCTTGGAAGCTACGGAGTCAGGAAGTAAGCTGAGAGAACTTAGCGAGGTATTTATGAAATTATTGGAAGTAAGAAATCTACATAAAAAATTTGATAGCACCGAAGTCTTAAAGGGCGTCGGTCTTACAGTCGAAAAGGGCGATGTGGTATCAATCCTGGGACCGTCCGGCTCCGGTAAGACAACGCTCCTTCGCTGCATTAATTTCCTTGAGAAGGCCGATGAGGGAGAGCTTGTCTTTGGGGAAAAGACCTATCATCTTCCGGGAATTGGGAGAGATGATATCTCCGCTATCAGAAAGAGAACAGGCTTTGTTTTCCAGAACTACAATCTTTTTGCCAACAAGACGGTACTTCACAATGTGACCCTGGGACTTACTTCAGCAAGGCATATACATGCCAAGGCTGCTGAGGTGAAGGCTCTGGAAGTTCTCAGAAAAGTCGGTATGGCAGATTTTGCAGGCCAGTATCCGAGCCAGCTATCCGGCGGACAGCAGCAGAGAGTTGCCATAGCAAGGGCTCTTGCTACAGATCCGGATATAATCTACTTCGACGAGCCTACATCAGCGCTTGATCCGGAACTTACTGCAGAGGTTCTTGAAGTCATGAGAGAGCTTGCTCATGAGGGCATGACCATGATCGTGGTGACACACGAGATCTCTTTTGCAAAAGAGGTATCATCAAAAGTAGTATTCATGGCAGACGGCAAAGTGGTGGAAGAAGGCCATGGCGCTGAGTTCTTTGAGAATCCGAAAGAAGACCGCACAAAAGAGTTCTTGCGTTTGACCAAAAATTGATGTATTATTATTCAAAATAAATTTTGTGCAATTTAATTTACGGAAAGAAGTTCGTAGAAGGAGAAAAGTTATGAGAAAGAAACTATCTATGTTACTGGCGACTGCTCTCACAGCCGTTACAGTTGCAGGATGCGGAGCTTCTGCTGGCAGCGCGACAGAATCCAAGGGTGATGATCACCTTGCAAGGATCAAGGCAGCAGGCAAGATCACAATCGCAACTGAGGGCGTATGGGCACCATTTACTTACCATGATGAGAATACAGATGAGCTTGTAGGCTTTGATGTAGAGATCGCAGCAGCAATTGCAAAAAAGCTCGGTGTAGAGCCTGATTTCCAGGAGGTTGCTTTTGACGGAGGACTTACAGGTGTTACAACCGGAACCTTTGATATGATGGCAAACGGTGTAGATGTTACAGATGATCGTAAGGAAACTTATGACTTCACACATCCTTATGCCTATGACCATGCAGTAGTTGTTACTCTTGCATCCAACAATGACATCAACACATTTGATGATCTTGCAGGCAAGACCACAGCAAACTCAGCAGGTTCAACCTACGAGGCTATGGGTGTTGCACACGGCGCTACATGTTCAAACGTTGATACGATCGGTGAGACAATGACACTGGTTCTCAACGGAACAGTTGATGCTACAATCAATGCCAACACTTCAGCTCAGGACTACTTCAAGACAACAGGAACCACAGAGCTCAAGGTTGCAGCAATGGATGATGAAGTTACAATGTATGCAATCCCTCTTGCAAAGGGCGAGGACAACGATTCACTCAGAGAAGCCATCAATGAGGCTATCTCAGAGCTTCGCGACGACGGAACTCTTGCAGAGATCTCAAACAAGTACTTCGGTGCTGATATAACAAGCAACTAAGGGATTATAAAGTCAGACGTTAATACAAAAGTCCGGGCATTTATGTGAAATGCCCGGACTTTTTTCTCATTTGATTCATTCAGTCTTCAGATATTTCTGTGCTATGTAGTAGGAAACATTAAATCTTCTGAAGCCTTCAAACTCTTCGGTTATATATTCATGATCATGATAACGCCTGAACAACTCAAGTACTTCCTTATCCTGAACAATGGCAGGAACGGCATCGAATGACAATTCATCCTCGATATAGTCTGCAACTGAAGTATATTCATCAATCTTGTTGGCAGCTGCCTGAAGGTCATACCTGGCAATCTGATAATCAGGATTGCTGTAGATAAAAGCGATAAAAGCAAGGGTTATGGCTACCATGCATGCCTTGAACACAGGGAACTTTCTGACATACATACTGATGATAAGGAATGAAAGCCAGAAGCACAGCACTGCCAGAAACCAGAGCACGAAGAGCCTTAAGAATGTCAGATGATATACATCTATGTACATGATCATTCTGAAAGCTGATGATGCGATCATGATATATGTGCATGCAGCGATTATTGTCAAAAGAGCTTTCAAAATCTTAGAGCTTTTAAAGAATGCCTGACAGATCGAAACCATCACAATATTCAGGATGCACACAGCCAGCAGCTGATAGAATCCTTCGTGGGCATATTCTGCGTAGGTATAGCCTTCCGGAAGAGCCATCTTACCACTAAAGAGGTAGAGAAGCTGGATCGCGCAGAACAGGATATAGATAAGTCCGATGATGCTTGTAAAGGTAATGGCGATAACAGGATTTGTTGTACCATCGCCTCTGACCTTTATCTTTATCTCCTGCCTTGCCATTGAGGTGATGATGGTGTAAGCACACCAGAAGCCTATTATAGCAGTTGCAGTCATCATAAATGCATGGAAGAGATATTCGGGAATATCAATGTCCTTGAAGATGTTTGAAAGCATGTTTTCAAAGACTGCATCCGCTGAAGCAAGGAGCGGTATTATTACCACTAAAAGCGGAATTGTAATTGCAAGTCCGATAAGTACAGCATTTAAGTTTTTCTTTTTCTGACTTACTTCTTCAGTAGCTCTGGATTTCCTAAGAGCGCTGTAATCTGAAAACGGACTGCCGAGATGTTCGATAGGCTTGATAAGTGTCATAAAAATACTGAGCAGCCATGCGCCGATATCAAAACCTGTTGTGTCCACATACAGATATATGACATAACTGAACAGCAACAGGAAGATTGCGGTCCTCTCCAGGAAGTTCAGAGCAGGGCTTGTTGTCAAACATCTGTGGATAGAAAGCAGTATAAGGGATGCAACGTAGAAGATACCGAGAGCTCTTTTGCCATTGCAGTCTGTTATAAGTGAGAGCCCGTCCCTTGCTCTTACGAGCTTAAGGATCACCAGTGCGCATACCATAAAGATCGGATATGTGATGCTGGAGTGGTTGTTGTACAGACAGAAGCCGTAGATGAGTCCGAATACTACTGACAAAAGTCCGTACTTTCTGAAGTGTTCAGCGTTTCCCTTTATTACAGGCTGCATCTGAACGACATTTCCCATCTGAGGGTTTACAACCTGAGGGTTAACAGGCTGAGGATTTACAGGCTGGGGATTCTGCGCCGCAGGGCCTGTGTAGTTATAGCTATACTGTGGTGTCTGATTATTATTGGTTTCCATACTTAGTTCTCCTCTTCGTCAACATATTCCAGGATATCTCCCGGCTGACATTCAAGTGCCTTGCATATTGCATCAAGGGTCTCAAGCCTTACGGCTTTCGCTTTGTTATTCTTAAGGATAGACAGGTTGGCAAGGGTAATACCGACTTTGCCCGCCAGTTCCGTCAGTCCCATCTTTCGTTTTGCCATCATGACATCTAAATTTATTACAATCATATTCTCACCGCCCTGTTAAATGGTTAAATCATTTTCCTGTTTGTATTTCACTGCTCTGTCAAAGACTCTTGCAAGGACCTTACTAAAGAGTCCTGCAAAAAGAAATACACCGGCGATAACCACTGCAGCGGTAGTGAAATATACGAAGCATCTGAAAATCTTGATGCCTGCGATGACAAATGCGTAAGTGCCCATTCGGTAGAGGCTCTTAACATTGGCTTCCACAAAGCAGTTATCATCAATTACTGTCTTCATCATCTTTCTGAGCTCAAACAGTATGAGGAGAGTGAAGACTCCTACAGCCATTATTGATACAACTGCGTACCAGTAGTGATCTGCTATGGCAGCGTACTCTGTTTCCTCACCAAAAGCCCGGATCGTCATCTGAACTGAATAGTTTAAGGTGAAGGGGACAGATATTACTGCCAGCAGCCCGAAATAGAAGCACATATCCAAGATGGTCTTAACGAAAGTATTTAATTTGTTATCCATGTTATCCTCCAAGTACTTGTCTATTTTCTTTATAGCACTTCTTTTTTTGATTTGCAATATAAATTTATTGTAAAACAATAAATATTTTTCGAGACTCAATGTTTACGTATGTTTTATAATTGTGTGTACATTATTATGTTAAAATTATAATGTAATAATGTGCACGTTCTTCATTGCCGACAGGTTGTTATGAGTATTTACAGAACGGATAAGTGTCGCAAATTACATAGGAATGGCATTATGAGACTGATCATGAGAATGGCTGCGATCACAGTAATTGCAGGCATTCTTTTTGGCGCTGTATTTATGTCTTTTTCCGAAAAAGCAAATGCAAGTGAGGGGAAGGTAGTCCGTGTAGGCTGGTTTGATTCCACATACTGTTACAAGGATCAGTTTGGAAGGCGCTCCGGTCTTGCCTATGACTACCAGCAAAAAGTATCTGCTTATACCGAATGGACATACGATTACGTGGAAGGAACCTGGCCTGAGCTTTTGCAAAAGCTGAAGGACGGTGAAATCGATATGCTGAGCGACGTTTCCTACACCACAGCTAGAGCTGATCAGATCCTTTATTCCAGAATTCCCATGACTTCTGAGACTTACTATATCTTTATCAAGGCTGGAAATACTGACATGAATCTGGAAGATATAAACTCGTTTTCAGGGAGACGATTTGTTGTTGATAAAGGAAGTATTCAGGCGGATTTTATCAAAACCTGGGCTGCGAATGTCGGAATAGAAATAGATCTGTATGAAGCGGTAGAAGAGTCGGTGGATGAGAGCTTTGAAATGCTGGACAGAGGCGATATAGATGCCTATGTTACAGTGGAGTCCTATGGCAACAGAGAAGGCTGTGTTCCTGTATGTTCCATTGGCTCATCCGAAAGCTTTTTCGCTGTCAGCAAGAATCGTCCCGATCTGCTGAAAGAGCTGAATTCAGCAATGGCCAAGATACAGAATGAGGATCCGTATTATAACCAGAAACTGCTTCAGAAATATATCTGGTTTGCTAAGACCGATACATATCTTACGGCAAAAGAGCTGGAGTGGCTCTCAGAACACGGAAAGATCAGGGTCGGTTACAGAGATAATTATATGCCTTTCTCTGATGAAGAGGCGGGCGTACTGATAGGAGCTGTGGGAGATTTCCTGAGTAAGTCCACTGATGCGGTCAAAAACTCCAATATAGAATTTGAAACTGTTGCTTTCGGTTCGACAGAGGAGTGTCTTAAGGCGCTTCAGAATGAAGAAATAGACGTTGCTGTTCCTATACATTTAAGTACTTCCGACGCGGAGAGCAGGGGACTGCTTAATACGGAAGCACTGATGTCAACCGAGATATTTGCTGTAGTAAGTTCAGGAAAAACCACTGGTATATTCAGTGATGAAAATCTAAGGACAGCAATATTAACCGGAAGTCTTAATTATGACATTTTTGTGCAGGATCACTATCCGTCATGGACGATAATCCATGAGCCGTCACTTGAAGAGTGCTACGAAGCAGTGGCCAAGGGAGAAGCTGACTGTACGTGGGTGAACAGTTATCGCATCACCCTGGTTGACAGGCTTAGAAGACGATATAAACTGTCCCTTTTCGCAACGGGGCAGAGCATGGACTTTGCTTTTGCAGTAAAAAAAGGAAACAGTGAGCTGTATTCTATCATGAATAAGCTGGTGATACTGGCTGATCCGTCAGAGACTGAAATGAACCTGTCGCGCTATGCCGGAACATCAGAGAAGGTCACCTTTGCGGATTACATTCATGATAATGCGGCTTCTTTCCTTGCAGTGGTAGCAGCTATCCTGTTTGTCATGCTTCTTCTTACAGTTGCCAAGGTGCGTTCGGACAAAAGAGCTCTCGACCGGCAAAAGCTCATTGATGCTACAGAGCTTGATCCGTTAACAAAGCTGTATACAAGAAACTATTTCTTTGAATATGCCGACAGAATGCATAATGAGCATCCTGATTATAAACTGGATGCCATTGCCATAAACATAGAGCAGTTCCATGTGGTAAATGCTATTTACGGATGGGACTTTGGAGATAAAATCCTTTTGGCGCTGGGCGATGAGATAAAGAAATATGTCGGCGAAAATGACGGAATTGCCTGCCGATCAACTGCTGACAGGTTTTATATCTATTGTCTGCACACAGATGATTACATGGGGCTTTACAGAAGACTCCAGCAGACTTTAGATGTCTTTTCCGAGAATGTGAGCATACGCATCAGGATGGGTGTGATGCCATATGAATCCGATCTCGGGCCGGTAGAACTCTTTGACAGGGCCAGAACGGCCAGCAGTATAGTTCGAGGCGGAATGCGCGAGAAACTCATGGTCTTTAACGAGGACATGAGAAAAAGAGAAATTCTTGAGCAGAGGCTTACTAACGATCTTAAGAATGCAATCGAGCAGCATGAATTTGTTGTATTCTATCAGCCCAAATACAATGTTCAGGTGGATCCGCCTGTTCTGCAGAGTGCTGAAGCGCTTGTGCGTTGGAAGCATCACGAAATTGGCATGATACCTCCCGGAACCTTCATAAATCTTTTTGAGAAGAACGGGCGAATAGGCCTCATCGATAAGTATGTATGGAATGAGGCAGCAAGGCAGGTGCATGAGTGGAAAGAGAAATACGGCATATCTATTCCTGTTTCCGTGAATCTGTCCCGAATGGATATCTTTGAGCAGAATCTGATCCCGGCAATAGATGAGATCATTGAAAGAAACGGTGTTACAAAGTCTGCTCTTCATCTGGAGGTCACTGAGTCAGCATACACTGATGATGCGGAGCAGATCATCGGCGTAGTAACTCAGCTCAGGGAAAAGGGCTATATCATAGAGATGGACGACTTTGGAACGGGTTATTCATCGCTCAACATGTTATCATCTATTCCGGTTGATATCCTTAAGCTTGATAAGAGCTTTATAGACAAGATTGAGAAGCCTGAGGAGAGACAGGAAAAAGACATCCGTATGATAGAGCTGATATTGGACATTGCCAAGAGCTTGAGGCTCATGGTGGTCGCAGAAGGAGTGGAGAACGGCGATCAGCTTGCGTTTCTCAAAGAGCACAGCTGCGAGATGGTTCAGGGATATTATTTCTCGAAACCTCTGCCTGCTGATGAGTTTGAGAAGCTGGCGTTTGGCGAAAATAAATAAATGCGACAAAAGAAGGCGGCAAGGGCTGCCTTCTTTTTTTGCGCTTATTGGTCACTAAGCGGGGCAGGGTTAAGCAAAACTTATACCTCACTATAAGTGTTCTGTCTTTTACAAAGCTGCTGCTCTAAAGCATAATCCTTAATAACAAATTCAATCCGTTTTGAGGAGGGCAAAAATTATGAAGAAGAATTTTATTGCTACAGTTTTAGGAACAGCATTGCTTGTTGGATCACTTACAGGTTGCGGGGAGGCAGCTACAGCAAGTGCAAACACATCAGAAGCTAAGACAGAGGAAGCAGGCACAGAAGCAGCTGAGAATACAGCAGCTACAGAGACAGCTGATCAGGCAGAGCCAGTAGAAGTTAAGACCATCAAGGCTGCAACAGGCGGCGGACCTAAGCCTTACGTATATGTTGGAGAGGATGATCAGCCTACAGGTTATGACATCGAAGTTTTGAAGGCAGTATTCGACATTATTCCTGAATATGATCTTGAGATCGAGGTTACTGATTTCCCTTCAGTATTCGCAGGACTTAATGCAGGTAACTACCAGATCGGTGTAAACAATTTCTCATATAACGAAGAGAGAGCAGCTTCATATCTCTACTCACTTCCTTATGACAAGGTAAGCTACGTATTCGTTTATGGTAAGGATCAGACACCTATCACATCTCTTAAAGATGCAGCAGGCCTTTCATTTGAAGGTGGTGCAGGAGTTTCTGTTACAAATGCGATTGAGCACTGGAACGAGCAGAACCCTGATGCACAGGTAAACATCACATACACAGAGGCTGATACAACAGTAACACTTCAGCACATCCAGGATGGAACAACATCATTCGGAATCATCGATGGTCCTATGTACACAGCTTATGTAGATGAGTACGGATTTGACATCGACAAGTCAAACATCCCTGAGGAAGAAGTAAAGCTTATCGCTGATAACCTCTATGCATATTACATTCTTCCCAAGGATGAGACAGAGCTCAGAGACAAGATTGATGATGCTATCAAGCAGCTCAAGGCTGACGGAACTCTGAAGAAGCTCTCAGAGCAGTACTTTGGCGGAGTTGATCAGTCACCCGAAGATGAGATCCTTAATGCAGGAAAGACAAACTAAGAGATCATGAACATAACTTATAAGACTACAAAAGAGAATATTAACTGGGAGGAGGTTGCGGATGTTCTCAGAAGATCCCACCTCTCCGACCACTCTGCTAAAGAACAGCAGATTGCTTTTGAAAACAGCTACGCCGTCGTATTTGTATACGACGGCGAACGCATAGTCGGAGTTGCAAGAGCGCTCTCCGACGGACTCTTCCAGGCGGCCGTTTACAACGTAGCCCTTGATGAAGAGTACCAGGGAAAAGGAATCGGAAGGCAGCTTATAGGAAAACTCCTCGATCAGTTAAAGGGGCAGAACGTAATCCTATATACTCATCCGCATACTGTGGAGATGTATGAGAAATTCGGATTCAGAAGAGCAAAGACAGCTTTAGAGCTCTTTTCCGGATCTGCGGAGGAACTGGGCTGGATGGAAGATGTGGGATTCTTTCTTCCTAATGATTACAGATTTGAGGATGAAAAAGACAGATCTGACATGAAGGGGCCAACATGGAAAAACCCCGATTCAAGGATAGAAGTATAAAGGGGAGGCGGGTATGTCATATATAGTTCCGTTTCAGACAGTGGAGCTGTTTGAGAATACATTCAAAAAACAGATAAATAAATCTACCGGAAAAGTTGAAGGCAGGAAGTTTGTCTTTGACAAATTATTCGGTGAGGGAGAGGATAAGCTTCCTGTAGAAGCAGACAGATACAGACTCATCTGGATGCCGGGATGTCCGCATTCAAACAAGGCGGTTATAACACTAAGGCTCCTGGGGCTGGACAGAGTTATCAGTATCGGCGAAACAGGCATATTAAGAGATCCGAGAGGATGGGTATTCTCGGAAGATCTCGGAGAAGTTGATCCTGTCCTCAAGATCCACTATCTCGATGACGCATACCTTAAGGGAGACCCTACCTTTACCGGAAGGTCAACGGTTCCGGCAATCGTGGATGTACAAACCGGCGCGGTTGCCCAGAACGATCCGATAAATATACCTAAATACCTTGTACTTGACTGGAAAAAGTATCACAAAGAAAACGCTCCCGACCTCTATCCGGAGGAGCTCAGAGATGAAATAGATGAGTGGAGCGATTTCATCAACAAGAAGGTTGACGCCTACGGCTGCGGATTTGCAAGAAATCAGGAGACTTTCGATGAGTCTTTTGATAACTACTTCAGAACACTGGATACTCTGGAGGAGAGATTAAAGGACAGAAGATTCATAAACGGAGACCATATAACACTTTCCGATATTCACCTGTATGTTGCACTGATCCGTTTCCATATCAACTACCATCTGGTTTTTGGTGTCAACAAGAAAAGACTTCAGGATTACCCGAATTTATGGGGATACACAAGAGACATCTATCAGACTTCAGGGTTTTACGAGTATACAAAACTTGAGCTGATCAAAAAACATTATCAGTTATCACCTCACATGAGAGCCAAGCTCGGCAATGTCCACGGCCTTATAGGAACAGGCCCCGACAACAGGCAGCTCCTTGCTCCGACCGGAAGAGAGAAGCTCTCAAAAGACCCGGAGAACAAGTTCACTTTGGAGGAATCTGCCCATGAGCTTTATAAACATGAAAACCCGGAAAACGAAAAGAAATATATTGAGTTTGCTCTTTTGGAACCCATTAAAAGAGCAGCGGGAGCGACTTATCAGAATGAGCTCGAAAGATGGGCGCATCTGGAGGAGGATGCTTTTGGAGAACTTGACAGGAGACTTGGTAATACCGAGTTTCTTCTGGGAGATGAGATAAGTGAAGCCGATGAAGTGCTTTATAAGACACTGCTTCGCCATGATCACATCTACTACTATCTGTACAAGTTGAATTTTGCCAAGACCACTGATTATCCCAACCTGAAAAGATATATCGACAAACTTTCGAAGGTACAGGAAATCAGCGATTCTATAGATATTGTAAAAGAAAAAGAGCAGGCATTTCTGGAACTGGAAGATGAGAGAAATCCATATCATCTGATTTTCAGAGGACCTGAAATCATATAAATGTAGGAGGAGAACCATGCCGGAATTAGAAGCAGCTGCATGCTCACTTGCAGCACACAGACAAAAGATAGAACAGCAGAGCAGGAATAATTCGGGATTTGGCAATGTTGCCTCATCTGAACTTAAGGGCGAGATCGCCGAGAACGGAGCTTTTGTCAGACAGAAGAACAGGTTTGACACCCCGTTTGGAAATGAGGAGGGACAGCTCCCTGTAGAGAAGGGAAGATACAGGCTTATCTGGACACCTCTTTGTCCCTGGGCTACAAGACAGGTCATCGCTTTCGGCCTTCTTGGTATCACGGAAGATATTATCAGTGTAGGCAAGGTGGCACCGATCAGAACCCCCAAGGGATGGGAGTTTTCACTGGATGAAGGCGGAGTGGATCCGGTACTTGGAATCCGCTACCTCCCCGAGATCTACGCTGAGACAGATCCTGAATATCAGGGAAGAGCAACAGTTCCTACAATAGTTGACCTAAAGACCAGAAAGGTTGTCAACAACGACTATCACAAACTGACCAATTACTGGGAGACAGTATGGAAGCCGTTCTGGAAAGATGGAGCACCCGATCTTTATCCGCAGGAACTCAGAACAGGTATTGATGCTCTCAATGAGATAATCTTTAACGAGATCAACAACGGTGTATATAAGGCCGGTTTTGCGAGAACTCAGGAGCAGTATGAGCTCAACTACAAACTTGTCTTTGACAGACTGGACTGGCTGGAGGAGCACCTTAAGGACAACAGATTCCTCTTCGGAGACAGACTCACAGACTCCGACATAAGACTTTATGTGACCCTGGCCCGTTTTGATACAGCATACTATTTTGGATTCAGACTCAATAAGAAGCGTATCAGGGATTATGAGAATCTCTGGAATTATTCCAAGGAACTCTATTCTATCCCGGCATTTAAAAATGCAACGGATTTTGATGCGATAAAGAGAGGATACCTCCTTGGTGCAAACAAGAATCCGAACGAAATACTTCCGCTCGGACCTGATAACAGTGCGTGGGAAGAGCCAAATAACAGAGCAGAGAAATTCGGAAAACTGGTGATTTGAGGGGGATAAAAAAGTGGCAGTAGTAGATCACGTAACCAATAAAGAAGTACAGCAGAACGGGAAATTTGAAAGGCAGCCCAACAGGTTCACAACACCTTTTGGCGAGGGCCCCGGCGAACTGCCCGTAGAAGCAAACAGATACAGACTGTTGTGGGCTCCGGTATGTCCCTGGGCCAACAGATCCATCATTGTAAGAGAGCTTTTGGGGCTTGAAGATGTAATCTCTGTAGGAACTCTTGATCCCATAAGACCCGACGTACCGTGGTCAGACTGGTCTTTTACTCTGGACGAGGATGACAAAGATCCTGTGCTGGGAATAAAGCTTCTTAGCGAAGCGTATAAAAAAGCTGACCCTGATTATGACGGAAGGTTTACTGTTCCTGCACTGGTTGACCTTACAACAGGAAAAGTCGTAAACAACGATTACTTCAATCTTACGCTTTACTTTGAAACAAAATGGGAGAAGTTCCACAAGGAAGGAGCACCTGACCTTTACCCTGAAGAACTGCGGGATGAGATAGATGAGCTCAATGCCTTTATCTTCCACGACGTGAACAACGGTGTTTACAAGGCCGGTTTCGCCAAGAGCCAGGAGGCCTACGAGGATGCGTTCCATCTTGTGTTCAACGCCTTCGATAAGCTTGAGGAGAGACTTTCCGACAGGAGATTTCTCTTTGGCGACTATATAACAGAGTCAGACGTAAGACTCTATGTCACACTTGCAAGATTTGATGTGGCATACTTTAACGGCTTTAGAGTAAACAAGAAGATGCTCAAGGACTATCCGAATCTTTGGGGATATGCAAGAGATCTTTATGAGGAGAAGGCCTTTGGCGGAAACACAGATTTTGATGCGATCAAGAAGCACTATCACCTGTGCTGCCTTGAGACCAATCCGCTGAACATCCTTCCGGCAGGCCCGGATCTCTCGATCTGGAAAGAGCCGCACGGCAGAGAGAAGTTAAGTAAAGATCCAAATAACAAATACAGAAAGAAGGGTTGAGAGCATGGAAGCGTTCAGAGTAACAAAAGATTCACCAAAATGGCTTTTTGAGGCCTATGATTATGCAAGGACAGATGCATTTGTTTTCGGACAGAATATTCCCATCAGCGTGGAGTATTCACACGATGAGCCTATTGATGATGATTACAAAGCAGTTGTACTTATAGATGATAACAAGCCGGTTGCAGGGTGCAAGATTACTTTTCCCTTTGACGGAGTAGGCAAGATCGGAAGGGTCTGCGTCATCAGGCAGTACCAGAAAAACGGCGTGGGAAGTAAGCTCATTGATGAGGCAGAGGAGTGGATACATGAGTTTGACGTATCCAAGATTGTTATAAACAGTCAGGACAGAGCGCAGGGATTCTATGAGAAGCTGGGATACAAGCTTGTTCCGAAGGTGAACCCCAGAGCATACGAAGAAATAGTTGTTGATAGCGAAGATCAGATTCCAAAGGACTATACGCCCAAGAAGAATGATCTGGGATTCTCATGTGTTCTTGTTGAAAAATACGTTTCATGACTTTGTTTTTTGACAGACGGGAGGAGATACTATGGCAAACGAAGACACAACAAGACAGGAATCCGGAAACCGTGATGGGGAAATCTGGCAGGATATAAAGCAGAAAATAGCTGATCTGAACTACGGCAATGTGAATATCACAGTTCAGGACGGCAAGATAATCCAGGTTGAGACAAGCCAGAAGACGAGATATAAATAATCGTTATCGCTCGATATAAGTGTTTCATAATAGGCAAAAGACCTGAGATATGTATAATGATACCTAACAAGGATTTACGTAGATCAATCAAATAAGTATGATTACTGACCGGACAACCGGAGGTAAAAGCAAAAGAACAAATTGCTTTTACCTCCGGTTTTTTTCTTGGCAGAGAGGAGACGTGAAAAAAATGAATATCAGGAATTTGAAAAGGATTATTGCAGTACTCGGCACAGTTGCACTTGTCGGCGCAACAGTAGCCTGCGGCGGATCAAAAGCTGAAGTTGCAGGTGTAAAAAAAACAGATACGGTGGAGAAAGTTCGAATCGGACTGGTTACGACTGGAGCAGTGAGACCGGCGTTGGTTGTAGCTGCGAATGAGCTTGGCTACTACGCAGAAGAGGGACTTGATGTTGAATTCATTCCTCTAGATGACAGTGCACAGGGAATTGCAGCACTGGGAACAGGCAAGCTTGAAGTTTGGCCTTATGCTGTTACACCGTCTCTTTCACAGATAGCACAGGGAAATGATCTGGTGATATTTGCAGGAACAGCAACAGAAGGATCCTCGATGGTCAAGGGGAAGGGCAACGAGGATGTAGACTTTAGAGATTATCAGAACTGGGTTGGAAAGAACATTGCATTCCAGTCAACAAGCACAACTCATCCGCTTATTCTTAAGCTTTTAAAAGACAACGGTGTGAACCCTGACGATATCAACTGGGTTGAGATTTCCAGCGAAGAGCAGGTTCTTGAGGCTCTGAAGAAAGGAAGCGTTGATGCAGGATTCCTTACAGAGGAAAGACTTATTGTAGGTCAGAAATCAGGACTGGTTGAGGCATTCCAGCTGGCAGAGGTTCTTGGAAACTATGTATGCTGCAGACAGACAGCAAACGGAACTTACTTCAAAGAACACCGGGATACATTTAAAAAGATTATAAGAGCCCAGATCAGGGCACTGAGAGATTACAGAGACGATACACCAAAGGTTGTAAAAGCTGTTTCAGATTACATCGATCAGGACTACGAGTATGTTGAACACTACATCGCAACTCCAAACCCTGTAGCAACCGGAGCATTTGCTCAGTACAAAAACCCTGTAAGCCCGGATCCTTTGTATAACAAGGTTGAAGAGCTCTACAACGCTCAGATCGACGCAGGCTTCTTTAGTCCTGCAGAGGGTGTTAACCTTAAGGACCACTTTGATATTTCTCTCTTTGAAGAGGCAGCAAAAGAGCTTATTGAGGAGTATCCGGATGACAAAGCGTATCAGGAAATCCTCGATCTCTTTTACAAAAACAACTCAAATTACTAATTATTCTTCAGGAGGTTTGTATGCCTGATATTGATGTAAAAAATGTGTCATTTGAATATGAATACGAAAACAAGAAATATCTGGCTCTTGATAATGTTAGCCTGAGGATTCAGGACGGAGAATTTGTTTGCATCATAGGTCAGTCAGGGTGTGGAAAAAGCACCCTGATCACCTTGATGGAAGGTTTGCAAAAACCTTTGGCAGGTCAGATCCTGATTGGCGATAAAAATGTCGACGGGCCGGGCAAGGACAGATGCATGGTATTCCAGCATTACTCATTGTTTGCCTGGCTTACGGCCGAGAGAAATGTAATTTTCGGAATCAAGCAGGTATATCCAAAGATGCCTAAAAAAGATCTGGACAGGATCGCTACAGATTATCTGCATAAAGTAGGTCTGGAAGGATATGAGAACAAATATCCCAGACAGCTCTCCGGAGGACAGCAGCAAAGAGTAGCCATCGCAAGAAGTCTTGCGATGAATCCGGACATCCTTCTCATGGATGAGCCCTTCGGAGCTGTAGATACCAAGACCAGAACAGAGCTTCAGGATCTTTTGCTTGATCTTTGCAGAAACGAAGAAAAGAAGAGAACAGTCGTGTTCATTACTCATGATGTTGATGAAGCGCTTTATCTTGCAGACAGAATCATATTCATGCAGCCAAAGAAAATACGAAGAGACATTCAGACAGGTTTCGGAAAAGACAGAAAAAGAGATGAACTTACTTCAAGCCCTGAATACCAGAGCCTGAGAAGAGAACTCATCGGTCTGTTCTACGAGAGAGTCAGGGATGAGATCGCAGAGGAAGGAGCTTACATATGATGGGTATTATCTTTAACCTTCCAAATCTTTTATACGTAGTGGCAGTGGCAATCTCTTTTATCAAACCCGATTACGAAATGCAGTCGCCAATCGCATACATCATTGTGCTCACATTTTTTGAACTGGCGCACTTAAGAAGCAGAATTTCTCAAAAAGAGGACGGACATCCCGATGACATGTACGCCATCATCTTTGGAATTGCACTTTTGTGGGATGTTGAAGCCAAGTTTATAAAGAGTCTTCACTACACGGTATTTCCACCGCCGGAAAATGTGTTTGCAATCTTCACTCAGGACTACGACAAGATGGTCCAGGGCTTTTTCCATTCAATCGGCCTGATCTTCGCAGGAGTCGGCCTTGGAATGTTTTTCGGAGTGTTCCTTGGGCTTCTGATTGGATGGAACTTAAGAGCAAGACAGTCACTGACCCCGATCATAAACGTGATCGCAGCCATACCGGCGCTTGTATACGCACCCTACGTTGTAGCTGTTGCACCTGATTTCAAATCGGCGTCAATAATAACGATCTTCCTTGGAATATTTTTCCCGACGCTGATGAACATGATAGGAAATGTTGCAGCAGTGGATAAGAGACTGATAGACAGTGCAAAATCCTTAAATCTTTCATCCTTTGACATGATATTTAAAGTTCTTTTACCGGATTGTGCAATACCTGTCATCACGAGTTTAAGAATCAGGATTTCCGCAGCGTTCATGATACTGACCATGGCAGAGACCATAGGCTCTAACACTGGGCTGGGTTATTACGTAAGAAAGTGGTCAAGCTTTGCCGATTACGAAAGAGTTTTTGCGGGAATCATTTTAATAGCTGTTGTAGTTACGGCGATCAACAGTCTGATAAAGATATTTGAAGGCCACACAATGAAGTGGACCACAGCATAAAGAAACAGAAAAAGGATAGAGGAAATAATGGCAGCAAGTTACGAGGAGCTTTCAAAAAATCATCCCTGCTTCGGCGGGTGTCGGTTTAACGCAGGAAGAATACATCTTCCGGTAAGTCCGGGATGCAACATAGCCTGCAAGTTCTGCGACCGAAAGATAAATGATGTGGAACAGCGCCCCGGCGTATCTTCAACAGTGATCACGCCTCAGGAGGCAGGGGATTTCATAGACAAGGCATTGGAACTGGTCCCTAATATCAAGGTTGCAGGTATAGCAGGACCCGGAGATACACTGGCAACGGATTATGCATTTGAGACTTTCAGGAGAATAGATGAAACTCATCCCGAGCTTTTAAAGTGTATGAGCACCAACGGACTGCTGCTGTATGACAAGGCGGATGAGCTTATCGAGACGGGGATAGATACCCTGACAGTCACGGTAAATGCGGTTGATCCCAAGATCGAGATGCAGCTTAACGACTACATCTATTATCACGGACAGAAATACATCGGAATAAAAGCGGCAGAAATATTGATTGAGAATCAGCTTAAAGGTATCAAAAAAGTTGCCGATGCCGGTGTGACGGTAAAGATCAATACCGTCCTTGTTCCGGGAATCAACGATAAACATATAAAGACAATAGCAAAGACAGTAAGCGAAGCGGGAGCAATCCTTTACAACATCATTCCACTGATTCCGCAGGCAAAGCTTAAGGACCTCAGAAAGCCTACAAAGGAAGAGCTGGAAAAAGCTCAGAGTGAGGCGGAGGAATACATAAGAGTCTTTAAGCACTGTGCTCATTGCAGAGCCGATGCGGTAGGTGTTCCGGGAATTTCGGAATACAGCAAACTGGTATATCAGAGCAGATTAAATGTGAAATCAACATTTTCACATGGATAATAAATTGGAGGAGATTGAAAAAATGAGACAGATAGCTATTTATGGTAAGGGTGGAATCGGAAAGTCCACAACAACACAGAACCTGGCAGCAGGCCTTACCGAATTGGGAAAAAATCTTATGGTTGTAGGATGTGATCCCAAGGCAGATTCCACAAGACTTTTACTTGGAGGACTGGCACAGAAGACTGTTCTGGACACCATCAGGGAGGAAGGAAATATCAGCGACCTTGACCAGATCATCAAGAACGGATTCGGAAACATAAGATGTGTTGAGTCAGGCGGACCTGAGCCCGGTGTAGGATGTGCCGGAAGAGGTATCATCACATCAATCGGAACACTTGAGACAATGGGAGCTTACACCGAAGATCTCGACTTTGTATTCTACGACGTTTTGGGAGACGTTGTGTGCGGCGGATTCGCAATGCCTATCAGAGAAGGCAAAGCTCAGGAAATCTATATCGTTGCATCAGGAGAAATGATGGCTCTCTATGCGGCCAACAACATCTGTAAAGGTATCCGCAAATACGCCCTTAAGGGAGGAGTAAGACTTGGCGGTATCATCTGTAACAGCAGAAACGTAGACCGTGAAGAGGAGCTTCTTCGTGCGTTTGCAAAAGAGCTCGGAAGCCAGCTCATCTATTTCGTACCAAGAGATAATGAGGTGCAGAGAGCAGAGATCAACAAGCAGACCGTTATCCAGTACAATCCAAAGCACGGACAGGCTCAGCAGTACAGAAATCTTGCAGAAGCTATTGAAAAGAACGAGATGCTGGTAATACCTAAGCCAATGACTCAGGAGAGACTTGAAGAGATCCTTACCGAGTATGGTCTTATGGATAATTTGAAAGATGACTATCGCATCTGATGCAGAAACAGACAGGAGGCAATAATGGCTGTAAATCTTAATTTACAAACATCTGAGAGCAGAGAGACACGACTTGGCTCCATAACAGGTTATCACGGCTCTCTAAAGGAAATGGCAACCCAGGGATGTCAGGGGTGTCTTAAGAACTGTAAAAGAGACTTTTCAACAGGCTGCAGCTGTAGTCATTCTCACTGCCTTGATCAGTTGGCAGGCCTTGAAGGAGCGGTAATAATCGATCACTCACCGGTAGGCTGCAGTGCAGGTCTTATTGGTTACAACAGATCACTTAACAACAAGTTTTATGAGAGTAAAAATGCGGATCAGAACAGTAATCTTAAAATATTTTCAACTAATATCAGAGAACAGGATACTGTGTTCGGAGCTTCAGAGAAACTCAGGAATACCATACAATTCGCCTATGACAGACATCACCCAAAGCACATGTATGTTGTGGCCAGCTGCGTATCGGCGATTATAGGAGAGGACGCATACTCAATAGCCGAAGAGATGTCTGAGGAGCTGGGAGTGCCAATCGGTTATGCATCAAGTGAAGGAATCAACTCAAAGATATGGGCTTCAGGCTTTGACGCATACTGTCATTCGGTTTCAAAAGCTCTTTTAAAAGAACCCAAAGAAAAGAAGGATCAGGTTACATACGTAGGTTTTTATCCTAAGGGACGTGACCACATTGAGTGGATGTTTGAGCGCTTCGGCTTTAAGATGCTCTTCCTCACAGGTGGTTCAAATCTCGATGATTTTGCAAGAGCATCCGAGTCCAAGGCTGTTTTCGGACAGTGCGGAGCTCAGTCAAGTTACCTCTGCGGAGCACTTGAGCAGAGATTCGGAGTTAAGTATTTTCAGTCTCATCTTCCCTATGGCGGAATCGGTGTTGAGAGGTTCCTCAGAGAGTTCGGTGCTTATTTCGGAAAAGAGGATATTGCAGAAGAGATCATCAAGGAAGAGAAGGAAGCTTATGCTTTCAGGCTTGCGAAGGTTAAGAAAAAGCTCGCCGGAAAGAAAGTGTTCATAGCCCTTGGTGCAAGCTTTGCTTATGAGTACACAAGGATGTGTAAGGAGCTTGGCATGGAGGTCATCCATACCGTTGCTTATCACTACGATCCACATCTGGACAATGAGTCTCCCGACAAGGTTGCAGCAGCTACCGACGTTTACGAGCTTGAGCAGGACGTGCCGACCAGCGTAAATGACGGTCAGAACATGGAGACCATGATCACCTTAAAGCACAACAAGCCCGATATCGTAATATCCAGAGCTCATAAGGCAAGTGCCTGGGCTGTAAGAAACGGAATTACAGCGCTGGAAGTTAAGATCGGACTTCCGATGGTCGGATACAGAGGACTTGTAGAGTTTGGTGAGCTGGTGATTAAGACACTGGCAAACACCAATTTTGAAAGAAAATTTGGAGCCAGATTCAGACTACCTTTTACAGAGGCATACCTTAATTCCGAACCGTTTAGTTTTTTGAAGGAGGCTCAAAATGGCTGAGTGTATTGAACAATCAAGAGTTGCCTGTGCCCTGGGAGGAATATATACAGCACTTGCAATAGACGGGGTATTGCCCGTCACACATACGGGTCCCGGATGCCTTGCTCAGGCATCGGATATCCTGGGAAGGGTAAACGGAGGACAGGCGCCTGTTCCCTTTGAGGAATCGGTTGTTCCCTGTACCGACTTCTGTAACACCGACGTTGTATTCGGCGGTGGCGAGCACCTTAGGACAGTTATTGAAAAGTCAATTGAGTACTATGATGCGAAGCTTATCATCGCCGTGGATGGCTGTACAGCCGAGATAGTGGGGGATGATATCGAGGAGGTCGCTGAGAGCTTTGAAGGCAGCAGGATTCCCGTTATTAGTGCAAAGCTCCCCGGATTTGTGGGAAACAATCTCTTTGGACACAGTCAGATCCTTAAGTCTATTGTTAACCAGTATCTGGAGCCCACTGGAGAAGTGAATCCGCTTCAGGTCAACGTGTTTGGTATTGTGCCTTTCTACGACACCTTCTGGCAGGGAACTCTGGAGAGGCTTGAAGAGCTGCTTAAGGCTATAGGGCTTGAACCCAATATCATCTATGGTCACGGCCACGGTATAGAGAATGTTAAAAAGATCCCTTCAGCAGGATTTAACCTTGTTTTATCACCCTGGATCGACCTTGATATTGCAAAGCTCTTAGAGCAGAAGTTCAAGACTCCTTTCCTTCAGTTTGACAACGTACCGATCGGACCGACAGAGACCACCAAGTTCATAAGAACCCTTGTGGAGTATGCAGGCCTTGATCAGGTAAAGGCGGAGAGCTATATCAAGAAGTCCGAGGACAGATACTATTACTACATCAGCAGACATCAGGCTTTTGTCTATGCCTGCAAATATATACCAAAGGACTTCTACTTTATCGGAAGCGCTGCAGCAGCAGTCTCTGTAACCAGATTCATGGTTAATGATGTAGGCTCGGTGCCGCTCAGGATTTATATTACCGATAATGTTCCGAAAGAGAGACAGGAAGATGTAAGAAAATCTCTTTACGATGTGGAACTTGAAGATAAGGACTATGAGGTAATCTTCACAGAAGATGGAGGCCTTGCAGCGGATGATCTTAAGAAAGAACATGAAGACAGATCTGTGGTATTCGGATCCAACTGGGATCTGCTCACAGCAAGATCAATAGGATCGGCGTTTGTGCCGGTTTGCGCACCATATGGTCAGACACTTATCGGTTCCAAGAACTATTTTGGATACGAGGGCGGAGTAGCTCTTTTCTCTGATTACTATGCAGAGATCGCGACCAATCCACAGGTTGCATTTATTGGATAAATACTCAGGAGGAAGCAGTAATGTCATATTATATCGCAGTAGCTACAAGTGATGGGGAAATCATAGATACACATTTTGGCCATGCATCATCATTTTTGATCCTCGAAGTTGATGATTTCGGAAACTACGAGGAAATTGAGGACAGACAGGTAAGACCTGCCTGCGGCGGCGGAGAGTGCCATGCCTGCGCCGGAAGCCTTATGAATGAAATTGCAGAAAGTCTTAAGGATGTCGATTTTGTCCTCTGTGCAAGAAGTGGTCCCCACGCAGAGGAGGCTCTGAGAAGATATGGCATTGCCCTTCTTGATGTAATGATGCCCATATCAAGGGCAGTTCCCAAGATACATAAGTTCAGACAGCGCTATCGGAGAAATGTTGTGATATGAGGAGAACTACAGTTGAAACTTCAGTTGGAAAGCTTGTTCCGTTTTATGAAATCACGGACGGAAGACAGAAAAACAGACCCTCTGTCGAGTACTACAAGAGCGGAGCTCTCTACAGTGTTTATCTGCAGGAGCAGACTAAGGTTCACACTCCTGTAGGAGATATGCCGGCTGAGTTGGTGACCTTTTACGAGAGTGGAAATATAAAAAGAGTCTTTCCACTGTATGGTCAGCTCTCCGGCTTTTGGACCGAGGAGCAGGAGTATGAGCTGGCAAAGCCCATGACCTTCACGGTCCAGGGCGAGAAGGTCAGCGTAAAACCCCTCTGCATCCACTTCTATGAGAGCGGTAAAATCTGCAGCATCACCATATGGTCAAAAGAGAGAATGACTGTTCACACTCTCTACGGGGATATCATAACTGATCTGGGAATTGAGTTTTACGAATCGGGCGAGATAAGAAGTGTCGAGCCCATGATTGGAACAAAACTCAACATCCCTGACAGGGGAGTTGTGTATCCCTACAATTTTTTCAGGCTCAGGATGCATGCAGACGATAATACCCTGAAGTTCGATAAAACAGGGCATCTGGAAGCTGATTTTGCTGATTCTGTCTATGGAATAAAAACGGTAGTTTAAGTAAAACTTATAACGTCCTATAAGTATAGTGTCTTTTACATCTCAGTCATTGTAGTTGATAATTGCAAATAACAAAAATGATGACGGAGATGAAAAACATGGCTAATCTATTTGATTTCAAATTGGTATTTACTCAAATACCGGATCTTCTAAGGTACCTGCCAACTACATTGGAACTGTCAGTGATCTCAATGCTTATCGGAATCATCCTCGGACTGATCCTTGCAATCATCAAGATCCGCGAGATTCCTGTTCTTAAGCATATCGCAACATTCTTTATATCACTGATCAGAGGAACACCGATACTGGTGCAGCTCTACATCGCATACTTTGGAATCCCGATGTTCTTTAAATGGTTCAATGCCAAGAACGGAACGGACATCAAAGTGGCAGAGGTATCGGGCTTTGTATATGCGGTAATAGCGCTTGGCATCAACCAGTCCGCATACAATGCAGAGTTCATCAGAGCAGCTCTTTTGTCTGTGGGAGAGGGACAGATCGAGGCAGCAAGCGCACTGGGAATGACTTACCTTCAGGCACTTCGAAGGATAATACTTCCCGAGGCCATCACGGTTGCACTCCCATCCCTCGGAAATTCTTTTATCTCAGTAATAAAAGGAACATCACTTGCCTTCACATGTGCAGTGGTTGAGATGACAGCTCAGGGTAAGATCCTCGGCGGAAGAACATACAGATACTTCGAAGTGTATGTATCCCTTGCCATCATCTACTGGGTGATCACGATCATCATTGAACAGTTACTGAAGGCAGCAGAGAAGAAGATTGCCATACCTGATCAGGTGGCAAACTACATTCCGGAAGATGAGGTAAAGGCATGATACAGATAGAGGGACTTTCAAAAAGATATCACGACAATGTAGTCCTTGAAGATGTTTCCTTAAACATCAACGAGGGTGACGTAATAGGAATTATCGGACCTTCGGGAACAGGTAAATCGACACTGCTACGGTGCATCGACCAGCTGGAGATCCCGGAGAAGGGAACAATAAGCCTTGGGGAAAAGACAATTGACCTGTCCAAAAAGAACAAGAAGGATATAAACGAGATAAGACAGAACACAGGAATGGTCTTCCAGAGATTCAATCTCTTTGAGAAAAAGACAGCTCTGGAAAACGTAATGGAAGGTCTTATCGTAGTAAAGAAAATGTCCAAGGAAGAGGCGAAAAAGATAGCGCTGGAGGAGCTTGCAAAGGTTGGAATGACAGCCTGGGCAAACCACTATCCAAAGCACATGTCCGGCGGACAGCAGCAGAGAGTTGCCATTGCAAGGGCACTTGCCATGAAGCCGAGACTCCTTCTTCTGGACGAGCCCACATCAGCTCTTGATCCTGAACTTGTTGGGGAAGTTCTGGATGTAATAAAAGAGATCGCAGGTAAGGGCTATACGATGCTCCTGGTATCCCATGAGATGAGCTTTGTAAGGAATGTGTCAAACAGAGTTATCTTCCTTGACAAGGGACATATCGTGGAAGACGGAACACCGACAGAAGTCTTTGAGCATCCCAAGAATCAGAGGACAAAAGACTTCTTTGCAAAGATGAATTTAATGAATCAACCGGATTATATTATTTGATCATAAGATCAGGAGGAGAGAAAAATGGGAAATGCATGCAGCTTAGAGGAACACAGAAAAAAGACCCAGGCAGGAGCACCTGTAGACGGATACACAGATGAACTTGCAGCAAAGTTCGCAGAAGAGGTGGGGGTTCCGCCAAGACCCAGCGAAGTTAAGAATGAGATCGATGAGAGGGGCGCATTTGTAAGACAGCCCAACGCTTTCATTGCAAAGGCAGGCGAGGGCGAAGGTGAGTGGAAGCCCGAGGCCGGAAGATATCAGATCTACTGGATGAAGGGCTGCAACTGGTCAAACAGACCCGTTATCGTAAGGGATATTCTCGGACTTACAGATGTCATCTACGATATCAGAACTTCTCACAGCGGTGAGTCAAACAGATACGGACACGGTTTCGGAGATCAGGAAGGATTCAAGGATCCCAGGACCGGAGCATACTTCCTTTCAGAGTTTTATCAGAGAGCAAACCCTGATTTCAAGGGCAGAGCAACAACACCTACCATCGTAGACATCAAGGAGAAGAAGGCAGTCAACAACGACTACCACAGAATGACCAACTACCTCGAGGTTAACTTCAGAGCACTTCAGCCTGAGGATGCACCTGATCTCTATCCTGTTAAGTACAGGGATGTCATCGACGAGTTCAATGACTGGCTCTTCCCTCACGTAAACAACGGACATTACAGAATGGCTTTCTGCCAGTCTGTTGAGGCTTATGACGAGGCCTTTGATGACTTCTACGATTCTTTGGATAAGCTGGAAAAGAGACTTTCCGAGAACAGATTCCTCTTCGGTGATTACATCACAGATTCCGACATTAGATTCTTTGTAACTATCGTGAGATGGGATACAAGCTACTTCAGAAACGTAGGACCTACTAAGCACAGAATTGCGGATTATCCTAACATCTATGCTTATATGAAGGAGCTTTACAACATTCCTGCATTCAAGAATGCTACCTTCGTACATGACCTTGTACTTGGAAGAGGCGGAGACAGAGATGCTCTCTTTGCTGATTATAACGTAAGGATTTCAAGCCAGATCGATTACGATAAGCTCTGGGCTGACGACGGCAGCAGAGCAGCACTTTCATCGGATCCAAACGGTGACATCTACCTTCGTCACCCTAAGGGAGAGACAGTAGAGGACTACCAGAGTGAGATTTCTGTTTCACACTGGAACTTTGAGTCACATGATGACAGAGATCCTTCAGATCCTAAGAACAGTCCGCTCAGAGTTGATGCAAGCATCAATCCTCTTAAAGGTCTTTTAAAGAACGAATAATCACTACAGCACCGGGAGAACAACCATGGGAAAAGAGATCACAGACAGAATCGTGGATTCATTCATAAAGCTTGCGGAGATTGACGGCATCAGCTACGGGGAGAGAAAAGTTGCCGATCATCTTGTAAAAATATGGAAAGAGCTTGATGTGACACTTGATGAGGATAGCGCAGGTGAAAAGATCGGCGGTGATACGGGCAATCTTTACGGCTTTATTCCCGGAACGGGAAAACTTAAGGATGCGGAACCGATCCTGTTTTGTGCTCACATGGATACGGTATCTCCCGGAATAGGCAAAAAGATAATCGTCCACGAGGACGGAACCATAACCAGTGACAGAACAACAGTACTTGGGGCAGACGACAGAGCTGCCCTTACTGTTATTTATGAAGGCTACAGGCAGGTCCTTGAAGAGGGAGAAGATCACGCTCCCATAGAGCTGCTGTTTACACCTGCGGAAGAGACCTATACCGTGGGAGCATCAGCTTTTGACTACTCGGGGATCAAGGCAAAAAAGGCAATTGTTCCCGACTGCAGCGGAAGCTTTGGCGCATACGCATCGGGAGAACCGAGCCTTGTCTACTTTGAAATCACCGTAAACGGCAAATCGGCTCATGCGGGGTTTGAACCGGAAAATGGTATCAACGCCATAGCTGCTTCTGCATCTGCTATCAGTAGGATCAAGCAGGGCTGGGTCAACGATCACACGTCACTCAATTTCGGAACCATCGAGGGAGGAACCGTCAGCAATGCTGTATCCGCCAAGGTTGTGATAAAGGGTGAGATCAGAAGCGCCATCCACGAAGATGCAGTGGCTGCCTATGAAAATGTGGTGAAGGTCTTTGAGGAAGAGGCTTCTGCAATAGGTGCCACTGCAGAGTTTTTTTATGACATAAGACTCAAGGCATACAGGACCAACGAAAGTGAAACGGGAAGTACACTGGAAATTTATAACAGAGCTCTTGAGAAGCTCGGAGAAAAGTCTTTTCCCAAGAAATCCTTCGGAGGCAGTGACAACAACGTGCTTATGAGAAACGGGATAGACGGACTTTGCATCTACAATGCAATGCATGAGATCCACACAGTTAACGAATATACAACAGTAGAAGAACTTGTAAAAACAACACAGCTCATTAAAAACATAATGACGGGCTGATTTAAAGGAGGATATGAAAATGGGAAAGACATACGACAGCATTCTTGAACTGGTTGGACGCACACCTATTGTGCAGCTTCACAAGCTGGAGGCGAAGGAGAATACGGTAGCTCACATTTATGCAAAGCTCGAGTTCTTCAATCCTACATCAAGTGTTAAGGCTCGTCCGGCGCTCAACATGGTTGAGGAGGCGGAAAAGGACGGAAGACTTAAACCCGGCGGAACCATTATTGAAGGAACCAGCGGAAATACAGGAATAGGTATTGCAGCTGTGGCTGCGGCCAAGGGATACAAGTGCATCATCTGCATGCCTGACAATCTGTCAAAAGAGCGCCTTCTTACCCTTAAGAGTTTTGGCGCAGAGGTTGTTCTGACTGACTCCAAGCTTAACATGGCAGGAGCCGGCGCAAAGGCAGCTGAGATATTAGAGAAGACCCCCGGCGGAGTTATCATGGGACAGGGCGGAAACCCTGCAAATCCCGGGGCACATTATAAGACAACAGGTCCCGAGATCTGGGAGGATCTGGATGGCAAAGTTGATATTTTCCTGGCTGCATCGGGAACAGGCGGAACAATTTCCGGAGCAGGCGATTACCTTCGTGAAAAGAATCCTGATGTTGAGATCATTGCAGTTGAGCCTAAGGGAAGCGCTGTGTTAAACGGCGGTGAGCCCGGACCTCACAAGATCCAGGGAATAGGCGGCGGTGCAACACCTCCTGTGACCAAGGTAGAGCTCTTTAATGAGGTTATTGACGTAACTGATGAAGATGCCTATGAATATGCAAGGCTCATCCCGCAGCTTGAGGGATTCTCGGTTGGTATCTCAGCAGGCGCGGCTCTCTGGGCAGCTGTCCAGGTGGCAAAGAGACCCGAAAACAAGGGCAAGAACATTGTTACCATTATTCCCGACAACGGTGACAGATACCTTTCAAGCGATCTTTACGACTGATATCTGCGGAGCAATAAGTAAACCATATACCCGCCTATAAGCTTTCTTTAATTTTCAAAGGTCTTTTGGCGTGATAGTATCAATATATCAAAACAAACGAACATAATTGATTGGAGGAAATCATCATGGCAGATATAAAGCAGAGCGCATTAGAGCTTATTGGGGGAACACCACTTCTTCAGATTAACAACTACAGCAAGAATGCAGGGGTGACAGGTGCGACGATTATTGCGAAACTGGAGTACTTAAATCCGGCAGGATCCGTTAAGGACAGAGTTGCACTTGCGATGATAGAGGATGCTGAAAAGAGCGGAAAGCTCAAGGAAGGCGCAACGATCATCGAGCCTACCAGCGGAAACACAGGAATCGGACTTGCAGCAGTTGCAGCAGCCAAGGGATACAGAACAATCCTTACACTTCCTGAGACAATGAGTGTTGAGAGAAGAAATCTTCTCAAGGCATACGGCGCAGAGATCGTTCTCACTGAAGGCGCAAAGGGCATGAAGGGCGCCATTGCCAAGGCAGAGGAGCTTGCAAACGAGATTCCCGGAGCTATCATCCTCGGACAGTTTGTAAACCCTGCAAACCCAGCTATTCACAGAACTACAACAGGTCCTGAGATCTGGAAGCAGACAGACGGCCAGGTTGACATTTTTATCGCAGGTGTTGGTACAGGCGGAACAGTTACAGGTGTAGGCGAGTTCTTAAAGGAGTTGAATCCTGATGTTAAGATCATTGCTGTTGAGCCTGCAACAAGCCCTGTTCTTTCAAAGGGAACAGCAGGACCTCACAAGATCCAGGGTATCGGCGCAGGTTTCGTACCTGACACACTCAACACCGAGATTTATGACGAAGTAATCGCAATCGAGAACGAGGATGCTTTTGCAGAGGGCAAGAGATTTGCGGTTTCAGAAGGAATTCTGGTTGGTATTTCATCAGGTGCTGCACTTAAGGCAGCAACCATCGTGGCTGCAAGAGAAGAGAACAAGGGCAAGAAAATCGTAGTACTTCTTCCTGACTCAGGTGACAGATATCTTTCAACACCTCTCTTCGCAGACTGATAAAGGCTCATAATAGTTTCTTTTTCATAACATATTTAAAGGTTGCTCCACGGCTCATTCGCTGTGGAGCAATTATCATAAATAAAAACAGGATATGGTGGCTATGGGTAAATACAATTTTGACAAGATTATTGACAGAAGAAATACCGATTGTATCAAGTGGGATTTCGGTATGCAGCGAAAAGGCAGGGATGACCTGCTTCCGCTTTGGGTTGCTGACATGGATTTCAGGCTCCCGGAAGAAGTGATAAAAGACATTACGGACAGAGTGCAGCACGGAGTTTTCGGCTACACCGATCCGGGAGATAAATATAGAAATATCGTAAAAGAGTGGTATGAGAGAAGGCATGGTTTTACCTTTGACGGGGGAGATATAACTGTAACCCCAGGAGTAGTCTATGCAATTGCAATTGCCATAAGGGCGTTTACCGAGCCCGGCGATGCTGTTATCATCCAGCAGCCGGTGTACTATCCTTTCTCTGAGACTATAGCTCTCAACAAAAGAAAAGTCGTAAACAATCAGCTCGTCTACAAAGATGGGCATTATGAGATAGATTTTGAGGATTTTGAGAAAAAGATAATTGAAAATAATGTAAAGCTTTTCCTTTTGTGCAGCCCACATAATCCGGTGGGAAGAGTATGGACTGAGGAAGAACTGACAAGGCTTGCAGAGATCTGCGACAGGCACGGAGTTTATGTGTTTGCAGATGAGATCCATTCGGACTTTGTATATCCGGGATTTAAGCACACATCCTTCATGAGCCTTGCACCTGAGCTGCGAAAGAGGCTGGTTCTCGGCACTTCGCCCAGCAAGACCTTCAACCTTGCGGGACTACAGGTTGCAAATATTATCATTCCCGATAAGGAAATGCACAGGTCTTTTGACAGAGAAAACGAAGCTGCCGGCTATTCACAGCCTAACGTTCTTGGAATGGTTGCCTGTATGTCTGTCTACACAAAGGGTGAGCAGTGGCTGGATGAGCTTTTGGAGTACCTTAAGGGAAATCTTGATTACGTGAGAGACTATCTTAAGGAAAATCTTCCGCAGGTTGAGCTGATTGAGCCTGAGGGAACTTATCTTATATGGCTTGATTTCTCGAAAGTAGTGGACAATCACAAGAAATTAGAGGATATTATTGTAAATAAAGCAAAGCTCTGGCTTGATCCGGGAATCATATTCGGAAGAGAAACAAACCTCTTTGAGAGAATCAATATTGCGTGTCCGAGGTCAATACTAAAGCAGGCATTGGAACAGCTTAAAGAAGCGCTTTGAGTTGATGGGAGGAGACATAAATGGAGAATTACAGCATAGAGACAATCTGTCAACTTAATGACAAGTCGATTGCAGATCAGTGGGGAGCCCTGAGCTTCCCCATATATCAGTCGGCAACTTTCGCTCACAGGGGGCTTGGCGAGAGCACCGGCTTTGATTACACAAGGATGCAGAATCCGACAAGGCAGCAACTTGAATATGTAGTTGCTCAGCTAGAGCACGGCATTGATGCCATGGCTTTTGCCAGCGGAATGGCTGCAGTTGCGGCTGTTATGGAGCTTTTTAAACCGGAGGATCATTTCATCGTTGATTCGGATCTCTACGGCGGCAGCATAAGGCTCTTTAACGAGATCAGTAAAAAGAACGGTCTGACCTTCACTACAGGAAACTTAAGTAATGGGGACTACAGATCTCTTTTCCAGAATAATACGAAGGCAGTATATCTTGAGACGCCCACCAATCCAATGATGAACGTGACGGACATCGCGGAACTGGCGGTAGAGGCTCACAGGAGAGATGCACTTCTGATCGTGGACAATACTTTCCTTTCACCGTACTTCCAGAATCCGCTGGATCTGGGCGCTGACATTGTCATTCACTCAGGCACCAAATTCCTGGGCGGACATCACGACACCATCGGAGGCTTTGTGGTTGTTAAGGATAAGGAGATCGATGAGCGCCTTCGCTATATCTACAAGACCACAGGCGCAGGCCTTGCACCCTTTGACAGCTGGCTGATCCTGAGGGGAATCAGGACATTGTCGGTAAGGCTTGACCGTGCTCAGGAGAATGCTTTCAAAATCGCTGAGTATTTAAAGAGTAGCAAGTACGTGACCAAGGTCATCTATCCGGGACTTCCCGAGCATCCCGGCTACAAGATTTCTTCGAAACAGGCCAGAGGCTATGGAGCAATGCTCAGTTTCGAAGTTGAGTCAAAAGAGCTTGTGGAGCACATTTTGAGGAGCCTTAAGCTTATTTATTTTGCAGAGAGCCTTGGCGGAACCGAGACTCTTGTAACCTATCCGATTACTCAGACCCACGCGGATGTGCCAAAGGACCTTCTTAAAAAGAACGGTATAACCGACAGGCTCCTTCGTCTTTCCGTGGGAATTGAGAACGCAGACGACCTGATCGCAGATCTGGAGCAGACTTTCGCATCATTTAAGTGATTCTTATAACAGGCTATAACCGATGTGTATTTTACGCCGGAGAAGACCTCGTGCATAATTAATTTGTAAGATAAACATGCACTTAAAAAGAGGTCTATTATGAAAAACATACTTGCTTTTGGCGATTCAAATACATGGGGACTGGTTCCCGGAACTAAAGAAAGATTTCCCTGGGGAGTCAGATGGACAAGCCTGGTTCAGGAAAAACTCTCAGATGCAAGAGTGATAGAAGAGGGATTGTGCGGAAGGACAACAGTATTTGAGGATGAGCTTCGTCCTTTAAGAAAGGCAGTGGATGCACTTCCCATGGTTCTTGAAAGCACATATCCGATAGATGCAGCTATCATAATGCTTGGCACCAACGACTGCAAATCACTGTTTAACGCCAACGCCTATACCATAGCAAAAGGGCTTGAGCAGTGCCTTAACGAGATTAGCAGCTATGTTTCTGCAGACAAGATTCTTGTTGTATCGCCTATTCACCTTGGAGAAGAAGTCTGGAGAGAGGATAAGGATCCCGAATTTGACAGCCGTTCGGTTGAGACCAGCAAGGACCTTCAGAAGTTTTATAGACAGGTTGCCAAGGACAGAGGATTTAAGTTCCTTGCAGCATCGGATTATTCAACTGCAAGCAGCATTGATGAGGAACACCTCGATGAAGAGGGGCACAAAAGGCTAGCGGAAGCAATTGTTGAGAAGATGCAGGAAATGAAAATAGCATAAGAGTCAGTGGGGATCAAAACTGAAACGTCCCCACTGACTCTTTTTTATTTCTCTGCTTCTCAAAGACCTTTTTCTTCATATGTTTTCCCTCATAATACAGTAGTTTTATAATATGTTTTTTATACTTTATTGATTTAAAGACACAGAGTGTGCTATCATGTTCAAAAATATTTCATGTAAGGAGTTTTAACATGACTATACTTCAGCTGAAATATGTTATTGCCATTGACGAAGAATGCTCGATGAGAAAGGCTGCAGACAGGCTCTATGTTTCACAGCCGGGTCTTTCAAGTGCGGTAAGGGACCTTGAGAGTGAGCTTGGCATTCAGATATTTGAAAGAGTCCACAACGGCGTGGTGACAACAGCTGCCGGTGCTTCTTTTATTGCTTATGCAAGAAATGCTGTGGAACAGTTTGAAAAGGTTGAGGACAGGTACCTTAATTCCAAGAATGAGAGACCTACATTCTCAGTATCCATGCAGCATTACACCATAGCTGTAGATGCTTTTATAGATACGGTAAAAGAGTTTGATCTTCCCGAGTATCAGTTTTCAATCCGTGAAACACAGACAAGTGAAGTAATAGAAGATGTTAAGACCTTAAAGAGCGAAGTGGGCGTAATTGCTCTCAGCGACTTTAACAAGGCGACATTTAAGAAGATATTTGTGGATGCGGCGTTGGAGTTCCATGAGCTCTTTTCCCGCGACACATACGTATACCTCAGCAAGGATCATCCTCTGGCTGATGCAAAAGAGCTTTCGCTTGATGATCTTCAGGATTACCCCTGCATGGTATTTGATCAGGGAGACAACACCTCTTTTTACTATAGAGAAGAAGCCCTGGCAACATATGACTACAAGAAAGTGATCTCTACCAATGAAAGAGCCACATCCATCGAGCTTATGCTCGGACTTGACGGATACGCTGTCGGCGCAGCAATGCTCGGTGAGGGCAAGACGTCATCCGATATCCATGTTATCAAGCTCAAGGAAGATGAGATGCTGACCTTTGGCTACATCACCAGAAAAGGCCAGGAGCTCAGTGAAATGGGCAGAACCTTTGTGGAGAAGCTTGAGAGGCATAAAGAAATCTGATCACCCTATAAGCTTTATTTATCGGCGTCTATAATTCCCTCGATATTGCAAGGGTGCAATCAGAGGGGTATATTATAGTAAATCAAAGAAAACAAGACATGAACCGCTCAACCGGGCGGAACGAGGAGGGAAAATTATGAAAAAGAAAGTATTGGCAAGCCTTGTACTTGCAACAACACTGGCTCTTGGAGCCCTTACAGGTTGCGGTGATACAGCACCTGCTCAGACTACAGACAACACTACAGAAGCAGCTCCTGAGGCTCAGGCAGAAGCTCCCGCAGAGGCAGAAGCACCTGCTGCAACAGATTCAGGTGACAAGAAGATCACAGTTGGTGCAACACCTGTACCTCACGCAGAGATCCTTGATAACATCGTAAAAGAGGTTCTTGCAGAGGACGGATGGGAACTCGAGACAGTAGTTTTCTCAGATTACGTGCTTCCTAACACTTCACTTGAGCAGGGAGAGCTTGATGCTAACTACTTCCAGACTCTTGGTTACATGAACCAGCAGAACTCAGATGCAGGCCTTCATCTTACAGCAGTAGCCGGCATTCACATCGAGCCAATGGGTATCTACTCTCAGAAGTACAAAGCCCTTTCAGAGATTCCTGATGGCGCAACAATCGGTATTCCTAACGACCCTGATAACGGCGCAAGAGGACTTGACCTTCTTGTTCAGAAGGGACTTCTTGTTTCAAAGGGAGACTTCGGAACAGATCCAAGCTACACAGAGGATACACTCACCAAGGATAAGGATGCTAACCCTCACGGATATGTGATCACACCTCTTGAGGCAGCAAACCTTCCACTTTCACTTCCTGATCTTGATGCAGCAACAATCAACGGAAACTACGCACTTGAGGCAGGTCTTCCCGCGGAGTATCCTGCACTTGATATCGAGACTTTTGATGATGAGACAACAGTAAAGAGAACAAACTTCCTTGTTGTTAAAGAGGGCAACGAGTCTTCAGAGAAGACACAGGCTCTTATCAAGGCTCTTCAGTCTGATAAGGTTCAGAAGTACATCGACGATACATATAAGGGAGCAGTTATTACCTCTTTCATTGACGCACAGTAAACAATTAGCCATAGCCATAACATAATAATCCTACCAAAGAGAAAAGACACACTGCCCATTTGCAGAGTGTCTTTTTCCTTGTAATGCGTAACTGCGCGTGTTGTGGTACAATAAAGCATGTTTAGGGCAAAAGAGCTCTTATCAAAATCAGATTGGAACGAAACGAAATGATAACTATCAAAAATGTTAAAAAGACCTTCAACAGAACAGAGGTGCTAAAGAACGTCTCCATGGATATTGAGAACGGAGAAATCTTTGGAATAATCGGTCAGTCCGGTGCCGGAAAGTCAACACTGCTCAGGTGCATCAACGGACTTGAGACCTATGACAGAGGAGAGATAAGGGTAGACGGTACGCTGGTTAACGTCAAGAACAAGAGCGAGCTTCGTCTTTTACAGAAGAGAATGGGCATGATATTCCAGAGCTTCAATCTTCTTGAGAGACTGGATGTATACCACAATGTGGCTCTTCCCATGAAGTTTTGGGGGATTCCTACCAACACTCCAGAGGCAAAAGAGAAAATCATGAATCTCATCAGGCTTGTCGGCCTTGAAGAAAAGGTACATGCCAAGCCCCGTGAGCTTTCAGGAGGACAGAAACAGAGAGTTGCCATAGCAAGAGCGCTGGTTCTTGATCCGGAGATCCTTCTTTGCGATGAGGCTACAAGTGCGCTTGATCCGGAGATTACAAAGGGAATATTAGCTCTTTTGCAGAAGATCAATAAAGAAATGGGCATCACTATCGTGGTGGTTACTCATCAGATGGAAGTTGTTAAGCAGATATGCCAGAGAGTGGCTTTCCTCAGCCACGGTCAGATGCTTGCCATAGGTAAGCCCGAGCAGCTTTTCGTATGGCCCAAGGAGAGGGAGATCAGAGACTTCCTTCGCGAAGAGTCAGACAAACTTCCTACTACCGGAATCAATCTAAAGCTCTTTTTCTTCGGGGAGGGCAATCAGAGGCCTATCGTAACTCAGATGTCTCAGGAGCTGCAGACGGATTTCAATATCTGCTGGGCTAAGCTTGAGGACTTCAGGGAAGATGTTTACGGAAGCCTGGTTCTCAACATGGAGGAAAAAGACCTTGAGAGAGCCTGTGCGTTCCTGGATTCCAAGGGCGTAACCTGGGAAGTAATCAAATAAGAGAGTAACTCATTTCGGAGGAAATACAGATGTTAGAACAAATACTTAATCCCGCCATTTATCCAATAATTCTGCAGGCGTTTTGGAAGACCCTTGTCATGGTTTTCTGGTCAACGCTTTTCTCGGTGATACTTGGTTTTATTCCGGCGGTTATACTTACACTTACAGCACCCGGAGGACTTAAGCCGAACAAGATTGTTTACGGAATTCTGAGCTTCATCGTCAATGTATTCAGAAGCTTTCCGTTTATCATCCTGCTGGTTATCCTGATTCCTTTCACAAGAGCGCTTGTTGGAAAGTCAATCGGAACAACAGCAGCAATCGTTCCGCTTACAGTATCTGCAATTCCTTTCATCGCAAGGGTTTTTGAGACTTCTCTTCGTGAGACCAATCCCGGTGTTATCGAGGCAGCAAGATCTTTTGGCGCATCAAACTTCCAGATACTTATGAGAGTTTATGTAAAAGAGTCTATTCCGAGAATGTTAAACGGAATCGTACTTCTTATAATTTCACTTGTTGGATACTCAGCTATGGCAGGAACTGTAGGAGGCGGCGGTGTCGGTGATATCGCTATCCGCTACGGTTATCAGCAGTACAAGACAGAGTACCTGATTGTGTGCTCGGCAATTCTTATCATCTTCGTTCAGGCAGTTCAGGCACTGGGTAATCTGATGTACAAGAGAATGAGCTGATGAACAGAAGATTTTGATGGATCGTTTTTGCAATCTCAGAGGAGGTGCATATTATGAACATTAATATCTGGCTTGGCATATTGATTCCTTTTGCCGGAACCGTGCTGGGATCGGCCATGGTTTTCTTTATGAAAAAAGAGCTTGGCGGTCAGGTACAGAGAGCTCTGACCGGATTTGCCAGCGGAGTCATGGTGGCAGCATCCATATGGAGCCTTATTGTTCCCGCACTGGAACAGGCGGAAGGTATGGGAACCTTGTCTTTTGTTCCTGCTGCTGTGGGTTTCTGGATAGGAATACTGTTCCTGCTGTTTTTGGACTGCGTGATACCGCATCTGCACATGAATGCTGAGAAGGCAGAGGGCCCGAAGTCCAAGCTGCAGAAGACGACAATGATGGTTCTGGCAGTTACACTTCACAACATACCTGAAGGAATGGCGGTAGGTGTTGTGTTTGCGGGCTTGATATCCGGAAGCGCACCTGTGACTTCAGGCGGGGCACTGGCGCTGGCCCTTGGTATTGCAATTCAGAACTTCCCGGAGGGAGCGATCATATCCATGCCTCTTCACTCAAAAGGAAAAACCAAGTTCGGTGCATTTATGGACGGAGCTTTGTCCGGTGCGGTAGAACCGATCGGAGCGCTGCTTACGATATTTGCAGCAAGACTCATTGTGCCTGCAATGCCGTATCTTCTTAGCTTTGCTGCAGGCGCCATGATGTACGTCGTAGTGGAGGAGCTTATCCCCGAGATGTCTGAGGGTGAGCATTCCAACATTGGTGTAATCATGTTTGCGCTTGGATTTACTCTCATGATGGCACTGGATGTGGCTTTGGGATAATGTGAGATGAGTTTGTTGGAGGAATTTAATGAGAGATTTTGATGCAGTGGTTTTCGATATGGACGGAGTTATCTTCGATTCCGAGAGAGCCGTGCTTGACAGCTGGTATGTCGTTGCAGACAGGCATGACCTTGGAGACATAACAGAGGCGTTTTTAGCCTGTACCGGAGTTAATGACAGAGAGACCAAACAGATAATGCTTCGCTACTACGGAGAGGATTTTCCGTATGACGAGTACGCCAGGGAGGCTTCCGTGATCTTTCATGAGAAGTACGACGGTGGCAAACTCCCCATGAAGAGCGGGGTAAAAGAGATCCTGACATTTCTTAAAGACAGCGGCAAAAAGATAGCGCTGGCTTCATCAACAAGAAGACCTGTGGTGGAAGCTGAGCTCAGGGATGCAGGTCTTTTGGACTTTTTTGATGAACTTGTAACAGGGGACGTGGTTAAGAGAAGTAAACCTGACCCTGAGATATATCTTTTGGCATGTGAGAAGATAGGCGTTGCACCTGAGAGATGCTACGCAATTGAGGATTCATACAACGGAGTAAGGTCGGCTGCAGGCGGAAGCCTCCGCCCTATCATGGTTCCGGACCTTCTTCCTGCCAATGATGAGATGAAGAGCCTTGTGGAGACTGTTCAGGAGAGCCTTCTTGATGTTATCGGCTATTTGAAAGCTGAGTGATGGTGCATTTTATGGACGATGGATTAAGGAATAAATACGACAGGCTTTTGGAAATACTTAAAGGCTACGGCAGCGTGGCTGTTGCCTTTTCAAGTGGAGTGGATTCCACATTTCTTTTACATGCAGCCAAGGAGGCGCTGGGAGACAGGGCAGTGGCTCTTACCGCAAGCTCCTGCTTTGTGCCTGAGAGAGAAGTTTCTGAGGCGAGACAGTTTTGTGAGAGAATCGGAGTAAGACATCTGGTAGCAGAGGTTGATGTGCTGGCTATCGATGGAGTTGCGGATAATCCCAAGGACAGATGCTATCTATGCAAGAAGGCGTTGTTTCAGGGATTTATGGATACAGCTGTGAGTGAGGGTCTGGCGGTTGTTGCTGAAGGTTCCAATGTGGATGACGAAGGTGACTACAGACCGGGGATGAAAGCTATCGCCGAGCTTGGCGTAAAGAGTCCGCTGAGGGCAGCAGGACTTAGGAAGCAGGAGATCAGGGATTTGTCAAAAGAGTTTGATCTTCCAACCTGGGATAAACCGTCTTTTGCCTGCCTTGCCAGCAGGATTCCCTATGGAGAGAGACTTACAAATGAGAAGCTTCGTATGGTTGATGAGGCGGAGCAGTTTCTTTTGAATAAAGGATATCGGCAGTTCAGGGTAAGAGTTCACGGAAGCGACGCGCCGCTGGCCAGGATAGAACTTTTGCCGGAGGATATTGATAAGGCGCTTGCGCCTTCAGTTCGTGAGGAGATAAATGACAAGCTTCATGAAATAGGTTTTGCGTATGTGTCTCTGGATCTTAAGGGATATCGGACAGGAAGCCTTAATGAAGTTTTGAAATAAGCTGTTATGCGACTTTTATTTAATAAAGGACTAAAAATGAAAATATACCCCGGGATAGTATCGGCACTGGCTGTGATCAGTCTGGTGTCTGTGCTTGCCTGGGGTTGCGCTTTTCCCGGGGAGAAGATTTATACCTCTACCATTTTTGCCATGGACACAGTCATGGAACTTCAGATTGCAGGCAAGAAGGACTATACACCTGAGGCGGAGGAGTACATAAGACGCCTTGAAAAAGAGCTGTCAGTTACAGATTCTGAAAGTGAGATTGCAGTTGTCAATGAAAACGGAGAGGGAAGGCTCTCTGAGGAAGTCGGAAATATACTGCAGCGTGCGCTTGATGTGTGCGAGAGAACAGGCGGAGCTTTGGATATTACAATTTATCCTGTGCTTAAGGCCTGGGGCTTTACCACAGGGGAATATCGTGTTCCGTCTGATGGTGAACTGGCTGAGCTGTTGTACAGTGTAGGTTACAGAAAGGTTGTCCTGGAGCGGGGAGTATCACCGGATTCAGAAGACGAAGCAGATATGGGCAGTGGGGCACATGTCATCCTTCCGGACGGGATGGAGATCGATCTTGGCAGCGTGGCTAAGGGATACACCGGGACCGCGGTGTCAGACATGCTTCGCGAAAAAGGTGTCGAGCATGCGCTTATAAATCTTGGCGGAAATGTGCAGTGCATCGGCGGCAAGCCGGGCGGGGATCCCTGGAAGGTAGCTATCAAGAGCCCGTTTCCTGACAGTGCATCAGGTATGATAGGCGTTATGGATGCTGATGATGTTGCCATAATTACGTCCGGCGGATATGAGAGATACTTTGAAGACAATGGCAAGAGATACTGGCATATCTTAAATCCTACCACCGGCAAGCCTGCTGAGAGCGGCCTGGTATCTGTGACAATTGTGGGTAAGGACGGACTGTTGTGCGACGGACTGTCTACTGCGCTGTTTGTGGAGGGCCTTGATAAGGCGATAGAAGAGTACAAGATATCTGATGATTTCGAGGCGATATTCGTGACTGAGGACAGAGAAGTCTACGTGACGGAAGGCATTGCAGATAAGTTTGTGCTTTCCTCCGAGTACTACGACCTGCCGCTTCATGTGGTCACAAGGTGAGTCACCGGGGACGTTTCAGTTTGACTCACCCATTGACTCCGTCACGGAATTCCACGGGAGTTACTCCGAAGCTCTTTTTAAAGAGCCTGGTGAAGTAGGAATAGTTATCATAGCCGACCTTCAGGGAGATATCCCTGATGGAATCGTCTGTTTTCTGAAGGAGCTTACGCGCAAGATCAAGGCGCTTTTCTATGATGTAATTCTTGAAGCTCATTCCTGTTTCTTTTTTGAATATCTTGGTGATGTAATCGGGCGCAAAGTAGAAGAGCTCAGATAAATGCTCTCTGCTCATGTCCTCTGTGAAGTGGGCATCAACGTACTGAAGAAGCGATGTCACCGAGGTTTCGTCAATGTATATTATGTCCTGACTCTCGTCAAATGGCATAGCTGCCATGTTTACAAGACTGTCCAGAACATCCGGGATGTCGATGGGCTTTTTGTCTGAGCTGAGGAAGAGTCTCGGCTTGGCTGAAAACTCCTCGGAGAGCGAGTAGTAGAGCTCGCTTACAAGAGGGCGCAGACTCGCCTGATAGGATTCATCCTCAACAGGGATGAGGCCAAAGAGTATATAGTCTTCAGCCTGGTAGGGGAGCAGAACTCCTTTGGAAATAAAGCTGCTACCGAAGATTGATTCCATAACGGCTCTGATCCTGATGGCCATCTTGCCTCTGTCATGGTCAAGCTTTTTGCTGCTGAACTGTATGAGACATGCGACAAAGGAAGGCATTTCATCCTTAAACGGACGGAGCCTGCCCATGTCTGCAAGAAATGCCTTGTAGGTTATGCGGCGGTCAATGAGATAGTCGTACCAGAGCTTGGACAGAGCACTTTCTGTATCGGGCTCATCGGAAGATACTTCTGCAAGAGCCTGTCTTATTATATTTGTGAGCTCCGGGTAGTCGATGGGTTTAAGGAAATAGTGAAAACTCCTGAGCTCCAAAGCTCTTTTGGCATAAGAAAAATCAGCGTAGTTGGTGAGGAAAATAGCCGGAATGGTATTTCCCTGTTCGCGCAGGATTCCAAGAAGATCAAGGCCGCTTCCGTGGGGCATATCTATGTCGCTGAGCAAAAGATCCACAGTCTGATTGGACATGATCTCCTGAGCCTTGCCAATGTCGTTGGCGGTAAAGACAGTGGTTATTCCAAGGCTCTCCCAGTCTATATTCTTTTCAAGGGCCGCAATAACAAAGCGGTCGTCATCTACAAGCAAAATGTTCATTTAATTCCTCATTCAAACTTTGACGGGGATCCGCAGAGTGATCCTTGCTCCGTGGGGCTTAATATTGCCTGCATGAAGCTCAAAGGAATCACCGTAGAGAAGGCGCAGCCTTCTGATACAGTTCGTTATTCCTATGTGGTTTCCGTCATCTGAGATTATATCCTCGTCGTTTTGTATCTTATTAAGTATTTCATCATCAAAGCCCTGACCGTTGTCAGTGATGACAATTTCCAGAATATCACCTGCGCCGTCCTCTGCATCCAAAAGTTTTTTGGCTGACAGAGATATCTTAAGGCTCTCACCATCAGGCGGAGTTGCATGCTTGACGCAGTTCTCCACAAAGGTAATAAGAAGGAGCGGCGGGATATTCAGCTGATTACAGTCTTTTGGAAGATCGGTCTCATACTGCGTAGGGCGTGACAGCCTCATGTTCTGGATTGAGAGGTAGTCCTCGATATGCGTCAGTTCATTGATCAGCGGAACAAAGTTGTTGTCCACCTGGAAAAGATATCTGAAATATCTTGAGGTGAACATAAGCATTTTCTTCGCTGCTTCAATATCTCCAAGGCTCACCATGCTGTCGATGGTGGTGAGGCAGTTCAGATAAAAGTGCGGCTTTATCTGCTGCTGAAGGAAATGGATCATAAATTTGTTGTTGTCCAGCTCCGCCTCGTATACATCAATTCGAAGTCTTGTTATCTCGTGGATGAGATTCTTGAACTGGTCGTTGATCTGATTCAGCTCCTGTACGCGGCTGTCGGTAAGCACCAGTCCCTCACTGTCCTGAAGCGACTCCATTTCAGAGAGGCTCTTTGAAAAGATCTTGATTGGAAGGATTACCTTCCTGTAGCTTACCAGAACGTATCCGCCCATGATAAAGGTCAGCATAAGTGCTGCCAAAAAGACAATGAACTGCAAAAAGAAAAGTCTTCCGTAATTACCAAGTGCCAGAGAATCTATGGCAATGGTAAAGGGAAGGTCAGCTTCATCGCCGGGAAAGATCAGTCTGTTGTAGAAATTTCCTCTGAATCCGTCGGGACCCGTGCCGGTTTCATAGAAAACCTCCCCATCCGTGTTCATTGCATGAATTGCACCATATTCACCAAGGCTCAGTGATGAGAGAGGCGACAGGATATCATCCATGGAAACAAGGCATGAGAAGATGCGATGCTCATATGTGATGCTGTAGTACAAAAAGGCTCTGTCGCCTATCATGCAGGGTTCCCATGTGTAGTTGGTTCCCACATCGGACTTGATCCTCTCTTTGATCTTTTTATAAGTCTCATAATCCACCTTGATCTCAGAGGCGTTAAAAAAGATATCCTTCTCATCCCAGTAAAAGAAATACGTATACTCAGAACCTGTTGAGTACTGCATGTCACTTACACGCAGACGCAGTTCGTTGCTGGCATTTCTGAAATCGCCCATGTGACCGTCTGTGTCAAAGGCATCAAGGATCGGGTCGTGAACAACAGTCCATTGAACGAAGTGCTGTATGGCAGAGAGCTTGTGCTCTAATTCATTTTGATAAATGTTTACGGAGCTCTCCAGCGCCAGATTGTTCTGTTTCCTGATCTCGGAAAAAGAAAACCAGCTGACAACTACAAAAAGTATCACCACAGGGATGGCGAGAAACAGCGTTTTGGTCAGCATCTGGACAACGGGGTAAGAGCGCGTTCTTCCTTTATTTTTCATGACATCATTATATAGAAAAGAGATTTTGGTGGCTATAGGTTACAAATACTTTGTCCAAAAAGTGCTATGGGGTGAACGAAAAAGTGCTATTTAAAAAAATCTAAAAAAATTATTATCGATTCATGAACTAAAGGAGAGAGCAATGAATAACAAGTTCGTGAGATTTATAAAAAAGAATTATCAGTTGTATCTGCTTCTTTTGCCATCGGCAATACTGCTGTTTTGCTTCGCCTACCTTCCGATGGTGGGAATCGTGATAGCTTTTCAGAGCTACTCGCCTGCACTTGGAATTATGGGAAGCAAATTTGTGGGAATGAAGAACTTTATGCAGTACTTCAGGTCATACCAGTTTGCAGTGACCATCAAGAACACACTGGTACTGAGCGTATACAGCATACTGGTGGGATTTCCTCTGCCAATACTCCTGGCGCTGATGTGCAATCAGATGAAGACAAAGATGTTCAAGAAGGTGTTCCAGGTTGTGACTTACCTTCCGCACTTCATCTCAACCATGGTAATGTGCGGTCTTATCCTCATATTCCTGTCGCCCTCAAGCGGACTCTTTGCAAACCTGTGGAAGCTCTTTGGAGCAACATTCCCAAATCTTATGGCAAGCGCAGCAAACTTCAAGCATGTATATGTATGGAGTGATATCTGGCAGCACCTCGGATGGGA
Source organism: Butyrivibrio sp. XPD2006 (assembly GCF_000420865.1). Lineage (GTDB taxonomy): Bacteria > Bacillota > Clostridia > Lachnospirales > Lachnospiraceae > Butyrivibrio. The sequence continues at coordinate 51,461 of NZ_ATVT01000005.1, forward strand.
TTCCATCATCTATCTGGCAGCCCTTGCGGGAATCGATCCCACATACTACGAGGCAGCGACAGTAGACGGAGCTACAACACTTCAAAAGATAAAGTACATTGACATACCAATGATCCTGCCTACAGCCATGGTTCTTTTGATATTAAGAGCCGGAAGCATTCTTGGTATCGGCTTTGAAAAGGTCTTTTTGCTTCAGAACGTACAGAACATCATGAGCAGCGAGATCATATCAACATATGTTTACAAGATGGGTATGCAGAGCATGCAGTACAGCTTATCAACAGCCATCGGCCTGTTCAATACAGTGGTTAACGTGATAGTTCTTTTGCTGGTTAACCTGATGTCGAGGAAGCTTACAGACAACAGCCTGTTCTGATAAAGGGGAGTTAGTGATGATCAGTAAAAAGAAATTTACCCAGGACAGCGTGGTCAACATCATATTCCACGTGATCGCAGTCCTGATGATAATAGGAGTTCTTTATCCGCTGTGGTTTGTTATCATAGCATCCTTCAGTAATCCTGCGGATGTTGCCAGCGGTAAAGTATGGTTCTGGCCGAAACAATTTGATGTAAGGGGATACCAAAAGCTTTTTGAGCAGAGACAGATCTGGAAGAGCTATTTGAACACTATCCTTTATACGATAGTCGGCACGTTGGTTGCTCTGTTTGTTAATATTACTGCCGGCTACGCAATGTCCAGGAAAGACTTACCCGGAAGAAAATGGATAAACATTTTCTACATAATCCCTATGTTTGTCAGCGGTGGACTAATCCCGATCTACCTTGTTGTCAAACAGTTTGGCCTCCTTGATACCTTCCTGGTAATGGTCCTGCCCTTTGCGGTATCCACTTACAACATAATTGTGGCGCGAACCTTTTTCCAAAATTCCCTACCGGAATCGTTGTGGGAGGCAGCCCAGATAGACGGCTGCTCCACAATGAGGTATTTTGTTCAGTTCGCAGTTCCGCTTTCAAAAGCGGTCATTGCGGTTGTGGGACTCTGGACAGCGGTAGGCCACTGGAATTCATGGTTCAACGCCCTTATATATCTTCAGAATGAAGACCTGATACCGCTTCAGCTGCTTCTCAGAAGAATCCTCATTGCAAACGAGTCACTTCTCGGAGCTGCAACAGGTACCATGGCTCAGGAGCTCAGACAGCTCTCTGACATGATGAAGTACGGATCAATCGTGATTTCTACACTGCCTATTATGATGCTCTATCCGTTTTTGCAGAAATACTTCAATCAGGGTGTCATGATCGGAGCAGTGAAGGGATAAATAGTATACAATTATAGTAGTTATGAGAAGGAGAGAGAAAATGCAGAAAAAGTATGGTTTATTGGCTGGCGCACTGGCACTGAGTTTTGCCCTTACTGCTTGCGGAAGTGCAGCAGGTGATACGGCTGCTCAGACCGCAACTGCAGATGCAACTCAGGCTGCTCAGGCACCTGCAGCTCAGACTGAGAGCGCAGGCGGAGATAACGCCTATGAAGTTGCGACTGTAAGATGGGCTGACTGGGGTGAGGATTATCATCTTGGATTCCCTGACAAGGCTGCTGAGGAAGCAGGAATCAGCCTGACATGGGATACAATCCTTAATTCAGACTGGGCAGACAAGAAGGCAGTTCTTCTTGCCGGAGGAGATCTTCCTGATGCTTTCATGGGATCAATCTGTTTCTCAGAGTCAGATGTTCTCACAAACACAGGATCATTCATTCCGCTTGATGAGTATATAGATGAGTATATGCCTAATTTCAAGGCTATCATGGAAGCAGATCCTACAATGAAGGCTCTTGCTACATCTGCTGACGGACATATCTACGGACTTCCATCCAAGAAGCCCTGCAGACCTATCGTTGCAAATCAGATGTTCATAAACAAGCAGTGGCTTGATAATCTGGGACTTGAAGTTCCTACAACATATCAGGAGTTTGAGGATGTTCTTACTGCATTCAAGGAGCAGGATGCAAACGGAAACGGTGATCCTAACGATGAGATCCCATTCGGACAGGGCTATGCTGATTCAGTAATGTTCTTCTGCCTGCCTTTCGGAACAACCATCGGTGCTGACGGAACATACATGATGGCAGTTCAGGACGGAAAGCCTGTTTACCTTCCTGTTACAGAAGGCTACAAAGCAGGTATTGAGTGGATGCACAATTGCTACGCTAAGGGGCTTATCGATCCTGAGCTCTTCACAGAAGATTCTTCAATGCGTGATGCAAAGCTCATGAACGAGACACCTATCATTGGTGCAGCTCCCGGATGGACAGCTGACTCAACCTTCGGTGCAAATGCAGGTCAGTATGTGGCTCTTCCCGCTCTTGCAGGTCCTGACGGCAAGCAGTACATTTCATCAGATCCCGAGCACTGGAACTACTCAAGATATGAGTTCGTTGTTACAAACAAGTGCGAGAACCCCGGTCCACTCCTTGCATGGGTAGACAAGTTCTACACTGATGATGCATCAATCCAGAACTTCTATGGCTCTTTTGACAAGGCAATCTCTAAGGGTGATGACGGAACATACACAGTTCTTGAGCCCGATGACGGCAACTCAGCTGATACATTTGCATGGATCCAGTCACTTCGTGATTTCGGACCTAAGTATGTGGCTGACGGATTCAATGACAAGGTTAAGTACGCAGGAGCAAACGGCGATGCAAGTAAGCTTGCCCTTGATAAAGAAATGAGCAAGTATGCAAAAGAGGCTTATCCTAACGTAAGTTACACAACAGATCAGCTTACAACTCTTGCAACTCTGTTCACAGACCTCGATGCTTATGTAACAGCATCACAGGCTACATGGGTAACAGAAGGCGGTGTAAACGAGCAGTGGGATGGCTATATCTCTACTCTTGAGACAATGGGATATAACGATTTCATCCAGATCCAGCAGGATGCTTACAACACATATCAGGCAAACAAGTAATTAAGAAGCCATGTTTTTATTTTAAGAAGCCGGTGGAGGCCAGAGAAAGTCTCCGCCGGTTTTTTAATTGGATTTCTCGGTAGTGATAAGGTATACTCTTTAGGTGTTTTGACACGGGGAAAAAAGATTTAGAAAAAGAAAATGACAGAACAGGAATTTTTAGATAAATACGGATCAAAACTAAATGATGAACAGCTTACGGCTGTCAGGACTGTAGATGGGCCGGTGCTTCTTCTGGCAGTGCCCGGAAGCGGCAAGACAACGGTGCTTGTGCACAGGCTCGGGTACATGCTCTATGTAAAAGAGATAGATCCGGAAAGCATCCTTACGCTTACTTATACGGTTGCTGCAACAAGAGATATGGCTGACAGATTCAAAAGCCTGTTTGGCGAGGATGTGTCCGAGAGACTTGAATTCAGGACCATCAATGGAATCTGCGCCAAGATAATCAGCCACTATGGGAGACTTATCGGGAAAACCTCTTTTGACCTGATCACAGACGAGAAGCTCTCGGGCAAGATCCTGACCGACATCTTTGTGAGGGTGATGAAGGAATATCCCACAGAGAGCGATATCAAGACAGTAAGGACTCTTATCACCTACTGCAAGAACATGATGCTTGATGAAGATGAGATAAAGCGCCTCGGAGAGGATGAAGGGCTGGAGCTTTTTGAGATCTATGACAGCTACAACAAAGAACTCAAAGCCCGGAGCCTTATGGACTACGACGATCAGATGATCTATGCCTACAGGATGCTCAAGGGGTCAAAAGACCTTTTGGAGTTCTACAGGGATAAATACAGATATATATGTGTTGATGAAGCCCAGGATACCTCGAAAGTGCAGCACATGATCATAGCTCTTTTGTCCGGAGAAAGAGGGAACCTGTTTATGGTCGGGGACGAAGACCAAAGCATATACGGATTCAGGGCGGCATATCCGGAAGCTCTTTTGCGCTTTGAAAAAGAACATCCCGGGGCAAAAGTGCTTGTGATGAACAGGAACTACAGGTCATGTGCCGGAATTGTTCAGGCTGCTGATGTCTTTATTCAAAAGAACTTTAATCGCCACGAAAAGCATATGAAGGCTACCAGGGATGAACAGTCGGATGTCGGTTTTATCACGCTTGGCAGCAGGAGGGATCAATACAAGTATCTGCTGGAGGTGGCACAGGACCTTAAGTCACAGACGGCTGTCTTGTACCGTGATAATGAGAGCGTGCTTCCTTTGGTGGACCTGTGTCTGCGTGAGAATGTTCCTTACAGGATCAAGAGCGCCGACATGGCTTTCTTTACTCATCGTGTGGTAGTTGATGTCGTGAACATGCTCAGGTTCAGCCAAAACCCCTACGATCCGGAGCTTTTCATGAAGATTTACTTCAAGTTCCAGACGTTTCTCAGAAAGCCGGATGCGGAGAACATGTGCCGTATTGCAGATGAGAGGCATATAGGAATTCTGGATACAGCTGAGTACGCAGATCTGGGCAAAAGAGTTCTCGGCAATGTCAGGGCGCTCAGAACACATTTCAGAAACATGGCAGGAGAGTCGACCTACAAGGCTGTTAACAGGCTTGATAAGTACATGGGTTACGGCGAGTATCTCAGTGATAACAATATGGATTCGGGAAAGCTCTTTATACTGGAGTGTCTTGCAAAAAACGAGCCGACAATCGAAGGGTTCCTTAACAGGCTTGATGTGCTGAGGCAGACCATTACTGAGGAAAAGCCGAACTACAAGAGCAGGTTTATCCTGTCCACGATCCACTCCAGCAAGGGCCTTGAATACGATACCGTCTATCTGATGGATGTCATAAACGGTGCGCTTCCGGGTAAGGTGATAAACTTCAAGAAGGCAACACCCAAAGAGAAGCAGGACTACGAGGAAGAGCGAAGGATCTTTTACGTTGGCATGACCAGGGCAAAAGACAATCTGTATATCCTGAAGTATTCCGACTCGCCGTCTATATTTGTCTCTGAGATGAGTAAGACAAAAGATAAGCCTGAGAGCGAGAAAAAGAAGCCAAAGAAAAAGGCAGCGAATGTGCTTCTAAAGCCAACGCCTCTTCTTAAGAAAAAGAAGGTGGTTGAGGATGAAAAGGGTGTGCCTGAGAACCTTGTAATAGGTGAGAGGATAAGCCAGAGCAGATACGGCGAGGGCACGATCATAGATGTCAGGTGGGATGACGATGATATACCCACAAAATTTACAGTACAGTTTGACTCCGGAGACGAGAAGATATTCATGTATCCTTTCGCATTTACTACGGGGATGAAGGTGATAGATTAGGATGAAAAAAGGTAGTAATTTTCTTAGAGGTCTTTTGACAACAATAGTTATGCTCACGGTTATGGCAGGTTCAATGTTCTTGGGATACAGATTCCTTAAGACGTTTAATCCGGTGGCAGCGGAAAGAATTGACGATGTGGCTAGTGATGCCAGAGATAAGACTGAGGAGACACTGGGAATAAATCTGACTCCGCCCGATCCGGATGTAGTGCCTGAAAATGTTCCGGAAGAGGTAGTTTACCCGGAGAGGGAAAACGGAATTGAAATTGTGGAGGCCAAACCGGATAGAAAGTCCGGAGCCGGTAACAGGCTCTACGAGAGTCTTGAGTATATCTTTAATGATGCGGGAGAGGTTCTGACTAATTTTCATCTGAATTATGGTCTGGGGATCAATGTCTTTTTTGACGGAGACAGAAAACACGGAGTTATTTTAAGCAATGACAATTGCTTTTTGATAGAAGCGGATCTGTCATATAAACAGATAGCAAGTAATGTCTCATATGCAGGTATAAACTATGACGGTACAAAGGTTTATTACAGTTCCTCTTCGACAGGCCTGATGCTGTATGATATAGAGACCGGTGAAGAGACGCTGATTTCTGATGCATGTTACAAGGCATGTCTTTCTCCTGACGGAAAGACTATAATCTATAATGACTACGCGGAGAAAAACAGAAAAGTTGCAATCATAGGCGGCATCGGAAAAGAAGGAACGGTCATTGATGGCGGAGAAAATGGAATGATCTCACCTGTGGCAGTTTCCAACGATGGTAATACAGCATACTATGAAATCTATTCGGGTAATGATAACGGTCTGTACTGCTACAGCAATGGAGAGGTAAAAAGACTATCCAAGGATCATATATCTTACAAATATGTGAACAGATCCTGTGAGAAGATAGTATATACAGACAATAAGAAGGCGTGGTATTATGCTCCGGAACTTGATGAACCGGTGGAACTTGTAAGCATGGATAGCACATGCGAGATACTCATTGTAGATGCAGAGGCAGATTATACTGATGAATACAGGCACAGTGCAATTGTTGATGCAGATAATCTTGCAGATGCAGTGATCATTAATGGCGGGCGGGAAGGCTATTGCCTGAACGAAGACTGCACATTGGCAATGCAGCTTAGGGATAATGGTTATGCAGCTCAATATGCAATGACTATAGATGGGCCAACCTGCATATATGAGCATGACGACAGCATTTATAAAGCCGTGTATGAGTTCGGAGAGGTTAAGAGTACAGTTCTTGTTGAGCAGTATTCAGTATTGAATTCTGTTGTTTATGTAGATGATTTTTATGACGGATTCATGAAAAAATATGAATATGATCAAAGCGGTGATGACTTCAAACTCTACTATTTTAAAGAGGGTGAAGAGGATGTTTTCATGGCAGATTGCGGTGATGAAAACCATGACGAAGTGCTGTGGGATGAGATCTTTGAGAAATGCTACTACACCTGTAACGGAGAGCTCATCAGTATGAATAAGGACGGATCTTTAAAGACTACAGTTGCCACAAATGTCAGAAGTATGATCTATTTTGCCGGCAGTGATGAGCACGTCGGGTATGTGGATACTGACGGAGCTTATTATGTGGTCATAAATAACAATGTATTTGAGAAATAAAAAATGAGTCAAACTGAAACGTCCCCGGTGACTCATTTTCTTCAAAAGAAAAATAACCTCCCGATTTTCTCCAAAACGGATATTTTTGTTTGCGCCTTGTGGAAGTAAACTCATATCAACAGATAGGAACCTGGAGAAAACAAAAAGGAGGTGAACGCATATGATGACAATCATATTCTTTGTTTTGTTCTTCATGATCTTCGGCGGACTGCTTAAATTCGCATTCAAAGCAACCTGGGGCGTGATGAAATTCATGTTCTACATTGTGTTCCTTCCATTCATTCTTGTGGGAATGGTTGCATACGGATTTGCTTTTATAGCACTGCCGATTCTGCTGATCGTAGGAGCCATCGGTCTTCTTAGAACAGCTTGATCAATAAATTGAATAAGATATACGAAAAAAAGGTAGAATTAGTACATGCAGTTACTGATTCTACCTTTTTTTTGGTTTTTTAGTGTGTGACCGGAAGATCAGCCCTGACTGTTTTCGGAGCTGCTTTCTGTTGTGTTCTGGTTATTTGGCATCTGGCCGTTCATTCTGCCGCCTTTTCCGCCGCCGGGGAACTGGCCGTTTGGCATCTGACCGCCTTCAGGCATCTGACCGCCTTCGGGCATCTGACCGCCTTCGGGCATCTGGCCATCAAAGCCTTCAGGCATCTCGCCATTCGGCATCTGTCCGCCCATGCCGCCACGGCCTCCGCCGAATCCGCCCATGCCACCCATCATCTGGTTGGTGAGCTCTGTCACTTCTTCGCCGTTTACTGTAACTGTTCCGCCATTTAACTGAGCTTCGCCGTCCCAGTCAAAGGCTGAGTTTCCGGTAACTGAGATTGTTCCGCCGTTGATGTAGATATTTCCGTTGGCGTCAAAACCATCGGTATCTCCGGCACCCATGTTGACAGTGATGTCGCCGCCGTTTACTTCGATCACAACATCATAAGCTGTACTCTTCTGAGTTGCGTTGATTCCGTCATCAGAAGCTTCGATTGTTATAGTTCCGTCGTTGAGCTGAACGTAAGTTGCTTCAAGACCTTCAGCTGCAGTGATGTCGAAAGTTCCGCCGTCTATCATGAGGACTGTTGTAGCCTGAATACCATCGTCAGTGGCATTTATCTTGAATGTTCCGCCCTGGATATATACATAGCCAAGAGTGTTGTCATCTGAATTCTCGCTGTGGAAAGCATCTTTTTTACTTGTTATATCAAATGTTCCATCGTAGATCCTTATGGAGTCATTTGCTTCAACAGCATCTTCTGTTGCTGTGATATTGTAGGTTCCGCCTGTGACCTTGAGATCGTCCTTGGCTGAAATTCCGTTGGCTGATGATTCAATGTTAAGTGTTCCTGTTCCGTTGAGGACAAGGTCTGATTTTGAGTAGATAACTGCATCAAGGTTTGTTGTTCCGTCAGCGGTAAAGGTGCCTGTGACTTTGAGAGTGCTGGTTCCGTCAGTTGTTACAAATACCTTGTCTGCGCTCTTTACATAGATGGCAGGTGAAGTTGTGTTTGTAATGCTTGCTCCGTCAAGTACAATCTGCACTTTATCTGTATCCGCAGCTTCAACGGTTATGGTAACATCAGTTGCTGTTCCGCTGATTACATATACACCTTCCTGAGTGATGCTGATGTTTTCACCGCTTTCAAGTGTCATATAGTAAGCATCTGTCAGATCAGCTTCCTGTTCAAGGTCTCTTTCGGAAAAGAGATCTGAAGTATCGATCAGTGTATCTGAACTTGCTGATGTTGATGAGGAAGAAAGATTTTCATCCTGTGTATTCGTTACGGATTCTGAGAGCTCTTTTCCCGAAGAAGGCTCTGTTGTGTCGGTTGTAGATTCAGTTGCGGTTGTTGATGAAAGCATGTCGCTTACATTTGATGAAGAACATGCTGTAAGTGTAAGTGCTGTTACAAAGAATACAGTCATAAGGGCTGTGGTAATTTTATCTTTTTTAATCATTTTAGTTTCCCTCTCTTTCTGGACTCATTATGGCATGGCAACCTAAATCCAAACTTAAAGAAGGATAAAAAATTACTTATGTGCTTTATTTGCAGCCCAGAGAGGGATTAGGGTGAGGAGCACGATGACAACGCCTGCCAGGAACAGCGTATTCGTGGGAAGATAAGCAGTAAAGCCGTTTTCATCGATGATCTCACCATTGTTCTTGATGATCGGGTTTGATATGAGAGGTGCAACTACCATGGGAATCAGTACGTAGAAGATGATGCGAATTCCCTCAAACTGGCCTCTGGCGTCCTCGGGATAGAGCCTCTTTGACCAGACGGTAATTGTCTGCAGAAAGAGAATGTAGCCGATGCCCACAAGGAGGACCCCGATAAGGAGCACGGGATTCCAGATGGTAGAAGGATTTACGTTTTCAGGAGAAACCAGAAGACCTATAACAAGAAGGCCTATAGCGTTTATCACAACCGCAAACAGAATGATCAAAGAGGACTTGTCATTACGTATGAATCTGATGGCAGGAATTGATGTGAACATGGCAAGTAAAAGTCCCACGCCTTCAATAAGACCCATGGTATCTGCTGTGAAACCGAGATAGTAGATCATGAAGTTTCCAAGGTGCGAGAAGTATACATTAAATGAAATAAAGTAGACAGCCAGCATAAGGTTTACGAAAACAAGCTCGCGGTGCTTTAAATATTCTTTTACATTAAATATGGAAAAGAACTGCTGACCAAAGCTGCCTTTTACTGATGGACGCAGAGTTTCGACATCTTTCATTCCGAAGAGAGATACAAGTCCAAGAACGATCACGCTTCCGCCGATCACAACAAACAGGCGCATGTAGTTGTCGTTTGCACCGACTAATAATCCGCCGAGAACGGTTCCTGCGATGGTACCGATAACAGGCTGAACTGCCAGGGCGGCGCCAAGAGAACCGGAGTTTTCAGGTGTCATGTGGTCGTTTATCCAGGCATTAAAACCAATGTCATTGCCCATGGAACCAAAGAAACTCATTATGGCATCGGCAGCGATAACAGCGAAAGCTATTCCGACAAAAGCTGCTGTGTCGCTATTTCTTTTGCCCAAAAACTCTGTTGTTCCGAAGAGAATAGTGAAAACACCCCAGAAAATGTATCCCAGCGAGATGAGGGTCTTACGATTGCCCTTTCTGTCGGAGATACAACCGAAGAGGAATGTTGAGACAGTGGTGGCAAGAGCGGATATTGCAAGCATCCAGGATATTATGGTGGGATCCTTGGCAATCTTGGCGTACACGAAGGTGTTAAACCACTGATTTTCAATGTTCCAGCACAGCTGTCCGGCAAGACCCAGAAGCCATACCAGTATCCAGAATTTTGCGGGATTTGTCTTTGAACCTGTTTTCATATTTGCCCCCCTTTGAATGTTGTTAATTCTATTATAATACTTGGGCTGCGCAGGTTTTAATTAGACTTCAAATATGGTATAAATATTCGAGGAAAGATTATCCCAAATCAGGGGGAGGTTATTGTTTTGAACAACAGAAGTATTTTAAAGAACAAATTGTTTTTGTACCTGACGGAGTTCTTTGCCGGAATGTCCGTTATGGCAGTGGAACTGGGGGCATCGAGGCTTTTGGCGCCGTATTTCAGCTCATCACAGATCGTATGGACAATTATCATCGGAACCATTATGATCGCCATGGCACTGGGAAATATCTACGGTGGAAGAAAGGCGGACAAGGATCCGAATCCTGACAAACTGTACAGAAGGATTCTTATTGCAGCTATCTGGATCGGCCTGATACCGGTGGTTGGTAAGTACATTATTATCGGTATTTCTGCACTTATCATCTTTACTGTAAACAGCAACTTTTTAGTGATCGCTGCTTTTGCAGCATGTATGGTGGTGTTTGTATTTCCGCTCTTTTTGCTTGGTACGGTTACACCGTCTCTTGCCAAGTACACAACGGACTCACTTGACGATAACGGTAAGATAATCGGAACACTTGGTGCGTCAAACACAGTAGGAAGCATCATCGGTACTTTCGTTCCCACATTTGTTACCATTCCTGCGGTAGGAACTGCAGTGACATTCCTGATATTTGCAGGCGTTTTACTTGCGCTTGTTGTAGTATATTTTTTAAGCCCGGCTGAAGGAAAAAAATCTCTGGCCAAAAGTGATATGACGAGGATCATAGCTGGTATCCTGGTTTTTGTACTTTGCATCGCTTTTGGCCACAATACCAGCTTTGCATTTTGGGAGAGCGGGCTTACCTACGAAGGTGAGTCGGTTTACAACTATCTTCAGGTCAAGGAGACAGACAGAAACGTGATTCTCTCAACAAATGTCCTTTTCGGTGTTCAGTCCATTCTCATCAAGGACGGAGCGCTTACCGGAATGTATTATGATTATGCGCTGGCTGCACCGTATATGGCAGGAGTCAAAGAAAAACAGGCAGCAGGAGAGGACTGTAACGTGCTTATCCTGGGCATGGGCTCCGGAACCTACGCTACTCAGCTTTCAAGATATTTTGACAATGTAAATGTTGAGGGAGTTGAGATTGATGACAAGATCACCGATCTTGCTCATAAGTATTTCCAGCTTCCTGAAGATGCCAAGGTTACAACCTATGATGGTAGAGCATATCTTGCTGCTGACAAGGATCTGTACGATGTGATCATGGTTGATGCATATCAGGACATCACAATTCCTTTCCAGATGTCTTCGGTTGAGTTCTTTACCATGGTTAAGGAGCATCTGGCTCCAGGCGGAGTTATGGTCGTAAACATGAACATGTACAGTGATGAAGGATTTGATGGGGAGACTGATGCAGGGGAAGCAAGCATCAACACTTATCTTGCGGATACTATCAGCCATGTGTTTAATAACGTGACGGTTGTAGATGTTCCGAATGCAACTAATAAGGAACTCTTTGCAACAGACGCGGATGATTTCATGGTAAGACTCGGAACTAATGCAAACATGGAGGAGAATCCAGACCTTACTGCAATGATGCAGAAGGTCATGAGTACAGGGCAGAATTATGTTGGAAAAGGCCACATAATGACAGATGACAAGGCTCCTGTAGAGCTTCTTGGAATGAAGCAGATCGATCTCATCATCAAGGATGAGGTTTCATATTACAGAAAGATATATGAGCAGAAGGGAATTCAGGGGCTGATAGATCTGCTGTGATTCGTATATTAAAAGCGCCTCACCAAGTCTCGCTTCCTGCGAGAATGGTGAGACGCCAAAGGGGATCAAATGAATAATATGACAGTCGTTAGAACTGTTATGTAATACGAATTACTTGTAGTTTGCTGCGTTGGACTTATCTACAGGTGAGAAAGGAACCCATACATAGAGACCGTCTGAGGTAACACCCGTAACATCAGCAGCTGTGCCTTTCTTGGCGATGGCGATGGCTGTTTCTACGCAGGCAGCACCCTGAGCGCCGGCATCCTGAAGTACTGTGAACTGCATTCCGTTTGCAAGGATAGACTCACAGCCGGCAACTGTTGCATCGACTCCAACAACCGGAACTGCCTGAGGATCCATGCCAAGCTCCTGCATTGCCTGAACTACGCCGAGTGCCATGTCGTCATTATTGCAGATAACGCAGTCATAAGGCTGGTTTGTCTTTAAGAAGAGTTTAAACTCATCGCAAGCTTTCTGAGTATTCCAGTAAGCTGTATCGTTAAACGCAAAGTTTACATTTACACCCTGCTGTTTGAAGTACTTCTTAACGGCTTTTGTTCTTCCAAGTGCAGCCGGATGTCCGGGCTGACCGGAGAAGAGACAGATGTTAATGCTTGAAGGCTTACCGAGTTTGTTCCAGACATATTCAGCTTGCATCATTCCCGCATCAACTTCATAACTACCAACATACATGTATTTATCAGCTTTCAGATATGCTGCATCGGGCTCTGTGTTCGTGAACAGGATAGGAATGCCGCCAGCTGCAACTTCAAGCTGAAGTGCTGTATCGGCATTGACGGGATTACAGATGATAACATCATAGCCGCTCTTGGCTGCCTGTGAGATCTGAGCTACCTGAGCATCTACTGTATCACAGGGTTCTCCGCAATCTACTGTAACTCCGTTTTTGGCACCGGCATCAATTACGCCGTTCATAACCAGTGTTTTGAAGTTATCAAGAGTTATGGTTGAGAAGTAAACCTTTACTCCGCCACCTGATGTCGATCCTCCGCCACCGGATGAACTTCCGCATCCCATGATGGCAACTGCCAAAAGTATACTTGTCAAAAGACATGCAAATAATTTTTTAATATTTGTTTTCCTCATTATATTCCATGCCTCCTTAAATCTTAAACTTCTGAACATAGGATGTAAGAGTCTGCGATGTAGATGCAAGCTCGTGTGAATTGTCCGCAACATCCTGGCTGCTCTTTGTGATATTGTTTGCCATTTCAACCATGTTTTCACTGGTTGCAAGAATCTCGTCGGCACTGGCTGCCTGTTCTTCGGAGATGGCAGCTACGTTTGTGGCAACATCGTCAACCTTCTCGATATCATCAATCATGGCTTCGATAAGTCCGTTAGATTCCTGGATATTGTTATAAATCTGGTCGAATGTTCCAACAGCAACATGAATGAGTTCGGAGTTTTCTTTTATGCTGTCAGCACTTGCATGTGCCTGGCCTACAGCATCTCCGATAAGCTTGTGAACCTCGTCGATAAGAGCTGAAATATTGTTTGCGCTCTCAGCAGAAGTCTGGGCAAGCTTCGCAATCTGTGTAGCAACAACTGCGAATCCTTTTCCTGCTTCGCCTGCTCGTGCAGCCTCGATGGAAGCATTCAGTGAAAGGAGGTTTGTCTCCTCGGCGATTTCACCGATCATGCCGACAATGTTGGTGATCTCTTCAGATGCGGATCCAACCTTGTTGATGGATTCAACAAGTCTTTCGTTGGCATCGGAAATACCTTCCATGGCAACGCTGAGTTTTTCCATATCCTCGCGGCCTTTCTGGGAGATACCGACTGTTTCTTTCATGCTTTCATTTGCTTTATCACTGTTATCTCTTGTATCGGCAACAACCTGTGCAAGTGTTGTTGCGTTCTGAGCGATATCGTTAACAGCTGTAGCCAGCTGATCAACAGTTTCATTGAGCTGCTGCATTGCTTCAGCCTGTGACTGGGAAGCTTCGTACATAGTCTTTGAAACTCTGTCCGAGTTATCCGACTCTTCCTGCAGCTTGTCTGATTCCTGGCTGATATGCGAGAGCATGTTTCTCATGGAAGTAACGAATTCTGAAACCTTGCTTCCCATAAGACCGATCTCGTCGTTGCTGGAGTGATCAATATCAATTGTAAAGTCACCCTCTGACATAGATGTGATGTTGTTTGAAATATTGCCAAGTGGTGCAATAACTTTTCTTACAACGAAAAGCATAAGTATGATAATGAGTACGATAGCGATAGCGCCAACTGTGAAAAGAAGCATTCCCATCTGATTGACAGAAGCCAGAATGATACTTGTAGGAATATAAGATACAAGTACCCAGTCTGTTCCGGGGATCTCTTTGAATGCAACCATGTTACCTGCAATTTCTTTGCTTGTAAGGTCTCCGCTTACAATTGACTTAGCTGCTCCTGCAAGGAGAGGATTTGAGTTTGTGTCTGCCAGCGTTGTGCCGACAACAGTGTTGTCTCTGTGTGCAAGGATCTTGTAGTCATTGGTATCTACAAGGAATGAACTTGCATCCTCCATCTTTACACCGGAGTTAACGATGATCATTATCTTATTGAGGGTAACGTCTGCGCCGATGACTTTGATATTATCGGTACCATCGTTTAGAATACCGGTAGCACTGATAACGGTCTCTCCTGCGTCATTTGTATAGGCTGTACCGTATGCCATTCTGATACGGCTAAGGCCCTGTTTAAACCATGTGGCGCCGGGAACGTTACTCTCTGTCATGTCGGATTCTGTAGCTTTATAGAGCTTACCGTCAGATGTTCCGACATAGAAGCCTTTAGGAGCGTTCTCGTTGTATCCATAGTAAGTATCCAGAATCGGAACGAGTTCTGCCTCTGTAGGATTCTGGCTTTCTATAGTGTGTTTTACAGTTGTGAAGTACTGAAGGTTATCGCTCAACCATGCGTCGATGTTGTCCGCCTGGTTAGAGATAGAGGACTCCAGAGTTTCGGTGGCCATTTCAGACATTCTGTTCTTGGAAACATTAGCCGCGATGACTACCAGAGCTACTACCGTGATGATAACAACAGGAAGAATGTACGTAAGGAGCTTGGTACTGATCTTCTTGTTCTTTTTCTTCACAGAAGTTGTTGCAGATGCTTTTGCCTCATTATCACTCATTTTTTTCATCTCCTGTTCAAAAAGACATAATAAAAAATGTATAAGCTAGTACCAATAATTATAGCATTGAGCGAACACAAATAATCCATATTTCGTTACAATTTATATTCTTTTAAGAATCGGGCGCATATATTGTATAATAGATTTCAAAGCAACTAGATTTAGAGAGGTGCGTATGAACAATAACAACGAACTTGAGAATAAATATGCAGAAGAGATGAAAGCATGGCTCATGATACAGGTTGTCGGAAGAACCAGCGTGAACTTTTTTAACTCCAGAAAGCTCAAAAGAGAAATGGTAGAGAACCTGGATGTTCTTACGATGCCTGGACCTGATGGGGATGCCGGCGAGAAGCTTCTTGGCTTTGCTGACTTTTTTATAGATTCATGTCTTTCCTCAAAGGCATATTCGACGGCTGTGTTCGGAATAATGTCAATGAGTGAAGCCGGTGCGGCCACCAGACTTGCGCAGGACATAATAGAAGTAACCTATGACATTCCGAAGAGATTTGGCCTTGAGAAAGAGAGTGCTGTGCTCCGAAGAGCATTTTTAACAAAGTATAAGGAGAAGATCCAAGGCGCGCACAAGATACTTGCAGAGCTTGGAGTAGAACCTGTCAGAGAGTAAAAAGTATGCATAAGAATTTAACCATCGGCATTCTCGCACATGTTGATGCCGGTAAGACAACGCTCAGTGAGGGACTTTTGTACCTTTCCGGAGCCATAAGAAATATGGGAAGAGTGGACCACAGGGACACCTTCCTTGATACCTACGAATTAGAGAGAAGCCGCGGGATTACTATCTTTTCCAAGCAGGCTATGTTTGAATATGAAGGAATAAATTTCACTCTTCTTGATACGCCGGGACATGCGGATTTTTCTCCGGAAATGGAGAGAACTCTTCAGGTTCTTGATGTGGCAGTTCTTGTCATCAGTGCCCCGGACAGGGTTACCAGTCAGGCCAAGGTGCTTTTTAAGCTCCTGTCTCACTATCAGGTTCCCACTATAATCTTCGTTAATAAAATGGACCAGACTGATGCTCAGGGAATCGGTAAGGATGATATCATGGCTGCTCTTAAGAGTGATCTTAGCAGCCATGTTGTGGATTTTTCCGGTTCTGTTTCAGATGCCGAGACCCAGGAGGAGATTGCGGTCTGCGATGATGAGCTGCTTGAGGGATTTTTGGAAGGCAGAGCTGTTGATAAGAATGACATCATTCGTCTGATCAGGGCGCGAAAGTGCTTCCCTTGCAGGTTTGGATCTGCCCTTAAGATGGATGGGGTAAAAGAGCTTTTGGACCTGGTGTCAGCGTATATTCCCGCATCGGATGAGACCTCTGAAAATCGCATTTCAAAAGCTTTCGGGGCCCGTGTATTTAAGATCAGCCGTGATGAGAACAACAACAGGCTGACTCATATGAAGATCATCAGCGGAAGCCTTAAGGTCAGAGACCAGATAGGTGATGACAAGATAGATCAGATAAGGCTTTATTCAGGAGACAGGTATACTGCTGTAAAAGAGGCAGAAACCGGAATGATCTGTGCCGTGACAGGACTGACGGGCACAAGAGCCGGTGAAGGCCTTGGAACGTTGGAAGGAGAGACTGTAACAGAGGTTCTTCAGCCTATTCTTTCTTCAACTCTCATTCTTCCTGAGGAAGCCGATGCAATACAGGTATACGGCAAACTTAAGGCTCTGGAGGAAGAGGAGCCGATGCTTCTTCTCAATTACGTAGAGTCCACAAAGTCAATTGTGGTTCAGACCATGGGTGAAGTTCAGAAGGAAATCCTGAAACATCTGATAAAGAGTCGTTTTGATCTGGATGTGGGATTTGGCCCCGGACACATCGTATATAAGGAGACAATAGCGGCACCCGTGGAAGGTGTTGGACACTATGAGCCTCTTAGGCACTACGCTGAGGTACATCTGTTATTGGAACCCGGTGAGCCGGGCAGCGGAATTGTAACTGACAACGTATGCAATACAGATGACCTTGCCCTTAACTGGCAGAGGCTTATTCAGACGCATATTACAGAGAAAAAACATCTCGGAGTCCTTACAGGATCTGAGATCACAGATATTAAGATCACACTTCTTGCAGGGAGAGCCCATGAGAAACACACAGAGGGCGGAGACTTCAGGCAGGCTACTTACCGCGCCATCAGGCAGGGACTAATGGAAGCAAACAGTATCCTCCTTGAGCCGGTATTTGACTACAGGATTGAACTGCCCCAGGAGTTCGTGGGAAGAGCGCTCAGCGATATGCAGCGCATGAACGGAACAGTCTCATCTCCTGATATTGAAGGTGGAAAATCCATCCTTACTGGAACAGTTCCGGCAGCTTGTCTTGGCGATTACAGTACAACGCTTTCTTCTTACACAAGAGGTGAAGGCAGGATATTCACTACCCTTAGCGGTTATGCACCGTGCCATAATACGGAAGAGGTACTTGAACAAACAAGCTATGACCCTGAGCTTGATATTGATAACTCAGCCGACTCTGTCTTTTGCATGCACGGAGCCGGAACTGTTATCCATTGGAGTGAAGTAAGAAACTACATGCATGTGGATTCCGGATGGAGTCCCGATGGGAGCGGCAAAAAGACTGATCTCTCTGACAGCATTGATATGGAAGCATTGGAGAAGCTTCAGGCAAGGCTCAGAAAACAGGATGATGGCGAGAGGTCTTTTGACGAAATAGAAGAAAGACTTCGCATGGAAGATAAGGAATTAAAGGCAATATTCGAGAGGACTTACGGAGCGGTTAAGCCAAGATACGTTGAAACGGCCACCACATACACTGCCATGACTCCCGAGGAGAAAGAAGCCAGAAGGGACCTGGAGGTCGAGAATAAAAAACGCGAGAAGTATGAGAATACAAAGGGGCAGAATCCTGATGAGTACAAGGAATATCTTCTGGTGGACGGATACAATATCATTTACGCATCTCCGGAAATGGCAGCGCTTGCCAGGGATGATCTGAAAGCTGCCAGAGACACTCTGATCGATACTCTTGTGAATTTCCAGGGCTTCAGAAGAGAGAAGGTTCTTCTGGTATTTGATGCGTACAAGGTTCCCGGTGGAAGGGAACACGTAGAAGAGAAGAGTGGACTTATGATTATTTATACAAAAGAAGCTGAGACCGCCGATCAGTATATTGAGAAAGCTGCCCATGAAATCGGGAAGAAATACAAGGTTACAGTCGCAACCTCCGATGCCATTGAACAGGTGATAGTTATGAGCGCAGGCGCGATCAGAATGTCTGCAAGAAACCTTTTGGAGGAGATAGAACGCACCAATAATCTTATAAGAGAGAAACTTGAAAACATATAAAATTATTATTAAAAAACGATTATTTCTGCATATTTTTTCAGAAAAAGAGATACAATATTTTTGTGGATTTGTTTAATCATGCAGGAGGTAATCGAATGAAGCAGAAGAATGGTTCAGGTTTTAAAGCTCCCCTTGGAGTGCTCCTTATGGGAATCTCGGGTGTACTTGTACTTGCGCTTATAATCAGCATTATAATTAATAGTGCAAAGATGACCAATATTCAGGAAGATGATGAAGATCTCTACTACAACAAGCTGTATACCATCAGCACAACACTGATAAATGCGGACAGAGATCTCTATCAGGCTATGCTGGCAGCTACACAGTATCTGGCTTATGAGCAGTATGCACCTGCCGAGGTTCTTGCTGTATATGAGGATGATTACAAATCCAATTCACAGCAGGCACTTGATGGCGTTAACACGGCAACTGCCATTGCAAAAGAAAATCAGAAATTATTCCAGGAACTGCGAGATGATGACGGAGATTCTTTCTCCGATATGGCAAATAGTTTTGCTTCGCAGTATAATTCGTGGCAAGCCGCTTATAATCCTATGACAGGTGAAGGTGATGTAGAGAAATTTGCCAATGAATTCCAGGCAACAAGGGATTATATCAGTAATATGACTGATATTGTAGAGACTTGGGCTGATCAGGAAAAGACTCAGAACAGGGTATCAGTAAAGAGAGGCATTTTGATAAATGCCATCATCTTTACCATAGTTGCTGTTATCCTTCTTGTTATAACAGTGCTCATGATCATGGCTATCCTTAAAACTCTCAAGAAGATGGGACAGGATGTTGACAGGATCTCCGGAGGCGACTTTGTTACCAAGATCAAAGCCGACAGTATGATCATCGAATTCCAGAATATCATGGAAGGTCTGGAGTCCATGAGACACGAGCTCAGAAATGCTCTTGTTAAGGTTATCGATCATGCTGATACAGTAAATACCAAGGCAGAACTTGCCAAGGACAGCATTACAACCTCACAGAAGACAACTACAGATATCAGTTCTGCAGTTAACGATCTGGCGACAGGTGCAACAGCAATGGCAGAGGATGTTCAGAGTACATCTTCTGTCACAGTAAACATGGGATCTTCCGTAGATAACGTTCTTGATTCTGCCAATTCCAATATGGAAAGAGGCCGTCAGGTTTACGAAGAGTCAACTAAGGTTAAGGAGCAGCTCGAGCAGATCAAGGAGCAGGATCAGAAGAACGATCAGATGGCTACTCAGGTTGCAGACTCTGTAAATGAGACAGCAAATGTAGTTGCTCAGATCACAACCGCTGCTGAGTCCATCATCTCCATTGCAAGCCAGACAAACCTCCTTGCGCTCAATGCTTCAATTGAGGCTGCAAGAGCCGGCGAAGCAGGTAAGGGATTTGCGGTAGTTGCAGATAACATCAAGGATCTTGCCGGAGATACCAATAACCTTGCAGGTGAGATCACCAACATGCTTTCAACCATCACAGATTATTCTGCCAAGAATAAAGAGCTCACTGAGGCAATCAAGGGTGCTATCACCAATGAGACTGCAGCTCTTGAAGAGATGAGTGAGTCCTTCGATCAGATGCTTGCACTTCTTCAGGAGACAGAGGAAGGCAACAAGCAGATTGTTGAGCTTGTTAATACAATGAACATCGATAAGGAGAATATCATGAATTCCGTGGAGTCGCTCTCAAGTATTTCCGAGGAGAATGCGGCTTCAACACAGGAGACCAGTGCATCCCTTATGCAGCTTGACTCCACCATGGAATCTGTTGTTGAGCAGGCAAAAGACCTGCAGAAGATCGCCGAAGAGCTCACAACCAATGTTAAATACTTCAAGGTTGAGCTTCCTTCAGAAGAATAAAACCCCGGTCAGGAATACAGGGAGCAGACAGATAAATGTCTGCTCCTTTTTTAGTGCAACCATGATAATATGAATTGTATGGGGGATAAAGTAATGAGGATAGTTATTGTTGAGGATGAAGTCCGGATAAGGGAAGGCTTCTTTAAACTTCTCAGTAAACTGGGCGATGAATATGAAATAGTGGGTGAGGCTGAAAACGGCAGACAGGGGCTTGAAGTCTGCAGGGATAAAAAGCCTGACCTTGTTATAACGGATGTGCAGATGCCTGAGATGGACGGCCTTGAAATGCTAAAGGCCATATATGATGAGGGCCTTGATATAAAGGCCATCGTACTTAGCGCGTACTCTGAGTTTGAATATGCAAGAACCGCAATGAAGCTCGGAGTTACTGAGTATCTGCTCAAACCGCTTAATATATCCGATTTTTCAACAGCTCTTGAGAACATCAGACATCAGATGGAAGAGGATAAGAGAAAAAAACCTCAGGCAGTGGGAACGCTGGATCAGGTAATGCGAGAGATCATCGGCGGCCGTATGACTGCGGATGATGAAGTAGAAAAGTATCTCAGGAAGAACTACGGCATTATCGGAACTCAGAAGTTCATCATCCTGTGTGACTATCTCGGAAATCAGTATGAGAGCCGGTGGCAGAGAGAGCAAAAAGAGCTGTCGAACTCGCTCTCTTTTTACGAAGGCATAAACTATCTGATCCTTGATATGGAGTACAGAAAATCACTGATAGCAATAGTTTATAAGTATAACAGTGCAACTGACTTTGAGAGATGGATCCAGTTTCAGCTTCTGCACAAGCTGCAGGGAAGTTCGGCAATGGGATTTACAGAGTGTGCTGGCCTGGACGGTATAAGCAAGGGTATAAACGATCTGTATCCCTATATGGACTGGAATATCTCTTTTGAAAAAGACGTCCTGATATCCTATCCAAAGATCACCCAGGTGCAGACATCATTGTGTGTCTATCCGCAGGACCTTGAGGCCAGAATGAAGACAGCCATCTGTGCATCAGATTTTGCGCTGGAGAAAAAACTGATGGATGAATTTGAGGAGAGCTTCCATGACGGAAAAGTTTATGACCCGAGGGAGATCAAAGAGTGCTTTGTCAGATTTATCTGGTCGGTGATCGAGATAGCCAAGGACATAGGAAATGAGAGAGTAGCTGAGCTCCAGCAGCAAAAGCTTTTGGATAGCATCATGAATGCCAAATTGAGATCAGAGCTTTTGACTGTCTGCAGCGATATTATAGATATGCTGACAGTGACAGAGGTTACTTCCGATACGGAGACTCTCACGGTCAAACGCGCCAAGAGTATGATCCATGAATTCTATCACACCGGAATAACTCTGGATGAGATCGCAGAGAGGCTCTCAATCACACCGGAGTATCTCGGGACCCAGTTCCACAAGGAGACCGGAGAAAACTTCAGCACTTATATCAGAAATTACCGTATCGGCAAAGCCAAAGAACTTTTGGTGGGAACCGGTATGAAACTCTATGAGATAGCAGAGAGAGTCGGGTATTCCGATCCCAAGTACTTCAGCAAAGTCTTCAGGGATGTTACAGGCATGCTTCCTGCCGAGTACAGAAAGTCTTTGAAGTGATGTCAAAACCACATTAGAATTTTCCACCTTTTTCAGATTTCTCGTGTTTTGGTATCTCTTTTCCCAAGGTATTATTTAGAAAAAGAGATATTGAAAAGGGGAAGAAGATGAAAAAAGTAAAAGAATTTTTCAGATATGAAAATGCAGGATTGTTGTTCATTCTTCCTGCATTTTTATATATGCTGGTTTTTGTCGGGTATCCGATACTCAGTAACCTGATTCTGAGCTTTCAGGATGTATCGGTAAAAAACCTTGTCCACGGGCAGAAGCACTTCGTTGGATTTACCAATTATATGCAGATATTCGGGGATGAGGTGTTCAGAAAGGCGATGGGAAACACCTTAAAGTTCACCATCTACTGCCTGATATTCCAGTTCCTTATCGGATTTTTACTGGCTCTTTTGTTCAATAAGAACTTCACATTTGCAAAGACAGTCAGAGGTCTTACCATGATACCCTGGATGATGCCGATGACGGTCACTGCGCTGATGTTCAAATTCATGTTCTCCACAGATGTCGGAATCATCAATTATATCTTAAAGTGCCTGCATCTCATTCAGAACAACGTTGAGTGGCTGACGACGCCGAGGACGGCTATGATAGCGGTGGTTGCAGCCAATGTCTGGATAGGAATTCCTTTTAACACAATTCTTTTGGCAACAGGTCTTACCACTATACCTCAGGAGCTTTATGAGAGCGCATCGGTCGATGGCGCAAACGGATGGCAGCAGCTGATAAAGATAACGCTTCCGCTCCTTCGGCCAACCATTGAGTCGGTGCTGGTCCTTGGATTTATCTACACCTTCAAGGTGTACGATCTTGTTTATGTTATGACTGAAGGCGGACCTGTTAATTCGACGCATCTTCTTTCCACCTATTCCTACAAGCTTTCCTTTGATCTGTTCCAGTACAGCAAGGGATCGACAGTTGCAAACGTACTGTTCCTGATACTGTTTCTTGTGGGACTGTTATATCTGAAGATTACAATGCAGGGGGAGGAAGACTGATGGACGAGAAGAAAATAACAGGAAAGAGCAATGTAATCTTATGCATCGTATCGGTGGTGATCCTGGTACTGCTTCTTTTCCCATTGTTCTGGACACTTATAACATCTTTTAAGACGGAAAAAGAAATATTCATGATACCGCCGACATGGTATCCGCATGAACTAAACACCAAGTCTTATGCGGCTCAGATAGAGAACGGTGACTTTAACATGTTCAAGTCGTTCTTTAACAGTTTTGTGATCTCGACAGGCGCTATGCTGATTGCAGTAGTCCTGGCGGTTCCTGCGTCTTACGCCATTGCGAGATATAAGTTTGTCGGAAGGAAAGCAATGCTCCTGGGATTTTTGGTAACACAGATGCTGCCGGTATCGGTTCTTTTAACCCCGATGTTCATAATGTTCAGGAATATGAAGATCTACAATACCTGGTGGGCTCCTGTTCTGGCAGATGCAACCATCGGAATCCCTTTCTCCGTACTGATACTGAAAAACTATTTTGCATCAATACCAAAAGCCCTGGAGGAAGCTGCCTACATTGACGGGTGCACAAGGATGATGGCATTTATGAAGATACTTGTTCCCGTGGCAAAGCCCGGAGTTATTGTATGTGCAATCTTTTCATTCCTCTATGCCTGGGGAGACCTTGCATATGGCATGACATTTATCCTGGATCAGGAGAAAAGACCTATCACAGCCGGAATCTTTAATTTCATGGGACAATACGGAACCAAGTGGAGCTATCTGACTGCTTTTGCGATTGTGGCTATCATACCGGTAACACTTATCTTTATCTTCATGCAGAACTATATCATAAGCGGAATGACAAACGGAGCAGTAAAAGGATAATTCTTGAAACGAATGACCGTGGAATATATGATAAATCAGAGGAGATATTATCCTCTGATTTTTCATTTGGGGGGTGGGGATGAGTATGAAAAAAACGAGCCTGCGAAACAGACTGATCAGGGTCTTTATTCTGACTTCCATGCTACCTATTGTTATATTGGGAGTCTTTTCATATATGAGCATGTCGGCGACTCTTTCACGGAACACCGAGATGATGTCTAAGAGCAGCTTAAAACAGCTGGATAATAATCTGAACATTTCCCTGGATGCATATGAGGATGTGCTTTATCAGCTCTACACCGACGACAACATGGTAAAGTGGGTGTTTGAGATAGACGAGGGCACAAACGAAGCTGTGGCTGTAAACCAGATGAGACGGTTTATGAGTTCGCTCCTTTATACCAAGGACTATATCAGGGCAGTATCCGTTATCACGCCGGGGGGAGAGCTTGTGACGTATGAGCAGATGACTCCCGCCACGTATAAGAGCTCCTGGATGGATAATTTCAGCAAGACCGAGGATGAGCTTTATATGGATATTTCAAGGGATAACGGAGTGCATGTTTATCCCACGGAATTCGGAACAAACTTTGCCAAAAAGGATTACTACCTCTTTCACATAGCCCACAGGATAATCGATTACAAGAGTCTTACCAAGGATTGCGGAGTCGTTATCATAAGCGTGGACGAGGATTTCCTCAAAGACATATGCTTAAGCTCAAGTGATGATACGGGAATCTTTAATTTCCTTGTTGATGATAAAGGACAGATAGTCACCTTTGGAGATGAATCGGAAGTCATCGGAACACCTGTTACGGATGCGTCCGGCTCAGATGAAAAGAGACTTTCCGACTACGAGCTCTTTTTACATAAAAACTATCCTCAGCTGGCCAAAGAGGCTGCGGTATTTCTCATGCACGACGATGAGCTCTCCTGGGATGTTGTAAATGTCACAAGCCTGTCGGAGCTTACAAGACTTCAGAGAAGACAGCTGTTTCTTATTGCTGTTGTCGGAGTCCTGGTGATGGTGGTTGTTGTCCTGATGTCCACAGGTCTTTCGGCAAATCTTGTTAAGTCAGTCAACTACGTCACAGGCAGAATGAAGCAGGCAAGAAACGGCGATCTGTCTGTCCGCGCGGAAAAAGACAAGGCGATGCCGGCGGAGATTGAGACTATAGCAGATGCTTTTAACGACATGATGAAAAAGCTCAACGTGGCTCTGACGAACCAGCAGGAAGCTCAGATTGCTGCGCTGGAAGCACAGATAAATCCGCACTTTCTGTACAATACGCTTGATACCATCAACTGGATGGCGATAGATAAGGACGAGTACGATATCAGCAATGCAATAAGCGCCCTTGCCAACATCCTGCGCTATGCTATTGTAAACAGCAACGGAGAAGTCACCATCAGGGACGAGATGGAGTGGCTGAGGAAATATATCTACCTGCAGCAGTACAGGGTCAAGAACAGCTTTTCTTATAACGCATTTGTTGAGCCCGATGCACAGAATGCTATAGTGCATAAGTTGCTCCTTCAGCCGTTTGTAGAAAACGCCATCAAGCATGGATTTACTCCCGAGCAGGAGGATGCAGAGCTCAAGGTTTATGTAAGCTGCAATGACAGATCTTTGGAGATTGTAATAGAAGATAACGGAAAGGGCATGGATCCTGAGGTTATTGAGAAGATCAACAGGCGCGATTTTGAGACGCTAAAGGGCAATACAAATATCGGTATCAGCAACGTGGTGACAAGGCTTGAGATGTACTACGGGAAAGACGGAAAAATGAGAGCGGTTCCCGATATGGATAAAGGAAGCCGTATTGTCATCGATATTCCGCTCAAGAAAAAAACAGATTAGAAAATTCATCCTTTTTAAGTTTTGTTGAGTTTTTTACTCCTTATTTATGGGAGATAATTCCATTGTAAGCAAAACTTATAATGTACCGAACAATAAGGAGGGACACATGAAAAAGAGGTTATTGGCTACAGTACTTAGCGCCGTAATGGCAATATCCTTGATGGCAGGCTGCGGAGCAGCAAACACAGCTGATTCGGGGGTAAAAGGAGCAGCACGGGAGAGTGAGACTAAGACAGAGACTGCCACAGCCAAAGAGGCAGATCCTGTTCCTGCATCCGATGATGCTTCAGGTGATGTAACAATATGGTATTACTGGGAGACTGCAGGACATCAGGAAGCTCTTGATCATATCATACAGGAGTTCAACAACCAGCAGAGTAACATCAAGGTTCAGGCTAAATACGTACCGTTTGCGGATTTCAAGAAACAGCTCTCCATAGGAGCTTCGGCTGGAGAACTTCCCGATATTGTTATTCTTGATAATCCTGATCACGCTTCATACGCTGCAATGGGAATTTTTGCAGATATAACAGACAGATTCGACGTCAGCTCATATTATCCCGGACCTGTAAATTCCTGTACACTGGACGGAAGACTTTACGGTGTTCCTTTCGGAAGTAATGACCTTGTTCTTTTCTACAACGAAGACATGCTTAAGGATGCGGGCTGCGAAGTACCCAAGACCTGGGACGAGCTTCTTGACGTAGCTAAGAAGACAACAAAGGGAAATGTATACGGCTTTGCACACTGTGCACTTCAGAACGAAGAGGGAACATTTAACTTCCTTCCTTGGGTATGGTCAACAGGCCAGACTTCATATGAGATCAATTCTGAGGGCGGAATCAAGGCACTTGAGTTTGAAAAGAGTCTTGTTGAGTCAGGAGCATTCCCTAAGGAAGCAATCAACTGGACACAGGGCGATACAATGAACCAGTTCATTTCAGGAAACCTTGCAATGATGATCAACGGAACATGGCAGATTCCTACAATGCGTGAAGAAGTTCCGGATCTTAACTGGAACGTTGCACCAATTCCTCAGGACAAGCAGCAGGCATCAGGTCTTGGAGGAGAGAACTACGCAGTTATAGCAGGAGGCAATGAGGAGGCAGCAATTGCATTCCTTCAGTATGCTACAAGCGGTGAGACATGTCTTTACATGATGGATCACATGGGATACATTTCATCAGATTCCAAGATCGCAGAGACACAGTTCAAGGGTGATGCAGTTTATCAGGTATTCGTTGATGAGATGAAGTACGCAAATGCAAGAGGACCTCTTCCTGAGTGGCCTGACATTTCAGATGCTATTTCACTTGCATTCAACAAAGTTATCACAGGTGAGAGCGCTCCGGATGCTGCGGCAGCAGAGGCTCAGACAACAATCGATTCAATACTTGGAAATTAACCTGTCAATACAAAATTTAAATGGATGAAAATGCAATGATTTTTGCGGGCAGAGAACTATCTCTGCCCGTACTTAATATAGTAAAATCAAAAGAAAACGCTTAGGAGAGTTGGGGAATGAAGACTGTAATTAACGATCCGTTTTTTAGCAGGTACAAAGAGCTTGTCAGGACCAGAATGATTCCATATCAGTGGAAGGTATTAAATGACGACATAGACATAAAGATTGAGAAGGAAAGAAATGATGCCTCTATCCCCAGTGAGAAGAGTCATGCCATCGAGAACTTCAAGATAGCTGCCGGCAGGACAAAGGGAGAACACTACGGCTGGGTTTTCCAGGACAGTGACGTCTACAAGTGGCTGGAGGCAGCTGCATATACATTAAAAGAACATCCTGATGAGGACCTCAAAAAGATCACAGACGAAGTGGTTGATTTAATAGCAGAAGCCCAGGAAAAGAGCGGATATCTCAATACGTACTTCACCATTATGGAGCCTGACCACAAGTACAAACGCCTTGGAGAGAGCCATGAGCTGTACTGCGCCGGCCACTTTATAGAGGCAGCAGTCGCATATAATCAGGTGACCGGAAGCAAGAAGGCACTAGATATAGCTGTAAAGCTGGCTGATCATATTGACTCTGTCTTTGGCCCTGAGGATGGCAAGATCCACGGCTGCGACGGACACGAGGAAGTTGAGATAGGCCTTATGAGGCTCTATCACCTGACCGGTTGTGAGCGCTACATGAAACTGGCTGAGTACTTCCTGCTTCAGAGGGGGCAGGATCCTGACTTTTTCAAAAGACAGTTCAGAGAAGATACAGGTAAGCCTGCAATTGGGGGACTTTACAATGCACCACTTACTTATTTCCAGATACACGCACCTATCCTTGAGCAGGACAGCGCAGAAGGGCATGCTGTAAGACTTGTATATATGTGCACGGCACTGGCCGACGTTGCTGCGTCTACAGGCAATAAAGACATTGAGGCAGTCTGCAGGAGAATCTGGAGAAATATAGTTGATAAGAGAATGTATATCACAGGAGGAATCGGCTCTACGGTGAACGGAGAGTCTTTTACCCTGGACTATGATCTTCCCAATGACACAATGTACTGCGAGACCTGTGCATCAATAGGACTTATTTTCTTTGCAAGACAGATGCTGAGGCTTGATTCAAACGGCGAATTTGGGGATGTTATGGAGAGAGCTCTCTACAACACCGCACTTTCAGGAATGGCGCTGGACGGAAGGCACTTTTTCTATGTTAATCCGCTGGAGGTTGTTCCCGAGAAGTCAGAAAAAGATCCGACAAAGAGCCATGTTAAGATAGTTCGTCCCGACTGGCTGGGATGCGCGTGCTGCCCTCCTAATCTTGCAAGACTGCTGGCATCTGTTGAGGATTACATCTACACGGATAAGGGCGATACAGTCCTTGCAAATCTCTTTATAAAATCAAGGATGGAGAAGGAATATACAGGAGGGAAGCTGACTGTTCAAATCGACGCCGATTACCCGAGGAATGGAAGGATTTCTTTTACCATAAACAATACAGGATCGGCGGCAGCAAAAGTCGGCATCAGGATTCCGGGATGGTCTGAAAATACTCATGCAGAAGTAAACGGAGCCGGGGCTGATATTACTGCAGAAAGCGGCTACTGGTATATCGAAGCGGAAAGCGGCGAAACAGTTGTGACACTTTTGCTTGATATGACTCCAAGCAGATGGTATGCAAATCCGCTGGTTTCGGAGGATGTGGATAAGGTGAGCGTTACAAGAGGACCTCAGGTGTTCTGCGCAGAGGGAGTTGATAACGGAGAGAACCTTCATCTTCTGAGCCTTCCAAAGACTTCGGAGCTTGAGTATAAATGGCATGACGAACTGCTGGAAGGTGTCGGGGTTATCGAGGCAGACGGCTTCAGAACTGCAATCTCCGGACAGGGCGGCCTTTACAGAAAGTCCGGGGAGGCTGTTACTGAACCTGTGAAGATCAGGATGATACCGTATTATGCATGGGCAAACAGAGGGCGCAATGAAATGCGCGTCTGGCTGTACGAAAAGGGGTAAAACATATGTTGAGGGTTGATGGCAAGAGACTTGTATATCACTACGATGCGGAAGAGCTGTGGATTGAAGCATGGGGGAAGAATGCAGTAAGAGTAAGGGCAACCAAGCAGGGTGCGATGCCTGATACTGACTGGGCACTTACGATTCCGCAAAGTGAAAAGGCGGATATAGAGATTACAGAGACAGGCGCTGTGCTCAAAAACGGAGCACTCAGTCTATCTGTGTCAAACGGCGGCAAGATAGTTATATGCAAGGAAGACGGCACTAAAGTCTTCGAGGAATACTGGAGAAACAGAAGAGATATAACGGATCCGAAGTGCAGCTCCATTGAGGTGGAGGCCAGAGAGTTCAGGCCCAATGTGGCAGGGGATTATCATGTGACAATGCGCTTTGAGTCCCTTGATGACAATGAAAAGATATACGGAATGGGACAGTATCAGCAAAGGAGTCTGGAGCTGAAGGGGTGCGATCTTGAGCTTGCCCACAGAAATTCTCAGGCCAGTGTGCCCTTTGCTGTTTCGTCACTGGGGTACGGGATTCTATGGAATAATCCGGCTGTGGGACGTGCTGTCTTTGGCAAGAATGTCATGAGCTTTGAGGCTTATGCGACCAAGTATATCGATTACTGGTTTGTTGTGGGCAACACTCCTGCAGAGATAGTAAACGCCTATGCGTCGGTTGCGGGAACAGTTCCCGTTATGCCTGAATACGGGCTTGGCTTCTGGCAGTGCAAATTAAGATATCAGACTCAGGATGAGCTTATGGGCGTGGCAAAAAAGTACCATGAGATGGGAATTCCTCTTGATATGATCGTGTGTGATTTCTTCCACTGGCCAAAGCAGGGTGAGTGGAAGTTTGATAAGACCTACTGGCCGGATCCCGCAGCTATGGTAAAAGAGCTGAATGACATGGGGACGGAGCTCATGGTCTCAATCTGGCCGACTGTGGACAGAGAGAGCGAAAACTTTGATGAAATGCTGGAGAAGGGATTCCTTATCAGAACAGAGAGAGGCTTCAGGACGGGACTGAATTTCCAGGGAGCTACCATCCACTATGATGCCACCAATCCGGGAGCAAGGAAGTATCTCTGGGATAAGGTCAAAAAGAACTATTATGAGCTTGGGATAAAGACCTTCTGGCTTGATGAGGCGGAGCCTGAGTACACCGTATATGACTTTGATAATTACAGATATTTTATGGGGACCGACCTTGAGGTTGGAAACATCTATCCCGTTGAATATGCCAGAACTTTCTATGAAGGTATGAGCGCTGAGGGACAGGAGAATATTGTAAATCTTCTGCGCTGCGCCTGGGCTGGAAGTCAGAGATACGGAGCACTTGTATGGTCCGGAGATATTGCTTCAAGCTTTGACTGTATGAGAGATCAGCTCTCTGCGGGACTTAATATGGGAATTGCGGGAATACCGTGGTGGACAACGGATATCGGAGGTTTCCACGGAGGTAATCCCGATGATCCCGGGTTCAGGGAACTGTTTGCAAGATGGTTTGAATGGGGAACATTTTTGCCTGTCATGAGGCTTCACGGCGACAGAGAACCGCGCCAGCCTCAGTTTGGAGAAACCGGCGGTGCAACCTGCAGATCCGGAGCTCCCAATGAAATCTGGAGCTACGGAGAGGAAGTCCTTGAGATATGTAAGAAGTACATTAAGCTCCGTGAGTCAATGAGAGATTATATACGCGACATAATGAAGCAGGCCCATGAGAAGGGCAGCCCTGTCATGCGTACACTCTTCTATGAATTCCCCGAGGACGAGGAAGCCTGGAGGACAGAAGATGAGTATATGTTCGGTGACAGGTATCTGGTAGCACCTGTATTTGAAGCCGGAGCAAGAAAAAGACAGGTATACCTTCCAAAGGGCTGCAGCTGGAAACGTTACGGCTCTGATCAAATTCTTGATGGAGGCCGATTCATTACTGCAGATGCGCCTTTAGACGAAATACCTGTCTTTGAAAAAGTCATTATTTGCTGAGTCTTAAGATCTCAGTGTACAGAAGAATAAGTGGTGCAACACCCTTAGCTTCGTTCTCCACAACGGGCTCAGAGAAGTAATACTCAAGAGATCCGTCCCTGTGCTGAGGACCGCCAAGGCCTGCCACCAGGCAGATTCCGCCAAGCTTTGGAGTGCCGTCTTCGTTTCTTGAGAGGTACTTGTCGGTGATACCGTCGAAGGCCTTCATTGCGATATCGGTAAATCTCTTAGGAAGGTAACCGAGGCGCACACCCTTTAACAGACCGTAAGCAATAAGTGCTGTTCCTGAGGTCTCAAGGTAGTTTCTCTCATCATCTTTTTTATCAACAACCTGGTAGAACATTCCACTTTCATCCTGGAAAGGGATAAGGGAATCTGCCAGGTCTTTTAACATGGACTGAAGATAGCGCTTCTCATAGTACATGGATTCGTCCATGGCCTCTGCGGTATCAACAAGGGCAACCGTGAACCAGCCAAGAGCTCTGAGCCAGAAGTTTGGACTGAGGCCTGTCTCTTTGTCGGCCCAGTACATCTCGCGGCTCTCGTCGTAGCCGTGGTAGTAGAGACCTGTCTTTTTGTCCTTCATGAGAGCTTCTACATTCTTGAACTGTTTGAAGGAATCAAGGCAGCCCTGCATCTTGTTGTATCGCTTCTCATATTCCATGTAGAATGGCTGTGCCATGTACATTCCGTCAAGCCATACCTGATAAGGGTAGATGTTCTTGTGCCAGAAATTGCCGGCCTTGGTCCTTGGCATGGTGTCCAGCTGGCTTCTTGCGATGTCCATGGCCTTTCTGTACTTCTCTTTTCCCGTAAGATCATAGAGCTTAAAGAGATTCTTGAACGGATTGATGTTGTCCAGATTGTATTCCTCGGTGCTGTAGGTCTTGACCGAGCCGTCATCCTGAACAAACCAGCCGATGAAGTTGTCTGCAAAGTCGAGATATTTCTTATCGCCTGTCATGTCGTAGAGTGACAGAACAGCTGCGATCATGCAGCCGTCGATGTAGTTCCACTTGTTGGGCTTACCTTCCAGAACCTTTTCGATATTCCAGAAAGGATGCTCTGCATCTGACTTATCAAGCAGATAGTCGACATATTCGTTCAACATTGCGTAAGTTTCTTCTCGTGTCATAACCTTCTCCCAATTCTTAAATTAATATATATGCAAAATGTAAGTGCTTACATTTTATCACATCGGGGGAAAATATGATATACTGTTTTCTACGATTTTATTCGGTACAGAGGTGATTATATGAATAAGAATAATAACCTGACAAAGAGAATGCTGGACTTTATTTACAGCAGTCCGACAGCCTATCACGTTGTGGACAACATAGCGGCAGATCTTTTGAAAAGAGGATTCACTGAGCTCGAGGAGGACAGTGCCTGGAAGCTTACAGCCGGTGACTACTTCGTTCGCAGGAACGACTCCGCAATAATCTCTTTCAGGATTCCTAAAAAGAGCTTTAAAGGCTTCCACATGATAGCCAGTCACAGTGATTCACCGTCCTTCAAGATCAAGGAAAATCCCGAGATGAAGGCCGGAGCATACATTAAGCTCAACGTCGAGAAATACGGCGGAATGCTGTGTGCAGAGTGGTTCGACAGACCGCTTTCCGTTGCGGGAAGAGTTGTTGTAAACAACAAGGGCAAGGCTGAGACAAGGCTTGTGAACATAGACAGAGATCTTTTGATGCTGCCGGCACTTGCTATCCACATGAACAGGGAAGCCAATGACGGCATGAAGTATAACGCTCAGAATGACATGCTTCCTATCTTCGGTGATGATGGGGCTGCCGAGAGCTTTTTTGCCCTGATCGCCATGGAGGCAGGGGTTAAGAAAAAAGAAGATATCCTGGGACACGACCTGTTTTTGTATAACAGAGTAAGACCTGTATTCTGGGGCGCTAACGAGGAGTTCATCGCAAGCTCAAGGCTTGATGATCAGGAGTGCGTATTCTGCAGCTACGAAGGCTTTGTAAATTCCAAGGCAAAAGACTATGTGGCCATGCACTGCGTCTTTGACAACGAAGAGGTTGGCAGCGGAACCAAGCAGGGAGCGGATTCCACATTCCTTAAGGATACACTCGAGAGGATATGCGACGGACTTGGCAAGACAAGGGAGCAGTATCATATGGCAGTTGCAAACAGCTTTATGATTTCTGCAGACAATGCACATGCAGTTCATCCTAATTATGCAGACAAGGCAGATCCGGTAAACAGACCTGTCATGAACAAGGGTATTGTCATTAAGTACAATGCCAATCAGAAATATACAACCGATGCGGTTTCAGCCGCTGAGTTCAAGCTTCTTTGCAAAGAGGCGGATGTGCCGTATCAGACCTTTACCAACAGATCGGATATGCCGGGAGGATCAACACTGGGCAACATCTCTACAGCACAGGTTTCTGTTAACACAGTAGACATAGGACTTGCGCAGCTGGCTATGCATTCACCTTATGAATCTGCAGGCAGCAGGGATCCGGAATATCTCGCAGCAGTTTCAAAGGTCTTTTATAACAAGTAATTCAGGGGAGTTTTAAATGGGAATTTTTAGTATTTTTGGAAACAAGAAAAATGAGGAAGCGGCTGAGCAGGAGCTCGAACAGGTAAAGGTAGAGCAGAAAGCCAAAGCCATTGAGGAGGCCAAAAAGGCACATGAGGATATGGAGTGGCCTGTGATTGGCCGCATCAATCCTATAAATACAGCGGGCGCCGAGGATGACAGGATTGAGGAAACTGTTCCTGCAGATAAAAAGGATGAGATCGGCGCTATGATCTATGAGGAAGATATAGATCAGGATTATGTAAATGGGTTAAACGGACAGGAGCTTATATTTCTTTTGACAACTCTTGAAGCATTCAACAAGAAAGCTCCGCTTCCGGGGTTTGACAAGAACCACAGGCTCATCTACAACGAAGTTCTTCGCAGAGTCAGGGATGCAGAATATCTCTATGTTCTTTATGATCAGACAACAGGTTTCCCTTTCATAGATCAGGGATTTGCAAATGTTTATTATGAGCAGGAGCTTGCTGAAAAGGCAGCTGAAATCTATAACAGGCAGTTCAGAAAGCTTGCAGTCAGAAAGTGCCAGATCGAGGATCCCAACTACAAGGGCGGCGGCAAGTTCGGATTCTTTGATTATCTGTACTACATCGGTATAGAGAATCTGATCGTGGACAATGGCGGATACAGAGCAAGATTCAAGAGAAGTGAGATTATTGCAGCTCCCGGTGAGTGGGGCGGCGCTGAGAACAGGCCTGAGCCTGTAAACTCTGCACTGAACTTTGCCATGATAGATTTCCTCGAGGAAGTCAGATGGCCTGTTAAATATGAGAAACGTGATCAGATATTGAAAGCAAAAGAAATGCGAATGCTTTCTTTAATAAGAAATGCTCAGCTTCTGGTTCCCACACAGCATGAGGGACCCACAGAAACAGATGAGAACGGCAGGATCAAGATTGGCAAGGACACCAAGCTTAAATTTATGGTGCTCAAGACTCAGGAAGACAAGCAGTTTCTTCCCGTATATACAGATCCTTTCGAATTTGCCAAGAAGGGCGTGACCAAGGACTGGAATGCCGGAGTATTCAGATACCAGGATGTCATCCGCTTTATCCAGGACAGAGAGGGCATTGTAGTCAATCCCCTCGGCCAGAGTCTTGTACTTACCAAGGACAGGATCATGGCTCTGGAAGTTGCCGGCAAACAGGCCGAAATGCTTCGCGCCCAAAATCAGGCAGGCAAGGCAGCAGCTGCATCCGCAACCGATGCTGTAACCGCGGCTGTTAACCAGGCTATGTCCGAAATGCGTAAGGAAGACAAATAATTATTTGCTTGTTTATGTACGTTTATTAGTCTAAAATTGAAGTATAGTCCCGTTTGTAGGTTTGAAATTTTGATTTCAAGAAGGAGCGGAAATACATGCTTGATCGCTTAATAGGAGCTTACCTTGTTGAACAGGGCGTTCTTACCAAAAGTCAGCTGGTGCAGGTTTATAGCAAGCAGGAATCTGATCGCGCCAAGCTGGGCGTTATTGCTGTGGCTGAGAAGATGATGACAATTGCTCAGGCAGAGCAGGTCAATATGCTTCAATCATCAATGGACAAGCGTTTTGGAGATATAGCTGTCGAGAAGGGATATCTTACCGATATTCAGGTACAGAGGCTTTTGGGGCTTCAGGGTAATACCTATCTGACGTTCCTTCAGTCTGTTGTCGATATGGGCTTTCAGACTATGGAACAGCTGGAAAACATTGAGGCTGATTACCAGAAGGCAAACGGCTTTACAGAGAGCGATATGGCTGCTCTTAAGACGGGGGACGTTGAGAAGGCGGTGCCTATTTTCCTAAACAGCGATGACCCGGTATTTGGCGGAATGTTCGCCATGGGCATTAAGAATATGTACAGACTGGTTGATAACCATGTTTATGTTGGGAAGGCATATACCTCGAGAGTGCTCAAGGATGAGGTCCTAGGCTACCAGAAATTCCATGGGGATCAGCAGGCGGTGGTTGCCATTTCCGGCAAGTATGAAGATGTCAGAAAGATGGCTATCGCATATACCAAAGAAGAATTCATCGAGACCAGAGAGGATGCTCTTGATGCAGTGTGTGAGCTTATAAACTGTATCAACGGTCTCTAT
Source organism: Butyrivibrio sp. XPD2006 (assembly GCF_000420865.1). Taxonomy (GTDB): domain Bacteria; phylum Bacillota; class Clostridia; order Lachnospirales; family Lachnospiraceae; genus Butyrivibrio. The sequence goes on from NZ_ATVT01000005.1 coordinate 87,233, forward strand.
GCATCGGAACAGAGCAGGAACGATTCCAAGATAGAACTTGAACCACCTAATTTCTCCGTCAGCTTTGCACAGGCCAGCAGCGACGAGATGATCGTCATGCCGGTTTATATCTCAGGCGGAGAGGTAAAATACATTATTGCAGTGTCTAAAGATATTTTGATTGGATGAAATACAGGAGGCACGTGAATGAAGAACGTATTAATAGTAGATGATTCAAGAACTTCAAGAAGAATCCTTAAAGACATTTTGGAGAGAGCCGGATATAATATAGTAGGTGAAGCTATAAACGGCAAAGAAGGATTTACACAATACGCTAAACTCCAGCCTGATATCGTCACAATGGACATTACAATGCCCGAAATGGACGGTATTGAAGCTTTAAAGCACATCAAAGAGGACTTCCCTGATGCCAAGGTTGTTATGATAACGGCAGCAGGACAGAAGGACAAGATGATGGAAGCTGTTAAGCTTGGAGCAACAGAGTTCGTTTCAAAGCCTTTCGTAGAGGAAACGGTTCTTGAGGCTTTGGAGCACTGCGAAAAGTGATGTGACAGACTACGTAAATTTAAGCCGAGGGCTATGCTCTCGGCTAATTTTATAATATGAAGGAAGAGGATATGAGCAGAAAGGTTTTGATAACCGGCGCATCCAGAGGAATAGGAAGGGAGATAGCAATATCTTTTGCGGGGAATAAAGACAATCTGGTACTGTGCTGCAAGAATAATATCGATGATCTAAAGGCTCTGGCGGTTGAACTCTCAGAGAAATACGGAATCATGTGCGAGGCATATGTCTGCGATGTTTCTGATCCTGATTCGGTAAAAGAGCTTTATGACAAGGCCGGGGATGTGGATGTTATTGTCAACAACGCTGGAGTTGCGCATATAGGTCTTTTGACAGATATGGATGTAACCGATTGGAAGAGTATTACAGGTACCAATCTGGACAGCCTCTTTTACACAAGTAAGTTCTTCGTTCCGGGCATGATAAGAGCCGGAAGCGGAAGGATTATCAATATCTCTTCAGTGTGGGGAGCTGTGGGAGCTTCATGTGAAGTGGCGTATTCTGCAAGTAAAGGCGGAGTAAACGCTCTTACGAGGGCTCTGGCAAAAGAGCTGGCACCCAGCGGAATTTCAGTGAATGCCGTCTCCTGTGGAGTCATCGACACGGATATGAACAGGAAGCACCTTAGTGATGAGGAGCTTGAGGAACTGTGCGAGGAGATTCCCATGGGAAGAATGGGAGAAGCTGAGGAGGTTGCAAGCCTTGTACTCATGGTAAGTCAGGCACCGATCTATATGACGGGACAGGTTATAACAATTGACGGTGGATGGTTATAAAAAATACTTTACAAAATTAAGTTATGTGATACAATTCAATTGTACACAATCGAAATAAAACAATAAAACTATAAATCACGTTTTCAAAAGGAGGTAATCCATTATGTATGATCTTATAATTATCGGTTCAGGACCTGCAGGTCTTTCTGCTGCAGTATATGCCAAGAGAGCAGGATTCAACATGCTTATTATCGAGAAGAACCCTGTAAGCGGCGGACAGATAATCGACACTTATGAAGTAGATAACTATCTGGGAATTCCCGGAGTAAACGGTTTTGATCTTGCAATGAAGTTCAGAGAGCATGCAGACAAGCTTGGCGCAGAGTTCGCTGATGCAACAGTCACAGCCATTGAGACAATTGACAAGGGCTCCGATACCAAGGCTCCTGTATATAAGGTAGTAACCGATAACGGAGAGTTTGAGACTCATACAATCATTCTTGCAACAGGTGCACATCACTCCAAGCTCGGAATCCCCGGAGAAGAGGAATTCATCGGAAAGGGCGTTTCATACTGCGCTACCTGCGATGGAGCATTTTACAAGGACAAGATCACTGCTGTTAACGGCGGCGGAGATGTGGCTGTTGAGGATGCAATCTTTCTGGCAAGATTCTGCAAGAAGGTTTACCTTATCCACAGAAGAGATGAACTCAGAGCAACCAAGATACTTCAGGATGAGCTCTTTGCCCTTCCTAATGTTGAAGTAATCTGGGACAGCGTAGTAAAAGAAATAAAGGGTGAGGATACTGTTACAGGTCTTCATATAGAGAATGTCAAGGATCATTCGGAATCAGATATTACAATTGATGGAATATTTGTTGCAATAGGTATACATCCATCCACAGACCTGTTCTTAAACGTTATAGACTGCGATGAACAGGGATATGTAATTGCGGGTGAAGACGGTGCAACTTCTGCCCCCGGCATATTTGTTGCAGGTGATTCCAGAAAGAAGCGTTTAAGGCAGATTGTTACTGCAGTTGCTGACGGTGCAAATGCTGTAACTTCAGTTCAGGATTTCATGGTCGGTAAGGAAAAGTAATGCTTTTCTTGACAAAATTTAAGATGTGGCGTATATTTTTAAAAGATGTAACAAATTCGTAACAAATTTGGAGGTTAGTTTTGAGAAAGCCATTTGTGCAGCTTACTGCTTTATCTATGGTAGCTGCAATGACATTTACAAACTTTAACATCACAGCATACGCTTCATCTAATAAAGTAACAAGTGTACTGCCACAGGCAGGTATTACATATGCTCTAGGAAGCAATCAGGTATCACTTTCAAACCTGCAGGAAACTGTAGAAACTGAGAAAGCAGAGGAAGAGGCCTCATCAAGTACCAGTAAGTCAGCAGCCACAACAGAGGCTGTTAATTCAAGCGATACAGTAACTAATGTAACACCACTTGCGTCTACTTTGACAAACAGTATTCTTTCTGATATTCAGAATGCTACCGGTGCTATCATCAAGAATTCCGGAACAGAAGAAGTGGCAGAAGCGGAGGAGTCTGAGGACGAGCTTTTCAAGACTCTTGTAATCGCCAAGGTTCACGATTATGTCAATGTTCGTGATCTTCCCAGCGAAGAGGATGGCGAGATTATCGGTAAGCTCTACGACAAGTCGGTTGGTACCTTCATTGAGGAGGACAACGGCTGGTACAAGATCAAGTCAGGATCAGTTGAAGGTTATGTTAAGGCTGAGTACTGTGTAACCGGTGATGATGCCGTTGATCTTGCTAAAGAGGTCGGAACCAGAATCGCTACCGTAACCACTACAACACTTAAGGTTAGAGGCGGTGCAAGCCTTGACGCCGAGGTGCTTGGTCTTGTTCCTATCGAGGATCAGCTCGTAGTAGAGGAAGAGCTTGACGGATGGGTTAAGGTTAGTATCGAGGAAGGTGACGGTTACGTATCAATGGATTACGTAACACTTTCCACAGAGTTTGTTAAGGCGGAGTCCAAGGCAGAAGAGGAAGCTCGTCTTGCCAAGGAAAGAGCAGCTTTAGAGGCAGCTAACAAGGCAGCTAAGGCAAATACAAAGAGTTCAAGCGAGTCAAGCGGAACTAAGAGCTACAATTCCGCAGGATCATATACAACAGCTACAAGTTCAATCGGTTCAGCAGTTGCTCAGTTTGCTCAGCAGTTTGTCGGCAACCCTTATGTATATGGTGGAACATCACTTACAAACGGTGCTGACTGCTCAGGATTCGTAATGAGTGTATACCAGAACTTCGGTATAAGTCTTCCTCATTCTTCCGGTGCTGACAGAAGTGTTGGTGCAGCAGTTGACGGACTTGCAAATGCACAGCCCGGTGATATCGTATGTTACTCAGGTCACGTTGCTATCTACATCGGTAACGGCCAGATTGTACATGCTTCAACAGCCAAGACCGGTATTAAGATCTCAAACGCAGATTACAGAACTGTTCTGGCAGTTAGAAGAATATTCTAAAAGAGAGAAATGCATGAATATAGAAATAGAACAGCTCGAGTTTACTCGTGGCTGTTCTATTTTTTATTCATATATGGCGAACGCCATGAAACGAGGAACAAGCGAAACGGTTCCGAGTTTGCATTTCTCTCTTTTGCACATAAATATAAAAGTCAACATAAAATCATCACTTTTTTTTAATAAATTTTTTAAAAGTTATCCACAAGATTGGGGATAAAAAGCGCGTTTTTTCGACTTATACACGAAGTTATCCACATTATCCACAGAAAACGTTATCTAAAAGCTAATTTTGCACAATAGAAAGCAGAAGTTATTTTTTGTGCATTTTATACAAAAGAGCCATCTTCAATTTGCACCTGTATGTATATCAATGTTATAATGTTTTTAACACAAATATGTCCTGATTGGGCGAAGTAAAGGGGATGATTGCATGAAATTTACTATCGTTGGAAAGAACATTGATGTAACACCCGGATTAAAGGCAGCAGTTGAGGAAAAGATTGGAAAACTGGAGAAGTATTTCACTCCCGACACTAATGCTAATGTCACACTGAATGTGGACAAAGAGAGACATAAGATTGAGGTAACCATTCCTGTAAAGGGCAAGATCATCCGTGCAGAGCAGGTCAGCAATGATATGTACGTATCAATCGATCTTGTTGAGGAAGTAATCGAGAGACAGCTCAAGAAGTATAAGAGCAAACTGGTTGACAAGCAGCAGGCTGAGGCCAGCAACTTCAAAAAAGAATATCTTGAGTCAGACTACATGGATGACGAGGATATCCGCATCGAGCGTATGAAGAAGTTTGATCCCAAGCCTATGTATGCTGAGGATGCCTGTGTACAGATGGAACTTCTCGGACACAACTTCTTTGTATTTGTAAACGCAGAGACAGATCAGGTTAATGTAGTTTACAAGAGAAAAGGAAACACCTACGGACTCATTGAACCTGAAGGTTGATAAAGTGCACATAGGATTCCGTTAATTAAATATCAATTCATAGATTTTTAATAAAATAGCTCCCACCCGGGAGCTATTTTTGTTGCATTTGACTAAGTGCTATGATACAATAAATCTGTTCTGATAAAAATTTGTCAATCGGTTTCAACACAGGTTTTTGCAGAAGAAACTTAATAAAAACTGGGATCAGAGAGTCCCCAAAACGGAGGTAATACGTTATGGCACAGAAAGTGGTTATCGCTGGTGCAGTAAGAACTGCTATCGGCAAAATGGGTGGAGCACTCAGCAATACTCCAGCAGCAGAACTTGGTTCAATCGTAATCAAGGAGGCACTTAATCGCGCAGGTGTTAAGCCTGAGCAGGTTGACGAAGTACTTATGGGATGCGTTATCCAGGCAGGACTTGGACAGAACGTTGCAAGACAGGCTTCTATCAAGGCAGGTCTTCCTATTGAGACTCCAGCAGTAACTCTTAACGTAGTATGTGGCTCTGGTCTTAACTGTGTAAATATGGCAGCTGACCTCATCAAGGCAGGCGAGGCTGATATCGTAGTAGCAGGCGGTATGGAGAACATGTCAATGGCTCCTTACGCACTTCCAAATGCACGTTTCGGATATCGTATGAACAACGGAACAGTTGTAGATACAATGGTAAACGATGCTCTTACAGATGCATTCAATCACTATCACATGATGATTACAGCAGAGAATATCTGCGACAGATGGAACCTTACAAGAGAAGAGCTTGATGAGTTCTCAGCTAATTCTCAGCAGAAGTGCGAGAAGGCTCAGGCTTCAGGCGCATTTGACGATGAAATCGTACCTGTACAGGTTAAGGTTAAGAAGGAAATGGTAGAGTTCAAGGTTGATGAGGGACCTCGTGCCGGCACAACTGTTGAGACTCTTGCTAAGCTTAAATGCTGCTCAGGTAAAGAGGGCGGACTTGTAACAGCAGGTAATGCATCAGGTATCAATGATGGTGCTGCTGCAGTAGTTGTTATGAGCGAAGAGAAGGCTAAAGAACTTGGAATCAAGCCTATGGCTACATGGGTAGGCGGAGCTCTTGCAGGTGTTGAGCCTGAGATCATGGGTATCGGACCTGTTGCAGCAACCAAGAAGGTTCTTAAGAAGACAGATCTTTCACTTGATGATATCGATCTTATCGAGGCTAACGAGGCATTCGCAGCTCAGTCAGTTGCAGTTGCCAAGGACCTTGGATTTGATATGAGCAAGGTTAACGTAAACGGTGGTGCTATTGCACTCGGACATCCTGTTGGAGCATCAGGATGCCGTATTCTCGTAACTCTGCTTCATGCAATGGCTAAGAGACCTGAGGCTAAGAAGGGTCTTGCTACACTTTGCATCGGTGGCGGAATGGGATGCGCTACCATCGTAGAGAAGTACGAAGGCTGATCATATAAATAATTGTGAGCATGGTCTGCGGGGCCTGAAAACCCTGCAGACTATTGTCACGTTTAAAAGGAGGCAAATAGAATGGGTTTTGTAAATTGTGAAGTGAAAGACAAAATTGCTGTAATTACCATCAACAGACCTGAGGCTCTCAACGCACTGAACTCACAGGTTCTTGATGACCTTGAGGCAGCTTTTGACGGTCTTGACCTCGAAGTTGTAAGAGCAGTAGTTCTTACAGGTGCAGGTGAGAAGTCATTTGTTGCAGGTGCTGATATCGGAGAGATGAGCACTCTTTCAAAGGCTGAGGGAGAAGCTTTTGGTAAGAAGGGTAACGACATCTTCCGTAAGATTGAGCAGTTCCCGGTTCCTGTAATTGCTGCAATCAACGGTTTCGCACTTGGCGGTGGATGTGAGATCTCAATGAGCTGCGATATCCGTATCTGTTCAGACAATGCTATGTTTGGTCAGCCTGAGGTTGGTCTCGGAATCACACCGGGATTTGGCGGAACACAGAGACTTGCTCGTCTTATCGGAGCAGGAATGGCTAAACAGCTTATCTACACAGCAAGAAATATCAAGGCTGACGAGGCTTACAGAATCGGTCTTGTTAATGCAGTATATCCTCAGGAAGAGCTCCTTGCAGCTGCTGAGAAGATGGCAAACCAGATCGCTGCCAACGCTCCTATCGCTGTAAGAGCATGCAAGAAGGCAATCAATGATGGTCTTCAGGTTAACATCGATGACGCTCTTGTAATCGAGGAGAAGCTCTTTGGTTCATGCTTCGAGTCATACGATCAGAGAGAGGGAATGGCTAACTTCCTTCGTAAGAAAGATGACCCGGCTAAGGTTAAGGTCGTTGACTTCCAGAACAAGTAACTTCAATCAAAATAGAAAAATCAAATTAGGAGGAATTAGAAATGAAAGTTGCTGTAATTGGCGCAGGTACAATGGGCTCAGGTATTGCTCAGACATTTGCTCAGGCTGAGAGCGTAGAGAAGGTTTATCTTTGCGATATCAAGACTGAGTTTGCAGAAGGCGGATTTGCTAAGATCAAGAAGGGTCTTGATAAGCAGGTTGCTAAGGGAAAGAAGACTCAGGAAGAGGCTGATAAGATCACAGGTAAGATCCAGACAGGTCTTAACGACATCTGTGCAGATGCTGATCTTGTAGTTGAGGCTGCTCTTGAGGTTATGGATATCAAGAAGAATCTTTTCAAGGAGCTTCAGGACAACATCGTTAAGAATCCTGATTGCATCTTTGCATCAAACACATCTTCACTTTCAATCACAGAGATTGGTTCAGGCCTTGCAAAGCCTATCATCGGAATGCACTTCTTCAATCCTGCTCCTGTTATGAAGCTGGTTGAGGTTATCCAGGGTGCTAACACTCCTGATGAGTATGTTGACAAGATCAAGAAGATCTCAGAGGATCTTGGCAAGACTCCTGTTCAGGTTAACGAGGCTGCAGGTTTTGTAGTAAACAGAATCCTTGTTCCTATGATCAACGAAGGTATCTTCGTATATTCAGAAGGCGTTTCAGATATCGCAGGTATCGACACAGCTATGAAGCTTGGATGCAACCATCCTATGGGACCCCTTGAGCTGGGCGATTACATTGGTCTTGATATCGTTCTTGCTATCATGGATGTACTTTACTCAGAGACAGGTGATTCCAAGTATCGTGCTTGCCCTCTTCTTCGTAAGATGGTTCGTGGTAAGAAGCTCGGCGTTAAGACAGGAATCGGCTTCTACAACTATGCAGATGGAAACAAGGTTCCTACTGATAAGTAATAACTCATAAATAATAAATTTGGAGGTTTAAATCATGGATTTTCAGCTTGATCAGCAACATGAAATGGCGAGAGCTCTTTTTAAAGAGTTTGCAGAAAAAGAAGTAAAGCCAAACGCAATAGAGGTTGACGAGACAGAAGTATTCCCTATGGAGACCGTTAAGAAGATGCAGAAGTACGGCTTCATGGGTATCCCGATTCCTAAGCAGTACGGCGGACAGGGATGCGATCCTCTTACATACATCATGTGTGTAGAGGAGCTTGCAAAGGTATGTGGTACAACAGCAGTTATCGTATCTGCTCACACATCACTTTGCTGCGATCCTATCATGACATACGGAACAGAGGAGCAGAAGCAGAAATACCTCGTTCCTCTTGCAAAGGGTGAGAAGCTCGGTGCTTTCGGTCTTACAGAGCCTATGGCAGGAACAGACGCTCAGGGCGTTCAGACTAAGGCTGTTCTTACAGAAGACGGTAAGGAGTGGGTTCTTAACGGATCAAAGTGCTTCATCACAAACGGTGAGGTTGCAGATATCTACATCATCATCGCTTACACAGATATCGTAGAAGATAAGAGAGGCAGAAAGCAGAAGAAGTTCTCAGCATTCATCGTTGAGAAGGGAACACCCGGATTTACATTCGGAACCAAGGAGAATAAGATGGGTATCCGTGGATCTTCCACATACGAGCTTATTTTCCAGGATTGCCATATTCCTGCAGAGAACCTTCTTGGTGCTCGCGGAAAGGGCTTCCCTATCGCAATGCACACTCTTGACGGCGGACGTATCGGTATCGCTGCTCAGGCTCTTGGTATTGCTGAGGGTGCACTCGACAGAACAGTTGAGTACGTTAAGGAGAGAAAGCAGTTCGGTAGAGCTATCGGTGCTTTCCAGAACACACAGTTCCAGCTTGCTAACATGGCTACACAGTGTGAAGCTGCAAGACTCCTTGTTTATCAGGCTGCTGATGCAAAGAAGAATAAGGATGTTTACTCAGTAGAAGCTGCTAAGGCTAAGCTCTTCGCAGCAGAGGTAGCAATGGATGTAACCACAAAGGCTGTACAGCTTCACGGTGGATACGGCTACATCAGAGAGTACGAAGTAGAGAGAATGATGCGTGATGCTAAGATCACAGAGATCTACGAGGGTACATCTGAGGTTCAGAGAATGGTAATCTCTGGTGCATTACTTAAGTAAATCACATCTGATGAATAATAGAAGGAGACGATAAAATGAAAGTTGTAGTTTGCATTAAGCAGGTCCCTGATACAAAGGGCGGCGTAAAGTTCAAACCCGATGGAACATTGGATAGAGGTGCAATGCTTGCAATCATGAATCCTGATGACAAGGCAGGACTTGAGGCAGCACTTAGATTAAAAGATCAGTATGGCGCAGAGGTTACAGTTCTTACAATGGGACTTCCTAAGGCTGACGCTGTACTTAGAGAAGCTCTTGCTATGGGCGCAGACAAGGCAGTTCTTGTAACTGACAGAGTACTCGGCGGCGCTGATACATGGGCAACATCATCAACAATCGCAGGCGCACTCAGAAACCTTGAGTATGATCTCATCATCACAGGCCGTCAGGCTATCGATGGAGATACAGCTCAGGTTGGACCTCAGATTTCTGAGCATCTTGGAATTCCTGTAATTTCTTATGCAGAAGAGATCAAGGTTGATGAGAAGGCTAAGACTGTTGAAGTTAAGAGACAGTTCGAAGACAGATACCACATCGTTAAGGCCAACATGCCTTGCCTTGTAACAGCTCTTTCAGAGCTCAACGAGCCAAGATACATGACACCGGGTGGAATATTCGATGCATTTGATCAGGAAGTTACCGTTTGGGGCAGAGCTGATCTTAAGGATGTAGACGATTCTAACCTTGGACTTAAGGGTTCACCTACACAGATTGCAAAGGCTTCCGATAAGGTTAAGAAGGGTCAGGGCGAGAAGGTTGCTCCTGATTCAGCAGAGGAAGCAGTTGATTACATCGTAGGCAAGCTTAAGGAAAAACACGTTGTACTTTAAATTTTAATTGTAAAGGAGAAGAGTCATGTCTTTAGAAGAATATAAAGGTGTATTTATCTTTGCTCAGCAGGTAGATAACGAACTTTCCGGTATCGCTCTTGAGCTTCTGGGCAAAGCAAAGAGTCTTGCAGAAGACCTTGATGAGAAAAAAGTAACAGCAGTACTTCTTGGAAGCGGTGTTAAGGGACTTGTAGACAAGCTTGCAGAGTACGGTGCTGACAGAGTTATCGTAGTAGATGATCCTGAACTTAAGGATTACAGAACAGAGCCTTACACACATGCTCTTGCATCTGTTATCAAAGAGTTCAAGCCTGAGATCCTCCTTGTAGGTGCTACAGCTATCGGTCGTGACCTTGGCCCAAGAGTATCTTCAAGAGTACACACAGGACTTACAGCTGACTGTACACAGCTCGATATCGGAGATTTCCCTCTCGAGGCTGTAGAAGGCAGAGAGCAGAAGCACAAACAGCTTCTTATGACACGTCCTGCATTCGGTGGAAACACAATCGCTACTATCGCATGCCCTGACTTCAGACCTCAGATGGCTACTGTACGTCCCGGTGTTATGCAGAAGATCGATCCTATCAAGGGCGCTAAGGCAGAGGTTGTTGATTACAATCCCGGATTTGAGAAGAACGACTGCTACACAGAGATCGTTAAGATCGTTAAAGAGACATCAGCAGTTGCTGATATCCAGGCAGCTAAGATCCTTGTATCCGGCGGCCGTGGTGTTGGTTCACCTGAGAACTTCAAGATTCTTGAAGAGCTCGCAGAGGTTGTTAACGGAACAGTTTCCTGCTCTCGTGCAGTTGTAGATTCAGGCTGGAAGCCCAAGGATCTTCAGGTTGGACAGACAGGTAAGACAGTTCGTCCTCAGCTTTACTTCGCAATAGGTATCTCAGGAGCCATCCAGCACGTAGCAGGTATGGAAGAGTCAGATATCATCATTGCTATCAACAAAGATGAGAACGCACCTATCTTTGATGTTGCTGACTACGGTATCGTAGGCGACCTCAACAAGGTAGTTCCTGCTCTTACAAAGAGACTTAAGGAAGAACTCGCAGCAAAAGGCTGATCAATGAAATAATAATTCAAGGCGAGAGCCGCACAGTTACTGACTGTGCGGCTCTTTTATTTTTAGTTTAGAAAATGTTTTTGAATTCTTAATTAACATCTCTTTACTGAATAGTAAAATAAATCTGCTCGCGGTTTTACACGTAATTACGAATTGATATAGTCGCAATTAACAAAATAACAAAATGTGAGGTGGACGAATGAGAAGATCAACAAAGGCATTGTTATCACTTATTGGCACTGCAGTATTAGTACTTGGAGTTGTGGCTGATTTTTCTGCTTTGGATGTAAAGGCGGCAGATTATGAGAAGTATTATGACGAAAAGGGGTATGGTGATTTTTCGATTGGGCAGGTAGACGAAGTGAATTCTTCGAATACAATAACGACAAGTGCTTTGGGACCTTCGGCTGAGGAAATTCAGCAGAACATGATAACAGCTCAGGCAGCAGCTGACAGACAGGCATTGGTGAAAGAGGGTTCTAAAAGTGAGCACCGTACAGTAATAAGTTCGGATGGAACGGCGTCCTATAGTAATCTTAATGGGCTTTATCTAGTCGATAAAATAAAGGGCATTGCATATACTCCTGCAGGTGCTGACGCTGAAAAATACTATTGCGTAGCATATGAGACTGATGCAGGTAAGAATCCGGCAGCAATTGCAGCAGCTACAGATGCTGCAAAGAGTGTTAATGCAGTTGTAGGACCTTCCGTTGTATTCGAGTACGGTAAGGTTGAAGGTGATAATGTAGTTAAGAGTGGTGAAGCAGCTGAGGGAACCATGAAGATGGGACTTAAGCCATCCTTTGCAGGAGAAGGAGTTAAAGTTGCCGTTGTCGCTGTATATCCCGGAGGAGAGGTTAAGATCCTCGAGGATACAGACGACGATCCTACAACAGTAACCGTAAATGTTCCGGCGACAGACAGTTCGCTGGTAATGTATACGATTATTAAATATAACTGATTATGTTATGAAACAAATGTGAGGTAAACAAATGAGAAAATCAACAAAAACATTAATTGCACTTATTGGAACAGCGGTTGTAGCACTTGGAGTTGTTGTTAATTATACCGGTGCTGACGAGGTAAAAGCCTGGACCGGTCCGGACGGCGAATACTATGCCAGGTCTAATGAATATTACGAGCGCTTACATGGACTTGTAGAGGACAATATTGAGACGATTGTAGATCAAACTGTAGAAGTTACAGACCAGACACCGGAGGCTGTAAATCCAACACCTGAGGCTGCAGATCAAACAGCAGAGGTTGTAAATCCAACACCTGAGGCTGTGCAGCCGGATTCACAACCTTCACCGGAAGAGGTTCAGCAGGAGAGAATAACTGCACAGGCAGCAGCTGACAGACAAGCTCTTATTGATGAGGGTAGTAAATTAGAACATTACTCTGTCGTAAATTCCGATGGTATGGCGGAAATCTCTAAACTTATGGGAATGTATCTGGTCAATGATATTAAGGGTATTTCTTATAACCCTGCAGGTGGGTATGATGCGAGCCTCTACTGCGTTGCATATGAGACTAATGCATCAAAGAGCCCGGCAGCAATTGCAGCAGCTACTGAGGTTGCCAACAGCGTTAATGCGATTGTGGGACCATCAGTAAATTTCCAGTACGAAAAGTATCAGGGTGGACAACTTGTGAAAAGCAGCAAGGCTGCAGAAGGAACCATGAAGATGGGACTTAATCCTTCGTTTGCAGGTGAAGGCGATAAGGTCGGTGTAGTTGCTGTATATCCCGGTGGAGCAACTAAGATCTTTGATGACACTGATAACGATCCTTCAACAGTAACTGTAGATATTCCTGCAACAGACAGCTCACTGGTAATGTATACACTTATTAAGTATAATTAAATATGTGATGCTAAGGCTGTCACACATCATGTGTGGCAGCCTTTTTTGATATATGCTGTTACGATTCGGGGTGGAACTAGTGAGTTGTAAAAGAGTTGATCAAAAAATAGTAATAGGCATAGCACTTGTTGTCTATCTGATCATGGCTGTGTTGTATGTCGGAAGAGTATATCCGTTTGACATTCTTCCTGATGAATTTGGGTACTGGCAGAATGTAGCCCTCATAAGAGGCCTTGATTGGAAACAGGTCAGTGCTCTTGGCGATTATTATTCATATGGATATAGCTTCATTCTTTTGCCGATTCATCTTTTGGCGGATTCTTCTCTGGCAGCCTATCGCATAGCGGTTTTACTGAATCTGATCATGCTGCTTATTTCGGGGATAGTGCTGATGAAAACAACGGATGCAAATCCTTGTTTCTGCCTGATCTACCCTCCGCTTGTTTACTATGCGCTGACTACTATGAGCGAGGCGTTCCTGTTCATGATCTTTACTCTTGCGCTGTTAGTCTTAAAAAGATATCTCCGGAGCAGGAATACGACAGATGGAGCCTTGCTGATTGTTCTTCTTGTATTTCTTTTTACAATCCATATGAGGACCTTACCTCTATTGGTTGTCGCACTACTTCTTCTCAGGGATAAAGACGGGGAAGATAAGAGTGGTAAAAAGAGATTCATCGGCCTCTTTATTCTTGCGCTGATATTATTTGTACTGGCCCTCTATGCCGGACTAATTTTCCAAAAACCGATAATAGCAGCCAACGGCTCGGCTAGAACGGGCTTTTATGCGGTTCTAAAGAGATTTGGAAGATTATATTCGCTAAACGGCTTAAAGCGCTTTTTACTTGCTGTTATTGGAGAGGTCTTTTACATCGGAGCTGCGAGCCTGGGACTTGGATACATCGGGCTTATTCGCGTCATAAGGAAAGTAAGAGAAAAACAGGATTTTGAGTATTTCTATCTTGTTTCTTTTATTTGTGAGATGGCGTTGTCAGCTCTTTTCCTGTATATGAGTGAATCCTCATTGTCGGTTATTTATGGAAGGTACATAGATTTTATGGTGCCGGGGCTGATGCTGTATGGTGTATGCGAAGTTAAAGAAAAGGGTCTTGAGAAAAGACATTTTCTCATACTGATGGTGACATTGGCAATCGCAGCTATTTTGGTGATCTCCGGCCTGATTACATACGGTAGGGCGGAATCTCTGTTCGCATTAGGAATAAACTATTTTCTTGTAGAAGAGACATCTCCTGTTGTAATGATAGCTATAGCATGTCTGTCATGCTGCGTGGGACTGGTTGGAATGCTTGTCGCCGGTGCCTTAAGAGAACGCAGAGAAAAGGTGACAATTATATTTGGCGTATTTTCTGCGATCTTCATCGCATTTGCCTTTTATATTGGCGGTGATATGGTAAATAGCAATATGAGTTATTCCAAAGAGAATGTAGAACTTGCAGACCGGCTGAAGGATACAGGGGATGATAAAATCTTTTACATATATAGCGAAGATCAACCGGCTGTTCAGATACTTCAGTTTATGATTCCGGAAAAGCCAATCAATGTTGTAAAGACAGTGGATGAGATAACCGGATACGATATTATGAGCGACAATTATATTGTTGTCCCTGCCTATGATATAATTAACAATCAGTTAAGTGATAAATATGAACTTTATGATGAGACCAGAACCTTTAAGGTTTGGAAATAACTTAAGACGGAGAGAACTATGAAAAGCATTTTGGATTACGAGACAGTTTCACTTATCGATGAAGATGACGCTCTGGAGATAATTGACCAGACATTGCTTCCGGGCAAAATAGAGATTATCAGACTTCACACAGCAAAAGAGATATGGGATGCGATTTACCTGCTTCAGGTAAGAGGCGCTCCGGCCATTGGAGTAAGTGCCGGTATGGGACTTTATCTTTTGATGAAGCATTCTAAGGCTACAAGCTACGATGAATTTATAAAAGAGCTTGATGAAAAGAGTGATTATCTGAATTCATCACGCCCTACTGCGGTCAATCTGTCATGGGCATTAAAGCGCATGAAAGCCCACGTAGAAAAAGTCTATTCGGAAATGACCCCTAGGGACGGAGTCAAGGGACCATTTTCGGGTGCGGATTTCGAGACAGTTCGTGCTGAGTTGATAAAGGAGATGCGCGATGAATGCCTTCGCATCAAGCAGGAAGACATTGACGTCTGCAGGAGAATCGGAGAGTACGGCGTAACTCTTGTTAAGGACGGAGACGGAATCCTCACTCACTGCAATGCCGGACAGCTCTGCGCCTGCAAGTACGGAACAGCTACAGCACCTATGTATCTGGCTCATGAAAAAGGCTACAACATCAAGGTTTACTGTGATGAGACAAGACCACTCCTTCAGGGAGCAAGACTTACTGCTTTTGAACTGCATTCTGCAGGAATTGATACAACTCTTTTGTGCGACAACATGTCTGCATCACTGATGAAGAGTGGTGCGATAAATGTTATCTTTACCGGATGCGATAGAGTTGCAGCAAACGGAGATGCTGCCAACAAGATCGGAACGAGCATGGTTGCTCTGGCTGCTAAGAGATACGGAGTGCCTTTTTATATCTGTGCTCCCACTTCAACCATCGACATTAACACCAAGACAGGTGACGACATTAAGATCGAGCAGAGAAAGCCCGAAGAAGTTACCGAGATGTGGTACAAAGAGCGCATGGCTCCGGAAGGCATTAACGTTTACAATCCTGCATTCGATGTGACTGACAACGAGCTTATCGCAGGTATCGTAACCGAGTATGGTATACTTCATGCTCCATACGATGAGGCTATACGAAAGCTCTTTTCAGAGATAAAAAAGTAACTACCGATCGAAGGATAATTTATAAAATTTCATCCCCCCGGGGGGCTTGTACGCCTGTGTACAGACCAATATACTGAACTAGTGATTTGAATAATTATCAGTACCGGAGGGGGACAATCTTATGCATATGGCAGACGCTTTAGTGGCACCTGCAGTTGCCGGAACAATGTATGTTTTATCGGCATCAGCAGCAACAGTATCAGTAAAAAAGGTAAGAGAGGAAAGTGATCCCAAGAAGATCCCTGTGATGGGGGTTATGGGTGCATTTGTTTTTGCGACACAGATGCTCAATTTCACGATTCCCGGAACAGGCTCATCGGGACATCTCTGCGGAGGCATGATGCTTTCAGCGCTCCTGGGACCTTACGCAGGTTTCCTTACCATGATAGGAGTATTGCTGGTTCAATGCCTGTTATTTGCTGACGGAGGACTGCTGGCCCTGGGCTGTAATATATGGAATATGGCCTTTTACGGGTGCTTTATAGGGGCTCTCCTGATATGGAAGCCAATAATGAAGAAGGGAGCAAGCAGAGCTAAGATTGCGCTCGCATCTATCCTTGGATGTGTTCTTACCTTGCAGCTTGGTGCATTCTCTGTTACACTGGAGACTCTTGCTTCGGGAGTTACAGAGCTGCCGTTCTCGGTATTCCTTGCAACAATGCAGCCGATACATCTTGCTATCGGATTTGTTGAAGGCCTTATAACAACGGCAGTACTTATATTTGTACATGAAGCAAGACCTGAGCTTTTATGGGGTGTTGGCGAGAGCACAGAAGCTAAAGAAGGAAAGCTCAGCTTTAAAAATACAATTATCGTAATAGCTATTCTGGCAGCTCTTGCAGGTGGAATTGTATCTCTATTCGCATCTGCATTCCCTGACGGCCTTGAGTGGTCAATGGAGCAGGTTGCAGGAACAACAGAACTTGAGGCGGATGGCGGTGTTTATGACACGGCAGCAGGAATTCAGGATGCCACATCTCTTTTACCTGATTATGCATTTAAGGACAGCGAATCAGCAGCGGGAACCAGCTTCTCGGGAATTGTGGGTTCACTTGTTGTAGTTGGCGTCATGGTTGGCGCAAGCTATGCCTTCAGATTCTTCAAGAAGAAAGAAGAACCGGGTTCTGCCAATGCCTGATGTGGCAGGAGTTTTATGCAGTCTATTGAAAAACAGCTACATGAAATGAATAAGCTTCAGAATCTGCAGCAGCGTTCTCATTGGATGAACAACATTCATCCTCTGGGGAAGCTGCTTGTTTGCGTTATCTATATTCTTACGGTGGCCTCTTTTAACAAATACGATCTTTCGGGAATGATCATGATGGCAGTGTTCCCGGCCTTTGGCTTTATAGCAGGGGAGCTGTCCTTCAAAGAGGGCATCTACAGAATGAGACTGATCCTTCCGCTGGTACTGTTTGTGGGAGTGTTTAATCCGTTTTTTGACAGACAGGTGGTGGTGGAGGCAGCTTTTTTCCCGGGGCTTAAGATAACGGGCGGTATGATCTCTATGCTGACTCTGATGCTAAAGGGGTTCTACAGCATACTTTCCGCATATATTCTCATTGCCACGACATCAATTGAGCAGATCTGCTACGCGCTGAGACTGTTGCATATTCCGAAGGTCATAGTGATCGTTATACTGCTGATATACAGATACTTTGGACTCATGGGAAATGAGGCTGACAGGATAACTACAGCATATATGCTCAGGGCGCCGAAACAGAAAGGCATTAATTACAGAGCCTGGGGGACACTGGTTGGACAGTGGCTTCTAAGGAGCATGGACAGGGCCGGGAATGTTTACGAGAGCATGATGCTCAGAGGCTTTAAAGGGGATTTCAGTGTGCAAAAGAAATCTCCGAAGAATTTTGACCATGCATACACGCTGATTTGGATCATCACGTTTATAGTTATCAGATTTATTGTTTGATTGGGAAGGGAAAAGAATGCATACCGGAATTCACGGAGAACTGCTGAAAATAAAAGATCTGAGTTTTGCTTATGAGGATGGAAACAAGGTTCTGGACGGCCTTAATCTCACGGCTCATGACGGCGAGAGTATCGGAATTGTCGGTGCCAACGGAATAGGCAAATCAACGCTGATGAAGCTGCTTGTGGGGCTCTATCTGAACTACGGCGGAGTGCTTGAAGTGGCAGGACATCCTGTGAACAAAAAGAACCTCAGCCACATCAGGGAGCATGTAGGATATGTGTTCCAGGATTCGGATTCGCAGCTGTTCTTGTCCACAGTAGAGGAGGATGTGGCCTTTGGACCACAGAACTACGGTCTTTCAGACGAAGAGGTGAAAAGACGTGTCGACGAGGCTTTAGAGAAGGTCCATATAACTCATCTTCGCGATAAGCACAATTACAAGTTATCGGGCGGTGAGAAAAAGCTTGCAGCCATAGCAACGATACTGTCGATGGAGCCTGACATCATAATCATGGATGAGCCATCTATAGCTCTTGACCCCAGAAACAGGCGCAATCTTATCGGCATATTGAATGAGATACAGGCACTTAAGATCATCACATCGCATGATCTTGATTTCATAATGGATACCTGTTCGAGAGCTCTTTTGCTGGATGAAGGACGCATTATAGCGGACGGCGGTGTGAAGGATATCCTCACGAACAAAGAGCTTTTGGAAGAACATGGTCTGGAGTTACCATTAAGCATGACTCGAATGTAGTGACAAGAGGCGGAAGTAGCATGACTTCCGCCTTTTCCTTTTGTGAAAATTGTCTTAAATACGTTGAGTAGTATACTTGCAAGTGTTAAAATATATTTGTATGAGTGTCGCTATAGGCACCAACTAAAACACTTACATAAAATCATGGAGGAAAATAAAATGGCAAGAAAAGTAGTTTTGGCGGGAGCATGCAGAACAGCGATCGGAACTATGGGAGGAGCACTTTCAACTACTCCGGCTCCGGCACTTGGAACAATTGTTATTAAGGAAGCACTGAAAAGAGCCGGTGTAAAGCCGGAACAGGTTGATGAAGTATATATGGGCTGCGTTATTCAGGCAGGTCTTGGACAGAACCCGGCTAGACAGGCAGCTATAAATGCGGGCATTCCCGTTGAGGTTCCCGCAACAACTATTAATGTACTTTGCGGATCAGGCCTTCACTGTGTCAACCTCGCAGCTAAGCTGATCGGTATGGGCGATGCAGACATAATCGTAGCCGGTGGTATGGAGAACATGTCAATGGCGCCTTACCTTATGCAGCAGGGACGTTACGGATATCGTATGGGTTCCGGAGAACTTCAGGATGCCATGATCAAGGACGCTCTGACAGACGCTTTTGGCGGATACCACATGGGAATCACAGCTGAGAATATTGCTGAGCAGTGGCATCTGACAAGGCAGCAGCTCGATGAATTTGCTGCATGGTCACAGAACAAGGCTGAGAAAGCTATTGCAGAGGGCAAGTTCAAGGAAGAGATAGTTCCTGTAGAGATAAAGAAAAAGAAAGAGACCATTATTTTTGATACAGACGAAGGCCCGAGAAAGGGCGTTACAGTAGAAGGCATTTCACATCTTAAGCCTGCTTTCAAGAAGGATGGCGGTGTTGTTACAGCTGCAAACTCATCTGGAATCAATGATGCTGCATCAGCTATCATCGTTATGAGTGAGGAGAAGGCAAAAGAGCTTGGAGTTAAGCCTCTCGGTACATGGATTGCCGGAGAACTTGCGGGTGTAGAGCCAAGCATCATGGGTATCGGTCCTGTTGCAGCAACACAGAAGGTAATGAAGAAAGCCGGATATTCAATCGGCGATTTCGATCTTATAGAAGCAAATGAAGCTTTTGCGGCACAGTCAGTAGCTGTACAGCATGATCTTGGATTCAGTAATGATGTACTTAATGTAAACGGCGGAGCAATCGCACTCGGACATCCTGTTGGATGCTCAGGAAACAGAATCCTGGTTACTCTTCTTTATGAGATGCAAAGACGCGACGTACATAAGGGACTGGCCACATTGTGCGTCGGCGGCGGAATGGGATGCGCAGCAATCGTAGAACGTTGATGGAGGCCATATGGCAGATCGCTCAATACTAGTTGTTGATGATAACGAGATCAACAGAGGCATACTTGGTGAGATTTTCAAAGACAAATACAATATCCTTGAAGCCGGAGACGGTGTCGAGGCTCTTAAAATGATGGAGCAGAATGAAGGTAAACTTGCTGCTGTTCTGCTTGATATCGTCATGCCTGAAATGGATGGATACCAGGTGCTTGAGGAGATGGGGCGGAGAGATAACTTAAACGATGATATTCCCGTCCTGATGATCACTGCAGATACTTCAACAGAGGCGGAACGTGCCAGCTACCAGAAAGGTGCAGCGGACGTTATCCACAAGCCCTTTGATCCTGTTATCGTAGACAGACGTGTGTCCAGAAATATTGAACTCTACGATCACAAGAATCATCTGGAGAACCAGATTGATGACCAGACGAGAGTTTTGAAAAAACAGTTTGTCTATTTAAAAAAGCAGGAGGAGAAGCTTCGAAACAGCAATGAGAAGGTAATTGATACCATTGCGACCATAGTGGAATTCAGAAGTATGGAGTCCAGCTATCACCTGAAGAGGATCAAGGGATTTGTAAGAATCCTGGCTCTGACCGCAATGAACAATTATCCGGAACTTGGGCTGACACCGCATCTGATTGATGTTATTACGCAGGCATCGGCAATGCATGATATCGGCAAGATTTCCGTTCCTGATTCAATTCTGCTAAAGCCGGGCAAGCTTACCAACGAAGAATTTGAAGTCATGAAATCTCATACTACACGTGGAAGTGAGATCATAGAGATGCTTAAGGATGTTCAGGACAAGGAGTACTACGACATGTGTCTGGATATCTGCAGACATCACCATGAAAGATATGACGGAAGAGGATATCCTGACGGACTTAAGGGTGAGGAAAACTCTATCGGAGCTCAGATGACTGCTCTGGCGGATGTATATGACGCACTTGTAAGTGATCGTGTCTATAAAGCAGCTTTTCCTATGGACAGAGCCTATGAGATGATCAAGAACGGAGAGTGCGGAGCTTTCTCGGAGTTGCTTCTGGCATGCTTTGAATTTGCCAGATCTGATATGGAAAAACTGGTCAACGAGACCAAGGCTGCTGAGGCGGCAGAGAAGAATGCATAAAATTCTTGACAAAGCCATTCGGCATGAATATAATATTATTTGTTGCCGATATGGCTCATGTGCGTGTAGCTCAGCTGGATAGAGCGTCTGGCTACGGACCAGAAGGTCGTGGGTTCGAATCCTGTCACGCACACTGAATATGAAAAGCGATTACATCTTTTGATGTGATCGCTTTTTTATTTTTCTTTTTATAATTTTTGGGCTCCAAAACCACCATGGAAACTGAAAAGTATAAAAATAATCTAAAATTATAACTAAAGGTTTCATATGCTGTGAAAACGCTAACATTAAAATATGCACAAATCTAGCCTTCAAATTTTGTTTATTAATTAGTCATAATGTTGAAATTTTCTTTCGATTTCCCCTTGTTTTCGCCAAAGTGCTTATGTTAAGATAAATTCACGTTAAATAATAATGTAAGCGTTTACATTATTAAAAAAGTATAAACTACGCACTACGGGGAATAATTGGGAGGAACGGTATGATGCGAAAAGGTAAGAAGGGGAGAGTTGGAGCTAAAGTTTTTGCTGCAGTGCTTGCTGCTGCACTGACTTTTTCCAATGTCTCAATGTCTTTGCCCGGCGGAATGGCCATGGCGACAGAAGACACTGCAACTCAGACACAGACATCTGACACTGCTATTCAGACACAGATATCTGACGCAGCTACAGAGGGAACTGGGGCTGAGGCTGTGACACAGGACACTGAAAACGAAGAGACTGATGGCAATGAGACAGAGCTCAGGCAGACTGAAGCTGCTGAGACAGAGCCTGTGCAGACTGAGGCTGCTGTGACTGAGGTTAATGTAGGCACAGTCGAGGAGACAGAGGTTCAGGAGTCTGAGACTACTGAAGTTACAGAGACTGCAGCGGAGCCTGTAATATCCGCCAGATCAGTTGCAACAGCAGCTGCTACTGCTGCAGCAACAGATACTGAAGTTGAGGCTGAGGATAATAATGAAGACCTCGTAGAGGCTGTATTTACACTTCAGGGAATCAGCGATGAGGATCTGGAGAACTTTAAAAAGGATGCAATTATAAGCTGTATTCCCGAAGATGGTTCTGAGACAAGAACTGCTTCTTTGGATGATAACGGTAATTATTCCGTTACAGTAAAAAAGTATGTCAGCTATAACCTGGAACTTACGGGTGTTGAAAACTACAGGCTTTTGACTCTTTCTTTTACAAGATTTAATCCTGCTGAAGGAGAGGATCCAGTTGTTCTTTCTTTTGAAGCTCTTTCTACTGATGATGATTCAGATAACACGGGCAGGACTATTGATGACAGCAAGCCTGATGTATGGGATTTTGGCGCAGAAAATCTGGGCGATGAATATAATAACAGACTTGATGCGGATACAATTAACGGATTTTATAGTGTTGCAGCCGGATCCACAGGAGTGAACATCGCTTCATTTTCTGTTGATGACGGAGACTTTGAGTTTAATGACGGTGGATATCCCACAACTCACAGAATCAGATCAACCAATAAAGAAATCACAAGGTATGACGAAAAGAGCCTTAAGGACTCTGATGGTAACGTATACAGCGGATACATCTACTCCAACAAAGGGTCTACAGACAGCGTATATTTGGCTCTTGAGTGCAAGACCGACGATGTGATCACTGTTTATGCTGCAAGTAACGGAACTGATTCAGAGATACATTTCAGAAACACAGACGATGAATCTGATGATACATCCATGACTCATACTCTTGGAAGCGGCACAGTTTCAAAGATGGTATTCTATCCGGCTGATGACGCCAAGTACAAGCTCTTTTCATCAAGCGAGAAACTTGTGGTGGCAAGAGTGGTCCGTGAGCATGCTGAGTATGGCACGCTTACAGGTATAGTAAACGGATATGAGGGAAAAGATCCTTTAGAAGTGGTGTTTACAAATAAGCTTAACGGCAATGTCATTAAGGCAGAAGTAACTGACGGAGCATTTTCCGCAACACTGGCTGAAGGCTTTGAATATGAGCTGTCACTGAAAGGTGCAGATGATTATGCAATAGCTTCTCCAAAGACTGTAACCATAAATGGTGATGAGACTATTGACCTTGACCTTGTTGGCGTGGATCTTGTGAGCGTTTCGGGTAAGCTTTCGGGAATTGCAGAAGGAGATGTTCAGAAATTTGCTTCGGCAGCTGAGTTTACCTTTAAGCCCCAGGACGAGGATTCTGTATATGTTCCGCAGATCAGTCTTAAAGCCGGGGATTCTGAGATTTCATATGAATTAAAGCTCCAGAGCGGTATTACTTATGATGTATCAGTTGCTGATAAAGAGGATACCAACACAGAGAAATATGCAGCTGTAGAAGATTACAATCTTCTTACTGAGGAGCTTACTGTTTCTAAAAACTCAGAAGATGTGAACATTGAGTTTGAGGCTAAGCCGGTTTATAAGGTGACAATAGTTCCTGTTGGAGCTTCACTGTCTGACCTTTCAGAGGCTAATTTCAAGTTCACTAGACTTGACGTTGAAAATGACTACAAAGAAGACGGCTATGTATATGAATTTACAGGAACCGATGACATCGCATTAAGAGATGGCCAGTATGCTGTTGAGGTGAGTGGTGCGGGAGCGTTTGTGCAGAAGCTCACAAGTAACCTTGTTGTTAACGGGGCAGATGTGACAAAAGAGATTTCATTTGCTTCAGATATTACTGAGTGGGATTTCAGCGATGCGGCATTTGCAGCTAAGTTCGCCAATGCAACAGAAGGTACATACAACGGCCTTTCATGGACAAACGGAAGATCTCACAATGGTGTTTATCTTTACTCGGGAGCAGGTAAGATCTCTGTTCCTGTAAAGGGAGACTGTCAGATTCAGGTGACAGGTAATTATCAGTATTCATACTACTTTGAAAACGAGAACGAGGGATCTGTAGGTGTTAAGACAGGAACAACAGGTTCGAGTGAAACATTTACCTATGACTATAAGGGCGGAGAAGGCTCTTTTGACATAACAGTTCTTGGTTCTTCTTATATAACAAAGATTGCTACGGTATATCAGACAGAGTACAAGGCTGAGCTTACAGTCGGAGCATCCGATAGTGCCGACTATGCGACAATCGGTGAAGCTCTTGAAGCTGTAAGACGCATGGACAGAGGCAGTGACAGAGTTACCATCAGCATTGAGCCCGGCAACTATGAAGAGATGCTGGTTATCGATGTTCCTAATGTAACTCTTAAGAATGCAAAGAGCGGAGCAAGCATCACACCTGTTAACAAGGGCGTTGATATCGCTTCCGATTCGGTTCGTATTACATGGTACTACGGCCACGGCTATACATATTACAGCATGGGCAGCGACTGCAAGTACGATGAGGAACTGCTGAATGTTAACAAGGCAAACGGATATGCTTCATTTGTAAATCCTGGATCAGGCACAACAGCAGGCAGTTACTGGAATGCTTCAGTTGTTATAAGTGCTGCGGGATTTGAAGCAAAAGATATTATTTTCGAGAACTCTTTTAACCAGTATATGTCTGAGAAGGCAGCCGAAGACGTGATTGTTCCTCAGAGCGGTGCAAAAGAGGGAGCTGTAGCCCGCTCGGGAATGAGTGCAGGCGATACAGCTGTTCAGGATAAGAAGTATGTAGAAAGAGCTGCAGCAGTTGCCATGACCAAGTCTGCGCAGGAAGCTTACTTTGATCACTGTGCATTTATTGGACGTCAGGATACACTTTACGGTGCGGAAGGATCCACTGAGGCTTATTACAACTGCGATATCTACGGCGGAACAGACTTTATCTTCGGAGGGATGACAGCGGTATTTGCAAAGTGCAACCTTGTCATGAACACAAGTGAAGACGGCAACGACGTTTCATATATCACAGCTGCACAGCAGTCATCGGATAGCACAAGAGGCTACCTCATGTACAACTGCAAGGTTACATCAACTGTTCCTGGTGAAAACACAGCATCACAGTATGCTTCAAAGCCAGGATTCTTCGGAAGACCATGGAAGGCAGACACATCAGAGGTTGTTTACTACAACACAGTTATCGATGCGACATGCAGCGAGTACAAAGATATATCAGCATCACTTATAAAACCTGCAGGATGGAATAACAGTCTTAGCGGAACAACTAAGAGAAACGTTGAATATGGTACTTATGAGATGGCGGACGGTGTTGATAATTCCGCAGCCAGAGCAGACTGGGCTCCTGTAAGTGATGTGGCTCAGACAACGGATGGCAAGGAGATTTCCGTAGCTACATTCCTTGGAAGCTGGGATCCGTTTGACGGCAAGAATATGGATGTTGTTCTTCCTGACGGTAAGGTTGTTGCAGAGCCTGATGAAGGGAATAAAACGGAGACAACTCTTTTCACATTTGAGTCCAAGGACCTTACTGCTTTCGCGGCAGGTGCTAAGGTTGACGGCGATACAGAGAAGGCCGGAACAGAGGATTATTTCACACTTATCTACAGTGCTAAGACTAAGGTTGATGGCAGCAAAAAGACCTTTGAGGATGAATATTATTCAGAGCAGAGAGTGAACTTCGGTGGAAAGCCTGTTGTTGAAGGCGGCGAAGTTAAGGCCAACGCAGTGAAGTTTAAGACTTCAAATGCCGCTACTGTTAAGGTTTGGTGGGTGGCTAATAAAGCCGGCTATCAGATGGCTCTTTTGAACGCATCGGGTGAAAAGCTCTCAGCAACAACTGAGGAGGCAGCAGCCAATACACCTTATATCTCCAAGCTTAAGGTAGATGAGGCAGGAACATATTATCTCGGTGGAGATGATGTAAATAACTATATCTTCAAGATTGAAGTTGAAGAAGAAAAGGCTGCAGAGCCCGTAGAATATGAACTCGAAGCTTCGCTGCTTGATACATTTGGAGCAGGTGCAAAGGCAGACGGTGACAGCGAAAAGGCTGGAACAGACGATTACTTTAATCTTCTGTACAGCGTTAAGTCCAAGATTGACACCAGCAGCAAGAACTGGGAGGACGGTTATACTTCAGGTGTAAGGATCAACTTTGGCGGCGCCGCAGCTACAGACAAGAATTCAATCAAGTTTACTACTTCCAGTGACAATGCTGAGCTTAAGATCTGGTGGGCTTCAAATGCCAGAGAAATGGTTGTGCTTGATGCACAGGGAAATGTTGCATATAAGACAGAATCCGGTGCTGTTAAGAATGAACCATATATTTCTACAATCACACTTAAGCAAGCTGGAACTTATTACCTAGGCGGAGATGGTGGAACTAACTACATCTTCAAAGTAAAGGTTACTGACGGAGCTCCTGCAGAAGTTGTAAGAGCTGACTGGAGTAGCGTTGAAGCTCCTGTAATTGAGAATGTTGCACTTAATACCAAAAATGCAGGCAAGATTGATGTCACAGTTAAGGCAGTTGTCGGCGTAAATGGCGGAGACAGACTGACTGCAACAATGTATGATGCTGAGGATAATGAGGTAGAGACACTTAAGTCTTCTGCAGAAAAAGACAGTTTTGATTTTTCATTTACACCTGCAGCAAGCGGTGATTACCATTTTGTTGCGACTCTTTCAAGAGAGGATGAGGAGTCTGTAAAGACGAGTGAAGCATCTGATGCGTTTGCTTTTGTATATCCTCTTACAGCGCCGGTATTTAAGAGTGTTGTAAATAAGGGCAATGGCACAGTTCAGATTAAGTTCTATTCTGTGGCAGAGGCAACTGAATATACAATCTATGCTACAAACAAGACCAGTGAAAACGGCAAGTCCGCAAGGGATACATATACGCCGGTTAAAGTGGTTAACGATACAAAGACCGAGTATTCATATACTTTTGTTGGGCTTAATGTTGGTGATACTTACGAGATCTCACTGATTGCCAAGCGCGAAAGAGACGAGAACGGCAATACTGTCCTTGATGAATCAGAAGCTTCAACCGAGGAAGTTGTAGTAACAAGTGATTCTGAGCGTGAGTGGGTATTCTCTGCATTTGGATCGGGCGTTTCAAATTCCGCTTCCAATAACGGTTATGAGGAGAAAGAAGATGGATCATTAACAGTATGGTGCTTGAACAACAAGGGTAAGATAGTTCCTGCAAGTACTGATGGACTTTCTTTCTACTACACTGCAGTTCCGTCTGATATGAACTTTACATTTACAGCGACTGCAACCATCGATACCTGGACATTTACAAACGGCCAGGAAGGTTTTGGACTTATGGCTGCTGACAGAGTCGGTGTAAACGGCGATGCCAGTGTGTTCTGGAACAACTCATATATGGCATCCGGAACAAAAGTAGAGTACTACTATGATAAAGAAAAGGGCGAAGCTACTCAGGACGAGACCGATACTAAGATCACAATGAAGCTTGGTCTTGGCGCTCAGGAAAAGGCCGGCGTTACGAATGATAACCTGGCTCTCCTTGAAGCTAATGATACTGATACTGTTAACAATGTATTCTCAACCAATATGTATCCTCTTGAGACATCATGTGCTGCAGCGGGATCAGGTACATACAATCTCTTTGGAAAAGAGACATCGGGAACAGCTGTTGGAACAGTAGAAAATCCTGTTACCGAGGTTAGACTTCGTATCCAGAAGAACAATACAGGATATTTTGTGAGCTATCTTGATGGCAATGGAAATGCAATTGCAACCAAGAAGTTCTATGATACAGAGGCACTTTCAAAGCTTGATGCAGAGAATGTATATGTAGGATTCTATGCATCAAGAACCTTCAAGGCGACATTCAGTGATGTAGAGCTTACACTCACAAATCCTGAGGATGATTCTCCTGCAGAAGAAAGACCTACAGAGTATGTAGCACCTAACTACAAGATTGTTTCAGCTACATATTCAAATACTGCGAAATATAAGCTCAGTTATGTAGGAAACGCTGATGGTGTACTTACAATTACAGATGCTTCAGGAAATGAGCTTGTGACATCACAGACGGTTGAGGCTGATAAGCAGTTTGAAGTTGAGACCAAACTCAAGAAGGGTGATAACAAATTTACTGTTAAGTTCATTCCTGATGAATTCTTTAACCCTGAAGGAGACCCTTACAAGAAACTCTCTTCATATGAAATGGCAGAGTTCGAGCATGTGGTTAAGTATGAAACCATCAATGATGATGAGAAGATTTATGTAACACAAAACGGAAGTACTGATGCTGAGGGAACACAGGCTGATCCTGTAGATATCTACACAGCTGTTAAGTATGTACAGCCGGGCCAGACAATCGTTCTTGAAAGCGGAACATACAATCTTACAAGCACAGTTAAGATTGACAGAGGAATTGACGGAACACCTGATAAGCCGATCAGAATGGTGACAGATGGTGGAAGAGCAATATTTGATTTCGGCAGAAGGTGCGCTGGATTTATCCTGGCAGGTAACTACTGGTATATTAATGGAATTGACTGCACTAAGTCAGCTAATTCACAGAAGGGTATCCAGGTTTCCGGAAGTCATATAACTCTTGAGGATATCCGTACATATGAGAACGGCAACACAGGTATTCAGGTTAGCAGATATCTATCGACAGATGACAGAGACTTATGGCCTTCATATGACCTGATCCTCAACTGCACATCATACAGCAATGCGGATGCAGGTTATGAGGATGCTGACGGATTTGCGGCTAAGCTCACATGTGGAGAGGGAATCGTATTTGACGGTTGTATCGCATACAACAACGCTGACGACGGTTGGGATCTCTTTGCAAAGGTTGAGACAGGCTCTATCGGCCAGGTTACAATCCAGAACTGTGTGGCATTTGACAACGGCTATGGCGTTGACGGAACAAACGAAGGAAACGGTAACGGATTCAAGATGGGTGGTTCAAGCATTGCAGGTAACCACAAGCTCATCAACTCTGTTGCATGGGACAATAAGGCCAAGGGAATTGATTCAAACTCAGGCCCTGATATTCAGGTTTACAACTCAATGTCCTTCAACAACGGATCAAACAACGTAGCTCTTTATACAAACGATACAGCTAATACAAATTACTACGTAGACGGTGTTATTTCTTTCAGAACAGATAACACGGGAACCAATGAGAATATCAAGCCTAAGGGAACACAGGATGAGAACAATATCTACGGAAGTCTCAACTTCTTCTGGAATGACAATAAGTCTGCCAACAAGGATGGACTTACTGTAACAGAGGACTGGTTCGTATCACTTAGTGCACCTAAGGCGGATGCTCAGAATCCTATTGCAGTCGCTGAAAGACTCAGGGCAGCAGACGGCTCAATTGATCTCGGAGATTTCATGAAGCTTTCCGAGACAGGGCTTAAGGCGCTTGCAGCTGCAGGACTTGATGCAAAAGACATTGTGGCTGACCTTGGAGGCGACTATGCTTCTATAAAGGATGAGAGAGATATTAACGGATCATCTGAAGCTGCTGATAAAGATAAAGAGATTCCGGAACCTGGAAGCAGTGAATCCGGAACAGGCAGCAGCGAGTCGGGAACAGGCAGCAGCGCAGAGTCAGGCAGCGGAAGCAGCTCGGAGTCAGGCAGTGGAAGCAGTTCAGAGACCGGAAGTGGAAGCGGCTCAGAGACTGGCAGTGGAAGCAGTTCAGAGACAGGAAGCAGCACCGATTCAGGATCAGGCTCAGAAAGCGGATCAACAAGCGGATCAACAAGCGGATCGGGCAGCGCGAACACCGGAAGCTCAAGCGGTTCCGGAAGTTCGGATAACTCTGACAGCAGTGCAACGGGGTCTGGAAGTGAATCAACCGGCTCAGGAAGCAGTTCAACAGGTTCAGGAAGCACATCAGGCAGCACCGGAAGTTCATCAGGCAGCACATCAAGCAGCACAGGCAGCAGCTCAGCTTCAAGTGCAACATCCGGATCCACAACAGGTACGACTGCAGAAGCCGGAATCGGCGCATCGACAGCCACAGGAACAACTACAGGTACCGGAACAGGAACTACAACCGGAGGAAATACATCCGTAACAGGCAATACCGGTAATAACGATGACACTTCAGTTGCAGGAGCTACAAGGGATGAGAACCAGACAACAGAGACTCAGTCTGCAGACAGCCAGAGTACTGAGGAGCAGTCTACAGATACTCCTTCAACTGGTGATGGTAATCAGCAGTCAATCCCAGAGGAGCAGCAGCCTACATCAGACAAGCCTGAAAATCCTGTATCACCTGTACTTCCTATAGCAGGTGCAACAGTGGTTGTGATTGCAGCGGTTGGCATTGCAATAAAGACAGGATTTTTAGCTAAGATACTTGCAATCCTTCATATCGTGAAGTAATGCGGATTTGCATTTACTGCACACCTTTCATTATACATTTGGGACAGCCTCGGACTTACTCATCCGGGGCTGTTTCATTTTTCAAAATGACCCCTTGACTCCGTCCCCAGGGACCATTTCTTTAAGTTTTCTTCTATGCTATAATCATCTAGTATGATGAAATTTGAATTGATAGCCCCATGCCATTTTGGGCTGGAGGCAGTACTGAAAAAAGAAATAATAGACCTGGGATATGACATCACAGAAGTGGCTGACGGCCGTGTTACCTTTGCGGGTGATCCGGACGCTGTTTGTCGTGCCAATATCGGCCTGAGGACAGCAGAGAGGATACTGATCAAGGTTGGAAGCTTTCATGCTGAGAGCTTTGAAGAACTGTTTCAGGGTACTAAGGCGCTTCCGTGGGAAGACTATATCCCGAGGGACGGAAGATTCTGGGTCAAGAAGGCGAGCAGTGTTAAGAGTAAGCTCTTTTCCCCGTCAGACATACAGTCCATCATGAAGAAAGCCATGGTGGAGAGGATGAAGTTGAGCTATCGCACCGACTGGTTTGAAGAAAAGGGCGATGATTTCCCTGTGAGGGTGTTCATCATGAAGGATGAGGTCACAGTGGCTCTTGATACCACAGGAGATTCCCTTCACAAGAGAGGCTACAGGAAGCTGGAATCCAAGGCTCCTATTGCAGAGAATCTGGCTGCTGCGCTTATTATGCTTACGCCATGGAGAGGCGACAGGATATTGGTTGATCCTTTCTGCGGAAGCGGAACTATACCGATTGAGGCTGCTATGATGGCTGCGCATATTGCACCGGGCATGAACAGGAATTTTACGGCTGAGAGCTGGACTCATATCATAGACAGGCAGAACTGGGCGGATGTCAGGGATGAAGCAAGAGATGAGATCCTGACAGATGTTGAGACCGACATTCAGGGCTATGATATTGACCCTGAGATGATCGAGATAGCCAGAATAAATGCAAGAAAGGCCGGAGTTGAGAATATGATACACTTCCAGGCCAGAGATATTGCTGATTTGAGCCACAGGAAGAAATACGGCTTTATCATCACCAATCCGCCGTACGGAGAGAGAATTGGCGACAATAACCTTCTTCCTCAGCTTTACAAGACCATTGGCGAGAGATATAAAGCTCTCGATTCCTGGTCGATGTATCTTATCACCGGTTTTGAAACTGCCGAGAAGTACATCGGCAAAAAGGCTGATAAGAACAGAAAGATCTACAACGGAATGCTTAAGACCTACTTCTATCAGTATATGGGACCTAAGCCACCCAGGAGAAATGATAAGGCATGACTAATAAAGAAATGAAAAAAGTGGCCGTTAAGGCTTCAGTTTTCGCTATTGTCTCCATTTCTCTGATGCTCTACAGGGCATCTACCAAGCATATCATGATCACTGATGCTGCGGGGGTACAAATAGACAGGGGCAAAAGCGAAAATGCATATACACTGCTGGTGGATAAGAATGTTCCTGAGGGCAAGAGCGGAGTGCTTACAATTCCACTTCCGAAGAGTGTCAGTTCAGACAATATTGTGCTGGAGGACAGGTACATTGACCATCAGCTAAGGATTTATATAGACAGCAGGGAAGAGGGCTTCTACAAGGACAACGCCATAGTTACCGATCTTGATATCATTGACAGTGCGGTTTGCGTAAATCAGAATGATACGGGAAGTGTTTGCCTTGATTTTGAGCTTGACGGTCTTTATGTCAACGAGAGCTCTTTGACGGAAGCCAGTACCATTGAGGTTAAGTTCTTCAGACCTTCCGATAAATATGACCGCATAGTAGTCGTGGATGCTGCCGCCGGAGGCCGGAATAACGGCTCTGCAAGCGGACTTCTTTTGGAAAAAGACATTGCTCTTGAGACAGCTCTTTTGCTGAAAAATAAGGTATCGCGGGAGCAGAACAGTGAAGTTAAGTTCTATTTCACAAGACAGAATGATGAAGATGTGGATCCTGAAAAGAGAAGAGCGCTTATCCGCGACAGTCAGGCTGATTTATTTGTGGAACTGTCGGCAAGCTCTTCGGAGAATGCATCGGATAACGGGATCACATGCTATTACAATGACAGGTTTTTCTTAAGAAGGCTTAACAATGCAACCTTCGCGGACATTATGGAGAGAAATTGTGCTTCCAAAGCCGGTGCAATAGCGCTGGGAGTTGCTCCGTCGACGGGAGATGAGCTTCTTGAGGGAGCAGGTATACCGGCAGTAAGGGTCAGTCTGGGATTTGTATCGGGGGATACAGACAGCGTAAACCTTGCGGAACAGTCTTATCTGAGCAAGGTATCAGACGGCGTTTATAACGCTGTTTTAGAAGCTTTTGAGGTGATGGAATGAGAATAGTATTTGCAACGGGTAATAAGGACAAAATGAGGGAAATTCGACAGATTCTTGCGGATCTGGATGCGGAGGTCCTCTCTATGAAGGAAGCCGGAGTTTTTGAGGATGTAGTGGAGGACGGACAGACTTTTGCAGAGAACGCCAGGATCAAGGCTGATGCAATATACAAGCTTCTTCAGGAAAAAGAGCCTGACAAGGCTGCTGAGACTGTTGTTTTGGCCGATGATTCGGGACTGGAGATTGATTATCTGAACGGAGAACCCGGCATCTATTCAGCAAGATATCTCGGAAAAGATACTCCGTACAGCGAAAAGAACAGTATCATCCTTGAGAGAATGGAAGGTGTCAAGGATGAGGACAGAAGTGCAAGATTCGTATGCGCCATAGCTGCTACACTGCCCGAGGGCAAAAAGCTTGATGCCCTTGGCAAGATGGAGGGAAGAATAGCCTACAGTATCGCAGGGGAGAACGGTTTTGGCTATGATCCTATTTTCTTTTTGCCGGAATATGGCAAGACAAGCGCTGAGATATCAGGTGAGGAGAAGAACGCCATAAGCCACAGGGGCAAGGCGCTCAGGGAGATAGAGGCTCTTCTTAGAAAAGAGCTTATGAAATAAGTTACGGTGGTAATTGATGCAAAAGATTTTAGTGGTGAGTGATACTCACGGCCATGACAACAATTTTTACGACGTGCTGGACATAGAAGAGCCCATTGATGGCATTATTCATTGCGGCGATTTTGAAGGTTCGGAAGGCAAGTTTGCTCTGGCAGCAAACTGTCCTGTGTATTTTGTGGCGGGGAATAATGACTTTTTTGCAGATTTAAATCGGGAGATTGAGTTTGATCTGGGAAGTCATCATTGCTTTGCTACTCACGGACATCAGTATCTTGTGTCCATGGATTTGGAGAATATTAAGGCTGAAGGGATATCAAGAGGCGCTGATATGATATTTTTCGGTCACACGCATAAGCCTGTGGCAAGAAATGTCGACGGAGTATATCTCTTTAACCCGGGAAGCTTATCCTATCCAAGACAGGAAGGAAGGCGTCCGAGCTATCTGGTAATAACGCTAAAAGACAGTGGTGACGTGGGTTTCGAGATAAAATATCTTTAATTAAAAAATTGTGTTGACAATCGATTCCCGAGCGTTATATAATAGCTATTGCGTTACGGCTTAAGACATAAGCTTGCAGAACGGGGTGTGGCTCAGCTTGGCTAGAGCACCTGCTTTGGGAGCAGGGGGTCGCAGGTTCGAATCCTGTCACCCCGACTTGAATACATTAAGTCGTCAATTAAATACTACATGCGGGTGTAGTTCAATGGTAGAACACCAGCCTTCCAAGCTGGATACGTGGGTTCGATTCCCATCACCCGCTTTGAGCAGAACAATGTTTCTACTCATATTTTAAATGTGTCCGTAGCTCAGCTGGATAGAGCAACGGCCTTCTAAGCCGTGGGTCGGGGGTTCGAATCCCTTCGGGCACATTTTTTTACATGGTGGCTATAGCGTAGTTGGTTAACGCGCCAGATTGTGGTTCTGGAGACCGAGGGTTCGAGTCCCTCTAGCCACCCTCTCACTACAGTAGTTACTGTTGATAATGGGCCATCGCCAAGCGGTAAGGCACAGCACTTTGACTGCTGCATACGACGGTTCGAATCCGGCTGGCCCAGTTCCTAGCTTTTTTGAGCCGCATTTTGTTTAAATGGGATACTAGCTCAGGTGGTAGAGCACTTGACTTTTAATCAAGTTGTCGGGGGTTCGAATCCCCCGTGTCTCATTCAATCCCTATTCTTTACGGAGTAGGGATTTTTATTTACCATAATGAGCGGGTATGGCGGAATTGGCAGACGCGCTGGATTTAGGTTCCAGTGGGCGACCGTGCAGGTTCAAGTCCTGTTACCCGCATCATAAGATGAAATCCGTTAATCAGGTATACCAATGCCGGGTTACCGGATTTTTTCTTTGGGGCAATTGCCGTAATTGTAGCGCCGGAGTATTATTTTTGTTTATAATATATCTAATGGTTTTAAAAAATATCTGGGGCATAGGAGTTGTGTATGAATCCTCGAAGAAGTCAGAACCCTTTTACAACGTTTGGTTTATTATTCCTTTGTGCAATCGGTTTTCTGTGGTTTGCAAGGGAAGTTAAGAATACGGATGAGATCTATAAGCGCCTTTGGGCTATAGAAGGTGTTACCGGCGTAGAAAAGCTTAGTTTTGAAAGAACTCATGAAGGCTGTATTCAGGATAAGTATCTTGTTACTTTTGAGCAGCCGATTGACTGGGAAAATCCTGAACTTGGCACGTTTTCCCAGAGAGTTGAAATAGGAATAACCGATAAGGCAACTGTCAATTTAATGCATTTGGATGGATATGCGCTTCAAAGTGATCTGCTTGGGCGGGATTATGTTCCTGAACTGGTGGAGATGTACAGGGCTAACTATATCCATGTTGAGCACAGGTTTTTTGGCGCATCAAGTCCGGACGACCTTTCCTATGATCAGACAGGGTATTGGGAATATCTGACAAGCCAGAACGCTGCTGCGGATTATCACAGTATTTATACCAGGCTGGCACCGCTTTTGGGGGAAAACTGGATGAGCTATGGTGAAAACTACGGAGGGCTTTTGTCAAATGTTTATGCAAGCCTCTATCCGGAGGATTGCAAGCTTTATGTATCCTTTGCTGCGCCATGCCCGGATGGTGCCAATGACAAGCGCTTATTTGATTATATATATACAGATATAGGTACTGATGCTTACGGTAAAACGCAGGCTAAGGAATACAGAAATCTCATTACACAATTTCAGGTTGATCTGATTAAGAATAAACAGGAGCTTCTGGGATTATACAATGATGCTATAGATAATACCGGTATGAGATTCAGAGAACACGCGTCAAAAGAAGTGTTGTATGATATCAATGTTCTTGAGTTTGCCGTTAAATTCTGGCAGTATAATCAGGAATTTGATAAGCTTGAGCAATTGCTGACAATGCCTGAAGATACTGCAGCCAACAGACATGCTAAGGCTAGGGCTGAATTTGAATATATGATAAGTGTGCAGGGACCTGAAGACTGGTCGCCTGATAAGTATACATGGCCGTATTATGTTGCGGCAGCTATAGAAACCGGCGAGTATTACTATGACTTTTTATATTTAAGAGCTGCTCTTACGGAGGCGGGAATACATAGCGGAATGACTGTTACTCCGGACATGGAAGAAACACTGCTTTGGGATTTAACATTTACGGTTGAGCAAAAGAATGCTTTTAGCTATAACGGTAATTTCCGTGAACAGCTCATTTCATCTCTGAAGAATACAGATGCCAAGATGCTGATGATCTATGGAACCACTGATCCGTTGTATGCAGTAAGACTTCCGAACATCAGCAATGACAACATCAAGCAGTATGTTCATCCCGAATTGGCGCATACGATCAACATACAGAGTTTTCCTGATGACACCTTAAGAGAAATAAAAGGATATATAGATCAGTGCATTAGTGAATAAACGGATTATAGAATCTGCTTCCGTTAATGTAAGTTAAAGTGAGGGAAATAACCAGTAACAGTGCACATACGATAATGCTGATATAGTCAAGGGGCTTGAATTTCTGAGCCATATACCAGGTTCTCTTTTTGTTCTTGCCAAAGCATCTCAGTTCCATGGCATTTGAAATTATTTCTATCCTGTCCATGCTGCTGAGGATCAGCGGTACTAAAATAGCAGATGCAGATTTAAGGCGTTTCACAAGAGACGCCTTTTTGCTTAGTTCAACGCCTCTAGCCTGTGAGGCCTGACTTATCTCATGGTACTGTTTCTGGATGTCTGGTATGTAACGGAGAGCAAGAGCTACAGAGTAGGATACCGAATAGCTTACACCGATCTTGTTCAGTGATGCGGCAAACTCGCTGGGATTTGTGGTGCAGACAAACAACAGCACGAAGGGAATTGTCGCAAAGTATTTCAGGATATAGTTAAACTGGAAAAATAACTGCTCTGCTGTCGGGGCAAATCTACCGGACATGCCGAATAAAAAAGTACAGGTGCCGTAAATCTCAGTTCCGTGGCGTGGAGAGAACAGATACACCAGTATCGTATTCAGAACCAGAAAAACGAGAGTAAACCACAGCATAAACGAAATGTCTTTTACCCCTATCTTACCTATGGGAAAAAGAGCTATTCCAAAGATGGCCAGCACCAGCAAAAGCCTGGTGTCATATGTAGTCATGGCTGCCATACTCCATAGAAAAAGGCACACGAGCTTGGTGGCTCCTGTCAGTCCGTGTATCGGAGATTCTTTTTCGATATAATTAAAGAGATTATTCATGTTTCCTTACGTTATCCCTCTCATAATAGATAAAGTTCTGCACAAAATCTGTGCTGTCATTTATTCCGCAGTGTCCTGCGAGATGATACAGGCTGGTCTCCTTGAGGCTGGCTCTGTCTACAATATCTGTGTTTGTCAGAACCTCTGCACAGCTCATATCGGCAATTATCCTGCCATCTGAAAAGACAATACTCCTGTCCGCATATTCAAGCATGAGATGCATGTCGTGAGTGATCATGACTATTGTGATGCCTCTTTCGTTGAGGTCCTTCAAAAATTCCATTATTCTTGTGTAATTTCTGTAATCCTGACCTGCTGTGGGCTCATCGAGGATCATCATATCGGGCTCAAGGACCAGGATGGAGCAGATGGTAACCCTCTTTTTCTGGCCATAGCTAAGAGCAGAAATAGGCCAGTTACGCATCTTGTACAGACCACATATTTCCAGAGCTTTTTCGACACGCGTTTTGACTTCGTCCTCCGGAACTCCTCTTAGCCTGAGGCCCATGGCAACTTCATCGAATATCATGATGTTGGAGATCATCTGATTGGGGTTCTGCATGACGTATCCAACATGCTCGGCACGTTCCTTGATGGAAAGCGCTGTGAAGTCAGATCCGCCAAACAGGATTTCTCCTGAATCCTGAGTCTCCATTCCGCAGATGACCTTGGAGAAGGTGGATTTGCCGGCGCCGTTTGTACCTACAATTGCGATCATTTCACCTTTGCCAATGCTGACTGAGATATCACTGAGGGTTTTCTGATGAGTCTTTTCATAGGTAAAAGACAAGTCCTTAACCTCCAGCAGCTTCTCAAACGGATGGGCTTCCTTTGGCTTTTGGTTTGCGATAAAGAACTGCCTGACCTTTTCTTTGTGCTGCTCGGAGAGAGTCAGATATTCAAGGCTGGAAGGATGGATTGTGGGATCGATATCAACTCCCGCATATTTAAGTGCAGTAAGATACAGGGGCTCCCTGACTCCGCATTCCGCAAGCCTTTTGGATGACAAAAGCTCATCGGGAGATGTGTCGGAGACAATTCGACCTTCATTCATAAGAACAATCCTGTCTACGGGTCTGTGAAGGACGTCTTCGATACGATGCTCAATGATAATGACAGCGGCTCCGGTGCTCTTTTGCAGCTCGTCGATAAGCTCAATGGCCTGTTTGCCGGTCTTGGGATCAAGGTTGGCAAGCGGCTCATCGAAGAGAAAAAGGTCCACGTCGCTGACCATTACGCCACCTACGGACACACGCTGCTTCTGACCTCCGGAGAGTTCGGAAGGCGCATGGAGCAGCACAGAGTTCAGATTCAGGGTTTTAGCAACTTCATGTACCCGATTTTTCATTCGGTCCTGTGGAATGCAGTCGTTTTCAAGCGCAAAGGCAAGGTCTTCTGCGACAGTCATTCCTACGAACTGTGCATCGCTGTCCTGAAGCACGGTACCCACAATGTGAGAGATGTCGAAAAGGGACATCTTTCTGGATTCTGTGCCGTTTATAAGAAGAGATCCGGTTATGGTTCCCTTATAGGAAAACGGGATAAGTCCGTTTATCAGGCTTGCCATGGTGGATTTGCCACAGCCTGAAGGGCCTGCAATCAGAATCTTTTCACCCTTTTCAACCTTCAGATTAATATTATAGAGCGTAGGGTTGGCCTGCGCTCTATACTGAAATCCCAGTTCTTTAAATTCAATGATAGTCTTACTCAATTTTCTTCCTTTAAGCTGCCCTTCTGAGGGATTGTCTTAGCGTATGCAAGGCAAACGATAGTGCCGATGATAGCTGTTGTGATGATATTGATGATTGCACCGGTGATACCCTGAAGGAATACCTTGTCGACTGGTTCCTGATACATAAGGATATCGAGGCATGGAGCTACGCCAACCCATGCAAGTAAATGGGAAATGGCCTGAGCAACGTTGAATGTGATGATTCCTTTTA
Source organism: Butyrivibrio sp. XPD2006 (assembly GCF_000420865.1). Taxonomy (GTDB): domain Bacteria; phylum Bacillota; class Clostridia; order Lachnospirales; family Lachnospiraceae; genus Butyrivibrio. The sequence continues at coordinate 126,030 of NZ_ATVT01000005.1, forward strand.
CGCTGAATTCGCCTTCGTCAATCTTGAGCTTGCTGCTGAAGATTCCCATGAGGCATCCGAATACTGCGGAAGCAATAACCCAGCTCCACCATATACCCCATCCGAAGCTGAAATCGATGAAGAAGTGTCCGATAAGGCCTGCAAGAGCTCCTGCGAAAGGTCCGAATACAGCGGCGATGAATGCCAAGAGGCCATACTGGATGGAAATGTTGGTGTTAGGAATAGGACTCGGGATGGCTACGAATCTTCCGAGAACAAAGAAAAGTGCAGCACCAATACCGATTGCAACAATTGTTTTAACAGTGAATTTTCTCATACATCTTCCTCCTTAACTATCACAATATAAACTCATTATACATCAAAACATAGTTTACTTTGACAGGTTTTTTCGTATAATAAGTTAGCAAGGAGTCTGACTTAAAAAACATGAAGAATAACAGTATTATTGAAGGACCCATTTGGAAGAACATGCTCTCGTATTTCTTTGCACTTCTTCTGGGGGCCTTTTTTCAACAGTTCTACAATACAATAGATGCAGTCATCGTATCCAGAGCGGTCAGCAGTGATGCTCTTGGAGCGGTAGGCGGCTCGGCAGCCATGATAGTAAATCTGTTTGTGGGTTTTTTCATGGGACTGTCCTCCGGAGCAGCGGTAGTTATATCCCAGTTTTACGGAGCATCCAGAAGGGAAGAGGTGGAAAAGGCCGTACATACTGCCATTGCACTGGCTGTCGCTGGCGGCCTTCTGATAACCCTTATAGGCGTTTTTGCATCGCCTTGGATAATCCGGACCATGAATACGCCGATAGAGCAGGAAGCGGCTTCTATTATCTATTTGCGCATATATTTCCTGGGGATGATACCAAACCTTGTTTACAACATGGGTGCCGGAATACTGAGGGCGGTGGGAGACTCCAGAAGACCTCTGATAATCCTTATAATAAGCAGTTTCTTTAATATCATCCTTGATCTTTTGTTTGTGATAGGACTTGGATTCGGTGAAAGAGGAGATGTATCCGGCGTAATGGGTGTAGCTGTGGCAACTATTATCAGTCAGCTCATCAGCGCTGTTATGGTGGTGGTTATGCTTGCAAAGAGCAATGATTCCTACAGGCTGGATATCAGGAGAATCCGATTTGACTCTCCGCTCCTTGGCAGGATTGTCCGGATAGGTATTCCTGCCGGACTTCAGTCTACAATGTATACTCTTTCAAACATTCTTATACAGGCGGCCATTAATGGCTTCGGAAAAGACACTACATCTGCATGGGCTGCATATGGCAAGATTGACGTACTGTTCTGGATGACAATGAATTCGCTTGGAACAGCGGTTACTACCTTTGCGGGACAAAACTATGGCGTGGGAAGGTATGACAGGGTGAGAAGATCTGCAAGAGAAGGCGCACTTATTGCGCTGGTTCTTACGATACCACTGAGCACTTTTCTGTGCATATTCGGAGAATTCATTCTGAGGATATTTGTTAAGAATGAAGAGGTTATCAGGATCGGATATCAGATGATAAGATTCCTGGCTCCCTTCTACGTGATATATATAGGAGTGGAGATATTCTCCGGTGTACTCAGGGGGATGGGAGATGCTCTTTTCCCGATGATAATTACAATGAGCGGAGTATGCGTTCTGAGGGTTATCTGGATCCTGTTCGTGTTCCCTCTCAATAAGACGCTGGAAATGGTGGAATTTAGTTATCCCATGACGTGGGCGGTGACATCGCTGCTGTATCTGGGGTATTACAATATTTTTATTCGGAAGAAAAATATATTAACTAAGTAAGGACAAGGGATGCTACGCGCAAGCGCGGCATCCCTTGACTTTTATACCCTTTATCACTTAATTCCCTGCAGCTACATTTTCCGGAACCTGATCAACCACTGTTTCCTGAGCCGGTTGTTCAGGCTGAGCGCCTTCTCCTGCGGCTGCAGCAGCTGCGGCCGCTGCGTCTTGGAGAAGCTGCCATTCTCCGGCTATAATTCCTTCAATTCCTTCCTGTTGCATATATTCAGGAGTATGACGGCACTGCTTCAGCACCATTACTGTTTCACCGTTTTCATTGACGGTGGTGGTATACGCTGAATTCTCCGGTGTGTAATTTACGAATCCGGACTGAAGAGCAGCGGGTACTTCAGGTGTGAGTTCAAATACACCCTGGGCCTTGAAAGGACATGTGTCACATGCCGGGAGCCCGTCCAGAGCACATATCTGACCGCCGTAATGTACATCACAGCTTTCTGTCGGAACTGTTCCCTCCTCAAAGTATTCTGAGATAAGAGTACCGTCGCAAAGTCCTGCTATCGGCTGCTTGCCGCTTCTTGCACATACTGTTGCAGATACGATTCCGCTTGGAGTAGTGAAGGATGAGTAAGGAAGGTCTTTGTGAACCTGTTCCATAACCTTTCTCCACATGGTCTTGGCGAGGTTCTTCTCTGCTGAGACTGTCATCTTGGCGTTGTTGTCGTAACCTGCCCATGTTGTTGCTGTGTAGTAGTTGGTGTAACCTGCAAACCAAACATCGTTGTAATCTGAGGTTGTACCTGTCTTGCCGGCGATGGCAGTTGTACCGAAGTTAACTGATCCGCCTGTACCGCTTGTTACAACGTCCTGCATAGCACTGGTAAGAAGGAAAGCAGTTGTTTCCTTGAGTACACGCTTTGATTCCGGTTCTGTGTTGTCCAGAATAACATTTCCGTCGTGATCTATGATCTTGGTATAGAGCTTGGGCTTGATATAAACGCCGCCGTTTGCGATGGATGCGTAAGCTGCATTGAGCTCGATGTTCTTAACACCCTTGGTAAGTCCGCCAAGCGCTGTTGATTGCTGGATATCGGAGAATACCTGGCCGTTGATCTCTTCTTTTTCAACAAGAGTCGTGAAACCGAAATTCTTGAGGTAGTCAAAACCGAGCTGAGGAGTGATGAGTGTAAGGGCCTCTACGGCAATTACGTTCATGGAATCTCTTATGGCTGTTCTGACTGTGTTAAGACCTCTGTATTCTGAGCCCCACCAGTTTCTTACAAGTGTTCCGTTTGTATAAGCAAAAGGAGCATCATTGAATACCGTTGCAAGAGTAAGCCCTGCACTGTCGATTCCGGGAGCATAGGTTGAAAGAACCTTGTAGGTTGATCCCGGCTGACGGTAGGAGTCGGTAGCACGGTTGAGGGTACGGCTGGCAGTCTTTTGACCACGTCCGCCCACCATGGCTACGATATAACCTGTATTCTGCTCTTCGATAGTGATTGAAACCTGTGGCTGAGGAGTCAGGGTTATCTTTTCGCCGAGAACCTCATCGCCTGCGTTCATGACCACGGACTTGTATTCCTCAATAGCTGCTTCTGCAGACTCATGAGAGTCGTAGATCATGTTAAAAGAGCTCTTTTGCTGCTTGAAATATGCCTGGAACATCTCACTGCTGTGATTGGTTACTGTTCCGTCTGCAGCCTTTACTGAAAGCTCATAGGCAAGCAGATACTTGGTACCTTCAGGATAATTGCTCTCGTCCTGGAATACTGAATCGCAGATTCTCTGGATATCAGGATCCTGAGTTGAATAAATCTTAAGACCGCCGCTGTAGAGCAGTGTGTAAGCCTGAGTCTCGTTATATCCCGCTGCTATAAGGTCAGCGATAACATCGTTGGTAAGAGCGTCAACAAAGTAGGAGTTGATAGTGGAATCACCGCCTGTCTCCTGGTTGACATTCTGTATCCTTGAATAGACATCATCAGCCATTGCCTTGTCATACTCAATCTGTGTTATGAACTCGTGCTTGAGCATGTTGTTAAGAACTTTGGTACGACGCTCGGCGTTCTTATCAGGGTGAGTGATGGGGTTGAATCTGCTGGGATTCTGGGTGATGGCAGCGATAACCGCACACTCTGAAAGGTTAAGATCTGAGACCGGTTTGTTGAAGTATCTAAGGGAAGCAGCCTGTACGCCAAGTGTATTCTGGCCAAGGTTAATGGTGTTCATGTAATTGAGAAGAATGTCTTCCTTGGACATCTGCTTCTCAAGCTGAACTGCCAGGTACTGCTCCTGGATCTTACGCTTAACGCTCTGAAGCTTGGTCTCGTTGGTCCATCCTGAGAACACGCTGTTCTTAAGAAGCTGCTGTGTAATGGTACTGGCACCCTGTGAAAAGTCACCGCCGGAGGTAATTCCGACATAACCTGCACGGATGATACCCTGGATATCTATACCGTTGTGTTCATAGAACCTCTCATCCTCGATGGCAACGAAGGCTTTTGAAAGAAGATCCGGGATCATATCTCCTGTGACAGGAATACGGTTTGAATCCGTCGATACGAGCTTCGCAATCTGATTGCCGTCAGTGTCATAAACGAAGGTGGAGAAACCCTTAGGTGTAACGTTAATGCTTGAAATGTCGGGAGCATTGTCCCTGATTCCGTTGAATACACCGATTCCTGCGCTTGTTCCGATGATTACTACACCAAGGATCAGCGCAAGCATAATATAGAATCCGAAAAGACTGAATTTCTTTCCCCATTTGTCGGTACCTGAATTCAGCGCTCGTGCCTGCTGAATGATACCTCTTTTTCCATAATTCATATTCTTTCCTCGCTGTTTTTAAAACTATTAAACCAATCTATTATACCATAAGCTACGGATTGCGCAAAATTTTGGTCCCCTGACTCCGTCCCCAGGGACCCAAATATGGTATACTCACTTTATGAGCAGAGAATCATATAAGGTTATAACTAAAGATGGCACAGGTGAGATCGTTGAGAAGAAGTCCCGTTTCATCGGTGCAGTATATAATGTGGAGAGCACAGAAGAAGCAGAGGCCAGGATTGCTGAGATTTCCAAGAAGTACTGGGATGCGAGGCACAATTGCTACGCTTATGTAATAGGAGAAAACAGCGAGATATCAAAGTGCAGCGATAACGGAGAACCCTCGGGAACGGCAGGTAAGCCGATACTGGAAGTCATAAACGGAGCAGGTATTACCAATGCCCTGATAATCGTCACAAGATATTTCGGAGGAGTACTTCTCGGGACAGGAGGGCTTGTAAGAGCCTACACTCAGGCGGCACAGTCAGCTCTTGCGGATGCTGAGGTTGGTGAAAAGGTCTTTTCCCAGAAACTCACACTGACCGTTGGCTATAACATGATAAATAATGTCCAATACTATCTCGGGCAGAACAATATAGCTATCGCCGATTCAAGATATGAAGCAGATGTAAGCTTCGATATCTGCGTAAAAGAGTCAGACCTTGAGACCATAAAAAACGGCCTTACACAGAAGTGCGAAGGCCAGATAACCATCACCGAAGGCGATAAGGGCTACTACATACTATAAAAGAAAAAGCAAGAACCGAATGTTACGGTCCTTGCTTTTATTATTTTATCAGTTGTTCTTCTTGAAACCTGCTCTCTTACGGAGTGTAGGATCAAGGATTCTCTTACGGATACGAAGGCTTGTAGGTGTTACCTCAAGGAGTTCGTCATTGTCGATGAACTCGATGCACTGCTCAAGGCTCATTACACGAGGGGGAACGAGACGAAGAGCTTCATCTGATGCGGAAGTTCTTGTGTTTGTAAGATGCTTGGTCTTGCATACGTTAACCTCTACATCCTCACTCTTACCGCTGGTTCCGATAACCATTCCGGAGTAAACCTTGTCACCTGTCTTGATGAAGAGCTGTCCACGGTCCTGAGCATTGAAAAGACCGTATGCTGTAGCTTCGCCATTCTCGAATGCGATGAGGGAACCTGTCTTACGATAGTTCATATCTCCCTTGTAAGGTGCATAGCCGTCAAAGATTGTATTGATGATTCCGTTACCCTTTGTATCTGTCATGAACTCACCACGATAACCGATAAGTCCGCGGGAGGGAATATTGAACTCAATTCTGGTATAACCACCGTTTCCGGCACCCATGTTGACAAGCTCACCCTTTCTCTCGCCGAGCTTCTGGATAACGCTTCCTGAGAACTCGTCGGGCACGTCGATGTAGCACTTCTCCATAGGCTCAAGCTTGTGACCCTGCTCGTCTGTGTGGTAGATAACTTCTGCCTTACTTACTGCAAACTCAAAGCCCTCACGACGCATGGTCTCGATAAGAACTGAAAGGTGAAGCTCACCACGTCCTGATACCTTGAAGGTCTCTGTTGTCTCTGTATCCTCAACTCTGAGAGAAACGTCAGTGTTAAGCTCTCTGTAAAGTCTGTCACGAAGGTGACGGCTGGTTACGTACTTACCTTCCTGACCTGCAAGAGGAGAGTCGTTAACGATGAAGTTCATTGAAATTGTAGGCTCTGAGATCTTCTGGAAAGGAATTGCAACCTGATTGTCTACTGAGCAAAGAGTATCACCGATCTTGAGATCCTCGATACCTGAGATGGCAACGATGGAACCGATCTTGGCTTCCTGAACCTCTACTCTTCCAAGTCCGTCGTACTCATAGAGCTTACCGATCTTGGTCTTGATGCGGCGCTCGGGATCGTGATGGTTTACAACAACGACCTCCTGGTTAACCTTAACAACGCCGTTGTCAACCTTACCTACACCGATACGACCAACGTACTCATTGTAGTCGATGGTGCTGATAAGTACCTGTGTGCTGCTGTCAGGATCGCCGACAGGAGCAGGAATGTAGTTGATGATAGTATCAAGAAGAGGCTTCATATCAGGACCCTGCTCATCAGGTGAAAGAGAGGAGGTTCCTGCCTTGGCTGATGCAAATACGAACGGGCAGTCAAGCTGCTTGTCGTCTGCGCCAAGATCCATAAGAAGCTCAAGTACCTCGTCGATAACTTCATTAGGTCTTGCCTCAGGTCTGTCAATCTTGTTGATACATACGATAACAGGGAGTCCTAATTCCATTGCCTTTCCAAGAACGAACTTGGTCTGTGGCATAGGTCCTTCAAAAGCGTCAACAACAAGGATAACGCCGTTAACCATCTTAAGTACACGCTCAACCTCTCCGCCGAAATCAGCATGGCCGGGAGTGTCGATGATGTTGATCTTGATATCTTTGTATGTGATAGCTGTATTCTTAGACATGATGGTGATTCCACGCTCTTTTTCAATATCGCCGGAATCCATAACACGCTCAACAACCTCCTGGCCTTCACGGAAAATTCCGCTCTGGCGGAGAAGTCCGTCTACAAGAGTTGTCTTACCATGGTCTACGTGTGCAATGATCGCAACGTTTCTTACATCATTTCTAGTCTGCTTCATAAATCTTTTGTCTCCTTAATATAGAAAAAACACATCCATTTCAAACTAAGGAATTATAGCACGCGTATATTACTTGTTCAACATAAAATTTTCACAGAAAACAAGGGCCTTTTATGATAAAATTAAGCATGGTTGCGCAAAAAGCGGCCAAATCATGTTATGAAAGGGGAAAATATGAAGGCGAAATTTTCCACATATTTAAATGAAATCGCGCCTGGATTGAAGGAAATGATAGCAGAGCTTGGGAAGAGCTACGACTATGTCAGCGTTCTTTCCACGGATTCTGTCGGATTCAATGTCAGAGTATCGCAGCGCGTTAAGGCTATTAATGGATCAACACTTACCACAGAGAGAGGAAACGTTGTCAGGGTTTACAAAGACGGTCTTTACAGCGAATACTCTTTTAACAGATTTGATCATGATAAGGCAAAAGACATGGCGGCAGAGGTGAAAAGCGTTCTGGACGCCCAGCTGTCCGTACTAAAGACCACCAATTCTGAAGTCTACAACACACCAAAGCTTGATGATGAGAAGCAGGAGCTCTTCGTGGAGATGGAGACAGGGTCTCTTCCCGAGGAGACAGATCTCTCGGCGCTTGTTGATAAGCTCCAGAAATTCAGCGACGAGGGTGTGGCGCTCTCCGATGAAGTCATCGACTGCAACTGCGTGGCTCAGTCCACCCACATCTGCAAGATGTTTTTGACGGCCAATAAAGATCTTCGCCAGAGCTATGTATATTCGGAAGGAACCGTGTTCATGATCGGCGCAAGGGATGGCAAGAGCGACCAGGGCTACAGCGGAATATCCGACAGGCTCGGACCTGAGATCTTTGACGGTCTGGGAGAAACTGTAAAAGAGAGCTTCAGAGGCCTTAACGATACTCTCGGTGCAGACCATGTCATTCCGGGAGAATATGAGATCATCACTTCTCCCGAAGTTTCCGGACTTATCGCCCACGAGGCTTTCGGTCACGGCGTTGAGATGGATATGTTCGTTAAAAAGAGAGCTCTCGGAGCTGAATATATCGGCAAGAGAGTCGGCTCTGATATGGTGACCATGCATGAAGGCGCAAAGTGCGTAAGAGACGTTACAAGCTATGCCTTTGACGACGAGGGAACACCTGCAGGTGATGTCATCGAGATCGACAAGGGAATCCTTAAGACCGGCGTTTGCGACGCACTCGCGGCTTTAAGGCTTGGAACAAAGCCCACAGGAAACGGTAAGAGAGAGAACTTCGAGCACAAGGTTTACACCAGAATGACCAATACGATGTTTGATCCCGGAACTTCCACCAAAGAAGAGATGATAGCAAGCGTCAAGAAGGGATATCTTCTTGAGGGCATGGACTCAGGCATGGAGGATCCCAAGCATTGGGGAATTCAGTGCATCGTGTCCAGGGGATATGAGATCATTGACGGCAAGCTCACGGGCAAAGTTATTTCACCTGTTATCATGACCGGATATGTGCCGGATCTTCTGGGCTCAATATCCATGGCAAGCACAGACTACGAATCTCACGGAAACGGCGCATGCGGTAAAGGCCACAAGGAATGGGTCAAGACTGTTGACGGAGGCCCGTATCTCAAGGCTGTTGCCAAACTCGGTTGATAACAAATTCAGATAGAGGAAGTAAATTATGACTGACAGAATAATACAACTTTTGAAAAACTCAGGCGCAGATGCCTGGGAAGTTAAAGATAAAAGCGTCAAGGCCTGGGAGTTTTACTTTATAAGACATCAGCTTGACCAGAACAGAGTGCGCGACGTCGAGCACATAGAAGTTACCGTATACAGAAAGCTGGAGGACGGCAAATTTCTAGGAAGTGCAACTCAGGAGATAGCGCCCACTGCTTCCGATGAGGAAGCACAAAAGATCATAGCAGACCTCTATAACAGAGCTGCCTATGTCAAAAACCCTTACTTTGAACTCAACAAAAAGCCGGTCAAGGGAGGCGGAGAAAGCTTTGATCCCGCCAAGATGGCAAGAGATTTCATAGAGGTAATGCAGCAGATCCCCGAGACAAGCGGAGAGGACATCAATTCATACGAGATTTTTGCCGAGAGCTGCACAAGAAGATATGTAAACTCAGAGGGTATCGACGTTACAGTAAGCTACCCGTCTTCAACGGTTGAGGTGGTTGTAAATGCAAGAAATGACGACCATGAGATCGAGCTCTATCGCATGTACACTTCAGGAACCTGCGACAAGGAGAATCTGGTAAAAGAGATCTCGAAGACCCTGAACTTCGGAAAAGACAGACTTGTGGCCGTTCCTACACCTGCCCTGGATAAGGCAGACGTTCTTTTTACAACTTCTGATGCCGTGGAGCTCTTTAAATGGTTCGCAATGAAGATGCACGCAGCATTTAAGTATCGTGGACTTTCGGACTGGGAGAAGGGCAAGGCTATCTGCGAAAATGTTGAGGGCGATACTTTCACCGTCAAGGCGGTAAAAGAGCTTCCGAACTCTTCTTACAATGCACCTGTGGATTCACAGGGAGCAGAGATCCGTGACATGTACATCTTAAAGGACAATGTTCCGGAGAACTTCTGGGGAGATGTACAGTTCAGCTATTATCTGGGAGTGCAGGATTCTTTTATTGCAAGTAATTTTGCTGCCGAGGGCGGAGAACTCTCAGAGAGTGAGCTTAGATGTGGCAATTATCTTGAGCCTGTCGAGTTTTCCGATTTCAGCGTTGATCCGATCACAGGAGATATCGCAGGTGAGATAAGACTTGCTTACTGGCATGAGGGTGACAAGGTAACACCTGTCACCGGTGGCTCCGTTTCAGGGACTCTTTCTGACCTGATCAAAAATGTCAGACTCTCTAAAGAACTCAGCCAGTACGATACTTCGCTGATCCCAAGTGCAATAAAGATCGCTGACGTCACAGTTACAGGAGCCTGAAGACACCTTGGATAATGCTCAGTTCATGGCAAAAAATGCCAATGTATTGACAGAGCATTGACCTGCGTTGTACTATTTAAAAAACACATAAGACATTAGATAGAGGTTGCGTATTTAATGAGTAACTTCGTGGATGCTTCAGGAGCAGTTGATACGGAGCGAAAGGGAAATACGCCGAAAGGTTCAGTGCCTGTACGCTGAACGCTTGGGCATACAGTTAAGAACTGTATGACTGTCATCGCAAGATGGGGCGCTATCAATAAGCTTAATCATTATGGTTTATTTTTGTTAGGCTTTTGGCGGCTCATCAGGATTTCTGATGAGCCTTTCTTTATCTAAGGTGATCAAGAAGGAGGAAAACATGGCTATATTTAAGGGAGCAGGAGTTGCCATTGCGACTCCATTCAAAGCAAATGGAGAGGTTAATTACGAGGAGTTCGAAAGACTTATTGAATTCCAGGTTCAGAACGGAACAGATGCCATCATCGTCTGCGGAACTACAGGCGAAGCAGCAACCATGTCTGAGAAAGAGCACATGGAAGTAGTCAAGTTCTGTATCGACAAGGTAGCAAAGAGAATCCCGGTAATTGCCGGAACAGGTTCCAACTGCACAGAGACAGCAATCGAGCTTTCAAAGCTTGCGCAGGAGTACGGTGCAGACGGTGTACTTCAGGTAACTCCATACTACAACAAGGCTACTCAGGGTGGACTTATTGCTCACTTCTCAGCCATTGCGGATGCTATAGATATTCCGATCATTCTTTACAATGTGCCCAGCAGAACAGGCTGTAACATTCTGCCTGAGACAGCTGTTAAGCTTGCAAAAGAGCACAAGAACATTGTGGGAATCAAGGATGCAACAGGCAATATTTCGCAGACCATCAAGATGATGCAGCTTGCAGAAGGATGTATCGATCTCTACTCAGGAGACGATGATCAGATTGTTCCTATCATGTCTGTAGGAGGACTTGGTGTAATCTCAGTTCTTTCAAACATAGCTCCGAGACAGACTCACGAGATCTGCCAGAAGTGTCTGGACGGTGATTTTGCTGCGGCACGTGAGCTTCAGTTCAAGGCTTATCCTCTTGTAAAAGCTCTTTTCTCAGAGGTCAATCCTATTCCCGTTAAATCAGCACTTAAGATGATCGGATTTAACGCAGGGCCTCTTCGTCTTCCTCTCACAGAGATGGAGCCACAGAATCAGGAGAAGCTCAGGGAAGAGATGATAAAGTTCGGTCTGGAGGTTAAATAATGGTTAAGATGATAATGCACGGCTGCAACGGCCGTATGGGTCATGTGATCGTTGATCTCTGCAAAGAAGATCAGGATATTCAGGTTGTAGCAGGCGTTGATGCTTTTGGAGAGAGCAGCTACGACTTCCCTGTATTTAAGAGCCTTTCGGAGTGTAATGTCGATGCGGATGTAATTGTTGATTTCTCCAATGCATCTGCAGTGGACGGACTGCTTGATTTTTGCACAGCCAAGGGGGTTCCGGTAGTTCTTTGTTCAACCGGTCTTTCAGCTGAGCAGCTTGATAAGGTAAAAGAGGCTTCGGCTAAGGTTGCTGTACTCAAGTCAGCTAACATGTCAGTCGGAGTAAATGCACTGATAAAAGTGCTTAAGGAGGTTTCGCCTCTTTTTGCGGCAGCAGGATTTGATATTGAAATCGTTGAGAAGCATCACAACCAGAAGCTTGATGCTCCTTCGGGAACAGCAATCGCTCTGGCTGATTCAATCAATGAGTCTCTTAACAATGAATATGAATATGTGTATGACAGGAGCACCAGAAGAGAAAAGCGTCCTGTAAAAGAGATTGGAATCTCAGCGGTACGCGGCGGAACAATCGTGGGAGATCACGACATTATCTTTGCAGGACTTGATGAGGTTGTTACTCTTTCACACAGAGCATATTCAAGAGCTATTTTTGGAAAGGGCGCCATTCAGGCAGCCAAGTTCCTGGCAGGAAAGAGCGCAGGAATGTACGATATGAGCGATGTACTTCAGTGAGGTTTGAAAGTATATGAGATTCAGGCCCTGTATTGATATTCACAACGGCAAAGTAAAACAGATTGTTGGCGGAAGCCTTGACAGCAGGGAAAGTGCCACAGAGAATTTTGTATCTGAAAAAGGTGCTGACTTTTATGCCAATATGTACAGAGAGATGGGATTTTACGGAGGACACATAATTCTTCTTAATCCTCCGGGAAGTCCTTACTATGAACTGACAAGAGAGCAGGCTATGGCAGCTCTTAAGGCAACACCGGGACTATTGCAGATAGGCGGCGGAATAACCGATGAAAATGCTGCCGGATTCATAGAAGCCGGAGCATCACATGTTATTGTGACGTCGTTTGTTTTCAAGAACGGCAATATCAGTATCCCTTCGATAAAAAAGCTTGTGAAGGCGGTAGGCAGGGAACGTATTGTTCTTGACCTCTCTTGCAGGGAAAAAGACGGTGACTACTATATTGTCACTGACAGGTGGCAGAAGTTCACCAAGGTGAAGCTCTCTGAAGAGACGCTTGATGAACTGTCAGAGTATTGTGATGAGTTTCTGGTTCATGCAGCTGATGTTGAGGGTAAGCAGCAGGGGATTGAAGAGAACGTGGCAAGGATCCTGGGCGACTGGGGCAAGATTCCCACAACCTACGCAGGCGGTGTTAAGAGTCTTAGCGATCTTGAACTCTTAAAAGAAGTCGGAAAAGGGAAAATAGATGTGACTGTTGGCAGTGCCCTTGATATATTCGGCGGCTCCATAAAGATAGCAGACATGCAGAAAATATTCAGTAAGTAAATAGCCAAAAAAAGCCATCCGATAAAATCGGATGGCTCTTTTTATTAATCATTGTTACAATCTTGCAAATTCAAAATAAATCTATTTTAGAATAAGGCACCTTGTAGTCTGATTAATTCGCTTTAGTTACGTTGAATTAAAGCTTGTTTACGTTTACGGCCTGAGGTCCCTTTTCGCCCTGGATTACATCATACTCTACAGAAGCGCCCTCTTCGAGAGACTTGAAACCTTCCATGTTGAGTCCTGAATAATGTACGAATACATCATTTCCAGCCTCGTCAGAAATGAAGCCGTAACCCTTCTGGTTGTTGAACCACTTAACAGTACCTTTGTTCATCGTAATACCTCCACAAAAATAAAAAGATAAATATGTTACGTTGTCTATGACAACATATTTACGATATCACATTAGTACGCAAAAGTAAAGCGATTTTAGCCAAGAGAGTGGAGGGATAACAGATCGATGAAAGCCCTGTAATATCTAAAGTGTGTCTGATTCCACAGTATTGTTTTTCCGACAGTGGAAATGATGAATATACATTTTCTGTTATCTTTGTCAAAAAACCTGATATAGATTATTGAGTATGTCTCTCTTTTATCCAGGAATTCCTTGATTTTATGGGCAAAAGGCGGGAGCGTTTCGGGGCGGTTTATAACAACGAAATCGTCCAGCGCAAAGTATTGTTCCAGCTCGGGACTATCTAATATCTTTACAACGAAGTCTGTTGCAACTTTGTCGTTTATAGCATCGCTTCCTGCTGAATATCTGTGTTTAAAGGGTTCTCCTACAAACAGCATAACATTTTGGAGACCGAAGGCCTCGGCAAATTCCGACATGTACTGCTCAATGGTGCTGGCTTTGTCATGAAGGGCCATGTTGAACATTTTGACGATCACATCACCATAGGAGAGATCTCTTTCATTTATCTTTCTTGTATTCTTTTGTTTGTGCCTTATCTCTTCAAGAGTTCCGTGTTTCTCGGGTGTGTATATGATATACCTGTTTCGGCCTTTTTCCTTGGCAAGATACAGGCAGTGATCGGTGATCTCAAACAGCTCGTCGTAGTTTTCTGCGTCCTTGGGGAAAACAGCTGCACCGATGGAAACCGAAAGAGGATTGTCTTTATCAATTCCTTTATCGGGGAATGTAGCTGTTACCTTGTTTTTTATTCCCTTAAGTTTGGCTCTTAGTTCTTTTTCTGATTCTATATCATAGAGCACAACAAGGAACTCATCGCCGCCGAATCGCCCGGATATGCCATCGGTTCCAACTTCATTGGATATGATGCTGGCAATTCTTTTGACAACTTCATCACCAAACTGATGACCAAAGGTGTCGTTTACGGTCTTGAAAAAGTCTATATCTATGATTGCAAGGGCAGTGCCTTCAAGCCTTCTCTCATCAATCCTCTCTTTGGCAATTCTAAGGATATCGCTTTTTTCAAGAAGCCCGGTCATGGAATCGTGTTTGATGCTGTTTATCTTGACGGCTCCCTGATTCCTTAAGAGCTGAATATGCCCTACAACACCTTTTGTTTCTTGATCATAGAAGACAAAGGATTCATCCAGGATAGTATGTGAAACGTCCGGATCATTGTTTAAAAGATTGCCCTTTACGGTTGTGGTACTTCTGCCGACGCAGGATTTTACCTGAGTGATAAAGCTCTTTACGCTATCAATCTGATCACCCACAGCTCTTGAGAGCAGGATATGCTCAAATTCACTTAAGGAATAAAGCTTTGTCTGGAAATCGGAAACTTCTGTATTGAATACGCTGACACTTTCTTCGCCGGGGGTGAATACAAAGTAAACATCCTCATACATATCAAGCTGAGCCTGAAATATATTTATGACCCTCATTAAGGAACTGTGAGCATTAAGGAGATCGGCGGCGTCTACGATGGTGAGCCTTATGAAGTCCTCATTTTCCCTGACTGCCTTCATATAGGTGTAATACATGGTATGAGGGCAGAGAAACTTGCTGGGATACCAGTTTCCATCGCAATTCTTAATGTTATTCAGATATATATCCATGTCCTCGACAGCTATGAGCTCATTCATGGGCTTTACTGCATAATTGCCGAGCTGATCATAGATCCAGGAATCCGCAGATACTATTTTCTGGTCCTTTTTTGAGATGACTATGTCGTAAAAACTAACGTCCTTCATATATTTTCCTCATAAATGAAATAACATTAACTCTATTATATATCAAAATATGACGGTTAAAAAGCATGTGAGCTGCGGACTTTACTTTAAAGTTTTAGCGTGATAAAATATTTAAGCATGAAAGTTTTGTTGACGGAATATAGTCAACATCAAATTTAATGGTTGGAGGGACCGAAATGAACAAAAAAATCAGAACAGATGCTGTTGATCACTTGTTTGATGCAATACTCTGCCTGCAAAATAAAGAGGAGTGCTACAGCTTCTTTGAGGATCTGTGTACAGTAAATGAGCTTTTATCACTTTCACAGAGATTTGAAGTTGCTTCGATGCTAAGAGATAAAAAGACATATCTTGAGATTGCCGAGAAGACCGGAGCTTCTACAGCAACAATCAGTAGAGTAAACAGATCTCTTAACTATGGAGATGACGGATACGAGCTGGTGTTTACCAGAATGCAGGATTAAATGATGACGTTAAAAAAAGAGGCTACATTGTAGCCTCTTTTTATGTGATCATTTTTTGTTTTTCTTGTCTTTATTATCCTTATCATCTTCCTTATTTTCTTCTTTTTTCTCTTCTGAGTTTTCTTCGGAAGACTTGTCGGCAACGGCGCGCTCTTTGGCAATCTCTGCAGAACTCTTGTCAATAGATGTCATATCGCATTTGCCATGGAATACTGCGTTCTCATCAATGATGATTCCCTTGCAGGTCACATCTCCGATAACCTTGCCGGTATCACTGATCTCAACCTTCCCCTGAGGTGCGGATACATTGCCGTTTATCTCGCCTGCAACGTATGCGTTCATTGCTGAAACGGTACCTGTGATCTTGCCTTCCTGTCCTACAATAAGTGCTCCGCTGATGGTTACGTTGCCATTTACGGTGCCATCGATTCTCGTGGAATCTTTGGTGGTAAGAGGACCATCAAGGATGGCTCCGGGACCGATAATGGTTCCGACCTGTTCCAATGCAGGATCTACATTGTTTTCTTTTTTGCTTCCAAACATGAAATTCCCTCCATCTAATACCCGGGTTATCACCCGTTGATTTCTATAAGTTCCTCCGGGTCGATATACTGCTCGTTCTGTTGTATCTGATAGCCTAGCGATATGTTGTTATCAGATATAACAAAGATGATATCACCCTTATCAATGGCGGATCCTTCTGTCACAAGAGGATCGCCGCTGTTTCTGTAAATTGAGATATAACCGTTGCCATGATCGATGGTGACCATGTTTCCGAATTTGACATCGGTAGTAACTGTCTGAACAGTACCGGAACCTGATGCAATTACACTGTTTCCGGCTGCGGAATCAAATAGAACAATAGGATTGCCTGTGGCTGTATCCTTGTTGTCTTCCGTAATCTTAGTTACCTGGGTTTCGTTCGGGTCATCTAAAGCCGGTGTCATGGACGCGGTTCCTGTCAAAGGAAATCCTGTGGGAACAGCAAGTGTTTCTGCTTCCTCGGCGGAAATCTGTTCGTCTTCAATTCTCTGATTGAGTGCAGCCGAAAGCTGCTGTACCTTGGTCTCAAGCTCGTTGTTGGAAGCTTCAAGAGTGGCGCTCTCGGTAGTAAGTTCATCAATCCGGGTTTTCTGATCAAGTTCAATTGAACGAAGATGATTGATGGTAATAGCTGAGTAAATAATATAACAGATGATGGCAAGTACTATACCAAAAGCTATGTAAGCTAAAAGCTGTGTCTTAAAGTGATTGAGATGGAGCCTCTTTGTGCTTCCGTCAGAATCACCGGATATAACCATGAAAGTATAGTGCCTCTTATGTCTGTGTTTTCTGGGCTTTGTATCTTTGCTCATATAAACCTCCGCCTTAAACACTTTATTTTAACATATATGATAGGTTTTGCGCAACCAAAAGCCCGGATGCGATGATCGCACCCGGGCTCCGGTTTTTGTTGTATTTAAGAAGGTTGTTAACCGAGGATAGCTTCTACAGTGTATTCCTTAACACCTTCCTCGTAAGGAATAACATTGCCCTGAACTTCCTTGCCGTTTACAGTGAGCTTGCTGATGCCCTTCTGAGCACCATTCTGCTTAACTGAAATGTTGTAGGTTGCTCCGCGATACTTTCTTGTGATCTGGAAATCGCCGAAGTCTTCAGGTACACAAGGATTAATTGAAAGTCCGTTGTGTGTAGGATATACACCCAGAATGTACTGGGAGATGTTTACAAATGTCCAAGCTGCTGTACCTGTGAGCCAGCTGTTCTTGCCCTGACCGTGGAACTTGGCATCTCTGCCGGCAACCATCTGTGAATAAACATAAGGCTCTGTGCAGTGGATGTCGCTGATCTCTTCAACGTATGCAGGACATGTCTTCTTGTAGATATCGAAAGCTCTGTTTCCGTGGCCGAGAACTGTCTCTGCGATAGAAACCCAAGGATTGTTGTGGCAGAAGATACCTGCGTTCTCCTTGTATCCCGGTGGATATGAGCTGACTTCACCGAGTTCTAAGTGATACTTGGTATATGCGGGCTGAAGGATCATGATTCCGTACTTGGTATCAAGTCTCTCTTCAACACTCTTAAGAGCTTTCTCTGCGAGACCTTCTTCAACACCGATTCCTGCAAGAACACAGAAGCCCTGAGGCTCGATGTAGATCTGTCCCTCTTCACACTCTTTGGATCCGACCTTATTGGAGTTGGCATCGTAAGCACGTACGAACCATTCTCCGTCCCAACCTGCTGTTGTAGCAGCATCGTAAACTTTCTTGATCTCAGCTCTTGCGCGTTCTGCCTCTGCCTTGTCACCCTTGAGTTCTGCAAGCTGAGCATACTCTTCACCGTATTTAACAAACATTCCGGCGATGAATACTGACTCTGCAACAGGTCCCTCTGAAGGTCCGAAGGTCTGGAATGACTCACCGGGATGCTCAGAGAAGCAGTTGAGGTTCAGACAGTCGTTCCAGTCAGCACGTCCGATAAGAGGAAGACCATGAGGTCCCTTGTGGGTTGCTGTGAAGTCAAATGAGCACTTAAGGTGTCCCATAAGAGTCTTGGCAACGCTCATGTCGTTATCGAAAGGAACCATCTCATCAAGGATTGAAAGGTCACCTGTTTCTCTTATATATGCGCTTGTGCCTGCAATGAGCCAAAGCGGATCATCATTGAAACCTGATCCGATATCGGAGTTGCCCTTCTTGGTAAGTGGCTGGTACTGGTGATATGCACTACCATCCTGGAACTGAGTAGAAGCGATATCAATGATACGCTGTCTTGCTCTGTCGGGGATAAGGTGAACGAATCCGAGAAGATCCTGACATGAATCTCTGAATCCCATTCCACGGCCG
Organism: Butyrivibrio sp. XPD2006; assembly: GCF_000420865.1. Lineage (GTDB taxonomy): Bacteria > Bacillota > Clostridia > Lachnospirales > Lachnospiraceae > Butyrivibrio. The sequence goes on from NZ_ATVT01000005.1 coordinate 144,424, forward strand.
ATACCTGACTCATAGTAAGAAGCAGATCTTGACATGTTGAATGTTACCATGCACTGATACTGGTTCCAGATATTAACCATGCGGTCAACTTTCTCATTGGAAGAAGATACATGGTAGATTGAAAGGAGCTCGCTCCAGTATTTCTTGAGTTCAGCAAGAGCTGCGTCTACAGCAGCTTCGTTGTTGTACTTGGCAAGCATTGCTACAGCAGGCTTCTTGTTAACTACTGAAGGTGCTTCCCACTTGTCATCCTCAGGATTCTCAATGTAACCGAGAGTGAAGACGAAGGTCTTGGACTCGCCGGGCTTAAGATCAACGTTGATCTGATGAGCTGCGATTGGTGACCATCCGCTTGCTATTGAATTGGTGCACTTGCCTGCAGCTACTGCATCCGGGCTGTCAGGTCCGTTGTATGCACCAAGGAAATCATCACGGCTTGTATCAAAACCGTCTACCTTGGTGTTAACGCCGTAAATAGCATAGTGGTTACGACGCTCTCTGTACTCAGTCTTGTGATAGATAACGCTTCCGCCATCTGTTACCTCAACTTCACCTGTTGAAAGGTTTCTCTGGAAGTTCTTCATATCATCGTCAGCGTTCCACAGACACCACTCTACATATGAAAAGAGAGTTACCTTCGCATCGCTGCTCTTCTTATTAGTAAGAGTTACTTTTGAAACCTCACAGTTGTCCTCCATAGGAACGAAGGTAAGAACCTTGGCTTCGATATCGTTCTTGGTTGAAACCCATGTGCTGTAGCCGAGACCGTGTCTGCACTCATAACTGTCCAGAGCTGTCTTTACAGGCTGCCATCCGGGATTCCAAACAGTATCACCATCTTTAATAAAGAAGTATTTACCGTTGTTATCATAAGGAACATTGTTGTAACGATATCTTGTAAGACGCAGGAGCTTAGCATCCTTATAGAATGTATAACCTCCGCAGGTATTGGAAATAAGTGAAAAGAACTCTTTGTTGCCCAGGTAGTTGATCCATGGAAGTGGAGTCTTGGGCGTTGTTATTACATATTCAAGAGCTTTGTCGTCGAAATAGCCGTACTTCATAGGTAACCTCCTCTGTACTTAAACGTTTAAGAAAAATTCTAGGCATATTATATATGTTAATGTACAGGATTTCAACATAAAATTCAACTTTTTTACAACTCCCCAAAAGCGCATAAATACTAGGTTTACATTTACTTATGCGTATAAGCTTTGCAAAAGCCGCACGCAGAGTGCGTTTAAATCGAAAACGTTTAAAGAAAATATGAACAAACTATGGACAAACTTGGAAAAATATATGAAATGACGTTAGCAAATTTGTAAAAGACTCACAAAAATATCAAAATTGCACAAAAACTAAAAAACTCAACTTGATTTTAGAGTAATTTCGTTGTATATTGAAACTACGAAAACGATTAAGTGAGAAAACGTGAGAAAAACAGATGGCTAGACGTATTGTTTCATTGAAAGACATATCGAAGGCCTGTGGAGTGTCAATAGCAACAGTTTCCAAGGCGCTTAATGATCACAGCGACATCAGTAAGGAAACCAAGGAGAGAGTCAGAGAGATTGCTGACAAGCTCGGATATCATCCCAATGCAGCAGCTCAGGCGCTCAAGACAAACAGGTCCAATAATATCGGAGTGCTCTTTGTAGACGAAGCCAACAGTGGACTTACCCACGATTACTTCTCTCACGTGCTCGACAGCTTCAAGAAAAAAGCTGAGCAGGAAGGTTTCGACATTACCTTTATTAATGGAGACAGATCAAGATCCAACAAGATGAGTTATCTGTCCCACGCAATATACAGAGGATTTGACGGAGTGGTCATAGCCTGTGTAGAGTTTTCGGATCCGGAAGTGGATGAGCTTATTAAGAGTAACATCCCGGTGGTTACAATTGACCACACCTTCTATAACAGAATTGCAATTGTCTCTGACAATATTAAGGGAATAAGAGATCTTGTTACTTATATATATGAACAGGGACATCGGAAGATAGCATACGTACATGGACTTGAGAATACAGCAGTAACTCAGTCACGACTTACCAGTTTTTACAACACTCTACAGGATTTGGGAGTTACGGTAAGAGACGAGTACATGGTAGCAAGTCCATACAGAAATACAGAAAAAGCTTTTGAAGCTACTGCCAAGCTTTTAGAGCTTCCCGATCCGCCGACATGCATCATGTATTCTGATGATTTCGCAGCTTTCGGCGGGATGAACGCCATCAGGCAAAAGGGACTTAGGATTCCGGAAGATATATCCGTAGCAGGATATGACGGAATTGAACTTGCCAGAAGGATAAGTCCTCTGATGACAACAATAGTTCAGGATACAGATAAGATAGGAAGAGTTGCAGCAAGTAAGCTCATTGATCTTATCAACAATCCCAAGGGAACTCTCATAGAGCAGATAGTAGTAGAAGGAACCTTGGAAAAAGGCGAATCAGTCGCCAATATTAACCCGGTTTAAAATGGCTATAGCCGTTTTAAATATAACTCAAAATTCTTTTAAGAGAAAAGGGAGGTAAAAGTAGTTATGAGAAAGAAAATACTTGGCGTATTACTTTCAACAACAATGGTAGCCGGAATGCTTTCAGCATGTGGATCAGCAGCTGAGGCACCTGCTACAGAGGCACCTGCAGCAGAAGCACCTGCAGCAGAGGCACCCGCAGCTGAGACACCTGCAGCAGAAGCAGAAGCACCTGCAGCAGAAGCAGAAGCACCTGCAGCTGATGAGGGCAAGGTTCTCAATATTTCAGCATGGAACGAGGAGTTCAAGAGCCGTCTTACAGATCACTATCCTGGATATGAGGTAGTTGATGGAACAACAGGTAAGATCGGTGATGTTACAGTTAACTGGCTGATCACTCCTAACGAGGAGAATGCTTACCAGAACAGACTTGATGAGCTTCTTCTTGCACAGGATAGCGCTGCAGCAGATGACAAGATTGACCTTTTCCTTGTAGAGGCTGACTACGCAGTTAAGTACACAGATACAGATTACACAATGCCTATTAAGGACCTTGGAATCACAGATGATGAGCTCAAGGATCAGTACTCATACACACAGGCAGTTGTAACAGATTCTAACGGTGTTCTTAAGGGATCATCATGGCAGGGCTGCCCTGGTGTTATGATCTACAACAGAGCAATCGCTAAGGAAGTATTCGGAACAGATGAGCCTGCAGACATCCAGGCTAAGTTCGCTGATTGGGATAAGTTCTTCGAGTCAGCCGGTGAGCTTGACAAGGCTGGTTACGATGTAATTTCTTCAACAGCTGATACATTCCGTGTATATCAGAACAACGCTAAGCTTCCTTGGGTTAATGGAACACAGATCCAGGTTGATGACAACCTTAAGAAGTGGGTTGAGGATTCTAAGAAGCTTGCAGACGCTGGCTACTGCAACACATGGGGCCAGTGGGGCGAGGACTGGAACAAGGGATTCTATCCTGAAGGAAAGGTATTTGCTTACTTTGGACCAGCTTGGCTGATCGACTTCTGTATGGCAGCTGACGTAGAAGGCTCAGTAGCACACGATGGTGGCTGGGCAGCTACAGAGGGACCTCAGGGCTTCTACTGGGGCGGAACATGGATCTGCGCTGCAACAGGTACAGACAATGCTAACCTCGTTGCTGATATCATGAGAAAGATGACAATGGATCCTGCAGTTATGAAGGACATCGTTCTTAAGGACAATGACTTCGTAAACAACAGACCTGTTATGGAAGAGCTTGCAAACGATCCTTCTTACCAGAACGCAGTTCTTGGCGGACAGAACCCTCTTAAGATGTTCTGTGCAGGCGCTGACAACATCGACATGGCTAACCTTACAGCTTATGACCAGGGTCTTCTTGGTGACTTCCAGACAGCTATGGGCGACTACATCAATGGCAACTATGCTACATATGATGAGGCTCTTGAGCAGTTCTACACACTTGCACTTCAGAGATATCCTGAGCTTACAAGATAATTTCTGCTAAAGTGTCAGAGTTTTAAAATTAAGTTGCCTGCCGGTTTGTCCGGCAGGCAATTTCTTGAAAAATCCAAGGGTAAAGAGTAAATATTTGCGGAGGTAAGGGTATGGACAAAAACAAGTCCACTAAAGCCAATCATAATGTGGTTAAGTTCAACCGCTGGGGATATATTTTCCTTATACCATTCTTTGTGACATATATCATCTTCAGTCTTATTCCACTTTTTTCAACTATATACAACAGTTTCTTTGAAAACTATCGTTCCGGACTTAAGCAGATCGGACCCAACTTTGTTGGTGGGGCCAACTATGTAAACCTGCTTACAACACCGGAAATTTGGAAATATTTAGGCAACACACTTATCATGTGGGTTGGTGGTTTCATCCCACAGATTGTTATAGCTCTTTTGCTGGCTTACTGGTTCTCAGATCCTTCACTCAGACTGAAAGGACAGAGATTCTTCAAGACAGTAATCTATATGCCGAACCTGATCATGGCATCAGCGTTCTCAATGTTGTTCTTTGCACTGTTTTCAGACAGTGGCCCTGTTAACCAGATTCTTATGAGTCTCGGTGCTATCAAAGAGCCTTTCAAGTTCTTCCAGTTTGTTACTGCTTCAAGAATTCTTGTAATGCTCATGAACTTTTTGATGTGGTTTGGTAATACCACCATCCTCCTTATGGCAGGTATGCTTGGTATTGATGCATCACTTTATGAAGCTGCCCAGGTTGACGGAGCTACAGCTTCACAGGTATTCTTCAAGATCACAATGCCTATTCTCCGTCCTATATTCATCTATGTATTGATCACATCTCTTATCGGTGGTCTGCAGATGTTCGATGTTCCTCAGATCTTGACAAACGGTCGTGGTAATCCTATGGATGCCCTTACCACAGTAATCATGCTCCTTAACAGATATCTTACAAGTAAGGACGTAGGTCGTGGTGGTGCTTTGTCAGTATTCTTGTTTGTTGTAACCGGTATTCTGAGTCTTATAGTATTCAGAATTAACAGTTCAAAAGAAAAGAATTAAGGAGGAAATAGGGATGAATAACGAAACAACAATGAAACCCCATGGAGTCCCAATTGGAGTAAGAAGAACTATTGCTTACATAACACTTATATTCTTTTCGTTCCTCTGCCTCATTTGGTTCTACATTTTGCTTATTAACTCAACCAGATCACATTCAGAGATGACACTGGGATTTACAGTACTTCCCAGCACACACCTTTTGGATAACTGGTCAAGCCTTATCAACGGAACTATTCCTATTGCGAGAGGCTTTTTAAACAGTATTATCGTATCAGTTTGCACAGCAGTGCTTTGTACTTACTTCTCTGCAATGACTGCTTATGCTATCAATACATATCAGTTTAAGGGAAGAGCTGCTATTGCAACATTTATCCTGGCAATCATGATGATTCCCGGACAGGTTACCGCACTCGGTTTCCTGCGTTTGATCGTTAGACTTGGAATGGATGACTCAATTGTTCCTCTTATCATTCCTGCAATCGCTTCACCTGTTACATACTTCTATCTGAAGCAGTACATGGAGAGTAACCTGCCTCTTTCACTGGTTGAGGCTGCAAGAATTGACGGTTCAGGAGAGTTCAGAACATTCAATACAATCATAATGCCGCTTATTAAGCCGGCTATCAGTGTTCAGATGATCTTTGCTTTTGTAGGAAGCTGGAATAACTACTTCACACCTGCCCTGATCCTGCACACTGATACCAAGAAGACACTTCCTGTTATGATTGCTCAGCTGCGTGGTGCTGACTGGCTCCGTTTCGATATGGGTCAGATTTACATCATGATAGCTGCATCCATTTTCCCGGTTATCGTTATCTACCTCCTTCTTTCAAGGTACATTGTAGGTGGCGTATCAGCCGGTGCAGTAAAGGGATGATCAATTAGCTATCCTCCTATTTTACTCTTTCCTTTTATAAGCGTTTTTGAAAAGCCATGGCGTTCCCCGACGCCGTGGCTTTTCGCTTTTTATGGAGCTTTTTGTTGCCATATGGGGGAGGTAATATTATGATTATGATTTGGAATAATTTTAAAAATCGGGGTATTGGTTAATGAAATGTAAGAATTGTGGCCAACCACTTATGAAAGGCGTTAATTTCTGCAGTAACTGCGGAGCACCGGTACCAAAGAAAAAATCTGTTTTAAAACCAATCTTGATTATTTTGTTAATCGCGGCTATTTTGACAGGATGTATAGCCGGTGCGATAGCTCTTTTGCCTAAAATGGGCAGTAAAAAGAAGAGCACCGGATCAGCGCTTGGTTCCATCAATGGAAGATATGAGGTAATGATCCCATGGAAAGAATCCGGTCTGCAGGATCATCCGATGCATTTTTACTCTGAAGATATGAAGAGAGCAGTCTATAATTCTCTTAAGGATCTGCGCGGGGAATTTGACGAAGATAAGGAGATCATGCTTAAGGATTGCTATGAGCTCAGATACCTTTCTGTAAGCGGAAGAATTGGTCAGAAAGAATTTGATCAGCTTGCAGAGCTTGAAAACCTTCAAAACCTTACCGTTACAGATGCACAGATTGAGAATATTTCTGCCCTTGCTTCTCTTAAGTATTTAAAAGAGGTACATCTTTCAAGAAATAATATTAGGGATATTTCTCCCCTGAAGGGACTTAATGAACTTCAGACCCTCAGACTTTCCGAGAATCCTATTGAAGATTACAGTCCTCTTCTTTCAATGGAGGGACTTCAGGATCTGACTCTGGCATATATGAAGACGCCATTGGATAAAAAAGTTATTGGAAACCTTGGGACAGTAACTACGCTGAATCTATCCGGAAATGACCTGGATGAGATTAACTTTTTGACAGGCTGTTCAGCCCTTGAGGCGCTTACTGTTGAGGCGAATAGCATTAAGGATGTTTCTATTGTAGAGACATTTCCTAACTTTTTTTATCTTGATGCGGACATGAACAAGATTACTGAACTGCCTGTTTTGAATGACGAATATGGCATATACAGTATAAGTGTGGACTACAACTATATCAGCAATCTGTCTGCACTTAAAGGCTCCAGCCTTATGAGCTTTTCTGCGGCATATAATCAGATAAGTGATATCAGCCCGCTAAAGGAAATCGGATACACTGAGGACATTGACACTATCGATCTTGCAGGAAACAGGATCACTGACATCAGTGCTTTGTCAGACATGAATCTGACCTACCTCAATCTCAGTGACAACAGGATAAAAGACCTTTCACCGATCATTCATATGACCCATCTGTATGATCTTAATATCGCAAGAACCGATATTGAAGGCGATTTCCATATGTTTGGTGAAGAGCTTGCCGGTCTGAGAACTCTTGATATCGGAGGGGATAAGATCTCAAGCTTTGATGGAATTGAGAATCTGCCTGCATTGCAGGAGATCAGATTTGATGATATGGGAATATCCAATCTGGATTTGGTGATCAACAGCGAAACAATAGATTATATCTATGGAAGAGACAGCGCATCCGATGCCATCAAACAGCAGATCAAGGACAACGGAAAGTATTACTTTGATTACGTAGCCGGCAAGGATCTTTTTGTCATCACTTTGAAAGATGTTGGCGATGATGATTATGAGGTCATGACTGCTATTGATGATACAACCGATCTGGGCTTTTCTACAGCTCGTGATCTTGTGGACAGAGGACCTTGCCAGATACTAACCACTTATTCATATGATGATGCAAGAAAGCTCATGGATGCTGTTGAAATGGCCGGCGGAGTACTTAGCGTTTCTTTTTCTTACGATTATTAATATAATTGAATTATGGAAAAGACCTTATTCTTTAATGTCTCCGAATACACAGATGAACTCGGGCAGGAGAATGAGATAAGGAAACAGGACAGTTCTTTTACCAAAGAATATGCAGTTGAACTTTGTGATAAAGTTTGGGGTAATCTGTGGAGATAAAAACCAAATAGTGATATATTATAAGTGCTACCCAGAAAACAACTGAGAGGAAGGGTTACAATGAAGGTAAACAGACTTTTTGTAGTATTGTTTTCATCGGTTATGATTTTTGCTGCAGCAGTCGCTGCTCCGGCACCTAAGGCAGGAGTTGTAAGGGCGGCTGAGGCTGTTGATTTACAGGAAAAAACTGAGAATACTGAGGATCAGGAAGAGGCAGAGCTCACTGAAGAAGAGATAGCGGAAAGGGAAGCTGAGGCAGCCAGAAAGGCACTTCAGAACGATCCCAATCATATCCATCACTTCAAGTGGATTGCCAAGATGAATGAGAGTGAATCCGCTGAGGGTACCATCAATTACATGTGTGCCGAGTGTGGCAAGATATGGTATTTCAGACCAATTGCTCCGTACTACGCGTTCCAGGGTGATGTTGCGAGGAGAATCGAGATCGCGCCTGAGGGAGCAACGGTTAAGGTCAAGACTTCTCAGTTCATAAATTTCAACAAGCAGGTTATGGAGGCTCTTGCTGAGAGACAGGATGTTTCTTTGTATGTAAGTTTCCTCGATCAGGAGTACAAAGGTAATCGTGTCAGCTTTGTGATTCCTGCTGATCAGGATACATTGTCACTTCTTGATGAGAACGGATATGCAGGATTTCTTTATCTGGGCGGCATTTATGGCCTGAAAATGGAAGTGCCTGTGGAAACCGATGATGTAAAAGAAAATGCCGTAGAAGAGGCTGCAACAAGCACAGAAGAGACAGTAACAAGCACGGAAGAGGCAGTGACAGTGACAGATACGGTTACTCAGTAAATCCAATATCTGAGGTTTTGGGACCATGGCAGATGCTGTGGTCCTTTTTTGTTGGCATTATGTACAAAGGAAAATGTATAAAACATGAATATTTATAAATTTTTCTACTTGTCTTTAAAACTTCACTGTGGTAAACTCTTTCGTATGCAGACAAATGTCCGCGCTACAAAAACACTTTTGGAGATAATGAAGTGCAGCAGGATACAGGATACTATGTAATCAGAAAGCAGGCGGTACCTGAGGTTTTGCTCAAGGTCGTTGAGGCCAAGAAACTCCTGGAATCAGGTAAGGTCAAGACAGCCAGTGAAGCAGCTCAGCAACTTGGAATCAGCCGCAGCTCTTTTTACAAATACAAAGAAGATATATATGAGTTCCACGACAGCCTTCAGGGCACTACGCTGACCCTGACATTCCAGATGAATGATGAGGTGGGACTTCTGTCATATGTGCTCAATCTCATAGCCGAGTTTGGAGCAAACATTCTTACCATACATCAGTCCATTCCGTTAAACGGCGTGGCATCTATTTCAATCACAATTCAGGTATTACCGACAACAAGAGATATCATGGAGATGATCTCCATCATGGAAAAGACTGAAGGCGTGCACAAGGTACATATTACCGGCAGAAGTGCTACGCTTACATAAGGAGGAAGATATGGCAAAGGTAGCAGTATTAGGATACGGTACAGTAGGAAGCGGTGTAGTTGAGGTTCTCGACAACAATGCGGCTGAGATCGAAAAAAGTGCAGGCGAGAAGCTTGAACTCAAGTACATCCTTGACCTCAGGGATTTCCCGGGGGATAAACACGAGACACAGGTTGTTCATGACATCAATATTATTCTCGATGATCCTGAGATAGAAGTGATCTGCGAGACAATGGGCGGACTGGAGCCGGCATTTTCTTTTGAAAAGAGCGCTCTCGAGAGAGGCAAGAGCGTTTGCACATCCAACAAGGAGCTGGTTGCTGCTCACGGACCCGAACTTGTTGAACTCGCCAAAAAGAACGGCGCGAGTTACCTGTTTGAAGCCAGCGTAGGCGGCGGAATCCCACTTCTTCGTACAATCAACGATTCACTTAAGCACGAGAAGATTGATTCAATTACAGGTATCCTGAACGGAACAACAAACTATATCCTTACCAAGATGGACAAAGAAGGTATCGGATTTGCTACCGTTCTCAAGGCTGCTCAGGATAAGGGATACGCAGAAAAGAATCCCGAGGCCGATGTTGAAGGTTATGATGCATGTCGTAAGATTGCCATCCTTTCAAGCCTTATGAGCGGAAAACACGTAAATTACGAAGATATTTACACAGAGGGAATTTCCAAGATCAGCATTGAGGATTTTGCCTATGCAAGAAAACTCGGAATGTCAATCAAGCTTCTTGGAATGTGCAAAAAGAACGAGAACGGATTCTTTTCCATCGTCGCTCCGTTCCTGATTCCAAGTGAGAATCCTCTCGCCAACGTAAACGGAGTATTCAATGCCATAAATGTTCACGGAAACATGGTTGGAGACGTTATGTTCTACGGCAGAGGCGCAGGCAAGAATGCAACTGCAAGTGCTGTCGTTGCCGATGTTATCGATATTATCAAGCACAAGGGCAAGCACATTGATGTTAATATGAACGCCGAGAAAGCAGTTCTTTCTCCCAAGGACAATGCAGTCAGAAAGTTCTTTGTGAGAGTACCTGCCGAGAACAAGGAACAGGCTTATGACGTCTTCGGACAGGGCATAGTTGAGGTTACAAGTGAAAATGTATATAACGAGTTTGCATTCCTCACCGATGATATCTCTGAGAAAGACTTCGATGAGAAGCTCTGGAAATTTGACAGCGTTAAGGGTTACATCAGACTTTACTGATGAATAAAATAAAGAAGGAAGATTGAGCAATGAAAAAGGTAGTTAAATTTGGCGGAAGTTCACTGGCCAGTGCAGAACAGTTCAAGAAGGTTTCAGAGATCATCAAGTCTGATCCTGACAGAGTATATGTGGTTCCTTCTGCACCGGGTAAAAGAAATTCCAAGGACACTAAGGTTACTGACATGCTATACAAGACCTACGCCCTTGCAGAAGCGGGTAAAGATTTTTCCAAGCAGCTTGCTGATATTAAGGCCCGCTATGACGAGATCATCAAAGGGCTTAAGTTAAAGCTCGATCTTACAAATGAGTTCAAGACAATTGAAAAGAACTTTAAAGCCAAAGCAGGAAGCGACTATGCTGCCAGCAGAGGTGAGTACTTAAACGGAATCATCATGGCTGCATATCTGGGCTATGAATTCATTGATTCTGCTACTGTTATCTGTTTCGACAAAAATGGTGAGTTTGATCCGGAAAAGACAAACAAGCTCATGGCCAAAAAGCTTGAAAAGACTCCTAAGGCAGTTGTACCCGGATTCTACGGTGCTTATCCTGACGGAAGCATCAAGACTTTCTCAAGAGGCGGATCTGACATTACAGGTTCCATCGTATCAAGAGCAATCAAGGCTGATGTTTACGAGAACTGGACAGATGTATCAGGATTCCTTGTGGCAGATCCAAGGATCATCGATAAGCCGCCGTACATCGAGACCATCACATACACAGAACTTCGAGAGCTTGCATATATGGGAGCCGGCGTTCTCCACGAGGATGCTATCTTCCCTGTAAGAAAAGAAGGTATTCCGATCAATATCAGAAATACCAACAAGCCTGAGGATCCCGGAACCTGGATCGTTGAGTCAACAGCTAAAAAGTCCAAGTATGTTATCACAGGAATTGCAGGTAAGAAGGGCTTCTGCTGTGTTAACGTTCTCAAGGATCAGATGAACTCTGAGATAGGATTTGTAAGAAAAGTCCTTCAGGCCTTTGAGGATCAGAATATCTCTATCGAGCATGTACCTTCGGGAATTGATACCATGACTGTATTTGTACAGCAGGATGAGTTCATTGAGAAGGAACAGGCAGTTGTATCAGAGATCCACAGACTGGCACATCCTGACATGCTTGAGATTGAATCAGACCTGGCACTTATCGCAGTTGTGGGACGCGGAATGAAGTCCACAAGAGGAACTGCCGGAAGAATCTTCTCCGCACTTGCTCATGCCAGTGTCAACGTAAGAATGATCGATCAGGGATCTTCCGAGCTTAACATTATTATCGGCGTTGAGACAAGAGACTTTGAGAAGGCAATTGAAGCTATCTACGATATATTTGTTTCTACAGTTCTTTGATATAAAAGAAAAAGTGGGGGCGGTTCTCTTTGAGACCCGTCCCCACTTATTATTAATTGATCGATCTTACTGCATAAGATATTCAATAAATGACTTGGCAGCATCTACTCGCTGTGTGTTGACAGCTATACCTGCGATCGGTGCTTCATCCGGATAAGCTTCACAGGATTTAAGTGCAGCCGAATTATCAAGGATGAAACCAACCGGAACAGGATCATCCATATCTTCTTTAGCTACACGCTGGTAGGTGAAATCTTCCTCATACTGCTTGGCCATGACCGCGTATTTGTTGTTCTCGTCATATTTGCCGGAAGTGATGTACTCTGTGTACTCCTCTGAGTTGAGGTAGTCGATATATCCCTGATCTACATAGAAGATTTTGTCAGCCATGCTCTCAAGTTCGCTTTCGCTGTAGATTGTCCTGAGATCTGTGAAAGTATCCTGAGAGGCATATCTGCCCATGGTATTCTCATCGCCGACTATCACATCGAGATCGTGTCCGGCAAGCATTGCCATAATCTTTTCACTGGTTGCAACTGAAGTTGTATCTACTATAGAAGACATAAAGTTTGATGAAGTGTCTACTATTACAGCATAATTCTCGGTATCAATATTTGCATATTCTGTAAAACCGTCCTGGAGAATACTCTGAGTATCCATTCCTCTGTTATTGATAAACATTGCATACATGGCGTATGGCTTATTGTTGGAAATATCTCTGATAGTAACAGCAATGAATATCAGCACCACAATGGCTACGATAGTGTGAATCTTGTAATACTCCCAAAAGTAATCCCAGTGGGCTTTAAACCCCTGTCCCTTTAGCTTTTTCTGCTGTTCTTTTATCTCATCACGTACTGACATGTAAAATTCCTCCCGAATGTCTTAGGACTCATTCGAGAATTTTACGTTTATTGGAAAGAACTGTCAAGTTGCTCTTAAACAAGAGTTTACAAATAAATAATATTTTTTTGGCGGTAAAACATATATAATAGAAATGATAGGTGATAACTGAGAAAAAACCTTGAAAGATTGAGAAAAGTAATATAACATAACTGTTAAAATTGATATTTTTTAAGGAGGAGAAGTTCTGTAATGGGTATCGATAACAATTATGTTGAGTGCCTTGTAGAGAGCAAAGCCTCACCATTCGTGAAGGTTTTGAGTTTTTTATCTCTTTTGTTGGCTGTTGTTTTCTTTCTTTCCTCAATCCTGGGTGTTCTGGGTATTGCAGGTCTTATCCTGTGCGTGGGCGCAGGCGCTTTGTATTATTTCCTTACTTTAAATGCCAATATCGAGTTTGAGTATCAGTACTGTGAGAGGGAAATCACAGTGGACAAGATCCTCAATAAGAGCAGACGTAAGAATGTTGCCAAGTATGATGTTAACAAGATTGAAGTGCTGGCACCATCACGCTCTTACCATCTCGATGAGTATAAGAATAAGACTCTTAAAGCTGTTGACTATTCTGCAAGACAGAAGGATCGTCAGCCTGATCCGACATATACATTTATATATGATGGCAAGGAAAGAGTAGTATTCGAACCAAATGCAGAATTTGTAGCAGCTGTTAAAAACGTAGCACCACGTAAGGTGTTTACTGACTGAAAGGATTAAGGGAGAGCGAGACAATGGGACAGATTATCGGCGAAGGAATTACATTTGATGACGTACTTTTAGTACCGGCATATTCACAGGTTATACCTAATCAGGTAGATGTTACTACATATCTTACCAAGAAGATCAAACTTAACATTCCTATGATGAGTGCGGGAATGGACACAGTTACAGAGCATAGAATGGCTATTGCCATGGCCAGACAGGGTGGTATCGGTATCATCCACAAGAACATGTCTATTGAGGCCCAGGCAGAAGAGGTAGACAAGGTTAAGAGATCAGAGAACGGTGTTATTACAGATCCTTTCTCACTTTCTCCTGAACATACACTGGCTGATGCAGATTCACTTATGGCTAAATTCAGAATTTCCGGTGTGCCTATTACCGAGGGCAAGAAGCTTGTTGGTATTATCACAAACCGTGATCTGAAATTTGAAAAAGACTTCTCCAAAAAGATAAAAGATGTAATGACAAGTGAGAACCTCATCACTGCCAAGGAGGGTATCACTCTTGAGGAAGCAAAGAGCATTCTCGCACGTTCCAAGAAAGAGAAGCTTCCTATCGTAGATGACGACTATAACCTTGTTGGTCTTATCACCATCAAGGATATTGAAAAGACAATTAAGTATCCTCTCTCAGCCAAGGATGACCACGGACGTCTTCTTTGCGGAGCGGGAGTTGGTATTTCTGCAAACTGCCTTGACAGAGTAGCTGCACTTGTCGATGCCAAGGTAGACGTTGTTGTTCTTGATTCAGCTCACGGACATTCAGAGAACGTTCTTAAATGTCTTCGTATGATAAAAGAGAAATTCCCTGACCTTCAGGTTATCGCAGGAAACTGTGCTACTGCAGCAGCTACAAAAGATCTTATTGAGGCCGGAGCTGATGCTGTTAAGGTAGGTATCGGACCCGGATCTATCTGTACAACCCGTGTGGTTGCCGGTATTGGTGTACCACAGATTACAGCAGTTATGGATTGCTACAGCATGGCCAAGCAGTACGGCATTCCGATCATCGCCGATGGCGGAATCAAGTACTCAGGTGATATCACAAAGGCTATTGCAGCCGGTGCCAACATCGTAATGATGGGCTCAATGTTTGCCGGATGCGACGAGGCTCCCGGAGAATTCGAGCTGTTCCAGGGCAGAAAATACAAGGTATATCGTGGAATGGGATCTATTTCAGCCATGGAGAACGGCTCCAAGGATCGTTACTTCCAGGAAGATGCCAAGAAACTTGTTCCTGAAGGTGTTGAAGGACGTGTGGCATACAAGGGAACAGTTGAGGATACAGTATTCCAGCTTATGGGTGGTCTCCGCTCAGGTATGGGATATTGCGGATGCGGCACAATTGAGGAACTCAAGGAGAACGGAAGATTCATCAAGATGACATCTGCTGCGCTTCGTGAGTCACATCCTCATGACATTCAGATCACGAAGGAAGCGCCTAACTATTCGGTTGACGATAAGTAATCACTACAAGTTCAAGTGCAAGGAGAGCTTGCATGCACGACACTAACACACCAGCTGAACTTATGCAGGCACAGAACAAGGGCTCGATCTCTGCAGAGAGCGGAGCTCTTGCTAATCTTGCGCCTAAAAATAAGGAAGAACTTAAGGCCTGGCAGGATAAGTTCTGTGAGATGGCCGGTGTGTATGCTCAGTGTCTGGACGACAACGGAGTTCCGATCACTGAGTTTTCCGGCAATGCACACGAGATAGATATAATCAAGAAATATGTAACCCCCATCAGGATACACAACATCTGTATGAGGGTTTCCGAGAGCGACCTTGAGGATCAGGCTGTGGAGATCACAGAGATCCCCAATCTCAGGCTCGCTGCGGTTGCAGTCGGCAATGGCGATAAGATTGAAGGCGTATGGATCGTATGCGGAATCTTTACTGATGCACAGTACGATCAGAGCTTTTTCCACTGTCCGCCGATTGATAATTTCCAGTACCAGATTTCCGAGAACAAATTTTATAAGACATTGGATCTTTTGAGAGAGACCTTAAATGTTCTTGTTAAAGTTGAGACATCAAGGTCCAGAGCTGTTGCTATAAGTGAGGAGAGCAAAGCCCAGGAAATGGAGATGACGAGCTCATTCCACAGGGCGGAGACCATGACTGAGATTGTATCGCTCCTTGACAGCGATGACGGTATAGAAGAGGTCATGGCTCAGGTTCTGTCAAAGCTCTGCTCTTATCTTCAGATAAGCAATGCATTTACCTGTAAGATACATCATCGCACTCTTATGGATATTATTGTCCAGTGGACACAACCGGGTGTCAGAAAGCTCTTTTCCGACACCACAGATCAGGAAGTCTGCTGGTTCCTCGGCAGTCCCAAGGCGATTGCTATATCCAGCGATACCCAGATGAACGCAGGTGAACGTGAGCAGATTGAAAACCTCGGCATCAGAGCTCTGGTGGCGATGCCTATTGTGATAAACGGCAATCCTGCGTTCTATGCCTGCCTCACCGAAAACAGGGAAGACAGGATATGGTCAATAGATGATATTAAATTCATCAATGACTCCATCAGGATTTTGCAGAGTATCATAACAAAGAGGCTGCAGACCAATTCCCTGGCAAGCTCTTTTGCATCTCTTGAAGCTGTTCTTGATAACGTGGGAAGTTCCATATATGTAAGAGACATCGCATCGGGAATCCTGCTCTTTGCAAACAGAAGTTTTAAAAAGACCTTTAGCAAAGAACTGACGGAGAACCGTCTGGTGGAGCTTTTTGAGAGCAATATTCCTTCGAGAAGTCACAGCGGAAATTACGAAGTACACCACAGGGATAGAGAGAAGTGGTACGACGTTTACTACACCAGGATCAAGTGGGTGGACGGCCGGCCTGTTTCTCTTTGCGCCATCTATGATATTACGGAAAAGAAATTGTACCAGAAACGTATAGAGCAGCAGGCATATACGGACTTCCTTACAGGTCTTTTCAACAGAATGTGCTGTGAAAAGGATCTTGCAAGATATGTGGATGAAGCCAGAACCACCGGCAAGAGCGGAGCTCTCATGTATCTTGACCTGGATGATTTCAAACATATAAATGACACCCTGGGCCATCAGTACGGAGATGTGCTGCTGCAGGATATTTCCAAGGCTATAAGCAGAATAGAGGGAATCACAAATTCCTGCTATCGTATGGGCGGAGATGAGTTTGTCATCATCGTTCCTCCCGAGAGCTACAGCAGGATAGACAAGATAGTAGAAGAGATAAAGAATGCTTTTGCAACGCCGTGGTACCTTAAGGACAGCGATTATTACTGCACCATGAGTATGGGTGTTGTGAGGTTCCCGGAGCACGGAGACAATGTTTCGGAGCTGATAAGGAAATCGGATGTGGCGATGTATGAAGCCAAGAAGTCCGGCAAGAACAGGATAGCTGAGTATTCGGATAACATTGATTCCTCCAATATTCACAGAATGGATCTGGAGAAAAATATGTATCAGGCAATCTCCAGGAAGGTGGAGGAATTTGAAGTTTACTTCCAGCCTGTATTCTTCAATGAGAAGGCCAAGGGAAGAGGCAAGAAGGATAAGTTAAAGCACCTTGGAGCAGAGGCTCTTGTAAGATGGAACAGCGATACGCTGGGACTTCTTGACCCGGAAGAGTTTGTTCCGCTTGCGGAATATCTGGGACTTATTACACCTATAGGTAATCATGTCCTTAAAAAGGCCTGTGAGTGTTGCAGACAATGGAATGAGTCAGGCAAGGGAGATTTTGCCATCAGTGTAAATATCTCTGTCGTTCAGATAATGCAGAATGATATCGTTGATATCATAAGAAGCTGCCTTGAGGAGAACAATCTGAAGCCGGAGAATCTGATACTTGAGATCACGGAGAGACTTGCAATAAATGATCTGGCAAGGACCAAACAGACCATTCTGGATATCAAGGCGATGGGAATCAGGCTTGCGCTGGATGATTTCGGAACAGGCTATTCGGCGCTCAGCAGCATAAGGGCACTGCCTTTTGATATAATTAAGCTTGATCGTGAGTATGTAAAAGATATTGCGGATAATGAATACTCCAAAGCATTTGTGCGTTCCATGGTAGATATGGGTAAATCCATCGGTGCAGACATCTGTATTGAGGGCGTTGAGACCAAAGAACAGATGGAGATCCTTGAGGACATGGGCGTTAAATACATACAGGGCTATTACTACGACCAGCCACTGCGTCGGGCAGCCTTTGAGGAAAAGTATGTGTATAACTAGTCTGTTTATGCTACAATAGAATGTAAACATTTTTAATAGAAAGTTGGTTTAATAGAGTAAATGGCAGAAGAAGTAATTACAAACACAAATGAAAATCCTGAGGAAGAAAGCGGCTCAGGCAGGCACTTTATAGAAAGAGCCATAGACAAGGACCTGGAGGAAGGCGTATACGATCACGTCTGCACACGTTTCCCACCCGAGCCCAATGGCTTTCTGCACATCGGCCACGCCAAGAGTATACTTCTCAACTACGGAATGGCCAAGGAGTATAACGGCAAGTTCAACATGAGATTCGATGATACCAATCCTACCAAGGAGAAGTCCGAGTTCATGGATGCCATCATCGAGGATGTTAAGTGGCTTGGTGCCGACTATGAGGACAGGCTTTTCTATGCCTCTGATTACTTTGATCAGATGTATGAGGATGCTGTTAAGCTCATCAAGAAGGGCAAGGCTTATATCTCAGAACTCACAGCAGATGAGATAAGAGAGTACAGAGGAACTCTCACTGAGCCCGGCAAGAACGATCCCGGCAGGGACAGAAGCGTAGAAGAAAACCTTCGCCTCTTTGAAGAAATGAAGAGCGGTAAGGTTGCTGACGGCGCTATGACCCTTCGTGCCAAGATCGATATGGCATCACCTAACATCAATATGAGAGATCCGATCATCTATCGTGTTGCGCATATGACACACGCAAGATGCGGAGATAAATGGTGCATCTACCCTATGTATGACTTTGCTCATCCTATTGAGGATGCCATCGAGGGTATCACTCATTCCCTTTGCACACTGGAGTTTGAGGATCACAGACCTCTTTACGACTGGGTTAAGACAGAGTGTGAATACAAGAATCCTCCACGTCAGATTGAGTTTGCCAAGATGTATCTCAATAACGTGGTTACAGGAAAAAGATATATCAAGAAGCTCGTAGAAGACGGAATAGTTGACGGATGGGATGATCCAAGACTTGTTACCATCGCATCACTCCGCAGAAGAGGCTTTACACCTGAGTCCATCAAGATGTTTGTTGATATGTGCGGTATCAGTAAGGCACAGGCTACAGCCGAGTATGCAATGCTTGAGTATTGCATCAGAGAGGATTTAAAGCTCAAGGCTAAGAGAATGCTTGCTGTTCTTGATCCTGTCAAGCTTATCATCGACAACTACCCTGAGGGCGAGACAGAGTATCTTGAGATTGAGAACAACAAAGAGGTCCCTGAGATGGGAACACGTAAGGTTCCTTTCGGAAAAGAGCTTTGGATAGAAAGAGAAGACTTCATGGAGGAACCTCCCAAGAAGTACTTCAGACTCTTCCCCGGCAACGAAGTAAGACTTATGAATGCTTACTTTGTAACATGCACCGGCTTTGAGAAGGATGAAAACGGCAACATTACCGAGATCCACTGCACATATGATCCCGAGACCAAGGGTGGAGACAGCGCAGACGGAAGAAAGGTCAAGGGAACAATCCACTGGGTTGCTGCCAAGGAAGCCTTTAACGCAGAGGTAAGACTCTACGAGAACATCATTGATGAAGAGAAGGGTGTTTACAACGAAGACGGATCACTTAACTTAAATCCCAACTCCATCAAGGTTATTAAGAACGCTAAGCTCGAGCCTGAACTTGCAAATGCCAAGGCATATGAGAAATTCCAGTTTGTAAGAAACGGATTCTTCTGTGTGGATTGCAAGGATTCAAAAGACGGAGCACCGGTATTTAACAGAATAGTTTCACTTAAGAGTTCATTTGTGCTACCTAAAAACTAACTTACTAAGAGAGGTAATGGGTATGGGCATTTTTTCCGGATTTGAAAAACTGGGACTTGGAAACATCGAAGGCGAGGATCTTTTTGAAGATCCCAGGAAAAAAGAGGTAACGGTCAAAAAGGAAGAAGCACCAAAGAAGCTTCAACTTGTAAATGAAGAGGATTACCTCTTTGACAAGAAGTATAAGTGCCCTGTATGCGAATCTGAATTCGAGGCAAAGACTGTCAGAACAGGTAAGGTCAGAATGAAGAACGTGGATATTGATCTGCGCCCTGACTATGATGAGCTTGACCAGAACAAGTACGATGTAATTGCATGCCCGGCCTGTGGATATGCTGCCCTGGGCAGATATTTCCCGAATCTCAACAAGTATCAGATCGATGATATCAGAGTCAAGATCTGTATGAATTATAAGCATGAACCCTGCAGGGATGCTATTTACAGCTATGATTATGCCAAGAGACTTTATCAGCTTGCTCTTGCCAATGCAGTGGTAAAAAAGGCCAAGAACAGTGAGAAGGCATATATCTGCATGAAGTCGGCATGGGTTATCAGAGGTGAGACCCAGAGACTCGATCCCAACGATGAGAACTACAAGACCAAGAAGGCAGAGAATGATGCTCAGGAAAAAGAGCTTTTGACCAATGCCCTTAATGGTTTTGTGATGGCGAGACAGACAGAGGAATTCCCTATTGCAGGAATGGATTCAACAACTCTGGATTATCTGATGGCTGCCCTTGCGGTAGAAACAGGTCAGAAAGATATCGCATCCAGGATGATAAGTGAGATCCTTACATCAAGAGTTGCCAACAGCAGGATAAAAGACAAGGCAAGAACTCTCAAGGAAATGCTTGGAGAAATAGAATAAACTTAAGCATAATAAAATCCCTTACGGACTTAGGTCTGTAAGGGATTCATCATATTCGTATGTAAATTATTTATCCTCGTCGTCGAAGAATTCTTCTGACTCGTCGGGGCCTTCTGCTGTTTCAGCCTTGGGCTCTTCCTTGGGCTCAGCAGCCTCTTTTGATTCGGAATCAGATGAAGTAGATGTGATATCTACGTATTTACGTGAACCGAACTTTGAGTCAGAACTTGCATCCTCGTCATCATCAAAGTCATCGAAATCGTCGAAATCATCGTCATCAAAGCTGTCAGCGATTTCCTCTTCTCTCTTGCTGAGATAATAATATGCTCCGGCTGCGGCAGCACCTGCAGCGGCACAGAATAAAACGAACTTACCGAATGCGTTGTTCTTGGACATTTTTAGCTCCCCTCCTGTTTCAAACGGTTATCTAAATTTTAATACAATTTGATTTTAAATAAAAGCCCTGAGTATTAAAATTTGATAAATAACGTAAAATCGTTTGAAGTGGTTTTATATAAATGGTAAACTAGTTTTAGACTGATGCAGTCAATACATTTGGAATGAGGATATTCCATGAACGACAGATTTTGGGAACTTAAAAAAGAGAAGCAGGACAGAATGATAAATTCAGCCCTAAAGGTCTTTTCCCAGTATGGCTACAAACACGCCAGCACTGATGAGATCGTTAAGGGAGCAGGCATCAGCAAGGGGCTTCTGTTCCATTATTTTGAGAGCAAGATCGGGCTATATGCCTTTCTTTATGACTATGCCACAAGGTTCGTGGCGCTGGAGCTTACAGCCAATGTAGAGAAGGATGAAAACAGGTACTATGAACTCTACAAGCAGATATTATCTGCCAAGGCCAATTCGATGTCCCAGTATCCCTATATATTCCTTTTTTTGAATAAGGCTGATGAAGAGACTGACAATGATGCACTCTCGGTCATAAGCGAGAGACGTGAGAAATATCAGAGAATCCTTCATGCCCTCAGGGAGAGAGCGGATATCACAGCATTTGTTCCGGGGATTGATTTTGAGAAGGTTGGGGTAATACTTGATTTTACAATTGATGGACTTATACAGAAATCCGTGCTTTCAGAGAATTTCAGGGCTGATTTCTTTTTGGAAGAGGCCACTGAGTATGTTGATATGATGCAGAATATGACATCATAAGAACAAGGAGGGTTATATGAGCAAGTTCTTAGTAGCAGGTGTTACACAGATTGAGACCATCGTAAGAGTTGACAAGATCCCTGTGAGCTATGCTCCTCTTACAAGCGTCGGCAACTCTATATTCACGGCTGTTGGCGGCGATGCTTATAACGAGTCTCTGGCCCTTAAATGGCTCGGGGACGAAGTCTGCTTCATGTCCATTGTAGGACGTATCTTTGATCTTGAGATGATCAATCCTCCGGACAGAAAGATCACTCTTTCAACCGAATACATCATTCCTCAGATGAAGGAAACACCCACAGAGGTTGTACTGTATGATAACAGTAGAAAACAGCAGATCTTTGAGGATATCAAGGACCTCAGAGAAAATGTGTATGATATGTCCATGGTTGCACCTATTGCTGAGAGCTGCGACATGATGGTCCTTGCCAATGCAAATTTCTGCAGACCTTTTGCCAAGGTTGCAGCAGAGCATCATAAGCCAATTGCAGTCAACATAAGGAACTACAACCCTGAGAAGGAAAAATACAACACGGATTTCCTTGAGCCGGCCAAGGTTCTTTACTTCAGTGATGATACTCTTGCGGAGGACCCGTATGAGTTTATTGATCGTATCTCAAAGACCTACGGAACGGAGATCATTATTCTTGGACAGGGCAGCGACGGACTTATTCTTTTTGATAAGACAAAAGACTTAAGGGTTCACTATAACACTGTGAAGACCAACGAGGTTGTCAACACAATCGGTGCCGGAAATGCGCTGTTTGCATGCTTCCTTCACTACTACATGGAGACCGGCGACAGTGTAAATGCCATCAAGAATGCGCTTTTATTTGCATCCTACAAGATCGGATATATGGGAACATCCAATGGATTCATGACAACAGAGCAGCTTGAGCAGTGGAGAAATCTGATCTGGGGAATCAAAAAAAGCGAATTTGAAGAGAATCAGAATTAATAGAAAAATTCTTGTATTGAAATCAAAAAATGTGGTAAAGTAGAGCTATGGAAACGTTACCGGTAACGGCGAAATTTCCGTAGCTCATTTAAACTGTAATCAGTTTTTCACGCAAAAGGAGAGGTCAGATATGGCAAAGACAAGCAATAAGTCCGGCAGAAGATGTGGTGTTTTACTTCCGATTTTTTCACTGCCTTCCAAGTACGGTATTGGAACTTTTTCAAAGGAAGCATACGAGTTTGTGGATTTTCTTAAGGAAGCCGGTCAGAGTTACTGGCAGCTGCTTCCATTGGGGCCGACAAGCTATGGAGACTCTCCTTATCAGTCATTCTCTACATTTGCGGGGAATCCTTATTTTATAGATATAACTTCACTGATTGAAGAAGGTCTTTTGACAGAAGAAGATGCTGATAAGTGCGACTTCGGCGGATCTGAGGAGTACATCGACTATGAGAAAATGTATAAATCGAGATTTGTGCTACTGAAAAAGGCATATGAAAATATCGATAAGGCAAAAAATGCAGCCGGGCTCAAGAAAGACTTTGAGGCCTTTAAGAAAAAACGTGAAAATGACTGGCTTTTGGATTATTCACTTTTCATGGCACTTAAGAACGATTACGACGGCAGAAGCTGGAATACCTGGGAGGAGAGCATCCGTCTCAGAAAGCCTGAGGCCATGAAGAAGGCAAAAGAGAAATATGCGCAGGAGATAGATTTTTACAGCTTCCTGCAGTTCCTGTTCCTTGAGCAGTGGACCAGGCTTAAAAAATATGCTAATGACAACGGAATTGAGATCATCGGTGATATTCCGATTTATGTAGCGTTTGACAGCGCAGATACATGGGCTAATCCACAGCTCTTCCAGCTGGACAAGAAGAACACGCCCATTGATGTGGCAGGATGCCCTCCGGATGCTTTCAGCGCTACCGGACAGCTCTGGGGAAATCCGCTGTACAAGTGGGATTATCACGAGAAGACGGGCTACAAGTGGTGGATGAAGAGAATCGAGCACTGCTACAGACTTTATGATGTTGTAAGGATTGACCATTTCCGTGGCTTTGATGAGTACTATGCAATTCCATACGGAGACCCTACAGCGGAGTTTGGTGAGTGGAGAAAAGGACCCGGATATAAGCTTTTCGAGACCATGAAAAAGGAACTCGGAGAGAAGAAGGTTATCGCGGAGGACCTTGGATTCCTTACACCTTCAGTAATAAGACTGGTTAAAAAGACAGGCTATCCGGGAATGAAGATCCTTCAGTTTGCCTTTGATTCCAGAGAGGAGAGCGACTATCTTCCTCACAACTACACCAGGAACTGCATCGTTTATACAGGAACCCACGATAACGACACTACAAGAAGCTGGTTTGACCATCTTCCGAGAGATGATAAGAAGTTTGCCAAGGAATACCTTGGAATCAAGACTGCCAAGGATGCTGTATGGGCAACTATCAGAGCAAGCTTTGCAAGTGTGTCGGATACTGTTATAATTCCTATGCAGGATTATCTGGAGCTTCCCGGCTATGCAAGGATTAATACGCCTTCAACCCTTGGCGGAAACTGGGTTTGGAGAATGAAGAAGGATGCTCTTTCACAGGAGCTTTGTAATAAGATGCATGACTTTGCCAGGATTTATCGCAGAACAGCTAAATAATTATTTTGGATGTGAGACATGTCAGAGATTACTATAGTTGAGATTGCCAGAAGGTGCGGTGTTGGTGTCAGCACCGTATCAAGGGCTATTAACAATCATTCGGATATCAATCCCGAAACCAAAAAGAGAATAATGGAGGTTATCAGGGAAACCGGCTATATCCCCAACAACAGTGCCAGAAACCTTAAGAGAACCGATGCCAAGTGTATCGCAGTTCTTGTAAGGGGAATCACCAATCCTTTCTTTGCGCCCATGATAGAAGTGGTTGAAAAGGAAGTGGAAGAGAGGAAATACGCCCTGGTCATAAGGCACGTTGAGTCCAATGAGGACGAAGTAGACGTGGCACTTGAGCTGGAGAAGGAAAAGAGACTTCGCGGAATCATCTTCATGGGCGGAGCTGCCAAGCATTCGGCTGATAAGATCAAGCAGCTCAATGTCCCTGCTGTGTTTGCTACAATCGGTTCCGATATTGCGGATGACCTCAGCAGAAATGAGTATTCCACCGTTTCTGTTGATGATGAAAAAGAGAGTTTCAAGGTTGTTGAGTATCTTATCGGCCTTGGACACAAGAAAATCGCTATCCTGACTGAGGGAAGTGATACACCTTCCATTGTTAAGCTTCGTTTTAAGGGGTACCTTGATGCACTCAAGAAGCACGGTATCAAGCCGGATGAGAAGCTTATCAGATACGTAGACCGCAGGATCTATACATTCGGCAACGGATATGAGACTACCAGGAATCTGATTGAATCGGGAGAGAAATTTACAGCAATCTACTGCATTTCCGATGTACTGGCAGTGGGAGCTTTGAGAGCTCTTGCTGATGCAGGAATCAGGGTACCTGACGATGTCAGCGTTGTCGGATATGACGGACAGGAGATCGCAGAGTACTGCGTACCAAGGCTCACTACACTCAGACAGCCCATGGTAGATATGGCTGAGGAAGCTATGAAGCTGCTGTTCAGCATTATCGACAAGGAGTCCGGACATAAGCATATTGTGTTCCCGGGTGAGCTTATTGTAGGAGAATCAACAAGGAAGATAAAGTGATGGAAAATCTGGAATATGAAGGATACATCGGAACAGTAAATTATGATGAGAAGTGCGATTATTACACCGGAGAGGTGAAGATTGACGATCGCATTTATACCTATGAAGGGGATACTCTTGAGGAACTTCAGGAGGACTTTGAGGATATAATTGATTCTGTTATCGCATTTGATGAGATGGATGATATAGATGAAGATGAGGAGTAATCGCAAGGAGTAATGAGAACTTGCAGTATATAATTCTATGTGCCTTCCCCCGCTTTGGGGATTGTAGCATAAAACGCCGGGCTATCAAGGACAAGCTAAAGTGCGCTAAAAAGCAGCGCATCCTTGAGAGCCCGGTGTTTTATGCATTTGGGTCACTAAGGGGGGAAGGCAGGAAGTGTAGTATCGGGACGGAAAAACGTGGCAATTGGAGAAATTCTTGTGCAAATTAAACTCAGGGTGGAGGAGGCCTGTGAGGTATGGGGTGTGGATTGTGGTATCCCTACTGTCCTAAAAGGAAAATTGAAAAAACACCGTAATGAAAAACAGGGCGATTAAGAGACGATACTGTCCTAGAGTGAAAACTACAAGTAGACAGTAGTGGAAAATGAGTAGATATGGGAAGACCTACTGTCCTAGGGGAAAAACTACAATAAGACAGTAGCAGGAGAAAAGTAGTTGTAGAAGACCTTACGGTCCTAGGAGAAAAACTATAATTAGACAGTAGTGGAGGGCGAGTGGGTATGAGAAGCTCTACTGTCCAATAGGGAACAATTAAAGTGGACAGTAGTGGGGAACAGATCTGAATGGTAAGCGCTACTGTCCTAAATGAAAAACTGTAAGTAGACTGTAGTGGAAGGGTATGGAGCATGAATAGAAGAGTTATGTGATAAAAGCGTACTGCTTTAATTGGATAAATTATTTCCACAAACTTAGGTTCAAATATGATATACTACCTATGTTTTTGGAGGTAATGTATGAAAGAAGCATTGGATATTTTTCTTAAATATGTTCTGCCGTTTTTAGTGGCATATTTCCTTAACATGATATTAAATAAAGTCCTCAGCAAGAAGACCCTCAGGGGCAAGCTTCACCTGATATTCTTAAAGGGTATCATACTGGCACTTATCTGGGCGGTTGCTGCACTTACGGCACTTAGCGGGATTCCGGCATTTTCCAAGACATGGGAGACTGCGGTGGCTTCTTCCGGAATTGCAGCTGTAGTACTCGGTCTTGCTGCCCAGTCGACTTTGGCCAATGTGTTTTCCGGAATTGCTCTTTCTGCATCCCATTCAAGACCCTTTGATATGGGAGACAGAATAAAGATAGACAGCTATGATCCGGGATTTGTCGAGGACATCACCCTCAGACATACAGTGATCAAGACATATCAGAATGAAATCATATATATCCCTAACTCAATAGTCGGTTCATCAACAATTGTGAACTATACACAGGAGCAGTCTTTCTCTTATCCGATAAGAGTGTCTGTTGCCTATGGAACAGATATGCAGAAGGCTATGGATGTTATCGCCGATACGATCAAGAATCATCCCAAGCACTACGGCAAAAGACCTGTCGTTTTATGCAAGAGCTGCGATGACAGCGGAGTAACACTGCAGGCGCTTGTTGAGACAGAGGATTTCAGGGACAATCCAAGGACATGTTCCGAGTGCCTTGTTGAGATAATGAAGAGATTTAAGGAAGAGGGAATCGAGATTCCTTACAACAAACTTGTGCTTTTACAGGGAGAGGAGTAAACAACACTTTACAAAATACAGGTAATCTGTTTATACTACTTTGTCTGATAAATAACTGTGATTATATGGGAGGTGACATTACCGCATGGTTGCAGTTGGTAACTATTGATTTATTTATGGAGGAAACCAACAATGAACAAAACAACCAACAAAACACTTTACATTGCACACGCGGCAATCATTGCAGCACTTTATGTGGTGCTCACAGCCCTTGCTGCAGGATTTGATCTTGCAAGCGGTGCTATTCAGGTGAGATTTTCGGAATGTCTTACAGTCCTTCCTTTTTTTACACCGGCAGCAGTACCCGGCGTAGTAATAGGATGCCTTATTTCAAACATCTTTTTTGGCGGAGCTCTTCCTGATATTATCTTTGGAACTCTGGCCACACTTATTGGCGCAATCGGAACATATATGCTCAGAAAGAACAGATTCCTTTGTTCTGTACCGCCTGTAGTTTCAAATGCGCTTATCATTCCTTTTGTACTTAAGTATGCATATGCTTTACCGGGAACACTCTGGTTTTTTGCACTTACAGTAGGAGCAGGAGAGATCATTACCTGCGTTTTCTTTGGACAGATCCTTATTTCGGCGCTCCTTCCGTTCAGAAATAAAATATTCGGAAACGGTTCAGAGGCCGTTAAGAAAACAAAATAATAACAATTTGAGGGGTATGGTATGGGTAAGTTATATTTCAGGTATGGAGCTATGGGGAGTTCCAAGACTGCAAATGCACTGATGGTCAGGTACAACTATATCGAGAAGGGCCAGAACTGTATTCTGCTAAAGCCCGGCATCGAGAACAGAGACGGAGAGAAGGTAGTAAGATCCAGGATGGGACTTGAGGCTGAGTGTACCTTCGTAGAGGAATTCCTTGACGAAGTTGTAAACGAGTGGTTCACCAAGAAGTCAGATTCATGGAAGAAACTTGACTGTGTTCTTGTGGATGAGGCCCAGTTCCTTACTGAAGAACAGGTTGACCTTCTGGCTGAGGTTGTAGACAGATATGACCTTCCGGTTATCTGTTACGGCCTTAGAACAGATTTTACAAGTCATCTGTTTACAGGCTCCAAGCGTCTTATGGAGATTGCCAATTACATCGAAGAAGTTCCTACCGTATGCTGGTGCGGGCGAAGAGCTCACTTTAACGCAAGAGTATGCAATGGTAAGATAGTAAGAGATGGTGAGCAGATCATGATGGGAGGCAATGAATCCTACGTATCTGTCTGCAGAAGACATTACCTCAGCGGAGAAGTTAACGGAGTCCGTGAAAGAGATATACAGGAATAAACAGTGAAAACAATAAGCCCGAGTGGAGTCATTTCCACCCGGGCATTTTTGTTTTTGTGCATTATGTGGTTATAGTGCGGCCAGATCAAGCTGCTGAACCAATCCGACACCTCCGCTTTCCCGGAGGAAGACACCGGAGGACCTCATCATGGCTGCTGTGAGGAAATCAGAATTATGATGTGTAAATTCTGTTTCTGCATTGCCAAGATATATAGCTCCCACATCAGATTCTTTTAAACTGAGAAGACTGTCTGTACCATCTTCATTTCTGATCCAAATGCTGAGCTTTTCGTATATCTCGTCATTTTCATCAATCCATCCGTTGCCATCTTTGTCGTAGGCTGCAAGGTCAGCAAAACCGTTACCGCTCTTTGTTCCAAACAGTTCTGAGCCGTCACCTATCTTGCCGTCGCCGTTCTTGTCATAGGCCAAAAAACCGGAGCCTTTTCCAAGATTTGATATCTTTTCCTCCTGTCCGTCACAATCCAGATCAAAGAAGAAAGACTGATCACTTATGTGTGTCACGTCACTGCCAACATTGATTACCAGAGGGTCAATTAAACTTACGGCGCTTGCTACACTCATGCCGGCATATTCTGTGAGGCGCCTGGACATTGAGAAGCTGACTCCAAAGTCAATTGATCTTCCGTCTTCAGTGAGAGCTGTGCCCGTTCCGCTAAAGGTGGTCTCTTCAGCTTCCGTATGAGTCATGGATACTGTGGTGACTCTGACGAAGGAATTTTCTGTCAACATGTTTGCGGTGTTTGACAGAGTCTGTTTAAAGCCTTTCGACTGACCATCACCTCCGAACATCTGGAGAAGTCGGAGTATCCTGTCCAGAAGAGATGCCCTTAGTTCAGAAATCTGATCCTCAAGCGCGGACTCAAAAGTACTGAGATACTCAGTCTTGGAAGGCTTAAAGGAAGTGTATGTTTCACTTCCCAGAGCAGTAGATTCAGCATCACCTACTGCTTCGTCACTCAGTTCGAGGGTATCAAGTTTCTTTTCCTGATTCTGCAGACTTTCAAGAAAAGACCCTCTGGTCATGGTACCGCTCTGAACTGAGATCTTGTTCTCTTCGTAGTAATTGCGCGAGGAGACAAGGTGCACATTACTTTGCGCAATTTTCATGGTACCTCCTTTGGGGGATATGAAGGCGCCATCTTGCATCCCGGGGCTGCAAAGAGTGTGCTGTCTTTTATTCTGTACACACAGGTGCACATCTGCAAAAGCCCATTTTGGCCGCAAAAAAAGGACCTCCATATCGATGAAGTTGTAACTCATCCATGAAGATCCATGCTTTCCGTAGCGTTCATTACTTATATCGGAATATGGCTTTGTAATCCTTATAGCATGAGCAGAAGACTAAATATTCTGACAATAATATTAAAAATGATAAAAGAAATAACCCCCTGGGGGCTTAAAAAATGACCGCTCTTATGGCTGTAGGCACTGTGGGCTGCGCAGATAATGCAGCAAATAATGCAGAAAACACAGGAAGCGAACAGGTTCAGCAGGCTGCTCCCGCTGATGCTCAGCAGACTGAGAGTACATCAGATGGACCCAAGATCCTTAAGACAGCAGCTTCCTTTGCATATCCAAGTCTTGATGTTCACAAGGAATACTATGGATGGTACACATCAATTTACGGTGTGTCAGAGGCTTTTTTCAAGATGGATGATAAGATGACTGCAGCTCCATGCCTGGCCGAGGATGCAGTAGCTGACGGAAGTGTATGGACAATCACACTCAAAGATGGTGTAGCATTCTCTAACGGCACACCACTTACTTCTGAGATGGTTATAAAGAACCTTTAATAAGGCGGTGTAGCTTAGTCTGTTAAATGACTTCAAAAAAATCAATAAATACTCCACTAAAAGGGGTATTTGTTGATTTTTTTTACATATAGAATAGTCTACAAATCTATTGACCGGAGGGATTATTATGTCTGTACATGTTATTGATGAAGCTAACCGTTGTCTGCAGTGTCCAAACCCAAGGTGCAGGGAGAATGGCTGTCCTATTCACACCAATATTCCTGAGATGATAAGGCTCTTTAAAGAAAACCGAATGATGGAAGCAGCGCAGATGCTTTTTGAGAACAACCCTCTCTCAATGGTGTGCTCACTGGTATGTAACCATGAGAACCAGTGCGAGGGTAACTGTGTCAGGGGAATCAAGGGTGAACCTGTTCACATATCATCCATAGAGAATTATATTTCCGACTCATGCTTTGAGAGGCTTGAGCTTAAACCGGCTCCCGCAAACGGAATGAAGGCGGCGGTTATAGGGGCAGGACCGGCAGGTATCACGATCGCAATAATATTGGCTCTTAAGGGATATTCAATAACCATTTTTGAAACTCACGACAAGATAGGCGGAATACTGCGCTATGGCATTCCTGAGTTCAGACTTCCAAAGTCAATATTGGACAGATATTACAAAAAGATGCGTGAGCTTGGCATAAAGTTCAGACCTAATTTTTCTATTGGCGGATCCACCGGAGTACAGGATCTTTTAAATGACGGCTATAAGAGTGTATTTATCGGCACAGGTGCCTGGAAGCCCAGAAAGCTCGGGATTCCCGGTGAGACCTTCGGAAATGTCTTTTACGCCATCAATTACCTGAATAATCCTGATGTGTATGAGCTGGGCGATAAGGTTGCCATAATAGGTGCCGGAAATGCTGCAATGGATGTGGCAAGGACAGCCATAAGGCACGGCGCAAAAGAGGTTGTGGTCTATGTAAGAGGTGATGAAGTCAGCGCATCCAAGGCTGAGTTTGAGTACGCAAAGGTGGACGGAGTAAGGTTCGAATACAGAAAGGCCATTGTACGCATAGAGGACGAAGGTGCTGTTTTCTGTGATATGATCCCCGATGAGGAGGAGATTGCCAGGATGCAGGAAAGAGGCGAAGAAGTAAAGAGAACACCTTTCAGGATCCTTCCGGAAACTGAGCATCCTATTGCGGCTGACAGCATCATGATAGCCATATCTCAGGTTCCGCAGGACCGTATCGTCACTCATGAAAAAGAGCTAAAGCTAAACGATAAAGGAAATCTTGCGACCAACGATAAGGGAGAAACTTCGCTGCCCGGTGTTTTTGCTTCGGGCGATGTGGTGACAGGAGCTAAGACAGTTGTAGCTGCAGTAGCTGTATCCAAGCAGATAGCGGAGGATATGGATAAATACATGAAGGAAAATGTATAAGTTTATATACTTTAGCACTGTGACACGATAGAGCTTGATTTTGAAGGAATCTGTCCGTATAATTGACACGGAAACTGGTAATTTTATTGGTAGTTAAAAGTGGAGCAGATATGAGTTGGGAAGAGTACGTTAGGAAGGTTGTGCCATACACACCCGGCGAGCAGCCTAAGATAAAGAACATAATAAAGCTAAATACAAATGAAAATCCATATCCGCCATCACCTCTGGTGTATAAGGCCTATGAGGAGACTGAGCTTTCTGACTTCAGGAAATATCCTGATCCTACCTGCTCGGTACTGGTGGATTCCATCGCATCTTTTTATGATGTAAAAAAAGAGAATGTCTTTGTGGGAGTGGGCTCTGACGATGTACTGTCCATGGCTTTCCTCACATTCTTTAATTCGGATAAGCCGGTTCTTTTCCCGGATATAACATATTCGTTTTATGACGTGTGGGCCGATCTGTACAGGATTCCTTACAAGCAGATGCCGTTAAAGGATGATTTCACAATTGATCCTGCGGATTACTACGGTGAGAACGGCGGAGTTGTTATTGCCAATCCCAATGCGCCTACAGGAGTTAAGCTTCCTCTTGATGCCATTGAGGATATCATCAGTCACAACAGGGACGTAGTTGTCATCATCGATGAGGCATACGTTGATTTTGGGGCTGAGAGTGCGCTTCCTCTTATAGATAAGTACGACAATCTCCTTGTGGTAAGAACTTATTCCAAGTCAAGGTCACTGGCAGGACTTCGAATCGGATACGCTTTTGGATGTGAGAAGCTCATTAAGTACATTCTGGACGCCAAGTTCTCTTTTAACTCATATACAATGAACATGCCCTCTCTTATACTCGGGGCAGCAGCCATGAACGACAGGGAGTACTTTGAGGAGACAACCGCCAAGGTTGTGGCTACAAGGGAGCGCGTAAAGGTACAGCTTAAAGAGCTTGGATTTGAGTTTGGGGATTCGAGGGCGAACTTCATTTTTGCTCGTCATCCTGAAAAGGCAGGCAAAGATATATTTGATTATTTGCGTGCTCATGATATAATAGTGCGTCGCTTTGATAAGCCAAGGATTAACGAATATTTGAGAATTTCCATCGGTACGGACGAGGAGATGGACAGGCTCATAGAGGTTTTAAAAGAATATCTTGGCAAATAATTTATGAGGAGTAATTATGTTAGCATTTTTTAAAGAGTCACTGATCGGACAGTATATAACAGTTTTTATTGTATCAATGGTTCCACTTATTGAGCTCAGAGGAGCTATTCCTATTGCTCATGGCTTTAATCTGACGGGAACAGGATTCAATCTGATCCTTGGATATGTCCTTATTGCAATAGGTAACATGATCCCGGTTCCGCTCATCTATTTCTTCGCAAGAAAGGTTCTTGAGTGGGGAAAAGACAAACCGGTTATCGGTAAGTTCTTCACCTTCTGCCTTGAAAAGGGAGAAAAGGGTGGACAGAAGCTTCAGGCTAAGGCAGGACAGGGATTGTTCGTAGCACTTATGCTTTTTGTAGGAATTCCGCTTCCCGGAACAGGAGCATGGACAGGAACTCTTGCAGCCAGCATCCTGGATATGGACTTCAAGAAGACGGTAACCGCTGTTATCTGCGGAATTGCACTGGCAGCTGTGATCGTAAGTGTTGTTTCAGCACTTGGATTTGGAGCATATGTAGGAATCAAAGGCTGATTGCTTTAGTTGATGAAGGGCATTGCTTTACGCCCTGACAGGAGAATATAAATGGAAGCATATACAGATTTTGCAGCAGTATATGATACCTTCATGGATGAGACCCCATACGAAGTATGGGGTACTTTTGTTGCAGGACTTATTGAGAAATACGGCATTTCGAAGCCAGTAAGGTCAGATGCCGGTCAGGGAAAAGAGCTCTCGGAAGGATATGATACCGCTGAAGACTCCGAGCAGGCTCTTGATGAGGAGAAAAATCTTGTGGTTGAGCTGGGATGCGGAACAGGTTCTTTTACGCAGGAACTTTATAAGCTTGGCTATGACATCATGGGAATTGACTTGTCTCCTGAGATGCTTAATCTTGCAAGGCAAAAGAGCGCTGAAGCGGGGATTGACATCATGTACCTGGAGCAGGATATGAGGGAGCTCGACCTTTACTGCACAGCAGGAACTATAGTCAGTGTCTGTGACAGCATAAATTATGTGCTGGAGGACCAGGAGGTTATCGATACCTTTAAGCTGGTGAATAATTTCCTTTATCCGGGTGGCCTTTTCATATTTGATTTCAATACGCTGCACAAATACAGAGATGTGATCGGCGATACAACAATTGCTGAGAACAGAGAAGACTGCAGCTTCATCTGGGATAATTACTATCATGAGGATGACCATGTAAACGAGTATGATCTGACGATCTTTGCCAGGTGTGATGAGAAGGATGAGGTCTTCAGAAGATCGGTGGAGACGCATTTCCAGAGAGGGTATACCTTGGATGAGATGAAGGAATTTGTGGAAAAGGCAGGACTTGAGTTTATTGAAGCCATCGATGCGGATACGCATGAAGCGCCAACAGACGACAGTGAGAGAATATACATAATTGCCAGAGAGCAAGGGAAATAAACAGACAGAATGTAAAAAGACCACAGCGCAGGCTGTGGTCTTCTTTGCTTATGAAAATCAGATCTCAATTGTACCTTCAAATACGGTGGTTCCGGGGCCTTCCATGATGACGGGGGAATTTCCGTCGCCGTTCCATGAGCAGGTTACGATGCCGCCAAGGACGTGAACATTGACCTTAGTATCGGTAAGGCCGTTTAAGATGCAGGCTACGGTTGTTGCACAGCATCCTGTGCCGCAGGCAAGGGTCTCACCGGTTCCGCGCTCCCAGACTCTCATGTGAACATTGTTTTTGTCGTCTATCTTTACAAATTCAGTGTTTGTGCGGTTCGGGAAGAAGGAGTGATTTTCAAATTCAGGTCCGATCTTCTCGATGTCGAATGTTGCAAGATCCATGTCATCCGGAAGGAAAACCACAGCGTGGGGATTACCCATTGATACGCAGGTTATCTCCCAGTCATTTCCGGCAGCAGTAATAGGTGCTCTGAAGCATACGTCTGATGGAATGTTTGAAAGACCGGCATCAGGCAGGTTGTCATAGCCGTTTGAAACGGTTACAGGAACCTGCGGAGCGCTTAGAATCGGAGCTCCCATGTCTACTTTGACGCGCTCTACAAGATTATTGTCGTTAACTGTAAGGTCGATAAATTTCTTTTTACCTGCACTTACTATGGTAAGGCTCTTCTTGTCAGTGAGACGGTGGTCATACACATACTTGGCCACACATCTGATGCCGTTTCCGCACATCTCGGATCTTGAGCCGTCTGCGTTATACATTTCCATTTCAAAATCAACAGAAGGGTCATCCACAGGATTTATGAATATAAGCCCGTCTGAGCCAATCCCGAAGTGGCGGTCTGAAACCTTAATGGCCAGTTCGGATTTCTTTTCCTGAGGTACAAGCTCTTTTCCCCCGTCAATATAAACGTAGTCGTTTCCACAACCGTGCATCTTGGTAAAATTGATCTTCATATACTCCTCCGATGTCATTTATTAAGTATGGGCCTTGCGATGTGAACGTTAAAGAACTCGATGAGAGGCCCCATGAAAAATGCAGTGATAATGGTTCCGATTCCGGCGATGGTGGGTATCTGAGAAACTGAGCCGCCGGCAAGAAGGAACAGCACACATCCCAGGATTACGCACACGATATCGGTGATGATCCTGACATACTGGAACTTGCCCTTCTTCCAGGTGTTGACGATGATCAGCGCCACGGCATCATAAGTTGACACACCAAGGTCGGCAGTCATGTAAAAGGCTGAGCCGAAGCAAATGATAACAACGCCTATAACCAGGCAGGCCACGCGAACGGGAATTGACGGATCCACGATGACTGTCTGAAGAAATGCATAAGTAAACTGTGTGATATATCCAAGCAGGAACAGGTTGATAAAGGTCGCTATCCCGATATAGTGCCTGTCGAATATGAGAGCGAACAAAAGAAGAACCGCATTGGCAATCACATAAAGCGTGCCAAAATCAATGGGCACAAGCGCATCAAGACCAGCCATAAAGGACTGAAAAGGATCAACGCCCAGAGCTGCTATTTTAAATATTCCGACGCTGATGGCGCAGATGATGACTCCAAAGAGAGTCATGGCAGTTCTCTTTGGGAGCTTGTCTATGCTCATAATGCTCTTAAAGATTTTATTCATATGCGTCAGTGTCTCCTATCTTTGCATAATTATTTAAATACATAATAATGGTTTAATCTTTCGGTGTCTACGCGATAGTTGCCATATTTTGCCTAATATATTAAAATAGATTGATTGTATGTAGATTTACTGCATACATTTAATTTTTTTGTGAGAACTTTAGAAACAGGAGAAATAACTATGGCATTATTAAAACAGTGGCGCGACATGGCGTATTCTGAGACTGCCAACAAGGGCGATCTTCAGAGACTTTGGACAGATTATTTCCAGAAGGAAAAAGACATCTATGCTGAGCTTTTAAAGAACCCTGATGAGGTTGTTAAGGGCACAGTTAAAGAGCTTGCTGACAAGTTCGGAATTGATGTTATGACAATGACAGGCTTCCTTGACGGAATCAACGACAGCCTTAAGGAGCAGAATCCTATCGAGGAGATGGAAGAGGATACAGAGGTTAACCTCGGCTTTGAGAAGGAGCTCCTTTACAAGAACATGGTAAATGCCGGAGCAGACTGGCTTTACAACCTTCCTGAGTGGGAGGAAATTTTTGATGAGGCTAAGAGAAAAGAGCTCTACAAGGAAGAGAAGGCTTCTCATACCATCAGAAAAGAGAACAAAGTATATCCTAACGATCCATGCCCTTGCGGAAGCGGCAAGAAGTACAAGAAGTGCCACGGCAGAGCTTGATCTATAAAAAACGAAGCTTCCCCGTGAGCAGAACACCTGGTAGGTGTAATCCGCGGGAGCAAATAAAAAACAATCAAAGAGAAGCTTTCCCCGGTAGGGATTGCTAAAAGGAGAAAGAAATGACAAAAGAAGAGTTTAAAGAAGTTTACCGCCACTCGTTGGCACACATCCTCGCCAAGGCCGTTATCGAGCTTTACGGCAAGGAAGTTCAGTATGCGATCGGACCACAGATCGATGACGGATGCTACTATGATTTCGTGCTTCCCAAGGCTGTGACCCAGGATGATTTCAAGACCATCGAGGATAAGATGAGAGAGATCATCAAGAGAAGAGAAGACTGGACAAGGAAGGAAGTTTCAAGGGCAGAGGCACTTGAAATCTTCAAGGATCAGAAGTTCAAGACCGAACTTATCAATGACCTTCCTGAGGATGAAACTCTTACAGTTTACTATACAGGTGAGGATTTCGTAGACCTCTGCAGAGGACCTCACGTAGATAATTCACAGGAACTTATGAATGTTTCCTACCAGCTTAAGAGCGTATCCGGTGCTTACTGGAGAGGAGATGAGAAGAGAGATCAGCTCTCAAGAATTTATGTATATGCTTTCCAGACCAAGGATGAGCTCAAGCAGCACATCAAGATGATCCAGGAAGCTATGGAGAGAGATCACAAGAAGATCGGTGCTCAGCTTGATCTGTTCATGTTTGATGAGACAGCTCCCGGAATGCCTTACTGGCTTCCAAGAGGATGGAAGATGTACCAGGCGCTCCTCAAGTACTCAAGAGAGGTACAGGAGAGACACGGTTACACTGAGATTGCAGCTCCTCTTATCAACAACAAGAAGCTTTGGCTTATCAGCGGACACTGGGCTCACTATGTAAACAACATGTTCATGGTTCCCGGACTTGAGGGAATGGTTAAGGCTGATGCAAATATCCCTGAGGTATACGAGAACTACAGAGATGCAGATGAGACACCCAAGCCTGTTAAGATCCAGGCAGGTTCCATGATCTACAACCGTGAGCTTGAGGACACAATGGCAGCTAAGCCTATGAACTGTCCTAACGCCATGATGACATACAGAAGAACCAATCACTCCTACAAAGAGCTCCCTATCAGATACAGTGAGTACGATGTACTTCACCGTAAGGAGAAGTCAGGACAGATGAACGGACTTTTCCGTGTTCAGGAGTTCAGACAGGATGATGACCATACATTCGTAATGGAGTCACAGATCAAGGAGGAGATTGCAGACGTAATCGCAATCGCTGACGAGATCTACTCAACATTCGGTGTTACTTACAGAGCAGAGTTCTCAACAAGACCTGAGGACTTCATGGGTGACATCGAGGTTTGGAACAGAGCTGAGGCTGCTCTTAAGGAAATCCTTGATGAGAAGTACGGTGAGGGCGGATACGAGATCAACGAGGGAGACGGTGCTTTCTACGGACCTAAGATCGACCTCCAGATCAAGGATGCTCTTGGAAGAGAGTGGCAGTGCGGAACAGTACAGCTTGACTTCCAGCTTCCTCACAATTTCGGACTTACATACCAGGCACAGGACGGCACAATGCAGATGCCTGTTGTTATCCACAGAGCTATCTACGGTTCACTTGAGAGATTCATCGGTATCATCATCGAGAACTTCAAGGGTGTATTCCCGTTCTGGCTCAGCCCATATCAGGTAGGTATCGTTCCTATCAGAGTTGAGCACAACGAGTACGCGCAGAAGGTTGAGAAGGCTCTTATGGATGCAGGAATCCGTGTAGAAGCTGATTACTCCGACAACAACATGAAGGAGAAGATTAAGAAATACAAGAACTACAAGGATCCATACATCATCGTTGTAGGTGACAAGGAAGCTGCTGAGAACACTGTATCAATCAATGTTCGCGGTTCCAACAAGCAGATTCAGAACGTTCCTCTTGATGAGCTTGTCAAGATGTGCACCAAGATGAACAATGAGCATTCACTTGAACTTATTGATTCATATGAGGCATAATATTTAAGAATGATTCAGGCACAGCACTTTTGTGTTGTGCCTGTTGTTTGTTACGAGGCTAAAATGACAAAAAGGACTAAGATAACGGCAATGCAGCATTTGGGGCTTATCTTCTTTGCCGCTGCAATCTATTGCCTGATCAGATCCATAACTTTATCACTTACTACGGACATCTGGTACGACGAACTCTTTACCATGGAGTTCTCCGCGAGACCGGTAAAAGAGCTGATAGGACTTACTGCAAGGGATGTACATCCGCCCTTTTACTACATGATAGTCAGGTTCTTTGTACTTTTGTGCAACGGACTTGGGCTTGTGGGGGACGGCCCAATGCAGCTTGGTGCAGAGTCGATTGCCAAGCTCGTGTCTGTGCTTCCGTTTTTTATACTGCTGATATATGCGGCTACAAATATCAGAAAGCGCTTCGGTATTCTTCCGGCAGGGATGTTC
The DNA here is from genome assembly GCF_000420865.1 of Butyrivibrio sp. XPD2006. GTDB lineage: Bacteria > Bacillota > Clostridia > Lachnospirales > Lachnospiraceae > Butyrivibrio. Next base: position 183,338 of record NZ_ATVT01000005.1, read on the forward strand.
TCTTTTGCTATAATAACCATGCCGCAGATGCCTGAGTATACCACTGAGATTCGCATGTACAGCTGGGCGGTGCTGTTTGTTACGGCAGCCATGCTTCACGGATTTAACCTTCTGTGCTGCATTATGGGAAGAGAGAAGCAGGGATGGGATATTCCCGATGGCATCATGTTGTGGCTGTATACCACAGCAGCTGCCTATACCCATTACTATGCTGCTTTTTGCATTGGGATCATCTATGGCATTCTTGTTATCTGGATGCTGGTCTACTATATTCGTGTTGCCGGCAAGAAAACTGACGGAAGTATAAGCCTTAAGGCAGCAGCTACGCTGATTGTGGCGCTCAACCTTACTGTTGCGTCTTATATTCCGTGGGTATCATCTCTTTTGTCACAGGTTGGTGCAGTCAAGGCAAATTACTGGATACAACCAGTGGGGCTTCGGAGTATCGGCAGTGCCATCAAGCATCTGTTCAAGGGGTATTTTATCAATGAAACACTTGCAGTGGTGATCGCTGTACTTTTCTTTGTGCTGATAACCTTCCTGTTTGTCAGGACTGTGATCAGAACCGTTTCGGGAAAAGAGCTGACAGATGCACTTACGTTGTTCTCGTTCTCGGTACTCCCGCTTGTTGTAATAGCAGGACTTGTAGCATCCGCGATTATCAGACCTGTATTCGTGAACAGGTATATGATCCCGGCTTACGGGTGTTTCTGGCTCGCGGTTTCTGTTATGGCATCGTATGAAATAGATCTGGTTTACAAGAGGGCGAAGGGACAGCTCTTAGGGAAGATAGCAGGCGTTGTTCTGGCAGTCATTATGATCATCGTGGGAGCTGTTGATTTCAAGGCTTTTATCGGCAATGAAGAATACCGCATGGTCAACATTGAGAAGACTCTTGATATGCTTTCCGGAATCAGTAATGATACGATCATTATCAGTAATTTTGAGCACGTTCAGGGTCTTTTATCCTACTACCTCAACAAAGGTGACGATGAGTATAAGGTTTATCTGTATGCTGCAGAGTCGGAGAAGCTGATTGAAGAGACGGTTCCGGGCCTTGAGACCATCGAGGATTCTATTGATATAGCCAATTATCTTGATGCAGGCAAAAAGGTCCTTTTCCTTGGAAGCTTTAACGCCAGGGAGGTGATTCTTCAGGAATGGAATGATGAGTATTCGATCACTTCCGAGAATGAGGGAAGTTACCTCATGGAGAGATACTGGTTTGATGTTTTCAGACTTAGCAGATAAATTGATTTCGGAGACGTTATGAAAAGAAAAGTTTTAGGTATAGTAATGGCTTTTGTCATGATCATTATGACAATGCTTTGTACAAATTCAGAGGTGCTTGCGGAAGACGAGCTTAAGGAGGCCGGATTCTGCAGTTTTGTGGTGCCTTCGCAGTTTACCCCAAGCTCGGTAAAGGGTCTTTTCATAAACAAGGATCACCCTATGGAGTCATCTACTATTCAGTACAGCGTATATTACAACAAGCTTGACGTGATACTGACCAACAGGGAGAAGGCAGCTCTTGCCGAAATAAATGAGCCCAAGGTTACAGATAAATCTACAGATCTTACAAAAGATATCTATCAGGAAACCATCTCTGCTGCTTATAACAGTGAATATGGTGAAGACGTTGGATATTCCGTCAGCTCTTTTGACAAAATAAATATTGACGGTTATCCGGGATACAGGATTGAAGCAAGTTTCCGTGCAACTGACCAGGAAACTGTATATCAGACTGTATATATGCTTCTGTCCAGGTACAGGACTTTCACAATCACTTTCCAGAGAGCAGAAGATGATGACTGTCAGGACGCATTTTCAGAGTGTCAGTCCACTATCCATGTACATTAAACCGTTAATTGTGTTATCATTAATGTATGTATGACAAGCTAACGCAGCTGATATCAAACGGCGACTACAATGAAGCTTTATATGAGTTTCAGGAGGAGTTTTTTCACATCGATGAGAGAACTCCTGAAGAGGCTGCCAAATTATGCATTCTGGAGGCTTCGCTCTGGGAGGTTTTGAGCGACAGCCAGGCAGAGTTTGATGCTATTGCCAGAGGTCTTTCATACAATCCGGGAGATTACGAGCTCTTTTACATGCTGGGGCTCTATTTCCTGAATCTGAATATAAATCAGGCATTTCTGTGTATGGAGATGGCGGCGTTTTACTGCAACGACGACACCGACAGGGAAGTGATCCTGGATACGCTTGCGGAGCTTAAGAATACACCTGCAGTCAGAGTCAGGAATACCAGCATCATGATCCTTTCATACAATGATCTGGAGATCATGAAGGACTGCATTAAGTCCGTGGAGAATTTCTGTCCGGCCGGAACCTTTGAAGTTGTGGTGGTGGACAACGCATCAACTGAGGAAGGCGTTAGGGAGTATCTTCGCGAAAAAAGAGACAGCGCAGATTACCCGTTTATTCTCATCGAAAATAAAGAGAATGTCGGCTTCCCCAAGGGATGTAACATCGGCGCAGCTGCATGCAACAAGAACAATGACATTTTCTTTTTGAACAATGACGCGGTGCTCATGCAGAATTCGCTGTTTTTCCTGAGAATGGGGCTTTATGACAGCAGAAATGTAGGGGCATGCGGGCCATTTACCAACAGCGGGTCACTTCAGGAAATAGATACGAGTGAGCTCTGGGATGATAAGCCCTCTTATAAAGAGGCTGTGGAAATATTCAGGGAGTATGCGAAGAAAAACGCTGTTCCTAAGCACAACTCATATATAAAGAGATTCAGACTGACCGGATTTGCTCTGCTTTTATCAAGGGATGCAATTCCTTTGGTGGCAGCGGATGGTCGGGTGTTTGATGAAGCTTTTTCACCTGCTTACTTTGAAGATGATGATCTGGGAATCCGTCTTGCGAGGGCAGGATTTGTTCAGTATCTCTGCGAAAGCAGCTATATTTATCACAACGGCGGAAACGGATCCTTTGGTGCTTCAAAGGGCATGGAGGAAGGACGTCAGAGATTTATCGATAAATGGGGATTTGATATCTGGGGATATTCACTTCCCTGGTTTGAGGCTGCAGATGCTGTTATAGAACTTGCAAAAGAGAGAAGAGGACATCTTAAGGTGCTTGACTTTACGTGCGGCTTTGGTGCTACGGCGTCATATATAAAGAGCCGCTGCCCGGGGGTATTTATAGCCGGAGTTTGCAGGACCTCTTTTGAAGCGGGGATTGCAAAGCAGATGGTTGACGATGTTGTATACGGCGAACTGAACACCGTTAGACTCCCGTGGAAGAGCCATTCCTTTGATGTGGTACTTGCCGAGACAATCTTTGTTAACAGGGCAAGGATAGGTGAGATGCTCAGAGAAGGTGGGATACATATAGGCAATGATCAGGAGGAAACAAAATGATCTGTCCAAAATGCGGAAAACCCTTACCCGGTGATATGAATATGAGTATTCGTTTCTGTCCGCTGTGCGGGGAGAGACTTTTTGATGCCGGCAAAAAATACCTGATAGAAATCCAATGTGTCGGGCAGCGGGAAGGCGATAATGCTGTTATGATGGTATTTATTGATGACCGTCAGATGTATGAGGCCAAGGCCGGTGACAGTATATATATTGCAGTTGAAGCCGGATTTCATTCAATTAAATTCAGGCAAAAGATAAGGAGCAGGATCATAACGCTTCTTGTGAATTGTAACTATGTGCTAAAACCTTATTTTAACAGCCTTTCAGGTCTGATTGAAACGAACGTCAATAAAGTCGAGGGATCAAGCGGCGGAATGACTCCCAAAAGTCTGGGAGACAAGAAGATCACCAATCCTGTAATGGTTACGGAAGAAGGAGAAAAAGCCTTTGATATACTGCTTGGAGATGATGATCCTGAGTATGAATTCAGGGCAACAAGCGGTCTGAAAGAAGGAATTCTGAGAGTATATTCCGAGAGATGCGAATTCAGTACCGAGGGACAGTTTAAAAAAGAGGTTGTCCAGTATAAGAATGTAGTGTCAGTTAAGCGTAAAATGGGCTCTTTGGACATAGAATGTGCAGGAAATGTACATAAAGTTTATAGTATTCCGAAAGATATCTACAATGAAGTTATGGCATTTTTGACTAATAGAATCAGCGAAGTTCAGGGAACACCGTAGTTTAGATAGAAAGCGGAAACCAAAAAACATACATAATAGTGTGTAATATTGCAAACAAACAGTGCTTTGGTGCTGTTTGTTTTTTCGTTAACATTTTGAAAATTCTGCTTTTCAGATTTGATGTGGGATTGGTTAGTTGACGTTAAAAAGTCTTTTATTGTAGCAATGAATTGTGAAAAAAGTGTGAACACTTTTGCAAATTCTTGTGATGTAATGCAATTTCGTTAAAATGCCAAAAATCCGTGGGCAAACTCTATAAAAATTTATTGGAAAATTCCCCCAAAAAGTGAATGACGAAAAAACGTCTATGTGTTATTCTATTGAATGCAAAAGAAAGAGATTTCACAAGAAAAAATATGATAGGAGGTAGCGACGCATGACAAAGGCTGAAATTCTTAAAAGAGAAATTCTTTCACAGTATAAAAGTGTTAGACAGTTTGCAATAGATATGTCTATTCCATACAGCACACTTGTAACAGCATTAGATAGGGGGATTGAGGGGATGGCTTACGGAACAGTAATCAAAATGTGTGATCGTCTTAATCTTAATCCGGTTGACTTCTCAACACTTGAGCAGGGTACAGACCTTGGCAAGAAGATCGTTGAGAACCGTGTAATGCAGCAGTATGTTAAGCTTAACAAAGCCGGAAGAAAGAAGATCCTCGACATGATGGGAGATTTCTCACAGCTTGACAAGTATCAGGCAGATTAAGCAGAACTACCATTAGTCACATCAGATGACACAGCAAAAAGACTCTGTGGTATAATTATCCGCAGAGTCTTTTTTTGATTTTTGGAGGAATTATTATGCATTACGATTATCTGGTAGTTGGTGCGGGATTGTTTGGAGCAGTCTTTGCAAGGCAGATGAAGGAAAAGGGCAAGACTGTTCTTGTGATAGACAGAAGAGACCACATAGGCGGAAATGTTTACACAGAAAACAGAATGGGCATCAACGTTCACAAATACGGAGCTCATATCTTCCATACATCTGATAAAGAGGTCTGGGATTATGTAAATGAATTCGCTGAGTTCAACAACTACATCAACAGCCCGGTGGCTGTATATAAAGATGAGCTTTACAATCTTCCTTTCAACATGAACACCTTCAGCAAGATGTGGGGTATCAAAACACCCGATGAAGCCAGGGAGATAATAAACACTCAGGCAGAGAAAGAAAAAGAGCGCATAAAGAGTGAGAAAGGTGCTGCCGAGTTTGAGGCAGAGAATCTTGAGGAACAGGCACTCAGCCTTGCGGGACGTGATATATATGAAAAGCTCGTCAAGGGATACACTGAGAAGCAGTGGGGAAGAGACTGCAAGGAACTTCCGGCTTTTATTATCCAGCGCCTTCCGATGAGATTTATTTATGATAACAACTACTTTAATGACCGCTATCAGGGAATTCCCATCGGTGGATACACAGGACTGGTTGAGAGGATCCTCGAAGGAATAGAGGTGAAGACCGGCACTGATTATTACGACTTCATAAAGCTTGAAGACGGACTTCCGGTCAAGCCTTTTGCATCTGTCAGCGGTGATGCTTTTGACAAGATTCTGTTTACAGGAATGATAGATGAATTCTTTGGATATAAGCTTGGCACTCTGGAGTACAGGTCACTCAGATTTGAGACAGAGGATCTTCCGGAGGTTGACAACTATCAGGGCAATGCGGTTGTAAACTATACCGAGAGGGAAATCCCCTACACCAGAATAATTGAGCACAAGCACTTTGAATACGGAACAGGTAAGGGTACCATCATTACCAGAGAGTATCCTGCTGACTGGAAACACGGCGATGAACCTTACTATCCGATGAACGACACCAAGAACAACGAGCTTTACGCCAAGTACAAAGAGCTTGCCGATGACTTTAACGATGTATATTTCGGAGGAAGACTCGGACAGTACAAGTACTACAATATGGACAGGATTATCCGTGAAGCTCTTGATATGAGCAGATCAGTTAAATAAAGACAAAAATCAAGCCCCCAGGTTTATGTAGCCTGGGGGCTTGCTGCTACCGGAACGTTCACCGGCAGCTATATTATTTCAAGTCGTCCCCTCTGCAGCGGGGAGACTTAAGCGCCTTTGACAGCGCTTAACAATAATTGTTGAACATCATTCCCGAATATTCGCTCGTTATGTAAGGCGACGAGTAATCACGGTTGTCGGGATTTTTGTAATTTACAACCGGACGATCCACATATTTCATGGGGTCTACCGATATGTCTTTTGTCTTATCAATAAGAGCATCCGCAAATTTGTTGATGGGTTCTAAGGCTTCCATGCTGCTTCCGCCGGAAACTGCCTGCTTGAGCATCTCGTCATCAACGGAAAGATTGCCGTTTCCTTCCAGTCTGACGCCTAAATCCTCAACATTGCTGAGATACTGCTGTGCAATGCCGATGACTTCGGACCGGAGTTTGGAACCCTTGAACTTGTCATCCGCTATTCCGGAAGCTTCTTCTATGAAGCTGTTGTAATTATCTATCAGTGATACCACATGCTGCATCAAAGCTTCGTTGTCTTTCTTGATGCCTACATGGATAGGTGATCCGGCTTCTGTCAGAGAGTGCAGCGTGATATCAAATTTACCACCCACTGTAAAGTGATTGGAAACGGATACCTTGTCCTCGCCGTTTAAGGTGAAGTGTGCGTTGGTGGCGGGCTCTGCGACTTTATCAAGTCCCAGATAATCTACCGAACCCTTTGCCAGCGGCGTATCTGCTTCGTAGATTTCAAACTGACTGACCTGTCCGGGTTTTAGTCCTGTATGGCTGGACTGTATCTCCAGAGCCGATCTGTTACCGTCTTCTATTATCCGGGCATTGAGACCGATATTTGCTTTATTTATCAGCGTCTCAAGCTTCTTTTGGACATCTATATTGGTGTCGGTGTTGTAAATACTGTACTGGAACTCGAATTCCTGTCCGTTGATCCTGACATCAAAAGCATAATTATTTGGCGAAAGACCTGTGGAATCCTTAGGAATCAGATGACCTCTGTTAACCTGACTGGTCGCCAGCTGTGTTGCCTCTATGTCAAAACCGATGGCTCCGATATCCTGTTCCGGAGTCTTGCCGATATAGTTTGCCGAAACCTTATCTTCATCGGTGGTAAAAGCAGAAGAGTGATTGAGGGAAGATTTTTCCTCATGATCACTAAGCCTCTTGATACTGCCCTGAAGCGCTCGGGCTTTTTCTTTTATACCTATCGCATCGTTTCTTGATGCGTCATCGTCTGTAAGTAGATAAAGAGGGGACTTCTTGTTGATTTTTGCAATTGACTTATACACATCCCTAAGCTCATCCTTACGATGCGCGTCGGCCTGTGTAACATCCTTGGACACGTAGTCCTGTATGAAATGGTTGTAAGCACCATTAAAAGATATGCCTGCCATAATGCCCCTCCTTTCTTCCTTGATATACGTACGAGTCCTTCTCTCTACCAATCCTTTGGTATCAGTCGCACGAGGGCATATTTAGCCACGTTTAGTTACCCTTATAATACTAAAAACGAGTCAAATGTCAACAAAAATTAACGGTATTTAATTGAATTTAATATAAAGTTAATAATTAATTGCGCTCGGGTGCTCATATATATTATTATGAGATAAGTAAAAATTCAGATGTTATGGAGTATGTTCATGTTTTGGCTTGTGGCTTTGGCTTTGCTTTTATTATCGGCAAGAATTGCTCGTGTATATAGAGAGAATATCCTTGATTCAATTACGGTATCTTTTGCAGGACTTCTGATGGTCCTATATCTGCTGGCGTTTTTTAACGGACTTAAGGCTGTTGGTGCAGTCTCGGTTCTGGTTGTGGTTTATGTCTTTGTTCGGATGGTTATGGATGCCCGGGCAGACAAGAGCTCTTTTGCAAAAGAGATAGCAGAGTATGGCAGGATACTGGCTGACCCCGGGGTGATACTGGCGGTGGTCTGTTCGACTGCGGTCGGAGTGCTTACAAGGCAGCAGGTCTTCACCTGGTGGGACGATATCAATTTCTGGTCATCGGATGCCAAGCAGATTTTTTTCCTTGATGGATTTTCGGGCAAGTACGGAAACGTATCCCCGGAGTTTGGTGACTATCCTCCGATCACATCACTTGCCAAGTGGCTGTTTCTTCAGATCAGCTCGGGAGAGTACAACGAGAGCCTCCAGTTCCTCGGATACTTTGTGCTGTGTCTGATATTTCTTTTCCCCATGCTGGCAAAGGTCATGGCGGCCATAAGAGCTTATGATATGAACAGATGGTGCAAGACGGCCCTAATGGTACTGGCATTTGTTTGCACTGCATTGTTTCCCGGAGTGTTCAACGGTATTATCTACTACGGAACACCTGCCGATATCACAATGGCTATTGTATACGGGGCTTTGCTTCTGGCTATATATGACAGCTACGGGCATGAGAAGGCTTTTTATTATGCCAGGATAGGGTTGTATACCGCGGTACTTCTTTTGACAAAATCTGTGGGATTTGAGTGGGCGTTGTTTGCGCTTGTCTTCTATATAGTGGTGGCAAACAGAGAGAAGCTTATATGGCTGCCGGTTCTTTTTGCCGGAGCATCTTATGGAAGCTGGCTGTTGTTCTGCTTTGTAAACAGGCGAGTTGCCAAGCTCACGGGAGCAGGAATCAGAATGGCTACTTCGGGAACGTATTCGGCACCCGATAATACTATTGATAAGATGAGATATTTTGCCGAAGGCTTCATGTTCCAGCCCATGCATTCGGATCATAACCTGACTGTGGATCTGTCCACCGGGGCTGCTGTGCTTCTGATATTCGGTGCAATGACAGGAATGTATTTCCTGTGCGTTCTGGGGAAGAGTGAATTTAAGAAGATGGCTCTTTTCTCCCTTATTACAGGGGTGCTTGCCTATGCGATAGTGTTCATGGCACACATATCACTGTTCCAGACGGAGGACCAGTATCTGGATGCCTATGCAATGGGAATATCAATTGCCAGGTACTGCGCACCGTTTACGCTGGGAAGTATGTATCTTCTTATAGGAATAGGATTTAACAGACTGAGAGCAACTAATGTGAAGAGACGGATGCTGATATTCGGAAGTGTTTGTGCGCTGGTTGTGCTTCTGAGTGCGGATTACAGCGGAGTTTACAAATATCTTCGCGGGTACAGGGATCAGCTTGCCGAGAATAAGGCTTATGTTTCCGATATGGTAGGTGAGGACGGAAAAGAGCTTGTCCTGGCCGTTTCTGATAAAGCATATTGGGGCAAAAGAGTTCTTGTGCTCAGGGACGGACATGAGTATTACTGGGTACACAATACCTATATAAGTAAAGAGGCTTCACCGACGGCGCTGGTATACGATACTTTCCTTACTGAAGAAGATACGGCGGATACTATCAGGCAGAAGATGCTTGACAGTCACGCTTCTTACTTTTATGTTGAGGATAAAGACGGCGTGGCAAAAGAGCTTTTCTCCGATGTAATGACGGACGGGGAGTATGAGCCGGGAGTTGTATTAAAGATCGAAGGAGCAGGTAATTGATGGGAAGAGTGACACCCATTATAATTCCGGCGTATGAGCCGGATGATAAATTAATAGGACTTATGGATAATCTGGTATCAGCAGGTCTTTCGCCGATTGTTGTAGTAAATGACGGCTCAGAGACAGATACCTTCGGCAGGATATTTGATGCAGCGGCAGCAAGAGGAGCCGTTGTACTGAATCATGCTGTTAACATGGGAAAGGGAAGGGCGCTTAAGACGGCCTTTAACTATTGCCTTAATGAGTATCCCGATATGGCGGGTGTTATAACGGCGGATTCCGACGGACAGCATACTGCTTCCGATATTAAGAAATGTATGGATGCGCTTTTGCAGAATCCCGACAAGCTTGTGCTTGGTGTCAGGGATTTTGACGAGTCGGGAATTCCGGCAAGATCGGTCTTTGGCAATAAAACTACCAGCAGAGTTATGAAATTCCTCACCGGAATGAGCATCAGTGATACACAGACGGGGCTTAGAGGAATATCTGCAGAGTTTATGAAATATCTTTTGACGGAAAAGGGCGAGAGGTTTGAATTTGAGACCAATATGCTCCTGGCCACAAAAGAGCTGGGCATTGAAATATTGGAAGTGCCGATAAAGACGATTTATTTGGAAGAGAATAAGTCGAGTCATTTTAATCCTATTAAGGACTCAATCAGGATTTACGCGGTTTTCCTTAAATTTATGTTCTCATCGCTGTCATCAAGCGTGGTGGACATCGCGCTGTTCAGTGTGTTCTGTGCAGTGTTTAGAAACGTGCCGATCGCAATCGGGTATATTATGCTTTCGACGATACTGGCAAGAGTTATTTCGGCTACTTATAATTTCCTTATTAACTATAAGGTAGTTTTTAAAAGCGGAAGCAACAGTGCAAAGGCCGCGCTTAAATATATTCTGCTGGCTCTTTTTATCATGCTCTCAAGCGGAGCGCTGGTAAGCTTCTTCCATGGACTTATTCCTTCATCGCCTGAGTTTGTGGTTAAAATTCCTGTGGATTGTCTTCTGTTTCTGGTGAGCTTTTTTGTCCAGAGAGAAATAGTCTACAAATAACAATAAAAATGTGTTGACGCGGAGAAATGTCTATGTTATATTAGACAAGCGACAAGAGATTTATGTCTTTTTTTTATGCGCAAAATTAGACAATTACTAAACGCGCGGAGGTGAAATAATGCGTACAAGAATTACATTAGCATGCACAGATTGCAAGAATCGTAACTATGACACAACCAAGGATAAGAAGACACATCCTGATCGTGTTGAAATGAAGAAGTATTGCCCTTTCTGCAAGAAGCATACTTTACATAAGGAAACAAAGTAATTTCATCCTTAAGTAGGAGGGAGACTACGGATATGGAACAGTCCAAGATCGGTGCTTTTTTTAAAGGTGTAAAGGCAGAGTTTGCAAGGATCATATGGCCTACAAGGGATGACGTTATTAAGCAGACAACAGCTGTAGTTGTTGTTTCTGTCATTGCTTGCGCTCTTATTGCTTTGCTTGATTATGCTTTTGAATATGGAATGAATTTTATTACATCCGTTTTCTAATCAAAAGGAGATAATATGTCAGAAGAAATGGAAAAGAGCCTCGAGCTGGTAGCTGAGGATTCTACCGAGGTAGTATCTGATGAGGTATTATCAGATGCTGAGACTTCTGCAGAACAGGCAACAGATGCAGAAGGTGCAACTGAGAACGAGAATGCTCACTGGTACGTTGTTCATACATATTCCGGATATGAGAACAAGGTTAAGGCTAACCTTGAGAAGACCATAGAGAACAGACATCTTCAGAGTCAGATCCTTGAGGTAAGAGTACCTCTTCAGGATGTTGTAGAGGTTAAGAACGGTGCTCGCAAGAACGTTCAGAGAAAGATGTTCCCTGGTTATGTTCTTGTAAACATGGATATGAATGACGAGACATGGTATGTTGTCCGCAACACCCGTGGCGTAACTGGTTTCGTAGGACCGGGATCCAAGCCGGTACCGCTTACAGATGCTGAGATCAAGAATCTTGGTATCAACACCAAGAATACTATTGCAGTTGACTTCGGTGTGGGCGATGAGATCGCAGTTATTGCCGGTGTTTGGAAGGATACAGCCGGTGTTGTACAGAGAATGGATTTCGGTAAGCAGACAGCTACAATCAATGTTGATCTGTTTGGTCGTGAGACACCTGTAGAGATCAGCTTTGCAGAAGTTAGAAAGATCGATTCATAAGTTTTGGTATTTGGGCGCTCTGCGCTTGAATATATAGCAGCTTAGGCTGCACGTAACCGCTGAGTGGGAGCAACACTCAAAATGCGTATTTTGCATTTTGTTAGTGGCGCCCCTGCGATAGGACTCGGCTGAGGTCTTTTCGAAGCCGCAAGTCCGAACCGCTGGGAGCAATACTAATGTTGAGGAGATTGCGCCGACCACATATTTTCAGGAGGTGCCAGAATGGCAAAGAAAGTCGAAGGATATATTAAGTTACAGATCCAGGCTGGTAAAGCAACACCAGCACCACCAGTTGGACCAGCTCTTGGTCAGCATGGTGTAAACATCGTTGAATTCACAAAGCAGTTCAACGCACAGACAGCAGATAAGGGTGACGTTATCATCCCTGTTGTTATCACAGTTTATGCAGACAGAAGTTTCACATTCATCACAAAGACTCCACCTGCAGCAGTTCTTCTTAAGAAGGCAGCTAAGATCCAGAAGGGATCAGGAGTTCCTAACAAGACAAAGGTTGCAACAGTTTCTAAGGAAGACGTTAGAAAGATTGCAGAGACCAAGATGCCTGACCTTAATGCAGTTGACATTGAGGGTGCTATGAGCATGATCGCTGGAACAGCTCGTAGCATGGGAATCGTAGTAGAAGACTGATGGAGGATGAGAGATGAAACACGGAAAGAAATACGTAGAAGCTGCTAAGCTTGTTGACAAGACTCAGCAGTATGAAGCTGCAGAAGCTATCTCTCTTGTTAAGAAGACAGCTACTGCAAAGTTTGATGAGACAGTAGAAGCTCACATCAGAACAGGTTGTGATTCACGTCACGCTGATCAGCAGATCAGAGGAGCTGTAGTACTTCCTAACGGAACAGGTAAGGAAGTTAAGGTTCTTGTTTTCGCTAAGGGAACAAAGCTTGACGAGGCACAGGCAGCTGGTGCAGACCACGTTGGTGGCGAGGAGCTTATTCCTAAGATCCAGAACGAAGGATGGCTTGATTTCGACGTTGTAGTTGCAACACCTGATATGATGGGCGTTGTAGGACGTCTTGGTAAGGTACTTGGACCTAAGGGTCTTATGCCTAACCCTAAGGCTGGAACAGTTACAATGGACGTAGCTAAGGCTATCGCTGATATCAAGGCTGGTAAGATCGAGTACAGACTTGACAAGGCTAACATCATCCACGTTCCTGTAGGAAAGGCATCTTTCACAGAGGAGCAGCTTGAGCAGAACTTCAACGCTCTTATGGATGCTATCACAAAAGCTAGACCTTCATCTGTTAAGGGTCAGTACCTCAAGAGCATTACTCTTGCAACAACAATGGGCCCTGGCGTAAAGGTTGTATCTAACAGATATTAATTCTTGCGCAAGCATAATACTTGTGAAATGGCGGACTACCGATTCGGTGGTCCGCTTTTTTGTGCTTCCTTTCTTTGAATGCACAATATGTTGTGGTATAATGTGTGCATGAGAAGAAAAGGTTTTTATGATCAGGACAGTTGGACTGATAAGATAAATATAAGAGACTTTCTATCGAAGCCACAGACAGTGGCTTTCTTAATGACTTTTTCTATAATTCTGGTAATTGGTATCCCGGCGTTACTCATCATAGGAAACTATAAGAATTCAAATGACAAGTATCAAAACGGTCTTTTTGCAAATAAATGGGAGGCTATCCCTGAGGCCGGAAGAGCAGTGAATGTTGCTGTTACCGACGAGGAATCTGCCAAGAGAGCTGCCATCATATATGAGGGAGATGAAGATTATACACATGTGATTGGAACGGCGGATCCGGATATGGTCACCATCGGTTTTGCCGGGGATATTCTCTTTGACCATAACTATGCGGTGGGAGATGCTTTCAGAAGAGCCGGAAATACTGCAGAAGGAGTGGTTGGACAGAGCCTTCTTGAGAAGATGAGGGGAGTTGACATAATGATGATCAACAATGAGTTCCCTTATTCAAACGGCGGATCGCCCACAGAGGGTAAGACCTATACCTTCAGGGCTGCACCTGAGACGGTATCAATCCTTGGAACAATGGGAGTTGATATAGTGGGCCTTGCCAATAATCATGCATATGACTACGGGCAGCAGGCGTTTCTTGATACGATGGATATCTTATCAAATGCGGGAATTGTGTATTCGGGAGCCGGTAAGAACATAGAAGAGGCATCTCATCCGGTCTACTATATAACAAGCAATGGAATGAAGATTGCCATTATAACAGCAACTCAGATAGAGAGAAACGACACACCTGATACCAGGCCTGCAACAGAGGATTCTCCCGGAGTTTTCAGGTGCATGAACGATGCTCTTTTGCTTGAGAAGATACGCGAGGCCAGAGAGAAGAATGCATACGTTATTGTATTTATACACTGGGGCACGGAGAGTACTACAGAGATAGATTATTTACAGAGAGATCAGGCAAAAGAGATAGCGGATGCCGGAGCTAATCTTATAATCGGTTCGCATCCTCATGTCCTTCAGAAGATTGATTATGTTGATGGAGTGCCTGTTGTTTACAGCATGGGTAACTACATATTCAATTCCAAGACGCTGGATTCATGTATGATAGTTACAACTCTGCATACAGACGGAGCTGTCAACCTGCAGTTTGTTCCTGCGCTTCAGAGTGGATGCACGGTTACTGAGGCGACCGGTGCGGAACATGACAGGATCATCAATGAAATGGCAGCCATGTCACCCGGTATACATATTGATTACAACGGATATATCAGTCCCAAATAAATACGATAAAATGCTTGACAATAATATTCTTTTATGATATTTTATTCAAGGTCGTCAAAAAGACGCCATGCCGAAGACAGCAGGTGTTCCTGATGAAATGTAGACGGAACGTAAAGTGTAAGCGCCTGCCGAGGAAAAGTTTAAATCAGACTTTTTGCCTCTCGATGTCTTCGAGAGGTTTTTTTTCGGCGGTAAATTCTATAAGGAGGTAAAAAAATGGCAAAGGTTGAATTGAAGCAGCCTGTAGTTAATGAGATCTCTGAGAAGATCAAAGACGCTCAGGCAGTCGTACTTGTAGATCACCGCGGACTTACTGTTGCGCAGGACACAGAGCTTCGTAAGAAGCTTCGTGAAGAAGGCGTAACATACAAGGTGTACAAGAACACAATGATGAACTTCGCTTTCCAGGGAACTGATTTCGAGCAGCTCAAGGATCTTCTTAACGGACCTTCAGCAATGGCTGTATCAGAGTCAGATCCTGCAGCACCTGCTCGTGTACTCTATGAGTTTGCTAAGAAGGCAAAGGCTCTTGAGATTAAGGGTGGTGTAATTGAAGGTAAGTTCTACGATGCAGCTGCTATGTCAGAAATCGCATCTATCCCTTCAAAGGAAGTTCTTCTTTCAAGATTGCTTGGTTCTATGCAGTCACCTATCGCAAACTTCGCTCGCGTTATCAATCAGATCGCAGAGAAAGGTGGCGAGGCAGCACCTGCAGAGGAAGCAGCACCTGCACCTGCTGAAGAGACAGCAGAGGCACCTGCAGCAGAGGCTCCAGCAGCTGAAGCAGCAGCACCTGCAGCAGAGTAATCTACTCGTTGCAGTAAACTGAATTTATTAATTGAAAATTACAAATTATATGGAGGAAAATATAATGGCAAAGTTAACAACAGCAGAATTTATCGATGCTATCAAAGAGCTTACAGTTCTCGAGCTTAACGATCTTGTAAAGGCTTGCGAGGAAGAGTTTGGCGTATCTGCAGCAGCAGGCGTTGTAGTTGCAGCAGCAGGAGCTGGCGCAGCAGCAGCTGGTGAGGAGAAGACAGAGTTCAACGTAGAGCTTACAGAGGTTGGTCCTAACAAGGTTAAGGTTATCAAGGTTGTTCGTGAGCTTACAGGTCTTGGACTTAAGGAAGCAAAGGATCTCGTTGATGGAGCTCCTAAGATGGTTAAGGAGAACGCTTCAAAGGCAGAGGCTGATGATATCAAGGCTAAGCTTGAGGCTGAGGGTGCAAAGGTTACTCTTAAGTAATTTAACCAACTCGATTATTCTTATTAGGGACGGATATTTATCCGTCCCTATTTTTTTAGGGAGGAAATATGAACATCAGTAGTATTATTGCACTTATTTTTCTTTTGATACTTGCAGTAATTCCGGCTGTAATTGCAAGCAAGAAATATTACAGCGGAGTTGGATTTTATATTTATGGCGTTTTGGGATTTTTGCCTGCGCTTATTCATGTATTATGCCTGCCGGATCGCTCAAAGGGTGATCTGAGAAAGGCTTCAGCAGGATCAATAGTTTGGGGAGCCCTCGCGGGAATTTTCACTATGTATAAAGTTCTTATTGATTTTGTGGAGATGCTCAGTGATATTGAAATCTTTGGAATAAAGGGGATCGGAGCTTTCTGGATTATAGATACACTTGTTTCGGTTGCACTCGGTATATGGCTTTTAGTCTGCGTTTTTAAATGTGACAGGGATAAAGGAATAATGATGAACTTTATTGCTTCTGCAGTCGTTTCTTTGATTGCCCCTATCATTTCAATTATTATCTATTCAATCGGTGTCGCAAGTTCAGAAAAGATTTCACTTCCTTTTGGACAGGTTCTAATGAGAGAAATAACGGTCTCATGGACAGCTTTGGCTCAGGGAGCGGTTCTTTGCGCAGCCTTTTTGGTATTTGCACTTTTTATATACAGAATGAATGCCGGAAAATCAATTTATCCTAAGGCGCTTTATTGCCTGGTTCCGGGAATTGTTGTCGCTGTGATGTCTTCGGTTTTACTTGCGTCTACTATCAGTTATGCCGGTATGACAGCACTTGCAGATAATTCACTGAACTTTTTCCGCTTCTTCTTTGTTGGTGCATACCTGTGGGCTGTCAGCAACATGCCTTCGAATCCTGTGGTTGCGGAAAATGTTGAAATGGAAGTGCAGCAATAATGATTATTCAAAAGACATTCGGACTATCCGGATGTCTTTTTCTATTATAAAAAAGTTCTTGACATCAGTTTCTGCTGGACGTATAATGGACAATGCACTATTGTGGTGAAGTGGGTCTTTTTGCGCATTTTTTTAATGCGCCTATTAAAGTGCCTCATTTAATCACTTAAAATATTAAAGAACGGGGTGAATGTCAATGGAAAAAAACAGATTACATCCTACCGGCTCTGGTAAAAACTTACGAATGAGTTTCCAGCGCCAGAAGGAAGTCCTGGAGATGCCTAACCTGATTGAGGTTCAGAAGAATTCTTATCAGTGGTTCCTCGACGAAGGCTTAAAGGAAGTCTTCGACGATATTTCTCCAATTGAGGACTACAGTGGGAAGCTCAGTCTGGAATTTGTCGATTTCAAGCTTTGCGAGGATGAGATCGATAAGAACAAGAACACTATCGAGAAGTGTAAAGAGCGAGACGCTACATTCGCAGCTCCATTGAAGGTTAAAGTTCGTCTTCATAATAAGGAGAAGGACGAGATCACAGAGCATGAGATTTTCATGGGTGACCTTCCTCTCATGACAGCTACCGGAACTTTCGTTATCAACGGTGCTGAGCGTGTTATTGTCAGCCAGCTCGTACGTTCACCCGGTATCTATTATGATATTACATATGATAAGATCGGTAAGGAACTCATGGCTTGCACAGTTATTCCCAACAGAGGTGCATGGCTTGAGTATGAGACCGATCCTAACGACGTATTCTATGCAAGAGTTGATAGAACAAGAAAGGTTCCTGTAACCGTTCTTATCAGAGCACTTGGAATCGGAACAAACGAGGAGATTCTTGAACTCTTTGGCGATGAGCCCAAGATCCAGGGAAGTTTCTCTAAGGATTCTTCTACCGATTACCAGAGTGGTCTTCTTGAGCTGTACAGAAAAATCCGTCCCGGCGAGCCTCTTTCCGTAGAGAGCGCTGAGAGCCTTATCACAGCAATGTTCTTCGATCCCAGAAGATATGACCTTGCTAAGGTAGGAAGATACAAATTCAATAAGAAGCTTCATTTCAAGAACCGTATCAACGGACATGTTCTCGCTGAGGATGTTGTTGATGAGACAACAGGTGAGATGATCGCTGCTGCAGGTACCAAGGTTGACCGTGCACTTGCTACAGAGATCCAGGATGCGGCTATTCCTTATGTAATTCTTCAGGAAGAGGAGAGAAACGTTAAGGTTCTTTCCAATATGATGGTAGATATCACACACTTCATCGAGTGTGATCCTGAGCAGCTTGGAATTACTGAGAACGTTTACTATCCTGTTCTTAAGGAAATTCTTGAGGAGTACACAGTTAAGAACGATCCTGAGGGTCTTGCTGAGACAATCAGAAAGCGTGTACACGAGCTTATTCCTAAGCATATTACCAAGGAAGATATCATTGCTTCCATTAACTACAATATCCATCTTGAGTATGGTATCGGTAACGATGATGATATCGACCATCTGGGCAATAGACGTATCCGTTGCGTAGGTGAACTTTTACAGAATCAGTATCGTATCGGTCTTTCAAGACTTGAGAGAGTTGTTCGTGAGAGAATGACAACACATGACACTGAGGAGATTTCACCTCAGACTCTTATCAACATCAAGCCTGTACAGGCTGCTGTAAAAGAGTTCTTTGGTTCATCACAGCTGTCTCAGTTCATGGATCAGAATAACCCTCTTGGTGAGCTTACTCACAAGAGACGTCTTTCAGCTTTGGGACCCGGTGGTCTTTCAAGAGACAGAGCCGGATTCGAGGTTCGAGACGTTCACTATACACACTATGGACGTATGTGCCCTATCGAGACACCTGAAGGTCCTAACATCGGTCTTATTAACTCACTGGCAAGCTATGCAAGAGTTAATGACTACGGATTTGTTGAGGCTCCTTATCGTAAGGTAGACAGAACAGATCCTGAGAATCCTCGTGTTACAGATGAGGTTGAGTACCTTACTGCAGACGAAGAGGATAACTACCATGTAGCTCAGGCTAATACTCCTCTTGATGAGGAAGGCCACTTCAAGAAGAAAACTGTATCAGGAAGATACAAGGATGAGACTTCCGAGTATCCTAAGACAATGTTTGAGTACATGGACGTATCTCCTCGTATGGTATTCTCAGTTGCTACAGCACTTATCCCGTTCCTTGAGAACGACGATGCTAACCGTGCGCTGATGGGATCAAACATGCAGCGTCAGGCGGTACCTCTTTTAACAACAGAGGCTCCTGCGGTTGGAACAGGTATGGAGAGAAAGGCAGCAGTTGACTCAGGCGTTTGCGTTGTTGCAAGAAAGGCCGGAACTGTTGATTTCGTAGACAGTAAGCTCATCCAGATGACTTACGATGACGGTG
The DNA here is from genome assembly GCF_000420865.1 of Butyrivibrio sp. XPD2006. GTDB lineage: Bacteria > Bacillota > Clostridia > Lachnospirales > Lachnospiraceae > Butyrivibrio. The sequence goes on from NZ_ATVT01000005.1 coordinate 202,497, forward strand.
AGAAGGAAGAGTTCCACCTCATTAAGTTCCAGAGATCAAACCAGAGTAACTGCTACAACCAGAGACCTATCGTGTTCAAGGGCGACCATGTTGAGGCAGGTCAGGTTATCGCTGATGGTCCTTCAACATCACAGGGAGAACTCGGTCTTGGTAAGAACCCTCTCATCGGATTCATGACATGGGAAGGTTACAACTACGAGGACGCTGTTCTTCTTTCAGAGAGACTTGTAAGAGACGATGTATTTACATCTGTACATATTGAAGAGTACGAGGCAGAAGCCCGTGAGACCAAGCTCGGACCGGAAGAGATCACACGTGATGTACCCGGTGTCGGTGATGATGCTCTCAAGGATCTGGATGATCGCGGTATCATCCGTATCGGTGCTGAGGTTCGTGCCGGTGATATCCTTGTTGGTAAGGTAACTCCTAAGGGAGAGACAGAGCTCACTGCTGAAGAGAGACTTCTTCGTGCGATCTTCGGTGAGAAGGCAAGAGAAGTAAGGGATACATCCCTTAAGGTTCCTCACGGTGAGTACGGTATCGTAGTTGATGCCAAGGTATTCACAAGAGAGAACGGCGATGAGCTTTCACCCGGTGTAAACCAGGCAGTCAGAATCTATATCGCACAGAAGAGAAAGATTTCTGTAGGTGATAAGATGGCCGGTCGTCACGGTAATAAGGGTGTCGTTTCAAGAGTACTTCCTATAGAGGATATGCCATATCTTCCTAACGGCAGACCTCTTGATATCGTACTTAATCCTCTGGGCGTTCCTTCCCGTATGAATATCGGACAGGTCCTGGAGATTCACCTTTCACTTGCTGCCAAGGCACTTGGATTTAACATTGCAACACCAATCTTTGATGGTGCAAACGAGATAGATATTCAGGATACTCTTGAGCTTGCTAACGATTACGTTAACAGCACATGGGAAGAGTTCGAAGCTAAGTACAAAGATCTTGTAGATCCTGAGATCATGCAGTATCTGTCAGATAACAGAGATCACAGAGAGCTTTGGAAGGGCGTTCCGATCCAGTCAGATGGTAAGGTACAGCTTCGTGACGGTAGAACCGGACAGAAGTTTGACAGCCCTACAACAATCGGACACATGCATTACCTTAAGCTCCACCACCTCGTTGACGATAAGATCCATGCTCGTTCAACAGGTCCTTACTCTCTTGTTACACAGCAGCCTCTGGGTGGTAAAGCTCAGTTCGGTGGACAGCGTTTCGGAGAGATGGAAGTTTGGGCACTTGAGGCTTACGGTGCAGCTTATACACTTCAGGAAATCCTTACAGTTAAGTCTGACGATGTTATCGGTCGTGTTAAGACTTATGAAGCAATCATCAAGGGAGACAACATCCCTGAGCCAGGCGTACCTGAGTCATTCAAGGTTCTTTTGAAAGAGCTTCAGTCACTTGGTCTGGATATCAAGGTTCTTCGTGAGGACAACACTGAGGTAGAGATTATGGAGAGCGTTGATTACACAGATTCTGATTATCGCTATGAGATTGAAGGTGATACATCAGGACGTGATTACAAGCAGGAGTCATTTGAAGCTAACGGATTTACTAAGCAGAGTTTCAACGATGAAGGCGAACTCGAGGACGAGCAGGTAGATGAATTTGAGTCTGATGAGTCATTTGAGGACGCTGAAGAGTCTTTTGACGAATAATGATTAACCGGTAATTAACGACTACTTACAGAAAAGAGGTTAACGAATGTCTGATTCAACTATGAATAAAGCAATAAATGAAGCTTCAAGTGGCAGATCAACTCAGCAGCAGACTTATCAGCCTATGACTTTCGATTCAATCAAGATCGGCCTTGCATCTCCTGAAAAGATCAGGAGCTGGGCCCACAAGGTTGATGAAGAGAACAGAGGTGAGGTAACAAAGCCTGAGACCATCAACTACAGAACATTAAAGCCTGAGAAGGACGGTCTGTTCTGTGAGAGAATCTTTGGACCAACCAAGGATTGGGAGTGCCACTGCGGTAAGTATAAAAAGATTAGATATAAGGGCGTTGTCTGCGACAGATGTGGTGTTGAGATCACAAAGAGCAGCGTACGTCGTGAGAGAATGGGATACATCGAGCTTGCAGCTCCTGTATCACACATTTGGTACTTCAAGGGAATTCCCAGCAGAATGGGTCTTATCCTTGATCTTTCACCCCGTGTACTTGAGAAGGTTCTTTACTTCGCTTCCTATATAGTACTTGATCCCGGTGATACAACACTGGAATACAAGCAGGTTCTCTCAGAGAAAGAGTTCCAGGATGCAAGAGAAGAGTTCGGCAGCAAGTTCCGTGCAGGAATGGGTGCTGAGTCTATCAAGGAACTTCTCCAGGCTATCGACCTTGAGGCTGAGTACAAAGAGCTCAAGGAAGGCCTTGACACATCAAGCGGACAGAAGAGAGCAAGAATCATCAAGAGACTGGAGGTTGTTGAAGCTTTCAGAGAGTCAGGCAATGATCCTGCATGGATGATCATGGATTGCATCCCTGTAATTCCACCTGATCTTCGTCCTATGGTACAGCTTGATGGTGGACGTTTTGCAACATCAGATCTTAACGATCTTTACAGAAGAATCATCAACAGAAACAACCGACTTAAGAGACTTCTTGATCTCGGTGCACCTGATATCATCGTTCGTAACGAGAAGAGAATGCTTCAGGAAGCTGTTGATGCACTTATCGATAACGGCAGAAGAGGAAGACCTGTTACCGGACCCGGAAACAGAGCTCTTAAGTCTCTTTCAGATATGCTCAAAGGTAAGAGCGGACGTTTCCGTCAGAACCTTCTTGGTAAGCGTGTTGACTATTCAGGACGTTCCGTTATCGTTGTAGGACCTGAACTTAAGATTTATCAGTGTGGACTTCCTAAGGAAATGGCTATCGAGCTGTTCAAGCCTTTCGTTATGAAGGAGCTTGTATCCAGAGGAATTTCACAGAATATCAAGAATGCCAAGAAGCTTGTAGAGCGTCTTGATGAGCAGGTTTGGGACGTTCTTGAGGACGTTATCAAAGAGCATCCTGTTATGCTTAACCGTGCTCCCACACTTCACAGACTTGGTATTCAGGCATTTGAGCCAATTCTTGTAGAAGGTAAGGCTATTAAGCTTCATCCTCTTGCATGTACACCTTTCAACGCCGACTTCGACGGTGACCAGATGGCTGTTCACCTTCCATTGTCAGTTGAGGCTCAGGCTGAGTGCAGATTCCTTATGCTCTCACCTAACAACTTACTTAAGCCTTCAGACGGTGGCCCTGTTAACGTACCTACACAGGATATGGTACTTGGTATTTACTACCTTACACAGGAGAGACCCGGAGCTCTTGGCGAGGGTAAGTGCTTCAAGAGTGTTGACGAAGCAATCCTTGCTTATGAGAACGGATATATCACACTTCAGACTAAGATCAAGATCAGAATGGAGAAGGTTAACGCCGATGGCGAGACTATTTCCGGTCTTGTAGAGTCTACACTTGGAAGATTCCTGTTCAATGAGATCATTCCTCAGGATCTTGGTTATGTAGACAGAAGTATACCTGAGAATTACTTAAAGCTTGAAGTTGACTTCATGGTAGGTAAGAAGCAGCTTAAGCAGATCGTTACCAAGATGATCAATACTCACGGAACATTTGCTACCGCTGAGGTTCTTGATAACATCAAGGCTACAGGTTACCACTACTCAACACGTGCTGCCATGACAGTTTCTATCGCTGATATGACAGTGCCTGAGCAGAAGCAGCAGCTTCTTGATGAAGCACAGGCTACAGTTGATGCTATCGCAGCTAACTACCGCAGAGGTCTTATTACAGACGAGGAGCGTTACAGCGAGGTTGTTAATACCTGGATGGATACAGATAAGAAGCTCACAGAAGAGCTGCTTGCCGGTCTTGATAAGTACAACAACATCTACATGATGGCTGACTCCGGTGCCCGTGGTAGTAACCAGCAGATCAAGCAGCTGGCAGGTATGCGTGGACTTATGGCTGATACAACAGGACGTACAATCGAACTTCCTATCAAGTCAAACTTCCGTGAAGGACTTGACGTTCTGGAGTACTTCATGTCAGCTCACGGTGCTCGTAAGGGACTTTCAGATACAGCTCTTCGTACAGCCGATTCAGGATACCTTACACGTCGAATGGTTGACGTATCACAGGAACTTATCATTCGTGAGGTTGATTGCTGCGCAGGCAAGGAAGTAATTCCCGGCATGACAGTTAAAGCCTTCGTTGATGGAAAAGAAACAATCGAGCCACTTGAGGACAGAATCACAGGAAGATATTCATGTGAGACCATCAAGGATAAAGATGGAAACGTAATCGTTAAGAAGAATCACATGATCACACCTTCCCGTGCTGCTAAGATCCTTTCAGTTGGTGTTAACAGTAAGGGCGGCCCGGTAGAGGCAGTTAAGATCAGAACAATCCTTACATGCCGTTCACATAACGGTATCTGTGCTAAGTGCTACGGCGCTAACATGGCAACAGGTGAGGCAGTTCAGGTCGGTGAGGCAGTTGGTATCATCGCTGCTCAGTCAATCGGTGAGCCCGGTACACAGCTTACAATGAGAACCTTCCATACCGGTGGTGTTGCCGGTGGTGATATCACACAGGGTCTTCCTCGTGTAGAGGAGCTTTTCGAGGCAAGAAAGCCTAAGGGACTTGCTATTATCTCAGAGCTTGACGGACACGTTGAAATCAGAGATACCAAGAAAAAGCGTGAGGTTGTCGTTACTAACGATGAGACCGGTGAGTCAAAAGCTTACCTCATTCCTTACGGATCACGTATCAAGGTTCTTGATGATACAAACATCGAGGCCGGTGATGAGCTTACAGAAGGTTCTGTAAACCCTCATGATCTTCTTAAGATCAAGGGAATCCGTGCAGTTCAGGATTACCTCCTCAGAGAAGTTCAGAGAGTATATCGTCTTCAGGGTGTTGATATCTGCGACAAGCACATCGAAGTTATTGTTCGTCAGATGCTCAAGAAGGTAAGAATTGATGAGAGCGGAGATACAGATTTCCTTCCCGGAACTCTTGTAGATGTTCTTGATTTCGAGGACAGCAACGAGGCTCTTATCTCAGAAGGCAAGAAGCCGGCTGAGGGCAAGCAGGTAATCCTTGGTATTACCAAGGCAGCTCTTGCAACCAACTCATTCCTGTCAGCTGCTTCCTTCCAGGAGACAACCAAGGTTCTTACAGATGCAGCTATCAAGGGTAAGGTTGATCCTCTTATTGGACTTAAAGAGAACGTTATCATCGGTAAGCTGATTCCTGCCGGAACCGGAATGAAGAGATACAGAAGTACAGCACTCAATACTGATGCAAACTTCAAGGATCCTGAGAAGCTCATTCTCAAGAAGAGAAGAAGAGACTTCGACGATGACAGCTTTGAGTCAGCCAAGATTCCTGATGGTATTGAGGAAATGGATGATTCCGATATCGAGGAGTAATCCGAGGTTGTCATAAAAATTTTAGTTGACAACAAAAATAAACAAATATATAATTCATAATTGCGTGTATTGACAAAGGGGTAATTATGCCCCTTTGTCTTATGCATATATCAAAATAGGAGGTAAGAAGAATGCCAACATTTAACCAGTTAGTTAGAAAGGGTCGTCAGACATCTGTTAAGAAGTCTACTGCTCCTGCTCTTCAGAAGGGCTTCAACTCTCTTCACAAGAAGGCAACAGCAACAGCTTCTCCTCAGAAGCGTGGTGTCTGCACAGCTGTTAAGACAGCTACACCTAAGAAGCCTAACTCTGCTCTGAGAAAAATCGCCAGAGTTCGTCTTTCTAACGGTATCGAGGTTACAAGCTACATTCCTGGTGAGGGACACAACCTTCAGGAGCACAGCGTTGTTCTCATCCGTGGTGGAAGAGTTAAGGATCTGCCTGGTACAAGGTATCACATCATCAGAGGTACTCTTGATACAGCAGGCGTAGCCGACAGAAAACAGGCTCGCTCTAAGTATGGCGCTAAGAGACCTAAGCAGAAATAAGAAACAAAAGAAACAATTGGATCTAATTTTTTGAGTGTTGGTGTTCTATTCTATATAAAAGTAGTAAGATACCGCACGTACACTAAATTAGTGAGTACCTATGAATTTAGGAATTCTAAAGGAGGGAAGAACCGTGCCGCGTAAAGGACATATTGTAAAACGTGACGTATTAGCGGATCCTTTATACGATAACAAGGTTGTAACCAAGCTTGTCAACACAGTTATGCTTGATGGCAAGAAGGGTGTTGCTCAGAAGATCGTATACGGAGCATTCGCACAGGTAGAGGAGAAGGCTGGAAAGCCTGCTCTTGAAGTATTCGAGGGAGCCATGAACAACATCATGCCCGCTCTCGAGGTTAAGGCTAGACGTATTGGTGGTGCTACATACCAGGTTCCTATCGAGGTTAGACCAGATAGACGTCAGGCTCTTGCGCTTCGTTGGCTTGTTAATTTCTCACGTGCTAGAGGCGAGAAGACTATGGTTGACAGACTCGCTTCAGAGATTATGGATGCATACAACAATACTGGTGCAGCTGTAAAGAGAAAAGAAGACATGCACAAGATGGCAGAAGCAAACAAGGCATTCTCACACTACAGATTCTAATCTTTATCTGAATGTGAGTTGACTATGGTTTAATATTTATAGGAGGAAATACCTTTGGCTGATAGACAATACCCATTGGAGAGAACCAGGAACATCGGTATCATGGCTCATATTGATGCTGGTAAGACCACTCTTACAGAGCGTATTCTTTACTATACCGGTGTTAACTATAAGATTGGTGAGACCTACGAAGGTACTGCTACCATGGACTGGATGGAACAGGAGCAGGAGCGTGGTATCACAATCACATCTGCAGCTACAACTTGCCATTGGACACTTCAGGAGAATGGTAAGGCTAAGCCAGGCGCTTTAGAGCATCGTATCAATATCATTGATACACCTGGTCACGTTGACTTCACTGTTGAGGTTGAGCGTTCACTTCGCGTACTTGATGGTGCAGTTGGTGTATTTAGTGCTAAGGAAGGCGTTGAGCCTCAGTCTGAGAACGTTTGGAGACAGGCTGACGGATTTAACGTTCCTCGTATGGCATTCATCAACAAGATGGATATCATCGGCGCTAACTATTTCGGAGCTGTTGAGCAGATCAGAAATAGACTTAAGAAAAACGCTATTATGATTGAGATCCCTATCGGAGCTGAGGATCAGTTCCAGGGAATCATCGATCTTTTCGAGATGCAGGCTTACATCTACAACGATGATAAGGGCGAGGATGTTACTATTGGTGAGATCCCTGCTGATCTCAAGGATGACGCTGAGCTTTATCACTCAGAGCTCGTTGAGAAGATCTGCGATCTTGATGAAGACCTTATGATGCAGTACCTTGAGGGTGAGGAGCCTTCAGTTGCTGATCTTAAGGCAGCACTTCGTAAGGCAACTTGCGAGTGTAAGGCTTTCCCTGTTTGCTGTGGTTCAGCTCACAGAAACAGAGGTATCCAGAAGCTTATTGATGCTGTTATCGAGTTCATGCCTTCACCTCTTGATATCCCTGCTTGTAAGGGAACAGATATGGACGGCAATGAGATCGAGGTTGAGTCAACAGATGATGGCCCATTCGCAGCTCTTGCATTCAAGATTGTCAGCGATCCTTTCGTAGGAAAGCTTGCATTCTTCCGTGTATACCGTGGAACAGCTAATTCAGGTTCTTACGTACTTAACAGTACTAAGGACAGCAAGGAGCGTCTTGGACGTATCCTTCAGATGCATGCTAACAAGAGATCAGACCTTGATAAGGTATATTCAGGTGATATCGCTGCTGCTGTTGGTCTTAAGAACACAGTGACAGGTGATACTCTCTGTGATGAGAAGAACCCTGTTATCCTTGAGTCAATGGAGTTCCCTGATCCCGTTATCGAGCTTGCTATCGAGCCTAAGACTAAGGCAGGTCAGCAGAAGCTTGATGAGGCTCTTATGAAGCTTGCTGAAGAGGATCCTACATTCAGAGCTCATACAAATCCTGAGACAGGTCAGACAATCATCGCTGGTATGGGTGAGCTTCACCTTGATATCATCGTTGACAGACTTCTTAGAGAATATAAGGTTGAGGCTAACGTTGGTGCACCTCAGGTTGCTTACAGAGAAGCACTTACAAAGCCTGTAGACGTTGAGTCTAAGTATGCTAAGCAGTCCGGTGGACGTGGTCAGTACGGACACTGTAAGGTTCGTTTCGAGCCTATGGATGCTAACGGCGACAACCTTTACCAGTTTGATAGCGAAGTTGTTGGTGGTGCTATTCCTAAGGAATTCATCCAGCCAATCAGCGAAGGTATCGAAGAGGCTATGAAGGCCGGAACACTTGGTGGATATCCTGTTGTTGGTGTACACGCTACAGTATACGACGGATCATACCACGAGGTAGACTCATCTGAGATGGCATTCCATATTGCAGGTTCTATGGCATTCAAGGATGCTATGCAGAAGGGTGCTCCAGTTCTTCTTGAGCCTATCATGAAGGTTGAGGTTACTATGCCTGAGGAGTACATGGGAGATGTTATCGGTGACGTTAACTCTCGTCGTGGACAGGTTGAAGGTATGGATGATCTTGGCGGCGGAAAGATCGTAAGAGCACATGTGCCTCTTGCTGAGATGTTCGGTTACGCTACAGACCTTCGTTCAAGAACTCAGGGACGTGGTAACTACTCAATGTTCTTTGAGAAGTATGCTCCGGTTCCTAAGAATGTTCAGGATAAAGTTCTTTCAAATAAGGGCAACTGATCATTAAATTAATAGAAAAGTCCCGTGAAATCATAGTTTACGCTTGATTTCACGGCAAACTTTTAATATAATCGATATAGTCGGTTAAATTATGTATGAAAATGTTTATTAACAACATTTCACCTTAAGGAGGATATTTAAAAATGGCAAAAGCTAAGTTTGACAGAAGTAAGCCACACGTAAACATCGGTACAATCGGACACGTTGACCATGGTAAGACAACTCTTACAGCAGCTATCACAACTGTTCTTGCAGACAGAGGATTTTCACCTGCTGTTGCATTTGATCAGATCGATAAGGCTCCAGAAGAGAAAGAGCGTGGAATCACAATTAACTCTGCTCACATCGAGTACGAGACAGCTAACAGACACTACGCTCACGTTGACTGCCCTGGCCACGCTGACTACGTTAAGAACATGATCACAGGTGCAGCTCAGATGGATGGTTCTATCCTCGTTGTTGCTGCTACTGACGGTGTTATGGCACAGACTAAGGAGCACGTTCTTCTTGCTCGTCAGGTTGGTGTTCCTTACATCATCGTATTCATGAATAAGTGCGATATGGTTGACGATCCTGAGCTTCTTGACCTCGTAGAGATGGAGATCAGAGACCTTCTTACAGAGTATGAGTTCCCTGGAGATGACACACCTATCATCCGTGGTTCAGCTCTTAAGGCTCTTGAGGATCCTAAGTCTGAGTGGGGCGACAAGGTTATGGAGCTTATGGATACAGTTGATTCATACATTCCTGAACCTACTCGTGAGACAGATAAGCCTTTCCTTATGCCTGTTGAGGACGTATTCACAATCACAGGTCGTGGAACAGTTGCTACAGGTAGAGTAGAGAGAGGTCACCTTAACCTCAACGACGAAATCGAAATCGTTGGTATTAAGGAAGAGACATCTAAGTCTGTATGTACTGGTATCGAGATGTTCAGAAAGACTATGGACTACTGCGAGGCTGGTGACAACGTAGGACTTCTTCTCCGTGGTGTAGACCGTGATGGTATCCAGAGAGGTCAGGTTGTAACAAAGCCTGGCACAGTAACATGCCACACAAAGTTCACTGCTGAGGTTTACGTTCTTACTAAGGACGAGGGTGGCCGTCATACACCTTTCTTCACAAACTACAGACCTCAGTTCTACTTCAGAACAACTGACGTTACAGGTGTCTGCAACCTCCCTGATGGTGTTGAGATGTGCATGCCTGGTGACCACGTAACAATGTCTATCGAGCTTATTCACCCTATCGCTATGGAGCAGGGTCTTAAGTTCGCTATCCGTGAGGGTGGACGTACAGTTGGATCAGGTAAGGTTGCTACAATCGTTGAGTAATTCTTATCAGATCGCATGATCACTGAATTTATAAAGAGCTTCAAGCCTTGTGCTTGGAGCTCTTTTTTCGTACAATAAAAGAACGTATTTGAGCAAAATTGGGGAGAGCACCAGATGTTAAGACTTGAGAAGATAAATGGAAAAAATGTTTGGGATATATTAAAACTATCTGTTAATGATGAACAGAGAGAATTTGTCGCCGCTAATGATGTAAGTATCATTGAGGCTTATACAACTATTGCTAATAATGGATACGCTTATCCTTTTGGCATCTATGACGAAGATACTCCGGTGGGATTCGTTATGATCGGATATGACAAAGACGACTATTGGGATGATGCGCCTGGGGTAGCCGATAATAACTATAATCTATGGCGCCTGATGATAGATAAGAGATATCAGCAAAAAGGCTATGGCAGAAAAGCGATAGAACTGGCTCTTGAGTTTATTAAGACATCTCCTTGTGGCAAGGCTGAGTACTGTTGGCTTTCATATGAGCCTGAGAATAAGGTGGCAAAAGAGCTTTATGAGTCTTTAGGATTTGCAGAGACCGGGGACATGGATGGAGAAGAATTAATTGCGGTGTTGAAATTATAATCTTATGGGATTTGATCTTGATATGACTGCAGATGAGCTGTTTGAGATGGCGGAAGAAATCATCGCTTCAAAATGAGCCCTTGACTCCGTCCCTAGGGATCATTAATCTTGAATAGGGGATAGAAAAGGAGTGGAGTGAAATGAAAACCAGGATTGTTGGAGTAGCTCTTTTGGGCATGCTTACTTTATCTGCGTGCTCTTTTCAGAATGAGGTATTATCGGATCAGAATATAGAGGATCAGTCAGTGGTGGCGGCAAGCGAAGAGACTGATGAAGAAACTCAGCAGAAGATACATGAGAATCAGCTGCTTTATAAGTTTATCGGGCTGGCTGAAGATACATTTCCTGAGAAGATACAGAGGGCGCTATACTGGCAGGACAGGGAGTGCAGTGAGACTCTGATGGGAACAGTGATGGTTCCGATTCTCGATGAGAACGGAATGCAGGATATGAACTGGTTTTGCGATGATATATGTGAGTGGATGGAAATCTCTCTTGCAGAGATTCCGTATGATGAGGCTCCGTGGCTCTACAAGGAGATCATCATAAGCATGTATCCTTCAGAAGTGTCTTTTGACCCATCTCCGTATATCAGTAATGGGTATGACAGAGAAGCCCTGTATAGCGGATTATATGAATTTTTGGATGATAAACTGAATGCTCCGGATGGTCAGGCAGTCAGGTCTGACAGTTATGAGAAACTGGAATTTACAGATGACGGCAGCGGAGAGGGGTATGAGGACTATGAAGCGGAGTGCTCTTACACAACAGGGGATGGAATCACCTATGGTATGATCCCTGTCGACAGGGCAGCAGGAAGCAGTTACTACGTGCTTACAGCCAGGAGAAAAAGTGACGGGAAAGTTATACTGGTTAATGACGATCCCTACTGCGGAAGTGGTGGAGCAGCTGGCTGGATTACATTCATAGACGATACCACGCTTGGATTTTCATGCCTTACCTATAATGGGGGAGATGACGCGTTTCTCTATAGAACGGCGGACGGAGGAAGGTCTTTTGCCCAGATAAATTATCCCTCGGCTAAGGTCAAACTGGCGGATGGCAGCATCTACAACCCGTTTACCATTCCCGAGAAGGTCTGGAAGGACGGAGAAGACCTTTATATGCTGGCAGGGCAGAGCCCCTATTCCGGGGATTATTACAGTGAGGAACTTGGTAAGCACCCGTCAGGACTTTATGTATCTCATGATGACGGAATTAGTTTTGAATATGTTGGGGAACAATAATACAGTGTTTATGCGGCTTTCGGAATTTTCTTCCGGAAGTCGCAATTTTTTTGCAGACTTTTATGTGTCTGATTCGTTATATTATATGAGGAGAGCGAAATAAAGGAAAAAAAGATGGGGAAAACTGATTCTAAGGAAAAGTTAATAGAGCTGATGAGCACGTACAAGAATCTGGTTTTCTCTGTATGTCTTAAGCTGACGGGTGATTATTTTGCCGCGGAGGATATTACGCAGGAAACCTTTATTTCGGCCTATGAGCATATAAATGAGTTTGATGGTGCTTCGGAAAAGGCCTGGCTCTGCAGGATTGCCGGCAACAAGTGTATTGACTACTTAAGAGCTGCAGAGAGACGGGCTGTATCAACTCCTAACGATGAACTACCTCAAACTCAGGCGCTTAGCCGGGATGGCCCGTTGGAACAGTACGTTGCTGCAGACATCATGGAGACTTTCAGAAACAGATGCGATGAACTGTCAGAGCCATACAGAACGCCGGCTAAGCTCCATTTTGAAGAGGGCCTTACGGCAAAAGAGATCTCGATACGAACGGGAACACCGCTTAAGACCGTTCAATCCCATATTTACCGGGCGAGAGAGATGCTAAAGAAAACTATAAGGAAGGAGGATCTGCTTGCATGAGTGATAAAGATAAGATAATACCATATTTAAGCGATGATGAGCTGGATAAACTTATCACTGATATAGAGGGAAAAGAGCTTGTTCAGGCGCCTGCAGGTATCGAAAGAAATGTTTTATCTTTCATAGAGTACAAGAGGCGCAGGAAGACAATAGAGTTTGGCAAGTACTGTGTAAGAGTTGGATTTGCAGTAGCTGCTGCAATTGCTCTTGTATGCATAGTTCCTTTCATTCCTGATACGCAGACGCAGATTCCTTCCAGAGAAGATACAGTTTCTGAGAGAAATGTTGTATCCAGAGAAGAAGTTTTAGAAAAGAGATTCCTTCAATCAAAAGAAGAGGTTTTAAGAGAACGCGCCAGTAGCGGCTATTTAGAGGAAACAGAATTTTTTATACAGTCACATATTGAAAGCTTGTTTAAGTAAAGTTGGAGGTATACACAATGAAACAGAAAAAGAAAAACAGATTTTTTACATTTATATTCTCATTTCTGCCCGGAGCAGCAGAGATGTACATGGGATTCATGAAAAATGGCTTTAGCCTTATGCTGTTCTTCCTTGTGGCTTTTGTATTATTTGCTATGGGAAGCGGACTGGATTTCCTGATTCCGATCTGTGCTGTACTGTGGTTTTACGGATTCTTTCATGCAAGAAATGTTGCTGGTATGGATGATCAGGACTTCCTGGCAATGGAAGACAGATATGTGTGGGAAGAATTCTCGGATATTAAGTTTAATAAGCTGGCTGAAAAGAGTGCAAAGAAATGGATTGCGATAGCTCTTATTATAGTCGGAGCTGCTATGCTCTGGGATTATTTCTCCGGCATACTCTATAACCTGATACCCGGAGATTACTGGGGTGACATATATCCTGTTGTAAGTCAGATTCCGTCAGTGATCGTATCGATATTGATGGTAGCAATTGGCATCAGGATGATTATGGGCAAGAAAAAAGAAATGGATATGATATCTGAGACAGATGTAAAACCTGTTGCGGATATTGCACAGATAGAAGATAAGAGCCTTGATTCAAAGGAGGCATGATATGGAGAATGTAAGAACTCATAGAGTTGGAACCATTACAACCGGATTTGCGTTTATTGCATTCGGAGTTATGTTTATACTGCACTTGTTTTTAAGTGTGATCAGTTATGATGTGATATTTAAGCTGTGGCCTTTAATCCTGATAGGGCTGGGAGTTGAAGTGCTGGCATCAAATCTTAAGACTGACAGCGTCATATATGACAAGGCGGCAATAGTTCTTATGTTTATCCTTGCTTTCTTTGCAATGTGCATGGCAGGGGCAGATCTGATGTTTCAGTACTTTGTGAACGGACAGATGTTTTGAGATTGGTTCTGCGTTAGGTAGTTAAATGGTCCTGGGGGACGGAGTCAGGGGGTCAGTTTTGACCCCCTGACTCCGTCCCTCAGGACCATTTTTATTATTTTTAAAATAGTGCTTGACACACAATACTATGTGACATATAGTATTGTGTAACAGGAGGTAATGCGATGGAAAATCAAATGAAGCGAGGACTCTTGGATGTATGTGTTCTGGCTGCCATCAAGAGCGAAGACTCCTACGGATATCAGATAGTCAAGGATATGAGCTCATACGTGGAGATATCGGAGTCGACTCTTTACCCTATACTTCGACGCCTCGAGAATCAACAGCTCTTAACCGTCAGATCGGCTGAGCATAACGGAAGGCTACGGAAGTATTACCACATAACAGATGCAGGACTTTCCAGACTTAAGGCATTTGAGGAGGAATGGAAGGAACTGATGAAGATCTATGAATTTGTGACGAGGGAGGATGCGCATGAATAAGACAGAGTTTGTAAATCAGCTTTCCGCAGGGCTGATCGGACTTTCCCAAGAGGATATCAAAAAGTCTGTGGATTTCTATACAGAGATGATCGATGACCGAATAGAAGATGGAATGCCTGAAGAGGAAGCCGTTGCGGCACTGGGAAGTATAGAGGAGATCAGAGGCAAGATCCTTGAGGAGATTCCGATAACAAAGATTGTAAAAGAGAAGATCACACCTAAGAGATCATTCAAAGGATGGGAGATAGTTCTGCTGATCCTGGGAGCGCCGGTTTGGCTTCCACTGCTTCTTTCATTTATTGTTGTTTGTCTGGTGCTGTATTTGTGCTTCTGGATAATAATTCTTTCGCTTTATGTGATTGATCTTTCGGTATTCATAAGCGGAATTGCAGGAGTTATCGGAGCCGTTATTCAGACCGGAGGTGTCCCGGTAATGACATTCTTTATCGGATGCGGTATAGCACTGATTGGCTTGGGAATTTTATTGTTCTTTGGATTTAATCAGGTAACAAGAGGAATGCTGTTTTTGAGCAAGAAGATGGCGGTTGGTATAAAGAAAATGTTTGTAGGAGGTAAATCTGATGAGAGTTGAGAAGAAGATGGCGATTATTGTAGCATCAATGCTGCTTATTACAGGACTTGTAATGGCAGCTGCGTCATTCAGGGCAGCTGCGGGAGATATTAAGGAATCTGTTTCACAGAATCAGTACGAAGCTGTGACTAAAGACATCACAGAAGACTTTGATAATATTGAGATAGAGATAGGTGATCAGAATCTTGAGATTAAAAAGTCCGATAACAACAAGTCTTATCTTATCTGTGGCGAGAACGACAATGCCAAGTTCGATGTTTCTGTAAGTGGCAAGACTTTGAAGATTGAAGAAAAATTTGATAAACGTGTTATGAATCTCGAGGGGCTCTTTTCAATTAACGATTTCACCTCACAGCTTTATCTTCCTGAGGATGAATACCAGAACCTTAAGGCCCACATCGGAAGCGGAGACATTAAGATGGAAGACTCATTCACATTTCGTGATGTCAATGTGAGCCTTGGAAGCGGTGATGGATATATCTCCAAGGTTAAGGCAGAGGAGATAGATGCAAAGCTCGGAAGCGGACAGCTGTGGCTGGCAGAGACAAGATGCAAGTCAGCTGAGATCAATGTGGGAAGCGGAGATGTTTCAGTAGAAAATCTTGAATGTGAAAGAGACTTCTTTGCAAAGACCAGCAGCGGCAAACTGTTTTTGACAGATGTGATCGCTTCAGCATCCATGGAAGCTGCAACAGGCAGTGGCGACATCTTCCTGAAGAGATGTGACAGTCTTGGAATGAATTTTAAGACAGGAAGCGGAGATGTTACGGGATCGGTTAAGACAGCCAAGTCCTTTGATGCAAAGGCCGGCAGCGGTGATGTAAATGTTCCAAATGATGGAAACGGCGGAAATTGTGTGATAAGGACAGGGTCCGGAGATATTGAGATTGTTGTAGAGAACTGAATAACATAAATGGACCTAGGGGACGGAGTCAGTGGCTCGTTTTTGGTCCCTGGGGACGGGGGTTAGGGGTCATTTCCAGAATTTTCTGAAAATGACCCCTAACCCCCGTCCCCAGGGACCATTTATGCTTTCTCAGCGAGCTTGCCCTTGGCAAGAACAGCCAGGTGCTGTGTTGCTCTTGACATAGCAGTGTACAGGCAGTGATCGCCTATCTCGTCACTTGGATAGTTGTCTTCATCGGCGTCAGCCAGGATCACATGGTCGAACTCAAGGCCCTTGGCCAGTGCCAGTTCTATAATGAATGCTCCGCCGGAAGGAAGTGCATCCTGAAGCGTGATCTCGGAAGGCGCATCCTTGCCAAGTGCGGAAATGATCTTATCAATAGTCAGCGGATTTCTGCAGATAACAGCAGTAAGTCCATCCATCTCCGAATATTCTTTTATAAGCTTTTTGAGCTCTGCATAATACTCTTTATCTGAACTGCATGCCTTGCTACAGGTCTTTTCTCCGGGACGCTTAACTGAGGAAACCAGCATCTTCTTGGCATCCGGAAGTATCGCTGCAAACTTGTCGGTGATCTCAGGCGAGCATCTGTAGCTGGTCATAAGAGGCAGCAGGGCAAAAGACTTATTCTCTTCTTTCGCAAATTCTTCAATAGCATCAAAGGTCAGAGTACCTCTGCGGATTGACTGGAACTCATCTCCAAGCAGCATGAAACGCGCATTTGGATAGTATTTGAAAAGAACCTGAAGCTGAGCCATGGTGTAGTCCTGAATCTCATCTACCATGACGTAGCGCATATTTTTGTCGCAGATGCCTGTGAGGAGAATCTTGGTATAAAGCCACTCGGCAGCAGTTATGTCATCTCTTCCGAGGATCCTCTGGGCTACGTGCTTTATATTTACCCAGCTGCAGTGCCTTATGTTGCTGAGGGCTCCGCCGAAATCATTCTCAATAAGATTATCTGCGGCTTTATCGGACCCCGGTGCACTCTCAGATTCTTCGTCCGAATCATTATCCATGTTTCTTAAAGAGTTCTTGGCTCTGTTTTCAAGCTCATCAGATGCGATCTGGATAAGGCGCACGCCCATCGGGAATTTGTTAAAGTGTCTTACTACAGATACTATCTCGCTCTTGGACAGCACGAGCTTCTCTTTTTGCTTAACGTCAAAGAAATCATCTTCCTCAGGAACAAGGCTTAGCAGCCCCTCCTTTATCAGCTCAAGGCTCTCGGGATCTGTATAATCCTGTGATCCGTCGCCGCATGGCACATGGAGCTTGGTCAGGAACTCCTGCCATGTCAGAGTGACAGGGTTACTCTCGCCAAGGTCAGGAAGTACGTTGTCGATATAGTCCCTGAAGACGGGATTGAGTGTCATGAGGCACACCTGATCCGGCCTTAAGGTGTTTCTCTTTTGATAAAAGAGATATGCGATACGCTGTAGCAGTACAGAAGTCTTGCCACTTCCTGCGATACCGTCAACAAGGAGAACAGGAACATCGGGGTATCTGATAATCGTGTTCTGCTCCTTCTGGATGGTTGCGGTGATTGCCTGCATCTTATCAGACCTTGTCTGGGAAAGAGATGCAAGAAGCATCGGATCCTCGATTGCAACCTGAGTATCAAAATATGCATGCAGTTTATTTTTGGTCAGGTCAAACTGGCGGCGCAGCTTGAGGTCCACCGGAATCTCACGATCATCAACGGTGTAGTGCGTGTGGCCGTTTTCCTGGTTGTAGTAAACCTCCGCAACAGGAGATCTCCAGTCGATTATCATCTGCTGATAGCGATTCTCGGAGATGGAAGCTCGGCCTATATAGTAGCTCTCGGGCTCCTCTGACGGGTCAAACTGAAGTGTGACCTTGGCAAAGTAAGGGGACTCCAGGAGCTTGGTAATTGTATTAAGGCGCCTGCCAAGAGAGCTTACTTCTACATTGTATGAATCAATATATCTGTTCCAGACTTCAATCTCGCCCAGGGTTTCAAAAGCCGTCTCATCGTCCGCATAGTCGAAACGGAGGTTGTCACGGATATCGTTCTTTTCCTCCATGGCTTTTTCGTCCAAAGATACGATCTTGTCTTCCAGATCTTTTTTCATATCAAGGAGCTTGTTATATGTAGCCGTTAAGTGCTCTTGTTCCAGATTTAATTCTTCTTTATTCATAAATTACCTGCCTTGTAAATGTAAAAAACAAACCTTAGGTTGTCCTTTCAGTATAACATGTATGTCCAATTTTGGCATTGAACAAAAAACAAGCCAAAATGGGGCATTTAATTTTTTCCTTGATTTTTTAAACTAAAGACATAAGAAAGGGAGGAAATTATGAGATACGGACATTTTGATGAAGAAAACAACGAGTACGTTATAGACAGAGTCGATCTTCCCACATCCTGGACCAACTACCTGGGAGTGGAGGATATGTGCGCTGTTGTCAATCACACGGCCGGTGGATATCTCTTTTACAAATCGCCTGAGTATCACAGGATAACAAGGTTCAGGGGAAATGCCATTCCAATGGACAGGCCTGGCGACTATATCTACATAAGAGATAACGAGGACGGTGATTATTTCAGCATTTCCTGGCAGCCGGTGGGCAAGTCTTTAGACGAAGCTAAGTACACAACCCGTCACGGCATGAGCGTAACCACCTATGAGTGCGAGTACAAGGGCCTTAAGGCAAGCGAGAAGCTCAGCATTCCTATCGGAGACAATGCCCTTGTCTGGGATGTTGTCATCAGCAATCAGAGTGATCGCACAAGAGATCTCTCTGTATTTTCCTATGCAGAATTTTCGTATCATCATGTTCCCATAGATAATCAGAATTTCCAGATGAGCCTATACTGTGCAGGCAGTGAGTACAAGGACGGGACCATTCTCTATGACCTGTTTTATGAGGAGGAAGGCTACCAGTACTTTACTTCAAACTTTGAGCCTGACGGCTTTGAGTGCCTAAGGGATGAGTTCATCGGAATCTATAACACAGAGACCAATCCCCAAGCGGTCGAGAGGGGGAGTCTTACCGGTTCATTCGAGAAGGGGGGCAACCATTGTGCTTCTCTTCAAAAGAACTTAAGGCTGCAGGCAGGTGAATCGGTAAGGCTGATCTATTTCCTTGGCGAAGGCGGAATAGCCGAGTCGGAAGCCATAAAGAAAAAGTACAACACCCCCGACAAGCTCGATGAAGCCTACGCTGCCCTGAAGAAATTCTGGCAGGATAAGCAGAGGCGCTTTGCGGTAAAGAGCCCCGAGAAGGGCATAGATGTAATGATAAACACCTGGACTCTCTACCAGGCTGAGATCAATGTCATGTTCTCCAGATTTGCATCCTTTATTGAAGTCGGTGGAAGGACAGGCCTTGGATACCGCGATACAGCGCAGGATGCCATGACTGTGATCGCTTCAAATCCTGAAGGGTGCAAGAAGAGAATAGTTGAGCTCCTCAGAGCCCTTACAAGCAGCGGATACGGAATACATCTCTTTGAACCAAGATGGTTCCTGCCTGAGGAGGAAAAAGAGAAGAAGAAAAAGCCTTTCAAATCTCCCACTGTTATACCCGAGCCGGAGGGTGCATCCAAGGTCCACGGACTTGCGGATGCATGCTCTGACGACGCACTCTGGCTTGTTCCTTCGATAGTTGAGTACGTCAAGGAAACAGGAGATTTTAACTTCCTTAATGAGGAATACGGGTACGCCGATGGCGGTAAGGGCAGCGTATATGAGCATATGAAGAAGATAGTTCTTTTCTCCCTGAAGGAAGTTGGAGACAACGGAATCTGTAAGGGACTCAGGGCTGACTGGAACGACTGCCTTAATCTTGGCGGAGGCGAGAGCGCATTGGTTTCGTTCCTGCTATTCAGAGCGCTGGTTTGCCTTGAGAAGACAGCTGCCTATACAGGTGATATGTCTTTTGCAAAAGAGCTCTCAGAGAAAATCCGGGGACTGCAGAAGAGCCTCAACGACACCCTGTGGGACGGCGACTGGTATCTGCGCGGCTTTACGAAGTCCGGACGAAAGATCGGAACCAAGGATAACAAGGAGGGGCAGATCCACCTTGAGTCCAATGCCTGGGCGGTTCTCTCCGGCGCTGCAGATGAGGAGAAGGCTAAAAGAGCTCTCGACTCCATCCACTATAAACTGGCAACGCCTTTCGGAATCATGCTCAATGCACCGGTTTACACGGAGCCCGACGATGAGGTCGGATTTGTCACCAGGGTTTATCCGGGACTTAAGGAGAACGGAAGCATCTTTTCACATCCAAATCCATGGGTTTGGTCCGCGGAATGCAGAATGGGCAACGGAGACAGGGCCTTCGAGTATTACAGGAGTCTGTGCCCGTATTATCAGAATGACAGCATAGAAAAGAGATGGGCTGAGCCTTATTCATACTGCCAGTTCATATCCGGCAAGGACCACACAACCTACGGAAGGGCGCACCATCCATTCATGACAGGCAGCGGAGGATGGGCATATTTCGCCGTAACACATTACATGCTTGGCATAAGACCCGGATTTGACGAGCTTATCATTGATCCATGCATTCCTAAGGGCTGGGACGGATTTGAAGTGTCCAGGGTCTTCAGAGGCGCAACATATAACATCAGCGTGATTAATTCTGATCATGTGGAAAAGGGCGTGAAGATGATCTACCTCGACGGCAAGGAGGTTTCCAGAATCCCTGTATTTGCCGCCGGAGAAGAACATGTGATAGACGTTGTCATGGGACAGAAAGGGGAAAAGAGATGATCAAGTTCGGAACAGGCGGATGGAGAGCCATCATAGGTGACGGCTTTACCAAGGAGAATGTTCAGATCCTGGCAAATGCCATGGCGGCCAAGATGAAGGCTGAGAATGTGGCGGATAAAGGAATTGTCCTTGGCTATGACAGAAGGTTTTTGTCCAAAGAAGCTATGCAGTGGGCCGGTGTAGTGTTTGCGGCAGCAGGCATCAAAGCAAGGCTCATCAACAAGTCAAGCCCGACACCTCTTGTTATGTTCTATGTGATGAAGCATGAGCTTCCCTATGGAATGATGGTGACTGCCAGCCACAATCCTGCTATTTACAACGGTATCAAGCTCTTTACCGCTGGTGGAAGAGATGCTGACGAGAAGCAGACCGCGCAGGTTGAGGAATACATAAGCAAGGTGACACTTCCTGTTCCCGTCATGGAATATGAGGATGCCAAGGCAGCAGGACTTATAGAGGAATTCTATCCGATCAATGAATACATAGATAATATTTTGGACAGGATAAATGTTGAAGCAGTCAAAAATGCATCGCTGCGCGTGGCACTTGATCCGATGTACGGCGTAAGTGAGACTGCGATCAAGACCATACTGCTTACAGCAAGGTGCGAGATGGAGACCATACACGGCCGCCACGACACACTCTTTGGAGGTAAGCTTCCCGCACCCAACGAGGGAGCAATGAGTCCGTTAAAGACCTGCGTAATAGACAACCACTGCGACATAGGAATCGCAACTGACGGAGATGCCGACAGGATAGGCGTTGTGGACGACAAGGGAAGATATCTTTCGCCAAACGACATTCTGGTTCTTCTATATTACTATCTGGTCAAGTACAGACACGAGAGCGGACCTGTTGTCAGGAACCTCTGCACCACACACATGCTCGACAGGATCGCTGAGAAATTTGGAGAAAAGAGCTATGAAGTTCCTGTTGGCTTTAAGCACATTTCAGCCAAGATTACAGAGACTGATGCGCTCATAGGAGGCGAGTCCTCGGGCGGACTCACAGTAAGAGGACACATCAACGGAAAAGACGGTGTGTATGCGGCAGCTCTCCTGGTTGAGATGCTGGCTGTGACAGGCAAGAAAATATCTGAGATGTACGATGATATTCAGGAAGAGTTCGGCCATTACTATATGCTTGAGCAGAATTATTCCTTCAGGGCAGAGAAAAAGCCTGAGTACCAGAAGCTTCTCATGGAAGACAAGGCAGTTCCTTCCTTTGAAGCGGAAGTGGAGAGGACTTCCTATCTCGATGGCTGTAAGGTATACTTTAAGAATGGGGGATGGGTCTGTGTGAGATTCTCAGGTACGGAGCCGCTCCTTAGGATTTTCTGCGAGATGCCGGACAAGGCCCTTGCGGAAAAGACTTGTGACGCATACAAAAATCTGTTGGGGCTTAGTGACTGATGAAAAGAAGAAAATCTCTTAAATGGCAGATGCTCAGAGTTTTGGCACTGGGGTGGTTTGTGCCTTTAACTGCCATTGTTGTGGCTTTTCTTGTTGTGGTTTCCGGAAGGATCGACAGGCAGAGCCAGAGCCTTATAACAACATCTATGGAAAAGGCGGCGGATATCAGTATCCTCCGCCTTTTGGACTGCATTGATTCATCCAAGGATGCATCATATCTTTCATATATCGCGGATTATTGGTCCGAGTACAAGGAGAGCGGAGATTCCGGCAAACTCTATAATGAGGTCACGACTTTTTTGTCGGCACACTATAAGTATGATCCCAGTTTTGACATAACTGTCCTGATCTTTACCGATGAGCCCGAAAATCTTTATTACACGGGCAATACCACCGGAAGAGGAAGCGTGACAAGGTACAAGTTCTTCAAGGAACAGGTGCAGGAAAAAGCTCTTTTCATATCGGAGGACCTTGATACCAGGACAGAGTTTTTTGCCATGGGCGGACATGTGTATATGATACGAAACCTGATTGGCAGAGGGTTTAAGAGATATGCTGTCCTTGTAATGGAGATAAATCCACAGGAGGTATTTGAGAGCTTAAAGAGTGTCTGGGAATACCGGGGAATGGATATCTCTTTTAAAGAAGATAAGCTGTACAGCGAGGGAGACTATGAAGGATCCCAGGATGTAATTACCTGTACGAGAAAGAGCGTTGACGGTGTATTTACATTTTCGGTTGCCTATGACGGAACTGCCGTGGGACTGGAAAAGAGATCCATCAACATCACATTTATGATCCTGATCGTGTTCCTGATCCCGTTGATCCTGCTGCTGTTCTATTTCTTCAACAAGAGGATCAATAAGCCCATCACTACGCTTACTGCCGCTTCCAAGAAGATCGCAGAGGGTGAGTACGGAGAAGTGGTTGAACAGCCTGAGGGACAGAGCGGCGAGATCGCAGATCTGACCAGGAACTTCAACAAGATGAGCATCAAGCTCGGTGAGCAGTTCAACAAGATATTTGTTGAGGAGATTGCTCTTCGGGATGCCAATATACATGCGCTCCAATCCCAGATAAATCCGCACTTTTTGAATAACACACTGGAGATAATCAACTGGGAAGCAAGGATGAACGGCCAGGAGAAGGTGTCCAGCATGATAGAGGCACTGTCCACCATGATGAGTGCAACCATGGACAGGAACAGGCAGTCTCTGATTGCGCTCTCCGAGGAGCTTGAGTATGTAAATGCATATATCTACATAATAAAGTGCAGATATCAGGACAGGTTTTTCTACGAAGAGAATATTGATAAAGCTCTTTTATCAGTCATGGTTCCAAGGCTTATCATTCAGCCGGTGATCGAAAATGCTGTTGAATACAGCTACTCTGAGGATGGCATAAGGAGAGTGCGTATGGAGATAGAAGGAACCCAGAAGGGCGACAAGGTGGACATGAAGATTCGCATAATAAACCCCGGTGTTCCAAGCGATGATGACTTCGCCAAGATAAAAGAGCTTTTGACGGATGATATGGATATCAAGCCCATGGAGGAGCGCTCCACCAGGATCGGTATCCGCAACGTTCACAGGAGACTTAGAATGCTTTATGGGTCTGAGAGCAGGCTCACTATTGAAACAGACGGAAACGGAAACACTATCAGCACTATTTTTGTCAAAAATTGACAATTTCAGCAATCCGATTAAAGCTGCAGCACTGCTATCCTATAATCAGAAAAAACGTAACACATGCGCATAAGGGTATGCGCAGAAGGGAGAGAAAGTATGAAACTTAAAAATCTGACAGCAGTGCTCATGACAGCAGTTATGACTATTAGTATGGTCGGCTGCGGAAGCACAGCACCCGAGGCACCGGCAGCAGAGGCTCCTGCACAGACAGAAGCACCTGCAGCAGAAGCACCCGCAGCAGAGGCTCCGGCTGAGACTACTGAGGCATCAGGTCCTGTAGAGATCACTGTTACAACAACCTTCGCAGGTGAGGATTCCAACGCTCAGAACTACAAGAATGCTGTTGCAGACTGGGAAGCAGCTACAGGAAACACAGTAAGCGATACCTCAGCAACTTCGGATGAGACCTTCAAGACAAGGATCATCACAGACTTTGAGACAGGTTCAGAGCCTGACGTTCTGTTCTTCTTCAACGGAGCAGATGCCAATGATTTTGTTAACGCAGGCAAGGTTGTATCAATCGATGATATCAGAGCAGAGTTCCCTGAGTATGCATCAAACATGAACGATGACCTCATCGCAGCATCTCCTGCAGATGGTAAAAAGTACGCAGTTCCTGTAAACGGATACTGGGAAGCAATGTTTGTTAACACAGAAGTTCTCGACGCTGCAGGCGTAGCAATGCCCGGCGCAGACTATACATGGGATCAGTTCCTTGAGGACTGCCAGAAGATCAAGGATGCAGGTTATGCTCCTATCGCAGCAGCTCTTGGCAACATTCCTCATTATTGGTGGGAGTTTGCAATCTTCAATCAGCAGACACCTGACAACCACCTGAATATCCCCGGCGCAGCAGATGATGCTACAGGTGCTCAGTGGGTAGCAGGACTTGAGGATATCAAGGACCTTTATGAGAAAGGCTTCTTCCCTGATAACACACTTTCAGCAACAGATGATGAGACCTTCGCTATGTTCACAGACGGCAAGGCAGCATTCCTTCTCGACGGTTCATGGAAGGTTGGCGGTATCGTTGGTTCATGCCAGTCAGATCCTGAGGATCCAAGCACAATCGATGCTGATAAGCTCAGCCACTTTGACGTAACTTACTTCCCCGGCAAGGGCAACAGAAAGACCACAGATATGATCGGCGGACTTTCAATGGGTTACTACATCACAACCAAGGCTTGGGAAGATCCCGACAAGAAGGCAGCAGCTGTAAGCTTTGTTGAGCACATGACAAGTGACGAGGTAGTTCCTCAGTTCGCACAGCACACAGCTTCAGCTCTTAAGAATGCTCCTGCTGTTGACGAGACACAGTTCAATGCTCTTCAGGTTAAGGCAATGTCTATGATGAGCGGCGTTACATCTCTTACAGGCGCTGTACAGGATCTCTTCAACGGTGACTGCAGAGTATCAACCTTTGATGGAATGCCTGACATCGTAGTAGGCAACGTTTCTGCAGCAGATGCAGTTCAGGAAGGTATTGATGTCTACAAAGACACTTTAGAATAATTTAGTTTCGATTTTCCTTTGAATCTTGTTTCGGCCGGCAATACATAGTATTCGCCGGTCGAAACTTTAAGAGGGGTTACGTATGTCTAACATTTATAAAAGCAGAAAATATGTCTTTTTATTTCTTGCACCGGCATTTCTGTTCATGATCATCTATCTCTACTATCCGTTTTTTGTAAATATATATGGCAGCTTTCGCGGTATCAAGAATCTGGGGACTTTTGGAACAAAGTGGAATACACCGTGGTATGAAAACTATGTGAAGCTGGTTACTGATCCTGTTGTCAGGACTTCACTGAAAAATACATTTATTATGATCATTGCCACCATAGTGGGGCAGGTGGGAATAGCTCTTTTGCTTGCAATCCTTGTTGACAATATCGACAGAGGGACACAGTTCTTCAGGACGGTTTACTTCTTCCCTATCGTTATTTCAGCTACAGCTCTGGGACTTCTCTTTAACCTGATCTTCCTCTATGACAAAGGTATGCTCAATCAGTTCTTAGAGCTCTTTGGCAGAAAAGAGCTTATAGACTGGAAGGGAGAAAAACTGGCCATTATGACCATGATGATCCCTGTTGTGTGGCAATATGTAGGATTTTATTTTGTAATACTTCAGACGGGACTTAACAACATCTCTCAGGAACTCTATGAGTCTGCAGCTATCGACGGTGCTACAAGATTCCAGAGAGTGTGGTATATTTCCCTGCCTCTTTTAAGAAACGTGCTATGTACCTGCCTGACTCTGGGCGTCACCGGTGCACTCAAAGTATTTGATCTTCCCTGGACAATGTTTCCAAAGGGAATGCCACTCAAGGAGACCTTCCTTACAGGAACCTACATGTACTATCAGACTATGGAAGCCAAGAACGTTGACTACGGTGCAACACTGGCGGTTCTTATCGTTGTGCTTGGAGTAGTCCTCTCAAGGCTGACAAGACTCGTATTCAAAGAAAGCGAGGACTTCTGATATGAAAAGAAATAAGATAGGGCTTTCATTTTTATACCTGCTCCTTGGAGCATGGGCGCTGACAACCATATATCCGCTTTTCTGGGTTCTGGAAAACTCTTTTAAAGCCAAGGACAAGATCCTGGCAAAGAGCTTTGCGCTTCCTCTGGGAGATCTTTTTACTCTGGCCAATTATAAAAGAGCTTTCGACAGACTCGATATCGGACATGCTTATTTAAACAGCATCTTCATTTCGGGATGTGTAACTGTCGGAGTAATGATACTTGCCGGACTTGCGTCTTTTGCCCTTGTAAGATTTGATTTCAAGTTAAAAAAGCTTATGCACACCCTGGTGATTGCAGCTATGATGTTTCCTGTGTTCTCAACCATCATTCCTGTTTACACCATGGAGTCGAGCTGGCATATAACAAACACTTCAAGCTGGTTTCTTAATATGCTCTCAGTTATCCTGCCTCAGGTTGCAGGAAATATGAGCTTTGCGATAATTGTGCTCATGGGTTATGTTCAGTCATTGCCTTTGGAACTTGAGGAAGCAGCGCATCTGGAAGGCTGCTCTATACCGCAGATATTCTTTAAGATCGTGGTTCCTTTAGGTAAGCCATCATTTGTAACCGTTGCGATCTTCTCATTCCTGTGGAGTTATAACGATCTGTTTACTCAGATGTTCTTCCTGAGAAGACCTGAGATGCAAGCTATCACAAGGCTGCTTAATGAGCTCACTTCCAAAGAGGGAACCAACTACGGACTCATGGCAGCAGCCGTTACACTGGTAATAATTCCGGTAATAATAGTGTATGTTTTCCTGCAAAAGTATATAATTAAAGGGATGACAGCAGGTGCCGTAAAGGGTTGAGTATGTACAAAGTACTTATTGTTGACGATGAGCCCGTTATTGCAGAGGGCCTTAAGAAAATAGTTGACTGGGAGAAATACAACTGTGTTGTTGCGGGGACAGCTTCCTCAGGAAAAGAGGGACTTGCCATGGTAGAAAAGTGCCGTCCGGACATTCTTTTTACAGATATCAGAATGCCCGGTATGGACGGACTTACCATGCTGGCAGCTCTGCGCAGCGAACACAAAAATCTTCATGTGATAATCCTGACAGGGTATCGGGACTTCGATTATGCGAGAGAAGCCCTTAATCTTGGCGTGTTCAGATATCTGGTCAAGCCATCCAAGATGAAGGAACTTGATGAAGCTATGGAGAGCCTTTCCGAGAGACTTGCAAGTGTGGCTGATGCAGAGCAGGAGCCCATCGAGGATGACAACACCAGCGCCAACAACTTTATTGTCAAACAGGCTATAAGCTATATGGAGCAGCACTACAAGGAGAAGCTCCAGCTCACAGACGTGGCAGAGAAGGTCTACGTGAGCCACTGGCACTTAAGTAAGCTCCTTAACAGCACAGGCAAGAGCTTTTCTGATGTCCTTAACGAGATCAGGATTGAGAATGCAAAAGAGCTTATGGAGGATTCATCACTGCATATAGCCGATATTTCAGAGAGAGTCGGATTTGCGGATACTGCTCATTTCTCCAGAGTATTTAAAAAGTACACGGGAATGAGCGCTAACGAATACAGAAACAGATTTTTGAAATGAGGGCGGTTATGAAGATTACTGGGGCATCTGTCTTTGGTAAAGACAGGAAATTTCATGAAAAAGATCTTTATGTAAAGGAAGAACTTATCACTGACAGTGCATCGGCGGGAGAAGAAGTCATCGATGCCACCGGGTGCTATGCGATTCCCGGACTTATAGACATTCATTTCCATGGAGCCATGGGAGAAGATGTATGCGACGGTAATGCGCAGGCTTTTGAAAAGATAGCGGAGTATGAGGTCTCGCGCGGAGTTACAGCTATTTGCCCTGCGACACTGACGCTTCCTGTAGAAGATTTAAAGCATGTGCTCTCTTTGGGAGCAGAGTTTGCCGCCAAAGGAAACAACAGATTATCGGATCTGGTGGGCTTTAACATGGAGGGACCGTTCATCAGCCCTGTGAAAAAGGGTGCACAGAATGAAGAATATATCATGAAGTGCAATCCCGGGATCGTGGATGAGTTTTACGAGGCGTCGAAAGGTCTTTTGAAAATAATCGGACTTGCGCCGGAGGAAAACCCTGACTTTGAGAAATACATTGAAGCGGTCAGGGACAAGGTCATCGTGTCACTTGCCCACACTGCTTCGGATTATGATACAGCTATGAAGGCTTTTGGAGCCGGTGCCTCTCACGCGGTTCATCTCTACAATGCCATGACGGGAATGAGCCACAGAGAACCGGGCGTTGTTGGAGCGGTATTTGATTCCAAACACGTGACGGCAGAACTGATCTGCGATGGTATTCATATTCATCCTGCTGCGGTGAGAGCTACCTTTGAGATGATGGGGGCTGAGAGGATGATACTGATCAGTGACAGTATGAGGTCTACAGGAATGCCCGACGGCGAGTATGAGCTTGGAGGACTTCCCGCGATCAAGAAGGGCAGAGAAGTAAGGCTTAAGGAAGGCGGTGCAATCGCAGGCTCCGGAACCGATCTTATGGATTGTCTTAAGACAGTGGTCCTTGATATGGATATTCCTATCGAGGTGGCAGTGGCGGCAGCTACAATCAATCCGGCAAGACGAATCGGTATAGCCGATAAATACGGAAGTTTAGAGTCGGGCAAGTACGCTGACATAGTTCTTCTGGACAAAAAAGATCTCTCAATTAAGAAAATTTTAAGAAAAGGATCACCCATTGGGCAATGTCATTAAGTTAGTATGACAATACAAAAATGGCAACAGACTGAGGATGAAGTATTTTACTCTTCATCCTCAGTTTCTTCTTTTTAGGGCATAGCAAATAGACGGATTTTCTCCGCCAAAATAAAATTATGCAGCTTATTGTTTTTATGCTACTCTGTATAGGAAACTATGATATATCTTGCCAGTTAGTTTTCTTTCCCGATGTCTATCTGGCCTTATAGGAACTAGATTTTTTGATATAATGGTTTCCAAATCAGGTGATGATGCCTTTCCTCGATAGAACAATCT
>NZ_ATVT01000006.1 GCF_000420865.1 Butyrivibrio sp. XPD2006
GATCCATGCTGGGCCTGCCCATGTCGGATGAATACTTATCTTCAACAAGGTCATATATAAATGACCAGTCAATGGCTTTATCGATAAGACGTAGCATGTGGTCCTGGGGAACCAGGTCATCCATGCTCACAAACTGCATCTGTTCGCGTTTTCTTTCGGTATTAGAAGTCATCATAAAGGCAATCCCCATTCCCAACTTTGATACTTCTATTATACCAGAAAAAGTGCCTCAATCCCAGATAAATACTGGGTTCATGACACTTTTACAAAGAAAAATCCACGGCGAATGCCGTGGACTTTGTCTACAGTCTGAAGCGAGGCCGAAAGGCCTCGCCTGTGGTATATCTTCCCAAATGAATTACAGTAGATGTGCTCTGAGCTCTTCAGGGCTCTGGCTTGAGAGATATGCGGGTGGAATGTCGAGCATTGTCTTGCATCCCTTAGCACCCTCTGCCTGGAGCTTAAATGCTGCTCTTGCAACTGCTACAAGAACGCTGGTTGTGAACTCAGGGTTTGAATCGAGCTTTAAGCTGTACTCGATGATGTGGTTGTGCTCCTTGTCGGCGCCGGTCTTGCCGCTTCTGAATACGAAGCCGCCGTGAGCCATTCCGCTGTGGTTCTTAAGAAGCTCTTCTTCACTGATGAAGTGTACTGTTGTGTCATAATCAGCAAAGTAGTTGGGCATTTCTTTGATCTCTTTTTCTACGGCTGCTGCATCTGCGCCTTCCTCAAGAACAACAAAACACTCTCTTGTATGCTTGTCTCTTGTTGTAAGCTCAGGGTTCTTGCCGCTTCTTACTGCCTCAAGAGCGCTCTCTACAGGAATAGTGTACTGCTTGGCATTCTTGACACCCTTTACTCTTCTGATGGCATCTGAGTGTCCCTGTGATACTCCCTTACCCCAGAATGTATAGTCGTTTCCGTCAGGAAGGATAGCGTTTGAATATACTCTTGCCAGAGAGAACATTCCGGGATCCCATCCGCATGAGATAACAGCTACCTTACCTGCCTCTTTGGCTGATGCATCAACATTCGCAAAGTGCTCAGGAATCCTTGCGTGAGTGTCAAAGCTGTCTACCACGTTAAAGAGCTTTGCATACTCAGGAGTCTGAACAGGAAGGTCAGTTGCGCTTCCGCCGCACAGGATCATAACGTCAATCTTGTCCTTCCAATCAGCAGCTTCGCTTACTGAAACAACAGGAACACCGGCAGTTCTGATCTGTAGAGAAGCCGGATCTCTTCTTGTGAAAACAGCTGCAAGTTCCATGTCAGGAGCTGCTGCAACTGCAAGTTCTACGCCTTTTCCAAGGTTACCGTAACCAAGGATACCGATTCTGATACTCATTAAATTTCCTCCTCCAAACTAATAAATCTCGTGCAATTAAAGTGTATTATACATCAAAAAATGTTATACTAAAAGAAAAAAGGGGGTTTTTGGGTATGCTAAGTGAGTACACCAAGATACCAGCATCAATGAATTCGAATGTGGCCCTCAAAATAATTCCCGGCCACTATGCTACCACCCACTCTCACATAACCAATTATATGGAGATTGGTACCATGAAGACACGTTGCAGCGAAGCTCATGGTGTAGCAACAATTCTTGCCATGCATTATACGATCTCTACACCGGTAGACACGATTGTATGTGCTGACGGAACTGAAGTTATCGGAACTTATCTCGCAGAAGAACTCACAAGAGCCGGAGTTCTCAACTACAATGCACACAGAACAGTCTATGTCATTGCACCTGAGTACACAGCAAACGGACAGATCATCTTCCGTGATAATCTCCAGCTTGCTATCAGAGGTAAACATGTACTGCTTCTTATGGGCTCACTTACAACCGGAAGAACCTTAGAGCATCTTATGGAGGGCGTACGCTATTACGGAGCCAATGTATCCGGTGCCTGCGCAATCTTCAGTGCTGTCAAGGAAGTTGATGGAGTACTTGTAAATGCCGTATTCCACCCTGAGGAAATACCTAACTACCAGTCATATTCACCGGCTGAATGTCCTCTTTGCAAAGATGGCGTTCCGATCGATGCACTGGTAAACAGTTTTGGCTACAGCGAGCTAAAATAAACAGCGTATCAGACGGGGTTGGCACTGGAAGCATCAGCGCCAACCCTTTTTATATATGGAGGATGAAATGGGAAAAAAGTCTATTAAAGAGGACAAGAACATTTACTTTGTTGCCAGGGAGGAAGCAGGCCTTACCAGAGCACAGGCCAGTGAGCTCATCGGAACCATCAGTGAGAGCCGCCTTGAGAAGCTTGAAACAGGCAAGACAGCCATCGTTCCCGAAGACGTTGTTGATATGGCTCTTGCTTACAAAAAGCCCGAGCTCTGCAACTATTACTGCACGCATGAATGTCGCATAGGAAAAGACTCTGTTCCGGAAGTTAAAAATGCCAGCCTCTCAGAAATAGTTCTGGGTATGCTCGCTGCCCTTAACTCTCTTGACGACCAGAAAAACCGCCTCATCGACATCACTGCAGACGGTGTCATCTCAGATGATGAGCTTCCCGACTTTGTAAAAATCGAGAAGCAGCTGGACCTTATCGATTCCACAGTAGAGTCCCTTAAAATCTGGGTTGCAAGCACCATCGCCGACGGTAAGATTGACAAGAGCAAGCTGCAGAATCTGAGAAAACAGTAAAAGTATTAAAAAGTTTATTTTTTGTTTATGAACTCCTGCATTTTATGTGCCATGCTCAATATAGCACTAATTTGTTATGGAGATTTCGTAAATGTCATCTGGCGATCAAAACCACCCTGATACCCGTTTGATCGCGGAATACGTGATCAAAAATATCGACGCTGCCCTTGAAAACGACTGGATAAAGGTATATTATCAGCCGGTTATTCGCACGCTCACAGGGCAGCTTTGTGGTGCAGAATCCCTTGCCAGATGGATTGATCCAAAAGTCGGATTTCTTTCCCCAGACAAGTTCATAGGTGCTCTCGAAGCCAGCCGCCAGATACACAAGCTGGACTGCTGGATTGTTGAAAAGGTATGCTCAGACATCTCAGAACGTATAAAAAAAGGTCTCATTGCCGTTCCTGTATCGGTTAATTTTTCGCGTCTTGACTTTGAAGCTACGGATATGCTTAAGCTCGTAGAAGGCGCTGTCGAGAAATATGACATTCCCAGGGACTATATCCACATTGAAATAACCGAGAGCATGATCGTATCAGATGCCGATCTGATGTCCAAAGTGATCGAAAGCTTCAGAAATGCAGGCTACGAAGTATGGATGGACGACTTTGGAAGCGGCTATTCTTCGCTTACCCTTCTTAAAGATTACATTTTTGATACTCTTAAAATGGATATGAATTTCCTCAGTTCTTTTACTGAGAAATCCAAATCCATCATGACGTCTGCAATAAACATGGCAAAAGATATCAATATCATGACCCTGGCAGAGGGTGTTGAAACAGCCGAACAGATTGAATTCTTAAAGTCCATTGGATGCGGAAAGCTTCAGGGTTACTTCTATGGGCAGCCTATGCCTATAGATGAATTCTTTGACCATATTTCGGAATTCGGTATCACAATTGAAGAGAGACAATGGCGCAACTACTACCAGGTAGCAAGTTTTGCCGCAAGGTATACGGATGAGCCTCTTGAAATAATTGAAGACGATGGAACGAACTTCAGGACTCTTTTCATGAATGATGAGTATAAGCGTCAAATTCAGCTAAAGACCTCTATCCCGCTTGAACAGCTTGACAAGCTCATCTACCAGACAAAATCTCCACTGCTCAAGAAATACCGTGAGTTTGCAAACACAATAGAATCTACCAAGAATCTGGAGACCTTCTACTATACATACAACGGAAACATTTTGTCACTTCAGGCAAAAGAGATTGCGGAACATAACGGAAAGCATATCATCAGGGCATCTAACCGCAATATTTCCATGGATACCAACCTTAAAAAGCAAAATAATGTTACCAACAAGCTCAAAGAGCTTAATCATATTTTTGAGTCTGTTTTGATAGTCAATGCCGAAAAAAACACTATTACTCCACTTCTTGGGGATTTTGCCTACTCCGGCAGGGTTGTAAAAGGCTCAAATAATCTGTCAGATCACATTAAAACAATGGCTGATGATTTTCTTGCAATAACAGACAGAGCTAAATTCCTGGAATTTGCCGACTTTAAAACTGTAGGCGAGAAAATTGACAGATCCCAGAAAGGCTATATTGAAAATATTTTCAGGATCAAGCAACCTGACGGAAATTACAAATGGCGTGAAATAGCCATAATGCTTGTTCCGGGCACTCACGGAAAAGAATACATGATAAGCACCAAAGCCACTGCCGATGATGCGCAGAAATTCCTTTCCAGCAACAATAGTGCTTTCAACATAACGGATTATGGAAGCCAAAACATGGATCCTTCACTCTTTACCAAGATGTGGGAAAACATCTTAGCTAATGCTTCCATCAAATTCTTCTGGAAAGATAAAGACCGCAGATTCTTAGGCGCCAGTCAGGCTTTTCTGGACTACTATGAACTTACCATCGAAGAACTGCAGGGAAAGACTGACGAGGACATGAAATGGCACATTAATGATGCAAATTATCAGGACGATGAGTTTGATGTCATTACAAAAGGTTCCTATGTAAAAAACTCCCCGGGACAATGCATTATAAACGGCGTTGTCCACAATATTATGGCCAATAAGAGTCCCATTTATGAGAATGGTCAGATAGTTGGGCTGATGGGATATTTCATAGATGTTGATCATGAACTGGAGCGACTTGATAAGCTCTATCAGGAGCGGAATATTGATAGCGTGACCGGACTTATGAATCTCAATTCCCTGACTGATGTCTCAAAAAGCTATTCCCATAACTATCGGGAAAACGGCGTTGACTATGCCCTGCTGATACTCAGAAACGATACTCATCACCGCATACTCACCGACTTTGGTGAAGAATTTGGAAACAATCTGCTTAAAAAAATAGGGGAGACAATACTTGAAGTCACCGGCGGAAGCTGCGCCGTTGCGAAGTGCCTTGCTTCTGACTTTGCCATCCTGACAAATATAACAGGGCCCTCAGAACTTGATGATCTCAAAAACAGGCTCCTTAGTGAACTGGAAAAAATAAAAGAGCTCAGCGGCAACAGCATAACTCTTAATATCCGCATTGCCACAAAGCTCAGAAGTGATGAAGGCATAACTGATGAAAACATGTATTCAGCAGCCCTTCAGGAGTTTATGTAGTTATTTCAGATTAGCTTTTATATAATTCCACAGTTCCGTAGTCGGCTGAGGAAAATAATGGATGCCATCCTCGGGATTGGCATAAATACTTGTACTGTCACTGATGTAGGAGTAGAGATCAATGATCTTTACTCCTCTTTTATTGGCCCAGGCCACCAGCGAGTTATTATAATTTATCTGATTTGCATTAGGATAATACAGATAGTCTTTTCCATACAAAAGACATTCATCCACGGTAGGGCCAACCGTACATGCCACAATAGTCTTCCCTTTGGCAATAAGTCCGTCATAGTATGGACCATACTCACTGAAATCTCCGAAGTTATTACATCCCATCCAGGTCACCAGAGTATCAAAATTGTCCGTGCCATAGCCATCAATCCAAGTGACCATATTGTTATAATTTGCCGCATCCTGGCAGTAAACCGTCATACCGTCAATACTCTGCCCCAGTATCCTCTCTTCGGATGCCGAGAACATATCCACAGATCTTGAATCTCCAACGAAAAGGATCCTGCCGTATCCCACAGTCTGTGTTGTATCAGCCACCTGCTCTGCAGCTTTCTGCACGGGAGCTTCCTCCACCGGAAGATCAACCATTCCTCCGGTTACGGTTACAAAGCTTACAACCAATGCAATTATGATGGAATAGACTTTTTCCATAAACAGTAATCCCTTTCTCAGTACTCCATTATAGCCTTGAGCACATCCATCTGATCTCCGCAGTATCTGGTATATACAGAAGCCATTGCATTACGGAAGCGCAGCTTTTCCTCAGGAGATAGTTCAATAACGGTTATCCCGCTCTCTTCTGCCACCTCTCTGGAGCTCTTTTCTCTCTCTGCCCAAAGAGTCCTCTCATACAAAGCAGATTCTCTCGCGCATTCCTCCAGGATCTTCTGATCATCCTCTGAGAGCTTATCCCAGACAGCCTTGGAGCAGATCTGAAGCTCGGGTACTCTGGTGTGCTCATCTATCGTATAGTACCTGGCAACTATATAGTGTCTCATGGCCTCGTATGAAGGCCAGTTATTCTCAGCGCCATCCACTATTCCCTGCTCAATCGCTGAATATACTTCGGAATATACGATCTTGGAAGGATTTGCTCCAAGAGCCGATACCATGTCAGCCATCATGTCGGATTCCTGAACTCTTATATTCATGCCTTTAATGTCCTCAAGACATGTGATAGGGCTTGTGCTGTAAAAGTTTCTCGCACCGGCATCATACCAGGACAGTCCCACCAGATCATGTTCACGGGTCTTTAAAAGAAATTCATCCCCAATCTCACCGTCAAGAACCCTCCACATATGTTCAGGTCCGCTGTACAAATAAGGCATCTGAAGAACATTCATCTCGGGGATATACTCAGCCAGCTGAGACAGAGATATTCTGGCAAACGCAATGCCTCCGTACTGCATCTGCTGTATAACCTGCATCTCACTGCCAAGCTCTGCATCAGGTTTAACCAGGATCTTGATCCTTCCATCCGTTCTCTCAAAGACCAGGTCTGCAAACCTGTTAGCTCCCTGAGTTGTGGGGTAATCTGCAATCTGGTTCTCCGCGTAGAGAAAGACATATTCAGGAGCTTCCTCTTTAGCTCTTTTGTCCCTGATAAGATGAATGCCGTAAGGTACAAGAACAAGCAGCAACAAGGCAGCTACGGCTATGCAAATGTATCGCCTTATTTTATTCATATCCCTGTAACCCCGCTTCTGTACTCACTCGGCGTCTTGCCAACCATGCGCTTAAAGACTCTTGTGAAGTAGTTCGCATCTCTGTAACCTGCCAGGGCACTGATGTCCTTGATATTGATCGCAGGATTTGCCAAAAGCTCTTTTGCCTTATTCATCCTGAACTCGTTGAGGAAGGTAATAAAGTTCTTCCCAAAGTTCTGCTTGAAAAGCTTGCAGAAGTAAACGTCCGAATACCCGAAGACTCCTGCCACATCCAAAAGTGCGATGTCCTCTTTATAGTGATTTTCAATGTATTCCTGAACCTGTCCCACAAAGACATTTGGCGGAGCATCACTCTCATCCTGATTGGGCGCCTGCGTAAATGAACTCTCTCGCTCATTACCGGTCCCGGCGCCGCTCCTGTCACAGATATGGAAGGCCTCCTCCAGCACATTTACCAGATCCTCGTCAGAACCGGGCTTAAGCAGGTAATCAAGAGCCCTTATTTCGATAGCTCTTTTGGCATAATTAAACTCGTCAAAGGCAGTCAGAAAAACAACGCTGCTGTCGGGATTAAATTTCTTGATCTCAGCTGCTGCGTCAAGACCGTTCATGCCGGGCATCTCGATATCAAGAATCGCAATCTGGCAGTCTTTTTCCTTGAAGATATCAACCGCCTGTATGCCGTTTTCTGCCAAAAAAACTTCAGCCTGATCCGGGAAGAAATTCTTTATTTTCTTGTCTATGACCAGCCTTTCAATAGGCTCGTCGTCTGCAACCAGTATTCTGTACATTGCTGCTCCTTTAGTCATCGATTCTGTGAAGTGGAAGTGCCATCATGATTGTTGTTCCCTCGCCGAGAACACTGTCTATCTCAAGTCTTCCGCCCTCGTACATACCCTTTATGCGTCTGTTGATATTTCCAAGTCCGATGCCGACAATGTCTTCATCAAGAGGTGTATCCTCACCACCTTCAAGCTTTGCCCTGATCCTGCCAAGAGTCTCTTCATCCATTCCCGCTCCTGTATCAGCCACATCGATAAGAAGCTTATCTTCCTGCTGCCGAACGCGGATAGTAACCTTACCGCCCTCGACTCTCGGCGAAATACCATGAATTATGGCATTCTCCAAAAGCGGCTGGAAAGTGAATGTCGGAACAATTATCTTGTTCTCATCCACGTCACACTCAACTTCAAACTGAACTCTGTCGCCGAATCTCATCTTCTGAAGGTACATGTAGTCCCTGGAGATCTTCAGCTCCTGGGCCAGGATAGACTCTTTTGCCTGAGTCTTAAGATTATATCTGAACAGTGAACTCAGGGCTTCTATCATCTGCTCGGTGGTCTGCGCGCCCTCAAGATTGGCTGTTCCCGCGATGACATTTAAAGTGTTGAAAAGAAAATGCGGATTGATCTGACTCTTAAGAAGCTCTAAGTTCATGGTCTCCATCTGCTTCTCAATCTCAAGATTCTCAAGCTCCTGAACATGGAGCTGATCCAGCGCTTCCCTCTTTTCCTCCATAGCTTTGATGTACTCGCCCGTGGCAAACTTCATCTTGTTGAAGGCTGAGACCATCTGTCCAAGCTCATCCTTGTTGTCCACCACAACATCGTCTATAAAAAAGTCATTGTTGGCAATTCTCCTGGATGCGGTAGCAAGCTTTAAAACCGGCGCTGTAACGCTGCTGTTGAGCATCTGCGAGATCTGGATTATCGCGAAGAATAAAACCGCACTGAGACCCGCCGTTATAAAGGGAACTCTGGTGATCACAGGAAGCATTGTTCTGTAGCTTTCATTGCCCTCCTGCATTGTAAAGTCCACAAATCTCTGGGCATAAGACGATAGATATTTCTGCATGTTGTAAACATCATAGAGTTTGTCTACATATATATTCTCGGACTGATAGTCCGTTATGACCTGATTTCGCTTGCTGCAGTAAACCTCATAGGCGCTCCGAAGAGACTGAAGTACTGCAAACCTTGTATCCCCAAGATGGGTATAGTCGAGCGGAACTGCATTGATAGCAGCCTCGGTGTCCCTGACACTCTTTTCCCAGGCTTCCTGATCTGTGGAGCCGGTACCGCGGATATACTCGTCAAAGGCGTCTGTCTCACGCTTTATGGCATTGACGATCTCTCCGCCCTTCGAGTTGTCTTCCATGATGTCGTTGAAGTCCTTGGTAAAGAGTTTAACGACCCATGCGTCGAAAAGCACCGCCAGAGCCAGTGCCACAAACACGCTGATGGTGAAGACCCTTATTTTGTTTTTAATCGTGAGAGTTTCCCAGAAATTTCGTATTTTGTCCATAATCAAAAAATAAGAGACCGCGTTATAGTTATATCAATAATTATAGCGCTGCCTCTTTTAAATTACTAATTAAAACTAGCCTCTGATCTTCTTACAGATATATTGATAAAACTCCTCCTTTTGATCACCCAGGACTCTGTTGGTGAGCATGTATCCGTGGCTGTCATCTGACATTACCACGATCATATTGTTTCTCCTGATAGCGTTCTTTATTCTGTTCCAACGCAGAAGCTCGCTCTCATCCCCGACGAAGACGCGAACGCCGCCTTCATTAAAGAGAAGCTCCATATCCCTTGGCAGATTCTCCAGCTGCTTGACGCTGTTGCCGTAGATTGCAAGGGGCTGGATGATGGGAAAAAGAATGCATCCCAGCACCATAAGTACTCTGAATAGATCAGATGTCTCGGCCCAAAAACGTATTGTGAGAAGGATCATTGCTATTGTGAAGATAACGTTGACCAGTCCAACAAGTGACTTGTATGTCCTGGTCATTGCCATCTTCCAAAGATCCAAGGCCTTAACATCGCATTTAAATCTGTATTCCATAAAAAGACCTTTCGGAAACCTTTATTTGCTCAGTAAATTCGGGAGGAACATACTGATCTCAGGTATGAATGTAAGCAGCATAAGAACAACGATCATGCACAGATAGAATGGCAGTGTTGCCTTAACTACTTTCTCCATCTTAACTTTTCCAACCGCAGAACCAATGAACAGTACCGCACCTACAGGAGGTGTTAAAAGTCCGATACCACAGTTAAGTATGATCATTATACCAAACTGGATAGGGTTGATGCCAATTGATGTTGCGATAGGAAGAAGGATAGGTGTTGCAATCAGGATGATTGGCGCCATATCCATGATACAACCAAGTACAAGAAGGATCAGGTTCAAAAGAAGTGCGATAAGAACCGGGTTTCTTGTAAGGCCGATGATTGCGTTGGCAGCAAGATCCGGCACGTGCAGTGTTGTCAGGCAATATCCGAAGATACTGGAAGTTGAGATGAGGATCATGACGATTGAAAGTGTGTCTATGCACTGTTCAAGGGTCTTCCAAACGCCTTTCCAATCCAGTCCCTTATAGATAAATACACTGACAATAAGGCTGTAGATAACAGCAATAGCTGCTGACTCGGTAGCTGTAAACACACCGCCTACAACGCCCACTACAACGATAATGATAGCCGCCAGAGCCCAGAAGGAAATACTGAGCTGTTTAGCAAACTTCTTAATACTGAATGCATCTCCCTTGGGATAGTGACGTCTCTTTGAAATAATGTAAGAGCCGATCATAAGAGATGCTGCAAGGAGTGCTCCCGGGAGATATCCTGCAAGGAACAGACTTCCTACAGAAACGCCGCCGGCACTCATGGCATAGATAACCATGTTGTGGCTGGGCGGAACAAGCAGTCCCTCACAGGATGAGGTAATTGTAACCGCCGTTGAAAAATCATCATCATATCCCTGTTCAACCATCATAGGAATAAGGATACTTCCGAGAGAAGCAGTATCTGCAGCAGCAGATCCTGAAATTCCTCCGAAGAAATATGAAGCAACGATGTTAACCATCGCCATTCCACCTGTCATCCATCCTACACAGGAGTCAGCAAGGTCAATCAGCTTCTCGGATATACCACCGCTGCCCATCAGGCAACCCATTGTGATAAAGAAAGGTACAGCCATAAGACTGAATGAGCTGATGCCCTTAACCATCTGCTGACATACTGTTGTAAGGGGAAGTCCCTGGTACAAAAGGCAGAAGATAGATGAAAGTGCTACCGCATAAGCGATATGAAATCTTAGAAAGATCATTACGATAAAGCTGACCAGCAATATCGCAATGGCAGTTGAATTCACAGCCATCACTTATCCTCCCCCTTTATAAAAAATCCTTTTATATGGTTGTAAAGAGCTTCCAGCTCGAAGATGATCATAGCAAATCCCGCAATAGGAATAGGGAAATACATCCAGAACTTTGAAAGCTTCGGCAGTGATATATAGGATGCCTTGGCACCCAGTGTAGTTGCATACTGCCAACCAACAATAAGCATTACAAATGCCAGAACCATAATAAAGGCATCTGCAAGCAGATCTAATATTTTAATAAGCGTTTTGGGGAGATAAACATCAAGCGCGGTCATGCGAATGTGGGCTCCGCGTCTGATTGCCAGGGCCGCTGACAGAACTGCCATGTAAGACATAAGTGTGAGGACGATCTCCTCACTCCATGCAGGGTCCGGAACAAAAGACACGTATCTTCCAAGGACGCTCATGCTGGTGATCAGAATATCCGCCACCAGCAAGAGCTTACATATGAAAAGTACCACCTTATAAGCAACATCGTATATAGGCTTGATCTTATCTACCGCAGCAAAGAATTGTTTCATATAGCCTCTTTTCTGTGGTTTAAAATTCGAAAGTAAATTACTTCATGTCTACGATCTGCTGATAGTAATCCTCGAGACCCTTGATGTTCTCTTCGATTACAGGCTTAACTGCTTCCTGCCAAGGTGTGATGTCATCAACTTCGATGATGTGAACACCGTCAGCCTTGAGCTCTTCGAGAACCTCGTTCTCCTTCTCTTCTGAGATTGAACGGTTGTACTCTGAAGCTGCCTTGCCGGCATCTACAAGAACCTGCTGCTGCTCAGCAGAGAGCTTGTTCCATGCTTCGTCTGTGATAACTACCTGGATAGCACCAAGTGTGTGTCCGTCAAGGATCATGTAAGGTGCAACCTCAGGGAATGCATTTGACTTGTAGTTTGCGATAGGCTGCTCAGCACCATCAACAACACCGGTCTGAAGAGCTGAATAAAGCTCACCGAATGCTACAACTGTAGGAGATGCTCCAAGGCCTTCAACAAGACCATTCATGATAGGGTCGTTAGAAACACGGATCTTCTTGCCCTTGAATGAGTTGATGTCTGAAATCTCATAAGATGTGAAGAAATGACGGAAACCTTCCTCACCGTAGAAGAGACCTCTTACACCTGAACCGTTCTCTGAAGACTCTCTGAGGAATTCCTGTGCAAGATCTGATGTTGCGAAATTCCAGAAGTGATCACGGCTTGTGAAGATGTATGGAAGTGAAAGAAGCATTGACTTCTGTCCGCCGTAACTTGTAAGAGCGAAAGCTGAAATACGGGACATATCGATTGTTCCGCCGCCGCCAAGCATTGAATCAAGCACGTCGTTCTCTGATCCAAGAACACCACTAGCCTGAAGGTCGATCTGGATAGATCCGTTTGATCTTGCCTCAACCTCTTCCTTGAACTTCTGGTCTGTCATACCAACGATTGTGTCAAGAGGGTTAACCTCTGCCATAACCAGTGTGATCGCATCAGCTGCAGGCTCTGCAGGTGCTTCTGCTGCGGGTGCCTCTGTTGTTGCCTCTGCTGCAGGTGCTGCTTCTGTTGCAGCGGGTGCTTCTGTCTGTGCAGGTGCTTCAGGAGCCTGAACGCCGCAGGCTGCAAGTGAAAGAACCATAGCTGCTGTCATGATTACTGAAATAACTCTTCTTTTCATTACAAAACCTCCCTTTTCTCAAAAAAATAATGACATTATCCTGTCTTGATAATGTCATTATAAGTTAGGTTTTATTTACAAAAAATCGGACATTCTTAGCATTGACTAGCACATTCTTAACAAAAATTTTATGCTTTCTTAATTAATATATTATAGGTCTGTCCTTTTTTGCCTGCTTGCCAATGAGGATATAACTGATGACAAACATGATGATTATGAACACAATGAAGGACCAGTCATCACCCTCTACATCCATGGTTGCAATGTAATCATATGCTCCGTGCAAAAGAGCCGGTACCAGTATTGCCATGCATCTGAAGAACGATGCTCCTGAAGTATTTCTTCTGTAATCACAGCGCTTGGCTATGCCATAGAAAACACCCATGAACACGCCAAAGCACGCATGTCCCGGAATCGCTGTGACAGCTCTTATCAGCGCCGTACCGAAGCCATAGCTGATCACATAAGTGATGTTTTCAAAAAGTGCAAAGCTAAGAGATGTTATCACTGCATATACAACTCCGTCATACTGGCAGTTGAACTCAGGATTCTTCCAGGTCTTTCTGTACATGAAAAGATATTTGGAAGTCTCCTCGGCAAAGGCCACAATAACAAAGAACATGATGATGTTATAAAGCGATGATTCCACCGGCACAAAAAAGCCAAGTATCAGTGAAAGTACCGTTTCCTCTACCAGAGCAAGAAGCACCGAAAACAGTCCGGCCCAAATAAGCTTTTTGATAAGATACGGACTCTCCTTCTCAAGTCTGTCAGAACGATAAACTTTGATCATAAGAAACACTGCAGGTATAGCTGCAGCTGCAACAAGCATCCCGCTGTACATAACGGCAGGCTGCATCAAAAAGAACAACATATCCGGTTAAATCTCCTTAAATATTTTTTTGATCAGAATGTAACAGTCTCAGGTGCTTTTGTAAATGAGCTGAATGTAGCTGTAGCGTTCTTGAAGTAGAATACTTCTGTGTTTCCGTCATCAGCTTTGTACATTCCCTGAAGTGACGGATAAGCATCCAGCATGGACTGTCTTGCTTCTACTCTGTCATCCTCAACAAGCTCTCCGGCTACTCTGAGCCACTCTCCGTTGTGGAAAGCACAGATCTCAACCTTGGGATTGGCATGGATCTGTTTGGAAACGTCTTTTACCTTACCTGTCTGAATGTAAAGCTTGCCTTCAAAAATATGTGCTGTTCCAAAAGGCCTTACTCTTGGCTGATCTCCGTCAACTGTTGCAAGGTAATATGTGTTTGCTTCTTTCAAAAAATCTACTACTCTCTGCATAATCTTTCTCTCCTTTTTTTAAATTTGTTTTACATCTGTGTAGGAAGAGTTTCCGCTCTGTTAGCAATATTCTGCTTGAAATTGATAACTTCGTGGTCGTACTCCTCATCCATAAACCTGGAATTGATGAGGAAATCCGCTGTTGCCTTGTTGTTGGCAAAAGGAATGTCATAGACCTGTGCAATTCTCATAAGCGCCTTTACATCAGGGTCATGAGGAGCTGCTGTAAGCGGGTCTGAAAAAAATATTACAAAGTCAATCTTGCCCTCAACTATCTTGGCACCGATCTGCTGATCTCCTCCGAGAGGGCCTGAATTGTAGCCTCTTACCGGAAGATCTGTCGCGTCGGTTATCATGCGGGCTGTGGTACCTGTTCCGCAGAGAAAATGTCTTTTTAATATTTCTGAATTGTCCTTGCACCACTGAATAAGCTCTGCTTTCTTGCCATCGTGGGCGATAAGAGCAATGTTCTTCTGCTTGCCGATTGTAAGTGTTACTGTTTCGTTCATAATAAATCTCCTTTGTGGCTAGAAGCCGATTGTATCTTCCTCTATATTACCCCAGTAATCGGTTTTCTGCACGTCTCCCTCGCCCTCCATATCAAGGACCAGTCTGAACTGGGTTTCATAGAGTTCTTTGTATATCCCGTTAAGAGCAAGAAGTGATTCGTGAGATCCCTGCTCGGCGATGACGCCATCCTTGACTACCAGTATGGCATCTGCCTTTAGAATAGTCGAGAGTCTGTGGGCGATCACTATGCTGGTCCTGCCCTGCATCAGGAGCTCCAAAGCATCCTGTATTGCGTTCTCGGAAATTGAATCAAGGGCACTGGTGGCCTCATCTAGAATAAGTATCTTGGGGTCTTTCAGGATTACCCTCGCAATTGAGAGCCTCTGTTTCTCACCGCCCGAGAGTTTTAGTCCGCGGTTGCCCACCATGGTGTT
This sequence comes from Butyrivibrio sp. XPD2006, assembly GCF_000420865.1. Taxonomy (GTDB): domain Bacteria; phylum Bacillota; class Clostridia; order Lachnospirales; family Lachnospiraceae; genus Butyrivibrio. Next base: position 14,992 of record NZ_ATVT01000006.1, read on the forward strand.
GTAGCCTTCTGGCTGGGATGCGATAAAGTCATGGATATTGGCGTTTTTGCAGGCCTCGATCAGTTCTTCGTCGGTGGCATCTTCCTTGGCATACAGGAGGTTCTCTTTTATTGTTCCGTTGAAAAGATATGTCTCCTGAGTCACCACTCCGATATTCTCTCTAAGGTATGAGAGATCAAAGTCGCGGACATCAACGCCGCCTATCTTAACGGATCCCCCAAGCACATCATATAGCCTCGGGATCAGGTTTACAACGGTGGATTTACCGGAGCCTGACGGACCAACGATGGCATACATCTTGCCTCCCGGCACCGTGAAGTTAATATCCTTAAGGATCGGAACCTCCGGATCATAGGAGAATTTCACGTGGCTGTACTCAATATCTTTGCAGCGGACATCAGGTCTTTTGCCGTTTTCAGGTGAAACAATATTGCTCTTCATATCGAAGTAGGCAAATATCCTGGTAAAGAGCGCAAGGCTTCTTGTGAAGTCAACCTGAAGATTTAAAAGCTCCTGAACCGGGCGATAGAGTCTGTTTATCAGGGCAACCATGGCCGTGATCATGCCGACTGTAAGGCTCTCATCCATTTTGGATATGATAAGGTAGCCGCCGGCAAAGTACATAAGAAGCGGTCCTACCTGAGTGAACATCCCCATCACGACTCTGAACCAGCTTCCGCTTCGCTGCTCTTTCAGGTTTAACGCCGTGAGCTCTTCATTTGTCTTTTTAAACTTCTCAAACTCCCGCTCTTCTCTGGTAAAGAGCTTGACCAGCATGGAACCGCTGACGCTCAGTGTCTCATTTATCAGCTGATTCATCTCATCGTTCTTGGCCTGAGAATCTGTGCGGATCTTCCACTGGTTCTTACCTACTCTCTTGGTTGGAAGTATCAGAAGCGGAATGATGATAACTCCAACAATAGCCAGCTTCCAGCTCATGGCAAAGAGCGCAACCAGTGTAGTTATCAGCGTCGCTGCGTTTGAAACAACACTTGAGAGTGTTCCGGAAATCACGCTGCTGACTCCGCTTATATCAGTATTCATGCGGGTTATGATATCACCCTGTTTCTCTGTGGTAAAAAAAGAATGTGGCATGTACTGCAGATGATGATACATCTCGTTCTTCATGTCATAGATGATGCGCTGTGCGATCCATGCGTTTATGTAACGCTCCAGCACCCCTACGATCTGCGAGGCTGCAAGAGTTGCAAACGCCATGAATAGAAGGCGGATGAGCAACGCCATATCTTTGTTTATAAGGGCCTCATCCACAATCTTACCTGTGATGATTGACGGCAAAAGACCTACCACAGCGCTGATAAGTATCGCCACAAAGACAAACATAAACTGAAGCCAGTATGGCTTCATATATGAAAGAATCCTCAGCAGGAGCTTTTTGTCCACCTGCGGAAGATTCTTTTTTTCTTCATCAGTTAAAAAACCTCTCGGTCCCAATCCCCCATGAAAACCCGGTCCCGGCATTTTTCTCCTCCTGCTTGCTGTTAAAATCTGATAGAAAGTACCTCTTCAACTATATTCATTACTTCCGAAACAAGCTCTATACTTCTGTTAACATCCGGGCACTCCAGAGAGTGATTGGCATCCGGATACAAAAAGCAGTCAAACCCCAATTTATCCTTGGCCTTCTCAACAACCCTATTGTCACACCAGGGATCGGAAAGGCCGTGAAAGACAACGCTCCTATCCCCATCCAGATAATCAAAAGTCATCGGCACCGGAGTAAATACCAGATGATCGGCTCCTATTCCCAACTGCTTGTCCACCCTGGCTGCAATGGCTGTTCCGATGCTCTTGCCCACAAACAGCACTTTGGAATACTGCTCAAAATCGGTGTTCGTAAGCTGCTCAAGTGTCTGCTCCGTAAAAAGATCTATAGCCTGCGCCATCTTCTTTTCGTCGTTTTTGATCTCCGGAATTGACCAGTTCATCTTATACTGTACTTCAGTTATCTCATATCCGCTTTGAAGCGCAAGCTTTTTGGAATAGTAAAGAAGCGGCTTGTCCGAATGATAACCAAGCCCCGGGAAAATAACACAGAGCTTGGATGACTCTTTTTGCTCTTCCAGTAGATTATAAATTCCGTCCTCGGAAAGTACTCCCCTCTTTAAGTCGTCAGGAAGAAGTCCCTCTTCATCAAGGGCGAAATCTCTTTTCCAGACATGGCTCGTATAATAGGCATCAAGCGCAGTGATAAGGGCTTTCATCTGCTGCTGCGACTCTTTTTTGAGCTGCGGATTTTTCTCTGCCATCAGCTCTTTGGCCTTATCAAAAGCCATCTCCATGCGGGTGATACGCTCTACCGCTCCTGCTATATCCCTGCCGCCGTCTGCTGCTTCTTCATTGTTATCTCTCAGATTGTTATAGTTATCTTCCATCTCTTTTGCCTCAGTCAAAATACTGGATCTTGGTGACAACCTGTACCGGTTCCTTGACAAGACCGGCGAAAGTATCGGCATCATGAGGTTTACCAACCACGCTTCCATAGTGGGTCGGAATCGCAACCTCAGGTTTAATGGTGTTTATGAGATCTGCTGCCTTCTTGGCATCCATGGTGTAGGTACCGCCGATTGGCACAAGTGCGATGTCACACTTAACAATCTTGGATTCCTTAGTCAGTCCTGTGTCGCCAGCGATGTAAATGCGCTTACCGTCAACTGTCAGGATATAGCCCACCCATTCAGCTCTCCTCGGGTGGAAGGGCTTGATGTTGTTATATGCAGGAATTGCTTCCACACTAAGACCTTCGATATCAACCGCTGTACCCGGCCTTACTGCCGCAATCTCTTTTACCTTTCTCTCAATTTCCTTGGCATCGTCGATCATGCTCTCGGGAACCACTAAAATGGTATCATTTGTGGCGACCTTTAAAATGTCCTCAATGGAAAAATGGTCGTAATGCGAATGTGTGATAAAGATATAGTCAGCATCCCGGAATTCCTCTCTTATCTTAAAGGGATCGATATAAATAGTTGCAGAGTTTCCTTTTATCCTGATGCTGCTGTGTGTAAATACTTCAATTCTGTCTGTCATGCTCTCCTCCTATCTGTTTCCGGTTTCTTACTCCATTATAATTGTCTTTTGGCTATCTCCGCAACGATTCTGTCGTACTCTTTCTCATCAATCTTGTACTTTGCTCTGAGTATAAGATACGCTCCTGTCATCATCAGAAGCGGAACAAAGACCATACCGAATCTCAGCGTCAGGGTCTGGGACGGAAGGACCGTACTGATAAAGCCATCCGCCTGAACAAGAGCTGTTTCTCTGTCCATGGTACCTGCACCGACTTCCATCTCCAGTGCGCTGATATTCTGACTTACGGCATAGATTCCGCTGATTATCAGTATCAGAGAAGCCGCAGCCTGATTCAGGGCGTTGGATAATTTTACGGCAAAGGACCTGATGGCTGAGATTATACTGTCGTGGCGCTCTCCATGTTTGTACTCATCGTACTCAATGGTGTTGTTTACCATAACGATGACAGCCAGGTTATAAAGTCCCTGTGAAAAGAAAATCACAAAGCCGAGGATGTTCAGAAGAATTATATTCGCCGGAATAACATAGCCATACCCAAGGAATATCAGGTAGCATATCACGAGGCATATAAGCGCACAGGTGATGATCCTGTTTCTTGAAAACTTCCCGGACAGGATCGGATACGCGAACTGCGCAAGGAGCGTTCCAAGGCCATACATAACAGTAAATATTGTCACAAGGTTTCCGCTGGCGGAATAGCCGAACTGGAAATAAAAGAAGTTAAGCGCAAGAAGAAACAAAAGCTGCTGCCCCACGCAGAAGAGGATATATGCGATTCCCACCGCGATGAGCTGATCGTTCCTTGCAAGGATCCCAGCCATGCCCTTTAAGCTAACCTTGTTATTGTCGTCATGTCTTTTGGTCTCAGTTACTCCAAGATAGGTCAGGGTCTGGAACGCAACGAAGCCAAGGGCAACAATAAGGGCTGTGACCCTGAAGGCCATTACCGCGTTTCCTGCGATGACTATGGGTACTATTCCCGCAATCAGGAACTGTCCGACGCATACAAATATTCCCATGAGTGTAACAAGGCCATCCCTCTCCTTGGGATCGCTTGAAAGGCTTGGAAGCATACCCCAGTAGGCAATGTCGTTGACAGTGTAGGTCATTCCCCAGCACAGATAAATGAAGCTGAAGAAAAAGACAAAAGCCCAGCCCGTCGGTCTTACCGTGAACATCGTGATTATCACGACGGCATTCAGAATGGCTCCGACTATTATGAAGGGCCTGAACTTACCGCTCTTAAAGTGACAGTTTTCTATTATTGTGCTCATCAGCAGATCGTTCACCGCATCCCATACCATGCATACCACCATGGCTGCAGATATTACGGAGAACTGTGCCACTGTGAGTTTCATTGTGTACTGGACGTAAGTCAGAACAAACATGCTCACCAGTACATATGCTGCATCCCGGCCTGTGGCGCCCACGCAGTAACACCACTTGGTCCTTTTATCAATTCCGTTCCCCATACTTATTCCCCCGATTGTTTTTTACAGTGACTGGTCTGTGATCTTTACGTTTCCGCTGCCGAGGCCGTTCTGCGCCTCCTCCAAAGGAAGCCAGTCAATGAATTTCTTTATCTGACTGTCCCAGAAATCCCAGTCGTGTCCGCCTTTTTCTTCATTCCAGGTGACATCTGCTCCGTTTCTTATGAGATTGTCGCGAAGCCTTATGTTTGCGTCATATAGTCCGTCTTCCGTGCCGCATGATAAGTAAAATCTTGGCTGGGGTCTTTTTTCACTTATGAGTTCTTCAAAGGCGATGCCCGGATTTACGTTGGTCTTTTTCGCCTTATCAAGATCAGCAAAAAGAGATTCCACCATGAATCTCTCTTTATCATCTTTTTCAAAATGATGAACCGCCGATGAAAATCCGCCGATATGGCTGAAGGTGTCGGAATAAACGATTCCGTTTCTCACAGCGCCGTAGCCTCCCATGGAAAGGCCGGCGATATAGGTATCCTCTCGCTTATCCGATAACGGGAACATCATCCTGGTTACTTCAACAAGCTCTTTTCCTATAAAGGTTGCGTAGTCGTTATATCTGATATGGCTGTTGACATAAAAGGCGTTATCGCCCGAGGGCATTACAACCGCCAGATCCTTCTCCTCTGCCCAGCGCTGGATCCTGGTTCCGCTGACCCAGTCGGTGTAGTTGCCTAAAAGCCCGTGAAGAAGGTACAGGGTCTTGAATTTATATCCCGCCTTGTTTTTGTAAGAAAGTGATACAAAGTCTATCTTGTCCACAGGAAGTATCACATTGAGCGGTACCGTCCTGAAAAGAGCTTTTGATAGATAATTTACCTGTAACAGTGCCATTTTTTATCCTCCCACATTTACTGTTTTTCACAAATAAAATTATAGCAAATGTGATAGAATAATAGTGTAAATTCATTCATTAATTGGGGAGGCAATCGATCATGGTAAAGAACGAACAAGAACTTCTGGAAGCAATCAAGCACGAACACCACATCACCAAGGAAATCACTGATACACTCATCGAGCTGGATCAGTTACCGAGCACCGGAACTCAGGTTTTTCTAAATGACCTGATCGTTGCTTTGTACAAGAGGGTTGTGGATGTTAACGATGACATTGTTGTAGAGATTTTCGCAGACAAGGTGATCACTCCCAAGGAGTACACTGCCTGGGTAGAAGATAATTTCACCGAGTATTCGGCAAATCTTTTCAAGAAAACAATTGATGAATAAAAAATGGTCCCTGGGGACGGAGTCAGCGGTTCATTTTCAGAATATTCTGAAAATGAACCGCTGACTCCGTCCCCAGGGACCATTTAATTTATTTACTCTGCTGTGTTCTCATTCAGTGAAAGAAGTCTCTCATAAGCTGAAACCTTTCTCGATGAATTAAGAATAAAGAACACTCCTATTCCAACCAGCACAAAGAGCAGTGATGGTCCGACAGCACTTGCAAGAACCGCTATCTTCATCGCTCCCAGAACCGTAACGGGTATTACACTGCAGATGCAGCATCCGACGCCAAGCGCAAACATAAAGTTCTGACTCGTATTGTTCTCAGCAATTTCTCTTTTTACAAATTCCTCTGTCTCACTCTCGAGGCCGCAATTTCCTTCATCCAAAAACTCCCAGCCTTTTCTCTTGGTCCCTGAAAGAAGTATCAGCCCGACACCGATTGCAACTGAAAGGAACAGGAATGCAACGCCGAAGCTTGAAATGAAGTTTGTTATCGGGTTGCTGCCGAAGAGTTCTTCAAATCCGCTGAAGAACACAGGTCCTGCCGGTGAAAGGATGCAGAAGAATACGCCCAGGCCGAAGATAAAGGTGCAAAGAGCATTATCCATAGCATAATCATTGGCCTCATCTATGGTAAGCAAGCGCTTGCCTGTATTCTCATATGTAACGTCTTCTATTGTCGCAACTGTCGTTACAGGCTTGGGCTCTTTCCCAAAGCCAAGGGATTCCTTGAGCTCATCGATATTCCCAAACTCTGTTATTATGGTTCCGACGATGGCATTCTCAGCCATCCCCTGCGCTTTGAGCTCATTGTACTTATCTTCCATCATGGAAAGAAGCTCACTCTTAGCTCTGCGTGTTTCCTCTGTGTCCGGTAAATTCGCAAACATTGTTTCAAGATAATTCTTAATTGTTTCCATATCACTTTTCTCCCCTATACTTCAATTCTTCTCAGAAATAAATCTCTCAATTACATCCTTGGTCAGCTGCCATTCTTCACATTTTTCCCGGTAGTACTCAAGGCCCGAATCGGTTATCTGATAATAAGTTCTGCGCTTACCGTTCTCTGCCTCCTTACTGAAGGATGTGATGTAGCCGTTCTTCTCCAGTCTGGTAAATGCCGAATAGAGAGTAGTCTCTTTGATAAGATACTTGTTCTCCGACAGGGTCTTTATATTCCTGGATATCTCATATCCGTAGGAGGGTTCTTCCCTCAGGAAAAACAGAATAATGGTGTCATTGTAACCTCGGATCACATCGCTGCTGATCTCTTGCATATTCGATTCCCTATTCCTGTTTGTTATACTACGACCATCGTTACTACGACTGTCATAGTAAATATAATACGACAGTCGTAGTATGTCAATAGTCCGTATAAAAAAGTATAAAAAAAGAGCGATATGTATAATGACACATACCACTCTTTTTCCAATATTAAAAAGGCTCCTTGCCCAATTGAATCACTTATTTTTCTTCTTTTTCTTTGTCTGCTTCCATTGCCTTTATGAGCTTATCAATCTCCGTCTGTGAAAGCATAACATTTCCGTTCTCGCCCATTTATTCCTCCTACAAAAAATCCATCCACATAATTTTGCAACAGGCATACTTATATCATATTCAGGTCGGGATAGGAATACTTTTTTAACAAAAAATAAACGATTCTATATTCCGTATAAAAATATCTCTTTGCCATAAAAAATCTTTGTGACAAATATACTGAAAACAGTGAAATTATGCTGCAAAAAAGAGCATTTGGCGTTGTGTTTTTATTTCAGAAAACAGGCCAAATGGTAATAATAATGTAATGATGTCTTTATTGTTTTTTTACTTTTTAATGATAAAATACAATTGAAAAATTGTACTGTTTTTGTGGATGCACGGAGGCACAGATGAAAATAGTCGATAAGCTTTTACATTTTATTCTAGGGGTGATCGTGCTAATTGTGGCGCTCATCCTTCTTTGTGCTGCAAATCCCGGAGTGCGGGAGACAGCTTCAGGTATAGCTCAGAAAATCGGGCCTATATACGTTCCGCCACAAGAGGAAGATGAAGCTGCGACTCAGCAGGCTAATGCCGGGGATGAAAGCGAAGAAGAACCCCAGGAAACCAAATACACCGTATCAATGGATCCAAGCCTGTTCGTCTATGCAGATGAGCTTGAGCATGTCGTAATCGAGGCGACGGATGATAATACAGCACCATCATACAATGACTACAACGATAAGCGCGACCTGTCGGATACACTGGATGAGAGTGCAATATCCGATTACAACACCGGAGATGATGAATATAAGAAGCTGGTCGAAGAAGGCGATGACGGACTTTTGCAGCTTGATGACTACCTGAACCAGGCCATCAAAAAGAGCGATGCCAAGCTGGCAGAGCCTGAAGTGACCGAAATCACAGACCCCCAGGAAGCACAGACCATAACTGATACGGTTCCGCTTGGCGAGACCGGTGAAGATGCGGAGTTCGACGAGCTCTTTTACCCTTATTATCATATGCTCGGGGAGAAAGAAAAGAAGCTGTACAAGCAGATATATGCCAACGCAAATGCTCTGACCGCTGAGTTCAGACCTGTTGAAGAATGCACTCCAAAGCAGTGGATAGCTGCCTGGGACTGTGTTTTCTATGATCATCCCGAGCTCTTCTGGATGGATAACACCAAGTACTACGAGTCTGATTACAACGGATCCGTCATAAAAGTCGGCCTTAAGTTTTATGATGAAATTCCTGATGTCGACAAAGCAAAGACCAGATTTAACAGTGTTGCCAATGAGATTCTCGCCGGAGCCAACGGGCTTGAGACGGATTATGACAAAGAGAAATATATCCATGATACACTTGTAAATAAGATCACATATATGTTCAACTCCATGGACCAGAGCGCCTTCAGTTCGATTCCAAACGACTATACTGTTTGCTGCGGATACGCCAAGGCCTTCCAGTACCTGATGCAGAAGCTTGGAGTACCTACCTACTTTGTGATCGGATGGGGCGGCGAGATGCACGCCTGGAACATAATAAAGCTCGATGACGAATACTACAATGTCGATGTTACCTGGGACGACACCGACCCCATGACCTACGATTTCTTTAACGTGACCGACAGAAAGAACCTGATGCACACAAGAATGTATCAGTCAAGATACCTTCCCGCCTGCAACGGAACGACATACAGCGGACTTGAAAACGCTGCACCCGATCCCAAGAAGCTCGGTGCAGCCAATGATAAGATCTACACCGATATAGACGAATATGTTGAAGATCTTATAGGCTTGCTGGACAAAGTTTATACCTCCAAAAAGAAAACCGGAGAAGTAAAGCTTGTCATCAGCAGGGAATTGTTCCTAGAATGGTATAGCCAATTATTTGGTGACCAATATCATGATGGCGACGATAGAACTGCCTATCTTACCAGTTCCGATGGAACAAGCAGTCTCACCATGATGTTTGAACGCCTGGACAGCGGTGATTATCTCATCACCCACCACGTAGATTTTGGCGAATGATTTTGGCCCCTGGGGACGGAGTCAAGGGTTCATTATCTGAAAACGAACCGCAATGGAGACCATTGTCAGATAATGGTCCCCTGACTCCGTCCCCGGGGGTCATTTATTTTTTCAAAACTTTGTAACCATCCCGGTTCATTTGTCGCTATTTAGAGTGAAGGCCTTAAAAAGGGAGGAAAATTCGGTATGGATGATGCCGTAATTGTAGAGCTCTACATAAAAAGAGATGAATCAGCGATTTCTTTTACATCGGAAAAATACGGAAAAGGACTGAGAAAAATAGCGAATAATGTCCTGGGGAATGAGGAAACAAGCAAGGAGTGCGAGAACGATGCATACCTTGAAACCTGGAATCTCATCCCGCCCAACGAGCCAAAGACCTATCTGTTTGCCTTTGTCGGCAGGATCATAAGACATCTGGCAATCGACAGATTAAAGGCAGCGGGTGCGCAAAAGAGATCTGCCCTGTACTGCGAGCTTACAGATGAGCTTCAGGAATGCATTCCCGAACAGAGCGATGTCTTTTCCGAAATAAGTGCCATGGAGCTGACGGATATGATCAACAGCTTTCTGGAGGAATATCCGGAGGCGCAGCGAAACATCTTCGTCCGCAGGTACTGGTACTTTGATTCCGTTTCCGAAATTTGTAAGAGATACTCCCTGACTCAGAGCAATGTTAAGACCACACTCTTCAGAATGAGAGAAAAGCTGAAAGACAGATTGAACCAGGGAGGATATGAATTATGAATAAACACGATTTTCTCGATGCCGTAGGAGGCATCGATCCGAAGTATGTAGAAGAAGCCGGGAAGCCCGCGAAAAAGAGATTTAAGATAGCCCATTTTGAAAGATATGCTCTGGCTGCCGCAGGACTGATACTTCTTATTGTTGCAGGAACCGTGATCACAGTAAGGCGACCGGCCACAGTATCTGAAACAGAACCCGTCGAGACCGACGAAAGCGTAAGCACCTTGATGATGTCACCTTCAGATACCACAGCAGGCGGAATAACAACCGAAAGCGCTACCGAAGAAGCAGTAGAAGAGGCAGACAGCCTTGAAGGAGAAGCGGTTATGAGCAGTGACTTCAATCAGAGCCTCATATCCTTTATCGAAGATAGTGGCTATGAGAGCGAGAACTTCATGATATCTCCCACCTCCTACAGAGCAGCTCTGGCGCTGGCTGTAGCAGGTGCAGACGGCGAGACCAAGGACAAGCTGATAAAGGCCATGGGCTTTGAAACCATGGAGGAAGTAAATGCATGGTATGCTTCCGTGACAGAATCCGAGGATGCCTTTAACGAGTGGCTCAAGTGCGCAAAAGAAGATTTTAAGGAATACTCAGACTATTATGGTGATGATGCCAAAGAGCCTGACGGCGCCTTCGATATTCAGAATTCCATTTGGCGCAACACCAAAGCAACCGGCAAATTATCCGGCAATTACAAGAAATATGTAAAAGAAAACTTCGGCGCAACAGCTGATAACGTGGCTCCGAACAAGATCACAGAAAAAGTAAACAGCTGGATAAACAAGAGCACAAACGGCATGATCCCAAGCATCAGCAGCGACCTCTCTTATGCTGATCTGGTTCTTGTAAATACGTTGTATCTGCGCACCTCATGGACAAATGAATTCTTTGAGGGTACAACACACAAGGGAACATTCCATGCACTGAGCGGTGAAGACATCGAAAAAGATTTCATGAACAACCAGGACCACTACCTCTACTATGAAGATGATTCAAGCAAGTTCGTCGTACTTCCTATGAACGGCGGAATTCGTGCAGTATTTGTACTGGGTGATGCAGAAAACGTCATGGAGAACCTGAATAAAGCCACCTATGAAACCGTAAATGTAACAATTCCGAAATTTGAGAATGAGACATCCTTTAGCAACAACGAGCTTATAGATTATCTCAAGGCACAAGGCGCAGAAATCGCATTCACACGCGATGCCGATTTCTCACTCATGAGCGATGAGATGTCTCTGATGATAACCGATATCATCCAGAAGACCAAAATCAAAGTCGATGAGACCGGAATCGAAGCCGCTGCCGCAACTGCAATAATGATGACAGAGGGAGCCTTCCTTGAAGATCCTGAAGAGCCCAAAGAGTTCACAGCAGACGAACCCTTCAAGTACATGATCCTCACAAGCGGCGAGAATCCCGAGATGCTCTTCTACGGACAGATTGTAGAATAATTCTTGTATTATTTTTAATTTAGGACTTGATATATTTTAATATCCTTGCTATATTATACATAAATTGTGAATATTTATGCATTAAATGTATAAAAGCAGGAGGAAATATTATGAAAAAGAAAATTATAGCAGTAGCTCTTACAGCAATTGTAGCCCTTGGTTCTCTCGTTGGATGCGGAAGCAGCTCAAACGGCAGCACAGGCGATGCACTTATCGTTGGTACAAACGCAGCATTCCCACCTTTCGAGTATGTTGGAGATGACGGTAAGCCCGACGGATTCGACATTGCACTTATCAAGGCAATCGGTGAGAAGGCCGGCATGGAAGTTCAGATCCAGGATATGGAGTTTGACTCTCTCGTATCTTCAATCGGAAACAAGATCGACGTTGCCATCGCAGGTATGACTGTTACCGAAGAGAGAAAGAAGACTGTTGATTTCTCAGATTCTTACTACGAAGCTGTTCAGGATGTAATCGTTCCTAAGGGATCAGCAATTGCTACAGCCGATGACCTCAAGGGTCTCAAGATCGGTGTTCAGCTCGGAACAACAGGTGAATTCATTGCCGATGAGATTGAAGGAGCAGAAATATCCGCTTATAATAAAGCAGTAGACGCTGTAAACGACCTCAACAACGGACGTGTTGACTGTGTCATCGTCGACAAGAACCCTGCTGAAGTATTCGGCGCTCAGTTCCCTGATCAGGTTGATGTTATTCCCGGAACAAACTTCGACTTTGAGCCTGAGAACTACGCAATCGCACTTCCTAAGGGAAACACAGAGCTTGCCGAGAAGATCAACACAGCACTTAAAGAGCTCAAGGAAGACGGAACATACGACGCCCTCGTTAAAAAATACATTGAGGAGTAATACTTATAAATGACTTTATCTGAACGCTTTATTGCAGCTTTCATAACCGGCGACCGCTGGAAGCAGTATCTTGCAGGACTTGGCATAACTCTTGAAGTTGCCATATTTGCAGGAATACTCGGTATCATAATCGGAACCGTTGTGGCCCTTATGAAGCTATCAACAACTGAAGACGGAAAGCCTACGATCCTTAACTACATTGCTACGGTTTACGTGGATATTATCAGAGGAACTCCCAGTGTACTGCAGCTCCTCATCATGTGGTTTATCATCATGGCCTCTTCCAACAATGGAATACTGGTGGCATCTCTTTCCTTTGGTATCAACTCGGGAGCCTACGTTTCCGAGATTGTCCGTGGAGGAATCCTTGCAGTTGACAAGGGACAGATGGAAGCCGGCAGAAGTCTTGGACTTTCCAAGGCAGCTACCATGCGCTACATCATCCTTCCGCAGGCCATCAAGAATGTCATTCCGCCCCTGGGGAACGAGTTTATTACTCTGATAAAAGAGACTGCGATCGTAGGTTACGTTTCTCTCGCAGACCTTACCCGTGTGGCAAACCAGGTAGCTTCAAGGACCTATGATGCTTTCATGCCCCTCATAGGTGCAGCTGTTGTTTACTTTGTGATAATCAAGCTGCTGACCATACTCCTTGGAAAACTTGAAAGGAGGATGCGTAAGAGTGATAAGCGTTAAGAATCTCCATAAAGAATTCAAGAATACCGACGGATCCGTAACCAAGGTTCTCTCAGGTATCACATATGAAGTTGCAAAGGGTGAAAAGATTGTTATCGTAGGCCCTTCAGGATCAGGAAAGAGCACCTTCCTCAGATGCCTCAACCTGCTTGAGAGGCCCACATCCGGTGAGATTTACTTTGATGCTCAGGAGATCACCGATCCCAAGATCAATATAAACAAGATCAGGCAGCGTATGGGAATGGTTTTCCAGAACTTCAATCTCTTTAACAATCTCACCGTAATGGATAACATCATCCTTGCACCAGTCAAGCTTAAGATCATGAGTGAAAAAGAGGCCAGAGAAAAGGCCACAGAGCTCTTAAAGAGGGTTAATCTTCTTGATAAAGCCGATGTCTATCCGGTTTCGCTCTCCGGCGGACAGAAGCAGAGAATCGCAATCGTGCGCTCTCTGTGCATGAATCCCGAGATGATGCTCTTTGATGAGCCGACATCAGCCCTCGATCCCGAGATGGTAGGCGAAGTTCTCGACGTTATGAAACAGCTTGCCGACGAGGGAATGACCATGGTTGTCGTAACTCACGAGATGGGATTTGCAAGAGAAGTTGCCACCAAGGTCCTCTTTATGGACGAAGGCAAGATCCTTGAAGAAAACACACCCAAAGAGTTTTTCGAAAATCCGCAGAGCCAGAGGCTTAAGGATTTCCTTTCAAAAGTTCTATAATATCAGATATATCAAGGCCTCCTTAGACATTGTCTAAGGAGGCTTTCTTTAGACAATAAACAAGATTTGAACCCTCAGATGTAAAGCGTGCGCCTTGCCGTTTGCATATGTGCGTTATATTGCACGTTTGAGTCATGCAATGACGCAACAATTCTAATGCGCATGTCTCACCAATTTAGCCAAACATGCGCAAGAAGCATTTTCGCGTATAGCATGACAAAAATCTCAATAAAAATCATGCAAAAAGACCATTTTTCCTTTCCGCATGACCTCAAAGTCACGCGCTTTCTGTTTTTTCTGATCCGCATGACTTTGAAGCGCCTCAAAAGTCATGCAAAAAGAGAAAAGTTGCTCATAGCGTGACTTTAAGGCTGATGAGGTCAATATTTTTCTACATATACAGAAAAAAGTGGACTATGGGCGTAGAAAATACCGCAGCAGTTTACAGCAGTTTACATGGGCGGAAGAACCAATGCTCTGCTCATCCCCCTACCATGCCCGCCTTAGTGACCAATACTCTTGAAAAAACACCGGAGTCAAGGGACAGTACGCTGGGCGCCGCTCTTTGGCGCCCGGGCAGCCCTTGGCTCCGGTGTTTTTTCAAGATACAATATTAAGGGTGCGGGCTCGTAAACGAGTCTAAACCCATCCCCTATTTCTTAGCCAGCGCCAGCACTCTTCTATAGCTCAGTAGCGCCAGAACTGCTGCGATTGCCATAAAGACAAGTGCCAGAATTTTGTGATCTATGCGCAATCCAAGGAATACTACAAGCACCACGAGTATCATAACCACGAACATGTTAGGAAGCATGTACCATGCCACTCCGGGACCCTGCTTAATAACTTCCACTTCATTCTCCCAGTCAAGCCTCATGTGCTTTATTCCGCACACGCAGCCCCAGGCTGTAGAGAAAGCACAAAGGGCAGTTCCAAGTATCAGATAAAGTACAGTATTTATCAGAGGCACCCTGGCAGAAATGCACAGGCACAGGGTCGTAAAGGCCATCACAGGAACCGACAGACACATGTTAAAGAGCATCTTGCCCTGATAGAGCGTCTTCTTTTCAATAGGCAGGCTCTGGACTATCCAGTAGTTCTTGCCCTCAAGTGATGGGGAACAAGCTGTGGTTGCCATCATTCCCACCATAAAATACACGATCAGTGGGATAGCCGGTTGCAGAATTGCAGAATCAACCGGTGCATTCTGAGTCACAACTGCAATTAACTTATCAAATCCGATGATCAGCGTTGCCACACCCAGTATTACGGCAAGCACATCTCCCACCGCCGCATTGGTGATATAGGTCGTCGAACCGATCATCCTCCTGAATTCCTTGTACGCAATGGCGGTAACGAGACTTCTCTTTTTCTGAGTTGTCATCTTGTATGTACCGCGTGCAGCGTGAGACTTAAGAGCCGAGTTGATATTTCTGTAAGACCTTCCCACTATGTGGAACAGAATGATGAAAAGAGCTGACGACACCACTATAAGTAAAAGTCCGCAGACAATACTTCCCTTCGTCACTGCATCTGAGAACCATCCCATGGGAAGGTATACACCGGATGCCTTCTCTACTGCCCCGGACATATTCTCAAGAGTCTGCTCAGCTCTTCCGTCTCTGAACAAGCCCTCAATTATATATCTCAGTGAAAAACTGAAAATGATAAATGCAAAAGTTATTATCGTATGGATCAGATTATTCTTCTTAAATCCCGAGCTGATCCTGGCAATTATAAATCCTATGAATGATGCAGCCAGCATAGGTATAAGCGGAATAAACAGCGATAACACTATCCAGTACAGGTAGATCAAAACGCTGGGATGAGCAAATATGCCATAGCCGATGAGCATTGCAACTGATACACTCATGTACCACGGCAGTGAATTGATGTACATGTAAAGAAACTTGCATCCCGCGATAGTGCTGCTCTCAAAAGGAAGTGACATCAGCATGTCATATTCCTTAAAATTAAAGAGATATCCGTTTGTCTTGAACACAGTGAACACAAATGCAAGTGAGCTGATCACCAGTGCACACATGGCGGGAGCAGAATCAATCATTCCCATCGCTCCGTAGCCTATACACATCAGCACGCTGTAAGCCATCACCATCGCATAGAGGAAGAATAATCCCACATACGCAGCGACTATCTTATTCTTCTTCTTTTTGTCTTTTGTATGTTTAAAGACGTTCATCCTGCTGGTTGAAACAAGAAGCGCCTTTAAAAGTACCATGCTCCTCTTATCCATTGTCAGCCTCCAAAAATGCCTCTTCAAGTGATTGGCCTTCGGTTAATTCCTCCATTGTTCCGGAAGCGATGATCTTGCCTTTTTTGATAATAGCTACTTTGTTGCAGAGCTTCTCAGCGACATCAAGGACATGGGTCGAGAAAAATATGGCTGTTCCGCGGTTGCACATTTCATGCATTATCTCTTTTAACGTAAACGTCGCCTTGGGATCGAGACCAACGAAGGGTTCGTCGAGAACCAAAAGCTTCGGATCATGGATCAGAGCTGAAATTATCGCAACCTTCTGCTTCATACCATGGGAATAGGAACTGATAAGATCTCCGAGTGCATCGGTTATTTCAAAGAGATCGGCGTATTTCTTTATCTTCTCCTCTCTCTCCTGCGCACTTATGTCAAAGACATCAGAAACAAAATTCAGATACTGGATCCCTGTAAGATTCTCGTACAGATCCGGGTTATCAGGAATATAAGCTGTTACCTTCTTGCACTCCATGGGCTCATCTTTTACGGAGTGTCCGTCAATAAAGATCTCGCCTTCGGTAAAATCAAGTACTCCCACAACTGCACGGATAGTTGTTGATTTGCCTGCGCCGTTGTGACCGATAAAGCCGTATATATCTCCGCTCTCAACGGTAAGTGTCACGTTGTCAGCAGCTTTTTTCCCTCCGTCGTATGACTTAGAATAGTTTTTTATCTCCAACATTTTCTACTTCCTCCATAACAAACTCCGTATCTAACTGTATCTAATATAAAGATATCATAGCATTTACACATAAAAAAGACCGATATCACACGGATATCGGTCCATTTTACACCTGTTTTGGCGAATTACTGTACGGTATTAAACTCTATCATATTTGCAGCTTCGTAATCTGCATAGAACTGGTTAAGTATTGTGTCGTCCGCAACCTTAGCCTCAGGATCATCATTTACAGTACGAATATCAGACGTATGATAGTATGTTCCGTTTCCATCTCCGTCATACTCAACATAAGCATTCTCATCAATTACAAGAAGATCAGACTCTGTGATTATCATCTTCTTCATGCCATGATTGTTTCCGACATAGAGGAGTTTGCCGTCGCTTGCAAGAGGATAGGCTGTACCACCGCACTCTACATAACCAAGGTACAGAATATTTCCGTCTGCATCATACTCATAAACATCAGCATCGATTGCTACAAACTTCTTGCCATCGCCATCATAATCATATGTTCCTGAAGCAACCAAAAGAACATCCTTATCTCCTACAGTAACATTTGCATAACCCTGGCCTGCCTGAAGCTTATCAACGATCTGTGTGAAGGTGTCGCATCCTGTGATATCCATAGGTATGTGTGAATCTTCATCATCGGGAATACCTGCGCTTGCCTGCTTGTTTGGATCGTAGAGAGCCTCTGCGATAGCCTGGGGATCAAAGCCGTCAAGGTCCTTTGCAACGGTAGAAAGTGAGTATGCAATACCAATCTCAACATCATACCATCTTACAAGGTCTGCGCTCTCGCTCTCACCAACAAAGCGTGAAGCTGTTCCGGTCATGTTTCCTTCGCCCCAGTTTGCAAGTGTTATATCATCAGTAACTGTCCACTCATAATTCATTCCGGAAATATCCTGGTTATTATCGCCAACAACCTGCTCTCTTGCAGTAAAGTTCATTCCGTCGAGATCAAAATCAAGCTCTACAACAGGACCCGGTACTTCAAAAGATGAAGGGTCTGTGTTACCCATTGCTCGCCATACCACATTGGTTGCACCCTCCGGAGCACTAAAGCCGTTTGGTACCAGTGCAGAAGCCTCATCCTCTGTGATCTCTTTCCATGGATTTGCAAGCTCTGTACTCTCAGTAGTCTCAGTTGTCTCTGCAACCTCTGCTACTTCTGTAGTCTCTGTTGTCTCAGTCTCGGCAGGAGCTGTCTCTTTTCCGCATGCTGCCATCTGAAGTGCAAAGACACTCATCATCATTACAATTAAAATTCTCTTCTTCATAATTCCTCCTCTTTAACGCATTATTCTTCAGTCGTAAACTCACAACAGTGTCATTATAGCACCGTTACTGCACCATAAATCTTAAGCTTCTCTAAAATAGGCGTGTGACAGTTTTGTGATAAACAGTTTGATAACATACAATCAACAAAACAAACACAACACAAACACAAAATACAAAGAGAGAGAATAGAAGACATTAAGGAGGACAAACATATGACAACTATAATCGCAAAAATCTTTATTATCATGACACTGGTATTTGAGGTAATCACAATCACAACCGGATCAGCTCTTTATCCTGTATTCACAGCAGCCTGCGTTATCATCTTCGGATGCATCGCACTTCAGATCATCATCGGAAAGGTACAGAGATACAGCTTACAGCACAAGGCAATAAGAAAGATGTTCTTACTTGGATGATAATTACCTCTTATATAAAAAAACTAAATACAGGCAATACAATATAAAAGAACAGGAAGATGCCCCTCCTGTTCTTTTCTTTTATGCCATATCAATTTTAAGTGCTTCTATTAGATCTGTTTATGTCCCATTATACTGGAAAGCCAGCATTGTGATGTCATCAAACTGCTTGGCATCCCCCACGTGCTCCTTGATGCCCTGAGAAACATTCGTAAGAAGCCTTACGGGATCTGCATCAGGATCCTTGTTCAGAGCATCCAGCATCCTCTCTTCCCCAAAGAAGACGTTGTCTGCGTTGGCAGCCTCTGTAACTCCGTCTGTATATACAAAGAAAGTATCTCCCGGCTCAAGCTTAAACTCATGCTGTCTGAACTTCAGGCCTTCCATGGTGGCAACCGCAGGAGAATGTTTGTATTCAACCAGTTCAAATTTCCCGTCCTTGTGCTTGAGTACAGGATGCTCATGGCCTGCATTTACCGCAAGTCCCTCTCCTGTGGACAAAGACACTACCGCAAGCCATACTGTCACGAACAGTTCCGCTTTATTTCCTTCGCAGAGCTGATTGTTTACTTCATACAGAATCTTGGCGGGATCCTCACACAGAAGCGCTCTGTTCTTGATAAGGGTCCTTGAAACCATCATGAAAAGAGCTGCCGGAATCCCCTTACCTGATACATCAGCCATAACAAGCGCCAGGCGGTCATCATCAACCATAAAGAAATCATAGAAATCGCCGCCAACCTCTCTTGCCGGAGTCATGGTGGCATAGAGGTCAAACTCTTTTCTCTCGGGCATGTACGGGAAGATCTTGGGCAGGATGTTCTCCTGAATAGCCGAAGCCACCGCCAGATCCCTGTCTGCCGCAGCTTTCTCCCTGCCCTGATTGACATTGAGAATTCCGTAGATCAAAAGGATTATCAGCATAGTTACCGATGCGCTTGGAGAAAGGCCATACATGGTCGCCGTAAGGGCTCCTATAACCAGCGGTACAACAGCATACGCAAAGAAGGTTACTATCTGAAATCTCTGAAGCTTCTTTCTCTGATAAACAACTCCGATAAGAGCCAGGATCATAACTACATATGCGTAGATCAATGACAGAAGATACGTGGAACTTCTGTGATAAACACCGGCTGCATCCACTGTGAAATAGACCCCTGTGAAAAGATTGATGAACCTCATGCTAAGAGGTCCTATAAGTCCAAGAACAATGACTCTTCCCACAAGCCTGATATATTTGTCATCGAGCTTTAAGTAAGTCATGGTGTAGAGCCAGAAAAAGCATGCTTCCAGAGGTGCACAGAGATAGTACACCGTATTGTCCAGTATATTGGCCCATCTGAGCTGCGGGATTCCATCCACCAGCCACGCACAGGCATCAGTAAAGCAGCCTACATAGGACACGATAAGGAGCAGCATCAGATAACGCAGGTCCGATCCATTCTTCTGTACATCAATAACAAAGCACACAAAAAGCATGTATCCCATCATCATGCTGACCATGTCCATTCCGATGTTGAGCACGTACATTGGCTTTAAGTTTGCCACTCCCCTGATGAAGGTAAACTGGGCAGTCAGAAACATCATCAATAAGCAGAAAAGTGATACCCACATTACTCGTTTCATCTGTGCTTTGCTGATATACTGCATGGTATTCCTCCAAAAATTATTTTACGTTTATTGTGTCATTCTTATCTTCATTGAGCAGCCGGGCGAAAGCCTTGGCAGTTCTTAAGTCCGCTTCCCTGAAGTGATTGCCCGGGTTCCATTCAAAGGTGACCTTTGTGCCTGCGCTTTCCAGAATTTTGCAGGCATCAGCCATGCGATCCGCAACCGTTGCCATGACAGGGTTTCTGGCTTTGGCTTCCTTATCCCCCAGGCTTAAGTAGACTGCTTCACAACGGATGGAGCTCTTTTGCATATATTCGGTAAAATCCGGGAACCACATGGATGGCGATGCCGCAGCAACTCCGCTGAATGTGTCTGTCTGATAGGCTGCCCACAGCGCAAAGAGCCCAGCCAGTGAATAGCCGCCGATGTAATATGTCTTTTCCCTGTCAGAACACATGGGTAAAAGAGCTTTAAGAAAAGCCTCTGCTCCGTCGCCAAAATCTTCCCTGCCGAATACTGCCGGGGCCTTCCAGGGTGATAAGTCTTTATTCCAGCTGATAACCTTCAATGCGACAAGATAAAAATCTGTGCCGGTCATCGTCTTTATTAAACTGAATTCGCTCTCCAGAAACTCCAGGTCATGCTCATCAACGGGCTGGATGAGGACTCTTTTTGCTTCCGGATTACCAAGACAAAATGTTTCCATTCTCAATGACTCCTTCTTTTAATTATTCTTTTTTCTGCGGAGGTCTCTGACCCTGTCTTTGAGGGCTTCTGCTGCATGCATAATCGGGATATGTTCAAGGTCGGTCTCATCTATTCCTGGCTTTGGTATAAACTTCTGTATGCCGAGAAGGATTCTCTTTTGGTTGAGGGAGAGCTTTTCTGCATAGGCCTTGGCAAGCTGGTCGTGACGAGCCTCCATCTGCTCTTTTTCCTCTTTGATCTTCTGCTCAATAACCTTTGGAGCTGACGTAACCTTCTCGTAGCGCTCCTGAGCTTTCAGGTTAAACTCCTCATGCATCTTCTCAACGTCTTTGAGCAGGGCATTAAGGCTTGCTTCAGTAAGGGCAAAGTCTGCACCGAAAATCATGGCTATCACGATGGCCAGGATTTCGTAGACTATGGGGTTTACAGCAGCATGTACACCCTCTACCGCAGGAATCAGGAATTTGACTACCGCTACTCCCGCAAGGCCAAAGGCTATGCTCACCGGCACACAAATTCTTCCGTTTATGTTGAGCGGAAGCTTGCTGTAATCCCACCACCTTGCGTGGAATCTCTTTTCCAGGACCCAGGATGTGCCGTATTCTGCAATTGCGCTGCCGATATAGCAGATGATAAATATGCCCCATATCGGAAACGAGGGGTCTGAGAGGGGTTTTATAAGCGAAAACAGTATTGAAACTCCGACTACGCAGGAGCCGTATATCGGACAGATCGGTCCAAAGAGGAATCCCCTGTCCGCCCATTTCTTCTCATTGGCCGAACAGTAGATGGATTCCCAGACCCATCCTAAAAAACTGTAGAATATAAATTCAACAAAGTATTGTGCAATTAACATGATTCATATGCCTTTCTTATTTCTTAGTACCACAACAATATATTCTAGCACAAAAAAAGATGTCCGATTTCCCGGACATCTTTTGCAGATCTTACTCAAAGTCAAAAGTCAGTGAATTAAGGACACCTGTGAGGGCTGCGTGAACCTCAGTGTTCATCTCCTCATCATTTCCGTCATGCCCGTCGGTTTCAAAGATCAGTGCTCCATCCATGTAGTCCCTTGCAAAGGCTGTCATATAGGATCCGGATCCTTCCTTGTCTACAGGAACAGAAACGTTGTAACCTGTAACATCGCTTACGCCGGGGAATGGCCACTCTGTATACTCGGCCTTATCGCCGTAGGCCTTTCCAAGCTCTTTTATCGCTGCTTCTGCCTTATTGTCAACAGTATAGGTAACAGTGATAAGGTTTGATCCTGCACAATCGCCTGTGTATACGATAAATACCTGAGGCCCGCTCTGGTTGATCTCAAACTTGGTTGCGTCATACTTGACACTCCAGCCGTTGGCGTCATGATACACGCTGTTCTCAGGGCCGTTTACATAGTTCTCGGAGCTAAAGGTCTCGGGATCCTGTCCCTCTACAAGCTCAAATACCAGCTCTATTCCATCATCGAAAGAACCGGTTATAATGCCGTCCTTGCAGGATGAAACCGTAAATACTTCAGCAGGTTCCGTCGCTCCACCGAAAGTAAACGAAGCGGATCCATCATTCTGAGTTATTTCAAAAGGAAGTCCTATTCCGTCATGTTCGCCGTCCTCTGTGTGTCCGTAAGTCTCGTCATTGAACACATAGAAGTAGGTCTTTGCGGGATTCTCAGCTTCTTTTGCATAATTAACATATACGCCTTTCATAAAATACGGCGCTGCAGGAATCTCAGCTTCCGGCTGCTTGGATACTCCCAAAACTGCCGAAGATGCATTCTCAGCTGATGCACTCTCCACTGTTGTATCGTTTGCCGCCGCATTCTGCGCTGCCTTATCCGCGCATCCCATCATAAGCGTTCCGGCTATCGCGCCCGCAATCAAAAGCACCGTAAAAATCTTAATCCCATTCTTTTTCATAATCCTTCCTCCTCAAATATAACGTCACATAAAATGTTACATTACTTTTTGCACCGAAAGAATTAAAAAAGCATAAAATTTGAAATGGGTCAGGCTGCTTTGTGGGCGGAGAAGACTTTGACTGAATCAAAGAGATGCTGATGGTGGACATTCTTGGCGTCGAATTTGACGGAAGTAAAGGCCATCTGCATGATGGGGCCGGTGGCGAAGGCACAGATAAGGGTGCCGATGCCAACGGGGCCGCCGAGAAGCCAGCCAATGAAGGTAGCAAGGCTGAGAAGTGTTATGCTGACTGCGCCGATAGGTATCTTGCCGGCGCGTTTTGCAAGCGCAACAAGAAGCGTATCTCTGGGGCCACAGCCGAGAGAAGCGCTCATGTAGGTGTACTGAGTGTAAGCCATGATGACAAGTCCCAGGATCATGACAGGGATTCCGGTAACAAGGCTGTCGCACTTAGGCACAAGATTTATCCTGTTAAAGAGATCAACTGCCTTACCAACTACGAAGGCATCGATAAACATTGCTATTCCGATGGGCTCTTTTAACGCAATATCAATTCCAAGTATCGCATACGAAACCGCAACCGACGCTGTTCCGTACAGGATGCCGAAGGTCTTGGAAAGTCCCAGATTCAGGACATCCCATGGGCCGGCTCCTATATTGGCCTGGATTGTAAGATAAACCCCAAATCCGTTTATAAAAAGACTTATTGCAGCAATTACCATATTAAGCAGAATGTCTCTGCTTGTTCTGTTCTCTTTTAATCTACTGTTCTTAAACATTTCTTTTGACTTCCTAAATAAAATTATATTGTGCTCAATTCGGATTTGATTATAGCACAATTAATTCTTTTGAGATATTTTATCAACGAAACGCCTTGACTGTGGCCTCCTAAAAAGATATTGTTAGCATATGCTAACCCATTCAGCAAAAGGAGGAAAGTATGAGTAAAATAGCGGTAGTATATTGGAGCGGTACAGGTAACACACAATCAATGGCAGAAGCTGTCAAGGCAGGTGCTGAGAGCAGCGGAGCTTCAGTTGATATGTTCACACCATCAGAGTTCAGTTCATCACTTGTTTCCGGATATGATGCAATAGCTTTCGGATGCCCTGCCATGGGTGCGGAAGTTCTTGAGGAGACAGAATTCGATCCGATGTTCACATCAATCGAAGGTTCTCTTTCCGGAAAAAAGGTTGTTCTCTTCGGTTCTTACGGATGGGGAGACGGCCAGTGGATGCGCGACTGGGAGGACAGATGCAAGTCTGACAACGCAACACTTGTCACAGACAGTGTTATCGCCAACAATGCGCCTTCTAGTGATGATCTGGAGAACTGCTCAGCTCTCGGAAGAGCAATTGCATAACTTATAAAAGGCATCAAAGATTTGCACAAATCTTAAGCACAAATCATGTAAAGGGCCGGGCTTCTGATCATTCAGAAACCCGGCCCTCCTCTTTTTATACAATTCCTTATTCTATATTCTTGAGCGCCACATCCAGTGAAATTCTCTTGATCCTCGCAAAATCGATCAGCGATACAAATGCATATCCGATGAGCAGATAAACAACTGACAGCACCATGGATGACCTCTTCATATAAAAAGCAAAATAGCCGTCCATCTGCAGCATAAATGCATGGAATATCCAGACCATCAGATAGTATCCGACAACAAAGGCAACGGCTGCAAACACCACCACTACAATGGATGTCGGGATAATGTAGAGCGATCCGATCTCTCCGTTCTTAAATCCCAGGATCTTGGCCAATGAGATAGAGTGTTCATTCCTTTCAATGATAATCTTAGCCAAAAGATATATCAGCGAAGCCGACAGTACTATAAGAGCATTTTTGAATACTCCCATAAATCCGCCCATGGAGTGCATAAGCTGATTGGTGACCTTCAAAATATCTTCAGAAGTAATTACCGTAGCAATATACTGATCATCTATATCAGTGATCTCTTTTCTTGAAAAATACCCCGAGAAGTCATCGCTGTCTTTCTCAAAGGCCTTATTAAAGCTGTCTGCATCAAGAAACGCTGCAATTCCTCCATCATAGTCAATCACACCCAAAACACTGAACTCATATGACTTATTCTCATACTCCTCATGAAGCGTGATCATATCCCCCGATTTAATTCCGAATTTCTTTGAAAAAGCACTCGAGATATACAGCGCATCCTTCGAAGTGTCTTTCCCCAGAGATATATACTTGCTTCCCTCACTGATTCCGTACACTGTTACGCTCTCATCTCCGCCGCTGCCCATTCCCTCCCGGAAGGTGCTGCTCTTCTTGGGATACATGAGCTCGGTCATACTAAATCGCTCAGCAGACTCTTCGTCAGTCTCTATGATATTTCCATCGTCATCTTTACTGCCCATGAGCATGTACTGATACTCTGCAAACATCATGTCCGGAGCTTCTTTTGCGTAATGATTCAGGGAATCCGGAAGTCCAAAAGCAAAGCACATCATAAGTTCTATGAAGATTACTCCGAATATCAGAACCAGATAATTTGGTATATTCTGGAAAAGAATCCTCAATCTGAACCTTTTGAGGAACGACCACCTTGGGAGCCTCATGGCCTTGGTCCTTCGTGTCTTAACAAGGTCGTGGCGCAGGAACTTCAAAGGACTTAGCTGAAGCTTTTTCACGATCACAAAAAGGTTTATGAAAAACATCAGAAGCAGCGGTATTATTGTGGTCTTTATCAGAGCAGTGCTGCTCCATATCGTATGGCATTTGGGAAGGCTGTAGCTGTTGAAATACAGGTAGACCGCCAGATTCCTGAAAGCCGTATACCCAAGCACATTTCCGATAATCGCCCCGATCAGCGTAACAACAACCGGCATTGACATGTAATGTACCACAAGCTCTGACCTGCTGTAGCCCGAAGCCCTCAAAGTCCCGATGACCGATGCTTCTTTTTCTATGGTGTTACTGATTATGATTGCGAAAATAAATGCAATAACACCGATAAGTATATAGCAGAGGATGCTTGCACCAACCGAATCCCCTTCAATATCAGTCACAGCGAAATTGCTTGCCTGCCTCATATACTCAGGAAGATAATCCTCAATTTCATTGTCATAAACCAGCGACTGCGTGATCAGCGCCTTCATGAAATTCTCTGAGTAATCTTTCTGCTCCACCTTTGACTCGGGCGCCTTATCATACTTATAAGCATAGCTGTAATGCACCCTTGATTTCAGTTGACTGAATGCCTCAGGCGTCACCATACCGACATCAAACCCGAACGCATCAAACATCAGATCCGTGTTGGACTCGTGGAGCGTCAGATAGTTGACATATGAAAGAAGACCAACCACCTTGAACTCTTTTCCACCAACACTGATAGTATCGCCAAGAGCCACTCCAACGTTGTCAGCATGCATCCTGTCGATGGCGATCTCATTATCCGCCTCGGGAGATCGTCCTTCGTTAAAAGAGGCTTTGTCTATCTCAGAGTCACTCTTATAAATCCTGACAGTGGCATCCTCTGTGCCGTCGCCGTTGTTGTCCTCAGATTCTTCCC
Source organism: Butyrivibrio sp. XPD2006 (assembly GCF_000420865.1). GTDB lineage: Bacteria > Bacillota > Clostridia > Lachnospirales > Lachnospiraceae > Butyrivibrio. The sequence goes on from NZ_ATVT01000006.1 coordinate 41,200, forward strand.
TGTAAAAATGCTCATATATCTTAACCGAAACCGGATTGAATTCATCATTAAGGTTGTATCTGTCTGCGACTTCATCCCACTCCTCATCAACCTTTTTTACCACTTCTTCGTGTGCTTCATCGTAGGCCTCATCTACGGCTTTCCTGTACTCTTCCGACTCCTTTGCTTCTTCGATTGCTTTGTCAAAAGAGCTTTCAACAGCCGCATCGATCTGCCCCTTTATAAGCTCTTCATCCGTGATTCCGAAAGCAGCACACTGAGCCCTGACAGCTTCCTCGATCTTTTCAGTCACCTGCTTATTCAGCTCATCTTCGACTGCCTCAGCCACCTTTTTATCGGCTTCCTTGTTACCTTTGTCGATGTAGTAGCTTCTTACATCAGCTTTTTTACCCGAACTTATACCATCAAGAAGATCCTGCGATGCCCTCTTGGACAGTTCAAAGCTTCCGTCTTCAAGATTTAAATCCTGCCTTCCTGCATAAACTGCCGCCAGCATGCTGTCATGTCCGACATACATTCCTGAGATAACTCCGATCATGATGACCATAAAAACTATGATAACGAGATACTTGTGCCAGTCTGACTTAAGCTCTCTGGGAATCCTTTTGATAAGAGGATTTTTCATAACATCCACCTCCTACCATTCCAGATCCATTGCTGAGATCTTGTTCTCGTTAATATCATTATGGCGCACCACACCATCTCTGAGCTTGATGACATGATCCGCCATGTTTCTGATTGCCTCATTGTGGGTCACCATGATCACAGTGCTTCCGAACTTGTTGTTACAATCCTCAATTAGAGCCAGTATTTCTTTTGATGTCTTGTAATCCAATGCGCCGGTAGGCTCGTCGCACATAAGGATGTCGGGATTTTTAACTACAGCTCTTCCTATCGATACCCTCTGCTGCTGTCCGCCCGATAACTGATTGGGATACTTGTACTTGTGCTTCTGAAGTCCAAGTGTCGTCAGTACCTCCTCTACATCCAACGGATTGTCGGAGAGATAAGCTCCGACCTCGATATTCTCCTTGACGTTCAGATTAGGGATAAGATTGTACATCTGAAATACATATCCCAGGTGCTTTCTCCTGTACAGGGTAAGCTCTTTTTCATTCATCTCTTCCAGCTTGTCACCGTTTATGCTGACAAATCCCTCATCAGGTGTATCAATGCCTCCGATGATGTTGAGCAGCGTTGACTTTCCGGATCCGGACGGTCCTAAAAGAACGCAGAATTCACCTTTTTTCACAGTGAAATTCATCCCTCGAAGGACATCCTGTCTGGCCTCTCCGGTGCCAAAGCTCTTTTTTAAATCTTTGATTTCCAGAAACTGTTCACTCATAATTCCTCCTCACAGCACAAAAGTTACCTATTGCTAACAGGATTATAATACGCTATAATTGCGTTAGCAATAGCTAACGTTCTAAAAATTTTTTGGGGAGTCAAGTAAATGCCTGACAATATCATCGTTGAGAACTGCTCTCCCACACTGGCTGGGATAAAAACAGGGAACATCTTTACTATAGACAGAAGTCTTATTTCCGATATAGGCGAAGAATTTCGCGAACTTAATCAGTGCTTTGCAGGCAAGGGTCTGCGCGCAATTCCTCTTAAAATTTCTGAAAAAAATGTCCTTATCTATCTCTACAGACCCGACAAACTAAGAGCAGACCTTTCCTGCAAAGAAGCCAGGGATATCCTCCTCTCAAAGGGATACAGCTGCGAATCTGTTGAGAGCGACATTGTCCATCTCATCAGGCAGATATGCAGCCAGAACACTTTCCCTCATGAGATAGGTCTTTTCCTGGGCTATCCTCCTGTGGATGTAAAAGGCTTCATGGAAGATACCAGAAAAGGCGTTAAATGTGTGGGATACTGGAAAGTCTACGGTGATAAAGAGAAGGCGGAAAAGACCTTTTCCAGCTACAAGAAATGTACAGAAGTATATAAAAAGTGCCTGTCCGGAGGCAGACACTTATCTCAGATGATCGTTAATACTACTTGTAACAGATGCGTCGCATCTTAAAGAAAGGCTGACATGAGTAACGAATACGTCATTTCCCTGCTAAAAGAGAAGGGATTCAGGATTACAAAACAAAGAAGACTTATAATAGATATTATTCTTGGCAGTGATGGTGCTTCCTGCAAAGAGATCTATCACAAAGTCATTTCAAAAGACAGCACCGTCGGCACCGCCACTGTATACCGTATGATCAGGCTCCTTGAGGATGTCGGGATCCTGAAACACGTCGACATGATCACACTTACCGGCAACTACTAAACAGATCAGAACTCCATCTGATAACCGACCTTCATCTGGTATATCTTATCTCCGAGTTCTTCTTTCAAAATGCCGAAGGCACGCCCCTTGGTGCAGTGCCCCGTGCACACATAATCAATCCCTGTGTCCATTATCTTACCGGCCACATCTCTTATCTCTTCACCTGATTTGTTGAACAGGTGGAATCCACCGATAAGCCCATATACATGCTTGTCAGGAAAAGTCTCTTTTACCTCATTTATAATATTGGCAGCTCCGCCATGTGAGCATGAATTGATGATAACAAGGCCCTTATCCGTATCAAGGACAAGGCTCTGTTCGTGTGAAAAATCATCGGGAACCCAGCGGTGATTCTCTTTTCTGTACATGAGCTCGCGCTTTCCGATCTCCGAAAGCCCCGCGGTCTTGTGAGGGATCAGGTATGCCCCTTCCATCAGTTCATAGTCGCCCGAAACCATCTCTATCCTGTCGGGATATTTCCTTAGCATGCTTCTGGGAATTCCGATATATTTCCTGAAAATCTTCATCTTGTGATAGCAGTTTGCAGCCGTACCATCCCTTAAATAAAACTTCGCCTTACTGTTATTCTCAAAGAAAGCCGGGATTCCGTTGGCGTGGTCATAGTGTGCGTGACTGAGTACGCCGTAGTCAACATCAGCTACATCAAGCCCCAGCTTTTTCATGTTCCCAAGAAACAGCTTGGAAGCTCCGGCATCCACCAGGATCTTCTTCCCCCTGAACTCTACCAGCAAGCAAAGTCCCCACTCACCGGTGATGCCTTCGTTTGAAATATTATCTACTACAACTGTAAGTTTTGTCGTCATGTCTTTTGCCTGCCTCACTCATTGATGTTTTCAAACCATACACTGATTATACCAGAGAATTTTGGTCCCTGGGGACGGGGGTAGCGGTCCATTTATTTGTCCCTGGGGACCAAAAAATGGACCGCTACCCCCGTCCCCAGGGACCAAAATTCTCGGTTAGAGCATCGCGGAGTAATTTCTTCTCTTATATTCCATGGGGAGGACTTTGTGATATTTAAAGAATGCTTTGGAAAATCTGGACTGGCTCTGGTAGCCCACCTGCTCAGCTATCTCCCCTAGGCTATCTTCGCCCTTCAGGATGAGCTCTGCAGCTTTTTTCATTCTGATCTCGGATATCATATCCTGATACCCCTTGCCAAAGACCACCCTGCAGTAGTTTTTAAGCGATGACTCACTGACGCCGAAAGAGGCAGCAAGTTCCTCAGCCGAGTGCCTCTTCGAAAGGTCTCCGGTGATGATCTCCACAGTCTTTTTGGCGATATCGACCTGAGAAGGAGTGCAGAAGGTTCTTCGTTTTTCGTCCTTAAACGGCAGGTCGTTCAGCAGAAACAAAAGCCTTACAACATCATTCATAAGGAGCTTCTCGTCAGCTCCGGAAATAATATCGTCCTTGAAATCCTCCATGCACCTTCTGATCCGCGCGTTCGATACGGTTATGAAGGGAATGCTTCTGTCGCTGAATTTATCCGTAAGGCCCGAGATCAGCTCTTTTCCCCCGTAAGGAGAAAGCTCTTTTTCCAGGGGTTTCGCAGGAATCACAATCAGCTCAACGCCCTCATACTCAGATGTCGGGTAAAAGAACGCCTTCCTCCCCTCACAGGAAGTCCCGTAGTCTACGGCAATCTCGTCCCCAACCACAAACGTTGTCGCGCCTTTATTGAGCATCACTTCGCACCTGCCGCGAAAGCAGTAATTTATCTTGATGGGCGTAATATCAGCTCCCTGTATGTAGGAAGACTCAAAGACACACTGAGGCAGATCTCTCGACCGGATATTAACATAGCCGGCATAGAGATATTGGCTTAAGATCATCCAGTTCATCTTCCCATCCTGTGCGCTGTCAGCAGCAGGAATGGTATATTCAATGCTCTTACACCTTGCCATAGCAATCAGTCACCTTGTATCCAAGGTCCTCGATCTCTTTTGTGATAACGTCATCATCTATATCCTGCTCGTAACGAACAACAGCCTCTTTTTTGCGAAGATTGACCCTGGCCGAAACTCCGTCCAGTCTGTTTATGGTGCGTTTCACTCTGTTCGAGCAGTTTTCACAGTGCATTCCGTCTATCTTGAAGACTCTGGTTTTTATTATGTGGCCGGAGAGCTTTTTATCAGGTTCCTTCTTAACGGAATCGCCGCCTCCGCAGCAACCGCCCTCGCCCTTAAGGTGTTTGATGCATCCCTTAAGAGCTATAAAAATCACCACCGCCAGTATCACAATGACAATTACATTTGAAAGCATTTAAGTTCCTCCTGTGGACTTTTTGTCCACGCTTATTTGACCGCAATATGTTAGCAATCTCTAACAATTATATCAGCCGCACCCCATTTTGAACACCTCTGATTTTATTGAGAAATCTTCTCACTTTCACAGGCTCTTACTGTATTACTTTCAAAAATCCAAAGTTTTATAATTAATAATTACCTATAAAACCAATTTATATGCACGTTGATAGGTGCGTGCGGAAAGGAAACAACAAATGATCAAATGGAATACAATCGGAAAGGTTGCCTGCGGATTTCTGCTCGGAACAACCGGCGTCAAAGTTCTTGGAAGCAAGGATGCCAAGAAGTGCTACACACATCTGACAGCTGCCGCATACCGCTGCAAAGACTCAGTGATGGAGACTTATACAACCATTAAGGAGAACTGCCAGGATATAAATGCCGATGCAAAAGAGATAAATGAGGAGCGCTACGCCAAGGAAAGAGAGCAGGAAATTGCCGATGCAAAGGCTGTTCTTGAAAGAGCAGAGGCAGAAGCTTAAGAGCTCCTGAGAGCGAGGCAACATATGAAATGTAAGATACTCCACGAATCAAAAGACAGAATGAGAGTCCATGTATACCGGTCACACATGACCCCGGCCGAGGCAGACAGGCTGGAATACTACCTGGGCTCTTTTGACTATGTAAAAAAGGCGAGCGTAAGTGAACGCACATCAAACGCCATCATATACTATGATGACAGTCACAGGGAGGATATACTCTCAGCCTTCTCTTCCTTTGACATTGTGAACACGCAGGTGTCTGTGCCGGAGCATACAGGAAGAGAGCTTCGCATAGAATACGAAGACAGAATGTTCTTCCACATTGCGCAAAAGCTCATCAGACAGCTGATCATCCCGACTCCCGTAAGACATGCGATAGTACTGTTTAAATCAATCCCGTACATTCTGAAAGGCCTAAAGACTCTTCTGGAAGGCAAGCTCGAAGTCTCGGTGCTTGATGCAACCAGCATCGCAGTTTCACTCATCCGCGGTGATTATGATACAGCCGGAAGCGTTATATTCCTTCTGAAAGTCGGCGACATCATGGAGGAGTGGACGCACAAAAAGTCCGTTGATGATCTTGCCAGAACCATGTCCCTCAACGTTGATAAGGTCTGGATGCTCAGTGATGACGGTCAGGAAGTACTGGTCAATATCTCTGATGTCAAGGAAGGTGACAACATCATTGTCCGCACCGGAAGCATGATTCCTCTGGACGGAGCTGTAATGCGCGGCGAAGCCTCAGTAAATCAGGCATCCATGACCGGTGAGTCAGCCCCAGTCCACAAGAGCACAGATGCACTTGTCTACGCCGGAACTGTTGTCGAAGAGGGCGAACTCACAATAACCGTGCAAAAGACACATGGACTTGGCAGGTATGATCGAATCGTCGCCATGATCGAAGAATCCGAGAAGCTTAAGTCAGAGACCGAAGCAAGAGCATCACACCTTGCAGACAGGCTTGTTCCCTACACCTTCGGAGCAACTCTTTTAACCTGGCTTATCACCTGGAATGCGACAAAGGCAACTTCAATCCTGATGGTGGATTTCTGCTGTGCACTCAAACTCTCAATGCCAATCGCTGTACTCTCAGCAATGCGAGAAGCCGGTGATCACAAGATTTCCGTTAAGGGCGGTAAGTTCATGGAAGCTGTGGCAGATGCAACAACAATTGTCTTTGACAAGACCGGCACTCTAACCCACGCCAATCCAAAGGTTAACGATGTGGTTACTTTCGGTGATAACGACAAAGACGAAATGCTAAGACTTGCAGCGTGCCTCGAGGAACACTACCCCCATTCGATAGCCAATGCTGTTGTAAAAGCTGCTGACGAGAAGGGACTCACGCACGAAGAGAAGCACACCAAAGCCATCTACATCGTGGCCCACGGCATTTCCAGTACCATCGACGGTCAGAAGGTCTGCATAGGCAGCCACCATTTCATATTTGAGGATGAGGGATGTACCATTCCGGAATCGGAGCAGGATAAGTTCGATAAACTGCCCGATGAGTACTCTCACCTGTACATGGCCATCGGCGGCACATTGGCTGCCGTGATACTGATAGAAGATCCAATAAGGACTGAAGCTCCTGCGGTTATTCAAAAGCTCAAGGAAGTCGGTTTTGAAAATGTGGTCATGATGACCGGCGACAGTGAAAGAACAGCAAGATCCGTAGCTGCCAAAACAGGCGTGACAAGGTACTTCTCGGAAGTACTTCCCGAAGACAAGGCAGCTTTCATCAAAGCCGAGCATGAAGCCGGCAGAAAAGTGGTAATGGTTGGTGATGGTATAAACGACTCTCCCGCTCTCTCAGAGGCCGATGCCGGCATTGCTGTCAGCACCGGTGCATCAATCGCGAGAGAAATCGCCGATATCACCATTTCATCAGAAGACCTCTCAGGTCTTATAACTTTAAAGAAATTAAGTGCAAAGCTAATGGACAGGATTGATTTCAATTACAGGACCATCATAGGTTTTAACTCACTCCTGATCCTTCTTGGCATGTTTGGAGTCCTTACTCCGACAGCCACATCTCTTTTACACAATACTTCTACGGTAGCACTGGGTATAAGAAGCATGACAGATTTACTTGAGTAATACCTCGTACATCTCGCCCATGTTCTTAAACCCGCCCTCCGGCAGGCAGGAACTGCAGCTGTTGCAGCCATCGCTGCTACAACCTCCGCAGTTTCCGCCGCAGCCGCAGGACATATCTACTTTCTTTATCACTCCGATATTGGTAAGATATTCAACCTGTCTTTTAACATCTTCCACAGAAGTTCCGAGTTCAATGGCAAGAAGCCTTACCGTCCTGGCATTGCCGTCTCTGAGAAGTTCAATAAGTTCTTTCATTTAAGCTCACCCTCATGATTTACCAGATCAGTAATCCAATGTGATATGCGATCGTAGCCAGTAAAAGAGCTGTCGCTGTGTAGTAAATTGCAATCCTTGCTGTCCACTTAACAGAAGCAGTCTCCTGATAGGTTGCTGCCAAAGCTACAACACAAGGCATGTTGAAGGTTATTGCAAATATGAAAGCAAGAGCCTCAGGCTTTGATACATTTGCAAGAAGGATCTTGCTGAGGTTAGATGCTCTGGATGCGCCGCTCATAGCTGCATCGAATGCGCCCGAGAGATTCTCTCCTGTAAAGAGTGCACTGATAACACCAATAGCTCCCTCTTTTCCGACGGACGAAGCAATAAATGCTATGAACATCTGCCATCCAAGACCAAATACTCTGGTAACGGGCTCGATTGCCTGTCCGAATCTTGTAAGGATCGGAATGCTGCCCGGTGTGAATGAATAGCTGAGCAGCCAGAACAGGCCGCAGACAAGGATTACAACGCTGCTTACTCTCTTGAAGGTATCAACGCATCTTCCGAATACATAGCGTAAAAGCGCTCCCCACTTGGGTTTGTGATATGGCGGAAGCTCCATGATCATTCCGTAGCGCTCTGACTTTTTAACGAGACGGCCGCCAAATACCAGTGAAGTAAGGTACATGTGCAGGATCATTGTAAGGAGTATCACTGCAACAACCAGTATGGCTCCGGGTCCAAAGAACATTGCAGAGAGCATTGGAACAACCGACCATGCTGCGCCACATGGAACTGCCCAGGCAAGCGCAATTGTAAGAACCTTCTGTCCCCAGTTATCGATAACTCTCGCTCCTGCTGCACCACCCATGGTACATCCAAAGCTTACAAGGAATGGCATAACTGATTTTCCCTGAAGTCCGAGCTTACCCATTGTGTTGTCAAAAACATAGGAGATTCGCGCCATGACACCGACTTCCTCCAAAAGTCCGAAAACAAGCGTAACTCCGAATACAAAGCCCAGCATCTTAAAGACATATGAGAATGACTGAATGATGACTGTGCAAATTGCGGCGATTATGACTTCAGGACATCCTATTGATGTCAAAAGAGCTGTAACAGGCCCTTTCAGTGCTGCAACGCCTTCACCCACAAACATCAGCGGCAGAGCCGGAATGAATGATGCAATAAGTCCCAAAAGAACTGTAAGAACAACTGCAGGTTTACCCCAGGTTTTGTTCAGGTATATCTTGTCGAGTTTTGATACGGAGAGCTGATTTTCTTTTGACTTAACCGAACCCTCCAGCACATCGTCGATCCATCTGAACTTGGCACTGCCCGTAGCTATGGCGCCTTCAGATCTGGCACAGATGGTTTCAATCTTCTTCATCACATCAGCCGGAAGCTTTTCCTTGAGCTGTTTCATGACTACTCTGTCATTTTCCAGAGCCTTGATAGCCATCCATGTCGATGAAAAACCGTGGACGAGATTCTCGGGGATAAGTGCCTTGAGTTCCTCGTAGCCCTCTATCTTCCTGTACTCCTCTTCGATAGCAGCGCTGCTTAAAACAGTCTTTTCCTTGACTGCACGCTCCATGATCTCATAGTACGGCTCATAATTTTTGGCGTCTGTTGCCGAGAAAAGAAGCACCGGAATGCCAAGCTTTTTCTCAATAGCTTTTACATTGATCTCTTTTCCCTGATCTTTGGCAACATCTGCCATATTGAGAACGAGAAAGCTGGGAACTGTGATACCCGCATAGTCCGCAGCCATAAAAAGACTTCTCTCAAGCTGAGAGCTGTCTGCCAGAATGCAGACTACATCTGCCCTTCCGGAGGCGATGAAGTCCCTTGTGATAACCTCTTCGTCGGAATTGGCTGTGAGGGAATATGACCCCGGAAGATCCGCCACAGCGCACTCCATTCCTTTATATGTGAAAAAACCTTCTTTCTTTTCTACTGTTTTGCCCGGCCAGTTACCCACGTGCTGGCGCAATCCCGTAAGGGCATTAAACATGGTTGATTTGCCCGAATTGGGCTGACCTAAAAGAGCAATAGCAACCGCCTGACTCATGCTGTCACCTCCGATACCTCGATCCCCATGCACTCTTTTCTGTTGAGAGCGATCATGGTATCTCTTGAAAATACCAGCATAGGTCTGTTCTTGTCGTTCCGAAGGACTCTCACGCTGCATCCCGGTGTGAGTCCGATAGAAGTGATCCTGCTGATAAAGCGCTGATCACCGTTTAAGCTTTTGACTACCGCGTCACTGTTTTGTCTTAGTTCACTTAAGCACATACAACTCTCCTCCTGCCAAAGGCATTTTGTGTTTTTGTTAGCTTTTGCTAACACCTCCACATGATTGTATTTACTGTGCTTCGTTTTTTCAATGTCAAAACAGCATTTTTAGCTCTTTTAGCAACGGATTTTCAGAAAAGACTCAACTGCTCGTAGTCACTGCCGCGCTCAAGCTCGGGCATTGGCTCTTTTAACATGTCCAGCGCAGAAGCGGTATCCTGCAGATAGTCCTGTGCGTTTACTGCGTCGATCATCACGGGCATGCGATCGTGGACCGGTTCCATGGACTTGTTGGCCGCAGTTGTTAATATGACAAAAGAGTCTTTGTTGGCGCTAAGATCGTAGAATCCTGCCAGATACATGGGCTTTCCGTCAGGTCTTTTGAAGACAAATCTGGTCTTGTCCCTGTCCCACTCATAAAAGCCTGCTGCCGGAAGAAGGCATCTTCTGCGCATGATACTCTCGGAGAACATGGGCTTGCCCTCTGCAGATTCAGCTCTGGCATTGATGATGAGTTTGCCGTCGCCGCCCGTCAGGCCCCAGAAGAGGTCCTGCACGTCAATCTCTCCAGCGTTGCTGCTTTGCGTGCCTTTGTTTCCGGCGTTGTTGCGTTTTCTGACGATTCCGGGCAGCATCATACCGGGAGTCGCATCACCAAGGCGCGGACTAATAGACCCGGGCCGAAGTCCGAGCTCTTTTTCCACCTCATCTGCAGTTCTGTCGCCAAAGAAGTACCTTCCGCACATTATCAGTCACCAAGTCTCATCATGAAGATCGAGTACTCATCATTCTGGAACTCAAGGTCCGGCGAGTTCTCGCCACCGCCGTTGGTGCTGCGCTTGATCTCGGCGTAAAACTCCTCGCCCTGGTTGACGATGTCCATTACTGAGACGTCAACACCGTTCTCCTGTGCGATCCTGCAAAACTCCGAGAGCTGGTCATCGGCCTTCCTGGTATCAAGGAGCCTCTGTTTCAGCTCTGCATCTGCCTTGGCTTTGCTTAGAAGTATCTCCAGTTTGTCAGCTATACTCATATTTCAGTCCTCCCCTACGAGGTGAACAATCTCCGCTACATGCCCTGTTGCAGGCAAAAACTTATCGAAAATATCCGATGTCTTTATCTTGAGGCTCGATGTGTTTACACACGGATGGCATCCTATGTACTCGCCGGCCTTGACGTCCTCATCAACAAGGAGCCTTACGGCGTGGTCCTTGTCATTCATAAGCCCCATCACGCTTACCGCACCGGGCTCGATATCCAGATATTTCAGCATATCTTCTGCTTCCGCAAAAGAGAGTCTGGCTGAGTTTATCTGATTCGAAAGCTCTTTTGTCTTGAACTTCTTGTCCCCGGGCATCAGAAGCAGATAAAAAGCGGTCTTCTGCCTGTTGCACAAAAAGAGGTTCTTGCACATAAGTGTGCCCAGGGCTACATCTATGGCCTCGCAGGCCTCCATTGTCATCGCTGCTTCATGATCGACTCTGCTGTATTCAATTCCGAGTTTGTCCAGCATGTCGTAAACTCTGATCTCCCTGTCGAGCCTTCCCTCAAGACTTTCAGGTCTCCCAACTACTAATTCCATGGTCTTCTCCTCTGCTTCATTTATAAAAAAATCAACTTTTTTGCATCGTTGTTCCAACTCTACTGCATGGCTGCGGATAGCTTTGGAAGTAGCTCAAGGTCCGCCGGCAGCCAGTCAACACTTTCAAAGTCTGCTCTTCCAAGCCACCTGGCAGCCTCATGCTCAAGGAGCTTAAGTTCTCCTCCCGACAGCGTTGCCCAGTAGCAGTTCATGTGCAGATGAAAGGTCTCGTAGTCATAGTCTATGACATCGATGAGGTCATGGACTTCAATCTCTGCACCCAGTTCCTCTCTTATCTCCCTGGCTAGAGCCTCCTGCGGGGTTTCCCCCTCCTCGATCTTGCCTCCGGGAAATTCCCAGCCGTCCTTGTAATCTCCGTATCCTCGCTGCGTTGCAAATATCTTTGTCTTTTTATTGTAATCGTCGCAGATCACGGCTGCGACTACGTTAACTGTCTTCCTGTTCATGTTCCTTGCTTCCACTCCGCCTTGTATTCATCAGCTTCCAGACAGTATGCGTTCTTCAGGAACGGATAGTACTCTTCGATAGCAACCACCCGGGAGCCCTTCTGTTTGTTGCAGTTTTTGCACAAAGGAAGCAGGTTCCTGTCGTCATTGCTACCACCGCGGTATTTGGGGACAAAATGATCGATCGTCACTTTTTCAAGCGCTATCGGCTTTCCGCAGCGGGCGCAGACTCCACCTGTCTTTTCCAGAATGATCCTCTTTACGTCAGCTTTTTTGCGCTTTTGTCCCTTCATACCTTATATCCGCAATCTGCCTTCTCAGGCCCATCCACTCCGGATTCGTAGTGTGCTCTAAATTCCATGTTGATCTCGCGTATCTCTTTTTTGCCGTCAATATAGTCCTGATACATGTCAGCAAGACCGGACATGCATCCGTCGCAGGATCCGCTGATATTACCGATAGACTCGGCAACTATGCGCTCTCTTTCTTCTCTTGTCGTATCTTTTATCAAAATTGAACTCATACTCAATGTCCCTTCGTTTACTACGCCGGTCACAGCAACCTCTTATATATATCCAGCATGCTCTCTATCTGATACTTCAGCAGCCACGCTGCGTTGTTGTACTCGGTGGTCTCCTTGATCACATCCAGAAGTCCGGGATAAAACTCCTCAGTCTCTTTTATCATTCTGTAGATCCTCTCGCGGGAAAGCCCCCAGGACATGGTGGTCAGGTTGTTGCACCGATCCATGCACTTGATAAGAGTCGCCTTGGGATTGGTCATGATCTGCTTGTAGTATTTGCTGATGATCTCGTGGCGATTATCGTCATTTGTCTTTTCACAGGTAAGGAGCCTTACCAGCTCTTTTGTCCCGTCGTTCACGGGAAGCTCCGAAAGACCAATCTTGCAGTCTTCTATCACATCGTGCAAAAGACATGCTGCAATCACTTCATCCTCATGAATGTCCATAGACAGTGCATGGCAGGCGAGGTTCAGCGGGTGATATATGTAAGGCGTTGTCGAGCGCTTTCTGTTCTGTCCCTCGTGCGCCTTGACCGCAAAGTCCACAGCCTTCAATGTGTTAGGCATCTTGAGGTTGTGCGCTGTAGTCTTGACGTACGTCTTCATGTGCTTCCAGTTGTAGATGGTTTCCTTGGTCTTGAAGATTTTCTGCTTCTCCTCAACCAGGGCCGAAACCGACACGCCCAGCACCTCTGCCAGCCTTATCAGCTTGTCCGTATCCGGCTTGTACTCATCCCGCTCCCAGGAAGATACCGCCTGGAAAGAAATCCCCAGTGCCTCCGCAACCTGCTCCTGCGTAAGCTTTCTGTCCTCCCTGAGCGCCTTGATATTTGAACCGATACTCATCTGCATCCTCCAATCTCAATTACGTTTTTGTTAAAAGAGATCTCTATGCCCAAATGATATTCCGTTAGCTATTTCTATTCTATATAGCAGAGGTTTAAGTTTCAATGATTTATTCAAGTCTGACTTGAGTTAATTGTACTCGCAAATATATCCCATGCATCCCTTATATGACGGATAGTAGCCGATAACGTCATTTGGAATATCGTTCATATAGAATTTATCCTCGGACTTCCTGTAGAAATATTCCACATATTCCTCATCAATTTCCGTGCCGTCAGGGAGCTTATCGGAATAGCTTGGCATTCCGTCAAGCCAGTGTTTCCAATAGCCTTCACCGGTGCACTCAGTCTGTGTCAGATCGGGATCTGTCCAATGATAGCCGAATTTATCCACACGGTTTGCACCTATGTAAAAGACATTGTTCTCCTTGCCTTCGGATCTGATGAGATCATCCACGATCTTAAACTCCTCATCGGTTGTAAGGCAGGCAAGATATCCGCCTTTTTCCTCACACTTTTTGGCCGCCTCTTCCCAGGTGCAGTCCTCGACAAAAAGCTCGTACCTGTGCCCATCGGAAACATACTTTCCGGTGGTAAGAAATGATTTTAGATCATCAATGCGAAGGTAGCTCAAAGGCTCTTTTGCCTTATCAAGGTCATAGGCTTCCCTGAGCCTAACCATATAGGTCTCTTCGTCAGTTTCCTCGCCATCAATGGTATAGTGCAGCGTCCTGAACCTTCCGGTCTCTTCATTGTACATATCCTCTGTGGCGTTTTCATCCAGCTCGTAATAATCTCCGAGAAGTTCGTTCTTCCACTGCCCCTTGTCAAGCTTGTAGACATAGTCGTAATAGTAGCCCATATGTCCTTCTGAATTGCACAGGAGCCCGCTCTTTTCAATATAGGTAAAGTACAGCCTGCTGGTCTGGAGTACTCTTACAGTGCCGTCATAGAAGGACAATATCTGGCATCCGCCGGCTTCAAAGCCTGTATCCACCACCAGTTCAGGCACATCGTCATCATCTACATATATTAGGGCAAAAGACATATCGGTGGAATTTTCAGGCATGCTCTCCTCAAGATAAGCCAGGTAAGCCTCATTCCATGAATTGTAGCCGCTTCCGAAGGTGGAATATGCATTGCCGTCGTAGTAGTCTTCAGGATTTTGGGGATCATAAGCAGAAAAAGCTGTAAACGCCGGTGCTATTCTTCTGTCTTTGTACTCGGCAATGGCCTTTTCCGCCTCATTTTCGGATATCGAAAACTCTTTTCCCGAAACATCTGTCTTGGTCCATACAACGCTGTCGTCATCGCCCTTATCAGACTCAACTAATGTGACAAGCTTGGTCCAGGGCTTTGCGGGTGTAAACTCATACAGCCCGTATTCGCTGAACATCTTGGATCCTGCGTTCTGCTCATAGCCGATAAACTTGCCGCTGCACAGGTAGTAGTGGGTGTAATCCGTGCTCGAAAGAACGCAATATGGCACATCGTTATTCTTTGTGTAAACAGCATAGATCATCTTTTCAAGATTTGGATCGTCCGAGAGATTACCGACGATAAGCTCGTTAGTCCCATCGCCGTCCAGATCCTCAAAGCCATAGCCGGAATATTCCAGAGCCTTTGTCTTATCGTATCCGTCCGCAGAATACGCATAGGTAAGCATAGCTCTAGGCATATAAAAATCTTCGTGCTCTTCCTGATTAGCGAGAATATAGTAATCCATGTCCAGGATCTCTGCGTAGAAATCCTCATCGGAGAGTTCCTTATCTTCCTCGCCTCCGACCTTCGCATCAGCAGATGCATCTGCGCTTTCTGCATCCTGTCCCGCTGCATCCTGCGTTGTCTCTGCTGCCGCATCACCTGCTTTCTGCGTCTGCTGCTCCCCTGCGTTTTCAGGCGCATCAGTTGTCGGCGCTTTCGCTGCGCAGCCCACAACTGTCATCAGTAATATGCCGGTTAAAATACATTTCAGCGTTCTGTTTTTCATATCGCCTCCTGATCGTCACTTCCTCTGTATCCTGAATCCCCTCTCAAACTCTGTTTTTCCTGAAACAAGTTCATCCATGCGTTTTTTCACCTTCTCATCAGGCTCGAGTTCCCGAAGCGTAAGCAATAGCTTATGAATCTCCGGAAGGAGCTCAGAAAGGGGAGTGCTCTTCTCTTTTACCCAACTCTCAAGCGTGTTAAGCGCCATATTTCTGCACCTGATAGGTTCAGACTGAAGGACTGTCTCGACAAAGTCAATTCCCTCCAGCGGATATGCCTTAAGCCCCTGCAAAACAAATTCAGCCACGCTCTGTTTCCAGTATTGCTGTCCCAGCCCAAGTGACGTGCCGGGCGCAGTCTTCATGTCAGGCAGGGAGAGCTCTTTTCTGAACAGCTCCAGGACCTTGTCCCTATATTCCGGATCACCCATCAGATAAATGCACAAATGGCTCAGGCCCTTCACATCTGCCTTAATCGCGCAAAAGACATCTTCCCTGTAATCAAGGCCCATCTCTTGTGCCATATCAACATATTCGCCGCGCTTTACAGCCTCTGCAACCAGCGCCTTGCATTTATCCGAGCCAAGAAGCTCATTGCACATAGCCATTATCTTTGGATCTGCGTTTTCATCATCTTCGTAGGTTGCTTTTATGTTGCTTATTACATAATAATCCCCTGCTGACTCCGAGAGCTCTTTTGCCTGCTCAAGGAAACGCACCAGCATGTCTTCTGCATTATCCAGAAGCGATATGCCTGCGCAGGGTCCCTCGTCCAGGAGGCCTTCGATAATGTCCCTGATCCCCTCAAACTCCTCTTTTGTGGGGCCGGCCTTGAGCACCTCTTCCGCACCGGACTTGGACCAGCACTCATAGGCTGAATATGCCGGGATTATGTTGTTGTGAACGCCGTCCAGTAAGAGCCATCTCTTTATCTCCTCAGTCTCGGGTTTAAGCTTCTCAATAGCTTCTATGCGTCCCCAGCCGTGGACTTTCTGCGCCATCCTGAACAGCTCGTTGTTGCCATCCTGCCAGGTGAGCATGATGAACATGGCAAACTGCGAGAATTCCTCAGACAGCCCCAGGGTACGAACAACCTTCTTCAGCTCCTCGTTGGTATCGGTGTTGAAGAGTTCCAGTATCGACATGCCGTACTTGACGCATTCTTTGTCAAAAGACCTTGTGACAGCATACACAGCGTACTTGTAAACATTAGTCGGATCCAGCTCTTCTCTATGCTCCATGATATATTTCTGAAAATCATCAATAGCAGAGCGCGCCCTGGCAGCCTTGCCAAGCTCTGTAAAAAGAGCTTCAGCCTTATTGTTGTCTCCTGCTGCCGCTGCACGAAGGGCTTCTCCCATCTTGTTTTTTATGTTTTCATCCGCATTCTGGCCGGCCGTATGGAAGATCCCGATGCCGTCCATGGCGCCGTCTGCAAACATCAAACCATTGGTATTGTCCGATGGCAATGAAAAGTCCCGCGGAAGTTCTCCGTCCACGATCGATTCGGAGATCAGGTCGTATAGGGACTTGGTGGTTGCTGTATTGGTAGCTGCTGTAGCATCAGCGGTGTCGGCGCTGTTGTTCTTTCTTTTAAACAAATCAAATATGCTCATTTAGGGTTTTCTCCTGTTATGTTGGTTACTAACATTTAATCTCATTTCGGGTAATTAGGCAAATTTGTGGCAATATCCCCGCTTTCTACCTCCGAGACATGACTTTTTCATGTTCAGCGCCCTACTCCCGGATAGAATCTGTGGCAATATCCCATCTTTCTGCCTTCGGGACATAACTTTTTCATGTTCAGGGCTCTACTCCCGGATGAGATTTGTGGCAATATCCCATCTTTCTGCCTCCGGGACATGACTTTTTCATGCTCAGTGCTCTACTCCCGGCTGATATCTGTGGCAATATCCCATATTTCTGCCTTCGGGACATGACTTTTTCATGTTCAGCGCCTTACTCCCGGACAGAATCTGTGGCAATAGAGTCACCGGGGACGTTTCACTTTGACTCATTGCACACAAGCTTTTTACCTGTCTATGAGCCGATAAAGGCCCTCCCTGCCATAAATTAAGGCCTGGAAAAAGATTTTGTGCAAGCTTTTACCTGTCTAAGAGCCTATAAAAGCCCTCCCTGCCATAAATTGAGGCCAGGAAAAAGGTTTTGTACAAGCTTTTTACCTGTCTACAGGCCAAGAAATCCCCTCCCTGCCATAAAATCCGCGTGAGTCAAACTGAAACGTCCCCAATGACTCAAATTTGCGCAATGTCCTTATAAGTGCTACCCTTTTTTAAGCATGAGTTTTGCAAAAGAAATTAATGCGAGGAGGAAAAAATTGTGAAAAACAAGATAATACTGGCGCTGATTGCCACAGCATTTGTTATGAGCGGATGTGGCAAAGATGCATCTGTACCGGCAGATAACAGCAGCGTATTTGAGAAAGTCGATCAGAACACAGGAGCAAATGCAGAATCCGGTGACGGTGCAGGCGAAAATGCAGCAGAAAGCGGCAATGAAAACGCTGATGCAAACGCCGCAGATAACAATTCAGAAAATGCAGCCGACAGCACCGCTGACGAATCAGCAGCAGACACAGATGATTACACAGAGCAGATCAAATCAGAAGTAGCAGCACTTGCACAAGATTCTCTTTCAGACGAGCTCGCAGCCGTAAACAAACTTTATGACAAATATGCTGACTTAACAGCAAACGCCCCGGACCAGACAGCGATGAACTGCCTTTGCCAGTGGGGAACAGTAGTATGGGAAGATGAAGTGACCAGTCTCCTGGACAGATTAAAAGAAGAGGACGGCGGCAACTACGACAGCCTTCATTCCGAGTATGAGAACTGGCTTAAATACGTGCCTTCCATGTCAGAGAAAATGACATATGTGTACGAAGGAGGCAGCATCTATCCGACAATGCACTCCTACAACGAAGCTATGCTCTTTAAAAGAGAAGCCTATGTCCTTGCAAGTACTCTCGCAGATATCAGAAAAGATGTAGCTTTCTCATTCCCTGATAACACACCTTGCGGATACTACGGTGACTATGCATCTGACACCTACCTCATCATCACAGAGGGCATGGAGAGCGGATCCTACAATATCCGCATTCACTTAGACGGTGACAAGGATCTCCGCGGTTGGGGCTCACAGGAAGATGCACCCGAGTCTTCGTTTATCACCTTCACAAGCGATGACGGAACAGTAGAGGGAAGAATCGACTGCTTCGCACTTGGCGCATCCTTCTATGCATCAGTGTCTGACGGAGCGATCGTAACCACTGACGAAACCTACGAATTCACATTCAAGTATTAAATAGCTCCTTTCTGGTTTCCTCAAGAGCTCTTTTGGTGCTCTCGTTCCTGGTGGGGAATTCGAACATCTTATCAAGATATCCCTGCGAACGGGCAAGCTCCCGGCTCTTTGGATAAACCAGTTCAAAAACAAGGGCAATATGCCCGATCAGATGCTCGGCGGGAGATACCATAACATCGCGGTTTACGGCGTGATGTTCTCTCACCTGCTGCATGACTTTTTCAGAGACCCCGGATGTAAACAGGACTTCTTCGGTAACATTGTAGATCTCCTCCATCGGGGTCTCTACGTTTACCCGAAGGATATCGACCTTATCCGCGTCACGGAGAATATTGCAAAAGACAAGGGTCTGTCCCGATACAGCTTCATCAATCCTGTACTTGTTGTGCTGTCTTATCACGGTCTCGAGCTCTTTATCCCTGGATCTGTCGTCAACGTAACTCAAAATCAAATTGTCTTTTCCGAAAAGAAGATCTGCCCCGAACTCAGCGTGATCAACGGACTCGGAATCAATGAACGTGCTGTATCTCTTCACCTGCTCAAATCTTCCGATATCATGAAGCATTCCCGAAAGCCAGGCAAACTCAACGTCATCGTCGGAAAGGCCGATAGATCTTGCGATCTGCTCGCAGTGATCGGCAACCCTGTAGGTGTGCGCGATCTTAAGCGCAATCTTGGGATCCGACGGATCATAGTTTCTTGTATAGGCAGCGAACTGCTCTTTTACCCTTTGTCTGTCGACATCATATTTCTTATCAAGCCCCAGATATTTAAGTACGATCTCCAGCCCTTCCGTGGGCACGCAGAATGTCCCGTCGCGGTGCTCACAACCCCTTATAACTTCATCAAGGTCAAACCACTTAACACCATCAACCTCTTCTTCCTGAAGCGTGAGGCTCTCAGCGTCCACGGGCTTTTCGTAGACATAAACAAATGCCACTTCATTGTCGTTAAATAACTTCCCATGAAATGACATCGCATACTTTATATGAAATGTTCCTGCAAATGTCAGATCACCGTCTCCTGCCTTAATGCCAAGCTCCTCATACAGCTCTCGCTGCGCGGATTCCAGGGGCTCGTCCCCCGCCTGGATATGCCCGGCCGACGAAGTGTCATACATACCGGGAAAAGACTCTTTCTCAGCGCTTCTCTTCTGAAGCAGTACCTGATAGGAATCCCCCTCTTTTCTAACGATCC
This sequence comes from Butyrivibrio sp. XPD2006, assembly GCF_000420865.1. Lineage (GTDB taxonomy): Bacteria > Bacillota > Clostridia > Lachnospirales > Lachnospiraceae > Butyrivibrio. The sequence continues at coordinate 60,838 of NZ_ATVT01000006.1, forward strand.
AAACATGTGCAGTTCTGTGCGGAATTCCCTCGGCGTGAGCCTTCGATCTTGTCACAGTCTCTCCTGTGGGAACTCCGTTATCATCGGTTATATCAAATATTTCTTCCATGTCATCCTCCGGTTCAACCACTATTCTACACCATGACAGCGGTCTTACAACAGGAATTCTTCATGAAATGAGCCCCGGGTCTGCCAAAGCCAAATGGTCCCTGGGGACGGGGGCAAGGGGTCATTATCAGATAATTCATCGCAAGAAAGACAGTTTCAGATAATGACCCCTTGCCCCCGTCCCCAGGGACCATTTGGCTTTGGCAGACCCTAGAGACCATTTCAGCTTGCCTTACTCCTTGGTATCACGTAAGGGTCACCTGTTGCCGGATCAGTGATGATATCACTTTCCATGCCGTAGACATCTTTCATGAGTCCTGTTGTGATGATGTCCTTTGGCTCGCCCTCTGCGATGAGACGCCCTCTCTTCATTGCGAAGATGTGGTCCGCATACCTGATGGAAAGGTTGATATCGTGAAGAATCGCCACGATTGTCGTCTTCTTGGCTTTGTTGAGTGCAGCGAGACAATCAAGGATCTCTACCTGATACGCAATGTCAAGATAAGTCGTAGGCTCATCAAGAAGCAGAATATCCGTATCCTGAGCAAGCACCAGCGCGATCCACACTCTCTGCCTCTGTCCGCCGGACAAAGAGTCCACCGGCTTGTCCGCAAGGTCCGCGATGCCCATGGCCTCCATGGCGCAGGCAATGGCCTGATAATCCGCCTTGGAGAGCTGACCGAAGAGCTTCTGATATGGGAACCTTCCCCTGGCTACCAGATCCGCCACGGTAATCCCCGCCGGAACTATAGGTGACTGGGGCAAAAGACCTATCTCCCTCGACAGACGCTGTGTCGGAATGTCATAGATCGACTTCCCGTCAAGAACCACGTCGCCGCTCTTTGGCTTAAGAAGGCGTGCAAAGCTCTTTATAAGAGTTGACTTTCCACAGCCGTTCTGACCTATAAGAACGCTGAACTTTCCTGAAGGAATTATGATGTCCAGGTCTTTGATTATTGTATTGTCTTCATATCCCACGCTGATGTTTCTAGCGCAGAAATCATGACTTTTTGCCAGTGCCTCCATTAGATCTTTTCTCCCTTTCTATTGAGGTTTAAAAGCAGGAACAACAGGTATGGCGCGCCGAGAAGTCCTGTAACGACGCCAACCGGGTACTTTGTTTCAAACATATTTTTGCCAACAAGCTCTGCTGCGTAGACAAGAATGGTTCCGATAAGTCCCGCAACCGCCATGGCGTTCTTGCCGTTTTTCGTACATTTGCCGGCAATCGGTCCCGACAAAAATGCCACCGATGCGATGGGTCCGGTGATCGCTGCTGCCGTTGCACTGAGCACCAGCGCGCACAGCATACAACACAGACGAACCGCCGAAAGCGGAACTCCAAGAGTGGTTGAATACTCATCTCCCAGCTGCATCACTCTGAGATACCTGTTACATATGAGCAGCAATGCACTGCAGATAATTGTGACAAAAGAGATTGAGAAAGCATCACTCATCTCCACAAGATTAAGGCTTCCTCTGAGCCACCTGAGGGCTGTTGAAACGTCATACTCAGAGCCAACCAGCAGCATCCAGGAGATAAGGGCGTTCAAAACCGCCTGCATACCGATTCCGATGAGGATCATCCTGCTGCCAAAAAACTGCCCTTTCCCGGAGAGGATAAAGATCAGCGTAGTCACAACAAGTCCCGCAGCTACTGCGAATATCGAAACCACAGGTCCGCTTATCCCAAGTATCAGGATGCAGAAAACCGCTGCTGCAGAGGATCCTGCCGAAACTCCGATGATGTCGGGGGATGCCAGAGGGTTCCTTAAAAGGTTCTGGAACGTATATCCTGAGATTCCAAAGGCAAATCCCGCAAAGCCGCCAACAATCAGCTTTGGAAGCCTGATGGTCTTTATGTTGTAAGCTGCGCCTTTTGTCTCATCACTCAGAAGGTATGCCAAAACCTCTTTTACCGAATAATTAGTATTGCCCATGGTCATCATAAGCACGCCAAGCGCAACAATGATCCCCAGCAAAGCCACAATACACAAGGTATTAAGGCGAGCATGTTTTCTATATATATTTTTTAAATCATGTTCAAGATTGCGCGTCATATACTCTTAGCCTTTGTTTTGCAAACGATCCAGATAAAAACAGGTGCTCCCACGATGGCAGTGATGATGCCGACTTCCAGCTCTCCGGGACGCCCCAGAACTCTTCCGAGGACATCGGAAAATGTCAGAAGTCCCGCTCCGCCGATGGCTGACATCTGAATCACGATCCGCATATCTCCGGAAAAGAGCTGTCGGAACACGTGAGGTAACATCAGGCCCACAAATCCTATGGGTCCTGCCAAAGCTGTCACGGAGGCGCATAGAATGACTCCTGCAAGTGCTGCAAAGAGCCTGACAACGCCAACCTTTACTCCCAGAGATACAGCCATCTCATCCCCCAGCGCCATGGCATTTAAAGGAGATGCGCAGATAACTGCGAGGATAACTCCCACCACCAGAAACGGCACAAGGAGCTTTATGTCATCCCAGGTTGCTCCGCTTATGCTGCCCACCTGCCAGAACCTGAACTGTTTCATAACCTGTGAGTCGGGAAGCATGATCGTGTTTACAAGAGCGCCAAGCGCCGTTGAAACAGCAGCTCCCGCCAGCGCAAGCTTAATGGAATTGGCTCCGCCGTAACCAACCGAAGCGATCCCATATACGAACAGTGCTGTTAAAAGAGCTCCTGTAAAAGATAAACCTATTAACCTGATACCCGATGAAATATTTAGATAGGCGATACCTACAACCACGAACAGAGCCGCCCCGGTATTGACTCCGAGGATGCTTGGATCTGCTATCGGATTTCTGGTAATTGCCTGCATAAGAGCTCCGGATACCCCTAAGGCAGCGCCGGCCAGAAGCCCAAAGACTGTCCTTGGGATTCTGGCTGCGATAACCGCCCTGAAAAAGTCATCATTCAGATCATCAGTAAAATACCCGATAATGTCGGTTAAGGGGATACTTTTGCTCCCATAAGAAATGGAAAGAAAAAGACTTAGAATGACAAAAACAATTTCTATAATAAGGCCTATAAATATACGGTTGTTACTGTATCTTTTGTGCTGCATCATTTAAAGCTTTCAAATAATCATCAATTGCATAAGGTATGGAAAGAACTGTAGGTGTGCTTGCTGCTGCAAGAACATCGTTTGAATCAAGAAGGACAAATGCTCCGTCCTTAACTGCAGGAATGTTTGCAAATCTGCCGTCTGCCTGCATTGCTTCAACAAGTGACTCAGTTCCGTAAGTGATGATGATATCAACATCATTTAAAAGGTCTGCATTCTCAGCACTTACTGTGATTGAGAAGTCCTGATCACTGGTGATAAGGCTCTTTACACTATCAGGCATTACAAATCCAAGATCTGAAAGGAACGCTGCTCTTGGGTCATTGTTTGTATAAATATAAAATGTTCCGAGGTCGTCCTCTGAAAGCCATGCAAATGCTACTCTCTTGCCTGCAAGATCAGGATACTGGCTGAGCTTGTCAGCGATGAGCTTCTCTGTCTCTTCCACAAGCTCTTTTCCCTCGTTCTCAAGTCCAAGAGCCTTGGCATCATTGATGGTCTCTTCCTGCCATGTTGTTGTCCATGCGATCTCCGGATAAGCTACAACAGGAGCGATCTCTGAAAGTCTGTCATACTCTTCCTGACTGAGTCCCGAGTAAGCTGCAAGGATAACGTCAGGGGCGCAATCCGAAATTGCCTCGTAGTCCCATCCGTCTGTGTCATCGAAGACGTTAGGTGTCACGCCTGCATCCGCAAAAGCCTTAGCTGTCCATGCAAGAAGGCCGTTCTCGTCTCTTGGTCCGAAGTTCGCCTCTGAGATTCCGGCAGGGATAACTCCCAGAGCCAGCGGTACATCAGGGTTTCCCCATGCTATTGCCACTACATTCTCAGGCTTTTCCTCAAGAGTGATCTCTCCGAGTCCGTGCTGAATTGTCATGGGAAAAGAGCTGTCGGTAAGCTCAGCTGCGTCAGCTTCCTCAACGTTGGCTGCCTCTGCAGTCTCTGCTGTTTCCTCGTTTACAGTTACATCAGTTGTTGTATTTCCACTCGCACTTCCGCAAGCTGTTGCTAACACGCAAATAGAGGCTGCGAGTATTGTTGATAAGAATTTATTCTTCATTTTATGTCTCCTTCCGTTAGCAATCGCTAACCATGACATATTCTCACATATCAATTTAATTGACAACAACTATTTGAGGGAAGTCAAAAAATACACTTCCTGATGTCCCCATCGTCCACAATAGTGACTCTGTCAGCATCTGCATGGCACAGCTTCAGATCTCTTTTTATCTCTTCCGCGGTATGGGCGTAGGTGTTCAGGTAAATGGCATCAATGCCCACAGCGCTTGCCACTCCAACATCCGCAAGGACCTCATTGCCGACCATTACACACTCCTCTTTTTTAAGGCCGTGCTTTTTGATCAGTGCAAGAAGAAAGTTTTTATCAGGCTTTTTTATCTCAAGATCGGAGGAGATAAAAATGTCGTCAAAGTACTGTGTCAGACCGGTCACCTCAAGCTCTTTTTCCGTAAAGAGCCTCTGGGCATTGGATAAGAGAAACACTCTTCCGCCGGATCTTTTTATAGCCGAAAGAGTCTCGGACACGCCCTCGTACTTCACCAGTTTGTCCCGGGACTTGTCTCTGAAAGCGTTACAGAGCCTTCGCATATCAGCCTCAGGGCAGGGTCTGCCGATAAGCCTGCTCCATACCCACTCAATCTTAATTTCGGGGTACTTGCTGCCGTTCCGCTCTCCCAGGCGCTTTTCTTCATCTGCGCAAATCCTGAGATAGTCCTTCCTGAGCTCCGCCGGCTCATACGCAGTCCCGAACTCAGACTCAAGATAATCCGCCATGAATTCCCAAAGCACGGGCTGCTCCTCATCGGTGTGTATGTCTATAAGCGTCCCATATAAATCAAAAATGTAATTCCTGTATTTCATATCTCACACTATGGAGTACTGCATAAATTCATATTTCAGATTAGTTCCTTCAGCAATGCCTTCCGGCAAAAGAGCTCTCGCCACGAGTTTCAGGTCGTCGGACTCAATGTCTGTTCTCTTTAAATTGGCGTAGTCGCCGTCAATGCTGACAACTGTGTAGTACCAAGTCTCCATTTTGTTTCTCCTTATTTTCTTTCGTTCAGCTTCAATGTCTCAAATATCGTCTGTGCAACAAGCCTTGAGCCGGCAGGTGATGCATGTCTTCTGTCTGTAAAGAACAGATCCACCTCAGGGTGTTTGTGAATCTCTTCCCACCATCTTTCGCCAACGGGCGCAACAAGGCAGTCGTGTTTTTCGGCGAGCTTTCTGTATCTTGCTGACATCTCCGGCTGAAAGCCTTCATTGTATTCCTCAGCCCAGGTCATGTAATAGCATGGGACCGCCTTGGTCTGCCTGATCCAGCCCATAATCTTGTCCGCAGCTTCTTCCATGACTTCAAACTCTCCCATGGGATGCGCAACGTGCTGCAGGATAATGAAATCGTAATCCCCGAAAAGAATGTTGAACCTTGTCTGCTCATTCTCAGCGTGGTAATCGAAGCCCATTCCGCCTTTTGTCAGCATTGTTACCTGCATGTCGATGCCGTTCTCAGCGCAGATGTCTTTAAACATTTTGGGCATGTCATTGTAATATGTGTGGCTGTTTCCGATAAAAAGTGTTCTCATCCCCTCATCCTTCCGTCTTGCTTGTATCAAGTTTAAGCGTATCCAGAACCGCCATAGCCTCTTCCCACTGGTAGCTCATCCAGGACTCGCATCCTATGCTCTGTACTATTATCTGAGTTTTATCTTCACCGATAATGATGAAATCCCAGTTCTCATGATCATCATAGGTTCCGACATGCGCTTTCTGCCCGGCCAGATCTATCTCTTCACTCTTTAGGCCTGTCCCGCATACACCGAAGTTTTCTGAGCAAAAGACCTCTAAGTGCCCATCATCTGCACTGTCCGGCGTTATAAGAAATCCGTAATTACCGCCCACGAGCTTGTCATCATCAGCTGTTGAGACCTCAGCGTTCCACGACTCCGGAAGGGTCACAGAGAGTTCTCCAAGCGCCCCTCCTGCAGTCAGCGTTTTCTTTTCATAGACACTGCCTTCTGCAAAAGAGCTCCAGTCACCATATACTCTCTCGGAATCATTTCCTTTAAACGCCCTGACCTTTATCCTGAAATCAAAATAATCCTGAGCGCCGCCAACATAGAGCGGATCAGTTATCTCAACTGTCTCGGCGGGTTCTCTGTACTCTTTTTCCGCAAAGTACTTGTTCTGTACACTGACTTCATATCCGTCAGCTCCCTCAACAGGGTCCCACTCGAAATGTACCTCTACCGCATCCTCTCCGGGCTGCATGACTCCGTCTTTTACCTGCGGAATGCCGAGAGTTGCTGCATTCCCACAGCCACTTATTGCCAGCGCAAGAACAACTGACACAATTACACTTACTCTTTTCATAATTTCCTCCTCTTATCACTTCTTGTTGAGTCTGAAGCCCGCAACAGCTCCGATCAGTCCGCCAAGGATATGTGACAGATTGGAGATATTGTCATGCATAAGCAGGCCTTCATACACCTGCTGCCCGATGAAAACAAAGGCAACAAGTATGAATGTCAGCGGAATTTCACCGCTGTGAAACTTGGTAAAAGAAGTCATGATAATGAACGCAAATACCACACCACTGGCTCCGCAAAGGGCCACATTCCAGAACAGAACGTAGTTCACGATTCCGGTGACAAGTGCAGTGATCAGTATTGTCTGAATGATATGCTTGGATCCGTATTTCTCTTCAAGCATAGGCCCCAGCAGCAGGATATAAGAAGCGTTGCCTATGTAGTGTCCCCATCCGCTGTGTCCCAGCACATGAGTAAAGAGCCTTAAGTATGTAAGTGGATTTTTTAATGATGAATGATACGTCATAAACAAAAGCTCATTGCTCTTGCCAAGCGTCAATATGTTGACCACCAGAACCACAAGGGTGATGAATACGAACCCTAGAATTACAGGGGAATTGAATGTTATCTTTAACTTTTTCATTTTCCTTTTCTCCTCCATTTCTCCCTATTATAACAAAAACAGCCACAGATTACTCCATGGCTGTCATTTTTATTCATTCGCTTTGCTGTAAGCTGCAGAGCGTTTCATATAATTCTGGAAATTCCTGCTTCATCCTGATCGGCTTACCTTCAGTATTAAGGAACGCGTGGGAAGTTGTTCCGGAGCAGACGATCCTGCCTTCCTCATTTTTCATTTCGTAATCGAGAAAGAGCTTTACGCCTTTAAATTCCCTGACCGAGACCCTGATGGAAACCTTCTCCGAAAACTTGGTTGGGTACTTGTAATCACAGGTCACACCAAGGACCGGCGAAACAATGCCCATTGACTCAAGTCTGGCAAACTCCCATCCTATCTGAGAAAGGAAGTCAACTCTGGCTTCCTCCATCCACCTGATATAGTTGGAATGATGGGTTATACCCATTTTGTCGGTTTCATAATACTGAACGGTATGAATGTAGTCCATTTTATCGTCCTCTTCTTCCACTAAATTACAGATAGCTGACTGTCTCTGAGAGCTCTTTTCTGCTGGAATGATTCTCAAGAGGGCCTGCGCCTTCTGCTGCATAGCCAAGGTCAAGGAGCATTAGGATCTCCTCATTCTCGGGAAGGTCAAGGGCCTGTGCGAGCTTGTCCGGATCAAAGAAATTGATCCAGCAGCTGTCAACCCCCTCGTTGTATGCTGCAAGTGTCAGGTGAGTAGCCACAATTGCAGCGTCCTCTACACCGGAATCTCTTTTCCCACCGGGATATGTGAATACATTGTTCTTGTCAAAAGCAACGACAAGAACCGTTGAAGCACCGTATCTGCACGGAGTTGCCTCGTCAATCTTGGCAAGAGCCTCCTCGGACTCGATAACATAAATGTGCTGCTCCTGCAGATTCTTGGCTGTGGGAGCAAGCCTTCCAGCCTCAAGAATGTTATGAAGATGCGCCTTGTCAACCTTTCTTCCATCATACTTCTTGCATGAATAGCGGTTTTTTACTACTTCTCTGAATTCCATTTCTTTTCCCCTTTCTGTAAATTATTCCTCTTCCCATCCTTTGCAGATGTCGCACCAGCCCTGAGTCTGCGTAATAGACTCGAGCTCATCCGGCGTTATCTTAACAGAAGTGAATTCATTTCCTCCTGCCGGGTGTACATACTTAAATCTCTTCATCGAGACATCAAGCCAGATCGGTATGTCTTTTGGCACAGCAAAAGGGCACACTCCGCCGGGTTGAAATCCTGTAATATCTACCACCTGCTCCCTGGGGATCATGTGTGGTTTTGTATGAAAAACCGACTTAAACTTCGAACTGTTGACCTTGCCATCTCCGGCCATCACGACAATCACAGGTTTTTCATCAACGATGAATGAAAGCGTTTTGGCGATCTCAGGCTCCGTGCAGCCGATCTGCTGCGCTGCGTGCTCGACAGTATCTATCGTCTCGACATGCTCTGTAAGCCTGTCACCAAATCCTTTTTCATCAAGAAACTCTTTTACCTTTAAATTGATCATCTTGCTTACCTTCTTCCGGTTTAATATTCATCAAGGAAATTGTGATATTTCTTTCATATTCTTTCTTGCTTTCACAAATTGAAAACAGAACAGTCCTAATCCTATATGAGAATTATGACTGCCCTGCTGTTAAATTAATGGTAGTTCACTGACAGGTCTTTTACCAATTCGTTTTAGTTATAGCTTGCTATAACCGATGAGTCATTGGGGACGTTTCAGTTTGAATCTCTTTTTATCTGTAATATGCAGAGACTTCCAAAAAGGATTTCTCTCCGTCGATATACTCCTTATAAGCCGTCTCGGCGTCTTTACCACGAAAGACCTTGCACAGTCCGCACATATCGCAGTCTGCAATGCAAGGAAAGCGCTGCTTGATATATGCTCTGCGCTCTTCTGCTGTGGATTCGGATATTTCAGGTGCAATGCCCATAGTGACCTCCTTAGTGGATCTGCCTGTCCTGACGGTACTTCTCCATGTACTCCATGTTGATCTCGCGAATCTCTTTTTTGCCGTCGATGTAGTCCTGATAAATATCCCAGGGATTTCCACCGCCCAGCCAGCATGAAGAACAGTTCTCACAACCGCCACCACAGTCCAGGGAGTTCTTGATTATCTGCTCGCGTTCTTCTCTTGTTGTGTCCTTGATCAGAATAGATTTCATAGGCAACCTCCCGGCAGGATCTGCTTACAAGTTAATGTTGTAATTATCATATATTCTTTCGGTCAAAATAAAAAGCCCCAAAATGGTCCCTGGGGACGGGGGCAAGGGGTCAAAAAATTGAGCAGATCCATGCTGCCAAAGCGGAAGCTGCCGGGAATATCACAAAGAGCTTCAAAAGCTGGCTTTTTATGTTGTAGCCGTACTTTCTGTTCGCGTAAACGCTCTCAACCTCCGGAAAATAGAACTGAAAGAACTTATACTTCATGAGCAGGAAGTAATCAAAGCAGACCATGTCATAGATTTTGTAAACGCTAAAAATGAATACGAATCTCACGAAGAACTGCCAGAACGTAAACCCGCTGCGAAAGCCATCCCATATGGAGATGACACCAACGCCCAGGATCATCAGAAAACTGAACACCATCAGCGTCCAGCCTATGACCCTCGCCCCGTAGAACAGCTCCTTATCCCTCGGCACAATGGCCTCCTGAGCCTCTTTCGGCGCCGAGGAAAAGAACTTTTTGTCCTGAATAAAAAAGAGGGCCTCAGCCCTCTTCCAGATACCTTACCTCTTTCCCGTGCGCGATCGCATACTCAATCTCGCTCCTGGTGCTTGATCCAATGTAGCCACCGACATTTATGACAAATATTGAATCTGCCATATCGATCTTGGCCTTGTGCATTTCATCAAGCATCTCTTTTGTCCGGGTCAGTGTGCCCTCGTCCATATTCTCCCAGACTTCGCTGTCGCCGGAATGCCCGAACAAACCTACGCTTATGACAATGTTCCCCTCAAGGGTAAGTCTCTTTTGCGCCTCCATGAACTGGTCCTTGAATCTTGTACTACCGCAAAGTGTTACTACCGGATATTTCCCCTGCATTGCAAAACTTCTCCTCTCATTTACATGATATACTCAAAACCCTTTTCTCTCTCTGGCCCTTTGGATAAGCTCTTCGGCCTCCCTTAAAGCTCCCGGAAGATAGTCCGCCTGCCATTCCTTGCCCTCTTTTTCCTTGCGCTTGATCTCGGCCCAGGCAGCGTGAAGTTCCTCATCTGTCGCAAACTTCATGTCACCGAAAACGTGCGGGTGCCTCCTGACCATCTTGTCTGAGACAGTCTTCGCAACATCTTCAAATGTGAAAAGACCTTCTTCCTCAGCCATCACTGCATGGAACATGATCTGCAGTAAAAGATCTCCCAGCTCCTCTTTCAGGTTGTCCGCATCTCCGGTCTCTTTAAGTATGTTGATCCCGCCTAGCACCTCTGCTGCTTCCTCAATGCATCCGGGCTTTAAACTCTCATGAGTCTGCGCCTTGTCCCAGGGACAGCCGTCCTCACTTCTGAGCTTCTCCACAATAGTCTTTAATCTTTCAATCTCACTCATACTCATTCCCACTTCTTCCACACATCAGGCTGATAGCCGAGCGTAGATAACTTCCCGTTTCTTACAACCGGAGTCTTTATTATCTGCTGAGTCTCCAGGAGCTTCTCCAGCTTATCCTCATCAGCGATGTACTGAATCAGCGCCACTGCGTCTTTATCCTTGGCATCCGGATTGACCATTGCCATGATCCCGCCGTTGGCGTTTGCTACAGAAGTAAGCTCTCCTTTGCTCATGCCCTTTTCCTTCATGTCTATAAACTGATATTTTATTCCGCGCTCCTTAAAGAAACGCTCAGCCTTCTTGGTGTCGTTGCACTTTTTGGTTCCAAAAATCTGTATGTTCATATCTTTCCCCAGCCTCATCTTTCTAAAATTCATTATAAAACAGATTAGAAATATTTAATATTTATTTATGCTCATTTTAGAATATGTTGTATATAATAAAATCAAAAGATACAAGATTTAGTGGTCGCAAAGCTCTGAACGCTTCGGGCGTTCGCGGAGGATATGCCATTGAACAACGAACAGGCAACATTAAGATGCAATGGTAAACCAATTCCCAAGACCTATGACGCCATGTACCTGCTTGGCCATTACAAAGATCCAAGAATTGTAATGAAAGGAATAACGAGTATACTGTCAGCGACGCTGATTGCCGGAATACTGGCCCTTCAATTCCTTTATTTCTTCAACTGAATTCGAATGTTTCAGGACCATGTCTCCTGATTAGCCATTTTAAAAAGCCCTGTGTACGTATATCATACAATATACCTACACAGGGCGCCTCCATTTTTAGAATCTTACTTCAAAAGACCTCTCGTCCGGAATCACATCCAGTTGCTTTTTATCTATGTCTGATATGTCGATAAATCTGCCGCTTCTGATGATAGCCACAAACCTGTCTATCGACTCATCATCTCCCTGAACTTCACAGGTCACAGAACCATCGTACTCGTTTCTGACATATCCCGTAAGCCGGCACATATTCGCAGCATGTCTGGCAGTGAATCTAAAACCGACTCCCTGCACCATTCCGTAAAAACAAAGCCTGTATCGCTTTACCAATGCTTAAATACTCCTGATTTCTCTTATTTCTTGAACAATCCCCCTGCGAGATTCTTGAGGTCTCCAAGATCAAGCTTGCCGTCTGCTACTGCAGCCTGAACTTTTTTGATGTCATCTTCGGATACGTCAATGTTGGCTTTCTTGAGCAGTTCTACTCCCTGCTTCGGATCAGCCTTGGCAATCTGTGCCATCAGCTCTTTGTTCCCATTGATCTGCTTGATGATTTCAGCAACGTCTAATACACTTCCCATACTTTCTGTCTCCTCCAATCTCTAAATGTTGTCTGTGGCTGTTAAACAACCTGTTACTCCAATTATACTCAATGAAACGCAAACGCAAAACAGTTAATATCTATCTTTTTCCGCCCAATGCCTTAAGCATTTCCATTGCCTTCTCATAGGACTCTCTCATCTTAATGGGGCTGTTGACAGAAATCCCCCTGTCCTGCGCTTTAGACAGCAGCGCCTTATCATCACTTATGAAAAAGACATCCTGACCACCCTCTTCAATGCAGCTTTCTGCCTCGGCAAAAGAGATTCTCTTCACCTTTGCATGATGTCTTTCACTCAGCATTGAGATCTGTTTGGCAAGCACCTCATCCTCTTTTCCCTGAAGGCAAACTAATATCTCTTTTATCACAGCTCATCTTCCTCCGTGCCAAGCCCGTAATACAGCATCTCGTTATATTTTGCATTGGCTTCTTCCGCGGCCTTCTTGTCTCGCCAGGCATCAATATCACTGCAGATGGCAAGCATCTCATCCACGATCAGCTCCGCCGACCTTGGTTTCACATTATATAAATAAGCCATCATGCGCTCCATTGCCTTAGGGCTTCCAAGCTGCCTTGCAATCTGTTCGCCCAGTGCTCCGGGAAATCCTAGCTGCTCTATGGCTGCAACAAGTTCGTTGCGCTTATCCGACCATTCTCTTTTATTATCAGACATAAGTATCTTCACATTTCCTTCACAAGATTTTTAGGTTCGTTTTAAGTTAGGGTTTTATTATAAGATCATCAAGAAGAACAAAGCTTCTTGAACCCCCACACTTTTCATAACACTTTTCATAACACACTTTCATAACACACACAGCCCTTCGGGTCTATACCCGGAGGGACCTCTCTAAAGCAACGCCGCAGCATTTCAACAAAAATGCTACGGCTTTATTATACCTCTTTCCTGAGCAATCCAATTACGCTGTTTCAAGCTATTAGTTCATTTTTTCTTTTTCCTGAAACATTCCTGTATTTTTTCGATTTCTTTAAACTGCTTAACTTCATCTATTTGAAAGTCTTCAAACTTCTGATTCTCAAATACTTTTCCGTTTCTCCAGTATAAAGAATGATAGTCATGCGCAATCTCTATTTCATGCCTGGTCATGCTCGCATTAGTTTCATCTGTTCCATCATATGCAAAAACAAATATCAGATCATCATATTTCTGCGCCAGGAAAGGATATAAGCACTCCTGGGTCTCTCCTGTGTTCCAGTTAAACCCACATCCCTCTCCAAATTGATTGATATACGGCAGCTCAGCCTCGTCAGGCTCTGACACATAAGTCAGACAGCTCATGTCATAGAGTATCTCACGGCCGACATCAACTGATTTCCCCACATTAAGGCATACGTAATTTTCTAACTCTTTATCTTTGCCCCAAAGAGCCCAGATGCCTTTTTGAGCAAGAAAAGACCTGTCAAAGTCATGCTCAGTATCAACTTTAAAACAAGACTTGTCCCCCTTCTGCTCTTCTTTTATGAGTCTTACTATAATATTGCCTGTTTTCGTTTGAGTCCCCATTATCATTCTCCCCTATGGCCATTTTATACTAATTTTACACTAATTTTCCGCCACATTACATCACAAGTATCTCATACAGCTCCTCAGTCAGGTACTTTTTCAAAATCCCATCCGCATCCACATCGCCGAATCCGCCATAGAACTCTTCTGCGACTCCGCCGGCGATTGCTCCGAAGGTATCAGAATCGCAATCCAGGGAAAAGACATTTCGCAAGAAGCTCTCGTAATCACTGCTCTCATAAAAGCACCTCATAGCCGCAGGTACTGAGCCCTGGCAGCTCTCGTTCCACTCGTAGCGCGGCCTTATCTCGTCAAGGCTGTAAGCTATGCTGTACTCGTAGTCATCCTTCGGATACTGTTCAAGTACATAGTCATAGATTTCCTGCTTGCTCCTGCCATGCCTTGCCATCCAGATGCAGGTTGCTGTTACAACTGCGCCTTTGATTCCTTCAGGGTGATTGTGCGTGACTGCCGCTGTAGCTTCAGCCATCCTTTGCATCTCATCGAAGTCGTCATAATACTCACCGACAAAAGACACTCTCATAGCCGATCCGTTGCCCCAACTGTTGTACGGTTCCTGCTTCGGACCCATGATCCATTTATAAAACCTTCCGCCATAGCCTGAATTCGGATATTTCCTGCCAATTGTCACCATAGTTTTCACAAGATCTTCTCCGGTCACCAAAGCCTTCTTGATAGCCAGCGTCATTACCGAATCATCAGTGAACCCTGCCCACTTATTCGACAAAAGCGGAACATTCTTCCAATCCAGATCTTTGGGTCTGGCAAATTCGTACTGCGCACCAATTATATCTCCTAAAACTGCACCTTTAACTGCCATATATTCTTCATCCTCCTATTCCAAAATGGTCCCTTGACTCCGTCCCCAGGGGTCATTTTCCGCGTCTTTCGTAGTCTTCGTTTATTTCATCCGACCATCCTGTGGTGTTAAGATCGCAGTCAATTCCATCAGAGATTGACATGAATCCGCAGACTGCCTTTGATACACCTGCATATAACTTGGCCGTTCCGACTTCGTCGTGAACGTAATTGACTGCTCTGTCCTTCCTGACGCCAATCCTCTGAGCTTCCGCATATGCATCGATGTTAGCTCCGATGAAGATAAACTCCCAACCATGCTTACTCTGCTGCTTCTTGACCATCTTCCGTATCTTCTCGTATGTATAGTTCCTGCTTGCATTCTCCATACCATCTGTAGTTATGACAAATATTGTTTTTGCCGGTCTGTCTTCCTTGCGGGCGTATTTGTGAACATTGCTGATGTGGTGAATAGCTCCGCCCACAGCATCCAGAAGAGCTGTGCAGCCCCTTACGTAGTACTGCTCATCTGTCATCTTCCCAACTTTATCTAGCGGAACTCTGTCATGAAGCACTTCGCTCACATTATCGAAAAGAACTGTCGACACAACCGCCTCTTCACCGGTCTTTTTCTGCTTCTCCATCATCGAGTTAAAACCGCCTATTGTATCCTCCTCAAGGCCGCCCATGGATCCTGATCTGTCGAGTATATAAACTATCTCTGTAAGATTCTTATTCATTCCCTTACCTCCATCATACATCTGTAGTCCCCTGCAGTGGACTGTATCCTTTGTTCTGATGTAATAATACTTTTTTGGCAAAAGAAATAGGTCAACCCGAAGGCGACCTATATAAATCCAGTTTCTATATGTGTTTACACTTCAAATCAGCCGGAAAGCGGATCCAATCCATAATCAAACAGCACAATGTCTATCTTCATAACATTGTAATCTTCATGCCTTATGAAATACTCGACGATCACATCCGTCTGAGACACAGGAGACAGTGCGTACCCTGCGAATCTCAGGAAATCAACAGCCTCATCCGTGTTGAGCTTAAGCCCTACTGCCAGAGCAAGAACCTTTTCTTTTGAAGGCTTGACCTGTCCTTTAATGAGTTTGGAAAAATACTGCTTGGATATGTTGGCAGCTGCATAAACCTCCGAATTCTTCAGACCTTTCTTGTTGATAAGCTGCTGCAGATGCTTTTCAAAAGAGTCTGTGTACATCTCCTTCAGTGTATCTTCCAGCGACATCGATGCATTGAGCATCGGAGCCTCTTCACATGCTGATGTTCCGACTAATTCATCAGAAATATCATCAAAGTTCTCAGGCTTAGCAGCCTCAGGCACTGCCTTGTTCTTTCTGAATAACCCGAAAGCTCTACGTGGCTCACTGTAGCTGCTTCCATGAAATACCTGATCTCTATATTCCTCAGCAAGCTTCTCTTCTACATACTTGTCATCAATGAAGTGCTTAACATCAAGCGCCAGTTCACCGGAAATCTGTACTGCGGAGTTCCCGAACACCACCAGTGTGATGTCCATCTCATTCTCTTTAAGGAAGTTCGTAAAAGAATCCACCGCGATCTGAATACCTAATCCCTTCGGAAAGCCATAAGTACCGGTAGCCAGAAGCGGAAATGCGACAGACACGCATCCATAATCTTTTGCCAATTCCAATGACCTGTCATAGCATTGCCTAAGAAGCTGCGCCTCACCATGTTCTCCGCCATTCCACCATGGTCCGCTGGCATGGATGATATACCTGGCATCAAGATTAAATGCAGGAGTAATCCCAACTGTTCCGGGGTCCAGCTCTCCTATCGCCCTGCGCGCTTCCAAAAGCTGCTCTTCACCTGCAGCTTCATATATGGCAGAATCAACGCCTTCTCCGATAGCAACATCCGGATTAGCCGTATTAACTATGGCATCTGCTTTAATTTTGGTTATATCAGCTCTGACAATTTGAAATGGCATAGTAGCTCCTCCAAAGCCTCTCCTTAAATTATAAAATCATGGAAAAATCATCGCAATAATCAAACGCCAAATTAACGATATCCAGTTTTCATGTTATCATTAAAATATAGGAGGCAATGAGTATGATAAGGACAGTTTACATTGAAGATATGGACCATCTGTATGAGCTCCTTAATGAGCAGGAATTTAGATCTGACCTGAAGAGGAACCGAAATCTCTTTGTTTACCGCGGCCAGCCGGATGCTTCCTTCAAGCTGACGACGAGCCTTGCCAGAAACTGTAAGGATAAGCAAAAAGTCCTTGAGCCATGTATGCTCAGGAACTTCACAAAATATGCGGTTCTGGAGGAACCTTCGATTGAGAATTCAGTCTGGAGACAGATGATATTCGGACAGCACCACGGCCTCCCAACAAGGCTTCTTGACTGGTCCTTCTCTCCCCTTATTGCCCTGCACTTCTCATGTACGGAAGGCGATCTGGAAGATATGGAGAAAAGAGACAGCGTAGTGTGGCGCACTGATATCCACGAGCTGCATGATCTCCTTCCCGATAAATATAAGGCAATTTCCGCCAAGTACAATACCACTGTCTTTTCTGTAGATATGCTTACAGAAGCCTGCGAAAGCCTTGACATGTATGACAAAGACATGGGATCATCTGCCATGCTCATGATTGAGCCTCCGTCCGTGGATGTCCGCATTGTCAATCAATATTCGTTCTTCTCAGTAATCCCCACAGATATGCACAATATCGAGGGATTCCTTGATGAGCACACAGACAAGACCGTTCGCTATATTATCAAGAAAGAGATTCGCTGGCAGATCAGAGATATGCTTGATCACCAGAATGTCTCCGAGCGTATCGTTTACCCCGGTCTTGACGGCTTATCAAAATGGCTCGGAAGGCATTATTACGTCCGCTGATCATCACTGCCTACTCTTTCTCATATGATTGTTTTACGGGCAAGAAGTATTCTTTCAGCAATATCTCTTGCATTCCCAAAACCAATTTCCTGCAGCTCTCTTCCGGACTCTCTTATTGCATTTTCAAATTTATCAAGCACCTTGTTGTAATTGTCCATTGCCACCTTGGAGGCCATGCCAATCCTGTCTGCCAGGATCTTAAAGCTTTCTTCTTCCACGCTGTCCAGGTTTCTTGTTCCGCCGATGTTAAAAGACATCTCCCTCGTTGCACTGTCATAGATCACCGTGCTGATCATATCGTAGGCAGGTGCGAGCCTGATACCTTTCATGTCAGCATCGTAAAGAAGAGAATGATTTTTAATATGAGCATCCGTATTACCAAGCGCAAAATTATATACAATTCTGTTCCAAAGCCTTAACTGATCATCCAATGGTCTTCCGGAATATCTACGTATTATTTCAAACATCTTTTCTGCGTAGTTCTGACCGTCTTTCTCATATTTATCGTATGAAGAAATTCCCATTGCCTGCGCAAAATCTTCCTGATGAATTCTGTTAGGTCGTCTCAGATTCCTAATGATTTCGGATGACTCATCCATGATCCTGTCGAATCGCTTTGTAGCAAACAGTACTTCCGAATCAATGCCTTTTCCAACGTTTATGATAAAACTCTCAGGGATATCAATTCCGCACTTTTGGGCCGCAAGCATTGATAGCTGCTCATTGGTAACTATTCCATCCAACCTGATGTGGCTTTGCTTTACAATATGAGTGCTAGGTGCCAGTCCTGAAGGCAAATACCAGCGCTGATTTGGCTCGTCAAAATACAACCCCACTTTTCCTGATGCACCTGTAAGTGATAAATGCGTTTTGATTACCAGTTCAGTTGATTTTGTAGTTCCCTCAGAAGCAAGAGCCTCTACCTGTGCATCAGAAATAGGTTCATAATCTGAATCCCTCTCATTATCTGTTTCATCAATCCTCAATGCACCAATACATTCTTTGCCAAGATTATACAGGATTGAAAGATAATCATCCTCGTCAAAATGCATGTTAGAGGCAATAGCCTTTCTCATAAATCCTTCCGGAAGAAGTCCATCGAAAAAGACCTTTGTCTGCTCAGGTGAAAAAGGCTCATCCTGAGTCGGAAGTGAAACTGATATGGCCTTGGAACCACTCTGTGAAACATATTCTTTTGAATATGAAAAGCTGGCATCTTCAGAAGAATTTCCCTCAATCGTGCCGACTCTCACCTGTTTACCGTGTATTTCAAGGAAAACAATGTATTTTCTCATTGTCACGCCCTCGCATTCACTGAAATATCGAGTCCAAGCATATTTGCAAGATAAATAGCCTTGCCAAGTTCTGCTGTTTTCTTACCGTTTTCCAGATCTGAAATGAAGCTTATACTGAATCCGGTAAATTCAGAAATATAACGCTGGGTGTAGCCAAGCTCCTTCCTTCGCTTCTTCAATGCCTGCCCGAAATCTGAAGAACTGTTTATAAGCATAATAACTTCGCCTCCAAAATAAGCCGTTCGAACAATTCTGTGCATGGCCAGTAAAATATTAGCCGTTCGGCTCTTTTATTATACACCTAGTATATTTCGAGCCGTACGGCTAAGTCAAGTTCAAGACTCTCTTTCTTCTATGCCAAACGTCTTACTGAACCATTCCGTAAATCTCCGCCAAATCGCTTTAATGGGGTTACTATCAACTATCTTGTCCGCGTCCGGCGCCAGCTTGTTGCTTCCATCTCTATAATCTATATCTACACCCGGCTGTACGTTGTAGCAGAATACGTTAAAAGAGATTCCTCTTCCCTTATCCTCCACAGAGTAAGCTTCAATCTGTACTCCATCGCACAACAGGTTCTTATCTGTAAAGACAGGCGTAGCCCTGTACATCACATGTCTTCCGGTGCTCTGTACATATTCTGCGACCTCATTTTCATAAGGCAGCATTCCCATCAAATTCATATACCTTGTGCCGGTGATCAGGTTTTTCTCATTGGCATTCTCGCCGGTCAGCTGGAATCCTATCATATGGCATCTGTTGTAAAGGAATGGCGGATCGGAGTCTATTATCCCAGGATACTTGTTCTGCTTCCATCCTGTCGGCCGCACATCACTGATATCCTCGCGCTCCTCCGTAGGCATCAGATCCTTTCCCATACACGCAATAGCAGCCGTACATCTTCCCAATCGGTCAGGTTCACCATATTGTTCAAAAGAGCTTGTGGTAATCTCATCAGCTGTGAATCCCGGAACATTGTTGTTTAAAACAACTGATGGCGCCCCATTGTACGCCGGAATCTCCTCCGCGGCATAACTCTCAACGCTCCGAAAAAGACATATTCCGGCAACCAACAGCGCTACAAATATTCTGTTTCCCACTCCTATTTTCTTCATAATACCATCAGCAGTGTTCCTGCTCCGATTAGAACACATCCAAACACCGACTTCACTGTAAACTGCTCATGCAGAAACACAAATGCTAGTATCAGTGTGATAACAACGCTTAGTTTGTCTATTGGTACAACCTTGGACGCATCTCCAACCTGAAGTGCCCTGTAATAGCAGAGCCATGATGCTCCGGTTGCCAATCCTGAAAGAATCAGGAATATCCAGCTTTTCTTACTAATCTCAGAAATCCCTGTCTGAGCATTGGTCAAAAAGACCATTCCCCAAGCCATCACAACAACGACAACCGTTCTGATGGCAGTGGCCAGATTAGAATTAACACCTTCAATTCCAATCTTTGCCAGAATTGATGTCAATGCTGCAAATACTGCCGAAAGCAACGCAAATATGAACCACATATCTAATCCCCCTTAATCAGCTATTTACAGTCCAAATTCCTTGCAAAGAGCATCATACCTCTTCTGCTCTTTTTCTTTTACAGGCTTTGACGAATCCTTAAAGCAGTGGTCGATAACATCAGCATCCTTCAATAGTTCATCCATAGGGCTGTCCACTGCAGCTTTGTCGTCATGATGATAGATTGCCGAGCAGATTATGTCAGTCTCTTCAGGAGTAGTCAATTCCAGCTTGCCCAGCACTTTTCTGGCAAGGTCTGCCCCAAGATGAGCGTGATCATCATATGAACCTGTTTTATAAGCATGTAGATCGTGGAGCATTCCTGCCATGGCAGCCAGCTCTGGATCCAGTCCTCTCTTTTTGGCCAGTATCTGCGCCGCAAGGGAAACCCCGTACAAATGCGCGGTTGCACTTGTCCTCTTGTCCTCATCATCAATCTTGTTGATCTTTTTGTCTACATATGCTCTAAGTTCTTTTAATCTGCTCATGTTATCCCTCCACTTAGTCAGTAACAACATCTCCGGTCCAATCAACGATTCCGCCAAACTCAAAAACATTTTTGTATCCAATATCATACAGCTTCTGAGAAGCTTCCTTGCTGCGCCTTCCGGTTCTGCAATACACCAGGATCACCTGATCCAAATCCGGCAGTTCTTCAGGCTGTGTGTCTGTAATACTCTCATTTGGGATGCAGATTGCTCCCGGTATATGCCCCGCGTCATACTCATCCTGCCTTCTGACATCCACGATCACATGTCCGTCGTCCACCTCCATCATGAGCTTAGCCGTCTCCTGATCAATCTGCATATAGCTGTCAGACTCACTTATTTTATCACTAAGAAAAATGGACGTCGGCCCATCAGCTCCACCTATTATATGCATTTCTTTCTGCCCACAGCCGGTAAGCGCCAATGTAATGAACAGCATTCCCGACATCAACAACTTTTTATTCATTCAGTACACTCTGACCCTTCACATTTCTTTCACAACATTTTTAGATTCGTTTAAGGTACAAGTCTTATGATAAAACCATCAAGAAGAACACAGCTTCTTGATTCCTCATATTCATATATTTTTTTCATAACACTTTCCCTTCGGCCCAGCACCGAAGGGTCCTCCCTAAAACAATGCCGCAGCACTTTTCATTTAAGAGTGCTACGGCTTCATTATACTTTAGCGCCGTTTGTCAATCACTGCTGCCTCCCAAAAAGCCTGCAATCTCCTGAATATCCTCCGACAGGAGCACGTTCTCAAAGTACTCGCGTCGTCCAAATTCTGCACTCAGTATATTGTCTAAAACAGCTTTTAACGGTCTGTAATAACCGTCCGTATCATAGAGAACTATAGGTCCTCGTTTTATGTTAAGGCTTGAAAGTGACATAACTTCAGTGATCTCATCGAGAGTTCCGATACCTCCCGGCAGTGCAATAAAAGCATCTGCCAGCTCAATCATCTTGGACTTTCGTTCTGCCATCGACTTAGTTTCTATCAACTGCGTTAATCCCGTATGCTTTCTTGCCTGAATGATAGCAACATCGGGAATAACTCCTATCACCTTGCCTCCGGCCTCAATAACGGCATTGGACACTGCTCCCATAAGGCCTTTACTGGCGCCTCCGTAAACAAGTGTATGCCCATTTTCTCCGATCCATTTTCCTAAAGTCTTGGCCGCCTCAGTAAAACCGGGATTATTGCCAATGCTTGAACCGCAATAAACTGCAATATTCATACTCTTTACTCCTCACGTCAATTCTGCAGCCACAGTCTGATATACCAGGTAATCTGCTTCGTTGAAATTCACAATGGTAATATCCATCTCATAGCCGGCGTTCTTCTCCAGCCACTCCATCACTGTTGTCAGAGCAATCCTGGCTGCATCCTTCTTGGGATACCCATACACGCCAGTGGAAATTCCCGGAAAAGCAATACTGTGAAGATCA
The DNA here is from genome assembly GCF_000420865.1 of Butyrivibrio sp. XPD2006. Classification (GTDB taxonomy): domain Bacteria; phylum Bacillota; class Clostridia; order Lachnospirales; family Lachnospiraceae; genus Butyrivibrio. The sequence continues at coordinate 82,890 of NZ_ATVT01000006.1, forward strand.
TTTGCTTTCGCAACTTCAAGTGAATTCCAATAGCAGTTACGTAGATCTTCCGGGTCAGATGTCCTTCCGCCATATATTGGTCCGACAGTATGAATCACGTGTGCTGCAGGGAGATTATAACCTCCCGTAATCTTAGCTTCTCCGGTTCTGCAGCCATGTAAAGTTCTGCACTCGTCAAGAAGCCCCGGACCGGCAGCCCGATGTATAGCGCCATCAACACCACCGCCTCCAAGCAAACTTGTATTAGCAGCGTTAACTATTGCATCAACTTTTAGTTTTGTTATATCTCCCGAATGATACTTGATAGAACTCATACTCCAGCCTTCTTTCTTTATCATCTGCGCCGGCCTGTAGCATTTCCTGTACCGGAACTCTCAGTATTGGATGAACTGCTGTCATTGGTGCCACTTCCACCTGTCATGCCGGGATGATCCACCCTGGATGATGGTCTTGGTGTAGTATATGTTCCTTTACCGGTGGGACGATCCACTCTGCCGGATGCGCTTTCACTGCTAACAGAAATACTACCACCATCACATTGAATACCCGGAAATGTAGTGGTATTTTCATAGGTCTGTCCGTTCGCAAAAGTAACCGTAACCGTAATCTTTGACACACCATTAGCTCCTGCCTGACTTCCGGCAAAAAGATGTATCGGCTCCGGATCGTTTTCGTCAAAAACCGGAATAGTGCTGCTTGAATTTACGCCGACGTTTTGTGCTGCAGTTTTTAAGGCAGGTAGCTTTGACTCATCATATTGATGGTCCGGATGTGCATTTGATACAGCCTTTAACGCAATCTTTGTTGCGCCGATATCAATCTTAGCAAGATCCAAAGCGCAGCGAATGCCTGCGACAATCAGAAGATAAGCATAGTCTTCTGTCATCCCGTCAACATCCCAAAGAGCTGCCTGCTTGACCCAAATATCCACATATCTTCTGTCAATCTTGAGTTTGTCCGCAATTATCTGCCTCTGCTCCGGAGTTCTTCCACCTGAAAGAAGACCGGCTATGTCACTGATGTCACAACTGCTTTTTAAACTTCTTTTTTGTGCCAGACTGATGCCTTTGATCGGAATTAACGAAGTTCCCATGATTCTCCTCCTATGTCTTTTATGAGTTAATTGTTATTAATCATTCACACTAAAACGCTCTCACATACCCGATTTCTGTATACACCATCCCATGCTTGCCACGATCAGATTTCATAAGTGATATTCCATTTACACGCATAGATTCGCTTTCCTGAAACTCAGGTAAAAGAGCTTTTCCTTTAGTACATTCTGCCTTCCTGATCAGCGTGACATGAGGCAGAAACTTCTTTCTGTCAAACGGAATCTCCTCATCCAAAAGAGCTTTTCTAAGTCTCTTAACATACTCACGTAAATCCGGATTTTCTTCCATGTCCGCAAAAAACATATCCTTAAAGGGCCTGAATCCACTAAGTTTCAACGAAAATGACCTCAGAGGAACATTCCGCATAACTTCCTCGATCTGCTCAGGATCATCATACTCTCCGATAAATGCAAGGGTCATATGCAGATTCTCACGAACTGTATAATTTCCCTTTACACCGCATCTCATCAGATCGTCCTGAATCTCCGTAAGTGAATCAAGCATGTTTTCATCAAAACAGATTGCTATGAAAAGTCTCATATCGGACCTCCATTCATCCTGTTACTAATGATCCTCCCAACCTCTTCATCAGCGGTCAGATCATAGACCATTCGGTAACAATCGATAGCCTGCTGCCCATCACCGGCTTCATCAGCCTCCTGTGCAGCCTTGTAAAGAAGCGCCAGTGTGACCGGATTAGCCTCAGTGGGAATATCATTATTCTTCAGGATTTCCTGTATCTGAGCAATACTCTTATCAGATACTTCTTTGCCAACAGCCTTCTCCAGAAACTCAAGCTCAGCATCGGCCTGCTGGGAATCTTCAAAGAGTTTGCTATACAAATAGCATGCAGCCGAAACCTGTGGTTTATACTTCTCCAGGTAATACCATCCCATATTTCTGTAGAAAGCTGCTAGTTCAGCTCTGGTACAACAATAATTATATGACTCCGTAGTGTAGGAATATTCCCCCTCAGAGTCACCAAGCTGTTTGCAGCACAGAATTATCCCGAGAATAGTCTCCATGTCTACAGGATTCTCAAGATGGGCATTCAGCCATTCCTGCTGTGCTTTAGCGTAATCTCCGGCTAGAAGCAGCTCTTTTGCCTTAGTCTTATAAGGCGTCAGCTTGTCCTCATCGGAAATTACATATTCATCATTGCCCAGACAGTAGTATTCATATAAAAAGACCTCTGAAATGTGTTTCAGACACACATTCATTCTACTCATTTTTTCCATCGCCTTTATAAAATAGGCACTTCTCCTCAGACCGTTATCTCTACCTGGTTTCCCTCGATGCCGACAATACAGCTCTCGTAATAGCCGTCTCCGGTTGTACGCGGACCACTGATTACTTCATAGCCATCTGCTTTGAGCTTCTCTGTAAGTTCATCCACCTTTTCTTTGCTGCCTGCAGAAAACGCTATATGCGCATACCCTGTCCTGTTCAAAGGCTTCTCATCATCTATGATCTCCGGTTTTGTCATGATTTCCAATCTTGCTCCGTCTTCAAAAGAGATAAAAAAAGAGCGGAAGTCTGTTTTCACGTTGTGATAGCCATCATTCGAAACACCCCCAAGATATTTAACAAAGAAATCTCTTGCTCTCTCAGGGTCAGTTACATACATTGCGATATGTTCAATCTTCATCAAGTCTCACTTCCTGTATGATTTTCTCTGCAAAATGCAGATGAGCTTCTTCTGTAAGATGTACCCCGTCATAGCATAGCGGAAGCTCCCACTCACATGCATTTAGAAATCTAAGACGTTTTTCACCTGCTATGGATTCATACACCGTTCCAAACTTATGTGACTCTTTGACAGTATCCGGATCAGTCCAATCTCCGAGACTCATCCTGGGCGGTGCCACCAGTACCATTCTCTGAACATATTCAGGGATATAGTTGCATAACGCTGCTAGAAACTGCCGCATGCGAATCCCTACTTTTTCACATGATGCCGGCGACATATTTAACAGGTCATTTGAACCTATCATTATTAAGATCAGATCCGGGCTCCATTCTTTGATGCTTCTGCCAATTGAAGCGATAGCACTGTCTGAGCCCGGAATTGAAAGCCCGTTATATCCCTGATTGTTCACCTCGTACTCAGGCATCAGGTCAAGCACACCCGTCCATCTGATATCCTTGGGGTATCTTCCCATGCCGCCCAATCTTGGGTCAAAGCCATATGTATTTGAATCACCAAAGGCATAAATTCTCTTCATATCCAAGTCGTCTCACAACAGCATCACTTCAGCTTTGCTCCATCCTTAAAAGCATCTCCAACCTTTACTCCGATTCCGAAATATGCATTGCCAAACGGATCAAAGCTAATAGGTCTTACTTTTGTGACGTCAACAGCTCCATCTGTCACTACGCTTTCATCTGCGGAAACATTTACAATCTCTCCAATGAGAATACCGTCTTCAAAACTCTTCACTTTACACTCAAGAGCAACAGGCAATTCTTCAATTAACGGCGCATTAACAAACTCGCTCTTTACCGCATGGAATCCGGCTTTTTCAAATTTATTCGGCACCTTTCTTCCCGATTCGATACCGACATAATCGCAAGGAATCACCTGCGCCTCTGTAGCAAGGCTTACTGTGAAAGCACCTGTCTTGGCAAGGTTGTCAGTAGTCTTGTGTTCAGACAAACTGATTGTTATCTCTTTAAAGTCAGTGGTTATACCCCATGCTGCATTCATCGCATTTGGCACACCATTCTCATCATATGTTGCGATGATAAGAACCGGCTGTGGGTACATAAGTGGTTTTGCTCCAAAATTTACTCTGCTCATTTGTTTACTCCTTTGCATATGTCTTAGTTCAAGTCCTCAAAACCTCGTTCCGCATTTAGGACAAAAATCAAAATCCTCTGTTGTCTCATATCCGCACTGTCTGCATTTCTTGTATCCGGAAGTAAATCCTCTTCCGCCACTTACCTGTGTCAGATGGCATGGCAGTATCTCCACCGCTTCGCCTCCGGCTATCCGCTTTCCGATCTCCGGGTCAAGCTCGTAAACAGTACCACAGCAACTGGTCTGTACATAGTAGTGCTTGTTCCACTTTAATGTCGGTATGAAGAAAAGAGACAGCACAGTATATGTCATGAATACATTGAATCGTCCATATTTCCCGCAGATAGCGCAGGTTATCAACTGATTGAAATCAAAGTCTTTCCTGCCATCTGATATTCCCATAATGAAAAACATATTATGTCCCCTTCAATCACAATCAAATATTGCCTTGTTCTCAAGCTTGTCACCATAAGTAGCTTTCCACTCTTTGTGGACATCAGACGCATCAAAATTCTCCAGACCCTCATGTGACAGATTCATCTCAATCATGATGCTGTATCGATTGTCCCTGGTACTGTTTGACTTATGGATCATTAAACTCTCAACACCTTCCAGTTCAAGTGCCTTTTGGAAAAGAGATTTAATCTCCGGGAACAGTTTTTCTGTATCATTTCTGTCTTTAAACTTAGCTATAATATAGTGTTTCACAATACTCTCCTCTCTCATTACAACAGCTTCTCAAAACTCCCCTTTATGCGCTTCAAAGAATTCGAAGTATGTCCTTACTCCCTCAAGCTCCGTCCACTTCTTAATATCAACAGGGCTTTCGTCCAGGTCATAAATTCTCGCGCCTCTAAGCGCCAGCAAAAACGGCGAATGTGTTGCTATTATAAACTGACATCCGAAGAACCTCGCCGAATTCTGGATAAACTCAAGCAATTCCAACTGCCTCTGTGGCGATAATGAGTTTTCAGGCTCATCGAGCAGGTACAAACCATTATCTTTAATCTTCTCAGAAAAATACTGCAGAGCACTTTCTCCATTGCTGTGCTCTATTATGTTATTTCCAATAGTATCTCTGACATATTTTGACTGTGTCTTGGACCTGGCATCCACAATTTTCTTAAGCTTCTCATAATCATCCAATGACTTCATCTGAAACTTCGAATGCTTATTTTCAATCCACTCAGCAAAAGCCTGCTCTCTCTTACGATCAACGCCATCGTTCAGAGCCCTCAGGTTAAGCATGAAGTCAAACACATCGTCACTTGTGATCATCCTGATTTCTTCCGGACTGCCTTCAAATGTCATCTCGTAATTACACATGCCTATGTAATCGCCAAAGAAACTACTTCTGTTAAATAAGGTATCCCTTTCAGCCTTCAGTTTCTCTGCCATAATATTCAGAGCAGTGCTCTTTCCTGATCCATTGTTTCCATACAGAATTGTTATCTCTGAGAAAGATAACTCCCGCAGCTGATTCTCAGCAAACACTCCAAAAGGGTAAAAGGATGTATAGCACGTTCTTCTTATATAGTTGACAAACTGTTCTTTATTTTCCACTCCGGGAAATTGAAACGAGTCTATATATCGCATCTTCTAAATCAGTATTCCTTCAAAATGATCCACTTCGTGCTGAATTATCTGCGCCGTAAAGTCCTTATACTTCCCATGCTGAGGCTTGAAGTCCTGATCCAGGTAATCCACTTCAATCTCTTTATACCTGGTGCAAGGTCTTACACCTTCAAGAGAAAGGCAGCTCTCCTCTGTCTGATATTTCCCAATCCTTTTGGTAATAACCGGATTAACCATAGCAAAGTGGAACGGGCCCATGGCAACTACGATTATTCTTTTCTTCACACCGATCATGTTAGCTGCCATGCCAACGCAATGATCCTGATTAGCTCTTAGTGTATCAAGAAGATCTGTAATAACCTGTTTGTCTGCCTCTGTTGCGGGCTCCGATTTCTGCTGTAAGAACATGGGATCTCTAACAATCTTTTTTACCATTACTCACTGTCCTCAACATCCTTTTCTTCCGCTTTTGTGATCTTCTATAGAACAGGCATCAGGTGTTCCGTACTCAACAAGTCCCACAACTGCCGGATCCAGTGTTATACTTCCGTCTTCAAGAACAAAGGCAGGTATACCGACATCGCCAATTTCCTTGGAATGATCGAATGCCGGATTTGTATCACGAAGCCTGGTAAAAGCTCCCATATTTCTGATATTCTCACCGATGTTAATGTACTCAAATTCATTCTCACGCCCAACTATCTGCTCATGAATGTAGTCACAGTATGGACATGTAGGCATTCCGTAAATCTTGATCATATCGTTCCTCCTTCAAACAACCGCCTTTTATATCCGTTAGATGATTCCGATTTCTCACTATTACTGTCATTATACACTATATCCATGATCTGATGGACAACTCCGAAGTACCGATATTCTTCGAAAAAAGACACTTTTCGCGATATAAGCCATTTTGATCACCCTGATCTTACGGATGCTCAGCGCACTAACCGCGCCATGTTACGTGATGTCATGATGAATGCCGGCTTTGCCCCCTATGAGTATGAATGGTGGCATTTCACACTGTGTAACGAGCCATACCCGGATACTTTTTTTGATTTTCCGGTGAGAAATGATAGTATGAAACAACCATATTAAAGTGGGCAAGATGGGTGTCGAGCCCATTACCTCCGAAGAGAGCGGATTTACAGTCCGCCGCGTTTGCCGATTCGCTACTTACCCTCATCCGGAGCTGCGGATGCCCACAGCTCCTTTATCCAATTTAATCGTTCAAGCACCTACCTGTGTCTGAAAGCCGTTATCAACGATGATTATGTCATCGATTGCCACATTAAACACCACTGCCAATATCACCAGATTATCTAAGGTTGGCATTGCAGTGCCGTGCTGCCACTTGTAAATAGCCTGCGGTGTTGCAAACCCAAACATCTCCTGCAGGTCTCTAACGGTCAGACCTGCCTCCTTACGCAGCCTTACTATATTCTCACCCGTTGCCTCCATATCTATTGCCGGAATTGTAACCATCTTTTTGCTCCTTTCCAAATCAGTAAAAAAACCGCCTACCTTTCACTTAAGGTAAGCGGCCTACTAAACATGTTAATCTATCTGCAAAATCCTGGTCTTATTCCCACCGGGTTCGCATGTCAACAACATCTTCTCGCATTTGCCTATCCTTAAATGAAAGCATGAAATATAAGCCATACTCGAAATATTTCTCAAGTGTTGACTGATAACTTTCACTATAGAGGCAATAACTGCGATTCATTGTTGTCATGTTTTTTCCTTTCCCGAAGCACTTGTTCTGCTCCGCTTATCACTTTCTATATCGCATAGTAACACCGAAAATCTTAGCTGTCTACTATACTCATAGTATAAAATCCACCTCAGTCAGAAGCCTTGAAGTTATATATTGGCTTCATCACATCGATTATCTCCACTGAATCCTTGATCACATCGATGATGTCCTCCAGTGACTTGTAAGCCATTGGCGCCTCATCGATTGTAGCCTCGCAGACAGATGAAGTGTAGATTCCCTTCATGGACTCCTTGTACTCCTCCATTGAGAGATTGTGCTTGGCTGCAGTTCTGGACATGATTCTTCCTGCACCATGAGGAGCTGAGTAATTCCACTCAGGATTTCCCTTACCTATGGCAAGGACAGATCCATCCCTCATGTTGATTGGGATAAGAACCTTCTCGCCCTTGTGAGCGGCAATAGAGCCCTTCCTGAGGATCATCTCCTCGGTATCAATGTAGTTATGTATTGTGTGAAAAGACTCCCCGGCTGAGAGACCGTTCTTTTGCAAAAGAATCTCTGCCATCTTCTCACGGCTTCTCTTTGCAAATCTCTGGCATATCTCCACGTCATGGAGGTAGTCCTCAAGGTACTGGCCTGACAAGTAGCACAGATCCTCAGGCATTGTGGATGGGTGCTCTACGTACTTTTTGTCATAGAGTTCTTTTAACGCTGCCTGGATCTCAGTGCGTCTGCCCTGCTCCTTGTACTCTTTGATCAGCCGGTCTCTTGCCTCGAGATAGTCTCCTATTCCCTTGGCAAGGTCAATTGCAAGTGTCTGGTACAGCTCAGCCACCTGCTTTCCAAGATTTCTTGAGCCTGAATGTATCACCAGGTACTGCGTTCCATCCGCTGCCTTATCAATCTCAATGAAATGGTTTCCGCCGCCAAGTGTTCCCAATGATCTCTCCAGACGCTTTGTCTCCTTTAACTGTCGGTAGCAGCGCAGCTCAGTAAGATCAAATTTCTCAACTCTGCCATCCCAGACCTCTCTTCCTGAAGGGATGGTGAGAGCCGCCATGTCAAACTTCTCAAGGTCAATCTCCTGCTTGCCAAGATTAACAGTATACATTCCGCAGCCGATATCCACGCCCACCACGTTAGGAACTGCCTTGTCCGTGATAGTCATTGTTGTTCCGATTGTGCAGCCCTTGCCCGCATGAACGTCAGGCATGATCCTTATCTTTGAGCCCTCTGTCATGGGATAGTCGCACATTCGTCTTATCTGCTCTATTGCCTCGTCCTCAACAACCTTGGCATAGCAAAGAGCAGTATTTACCTTACCCTTTATCTCAATTGTATTCATTATTATCCTTCCAATCCGGCAGGAAGTCTTCATACTCCCTGCCTCTTATATTAGCTTGCTATCCTTTCATATCGTGCAGATGAAAGGACGCTCATCATGAATTTATATGGTTCCATATTGCCGTCTTTTAGCATTGAAAAGACCTGTGGGCTGCAGCCTGATACCAGCGCCACACCCTGATCATTCATCCTTACCGGCTGCTGCATGTTGCGGCTGTTAACATTCCAAAAGATCACCTGAGGAAGCCTGTAGCCTCTTTTTTCAAATTCTCTTTTGGCATATTCAAAGTTAGTAGCCTCTGAATCACCGGCACAGCAGTCAAACTCCATATCAGAGATTATATAAAGCTTTTCCGGCATATCAGACTGTCTGAGCCTGTTTTGCACTGCAGTCTGAAGTAAAAGCATAAATGTCTTTTCAATATTTGTATTGCTGCACTCATTGAAGCTCATGCAGTAACGCACCTTATCGACTATGTCTCTGCCCTTGATCTCGATGAGTCTTGGGTTTGTAGAGAAAGTTATGAAGTGATTATGGAATGCGCCGGTATTTCTTTCTGCAAAGTAGATGCCCAGTGACTGTGCAACTGCTGCAGGACTTGGATTAGCATTCCAGTACATTGAGCCTGAACCATCGACTACAACAAGAGAATTATCAGCACCGGCGTAGTTCTCAAGCGCATTCCATGTTGCATCCATGGCACGTCTCTCGGCTTCAGAGAGCTCTTTTCTCCTAAGTACAGGCGCGATAACATCATAAGGTGTAAGCGTGCCGGTATGCATTACTGAAGGATCTTCAGCCGCCCTTTGGATAAAAGACTCATACCTTTCCCTGTCGTTTCTGATGAATGCCTGTCTGTATTTGTACAGAGCTTTTGAAGGCTGCTTCGCATAGTCAAAAGAGTAGTCTCTCTCGCGGAGGTTGTTCTCTATGATCCTGATCTGAGCTCTGAGTGCAGACAACGCCTTACGGTACTCAGCATCAGTCATCCCCATGGCTCTTGCAATCTTCCTTGCATTTCTTACAGCTTCTTTGTTGCTTGTATTTACTGAAGGAAGCCATTTAGCCAAAAGAGATACTCCCGCATTTTCTTTATCTGCTGCCAGAGCTGCCATATCAGCTTTGAGCGCTTTGTCGAAATATGCCAGTACTTCTTTTTCTACCGGTGTATCAAGCAGCGCCAAAAGATCATCGTATCTGCCGTACTCAGCAACGTATGCGATATTCTTTTTAACTGATTCAGGCTCGCACTCAGCCAGGTATTTAAGGATAACCTTGAACACTCTTCTCTCACCAAGACCTCCTCTTATATCTCTTGCAAAGAAAAGCATCTTCATGGCAAGATCAGCATCCTCTACATAAGCTCTTGTGAATCTGAGAATGATATCTTCATCAGATGCGTGTCTGAGTGCGCCGATTGTTGCAAAGAGATCCAGGCAGTCAGACTTTGTTGAAACGTAAGTTGCTGCGCCGTTCTCTGTATATGTTTTATTTGCATCTCTCTTTAAAAAGTTTAACATCTTTATTTCCTCTAAGTCGCGGATTGTATTAGTTGCTGTATGCACCTTCAAGACACATACACCCCGAAGGGTTGGAGCGGGATTCGAACCCGCGTTTCCGGATCAATGATCCGGTGCTTTACCACTAGCCATCCTGTATTGATTGCTGTCTGTGTCTTTGTTGTGATTTAATCATAGCTCCTGCAATTGGAGATATAAAGATGCAGATTGACGTTATACTACAACCCCAATATAATTGAATATATACCGATAATTACATTAAATTGCTATAATTCGCAACCCCAATTAAGAGGTGTAACATGACAGAGAAGTACAAAATTTATCTTTCAGACGATACTAAAACAAGACTTATAAATGACGCTGAACTCTTTGAATTCACAAAGAAGGATGAGTCTGTTAACCTCAACTCATTCCTGAAGACGCTGATTGTGAACTACTTTGACCGTTACAGACATGACAGCGAAAACCTGCTTTCTAATATCAAGCAGGATCTGACCAGTATCACATCAATAAGCGATAAGGACGCTGCACTTCTGGCAGACAAGATTATAAGTACATATATTAAGACAGACAGCCTACAGAGCAGCAAGAACTCTGCTCTCACTCTTACTGTGAGCGGGGCTTCATATGAAATCCTCAAGATCATAGAGAACAACATGTTAAAAGACACTTCTCTGTCCCAATACCTCAAGGACATGTTCAATTCATATCTGTCAATTCCAAGAAGTGAGAGAGAAACCATCATATTCAAAGACACCTATGAGGATATCTCCAGGGCACTTAAAGAGCACAGAATTCTCTCTTTTACCAACACATCCTCCGATGAAGAAAAAGCTTTCCGAGTTGAGCCATATATTATTGCCCCATCAAAAGAAGAACAGTGCAACTACCTGTTATGCAAGGATAGAAGTTCACGAAAACCCAGAACCTTCAGAATATCAAGGCTCAGGAGTGTCTTTGTAACTCCCGACACCTTCCCTGTAGATCCTGACATACAAAAAGAGCTTCAGGAAAAAGCTATCCGAAGCCCTCATTCAGTGTCATTGACAGTTCAGGCAGTAGTTCGTCTGAACAAATATGGAGTTAAAAAGTTTAAGGTAATCACCAAGAACAGGCCTATCGTTTCAAAAGTCGAAGGAGACCTGTACTACTTTGATTGGCCTGAACTTCAGCTGGAAGAATACTTCAAGCGTTTTGGCAGAGATGCAATAGTTATCGAGCCTGCATCTCTTAAGGAGAAGATCAAGAAATTCTATTACTATGGGCTCAGAGAATATAACAAGTGAAACGGATGTTTCACCTACATCTGCCCTGATTAGCTCTTAGTTAGCCTTGTCTTCTTTGCATCCGGCAACATATATGGCTAACCCCATCGGCAAAAACAACACAATAAAAAATCCAAAGATTAACTTCATGAATAAATCGTCGGGAAGCATTGGCCAAAATGCCACGAAAGCCAGCGCAACTCCCATAAATGTAAATCCGGCAATCTTAAGCGTATTGAAGACCTGCCTGCAGGTAGCTACCAGGTATAATCCCATAAGGAAAAACACTGCCATATAAGCCCAGAGCGCCCTCGGCAAATAAGGGATGAGCACTGAAAGGATTATTCCTAATATTATCGGAAAGACCATAAAAGCAATTCCGGTCCATAGGCGTGTAGGTGAGTAAAAACTCAATCCCTTGCTCTTAAAGTACTCCCAAACAATCTTTTGAACATTAAATTCACTAACCTCTCCGGCTTTTTCTTCCTGGCATCCACTTTCAGTCTTTTTTCTTAGATCCATTCGATAACTGAAACTTCCGCTTTCGCCAAGGAACATACTCTTTGAAATCTTTGCCTTTCCAATGCCGACTACATTTTCCTCAGTAACAAACATATCGTGATCAATAACCATTCCGTTATTCTTTATGATGACAATATGTCTGTATTGCCTCTCTTTACTGGATAACTGATGTCCGTTAAATTCTTTCCAGCTGAATGCATTTAGCTGTATTATCAGTGCTCCGTCTTTTATGGTGCATATCCACTCCGGATGGCTCTCCTTGAAATCCTGCACTGCTCTCAGGTAATAATTATTTATCTCGATATCTGTAAGTTGCATGACTGATCCTCTCAAATGTTTCTGTTACATCATCGCTCAAAGACGATACTCCCGGCCTGGGAAGGGTGATCAAAAATTATAACATCTCTGCTTGCAGCTTTGTACTTAAGGAGCATCAAAACAATGAGTATGTCTCCGCCGGCGGAGAGTATCATTACCAATCCCAGAAGGAATATATCCATTGAGCCAATGGCCATTGCCAACAGCGAAGGTATCAGCCCCAGAACAATAAGAGGCATAAGCGCTCCCAAGATATAATGCCCCTTTTTAAGAGGTGTCTTGCATACACAGTACGGTGTAAGAAGTTTCCATTTGACACCAAATTCTATGTCCTTAAATCCGTTTTCGCAAAAAAGGCTCCATGTCAATCCATGTATTAACTCATGCAATGCAATAAGCAGAAAAAGCAGTATTAAAAAAATCGGCAGAGCAAGCGGACTTGATGCCATAATGCTGTTTCTCACGCCATAATTCGGGTTAACGATAAAAAACAAAATAAAAGCGACAATTATAATAGGCAGTGATATCAAAAAAGTAAGCACATTGGCTTTGATTATCCCAATAGTCAGGTCATTCCTTTTGTACCCTTTCTCCTCAAGTCCTGCTGCGATTTTTTCAAAGTTAGCCTGTCTTCTCTCCTCAGCAGGAGACAGCGCAATACTTTTTTCTTTTTCATCTAGTTTCCCCATAACACTCTCCTCTGTATTATTTAATCAACAAAATTTTCTCATACTCCAAGCGGCCACTCAGAGCCAACATCTAAACCATTCTCTGTAAGCCAGTCATCTTCAACTGACACAAGCTTCTCATTACCTGCATCATCCACAAGAGTAACCGATACCTTAGGCTTTTGTCCCGGCTGCAGCTCTTCGCAGCCGTAATCTCCATCAAATATCTGCTTAATCTTCCACATAAGTCTTAGTCCAAATCCTCCACATCAACCAGCTTTATCGATGTTCCACTTATCATCTGCGCAAATACTCCCATGCCAGGGATCTTCTTGCCGGTAAAAGAGCCATCGTAAACCTCTTTCACTCCGCAGCTCGGGCTTCTGGATTGAAGAATGCAAACTTCAGCACCGGCATCAATTATCTTCTTAAATGCCACCTCTGCTCCGGATCTGAATTCTTTATCTACAACCTTGCCTTCTTTATTGGTGACAACTCCATCAACTATCTCAGCCGGAACTCTTGGTGTAGGAAGTCCTCCCATCACTTCAGGGCATACAGGGATCACTTCGTGGCCTTCGCAAAAAGCCTTAACCTTCTCACTGTAGTTGTTCCCGCCGTTATATTTGCAGTTCTCACCTAAAAGACATGCACTGACAGCTATTACCATTACTGTTTTCCGTCCTTAACTCCATTGGCTATGACAACATTATTGTTATCAACTTCTATCTTATCCCAGACTTTAGCAAGGACATAAGGCTCATTAGCAAGGTAATCATCCAGTTCCTTGCGACTGTCAAACTCCATGATCAGTGCTGATCCCTGCATCTTCCCTTCATCATCAAGAAGTCCGCCTGCACAAATAATGTGATCATTAAGCTTGCTCATACCCTCAAGATGCTTTGGACGAACTTGCATCCTTTTGTCCAACATTCCTTTTCCATCATAGGCTTTGATCAAAAACTGCATCACTTATCCCTCCTACTATACTTTTCTCTTGTTCTTCCTATATGTCTCAATTTCTTCCGCTATCGTGTTGTAGTCTCTCTCAAACAATTCCTCATATGCCTGCTTCCATAGTATATCACCGGGCACTTTTTCAATGAGCTTTTCCTGAACGAACAGCTTGCTCTTTTCTTTATATTTAGGAAGATCATTTCTCTCTAAAAGGTGATTTAACTCTGTCCTCCAAAGGATTGTGATTTTCCTCTTGTCCTTGACTCTGGGATTTACATCCGCCTGCCTCATAACATAAAAGTCCGGAGTCCCGTTTTCGTCAGCTTCAACTGTAATAACGCCCCACCAGTCCGGTACATGCTCCTTCACATGCGTAGCATGCGATGAACCCACCACAATGATATTACGGTCATAATACCAGTTGTAGTTCTTGACCTGTTTCTCAAGCCTGGCATAAGTATCTGCATCACTTTTGATCTCTATGCCGTAAAGGTAATCCGGTGTGATCATGACAACATCTGCTCTGGCGCTTCCGGTTCTTTTCTCCTCAAGGATCCTCACTTTTCCAAATGAAGTTTCAAGAAAATCAAACAGTGGCTCGCGAATATCCTTGTCATAAAATATGTCCTTACTCATCCAACATCCTTAGCAGCCTTTTCTTCCGCTTTTGTGATCTTCTATAGAGCAGGCTTCAGGTGTTCCGTATTCAACAAGGCCCACAACCGCCGGATCCAGTGTTATACTTCCATCTTCCAAAACAAAAGCAGGTATACCAACATCACCTATTTCCTTTGAATGATCAAAGGCAGGATTAGTATCACGAAGTCTGGTAAAAGCTCCCATATTTCTGATATTCTCACCGATGTTGATGTACTCAAATTCATTCTCACGCCCAACTATCTGCTCATGAATGTAATCGCAGTATGGGCATGTAGGCATTCCGTAAATTTTGATCATTGTATTTCCCCCTTATAAGATGCTATTCCACCAATGCTCTTAACATTACTGTAGCCCATCGCCTTCATTTTGCTCACGGCCTGGGCACTTCTGCTTCCTCTGAGGCAATACACAAAGACAGGTGTATCATGATCTCCAATAGTCTTCTCAACATTAGCGATATCGCCTAAAGGTATATTTATGCTCCCGGGAATGTGTCCGTCTTTATACTCGTCATCATTTCTGACATCAAGCAACACAGCGCCTTCAACGCCTTTCATATTCTTAACTTCTTCATTGATATCAACCTTCTTAAAAGCATCCAATATTCCCATATCGTCTCCTTAGGCTACAGCCACTTAAGTGTGCATTCTCAGTTCCATCTACATGCGTTAAATTTAACTTGTCCAATTCCCTTCTATTTTTAACGGTGAATGAAAAACCTTAGATAAGAACCGATCATCTCGAATAATCGAAGAAAAGACAAACTGCCTTTCATATATGGTTCACCATTTTTAACTCCAAGAGTTATCTTTAAAGGAAGTCCCGAATCATAATAGTACCCTGAAATCTTACAGTCTGTAGGAGTTGCTTCACTGATGTACTTCTCCAACTGCTTAGCTGCCATAACAGCATTTTGATCTCCCGGATCCCCTCCGATCGCCGGACCCGAAGGCCCACAATATGCCGTCAATATCAGTTCATTTCCATCCTCATCCGCAGCAATCAGACAATAGTCATATAAGCATTCCAAATCCTTTGATGTGTGCATCGGTTCGCCAAATCTGGTCTTAAGCTGCCCATAGGCCAAAGCATAATTTCTCATGAAATCATCCAGCCCATCACCAAATTCATATAGATTGCAGATCTCAGCTGAACCAGCCATCAAGTCTTCATCACATTTTCTGAAAGTGTATGTCATAATAAACAACCCCCTATACAAAACTTTTCATCAATTTCTTATTCTACAGGTAAACTGGCGAATTTCCCACAAATATAGCCTTGTTCACAGAAAATTCGAGATTGATTATGACATCCAAACTGTTCATTATCAATTTACAATCTATTAACAATACTTTTAATTTGGCTTAAAGTTCTCTATGTATTATAAATCTATCAAGAGGAACACAAAACCTCCTGATAACTCACAACCATAAATTCTTTTTCATAACACCTCTCCGGCTGATACCCGGAGAGTCCTCCCTAAAACAACGCCGTAGTTCTAATGAGCTACGGCGTTAAATATTTCTGCATGTAATCAGACATCCTCAGCCATTCTATTTCTACTTGCCTCGATTCCCACTCTTTCATCAGATTCTCACATTCCTTTTCTGATATCTGGCACTCGGGCACTTGCAGAGCGCCTTCTATACCTTCGGTAGAGCCAATGATATAAACTGGGCTTCCTAAATATCCAAGATATTCATCTTCAACCAAGCCTCTGTTGCCCCAATCGAGTTCCTCATGTCTTCATTGAAGTCACCTCATTTTATAATTGTCCGGTAAGACAACTTTTTACTAGTTACAGGACAATTATAAAGCATTTTTGTTGTTATATTCGTCCTGTAAGCCATTTTTTATTCGTTACAGGACGATTATAATTCATTTTTGTTGTTATATTCGTCTTATATGGGAAAGAGGACGTAAAAAGAACCAGCCCACAATTGTTAGACTAAAAATCTATCGATTGTAGGTTGGTTCTTTTTGACCGTCTCTGCTTTTTAACTCAAAAACATTTCTTCTGCAGTTTTCCCCGGATAAAATTGACGTTCTTCCTCTCTATCAGAATCGCGTAATTTGATAAAGTGTTCGTCCATAGAATCAAAAATCTTATTAACAAGATTCTCTTTTCCATGCTTCAGCAATCCCTTGATCAGCTCATCATATTCAGAAAAGACTGTTAGCCTCTCGCCATCTTCATATATGAGATCAATATGCGTATCTTTAAAAAGGTGATTCTCGACAATATACTTATAGCTGACATCTACAACATTAGCTGTATCTATCCAGTGATAAATACCTCGCAGCTTTATTCTTGTATATGTATCTTCCGGTGGTTGATTTTCGTATGCATCATAATCATATGTAACGCTAAAGCCTTCTTCATCACATTCGTCATCATCTTTATTATAGTAGTATAAATTACCTTGATAATTAGGCGCTCCGGCATATGCACGAACACCCTTCTCCCCTATCCACGTTAGCCCGAAGAAATCAGTCCATTCCACATAATCCAGCTCAAACTGCCCGGCATCACGCTCTATAGAATAAAAATCCGGAAGAAGATCATAATTCTTACCAATACTGCCCTTACTCCTTCTAGCCCTCGTACGCATATATAATTCATGCTGATCCGGTGAGCTTTTTAAATTCCAGCTCCACTTATCCGGGAAGCACTTTACATAATCCTCAAAATATTCTCTTATCATAAATGTGTCCCCCTATCCAACTTTTGAAGTCACAAATACAGCTCCGTTCGCCCTCTTCTCATCTCATCATTATCAGGTTCTATTGATAGAACATAATTAATTCTGCCGAGAAGCTTCCTTGCATATGCCTCAACACTTTCAGATAATCCAAGTTTTTTTACATGCTCATCAATCCCAAATTTACGACAATAAAAGAGCTCCTGCCTTATTTTCTTTTTATACCTTGCAGGCACAGAAGCCTTTTCATTGACAACAATTCCTGTAATTTCTTTGCGTTGTCCATTTCGAAACACAGTCGTTTTCTTGGAATTAAGAAAAAACTACCGCTTGATATAGTCTTTGGTTCCATCAATGGTCAGTTTTCAGTCGACTGCAAACGCTGTCTTTTATCGACATTCTTATCTTGGCTGATTATTCAAAGCTTGGAAATGATTTTGAACACTGCAATCCAGCTCAATCCCAAAATAATCTATCCGCCTTATCAAAAGGCAGCTTACACTTAGGACACATTAACTCCTCTTCATCAGAAACTATATGCATATCACCACCGCATTCTGCGCACTTATGCTGATACTTGGCATATTCCTTATAATGCTCTTCCAAATCCCAGTTAGTTACATAACTTGCTTCCTCGAAAGGCATTCCTACAGTCCATCTTCCGTGTTCTATATCTTTATAGTTCTCATCATTAGGTATGTACATTGTAAGATCCTTACCCTGAGCAAGATTGCCACATTCATTGCAGCACAAGGTCACATTTTCTGCATTGATTGCGCCATTAGTGTGTTCATCAAAAAAAGTTTTTATCGTTTCTCCAAGCTCACCTGCTTTAGCTTTTTGAACAGTTTCCTCATAAATAACCGGAAAGCTGAAGCCAAAGCCATTCATTGCTGTGAACGAATAACCACACTTTAAGCATTTGTATCTGCATCCACCGCCCATTTTCATACCTCGCTTTCATTTATATAAATTGTCCCTTTTCGGGAAAGTGTCTCTAATGCCCATTATATATTTTATTCCAGCCCACAAGAATGCTCTCTCCCGTGTCTACAATTCTTTTGAGAATAACGACTAATTTTTCTTGTGATATTCCTTGGGGTAAAATAGTATAATCAACCTTTTTGCCCCAGTTATGCTCATATTCAAGTTCAAGAAGTTCTATTTGTTTTATTGCTTCCTCATTTATCATAAGTGATACCTCAGACCCACAATTCCGAAAAAAGAGTATAAATTAAGGGCACATGGGCAGAAAATAATATCTGATCATCCCCTGCCCCAACTTATGTTATAAGCTTTTCAATCATACAGATCAGTTTCTCCAAGCATTCCACATTACAACTGCATTCTTATTATTGTTTGTAATCAAGAATGCTTCTCTTTTCATCTGTTTGTACAGTTCAGGATTAGAGTGTTTGATTGGAGCAACACCAATCAAAATCCCAGATACTTTTTTCTAAGTTCCACATTAGCCAACAAGGCCAGATATCTCCTCAAATTCATTCTCCCGCGATTACAGGTTACATTTTTACTTGCAAGATCCCAGCTCCAACTGACCTTTTCAATAATCTTTCCAGCCTCAGCGTTATCGTCGTAAAGCTTTCTTAAAACTTCCATCGCTGCGCGATACTCTTTTTTACTAGCATTTGCTATAAACTCATAAAACATATCCTGAAATGCAAAGACCCGCTTATATCTACTTTCCACATCAAAAAGCAAGTCAATTAACTCTTTAACAAATTGTTGTGTATCACATTCATCCGGAGTATTCTTCAACGCTTCCTTATACTCCTCGACTCTTTTGTTAAGCCACTTTTCTGTTTTCTCGGTTATTTCCACTTCATCAGAACCATCCCACCAGAATAACCTATCAGCATCAGAAAGATAGTAATTTGGATAACCTTTTAATTCATCCGGCGTATCATAGAACGCAAAATAGCCATCATTCTTTAAAAACTCTGAAGTTTTTATCTTCTTTATTGGACGTTCGCGCCCTTCTTTTCTAAAGGACAATAATAGATCTGAAGCATATTGGGACATCTTTTCATCACTATACGCCGTATCTTTTACACTCTTCCATTCAACCCAAAAGTGCTTTTCAAGCAATTCGCAGGCAAGATACAGGATTGTCCTTGCATGTAAGTGAAGCGAGCACTCAGCCAAGGCACTAATGCACTCCTGCTGCTCACCTTCTCTCGCACAATATTCCTTTTTGAGCATTTCAAGAATCAGAGAATACGCTTCATCTGCACCATACCGTTCTATAACGGCTGCCACAGCCTTTTTGCACTTTAGAACATCTGCCGGATACGATCCAGCTATAGCCTCATCTTCACATAAAGTCTCTGTCCCATTATTTATATAAAGCAAATCACTGAGATCCACACCTCCGGCATACCGCATTAAATATCTTGGAATAATATCATCCATCACATTTCGAGATTTCAAAGGTTCATCATAATATTCCAAGTGTTCAAAAGCATAGCTTTCCGCAACTTCCCATAAGTTAAAGCGCCTGTTGATAGAAAAGTTCGCATCCAACAAATGATTTATCCATCCGGTATAATATGCGCTAGAAACTATATCTCCATTAACATCGGCAAGGCCTACGCCTTCATCATAAAGCTCATACAAGCAACGAACCGCCGTTACGACATAATTAAACTCATTAGATCCTATCTTATTAGTATAAAAATGCTGTTTACCATAGATATATCCAGCGGTTTCCCATGAGTCTTCTTCAAAATAATTGTAATGAAAATGAACATCCTCCCCTGTTTTAATAGTTACAGGATCAAGCAAAATAATCTTTTTGCTATACATTTCAACGTTACGAAGATGCATCATTCCACCATAATAGAGAATCTTAGAAACCGCATTAGAAAACTCTTCTATCTTATCAACACTAATTATCTCCGGACCAGAGTATCCTCCAAATGTTCCCATACCTTTTTCTCCTTTAGAATCCCAATAATTCCATTCTCTTTTCCTTGTTTGCCAAAATCCCTAGAAGTGCATTTAGCTTCTGTTTATCAAAATCACTCCTACTTCGTTTCAAAACCCATTTTTTTGCCTGGCCCTTAGTTAACTCAGGGAAAAGCCACAAGCCCTCATCCAGCATTGTTTTCAGCAAAAGTAGTGCCTTTTTTGTACCTTCCGAATCAGGTTTTCCCTTTAGTTCTGTAAATAAAGCTGCATCCATCCTTCGTGAAGTCCAATCATTCATTATCTCTTCCATAACAGCCTTGAGTTCATCTGCAGAATCAAAATTCCCCAAGCAATCTTCGCTAGCCTTCTCTTTCCATTTACCTATTTCATCTCGCATTTCATCAGATAACTGCAGCTCCCTGTCACCAAATTCTCCAAGAGCTTCATCATCATCATTTCTCTGTATTGCCTGGTAAAAATGAAAGACTCCATGCTCTTTTTCATCAGACTCATCCATATCATCTATAGAATCCACATAAAAACCATTTGCAGCTATTAGTTTCCACTCTGACCAGAAATCTGTACCCTTTACAAGTGAATAACATTTCACCAATACCTGCGGAGACAAGTACCTGGACAGTTCTGCAACAATCCCATAATCGCTATGTTCCTCCGCCAGTTTCGTTCTTTCTTCCAATGACATCAGCATCAGCTTTTGAATAAATGCACCATAATCTTTTTTCTCTCGTTCCAACGATAAAAATTCACTATACAAAATGCAGCAACGATCCATATATTTTGCCGACTCTATCTGCCCCCGATCAAAAATAACTTCTTTTATTTTTTCTGCCAGAATAGAATCCTTTTCAACTATAAGAGCATTGTAAAATTGCGCGTAGTTAATCTGCTCAAAATCCGAAGGAACCTTGTATATAAGATCGATTCCTTTTATTTTCTCCACCTCTTCACATTCTTTGCAAAACACATACATCGTCCAAATATCTGCTCTGTGAGGGAATCTCAGTCTGATGCCAATCAGGTCCTCTACCATCAAAGCATACCTATTTATCTCTATGATCTTATTTTCTCTAGCAACATAGCATGGTGTAACCGAATATGATTCCAACAATGTCATTACCATAACCATGACTATGCCCATTTCATTAAAGTCAGATTCATTCACCTCAAGTGCGCACGTATCTGTATCATATGAAGACACCCCTCTTACGCAGTTTTCGTATATAGAATAGTCAAAGAATACCTTACCGTGATTATTTCTTTTTACACGCTCGGCTACCTCTGTGTCTAAGTCCCCAATCTTTACTTTTTTAATCTTTCTGACACCACTTCTGTCAAGTAGCTTTAGCACATAGTCGTTAAGCTCTTCTCTCTTTTCCTCAGGTATTGTTACTTCTCCAACCAGCTTATAGAATTCATTTAAAGCCATAGTTCCCATATCTATCATCCTCATTTCATATGATTACTTATGTTAATCTTTCATGTATCTGCGTAGCATATTTCAAATAGTCCTCACAGCTTGACTCAAGGCCATAACGAGTATTCATAAAGTTCGACATAGCCGTAGCAATCTCCCACACATCGCTTTCACGAGTGATATTCTTTGCTATCCATGATGCCTCAGAAGTCCAACAATCAGGTATTCCGTGACCAATAAGTGTCCATGGATCAATTTGATCCAATACTTCTTTGACGATCGGCACTATTTCTTCCTTAACTTCCTTGCTTAAGACAGGAAATGCAACCAGAGGCTCATCCCACTTTTCCTGCAAATCAGTTGGAGATGCCCACTCCATCCATACCTTTTTTCTCAATGTTTCATCTTTTATAAGCCGAGATATTATGTCCTCACATGCATTCCATAAAGAATTCAGATCATAAATTCTAGGATCAACCAGATTATTACCTGTGACCTTGGCCACAATCCATTTCCCATCTTTCATGAAAATGCATGTTTTATCTCTAACGCTTTTATCTATGGCATACCCTGAAATATGATTTCTCCTAAATGCGCTTTTCAAATTGCTAAAATAAACGTTAGATGGTACCATAATCGTTTTATCCTTAAATTATTGTCGCTAGCCCTATAGTTTAATATCTTAATCCCACCACAACTGCCATGTATGTTTTCCGATGATTTCTTTGACGGTCAATTCATAGTCCGGATAACAGTCATCATCAGCTATTATCAGAGTTTTGGCAGCTGCTTCCAGCTCATCTCTTTTCAGTAATGGTTTTTCAAGGTAATATGTCAGCCTATCCAAGCCTATAAACATTATTCTTGCCCTATACTTGTCGTAAAGCTCTTTTGCAAGTGCTATCTGGCATTCCGGAGAAGGGCACGAATTAAAGCTGCCCATCGGGAAATAAGCTAATGCTTCCCATGGATTGGTTATAGGAAGAAGGACTATAATATAATCCTCAAAATGGATGAATTTTTGAGCATATGCCGGATTCATTTCATAAGCATCAAATAAACCAAAATCTGATATCTCTCTTGGGTTGTCAAACAATCGGTTGTACTTATCCGAAACCGGAAGAATTAAATCTTCCATGTATTCTTCATAGTCTTTTGTATTTTCACAGCAATCAAGCTTATAATCATAAAGCATTCGCCCCTGCCATACTTCGAAGCATCGCCTATTAACTTTCTCTAACAACCAAGCAGCCGACTTTCGATATGTCTCCGAATCTTTGACTCCACGATCACTGAGCCTCAACCAGAAATAATCAAATTCATAGTCCTTCTTTACAAAAAACGGATACAATCCCGTTTTTTCTCCATCCTTCAGCAATTGCCGATAAAGCCCTGCATTAGCAATATTATCTTCACGTAAATTGCCGGTACTAATAGCGGGAATCGTATCAAATCCGCCCAGTTCAATAAGTTTCTTACTCATGAAATCCCCCCAAAAAAGAAAAATGATAGCAGCAATATTGCTACTATCATTTTATTTCTTTATGAAACACATTTCATTCATCGCGTCGTTGAAAAAAGCTCTCCGGTAAATGCTTCTAATCCTGTTCTTCCCGAATTTCCTTATAACATCTTTTGGCTGCAGGTAACATATAACGATATAGATTAATTGTCACCTGCTGCATAATGGAAATCATTCCATTGTATAAATCCCTATCAAAGGTCTTGCTTGTAAGTTCATTCTCCTTTGCAGCAGTATA
Organism: Butyrivibrio sp. XPD2006; assembly: GCF_000420865.1. Taxonomy (GTDB): domain Bacteria; phylum Bacillota; class Clostridia; order Lachnospirales; family Lachnospiraceae; genus Butyrivibrio. The sequence continues at coordinate 106,177 of NZ_ATVT01000006.1, forward strand.
AATGTGCATATGATTTCTCAACCGATAGGCATCTCTTATTCGCTGGTATTCTTTATCATTCAGCCGTAACATATCATATTTCATGATCTTATCCAGCTTATCTGAGAATTGCTGCTTCTTTGCAAAAAAGTACTCACACTCATTATGATGCTTGCACTTCGCACAATACGCATGCATATCATCTAGAGTCTGCCCCATCAATGATTCTATAATGCTAACACAGTTAACAGTGGCTGCCTTATAAACCATAGTATTAATCGATCCAAATATCTTAAACCTATTAACAATAAAGTTATACAGGTCTGACATCTGAAGACTATATGCCACATTGCTCACAGTAACAGGATCTTTAAAAAAATATCTTAGTTTGTATTTTTTTACAAAATAGTCTTTAGTTCTAATATAGTTACTCGGAAACTTTATTCGAGCATTATTATGAAGTGCATAGTTTTTAGCCGGAGGATCAAACCCGGCACTTCTTAAAAGCTCTTCATTTTCTGCCAAGAGCCTTGTTATCTGTGCGTTGTTTTTCTTGATCTTTTGTTCTATATAATCTTTCTCATTGTGCTCGGGGTTACTGTTCATACACTACCTCAGCTTAAAAAAATGACAGTTACACAATAATTATATCAGAACTGACCATTGTATTATGACGCCAATTCAACAATCTGTTTCATTTTTGCATAATTCTTCTTTAGACACGTATATAATTGCTGTCCCTGTTCCCGTCCCATTTTATAGATACAAAAGGTATAAAACTCAGCTTTTTCATTACTGCTTTTGAGACCATCTATAACCAAGCGCAAATATTCCGAAGATGGTGGTATACCCATTTTCTGTTCTATTTCTTGAGAAATCTCCAACGCTGCCGCTTTATCAATTCCGTACTCATCACATTCTTTTTCACATCTGGAAACAAAGATAATATTCTTAATCTTCTCTTTAGGAGTGTATTTTTTTACTTCATCTTCCTTTGCCTCTTTAATGCTTTCATACATCTCGATCATAGCTCCATATTCCTTGGCCAACCCCATAATCGATGTATAGCCCTTATCCTTGGAGATGATAAAGTATTTTCTGCCTCTTCTAAGCTTCCGAAAAAGAAATCCAACAAGCTGAAAATCCAAAGCGTTTGGTTGTCCGTTTACCGCTTTGACAAACTTAATTCTGGCTTTACAGCTTACAATCTGATCAATATCGATACTTTCAGCAGCATCACTGTAGAAAAGAAATACTCTGTCAAATCTGGAGAGGGTTTCAATCCCCTCCAGACCAGACTTATGTACATTTTCAAAATCAATGAAAAAGTCTTTCATACTACCCCCTCAGACATTGATCTTATTACGCACAACTATATCTTCTATAGAAACCCCCAATACATCGGCCAAAAGAAAAAGTGTATCAGTCGAAGGCATTCCCTTACAATTAGGTTTGCCTTCAGCAATAAACTTCCACTTGTATACCCCCTGAACAGATGCAAAGCCTATTCCTTTCTGGATATCAACCGGTGTTAATCCCTTTTCTTTCATAATTCTGAATATATTGGCACAAGTAGCCTGCTGATTAATAACTTTAATACTCATAGTATTTTCTCCATTTCTATTTAGCTTAATTTGCCACCGCTAACTGTGCTCAGAAAATCAGAGTCCACGATTAATCCTTCAGATTCCCAAAGGTTAGAGGTATTCTTATCCGAACACAGTCGCTATGGCGGACACAATATTCAGTTGTAAAAATGGGAAAATATTCTTGAAATAAAGATATTACTCTACCATTTTCGCTAGCCTTAAACTTCACGTTGTATTGCAAAAAATAAAACTAAATGGTAAGGTGTAGATATGAAGTGAACACCGTGCAGGGTTCAAAAATACTTCATACTTCAGATGCTAGAACATCTGAAACCTTTATTGCAAGAGAGGCGTTTTGCAGAACGTCTCTTTTGTTATTTCCCCATAATTCGCGCTTGCATTAAGCATCACCTCCTTCAAATTGCCGTTTTAGGCCATGTAAAACTCATCACTATAATCATCCAAGAAATAATTAGAAAGATATACCTCGTCCAATATCTTCTGGGCATTGATATCAACAAGAATAACGGACAAATCTCCCCTAAAGGCTAATGCATGTTCATATTTTTTAAAGTATGCAAAGCTCCATGGATCATTTGTAACTACGGAAAACTTCATCTCCTTCGTGTTAGAATATTTCAAGAAGTGGATAAAAAGCATATTTGCATTCATTCGCGTAGATCGTTCTCCGTCAGGAGTACATAAAAACTGTATCTTCCATGTCCTGATTCTTCCTTTATCAATTGATAGAAGCAAATCGTTTCTTCTAAACAAATTCGCTTTTTCATCTGAAATCTCATTGCTAAAGGTCATACCCGACTTGGCTAAAGCATAGAAAACCAAACCTCTTGCACGATCATTAAGCTTATCCATCAACAGTCTACGAGCTTCATATGACAATCTCCTAAAACTGCCTTTTTCAGCGTTACTATTAACCTCTATAATGATCTGCTCTGCCATTTCGCGAGCTTTTTCATCAACCTTGTCCTCATCCCGCTCAGTCTTGTATCCAGCTGCATTCATGACATCTTCATATGTAATACCATTCTGAGGATTAGCCTGCTTGGAAGTAAGCTTTTGTATCATCTTAGGGCTAGGAGTATACTCGCCTTTCTCTATAAGATAAACCGTAGTATAGCTTACCCCTGCATCTTTAGCATACTTTCTCAAAGATCTATTGCCTCTAGCCAATTTGATCATGCTTCCTAATTCAGTTTTTCCATCAATCTTTTTGTTCATAATTTTAGTTAAATATCATTTGACAACATGTTATTAAACTATCCGCTGAATATTTTTCTAGGATGGATTTCTTTAGACGAATTCTGCTTATTTTCTAGTGATTTACACCATAATTATATCATAATAACATATAATGTCAACGTAGCATAACAAAACAGGTGTTTGTTTAATATTATTAAACAAACACCTGTATCTCACCATTTCTTCACTAATCCCATAGATCCCAAAACCACTTACTAAACAAGCTAAAGGCCTTATCCTTGCACTCATTGCGATATTCTTCTATCTTTCTGTTCTCGTCATAATAGTTCTTATCGATATAGGCAAACTCTGGGACATCTGCCATAGTGTACATTCTATAGCCGCGATGCTCCAATGTGTCGCGCTTCTCCTTCTCTGTTCGAAGCTTTTCACCAAAAATCCCATACTTTGCTTCGAACTTTTCCATAGCAGAATCATATTCAGCCTCATACTTATTTCGCTTAGTGCAGGTTTCCTCATTAGCTTCTCTAAAAAGAAAAATCATCTCAGAAAGAACATCTTCCCATGCTTTGGCTCCTTCATCGTCAACATCTTTAGGGGCTCCGGTCCCATATATAGCATGTGGTCCGGCTCCGGGAGTGCACGGATAACTACTTGTGTTTTCCATTAACCTTTCTAGCATCTCTGGAACAACAGATAAAAACCAATAGTCTATCGACCAAGTATCGCTATCACAATAACCATATTTAGCACGCTGATAAATATATTTAATACTACGTATCCATCTATCTATTACATCTATTGGTTTCTCATGTCTCTTATATTTCTTTACAAAGCAAGAGTATCCCCTTTTCATTACCTTTTCTTCTTTTCTTCTCATAAACAACCTCAGCAAAGGAATCTATTACCATATTCTTGTTTTACAGCATCAATAAACAGTTGATGGTTCTCATCATTTATCTTTTCAGCATAACGCCGTTCTATCTTCAGAACCTTTTTCTTGAATTCTTTTTCAAGCTTCCAGTATTCCCTTTCATCCTCACTTTCCTCCGAGAGCAGTTCATCTTCGAGCTCATCAAAAAGATCCTCGGCAGATATATATTCCCCTTCATCAAGATTATTCATACTTTCATCCAGCATCTCCTTTAGCTCTTCAAAATGCTCTTTACGAGCTTCCTCTGTAAACCCCGATTCAAATAATTCCTGAAGAATACAGGCACAGCACACTTCAATCCCCATATCATCAACTGACTGCTGCGCTATTGTATACCCGGCCAGTTCTTCAACAGAGACAAAATCTATTCCATAATGCTCAAGTCTGGTCTCACCCACATCGTTCCAGATGGTTAAGTCTTTTTTTAACGCCTGCTTAGCCTCTTCATCATCGATTACATGACAGCCAAATATCGTTTTATAAGATTCTCTATATGATGATTCTTTCATTGCTAGGACAAAAATGGTATGCTCTTCACACGAATAATCGATATCAGAATCGCTTATTTTCTTGCAATACTCTTTAATATGACTTTTTATGCTGCGCAATATTTTGGCTTGCTCAGCTATGTTCTGCTCTCCATATTCTGAAAAAACCGGCCTGACAAGAGTGTATGCATAGAACACTATCTCTGGATCAGCCTTTGCAAACAATTCCCAGACATGCATAATTCAATGTTCTCCCTCTTTCTAATTAGAAATATACTTTTCAAGCACTTTCAAAAGTTCCTCAGACTTCCATTCGTTCCTACTAAATAGCCCATAGCCCTCCACCGGATCAGAAATGGCAAGCCACCTTTCAAGAGAATCCTCCCTATCCTTGATGGCCTCAAAATTGATTTCCTTCATCTCAGGAATAATTTTTTCAACTCTCTCCGCCAACGTAACTATTGAATCATTCTCGAGCGCAAATTCAGGTTCCTTGCCAATTGCTACCCAAACCTTAGCTTCATCATCCCAGCCAAATTCAACCTTGTTCTGAAGCTCATCTTTAGGCTCAGTTTTTACTCCCAGCCCATGCGAAAAACCCAGCGCAAGCACTTTGAAAGCTGCGTAAGCCTGCTCTACCGTGTCATATTTTCCATCAATCGCTATGCCTTGATTGAACACATCCCAGTATGATAACCTATACGTCAGATCATGATTGTTTTCCAGCATCCATAAAGCAAATTCCTTAAGTATATTCCTGACATAGTTCTTAGGACCATCATCTGCATCGCTGAATTCAATCAAAGTTTCAATGCTAAACGAATACTTTTTCTCAACATTGTCATACCAAAGTTCAAAATCGTACGGACCATCAACAGGATATCCATAAACCAGCTGCATTTTTTCAAAATCATTAGCCATAACTAATCCTCCAGCTCCATTACTCAATCATTTTCCCTAGTGTTCTCTCAAACACTATGTAGTTCCTATCATCATTTGGTCTGCAATACACCGCAAACTCAATATTCTTGAAAGAATGCAAATAATCCTTGATAACATTCTTAGCTGCCAGCGCCACAACCTCAGGTTTATTCTTAAATGCTCCACAGCCAAATGCTCCCAAAACTATTGATTCAACCCCATTAAGTACCGCAACATCCAATATCCTGTGCAACCTTTTTTCATGAATTGCAAGGAGCTCATTATCAGTGATCTTAACCTGTTTATCTCCGTCTCCTGGATTAAACTGATTAGTAGGATTAGATTTAAGATTAGGTGCCGCACAGGTAATTACATCAACCTGATACCAATCTTTCTCCTGCATCTTCAACGGATAGGCTGTATCTGTCTTAAACACAATAACGTCCGGCGTATAGATAATATCTGAATTGTGTATTGGATCCTTTGCAGCCCTGTGTGGAGTATAGAATTTAGACCATGCTTCTTTTGTATTCAGGTCAAAATACAACGTTGAACACCTACACAAACACTCTTCCTGCGCTCCAGAGCCTTTCTTAACCCCTCCACCAGGATTAGTCGCCGAAGCAAAATTATGCACGGCTGTCCTGGTTCCCTTATATGCTTTTGCAGACTCATAAGATCTCTTCATTGACACTACAAGCTTTGCCTTATCAGAGTAACAATCTCGTACAATTTCTCCCAATGTATCCTTTTCCAGAATAATCTGCTGATTCAGTAAAGACGTACTAACAGCTTCTGATAGTCTTCCGTTTTCCTTACAAAGCTTCTCGGTATCTTCAAATACTGCAACATTATCTTCTCTTGCCATCTTCTTTAACCTTCTTTCCTTTTGGCGTGGATATAACTCATCCAACAATCGCTGATTCTTACAATCGTATTTTTTTATTTCCTTGCGTACGTTCTTTTCAAAATGCTCATAAAAGAGTTTTAAATTCTCTAAGTCATCCCCATGGTAGTTCTGAATAATACTGTTATTTTTACCAACTGAAGCCTTATATATACCTTTGATTACCTCTTAATATTTTTATAAAGATTCTCAATCACATCGCTCGAACTTGCTTCAGGATGCTCAGCAATATACTTTATTATCGCCTCTCTCTTCTCCTTAGAGTTATGAGCTTCACTCAGCATTCCTACCACGAAATCAACATATGCCCCCTTAATGCCCATAAGCATATCCTTCAATTCCGGATCAGCAATTTCTCTCATTTTTTCCTGAAGCGAACCATCAAAATACTTCATTACCAAAGCAAACTCTTCCCAAGGAAGGTCCGAGATATATCCAATTGCATATGCCTTAAATACAGCAAATGCAGTTTCTATCGATTCAAAGCCTCGTCTTATCCATATATTCCCATCACGATAGTCCTTTAGATTTATATGCGTATCAATCTTGTACTCCATGAACGCCATCCATTTCACATATTCCTGAAGAACTATCTTGATAGTTGTCATTGATTCGTAATCGCTTTTATTTACCAAATGATCACCTAACTCCATATAGAACAACCCATCGCTATCATTGAAGTACAGACGAAAATGAAAATCTCCCCTTCCTTCGGACACAGCAAACAGATTATTTGTCCCATAGAAATTCGGTGTGTTAGGAAGTTTAGCCTTCACTTTCTCCACAGCATCTCTACGTCCTCTAATCCCCTTATCAAATTCATGAAATGCCTCAAGCATTGAATCCTCTTCAATATTCCATAGTCTGTTGCAATTTGGCATAACATCCATCACTAACTGGCCAAAGCGAAGGTCTGGATACTTCTCCCATATATTTGTAACTTCTGCTAAAAAAGGCTTGATTCTACTCTTGTCCCGCATAGTTTTAAATCCTCTTTTACATGAATTCATGCTCTCTGGCTTTAAAAAAATCATAGAAATATCGCACATTTTCCAGTTCGTTCCATCTTGCTATCCTGCAATCCGGTGTATCAAGATTGTAAATCTTAGCATCAGACAGAGTGCCCAACATAAAAGGAGAGTGCGTTGCAATAATAAACTGGCAGCCTAAAAGATGTGACATCCTATTTAATTCTTCCGCAAGCCTGACCTGGTTCGCTGGAGACAACGAAACCTCTGGCTCATCTAAAAGGTAAAGGCTATCCGGTACAAGATTATCCTCAAAATATTGGATTGCTGTCTCACCATTTGAATACTTTTCCTGTCCGAACATGATGTAGCCTATTTGTCTGCTTCCTTCTTTTGTTTGCAAGTACCTTTCAGCTTCATCCTTAGTCAATCCTTTTTGAACATAGTCATAAACCATTCCATCAGACAAAACACGTTTTTGCTCGATCTTTTTGATCTCGTAGAGAATATCCTCACTCTTGATATACCTGCTTGTGTCTGGTATTTTCTTATACGCTCTGCCGGTTCGCTCATCATCTGCAAGACTATATCTACACTCATACGAGAACTGCCCACAGTAATCTACAGTTCCATAGGAATTAGAATTTGCATATTCTTTACCCTTCAGCATCAACTTATTTGCAATAATATTCAGAATTGTGGACTTTCCGGAGCCGTTGTTACCATACAAAATTGTTATTGAAGAAAAGACAAATGGCTCCATGTCCTTATCCTTGAATACGTTGTAAGGATATATATTGGGATTCTTTAACTTCTTAGTACTCAACATAAAGCTTGAAAGATAAATCATAACTACTTATATCTCCCCAAAATCACATCTGACATCATACTTCTCACAGAGCCTTTCATAGAGCCATTCGATCCCAAGACTTCTCCTCATTGCTTTTCTGGCACATGTCAAACAAGTAACACATCCACATTTTCCATCAAGCGGTGAAAGCTCCTTAAATTCATATCTATACTCTGGTGCATTAGGAATATACTTAGTCATCTCTTGAGTGTCCGGCATAGGGTGCCAAGTTGACGCATGGATTGCTTCCCACGAACGTATGTGTTTCCACTTTACTTCCGATGGAAAAAAGCCTTCATTAACTCTATTCATAACCTCATTAGCCCAATCCTCAGCTTCTTCCTGCGCCCTTCTTGCCTCAAAAACCGCATCGTCTTCATTCCACTCTTCTACCTGCCTAAGTGCATCATCACGTTCTTTTTCAAGCTGGCGAATATACGCCATAATATCCATTACATTTCCCTCAAGGTCGCTATATAAAAGCTTTCTTCTTTTTTCCATACCTCAAAACTCCAATCATGTGAATGCTTACTAAAGTCCCTAATTCTATTATATTTTTTACTTGTCCTATAAAAAGGACATCATCATAAGTGTGAAAAAGGGCTGATACCACGCCATTTTTTATGTCAATAGTATCTGCCCTTAACCTAATTCTTTATTGTTTCATAATGGTATCTCTGTTTAACCCATTCCATGCGCAGCGGGCCAGTGCGCCTTAAACGCCTGCTCAGGTGTCATTATCACTGCCTTACCACACACTTCGCATATATGAATAAGTTTTTGCACCATAAGCAAGCCTCCTGTTCATCCTTGAATAATATTGTAACCTTAGTAATATACAAATACTATTCGTCGCATCGTTTAATGGCACGATAAAAGCTCCTGTTTATTTACACAAACAGGAGCTTTGTCATTAACTGATACGCATGCACAAGTGTTAGCTCATTACAGATATATAATCGGCATCTGGACAAAGTTTCAACATCTTCTTAAGTAGTTCCATCACTTTGATTACATTTCTAGCATCAAGCAACTCTATTTCGCTGTAATACCACCTATCAAAGTCTGCTAATAGCTTTTCATAATAGTCAATAACGCCTTTTATTTCTTCATAAGTAAAAAAGTTGGGTTCAAGAACCTCTATTTCAAAGCCTGTTAAATACCTTCCCCCATCACTAAAAGCCTTAGTATATCTTTTGGCATTAACTTCTAGCTTTGGATCAAAAAATTTCATAAAGCCTTCCTGAAGAATATTCATAAAGAAGAAAAAATCTATGGATAGCTTCATCCCCACTTCGTGAACGCATTTATTAGTGATTCTGTCCTTAATGTCGATATTAACTGGTTGTATCCACACTGCTGCTCCATAGTCATGTCCAATCATTACTTTATTCCGATCTGAAAGGCTATTACAATAGTTCCTGTCATCTCGAGTCAAATATATTGGCATTATAGCTTTTAAATCCCGGTACTGTAATTCAGGTCCCCATTCCAATACACAAATCCGCGCATCCTTGTAAACATTTTCTGATTTCTCACTGTCCGCTTCATCAATTAAAGCTTGCCATTCTGTCTGTGTTGATACTACAGCTCCCGCTACTTCATCATCCACCGCTGGTAATCCGATTATCCTAACATTCTCCCATTGCTTAAACGGATTGGGAAAGTCCACAAAAGAATATTCAAATCGCGAGTTCCTTTCATCATTAACAGCACATGCTCTCTCTCTAGACAACTCAGAAGAGTCAAAACTCAGCAAATCACCCTTCTCATCGAAAACCATCTCTCCAGCTTTCCATTCTGTAAGGTTCATTTCTACAACACGCCCTTTGTAACTACTGCCATTTTTGTCTATAGCAGGGAAGACTATCTTGCCTTGTAGTCTCTCCGAATCATCATTAAGAATCTGATGTTTCTTAATACAAAAGCCTTCCATATCATAGCCTGCATCGATACCATCTTTCCACGCAAGGTCAAAAGATCCATAATAACCATACAAATAACCTTCAGGTCCCATCTCGTATGAATAGAGCACATACACAAACCCTTTATTATTTTCCTTAAATAGCTTCATAGCATCCTGCTCATATATAATTCTCTCATCTATTTGCCTCATCAGAGCTTCATCTAAGGTATTATTTCTAAGGAGCTCCAACTCTCTGAGCTTTGCGCTATAATCAAGACTACTATTCCATATAATCGTCGCCTTCTCCCAATCAGAGAACACACGATTAGATTCATAAAGCGCTTCTTTAACTTCAGGTGATGGTATGTATTTTTCTATAAAAGCATTATCTTTATATTCAGTCATAATCTATTACCAAAATATGTAACTCGACAAATCACTATTTTCTCATTTGCGAGACAGCGTCCCGCATATTGAAAGATAGAAGAGACTGGGTGACAATCCAGTATCTCATTTTAAGACCTCTAGGGCGCGACGGCTGCCTGTTCCGTCCTCAGCTTCTATCTTATAGAACCCTTTGAATGCTAAAATATGTTAATTATTTGAAGAAAAGAGAGCTGAGATACCGCAGTACCACTAACTCTCTTCTCATAATGTCTAGTTTTTTTGTTGTCCGCCAACCCTCCGGCCCTATGTCCGGCATTGCTTCCTGTTTTTCCGTTGCAGGTCAACCCTCCGGCACTTACGTCCGTCATACCTTTCGGATTGAACTTATCTCCCAGTGTCTCCACCTGATAAGTTAGGTGCTAGACCACCCGACGTTGCACGCAACGCCCTTAATAAAACCGGCTAACGCTGACAAATGCATTTATGCCCCCAGCAAACGCCCGAAACGTATTAGCCTTGTAAAGCCATATTAACACAATCGCCTCTCTAATTCATTAAACGCGTCGTTTAATCAGCAATCTCTTTGCTCGCAGACTTTCTCAAGATAAATAGGGTTAATGTGATCATGAGTGTATTGATATCTTACTGTGATACTTGCATCAGAATAGTCTTCTATTGCACCTGGTTTAAGTGCCTTCTCAACATGTCTCCTCCACTCCTCTTGAGACACATCAACAATTCCAACCTTGCCATTATCGCCAGCAAACCTAACCCTATCTCCTTTTTCATACGGGTTAGGGATAGCTACAAATGGATACTCAAATCTCTCTGTGCTACAGCCTTCAATTCTTATATCCTCTTCATCAGACCTTTCACTTGAGTAATAATCAGTGATTACCCCCTTTTCATCGAAGCGAATTCCTGCCATTGGCGTACCTGGCATTATATGTCTATGTACTCTATTTGCAAGCTCAGGTTCAATCCATGCAGTTGCTATAGCTTTCATTGGCTTTATATTTTCGAGATTACTGATAATCTGGTGCTTTTCAATACTAAATTCCTTTTGCGAATCCTTTCCCTTTTCAATCGCAGTCTTCACATTATTAAAAAAGCCATCCCCGTAACTGTCCTTTCCGATAAATAGCTGATATATATAGCCACCTCTATCATCAGTAAACAGTTTCAATCCCTCAAGATCATACGCTATTCGTTCTTCAATCTGCTCTCTAAGGCTGCCATCAGCCGTATTATCTGCAATCTTTTTCAATTCCCTATGAAGTTCAAAAAGATTAAGACCGCTATTAAAGATAATTGTAGCCTTATCGGCATCAGAAAATTCTACGTTTTCTTTCTTGATCAGCTCCTTAACTTCCGGAGATGGAATATACCGCTCAACAAAATCCCTATCATCTTCCAACACGCAATCGGCTTCCATTAATGTCTGTAATCCTTGCTGCTGTCCGGCTTTTCGGTCAGTCGCCCTGTCTATCGTCATACGATGAATATTAGTGATATCCGCCAATATTCCACTCTTAATAAGCTTGCCAAGATTAACCGGAGTATAGTTGCATACGTTAGCCGCCAAGTTAATATGCTTGCACCCCTCAACATAAGGAGCTCGATTATTATGATCATGTCCATGAATATTCAGACACCAATTAAGTCCATGCACCGGTTCGTGCGATAGTAAAATCTGATCAGCTATAAATATTGGTCCCGAATAAATCTCATCAAAAAGCCCCACATAATCAGATCTTCTATCGTGATTACCAAGCAGTAGCACTTTATATCTGGCCCTTATCCTTTTTACATATTCAGCTTTCCCAACATCTCCCAAACAAATAAAGGTATCATTCTTTCCTACGATACTATTGATCTTGTCTACGAGCTCGTCTGCTTCAAGCCAGTCATCCACCATATCCTTGCCAATTGCATCATCAAAATGCATATCAGACAGTATATATACTGATCTACCATCTGACCAGTGACGGTAATTCTCATATAATGTCGGTATCATCTTTATCCCTCAAAATCTTTAGTCTATCAATCTGATTTATCCCTTGTCTTATCAAATCTGCGTTAGTATCTTCAAGATTTATCAAAACTACAAGTTCTTCTGCAGATGCAAAATCACGAATATTCGGGCTCATTCCCTTTGTCCCTGTCTCATTTCTCCATTGAGCAGCAGTTTTACCAAACAAAGCCATATTTAAAACATCTGCTTCAGATGCATACGTAAATGACATTTCCTGTGGTGTGAGTTCAGGTGTAATTAAAAACTCTTTAACAGCATCCGTGTGTATTCTATAGTTTATTTTAGATAACTCTCTTTTACGTCCCATCCGATGGACAAACGCTCAGATTCATCTTTTTTAAGCCGCTGATAGTCGGTAATAATGTAGAGCTTGAACTCTGGTGATATCCACGATGCAAACTCAAAGGCAATATCAGAATGTGCATAGGTTCCACCATTATTGCCTGCCTTTGATATTATTCCTATAGCATTTGTTGCTTCTACCCACTGTTTGGTGGTAAGCGTAAATGCAGCTTCTCCCGACTCGTATTTAAACCTACCGAATTCGGTAGGTTTAAAATTTGGATTATGCAACTGCTCCCATAATCCAAAAAAATCTATGTGCATCATAATTTATGCATCACTTCATATATTTTCTTCGCCTCTTTCAAGTACTTAAGGCGACCTATATTCACGCCAAACATTTTATTAATGACGTCAGCGATTATTCCTGATATTTCCTCAATGCTGGTGCCTGCCTTTATCTGCTCAGTAATCATTTCTGCCTCTGTGTCAAATTCATCATCAGGTGCACCATGCTCTATTAGACCGTACATGTCAATCTCCCTAAGTATACTCTTCACAGTGTCAAGAACATCTTTAGACACAATTCGTCGTATAATAATCTCTTCATCCATTTTCTCTTCCCAATTTGATGGTGATGCCCAGCTCATCCAAATCTTTTGCCTGTGTTCCTCGTCTCTAGCCAATCTTGCAATAGCCACGCACTCTGTGGGATCTAAATGCATTTTTCAAATAGTAGAAATACACCTTTACCGATACCATCACTGTTTTCTCTTTTTTTCACTTAATAAAAACTAGATTTCATAGGCAGAGATACAATGTCCCTACCAATGAAATATTTGTTTTATTGACATTCTTTTATTTTTGATATATACTCCAAACAAAGAAATGGGTTTTCACCACACTTATTGATGTGGCTTGCTCGTTTCTTTTTTTACTGCCAAAATATCATAAAGATATTTCTTACCATTTTCGGCATGATTGATAAGTAATCTGGCACCGAAGATGTTATAGCGTACCAAAATGTCTTCTTCGTAAACTGGAATGCCAAAACGTATATTGTATCTATACCATCCGTTTAATGCATCTTTACTATGTTTTTCTTTAGTATTCTCTTGAAACTCGCAATTAGTAGCAATTTGAATAAGTTCTGGAATTGCTGTTGCTGCATTAGCTTTTGCTTTTGCGTTAGCTCCAAGTAGACGTTTTCTACTTTCTGAACCCGTATATTCTTCAGGAAGTTCATTTCCAATGTATATTTTTTCAGCAGATTCACTGATTTCATAGCAATCTCCAACATATCCTTTGAGATATTCTTTGACTTCTTCCCAATTCACTTTGCGTTTACCTTTGAACCTTATATCATTGATAAAAACAATCTTCTTGTTATCTGCATCAGTAATGACACTAATGTTTCTATTTGTTATCATCATACTCCTATAATTATTTTTTCTCATGTACTATTTGATCTATAGAAGAGAGCAAAAAACCTTGCATTGCTGCAAGGCTTTTCGCAACTCGGCCGCTTAACTCGAGTAATAGAGGCGTTTCATATGATAAAATCCTTTTACTATTATGTGCCTACAACACAGCCATGCGGATAACTTCAGACCAACCGGTTTAGCGCCTTAACCTTGTTCATGGATTTCAACATATTTCTATGTCTAAAACACGTTCGCAGTTACCAATTGATGATTCAAGTAAATACAATTGACCAGTAATAATTCATAGTTAACCCAAAATGCAAAACGGTTGATATGTTGTTAGTCGTTTTTCAGGCGACTCTCTTTACCCCTTTCAATCGGGGATTCAGAAGCAGGATTCGAACCTGCGAATTCCGGGTTATCAGCCCAGCGCGATTTCCACTTCGCCATTCTGAACACTCATCCAATATTTGCGGTATTGGTAATTGTAACTTAACCCCGTTACAGGGAAACCGGGTTTGAAGTTTTCGTGTTGCAGGCAATTCTAATGATTTAATCAAACCTCGATAAAGGTCGTTGCATTTGATACCTTGATCTGTGTATCAAGCTCAGAGAGCAGCGTATTCCTCTTTTCCTGAAGTGCTGCCACTTTCTTTTGAACATCTAATGGATCCACAAGCTCTGTTGTGTTCTCCTTGACATAGGCCTCCACTACCTCTAAAGGCTTCTCATCCTTAACCTTGGTATCCTTTCCAAGAATAGAAAGCCTCATGCTTTCTGCAGTACTCTGAAGCTGTTTGTTTTTCATTTCAGCCACCGTCACTCTTGTCTGGAAATCTTTTTCCATCTTGAGCTGAAGTGCTGTCTCAAAATCAGCATCACCATCATATGATCCAGCCCCACGAAGTCTACTTCTCAGTGAAATTGCTCCGGCCACCGTGAATGAGCCGTATGATGTATTTATTGTAGTATTTGCATTTGATGCAACAATGGCTGCATCAATTTTCTGGAATCTCTCAATCAGATCCTGAATCTGTTGATAAGCACTCTCAGCATCCTTAGCAAATTCCTCCCTTGATACTCTTGCATCAAGAACTTTCTCCTCATTAGGCTTAATTGTATCTACAAAGTTCGCCTTCTTGATCTTGTCCTGAATCTTTTTAACAAGTAAATCTCTCTCATCGAGAGCCTGAGTTACAAGCATTTTGTCAGCCATTATCTAACCCTCCCTAAAAGCTTTTTGTTGTAACTCAAGTATAAAGCTGCATTTTACAGCTTGTCATTCCTCGCGTAGTTTAAAAAAGTAGTTACAGCCTCTTTTTGTGACTGGTTAAGTCCTTGTAATAATTCCACCCGTTTACAATCTCCTCTGGCGAATGTGCATCATAACCGAATATGACTAAGTCCTTTGGTACCTCTTCCCAAAATTCTTCCTTGAAATAGCCCGGTTCAATACGTGAAGCATAATTGTATTCAAGTCTTATGGGATAGTTACTTTTCTTTACAGCGGTAATCAGCTTATCTGCATACTCTCTTTCAATTGCTCCAAACTCAGGTCTCTTTCTATATGAACGATCCGGATGTGCAACCACATCAAATAGTCCACTCTCCACGCCCTCATCCATTGCATCAAGCTGTCCAATAAACTCATTTGATCTATCCTGATCATATATACTCAGACTCCCATCAGAATGTTCAAAAAGATGCTGACCAAGGAGCATCACATCCAAGCCTTTCATGTCTCTAAGCTCTTTATAGTATTCAATATAGCTCGGGAAGTATTCAACCTCTAATCCACACTGAATATCGATTCGGTCCTTATACTCTTCTCTTAGCTGATTTATTGCTCCAATATATTCCGTCAACTGCTCATATGGCATTCTATTGCCAAGAGGATTTCCCGGAAAAGGAGCATGATCAGTAAAAACAATTCTGGTAGCCCCTAAAGCTATCGCTATCTCAACATATTCCCTATCCTCATAATTCCCTGCATGCCCACATCTTTTTGTATGAACATGGAACACTTCATTTTCTATTGGTACATACATTATAATATCCTCTGTTTCTCAGCCTTTTGCAGATCATCAAACGAACATGTATAGACCTGATTATCATCTAATCTATAGATTATTCCGCCCCTAATCTTCTTATTTTTGCCATCATGACGAGCACATCCTCCATCAATATCTATAATATTTTCTGTAATGAATGGAGAAAGCTCTTTGAATTCTTTATTTGCATACCAAACCGGAACATAACAAGCCTTCCGCTTTCATTTCTAACCGTATGGAATTCCATACGGTTAAAAATTCATTATGCCAAGCTTTTCATTCTGTCACCCATCCAGACTCCGTCAGGCCCAGGTTCCGCGGACGCCAATAACTGATGCAATCGTTTGACAACATTGGCCGCTGTCGCATCCCGTTTCTTACTCCGCATCATATACTAACTTGACTTCATCCAGCTTTTCCCATTCAGTTGCCTGTATAAGCTTATCAATAACCTCTTTTTCTTTGATCCCGAAAATTGATATCTCATCACGAGCAAAATGACCTGCTATGGTATCTCCAAGATATAAAGGATTTATATCATCCACTACTGATAGATAATCTTTTTCCAGCAATCTATCAGTCAAAACCTGATAACCTTGCAGCTCTACCGCATAACCTTCCATTCTTAGTGCAAGAAAAGCTCTTATAATATCTGCGCTTCTTTCAGCAGAATCACCGCCAATAACAAACTTGCATTTATCAGAATGCAAATCAGGTTCAACGCATAATCTAAGAGAATAAGAACAGTTGTTAATGATATCCCAAGGATGTCCTCCAAGATATTTGCTCGAGAAATACGGTTCTTGGTGTCTTATCCATCCGGCAAAATATGTCGCATCATCAAGCGGGACAGCATACAGCCCATTATCACGACAATCCGCAGTGGCATAATACCATTCCTTCGGAGTTAATCCGCCATATCTGGCCTTTTCTTCTTCAGAATCTTCCCAACCACGAAATCCTGATCCATCACTCTGCTTCGGCTGCTTCACCCCTAATGCTTTATATATAACCGCACATGCTTCATAAAACCTTCTGGCAGTCATCTCTTCTTCATAAGCATCTACCGCCCCTTTACTATCAAGCAGTTCTTTAATCTCATTTTTGCTCAAACCACTTGCACACTTCTCACGTGCTCCCGGAACAATTGCATAGTAATCAGATCTGCTGATGACGCCTCTTCTTTTATAGTATGGAACTCCAGAGATATATGCCTCATATTCCCCTTTTTCAGCCATGGATAATACCATCTTTACGCTAACAATAAGCCAATCCAGTATTTCTGTTGCATCCTGAACATCTCCTTCGCTACGCTTAATGTCGTAAGATAGCACTTGGACACCATCTATCTGAATGTCATACCAGATATCATTTTCCGCATAACATCCTCCACGGAACACAATATTCAGCCAATCTCCGCCTTCAAATTCACTATCAACATGCACCCAAATGGACTTCATAGAGCTTCTTCCATTTTTCGCAATCCTGTTTGTCAAACTGATAAGTTCCAGCATTCTCTTATAGCTTGACTCATCCAGCCTATATTTAGTTTCACCAAAGTTATCCATCCAGCTGTAAATCACACCTAAATCCATTCTCACTTTTCTCCTCGTATTTGGTCATAATTCACTATTAGCCTCATCCAATTTTCGGAGCCATTCTGCCTCTTCATTCAATTCCTTCCACGCTTCGGATATTATTTCCGGCCTCGGTTCTTCCATTTTCAGAATAGGTTTTCCATCAACAACCTCATAAATAGCATCAAAACCTTCGCTAGGATTAGGAAATTCTATGAAATCCAACTGTTCTACCAGTCCTTCAATCTCAATCTCATCCTCATATCCACGCTTTTTACAATTTGAATAGAAAAGTTCTTTACTTGGGGATATCATGTAGACATCAATAGTCACGTCCGCGACTTTCCTAATCTCATCAATATACGCAATCCTGCGCTTGGCTTTGTAAAATGTCTGTTCTACAACAACATCCTTTCCAGCCTTTATTTCCTTGATAATATCATCAAGCAGCATCTGGTTGGCTTTCATGAGGCTTATGATAGTCCTATCAAAGCCCCTATACATATTCAGATTATTATCCTTATCCGCTGTCTTCTGATATTCATAGGCATCCAAAATGACTACATCTTTATCTGCATAATTCTCATCTATAAAATAACTCTTTCCTGATGCTGTAACCCCTATCACAAAAGTAACTCTACTCATAATCCACCTATATACACCGTTCATCTGTATCGATAATTGATGTCTCTCTATGCTTTTTAAAAGCATCGAAATCTACTATCTTTGAATAAATTGGCATTTGGCCCCTTCTAAATATCCAGCATGTTCCAACAGGCATATTAAGTACCTTCTTTACAGGAACATCGCATCTTTCAGCGACAGCCTTGGCTGTTTCAACGTCATTGCCACCCAAGTATACGTATGTATCACAATTTCCTATAATAGTTTTTCCGTCGAATTCATAGGCTTCTTGTAGCTGTGCTTCAGCTTGAATCATCAGCATGGTGGATATTCCACGAGATCGTATAGAAGAGATCATCCTTGGGAACTCATTGATACGAACATTTGTAGCAAAATCATCCAGTATAAATCTTGTAGGTACCGGAAGGCGATTGTCCTTGCACTCTTTGTCTGCATATCTGCATAGTTCATTCATTGCTTGTGTAAAGAAGATGTTGGCAAGCCCGTCCAAGGATCTATCTGTATCACTCACCACAACAAAAAGAGCTGTTTTTTTATCACCAATCGATTTTATATTTATAGTGTCAGTTTCGAGCATGGCATCTATCTCAGGTACATCGAAAAGCCCCAATCTTGCATTCACCGAAATAAGTATGGATTTCAAAGTTTTTCCTGCTGCCACCCTGAACTTTTTGTAGGTCTTTACCGCATAGCTCGAATTATTTGTCGAGTATAGATCGTCCATAAGCAGGTCCAACGGAGTTTTCCACCCCGGATCATTTTCATCAATCTCGCATGCATCGATAAGCCTCATCAAATTCTCAAAGTTCTTATCTTTTTCAGTTCCCACCTCAACAAGATACGCAATACATGCCTGAACAAGAAGCTGAGCTGCCTGATCCCAAAAGGGATCCACAGTTTTCACACCCTTTTCCTGATAAATCATCATATGCGCCATTTTTACAATATCCTGTGTAGTGTGAATATATCTGAAAAAATTGTAATGTGCAGAGTGTTCAGGGTCTGTAAAATCAAGCTTCCTCACCTTGTAACCTTTAGCATGCAGATAGTCTTTATATTTCTTGTATAAGTTCCCCTTTGGATCAGAAATAACATAGCTACCTGTCGCCATCATGAGATTTGGTTCAACAATGCTTCTTGTTTTTCCGGCTCCGCTTGTACCAACCACGAGAACGTTATTATTCAATTTTGTTTTGTAGCAATCCATGCTATAGTATTGATCCTGAGCAAGGATCAACATATTATCTTTCATGCTCCTCCTAACTATCTCACTATGATTGATGTTGTTATGCTGTCACATAATCCGAATTTAATCGCTTCCTCTGCATTCATCGTGTTATCAAAACTTGTAGCTTTTGCTATCTCCTCCGATGTCCTCCCGGTATGCTTAGAAAGAATTCCATTCAACGTCTCCCTTGTCTCCAAAATGGAATCTGAAATGTTCTTAATACTAGTAGCTGAACCGCCCACACCATTTGAAATAAGCGGTTCATGAATCATCACCTGACTATGAGGGAGAATAAATCTTCTGCCTTTCTGACCCCCTGCAAAGATCACAGCTGCCATGCTTGCAGCAATGCCTGTGCAGACCATATTTATAGTGAGACCACTCCCTTGAATAGCATCGTAAATCATAAGTCCGGCATTTACTTCTCCACCATGGCTATCAATATAGACAGTTATTGGTTCCTTGCTTTCTTCCAGATAAAGAAGCTCCGACAAAAAATCATTTGCCATATCTGAATCAATATCTCCATTAAGAAATACTGTTCTGTTCATAAGATGTCTCGTTGAAAGACTCACCTCTCGTGTTCCATGAGAAGACTCAACTTCTATTGATGGTATCCATTTTCTTGTTGCCATAATTCCTCTTTTACTCTGCATTTTCTTCTGTGACTTCTTTTCTATCCCCGGGATCCAAACGAATAATTCCAGCCGATGTCGATGCATAAAGAACTGCATTGCCAATGTTTTCTATATACAGCGGGCAATCATCTAGTTGCATATGATAGAATTCTATATTCTGAGAGCGCACAAAATACCTCAGTTCAATCCCACATCCATCTGCAACAATCCGATAGATATCCTTATTCATGCCCATGTCAAACACACCTATGCTAGCCCAATCACTGTAATCTACAGGTTCTCCACTTTCAGAATCTTCGGGCACATAATAAAGTGAATGGAAATAGAATTTGCAAAAATTCGCCAGCACAAGGAGTACTTTCCCCGGTTCAATGGTAGGATATTCTATAGCTCTGTTATATTTCTCTTTAAGCTGTTCATAATCAGGAATAGCATTCGGATATTCATCCTGTTCTTTAAAATCCCAGTATGACAAAGGACAATGGTATACACTATTCCCGGTAGTAATAACCATTTCCTCTTCTTCCTCATCAACATGGATTGCCTTCACCTCTGATGAATGAACATAAATAGAATCCTCAAGTTTCTTATGTCCTGTTACTATTCCATGTGCAATCTTACGCATCTTGCCAAAAAATTCATGCTCACTAATATACCAATTATGAAGTTGAGCCTTATGGCTATTACTCTTGTCTGCCATATTTACTCCTATTGCACAATTTACTTATTACGGTTATAATAACTTCCTATGTACGTGCTGTCATTCAACGCGTAGTTGAAGGACTCAGGCTGTCAATGACTGCTTCGGGGCAAAGAATACTTTTCCTAAAGCAATTGCACAATTGCCACAAATGTCTCTGTTTTTAGTTACATGCATAATGAACTTTGACTTCTTAGTGTTGCATCCGCATAATTCACATTTCTTACTCATACGTATTACCTACCTTTTTCTTTTTTGTAATATCAACAAATTATCAGCTGATATATATTATGGGCGAAAAATTTTATAGCTAAGTTTTCTGTATACGTCCTCTCGAACAATGAATATCACCATTACACTATCAGATTGATAGACCAATAAAATGGACAGCAAACAAAAAGGAGCTGCAAACAGCCCCTTTCGTATTCGTATTGCGTATTTCTTGAATATCATCTTCCATTAGCATCGCCTTCCATCTTTTCAAATAAATTAAAAAAGACGCCCTGAAGAAAGCCACCTACACCGGCGCAGAAAATAAGTACTTGATTCATGGAGAAAGACTTCTCAAGTAAAGTGGCCGCAAATGCAGCAAACAGAATAATCACGCACGTTAGACTCAGTGCAAGATCACACGCCTTTCCAATATGTCTTTGATGCATCTCACTCTCCTCTTCCTTTTTATGAAAGTTTGTCCAAAGTGATATGATTGACATAATAAGAGCAATGACACTTATCACAATCCTAAATGGTATATTTCCTATTGAGTAAGATACCGCCATCAACATTAGGGAAAGCCCCCATAGAATATTCTTGTATCCTACTGCCATCTTTAATGATAATGGTCTTCTAAGTAAACCACTTATTGTATTCATGATTTCAATCTCCTTTCCATTCGCCATCATGCTTGATTATTGCATCTTTATCCATCCCATACCTTGCGCATTGAGCCAATGCACTTTCCTCCAAATACTCATATTCTCTTCAACTCACAATCATCCTGTATAAAGTACCTATGTGGATGGCTTCCATCAAATCTAGCCTTTTTATCTAGCTGCTCAAAATTGTCCTCATAGACCTCATATCGCATAGCCCTATTAAACGAATTCAATCTGATAACAATAATGCGATACTCATCTCCATTTTTAGCACGATAAACATAACTTGTACGATAAAAGAGCGCCTTGATTATCGAATGCTCCCCTTTATCATTAAGCGAATCAATAAACTCTTCCTTGTACGCCTCAAGCACTTCCCAGTCTGCTTCTAATGCTCTGATTGTTTCGCCAACTTTATATGGAATAAACTCACCTTTTGTTTCCTTGATATTGGCACGGCCTAGCATAGCTCGGCACATGGCCTCATATTCTCTGTGACGCTGATAACCATCTTCAATATTCTCAAGCGTATTCGGATCTATCTTCCTCGCATCCTCAGTAAAATACACGCCTACATACTGTCCATGCCTTACCCCAATGCTAAGAGCAGTCTCTTTACCACAACACGGGCATTCATAAGTGAAATTATAAAAGTAATTTCTGTTCCCTCTATCGATATAATCGCCAAGCATAAAATCCTCAAGACTACGCTCATAATCCTTGGTTTGTTCTTCAAACAGAATTTCCTTTTTGCAACCGGGACAAAAATATTTGCCCCAAAATGTATCATACATTCCCATAGCAATTCTCCTTTGCTATCTATAATATTAAGAAATTCTTTTATCAATTTCATTCATCGCATCGTTTAATGAAACAAAAAGGCCTTGCATCTCTGCAAAGCCTTTCTCTATACTAAGCCGCAATTCCAGGATCTCCAAACTGCTTGTAAAACTCTTTAACCACAGCATCAGGCGCAATTCTGCAATTGAAAATATTTCCTTCAATATGTGTATTTGCCAATGACCTGCCTCTCGATAGTGCGACATAAAGTTGGCCATGCGCCCAAGCGCCTTTCCCTTCACTAATAATCACATTTACCTTGTCAAAGGTCTGCCCCTGACTCTTGTGGATAGATATTGCGTATGCAGGTCTTAAGGGCATAAATCTCACTTCTGTGTTCGCATACTGAGAATCGTCATCTGTTCTTTCAATCATTGTTGTGGCCCATGTAACCGTCGTCACTTCGTTATATCCATCAAACTTCACTTTGATATTTTCGTAGTTTTCAAATCCCACTACTGTACCCATCTTCCCATTGCAGAATTTTGACGTATTGATAGTTGCCATCACCCGTAATCCTATTTTTACAACAAGACATTCCTCGCCCGGCAAAGAGTTTAAATCAATTACGCCTTCATAACTCGCCATAAATGGATGCGACTCTTCTCCCTTAAGTGCTTCCAGCTTTTCTTTATTAATTCGCTTTGCATCATTATTATGGGTGCATATATAAATTGCATCCTCAATAATATATGGGCACATATTCTTTACAAAGTAGCTAAGTACAGATCTGTCACCTCTGCTTAATCTGTAAAGGTTATATATGTATCGAAAATCTCCCTGTCTTACTACCTCATTCAGGAAGCAAACCTCGAAATCATATGCCTGCCAGTAATATGACTGGAAAGCATACTTCCTATCTAAGTAATAACCTGTTCGCTTCTTGTCGTCATCAAAAGGCTCAATTTGATAAAAATCTCCAACTACTACCATCTGTACCGGATGGTCAAGAAAACTCAAGCAGTCACCTATCGTATCCATCATGTTTTCACTAACCATTCCAATTTCATCGATCACAATGACATCGACATTCCTTAAATGTGCAACATTATACGCACTAAGCTTCATTTTTCTGTAGTCATGTGACAGCTTGAAAGTGCTATGGATTGTTGAGCCGCCTATAATTTGAGCAGCCAATCCCTGATACGAAACCTTCTTTATTACTTTCCCCTGTCCCTCCAAAATCTCACATGCCTCTTTTATTACCTCACTTTTTCCTGTTCCTGCCATTCCAAGAAGGCAAACATTTGCACCGGACAAAATCTTTTCAAGTGCCTTTTTCTGAGCTTCCTTTAATACGAATTTTCTATTTATGCTCATTTAGTATTACCTTTCCAGTGTTTTAATGAAAATGATAAAATATATCAAACTGCCTTCGTTCTTTCTTCTCTATTACACAGAACAACTTCCGGAACTATCGGACATCCTCCCATGCAAGCATCTCTCTTATCACAATTCGGGCATGCACATCTAAAGCAGTTTCTGAAACTTTCAAACTCTGAACTATACCATGCCTCTTTTATTGTGTTCTTTCTTAAGTCCACAGCCCACTTCTGTTTCTGATTATCAAAGCTACAAGGCATCATTTTCATATCGGCCGAAATGTAAGCCGACCACCTTGCTCCTTCACATGTATCAAGAGAATCCACGTCAAAGCTGTTGGAAAGATTAAGCAATCCGGGGACAGTACAGGAATCAAAGCCAATCCTGTACGGATACTTCTTGTTAGCGATCAGGGCTACCAGTTTCTTGAAATCACTATCGTCAATGGAAATGTCTTTTTCTCTTCTACCAAGTCCAACCGGCTTGTGAAGAAGGAAAACAATGGCATTAACGCCATGAGGGAACCCATCATTCTCCATTCGATCAACCGCCTCAGAAACAGTATCTTTACTTAATACATAGTGAATATTCGTTTTTACTTCATGGTTAAGTAATGTATTTATTGCAGCCAACGTGTATTCACTTCTGTACCAACTGACTGCAACCGCTCCGCAATACTTCTTGCATAAATCTGCAATTTCATCGTTCATACCAAGGCCGGAGGTTGTGAAGTTGGGTACAATATCATATTTCCTGCATATCTCAAGGATGTTCTCAAAGCTCTCGTGTTGATCCGGATCGCCACAACCTCCAAGTGCAAACTGATAGGTATTGCCTTTACACTGCTCAGCTATTGTTTCAAAATCCTCCAATGCCATATTAGGAGCATTGGAGTTTAACCCGTTTTGATAGCATTCAACCCCGGCTTTGATACAAAGTCCTGATTTACCGTGAGCGCAATGACCCATTATCCCAATGTCGAGTAGTTCAGGGAAAGATGCCATAAAAGGATCCTTACCAGTATCCTTACCATTACAGATAATTCCACTACGTAGGTACTGTCCTGTTTTTTCATTAAACATTGAGAAAAAATCCTTCTCTTTTCTATACTTCATGTTCCACACTTCCTATCAGTATGACAAATCCGTGTCTATGCCTTCAAAACTATCTGCTCCTGTCTGTTCCATTATTTCCCAGACATTTTCATATATATCCGCCAAGCGATACTCGGTCTCTTCAAACACCACATCACCGATATAGACACTCATTCCTTTCTTAAGCGCCTCCCTTACTTCCTTCTGTCTATCCTCAGAATCACTTAAGTAGCAATTATCCTCGAATTCTTTTTTGATTTCTTCCTCTGTACTATCCGGTGTAAGAATCGGCTCCCCCAAAAACTGCCTTTCAACAAATTTGATCAAAGCATCTTTCTGAGCCTGTGTAAGTTCTCCCTTTCTGGCAATCACAAAGCTACTGCTGCTTGAATTTGTTACGAAATCTGTCCTTATCTTCATAGTCGAATCCCCTTTCGATTTGTGTTATTAACATCAATGGTAAAGCACGTGCTACGGGCTGTCATTCATCGCGTCGTTGAATACAACAAAAGGCCTTGCATTTCTGCAAGACCTTTCGCCGATACCCCATATGTTTTCAGAGGTTCATAATATGATAAATTCCTTTGAATATAAAATGCCTACAATACAACCATTAGGATAATTTCAAACCATCCACTTTAGTGCCACAACTATAAACATCAATAAAAAATGTTTTTAATACTTATCTTTCCAATTATACAGAAAAAGAGAAGAACAACTCCAAACTCATTTCCTCTTAATTATATTTTCAAAAAAAGAATCATTAAAGTAACAGCTGACACAGCGGAAAGAGAAAGTATCATTGTATCTACTAACTTAAGCCTTTTCAGAGTAGTCCACCATGTTTGAGAATACAACAATGGTTACACCCCTGATTGACATGCTTATCTTCAGATCTCATGTAGTCAACATAAACTCAGGGCACCCTTATCTAGCCAAACAGGCTACTAAGGTTAGCTCCTCAATGAGAGTAGGCAAGAAGCATTCAGAAACTTAAGTCCCCACCTATACGCAGCTAGATGAAATGATTTAGGAAACGTATAATCATATCCACAGCCATAATCAGGATATAAAGAATCTCTCTGATGAGAGGCAATACTTGAGTGGATCTATAAAATGAAAGTAACTTAAAGAAATTTTGGTAATAACAATCAACTAGATCTTATTCTCAACATTCGTGATACCCTCAGATTATTTAGCAAAGATCACACATAAAAAAAATTGAGCGTTGATATTGAGGAAATCATCCAATGAGTATGATAGTATTATGACATACTTGTGGTCCCAAACATACATACGACATTTGACATATTGTAATTGACTTAGATTCTTCAAATCAATTATTATAATTGTAGGAGGAAAACCTTACAATTATGGTAGAGAAATTTGTTGGTACTAGAATAAAAGAGCTTCGCAAAAAAGCTTCCTTAACGCAGGAAGAATTAGCCCTTAAGTCAGGAATTGATCGCACTTATATAGCCAGTGTTGAATCAGGTCATAGAAATATATCCATTAAAAATCTTCACAAAATAACCCACTCTTTGAATTATACTCTGTCTGATTTTTTTGAAAACTATGAGGCAAATGAAAAACATGAATAAATATACCCTAGGCACTATTGAAGCATCTGAACAACTAATCCGAGATTTGTACATCAATATTAGAACTGAAGTAAATAAATGGTCCACAATAACAAATCAAACTCCGCAAGCAAGAATGGGTTACATAGGCCAACATTTAGTTAGCGTCGTCACCGGTTATCCTGGCAGCAAATCTGGCGCACGCGGTTATGATTTAGTGATGGATAATGGTTCATACGGCGAAATTAAAACTTGCTACCGAGTTGATCAACTTGGAAAATGCAGAGATTGTGATGCCGTTGTTTCAAGTACAGAGAAAAAATGTTCAAATTGTGGTTCCATAAATATAATACGAAAAGAAGATTCAAAATGGCTAATTGGTATTCAACATGATCAAGCATTTTCAGAAATAGCAACCCCAAAGTGCTATTATTTTGTACTGTTTGAGCCCGAAAGCATCGATAATCCTGATAATATAATTATATCCATCTGGGAAGTAAATCCACAAAACAAAGGTTTTGTCTATTGTATGATAGATTATTACTGTAATATTCGTGCAAAATCAAAATCAAAGGCACCTTTCAACATGTGGCCATATGAGCTCAAATTTGCATTAACAAATCCCAAGTTAATATACCGTTCCCAAGTATATAGCGACGGAAGAATAGAAACACGTGTATTCCCTACCATGAACAATACATTTATTGATCAGTTAAAACCTTTACAAATTTATTCACAATCAAAAACTCTAAAAATTGATGCAATTAAGTCTGTAATCAAAAAAGTATCTTATTCTACATCCGTCAAGGGGACAAAAAAAGTATTATTGGAAAGGCTAGAACAGCTAAGAAAAGAAAATGATATCAGCAACAAAGAATTATGTGATTTGTTATCTGATGCAATTTATGGTCCACGCATATATATGTTCAAAAAAACAATTCCAAACAATTTGAAAAAGTACTGTCAAAAACTTTCTATAAAACATCCCTGATGATAACACTTTAATAATAAAATACATCCCAGCTGATCAAATCAGCAGGGATGTATTCATATATTGTAAGCGTTCTAACGATTTATTGTAATAATCGGTATCTATCTCAAACCCAATATAATTTCGTCTCTGTTCTCTACAAGCCTCAGCCGTAGTCCCGCTCCCCATAAATGGATCCAAAACTATATTACCTTCATTACTACTTGCGTAAATCAAACGTTCAATGAGCTTTAAAGGTTTTTGCGTTGGATGAATCCTATCCTTTTCTCCATAAAAGTTAATATCGTCCCAAACATCAGTAATTCCCAATTGAGCATGGTATGTTTGAGCCACTTCCTCATAAGGTATATTAAAATCTAATATTTTCTCCAGTTTTTGCCACAGTTCTTTAGTGGGTAACTGTTCGCAAATATTTTTTCCGGTATAAATACTCCACATCCCACCGCCATTAGCTTTCATGCCAAGTGCCTCATTGATTTGCTTAGCCGTTAAACCTAACTCCTTTTGACGGTTCTTTAAATACCGCTTCACAAAAGGTTTACTATCCTTATAAAGGAATAGTATACTTTCTGTTACATTTGGAAACATCTTATAGTTCTTTGTGGCGCGGCCTGATACTGCCTGTATTCCTTTATTAAGAATTATCTGTTGTCTTAATTCAAGACCAAAATCTTCTAAAATGGGAAGTAGTCTACTCAACATCCTGAAGTACCCAAAAAGATAGAAGCTCCCCCCTTTACGAAGGACTCGTGCAGCTTCAGCAATCCACTGTTTAGACCACTCAATATAATCCTCTTCTGTTCTCCACATATAATCCCATTTTTCACCTATAACCTTAAAATATGGTGGATCTGCTACAATCAAGTCAACACTTTCATCATCAATAAGATTTTTCATCCCCATTATGCAATCCATATTATAAATCGTATTTATTGCCATTTTTCCTCCCCTGTTGTAGATTATAAGTAACATTATATCTTCTCATAAAAACATGTCAAGCATATGCCCAGATTAGGCATAACTTCATATTTCTTCAAATCCTATACTTCTTAAATATCGATATGTTCCGTCATAGTATTCAGGCAACCGTGTTTCATCCTCCCAAAATCCTGTAATTGTTTTATGTGAATTACCTTCAGGCACACAGATAATCATCCCCGCTCTAGCTCTTGTAAGTAAAACTCTATAAGCATTCAACATATATTTTATCTGTTCTTGTTTACTCTCGGTATTCGCTTCAATTTCATTCCATTTATCTTTACCATTGAACTTGTAATAATGCCACTGCCCATTTTCATACCTTACATCTGCATCCCATAAAAGACATGAATAATCGAGTTCCAGTCCCTGAACTTGAATTTCTGTCGCCGCATCTTCTAAGTAATTAGACGCTCTTGTATCTGCTTTATCTTCAAGAAACCAGTGAACAGCATTCTCAACATCCGATTGAAGGACATGTATCCCTAGCGGTTTATACCTTGCAGCTTCCTTTGTAATTAACACCCCTGTTCTTTCAGTCCCCCTCACCTTTTCATGAAGCCATCTTTTTGCCGCTTCCATATCTCTTGTCAAAAATATAGGATATTTCTCTTTAATCTCAGAATATAATGAAGCAGCACTCGAATCCAAGGAAAGCAACGCATGCACCATTGCAGAAAGTTTCTCTGCTCTATACGAGCGCAATGATACCCCTAAATGCAAAGCTTCAGCGTACGTCACATTGGTATTATTCATGAGTAGCTCATTAACCTTGCCTTCAGCATATTCCTCTTCTGTTAGCTGTGGAGAAATATATATTTTCCAATGAGTAAAGGTTTCATTCAATGCCTTGATCCACTCTGAAATGCCTGCTTCTCCTGTATTAATCTCTTGTCCGCCTCCTACAAGACAAACTATAGTTGCCCAGTCTTCTCTTTGATCTAGTGACCATATCAAAAAAGATGCTTCAGACATAGGAAAATTGGGCACTTTTAGCTTATTTCCATAAGTACCTCCTCTTTTGAGATAAAGAGCTAGTCTTTCATGCGTCCATGATCGTTGTGCCTCATCAAAAATGGCCACATGCTCTACTTCACCATATCCAGATTCATGCATCTTTACAGCTTTCAATGGGTCAATTTCAAGGATCCCGTTTTCAACAGGATTCTTGATCTTAGCAAGCATATTGTCCCTATACCGGTGAATTATCTGAATGAATTTACCCACCTCACGTCTCGAATCAGACAGTTTCTTTGTTTCACCTCTATTCTTGCACTTCTGATAGTTATCCTTTGCAAGGGCTTCGTTCAGCACTGCTACTAAAGGTCCATTGCCAGATAAATAAACTGCCCCTTCATCTTCTATTGGATTTTCACATCCTTGATATGTTTGCTTTACTGCTACGTCTAAACCCACAAGAGTTTTTCCAGCACCAGGCACCCCTGTAACAAAGCAAATGCTCTTTTCTTTGTTCTTTTTACTCTTATTTATAACATCTAGTATGTATGAAATCGTTCGATCTGTTGTTACATTGTCTGCCTCATGCCTAGTAATATCTTCAACTGAATGACTCTCATATAAAGCTTTGGCAGCTTCAATTATTGTAGGTGTGGGTGCATACGGACTAATGATCCAATTGGGGTCTATATCCTTTTCTTCAGGAAATTTACGAATCACTTCGCTTATAACCATAGATATTCTCTCTGCCCCAGTGACAAGAGGATTTACAACTCGATCATCATAAACCGACGACTGTACAATTGAAGAAGCCTTCTTATACTTTGTCGCTATCAATATTGGCACTATAAGACTATCATGACTGTATTTATGGAAATTCTTCAGATCCAAGGCATAGTCCAATACTTGATCAATGTCAGTTTCAATTATCCTGGATTCTCCAACCTTGAACTCTAGGCAAAACACGATTCCTTTAAGTAATAGAACTACATCTATTCTTTTTCCTAAACGCGGAATATCATATTCAAAAACAATATGCCCCCTGCTATCTTTCCATGTCACAAGTGCATTTTGTAAAATCTCTAATTCTCCCATCCACGCTTCTCTAGTTGAGCTAAGAGTATCACCATGATAATTGTTATTTAACAATGCAAAAATCTTATCTTTATCAGCACAAAGAAATTCACTAATTTCGCTATCAAACAAGCATCGGTTACTATTTTTCACAATAGCACCTCCTATACAATCTCAAAGTTACCAATACAATTATCCCATATTTTATTTTTTAATTGTAGTTTTTATTACTTTCAAAATTCACTGTGCAACAGACTTTTGCTGTTGCACAGTGACTTCTTGACTCCGAAATTTCAATCCCCTGTTCTAACTTATCTCATACAACCTCTTTAATCATTCGATATAATTCAAGCCCCTCCTTCATTCCATATTCATGAAGATAATTAGAATATATAGTTTTCTTTGAAGGTCTACTATCGGTCCCAATAAAATCAATGATTTTATCTGAATCCGATTCAAATTTCGTCCCTTTAAGGATTCTTTCAATATTCTTCAAAAAATCTGCTTTTGCTTGTATATACGCTTGAGCCTCTGCTATATCTTTCAGAGCAATACCATCTGCAATTAGCCTCCTTCTTTGGCTATTACCCGAATCGTTTAGTGCCACGAGACCTCTTTCAATATTACAACTTCTTATTATTTTTCTATCTAAAGTAGTGGGAATCGAATTTATGAAATCCACAACAGCATCAAATCCCTTATCACCCGTCACAATTACAATTTGTCTCTCACCTTTCTGATACTCTATTCCGATTTTTGTGGCAATATAAAAATCTAGTGCATTCT
This sequence comes from Butyrivibrio sp. XPD2006, assembly GCF_000420865.1. Classification (GTDB taxonomy): domain Bacteria; phylum Bacillota; class Clostridia; order Lachnospirales; family Lachnospiraceae; genus Butyrivibrio. The sequence continues at coordinate 137,405 of NZ_ATVT01000006.1, forward strand.
TACCAGAATTGACAAGCTTATGAATCTTAAAATCGCATTGCGACCTTTCTATTTTTATTAGATCATCGTTATGAATCTTGTCACAAACATTGCTGTAAAAGACGAATAGTTTATCTCCTTTGTTTAAATACTCAGCGCCACGCAAGCCATATGATCTATGTACATTTTCATAGTCAACAAATATAGTTGCCATAATTTTGACCTCCTTTTATAATTCATGTGCTTTTTCATCAGCTTTGTTCATCCTATTGACACACGAATTTGCTTTATTAGGCTGCCAAAATCGTCCTGTATATATTTTTTATTTATCCTCTTTTCAACGTCACTTATACTTCTCTCATAGGCGTGGGTTATAAGCCTGTAGTCAATCATATCTTTATCATGTGGCATAAAGAGAATATCTTGCTTTAACCTGCTTATATACGCATACTCATTTGATTTGGCTCTATTTACATACTCTTTTATTGTATTGATATAATTATCCTGAGTTCTGTTTATTATAGATGAATAACAATTTGTATACTGCAAAAGTAATCCACAGCAAACATCAATTCCATATTTATCAATAACGGGTTGCGGCACATTAAATGATGCCATCTCTTCTGTAGAACAGTTATATAGGCGATTATTCTCTAACGTCTTTATTACTTTTTCATCCCATAGATTACAATCACAATCAATAAGCACCTCTATATCTTCATCCCTAAGTGCAATTGCATCGTGATAGACAAAAACACCTTCGTCCTGACCAAGAAGACTGGATTTTTCCCAAATATAAATGGAATACTCTCCTGTTTCCTGAACATCCAGTTTCGAAATCCTTTCAATTTCGTTGCAAAAATAAGTGATTAGCTTTCGTGTCTCTTCAGCCTTAGTACGCAAAGTAGTTATGCACTTACCTTCATTGAAAGGTCTGGATACCATAAACGCATAGGCAGCAAGCATAGGATCTGCTTGTTTAAATACTTCTTGAACCCTCGTTCCTTTCTTAGCTTTTTCGATTAACATCCTCCTAAGTTCTGTTTGATTCATTTTTGATACCTCCGTATTTTTATGATCCATCTAATTCAAAGATGGTCCGTTTAATACGGTTATTTTCCATTGAATTTATTTCTACAAATCTTGTCATTGTTCTTGTCCTCCGGAAATCTGTTGATATTTACATTTTGTGTTGTTTTCTGACGTTCATTTAGTTCCTATCATTTCCTATTATACTCTTTTGCTGTCCTATTTATAGGACTCATTTGTTGTTTCCCAATTGAAATAGTATTGAAGCTCCAATTAGGATCTTGCTGACTCCTGCCTCGCTTCTAGGCATACCCACATGCTCCTTCGCTTATTAATCTAATAGTCCGGCCTTCTTCCAAACCCATATAAGAAAAGTTGGAATGAATATCACACCCGAGATCAAAAAGCAAAAATAGGACAAAACTCCATGATTGGTAAATAGGCCAATAATACCGGCTGCAAATATTATTATTGATATAACCATACTCTTCCTTTCTATCAACCTACTCATATTTCGCGAGAGCTTTGAACAGTTTTTCATCGTCAATATCCCACAGTTTCTGATCCATTAAAGAGTACTGAATCAGTTGTCCGAATCTAAGATCATAGTGTTTACTCCACACTCTTGAGATTGTATCAATAAATCCCTGAATTCTGTCTCTGTCTGTATTTTCATGAGTTTCATATACCGAATCCTTTATGCCTTGGAACAAATCTTCTATTGTTCTAACTCTACCCTGTCTTACATCTTCTTCAGATTTTTCCAAAGCCTTCAGTAAGCACTCCTTTTTAAAATCCAGTAACGTATCCTCGCAGTAAAAATCCTTTTCCTCAAACAAACTAACAGGGTAACCGTTTGCACTTGGAAGTTCTTCTATATGGATAAACTCACCATCATTAGCTCCCGTTTGAGGCAATACAGTATATTCCTTACCAACCTCCAGTCCATCCTCGATCTGGCAATTACCATCACCTGTTTGGTCAAAAGTGTTTCCAATGCATATTACCGTTCTTCGTAACGGATTATAAATATCGATACGCTTTGTTATTACAAATCTATTATAAATACTATCGTCCAGCTTTTTCACAAATAGCCACTTGGCAAATTATAACTATGATTGGTTGCTTTATCACCACTTGATATACTGTCAGCGTGGTCAAAACCATCCACATATACGTCGCAATGTAACATAAGTGTATTTGGATTCAAACAAATCCTAATTATTCTATATACATCTGTTGACTTCACCCTATAAACAAACGCAGGTCTGTGTAAAACTCTTATCCAACGAAGCTCCCTCTCATTCTTGGGGTGTATTGCACACTCTTCTTTATAAGATTCAAGCACTTCCCATTCTGTCCCAAGTGCTCTTATTTTTTCGCCCGACTTCAAGGCAATAACATCACTTGTCATATGTCCAAAATCTTCATTTCCAAGCCTTTTTCTGCACATTTCTTCATAGTCACGCTTTCTCTGATAACCTTCTTCTATATTGACAAGATCATCAACGCTCATCTTCTGTGCATCTTCAGTGTAATATACTCCTACATACTGACCATTTTTAATTCCAATGCTAAGATCTGTCTGAGCTTTGCAGAACGGACACTCATACTGAAAGCCATAGAAATAACTAGCATCTTCCCGATCTACAAGGTCTCCTAACTTAAAGTCAATAAGACAACAATCATAATCTTTGCTCTGTTCTTCGAAATCTACTGCCTTCCCACATTTAGGGCAAGTGTATGTTCCATAAAAAAGTATCAAACAATCCCATACCAAAAGCCTCCTCTTTGTCGCCAACCCTCAGCAATACATCAATTTCTGCCAGCCGTCTTCAATGTTTATATTAATGATAAAACAGTCTGACTCAGACTTCATTCAACGCTCCGTTGAAAATCCTTTCAAGCTTTTACATATCATCCATCTCATCCTCGAAGTCCAGCCACGCATCTAGCCTGTCCTCTTCTCTTTCCTTTCGAAGTTCGTCCTGGCGGCGTTCAAATTCTCTGCGTTCCTTCTTACTCATTCCGTTTGTAAGATCCTTGTATTGCCTGGCTGTTAACCTGACATCTTTATCTTTCTTTCCAAATAGCATAATTCATACCTCACTTTCATTTATCTACATAAAGGGCACATGGGCAGAAAATGATATATAATCATCCCCTGCCCCAACTTATGTTATAAGCTTTTCAATCATACAGATCAGTTTCTCCAAACATTCCACATTACCACTGCATTCGTATTAGCGTTTGTAATCAAGAATGCTTCTCTTTTCATCTGTTTGTACAGTTCAGGATTAGAGCGTTTGATTGAAGCAAGCCTAATATCAAAACTAATAAACTTCGCCATTATTACTATAGTTTTTACTGTGACCCATAATATAAAAAGCACAGGCGTCAAGCCGATAGCGACAATAATCAAAGTCAACATATCTATTTACCTCCAATAGTTTCGTTGTTTTCAAATAAATCTTGTAGTTTCCTTGTTGTTTACATGATAAAAAAATAAGAGTCCAAAAATCCTCCCAGTGTAGGTTGTGATTTTCGAGCTCTTTTTTAATAACGAAATACAATATATAGTTTTTTGAACTTTTCTTCGAAATACATCAAAACAATACAGAAATGCTTGCCCCCTCTAACCCTATCTGATATATATAGAGAGATGTAATTTGCGCAAATTGAGAGTCAATCTGCAGATTAAAGAGATCAAAGTTTTTGGGGAAAGAGGAATCGATAAAATGGATGGAAACTTCAACAATGGTCAGTATCAGGGCCAGCCACAGTATCAGAACGGATACTACAACACATACCCGAATCCGGGAGTAGCTTATACTCAACCTGTTATTCCGGGTGTGAGAGAGACGGTTAGAGAGGCTCTTAAGTCAAAGCCATTTCTTATTATGGCAATAACTTTTTCTGCAAGCCTTCTTACATCCGTCATCAACATGATCTACTATATGGTAATAGTAAACTCTGAGCTTAGTGCAATCTCAGACAATTCTTTTGCGAAAATATTTGCCTCCGGGTTCAGTAGCTTTATTATGTTATTACTGCTTATTCCTATGGTCATCATTACAATAGGCCTGTGGCAGATTTATACGGGAGCCGACAAGGATGCCCCCATCATCAAGGGCTTTAGCATGTTAAGAGGCATTTGTATATTATGCATGATCCTTTTCATCCTCTTAGCTGTAATTACCGGTATTGCAACAGCTATAATCGCAGCAGGCGCCGGCCTTGTAGGCGCCCTCAGTTCATCGGAATTTGCCGATCTCGGTAAAATAGCAGCTATCGGAATCGGCATTATTATCGCACTTTTCGCACTGTATCTTGTGCTCGTTATACTGGCAACCGTTTACTATTACAAGCTGAATGTTTCAATAAAACGCATTGAAGATGGTGCCAACCTCGGTTATATGACAGGTAATATTTCAACATACGTTTTCGTATTCACTGTAATTGGATGCGTAACCAGCATATTGACCGCGATAACTACTATAATTACTGCATCAGCCGGCAAGGCAATAAACTCAGCCATATCATCAGGACTGATGCTTAGTCAATTCGGTCTTGGTGATCTGGAAGTTGTTTCATCCACAGTGTTTAATGCAATTTCCGGTGTTGTATCAGCCGTATTTATCATTTCCATGGCTATGTTCATTGGGGGTCTTCGCACGAAGCTTTCAGCGCTGGGAGTAAGATGATTTATTAGAAAAAGAGGCTGGAGTGTGTATCTCCCGCCTCTCTCACTTGTTATTCAATTATCGTTTCAATGAAGTTCTCCGGTCACTGTATATCTGTTGATGCGCTCTACAAATTTCTCAACCTTATCCATGTCAGGATTATCAGGCAAATTGGTCTTCGATGCAGCCTCGTCAAGTCTCTTTTCATACTCATCAAGCATCTCAAAGAAAGCTGCAGAAAAAGTTCCATCTGCCTCCATGAAGTCTCCCCTACGAATTGCAAGAAGAGTGTCGAGGTCGCCGGTTCTATGGGTTATGATCTCGCCCTTTTCCAGGATATCGATTGCCATCATAAAGAGCCTGATCAGATGCATTGCATGTTTATTGAGGTGATTGTCGTCTTTCTTTTTATTGCGTTTACCGATCTTGTCGTAGTCACGGACAACGCTTCTCATAACACTCCAGACATCTTCATAATCACGAAGCGGGAAGTGTTTGTAATTGGCATCCACAAATATCTCAGTATCAAGTTCAGGATTCTCAGCCTTATCAATGTATAGTTTAAGGCCACCATCAGTTTTTCCGTAGTATCTTCTGTTCACATCATCAAGAGCATGCATTACTGATTTCAGGATGTGCTGCTCTCTTTCGCTCTGGGCAAGGGTATCTCTTGCTATTGCATTCTGAAGTCTTCGAAGCTGTGAATCAGCATAACCTCCAAAGGACTTGATAGCTCTTTTGGATAAAAAGAGATGCGTATTGTCTATCAGTTCCTGGCCAAGTTCAGACTTGATAAGATATTGGTCCTCGTCAAGGCCAAGCATTTCGCAGGTGTTCGGATTGCACTCCAAAAGAAGCTTCACCAATTTGTTGAAGCCATAAATCACAGTGTCAGTCTTGTCATCTTCATACTGTTCAAACTCCGTCAGTCCCAAAAGGTCTGATGGCATCTGAAGAGTAACACCTCTGAAATCAATATCGCTGTTATCATTATTGGTTCCATAGGCGTAGCTCCCACCAAGACCAAGGAGCATGATTCTGTTTCCAAGTCTTTCATTGGTTCTGAGAAAGTCGTATTCCTCGGAATTCATTAGCTGTTTAAAATCCATTATCGTCGGTTATCCTCTGTATGATATAATCTCAGTGCTTCCATTTTGTATTGTTCCATGTGACTGTATATAGAATAAGCTCTTTCATTATAGCAAATGGCAAACCCACATGCTCTTCCGCTTTTAATCTGATAATCCAGCCTTCTTCCATACCCATATAAGAAAGTTGGAATGAATATCACAACCGAGATTAAAAATCAAAAATAGGATAAGACACCATGGTTGGTAAATAGGCCAATAATACCAATTATAAATATTATTATCGATATACCCATTATTAAGTACTCCTTTCTATTGCCATACCTCACTTTCATTTATCTACATAAAGGGCACAGGTGCCAAGCCGATAGCGATAATACTCAAAGTCAACATATCTATTTACCTCCAATTGTTTCTTTGGTTTTCAACTAAATGGTTATTCTCAGTTCATCTCTGTTTCTGTTGTTTACATGATAAAAAAATAAGAGTCCAAAAATCCTCCCTGTATAGGTTGTGATTTTCGAACAATTTTCTTAAATCAAAATACAATATATAGTTTTTCACTGCATTTCTTCGAAATACATCAAAATGAATGGTCGTTCGTTTTGGTACTGTTTTTGGGAGGAGAATAGAGCTTTGGGACGCACTTATTTAACATAATTTAGCAGATATTCAATTTAATGCTTACACTTGATAATATAGCAAGGTACGAAGTTATTGCTGAGGATGACTATTACCAATGGTAATAACTAAAACTGAATAATATTAGTGTAGGCCATCATCCAGACAATATCATTAGGATAAGATGACAATCAAAAAAAGAAATGAGAACTGGACCCTTATCAAAGGCAGTTCTCATTTTTGTTGTTATTATGCTTTTATGGCATTGGTTCTTCAGATACCTATCCTTTCAGATTTTCAATAAATCAAGAACCACAGTCCAAGGATTTCTCCCCAAAGTTGCAGCTCTTTATGCTATTTTCTCACGTAATTTTGCATGAATACGCTTATTGTGCTGACTTCATGTACGCATCTGTTATCTTTCCAGATTCATCCATATATACTTGCATGAGCTTGCCTGACCAATCCTCATAATCCGAATAGCTTCCATTACCATTCTTGAGCATAAAATCAGCCATTTCAGAAACTCCTTCATTGCTAATCTCTGCCAGCTTACTAATCTTGTTATTACATATTTCAGCTAATCCTTCCAACCCTGCATTATTAGAAGACGCTTCGTTGTTATATTCTTCTATAAGTCCCGGAGTTGCATCTATTATTTTCTGTTTATACTCATCATAAATATCCTCATAACTAGAATAATTACCAATCGAAGCTACTTCTTCAGATTTTATCTCTGTTGTTTCTTCAGTTGTAGATTTGTTTTCAGCCTTTTCGCTTGCATTAGTATCAGTTTTTACTTCGCTTTGTGTCTCTGTTTGTTCAATGGTTGTAGATGTCGTTGCATTTTCTGAAGACTTATTAGCTGATCCAATCGCAAAGAAAACAATCCAGAACACAACAGTAACTGCTATTTTAACTTTTATATCCCATGTGTTCTTTTTTCTCCATATCAAAACCATGACAGGCGCTGGGAAGAAGAAAATCCACCCCAAAACCCACCAAATCATATTGTTCTTCTTGGGGACTTCATTAGCAGCTGATTCAGGATACCAGGTATGACCGCAATCCTGACAAAAGCCGACTGTCCTATGAATAATCCGCTTTGCATTCTTCCCATGCACTTCGCCCTGATTTTCTCGGTTAAACTTAATATTTGAGCTACCGCATTTCGGACACCCCTGCTTATTTAATTGTTCCTGTTCCTTTTTCATTTCAAGTGAGATCTGGGCTCCACAGAACTCGCAAAATTTGCTATTTCCCACCTCTGCGCCACAACTCGGACACTTCATGATATTCTTTCCTCCTATTTTTATTATTCACAACTTGTAAATGATGCCATTAGAATAAAGGTTCCCTAAATTCTTATATGCTATATCTAAATCACAGAATAGCTCGCTGTAACTCACGTCGATCTATGGATTACATTTTTTACAAGGTTGATATCCTTGCGCTAAAATGTCATCCCTATTTGTTGCCGTAGCATAATTCTCAGGGCTGATTTTGGGAACAGAAGAACAACTAGCATAATGAAATTTCTTTGAACTTGTATTCAGTACATATTCAGTGGTATTCTGCTGTGAAGTATTATTGTAGGTATTAAAATTATCAGCATTTCCGCCACCAGATTCTACTCCAGAACCAGTACTTGTTGAAGGCTCCTGATTATTTACGGGTGCCACCTCCACCTGCGTGCTAGATGCGACATCGGTCGCCTTCATTTCCGCGTCTTTTTTAGCAGATTCTTCAGCAGTCTCCTTTTCCTTTGCCAGTTTTTCCTCATTGGCTTTTCTCTCAGCTTCTTCTACTGCTTTTTTCTCTGCCTCCGCCTTTTCAGCAGCCTCTTTTTCCTTTGCGATTCTCGCTTCGTCAGCCTTCACAGTTACCTTTTTGTGTTCAGATTCCACTGACCCATCATTTGTTACAGCATAAACCTCTGTTTCACCCGGGTTTATCCCCTTAACATTTATAGATAAGTTTCCTTCTTCAGTAATTCCTGCAAAACCTATGGTTGCAATCTTGGAATTCGAACTAATAAACTTGATTTCTTTCACAGAGAATAAGCTCATATCTCTTACTTCTGCTTTTACAGAATATGTTGTAACCTCGTTTCCCTCGACAATATCTATATCATTGTCATCCGAAAAAGATAAAGCAATTATGTTGTTTCCATCCTGCGAAACAGATACCACTTCGTCTGCTTTTTCTTCAAGATCAACAAATCGTTCTTCCACAACTTCCTCTGTGTCATCCTCAATTACTTCTGTTTGAGTTGATGGAAATGTTGCGAAACTGGCAATGGCTAAAACAACACCTGTTGCAATAGCAATTAGTCTTCCCTGAAATTTCTCAGGTAATAATGCAAAAATCTTTTTTCTAAGTGGTGAAATCACCACTGCTAGCGCCAGAAAAAGCAATCCACTAAGAATACCTCCGCTAGTAGCAAATGCCACTATTGCAAACAAAGCTATAAATCCTGCCAATGCCCACTGAACAATGCTCCAAGCTTTCATCTTAGTCCAATTCCTCCTATATGTTTTATTGAATGTATTTCTTACAAGGAATATATCCCTGATTTATCAACTCATCTCCGTTAATTTACATTTTTTTGCACATTAAATTCTATCTTAGTTTCTGTTTAATCCATACTCCTCATTTCTTGTACATAGTTTGTTTTTATATAGACTTTCAACCTGCGTTGCTTCATTTACAGATATCGGTTTGGGTAAAACTCGCAGTATAGTGTACTGAAAATCATAATGTGCTCCCGGATATTCCTTCAGATGTTCTTTTATTCCTACGTCTCCGCCATCAAGCGTTTTTACATACTCACCCCATCTGCCAAGTATACCTATATCATTGTATGTTGATCCAATATATTGCTTGTTTCTTTTTGTATCACAAATCAAATAAATTCCATTTACATTAGATAGTGCATCTCGCCATTTTTGATATCGGATATCGCCATTCACTATATCTGATAGCTCAGTATACGTAAGAATCACCTCCTCATATCCAGGAAATGGTATTTCATTCCTGCTGGCGATTGATAGCACTTCTTTGTCGTTTTCAGCCCACTGAAACCATGCCAAGGCCCCTTTTCCCCAGTCTATAACCAATTTATTTACCAAGTCAGCCATCACATCCATTTTTCTCATATCATAGTATCTATGGTTATTGTCAAAATGATCAGGATAAGGATAGTCTTGAGGCATGTGCTGTGCTACTGCTTCGCCGTATTCAACACCTATAATTTCATACATACCAATAAACAAAGCTTCTGTTCCGGCCATTCCTACAAAAGCCGCAATATATTTACAGTTATCAAAGATATTTTTTGACTGGCTATTTTGATAGGCCTCAATCATTCCTCTCTCATAAACCTCTCTAATGTCTGTTTTGTTTAGAGGATGCCTGACAAGCTTCGTATTCTTGATATCTACTCCATATTCTGTAAATATAGACGATAAATGCACTTTATTCCTCCTGTACTATCATTTCAGATCCATCATTTCACTTTCACATTATTTACTTGCTAACGTAACAGCCATAAATAACGTATGCATTCATGACACTATTAAATGCATTTTTGTAACTGCCAATACCAATAGGTAATCCGTACACCTTCACCTTATCATTTTTATTTACTTCAGGAAGCTTCCCATCACAAACAACGAATATTCTGTTGTAGTTTTTATCATCAGTTATGAACCAAGTTATAGTCTTGTCAAAAAGATCCTCTTGACGTATTTGCGTAATATTTTTTGTACTAACAGTAAATATCTCATCCGAATATTCATGCGGAGTCTTGTAAAGCTCATTTAATGTTATTTCTGTATTTATGAATGGTTCAAGAGATTCTGGATTATCAGCCATAAAGAGCTTTTCGTGAGTATCTATAAATTTTACTGAATCATCAATAACATCATATTCTATAAAACTCTTTATCGTACCCAAATAAACAATCAATTCCGATTTTGTTGGGGTATTCATTCCTTTGGCAAAATGTCCAGTATAGTCTGTTATATCCTCGTTCTCAAAATCAATTGTTCCAATCCCTTCAAATGTTCCTTCTTTAAACTCACCGGTATATGTATATTTATCGCCATTAGTATTTGTAGCTGTAAAAATTCCATCTCCATCAGCTCTGCCATCAAAAGTAGTCCCTTCATACTCTCCAGTTCTTTCCGCTCCATCAGCAAACGGGACTGTATATGAAGAAGATTTAAGACTTCCTTCTCCGGATAAAGCGCCATCTGTCCATTCACCTTCATATCTAATCTTTGTACTCTCTACTTCGCCCTCAAAGTTCCCTTTTCCATTAGGTATACCATCAATAACAGCGCCTTCATAATTCCCTTCAACTGTCTTATTTTCATATGACAGTTTAAATGGAAATGCTTTTACCTCTCCTTCCCCTTTTATTGCTCCATCTTTAAAATCGCCCACATAGGACCAGCCCAACGCAGAGCTGTATGTCCCTTTGCCATTTATGATGCCTCCATTAACCTCTCCACTATAAATGCCTTCGTCGTTCTGCACTCCTATTTTAACTTTGCAAGGATACATCTCTACTGTTCCTTCTCCAGAGAACACCCCATCAGAAAATCCCCCACTATAGACCCAGTTACTTGTATCATCTATTTTCACTACAAATTTGGCCTGTCCCGATGGCTTACCATCACTAAGCATTCCTGTATACAATCCATCATATGTATTTGTATCAATCGTAATAGAAATATTATGATCAGTCACTTCTTGAGAACACCCAGACAAAACCACCATACCAAGAATCATATTCCCTGCTAAAAAGATAGTTCTGATTGAATTCTTTGACATCACCTTTTCTCCTTTATGTTGTCTATTACAAATTGATTAAACTACTAAATAATCATCAACAAATCAGAAATGCATACGTATTACTGACATTGACTCCCCATCTTGACTACAGTTCTATTACTACAGACACCATTGTATCATCGATATGTAAACTATTTATAAACGCAATATAATGATGCAATAAATTATGCCAATCACACTCCCAACCTCAGATATCGTAAGTCAATATCCCTTCAACATCATGTTTAGATACCTTAAACCATCGATAGTAAACGTCTTCTTTTATCTTCAATTTATTGTTCAAAATATCAAGACACGATTATGAAATAACGAATCAAAAATCATTCACAAATTATGAAAAGCCGTTTCAAAATGTGCATTATTTTTAACATTCTCTATAGCAATTTTCATTCAACAAACATATACTAATCAATGCTGGAAATTTAAGTTAATGATCATTATTTCTATGAAAGGTGTTTGTCATGCGAAAAGCGATTTCTTTTATACTGTCATTAGTTGTTTTTGCGAGTACAGTGAGCCTGCCATTCACAAAAATTAATTCATATGCTGTAGATATAGATAAAATCAAGGAAGCAGCCTCAGATGCAGGCTCAGCAACAAAGGATGCTTTAAACAATGCAGGAAATGCCGCCAAAGAAAAGGCCAATTCTGCAGGAAAAGCTGCTCAAGATATTGCAGAGAAAGCAGAAAAGGCCACACAGGAAGCAGTTGGTAACGCAGGAAAAGTTTCAAAGGAAGCTGCTGATAAGGCAAAAGAAAAGGCAACTGAAACCGGTGGATATATTTCTGAAAATGCTTCAAAAGCATATAATTCAGCTTCAACAGCAGCGCAATCAGCAGGAAACTCAATAAAGGAGTATGTCTCAAATATTGATACTACCAAATTCAAGTCTGGATGGGACTATGCATCAAAATACACCGGTGTAGCAATCGCATCACTGAAAGGTCAAAACTATGTAAACACTGTACAAAAAACTATCTCTGAGCACTCTGCCCTTATGCAAAAAGAATTAAACGACAAAGTTATAAGCGCAAGAACTATTCAGCAGGATGCCGGATTTGCTGCTGAGATATGGCACACTAACACTTTCAATATTGAAGCCGCATTAGACGGTTCAGAATACAAGGCCGTACGTCCCGATTCTAATGCCAAAGCTTCGGTCGATGTGCAGATCCAGGGAAAAGACTACACTCAAGATTACAGTTCAAAATATTATAAAGATGCTAGTTCCTCAGCAAACGCTCAAGCAAAGACTTTTATTGAAGATTATCATGAATATGCCTCACACGAGCTACGACACGGTAAAGAGCCAATGACAGAATCCGAATATTTAGCCCAATACGACAAGCCCTTGGATTCTTTATATGATTCGCTTTACTCCGGACAAAATAGGTTAATCCCTGCTGATCAGCTTGATGATGCAAGAGAATATCTAACAAAAAGGAAAGCCAAAATGAGCACCAGCGAGAGTGTAGAACGTCAAAAATTCTCTCCTGAGCTACAGGAAACCCTTGATAGTTTAGCAGATAGAATAGAAGCACCTGATGGGACTCAGTCAAAACCACTTACCGAGGCAGAAGCAAAACAGTTGGTTGAGCTAACCCGTGAAGGAGATCTTGATCTTGCCGACTTTGGCATAACACCTTCACAGCTTATAACAACTAAATATATTTTGAAGCAGTCTCTTAATGCAGGGCTACAGTCTGCAGCTGTCAGTACAGCATTCGCTATAGGACCAGACCTTTATTCCATAATTATTTCAGCTGCAAAAGAAGGGAAAATTGACGAAAAAGCTTTAAAAGAAGTCGGTATAGAAGGTGTTTTGGCCGGATCAGAAGGATTTGTTGAAGGATCTATCAGCAGTGCACTTGTTATTGCATTCCAATCCGGAAAATTCGGAGCAGCATACACGAATATTTCTCCGGAAACCATAGGAACATTGACAGTACTAATTATTGATGCAACGAGATTTGGCTATCAGTTGTCTCAGGGGCAGATTACAGAAGCAGAATACGCAGACTTTATGGCACAGGACATTTTTATTGCAATCGCATCCCAGGCATCAGGTGCATTACTGCAAGCCTTGTTTCCATTTATTCCTTTTGCCTATGTTGCAGGTAGCATGGCTGGCGCTATGGTTGCATCAGTCGGATATGAGGTCGGAAAAGAGGTGATCTTGGAAATCCGCGGAGAAAACGGCTTTGAAACCATAGTACCAGAAACAATTTCAACAGGTAAATCGCTAGCTGAAAGCGCCATTAGCAAAATCAAACTCCAAGACAAGCTTTCTGAATTTCAAGGAATGGCGGTTTCAGCTTTAGGAAACGGAAAAATAAGGATAGCAGGAGGCTGATAATAACTTGTCAATATGTCATTGTTATTACCGGAGAATCAATGTCATTATAATGTTCATCCTTTATCTCTATGGTACATTCGGCTGACTCAACATCTGTAACATCAGTTATGCTCGTTTTGTCCAATGCAGAGTCACTAATCTCTATATTAAGAATTCCCTTCTGAGTTGGGGATACTGTAACATCGTACGAAATGAATGAACTTATCATTTCGTCATTTAATGATAGTGAATCATATTTCACATCAAAATTTGCCTCTCCAGAAGAATTATTCTCTACCTGAAGAATTATATGATAATTATCGTACTCATCCGCTATAATTTTCTGTGAGAGAATTCTAAAGCTGTTTGCATTATATACTTCTGTTCCTGAATTTTCCAAAGTCGCATCTTCATCAGAAAGAGGTATATCTATTCTCTTTTCAAGCAATGTATTCATGTTTAGATCAATTACCTCTGCCTCAAATGACAACAACGCAAGATTAGTTATTCCTAAATCTTCAAATGTTCCTCCTGTATGATCTGCAACATCTGAAATATCAAAGAGATACACAAGTTTTTTTCCAGGATTAACTAATGAAGTTTGCCATCTTCCAGATGAAAGCATAAGTCCATTTACCTCGATATCAGATGAAGAAAAGTATAGCTGCTTATCTGATACATTTTCCATCTCAACAAAAACAGTAGATTCATCTTCACTATTTGTAACCATTCCCTCAGCAAGAACTTTTATACTATCATATCCTATAGGATCTTCTACTCTTACAAAATCAAGCGCATACTCTGTTATATTCTCAAACGAGCCATGATTCACACCATCCAAAAACGTGTTATTAGACGAGTCTGGTATATCTGCATCTGAAGTAGATATATTAAGTGGTCCAGTCTTTGCATATTCGTTATATTCCTTGTCTTGAATATCAAAAGCAATACCAATCTCTTTAATGTGAGAGATTCCAAAAAGCATGAGTTCCTCAGGACTCAATCTTACATTTTCAACTGTAGTTTTTCCGGGATCAACACTGACATTACAATAAATAGATTCTGTCATGTAATCATTTATTGAATTGCAGTTATATCCTAAAGAGCCGCTTATGAATTCAAGTGTTTTGTCCCCGTCATTTGAAAACTCTATGCTCAACACCGGAGCGTTGTATTCAAACTCTAAACTTTTTGCTGTTATCTTAACTGTTCCGTCATCAAGCAGAACAGTTTCCTCAATGGTTGTATCATAAGAAAGCTTCGGCTCTTCATAAGATTCCTCTATAGAATCTTCTGTGGCTTCAACAAAAGCTGCTGTTGATGTTGAAGTCTTGAGATCAGCTTTCGCATCGTCATCTATTGGTCTAGAATCAACACCCTGATTATTGCTTCCACAGGCTACCATTATTAGTGAAGCTATACCAATCGCCAAAAAGTAACATTTTCTCTTCATAATACTATTTCTCCCTTTGATTTCTTTTATTACTTGTATGCTAGCAATCCACATTGCTTTAGCAACATAACTAAATAGCTAAATTCTTACGAAACATTGTGTCACAAATTACCAGATAGTCATGACACTACATCACGCTAATTTAATTAACAAAATCTATTCTTTTCCATCTCTTATCTCAGAAATAATTTGTCGCACTCGTCTTTCTGACAAACTGACTCTTTTAGCTATCTCATGTGGGGTCAATGAGTTCATGTTTTCCGAGATGAACCGCCTGGTGTATTCCTTAGAATATAGTTTTTGAGGGAAAGTGATATTTAAACCAGAAAAACGCTTCCAGACCTTTATTGCTGCAGCATCTCCCAATAATTCTGCGATTTCTTTATATACACCACTATAACGTTCTGGATTACTATTTATAGCCATCACCACCTCCTCACAGAATTCTACAGATTTTTTTTTGAAACTATCAGTTGTTGTTTTCCCTGTTTTTCTCATATGAAATTTGCAGGCAATTATTTCATTTTTGCGCACTGCTCTCCTTTCATACTGGAGCGATAATTTTACGCGAACAAAAAACAGGCTTAGCATTAACCAAGCCTGTTTTTCATGATAAATTGTCATTATGATTCTTCTCAATCGATACAATTCATCTTTTTACTATTTCATAAGAGATAACCAATGCTGATTTGTTCTGGATCATAGTCCGCGCCACGAACCTCAAAAATCAATTTGGCAACTTCTTCTTCGTACTTATTTCCTTTGTACAGATGACCATACCCACCAAATTTTCTATATCGATTACCTATAATCCATTTGGGCAAGTACTCTTTTTGCACATTCTCAATTGATTCTGCTATCCCCCAATTCTGCACATCCCATAAAAATGCTCCTTCAACACTTATCTTAAATTGCTCTAATAGTTTCCATAACCGCTTGGCTTCACATGTAAGCATAAGAATATGGCATACTTTGCTGGCTATCACCAGCTTACAATAGTACCCCTCTACCGATTCTTCAATGTCATAGTTAATTCTCGAAAAAGACATCATTTCCTCTACGTTCTTATACGAACTATAGCCATCCTTATATAATCCACTCTCCTCACAGATTTCTAGCAACTGCTCTATTCGTATATTCTTTTTTCCGCACAGATTCGTAATATATTTACTGTACAAATAATTATTCTGAACACTTTCATCAGTAGTAAAAGAAGGATCGCAAAATAAGTATAAAACTGATTTATCCTTGTAATTTGGGATTTTCAGCTTCTCATTGTCGACTTTCTCTATAATCGCACACGGATAGATATCCGCCCCCGCCCCCGGATAACAGATAACGGTATCAAATTCCTCTTTCATAAGTTCCAAACGAATACTATCCTGTCTGATAGAATGTATCAAATCGTTTATCATATCTAATAAGCTCCTTTGAAAATTTCATTTTTTCGTCCCAGCACCATAATGGCTGAGTTGTCATTGTTATCAAGTTCCAAGCATGATACCTGTTTGTTTTATCCCTGATCCATCACCTTCGCCGGATCTACTCCCCACCTCTTACAGTCTTTCTTGAAGTCTTCAAAAGCACTTCGTGCGTAGCCCAATGGTTCGTCTTTTGTGATCTCTATGGCACAGTCGAGCTTACCTTCGTTTTCGTCCATCCACCAGATAGCTTCCTCCGAAGATCCTCCTCCGAAAACTGTATTGGAATCAAGAACGAGGATATCCCTGTAGCCCAGTATGTACATCATATCTTCGTATGCCTTTTTATCAATAGGACTCATGGGTTCGCGCAGATAGATCAGCACCTTCTTTGAGCGTCTGAACAATCTCTTTTTACCACCAACATAATCGACATATTTATTCTTCATCCTCTATCAGGCAGTTTTCTCTCTTCAGTCCAATCAGTAGCAATCCCAGTTGTAAACTGCTTTATCGAAATCCAGGTTCCTGAGATTCTCTTCGCTTATGAAGAAACCGCCCACTCCGGAGTCTCCCCACATGATGTCTTCGCCATCTGTATCCATCTGGAAGAGAAGAATATCGTTTTCTCCATTCTCTCGAGGATCTTCCTGAGTAAAGAACGGATAGCCGAAAATCTTATGACCCGTGCCATCGTTTAAAGCATCTGTAAGATACTCATAATCCTCTTTATTCATGAAATTGTAGAGCTTGTAGTAACCGTCGATTTCTATCTCATCCATATCGATGTCATAGAGCTCTTTTAACCTGTCAGAAAATGCCTTCTCAAAGGTATTACATCTATGATTGATGTACTCTGTATCTTCAGAAAATGTCAGTGCGTAGCTCTTAGAAAGTGGCATGTACTCATCGTTTTCTACATCCAAATCACTTGAAGCTTTTATACCGAGCTCTTTTACACTTGCCTCTGTAACGGACGGGTCAATGTCCTTATGATAAACAACCTTGTAGCCCTTATCATCATCTAAGCCGTTTATATCATCACAGCTGATTAAGAACTGCAAAAGACCTGCATCCGGAAGGAGCGGATCGTTAACATCTGAGAGGTTGATCTGCGCAAGAAGAACAAGCTTATCACCTGCTGAGTTTACCGGATACTCCATGCCTGAAGGCCAGTAAGGATAGCCTCCAAACTTACTCTCTGTAAGCTTTAGATCTGCCTTTTCATCTGTTTTGATATTTATGACTTTTCTTACTGTATCCTTCTTGATGCTCTCTATAATCACATCCAGCTTCTCGCGCGGAATAACAAGCTTGTTCTCTTCCACGTAGACATCTGCCTTGATTTTGTCTGTAGCCGTTTTCTTAAAAATGTCAAAAATCCCCATTGTTTCTCCCAAGTCTCATTTTTATTGTTTTAAAGATTCTGGACCATATCGATCCTGTGGCCTATACTTTTTGCCAGTGCAACCAGTTTCTCGTAGTCGCTCTTTGTGCATACGAAAGTATCAAATTCGTCGCCGTCTATCTCAAGCGCAGCAAATACATACCCGGATTCTTGCCAGGCATCATTGATGGCCTTGGCCCAGACAGTAATATCGTCATCTTCATTAAGAGGTATTCCGTCTAAAGACAACTCTTCCGGCATTATCGCCTCAACGCAATCCGTGAAATCTTCCAGGTAAAAGCTAAAGTCAAAGCCCCAGCCTTTTTGCTCATCCAACATTTCATCAATGATGCCATACCACCTGATCACGTCATCGTCAACATCATCGCCTTCAATACTTCTTTCTTCATATCTCTCGGCGTTATCGGCATAGTACTGCCTTGGATTGTCTATCATCCCCTGCTTATCTTCCGGGATTCCAAGAATATCTGCAATCTCCTTGTATACTTCTGTAACCACTATTTCTCCTCCTGTAATTCAGCTTTTCTTATTTTTTGACCCTGTACTCTTCGGTTCGATTATACTTTAAATAGCCCGATATTCCTAAGAGCCGTAGAAATGCTCTCCTCATCGTTACTTCCGATCACACATGAGAATTCCTTCTTCATCTCCTCCGGAGCATTTCCCATCAGGAAAGGAATACCTACGGATCTTAGCATTTCAGCATCATTGAAATGGTCACCAAAAGCAACTGCCTTCTCTGGCGGAATATTCATATCCGAGCACACACGCCTGACTCCGCCTGCCTTTGTGATCCCCTTACCCATGATTTCAAGAAGAACATCTGAAGACTTAACTATAGAGAGATTTGGAAATCTCTTTTTCAATTCATATTCTATCGCACATATTGCTTCCGGCTCACACATACAAAGAAGCTTTCCTATTATTGCATCCTGTGGCAGAAGTTCTATGCTGCCCTCCGTGGCACAGACCTCAACGATATCCTCCTCTGTACGAACGCGGCTGTCGTTCCTGTCATTAACAATCCACAATTCTTCTGAATAGATGTTCCATGTGCAGTAAAATTCTTCCGTCTCTATATAAGAAATGATAGCTCTTGCGTCATCAGCACCAAATCCCTCAGAGTAAATTATTTTATCATTTTCATCAATGATAAGCGCTCCGCTATAGCAGATCATCGGACAGGTAAACCCATATCTTTTAAAGATCGGGCGCACTCCCGAAGGGCCTCTGGCTGTCACAATGACAAAGGGGATGTTCGCTTTCCTGAGGGCAAACACTGCATCAAGTGTTCCCTTGAGCATTCTGTGATTACTGTTTAAAAGTGTTCCGTCTATGTCTGAAAAAACTATTTTAAAATCCATTGGTGTCAATATCTCCCTGATGATAATAATCCACTCACCACTGTCCCGACAACTGACCTTGTCTGTGGCCTGTACTCTTCGCCTGCCAGAATGAGCTTTTCAACCTTCAGCTCTTTTAACCTGTCAGAAGGCATCTCATAGGGGTTCTCTGAGAGAATGACCATGTCTGCCACTTTGTCTTTTTCCAGAGAACCTCTTTCCTTCTCGTCAAAGGTTGTGTAGTAGCCGTTGTAGGTGCACATCCTGAGCGCATCCTGAACTGTTACTGCTTCTGACGGATTGCTGTGGTTTACTGCCTTGTGAAGCCACACGATCGGATCCGGATCCGTGCATGGTCCGTCACTGCCGAATGATACTATACATCCAGCATCCATAAAGCTCTTTACAGGATTGAGTCTTGAGTTTCTCTCCTTGCCGAGGATGCTCTCTGTATACTCAGCCGGCTCCTGCCTCCAGTTATCAAATGCGATCTGCATCGGAAGCTGGATGTTGTAATCCCTGCATATCTTGAGGCCTTCCGCTGTCGGGAGGCAGTCATGAATAATCCCGTGTCTGTGGTCTGCTCTCGGATAATCATCAAGCGCTGCCTTGATAGCCCTTGTAGCCTGATCGAATGCCCTGTCACCTATGGCATGCATCTCTATCTGAAGCCCCGCTCTGTTGGCAGCCTTACAGAAATCGATTACCTTCTCATCAGAATAGTAGAGTACTCCGTTTCCGCCGATCTCATCCACATATGGTTCGTTCATGGACGCATCATGCGAGCCAAAGCATCCATCCAGTGCGCACTCAAAACATCCGCCTATTCTGGGCAGTTTTCTGCTTGTTGCAACTTTGATGTTGAGAGACTGTGGGAACACCCTGATCTGGAAACCGTGCTGGACGCTCTTTGCCACAAGCTTCTCCATGGTGATATCCATGTTGAGAGGGAAGCCGACACCACTGACGGTATGGATCATTCCGATGCCCTTGGATGCCTGATAGTCCACGGCGCTCTGCATATTTTTAATAAGAGTGGGAATCTGTATCGAATTGGTGATATAGTCAGATACTGCAAAGAAGGCTTCCTGATTCATCTCACCGGTATCAGGATGGTAGCCCCTGAGGTTCCTGACCTTATCGTCGACAAGCTTTAGAAGTGCGGTGTTTACAACACACGCATGGCCGTCGTATTTGACCATGAAGACGGGCTTCTCAGCGCAGACCGAGTCGATCTCCTCGCGGCTTACAAGTCTCTTTTCCTCAACGGAATAAGGTGATGCTCCAAAGGTGATCATGATCTTTTCCTTACATCTGCCCTTGAATTCCTTGATATTCTGCAGGATTTCCTCATTGGTATTGCATTCCATGACATTGAGTCCCGCATGGAATGTCGAAAAAGATGCGAAGTGCTGATGAGTATCGCAAAACGACGGGATCAGGGCTCTCTTTCCAAGCTCCACTTTTGGAGCGCCTGTGTATTCCTCCGGGAGCTCTTTTCCCACATAGACGATCCTGCCCCGGTCCTCCACAAGGTACCGTGCAACGTCGTTGTTCCTGTTGACTGTTAAAATGTTCCCCACATATACTTTCATGCTATCCCCCCGGACTGTTTAATTGTCTTTTCCATTATATCGCACAACCTATGCTCGTGTGACAATCAGGAGGGAAATTATGTCAATTCCGAGAATGCCGATAGAGATCAACAAGAGCTTATGGCTCAGATTGCCAAGGCTGATCCCAAGCAGGGAGTTGAGGTCTTAAAGAAAGCCAACATCGACGTTTCCGAAGATGATATCAAGAAGGTTCAGGCTGCAGTTGCAGACGACAAGCTTGATCTTGGAGATATCAAGGATCTGGCCGGTGGACTGTTCAAGCAGTAAGCGGTTTCGATGATCAAAAAAGTGGCAAAAGGTTTAACTTTTGCCACTTTTATTTTGCGGAAAATTTAATATTATTCCAGGAAAGACTCTTCTTCGGGTAGCAGATTGTAAAGTATTTCTCGTAGACGCCTGAGATTCTCTTCCTGTATCCAGTCTGTTGCGTCGCCGTTTTCAATCAAGCTGTCAATAGACTCGACGATTTCCTTGATACACTTGACATCTTCCTCTACCGGCTCGTAAGAACCGGTGTATAGTTTTAGGATGTATTGGTTAAATTCATAAAGCTGCTCCGAACTTGAATTGATGAGGCGATTGACCCAGTCAATTGGTTCCACCATGTCAAAAATGATCTCACCCCTCCAATGACCATGTCTGTCATTCAGGCGCTTTTTCAGGCTGTTGACCCAGTCGTTGTCCGACAATACCGAACTAAGGGTGTTATCCATGTTTGCATTGGCCTTTTTGATAAGGCTGTTTAATTCGGCAACAGAGTCTTCATACTGCTCTTGCTTTGTAGGGTCGATCCGATATCTGGAAAGCGGGATAAATAACGATGGTTCAAACATTTTATCAATATTTCTTTTCATCAGCGAAAGAGCTTTTGCATAAGCATTTGGGTTCTGATCCAGATGATCCTTAAAGAGCATGATTGTTTCCAGGATATCTCCGTATCTCTGCGGAGGATATTTATTCTTTTTCAGGTTCTTTATTATCTGTTCCACCTGTTCGTTGACCCATTCGGGATCGTGCTTTAAATACTCGTTCTCAAGCAGTTTGGCCGCATCATCATCGGGTATTGCATTCCTGTAATAATCGTCAAAGTAGTCTGACAGCTTTGTTTTGGCACGCTCTTCGTTATAGATTCCGGAAACTACATATGTTTCTACAAATTTAAGTGTGATCCTGCCCTTTACTTTGTCGTCCGGTATGTTCGCTTTATATTTAAGCGCGGATAAAAAACACTGCATGACCATATCCTGTGCTATGGAATCCGGCATGTCTTTTTCAAAAGACATCTTGGAGTAGCTGTCATATAAGAACTTGATCTTGCTTATGAAAAACTGAAATGTCCTGAAATTATAATGGTTGTATACCTGCATGTACTGCTTATACCGGGCTACCTGGCTTTTCAGTATTTCCTTCAGGCCGGCGTCATTAACTCTTTTTATGATGTGGTGCATGACATCTACGAGATCAGGGGTGTAATCGATTGTGATACCTATCAGCTTCTCCCTGATCTTTTGGTATCTTTCTGACAATCTGGCATTGTCAGCGTTGTAACTTCCGATTTCAGCTTCATTAGCGACAATGAGCATCTTGGTCTTGTCGTGTTCAACAAGATCGTTCAGTGCGCCCATGATCTCGTCCGGGGAACAGTAGCATCTCTCGACATCATCCAGGATAAGGAAAGTATTTTCCAGGCTGGTGTTGTCTTTGATGGCTCCCTGGACCATCTCTAAGATATCACCGTCTATTATTTCTTTTGAGATAAGGACTTTCATGGCTCTTTTCAAAAGACCGCTACCCGCATGAAGGGTTTTAATCCTCTTTTCTTTGACGTCGCCGTGGACGTTTTCGGTAGCTTTGCTTTCAAGCTTCTCGGATATCAGGTCTCCAAGGATCTTCTCGACTATGGTATCTCTTACGCTCTCTCTGGAGTTGCAACCGTAGAGAGATATATACTTGATTGCATATTTGGTGTCATTCAGAGCAGGGATGAGCTTATTCTCAATAAAATAAGTCTTGCCGATTCCCCAGCCTCCGTTTATGAGAATTGCATATTGATATGTGGTATCGTCCAGATACCTTTTTATCTCCGTGATTATCCCCTTTTCATAATCCATACTTTTTTCCTCCACTAATGTATTGTACACCATACAAAGAGGTATTGTGTTGAAAAATGCTGTGTTTGCTACAAGAAGTCACGGGGACGGTTCTTTTGACTTATTTTGCAATATAAAACGCAGCCTCAAATTGAAGCTGCGCCTTGAAGTGCTAAATGTTATTCAATTAGTATTTTTCAGTTTGGCAAGTTCTGCCTGAAGCGCAGCAATTGTCTTGTCTTTCTCTGATATTGTCTTGTCTTTCTCCAATATTGAGTCATTAGCTGCATTTAACTGATCTTTGGCCTCATCTAACTGATCTTTGGCCTCATTCAGTTCATCCTGAAGCTCATCAATCATGTATTTAACTGTGTTTCGGTCGAGGATTTGAAGTTCTTTTGAAAACATATTAATCATCCTTTCCGTGTTCAGACACATGTTGTAAAGATCATCGTATAGTGGCTTGAAATATGGATAATCATCTAAAAGCTTGATTATATACTCCGGCTCGTCACAACCAAGGAACGTAAGCCACGCATCAAGTTCACTCTCTATACCCTTATTATGGAGTTTCGCCAGGAAAATATCAACCGGAATGAATATGAAATTCTGCAACATATTCAACGAAAGTCCGCTGTCTGAGACTGTAAAAAATGTATGCAAATAATTGTCTTTGAATTCCTTAAAGACTTTTGGACTGGTTTCAAGAAAGACAATGGTATAGACAGGGTGGACATCCTTGTAGGTGAAGTTTTCTTTCATGGCGTCTCTAACACGCTTGTACTGGCGCAACAGAAGATCGGCCGAGTAGCAGGAAGCTCTTTCGCCGGTAAAAGCATAGCCAAGTTTCTGAACTTCTACATTAGCGATGGTGCCATCTTCAAGCTCCACAACAATATCTGTGATAACTAGCGACATCTCATCGCCGAGGCGTGAGTTGTCATTTGGGAGCTGGTATTTAACGGTTACCTCCCGTCCGATCAGGACGCTCAGCAGTTTCGATAATCTCTCCGGAGTAGCCTCAGGATTAAGTATTTCCTTAAAAAAGCTGTCATAGAGCATTTTCACTCCTTTTGCCCCGGAGCAGATAGACAGAAAATCCTCCTGCTGATCTTTGCGCCAGCTGTCAAAGATTGCACTAAGCTCCGGGTTTTCCTCAATCTCCTTTCTTATTTGTGCTTCCTCCCTGATGATAGGAAAATACTGTGCCAGGTTTTGATACCTTGTGTTCATAAAATACCTCTTTTCTAAAAATAGTTGAAATCTCTCAGCGAAGCGCTGATCCCGCCACAGAATGTGACAAGCGGCCCGGAACGGGCACAAAACCTATCCTATCATCAAATTCTTAAGATTTACCATCGAAATTTCTTAAGATTTCTTAAGAATTAAAAAATCCCACCACAAACGTGGCGGGAAATATTGTGTGTCAATCTGTACCGAGACTTCGTGACTCCCGTTTTTACATCCAGCTCTTTACTGTAGCGATTTCCTGTAAATATCCTTCATCGTCATTCGGGGTTTCCAGAATGAATGGCAGCCCGTCGAAAGCCGGGTGTTGCGCTATGCGCTTCATAGCTTCCATTCCGATGAAGCCCTGCCCAAGCTTCTCGTGGCGGTCTTTTGCGGCGCCACAGGGGTTCTTGCTGTCGTTGAAATGAACTGCCTTCAGTCTGTCCAGGCCGATGATCTTATCAAACTTGTCCAGAACGCCATCGAGGTCATTTACGATGTCATAGCCCGAATCCCAGGTATGGCATGTATCAAAGCACACTCCAAGCTTGTCCTTAAGCTCTACTCTGTCAATGATCTCTTTTAACTCCTCAAAGTTTCTTCCGACTTCGGAGCCCTTTCCGGCCATCGTCTCCAGTAGCACCGTTGTCTGCATTTCCGGGAAAAGAGCTTTATTCAGGCCGTCAGCAATCTGCTCTATTCCTGCTTCCGCTCCCTGTCCGGTATGTGAACCGGGATGGAAATTGTAGTACTGCCCTGGAAGATACTCCATCTTCTCAAGGTCTTTTTTGAGCATATCAAGTCCGTTTGCTCTTGTCTCAGGATTGGCCGAGCACAGATTCATGGTATAACTGCCGTGCGCTACAAGCTTTCCAAAGCTCTTTTTTGCAAGGACCGCTGAAAGCGCCCTAACGTCCTCGGGAACAATGTCTTTTGACTTACCGCCTCTGGGGTTTCGGGTGAACCACGCAAAGGTGTTCCCGCCAAAGTCCACCATCTGGCGGCCCATTGCTTCATATCCGTTTGTAACCGTTAAATGACATCCTATGTAGATCATGATTTTCTCTTACTTATTCAATAATTTGTTCTTCTGAGCCTCAAACTCCTCCTGAGTTATGACGCCGTCATCAAGGAGTTTCTTGAGCTTGGCGAGTTCGTCAGCGACCAGGTCTGTTGGCTGTGGCTGCTGATATGCCTGATATGTTGGCTGTTGTGGTGCCGGATTCTGCTGGAATCCGGGTACGCTGTTATACTGGCCCTGCTGCTGGTAATCATTCACAGGCTGGTAATAGCCGGCTGCCTGCATCTGCTCGGCCTTTCTCTTTTTTGATGTCAGCACTATCGCAAGGATGATTCCAATAACGATAAGAAACGCCAAAGCGCACAGGCCAATGATGAGCCAGATATTGATGAGCATAAATTCCAGATGAATGCTCTGATCGGGTCCCAGGTTCAAAAGGTCCCACTCAAGGGTTTTGCCGTCACTTGAAACCGATGTTGCGTTACTTGCTGTCGGTTTCACAGGAAGAACGACTGTCATCTTCATGTATCCGCCGCTCATGCTAAAGTAGTTCTTGAACGAGCTTAACTGCTCAGCTTCTGCACTGTCAAACACCTGCCAGTCGAGAACATACTTAAGCCCCTGCCTGGTATAACTCAGATTGCCCAGTTCACCGGAAAACTCAGACTGAGAATCTTGCACGGATTCATTCAGTTCATTTGCAGTCACATTTTTCCTGCTTATAAGAAGTCCCACAAACCCGTCCTGGTTGTAATCTTCCACTTCCCAGCCTTCATCGATAAGGTCCTGCCTTTCGCTCTCAGTGAATGCTTCCTCTTCATAGCCATATTCTGACATATCCATCATGGCGTAAAGCATGGATACATCAAGCTTTCCGTTACCCTTAACGGTAATGGTGGTGTTGAATCTCATGCATCCGGTAAGGCATATGGCACATACCAAAAAAGCCAGTGTCGCTCTAAGTTTTTTCAATTGTTCTATCCTCCTGATGTGCTTAGATGGGTTCCGGTATGCAGCCTTATACAGTCCTACACTTGTGGCCGGATGCGATTTCAAAATTGTATCTGACTATGCCAAGATCAATTTTGGTCATTGGTCCAAAGCCGGGCTTGATAACTGCATCTTCTCCGTCGATGCCTATGGAGAACTTCTGCTGGTTGAGGGCTGTTGGCGCCAGAAGTGCTGCTTCTATGCCCTCCTTGAACCAGTCAGGCATGTCTTTTTCCGAAACACTGCAGAGCTTCGAAAGCTCTTTTGACTTATGAGCGGAGCCCTTATTGAGGCCATAACCTATGGCAATTACGCAAAGGATCTTCTCCCCTGAATCGATGTCGGCTTTGCACTTGCCCTTGCCGTAAGTTCCTGCAACCCAGCAGGTATTAAGGCCAAGCATCTGAGCCTCAAGGACTATCTTTTGTCCGTAATATCCGCCGAGCTCGTCGAGATTATCAAGCTTCTTGGAGCCGACTATGGCTATGTAATTATTGACTCCCGTAAATTTCCCGTAGTGGGCCATGAATGTGTCAAAGCACTCCGGATCCCCTGTGATCAGCTGAATGTGAAGACCGCTCTCCTCGTTGCACTGCTGAATAAGGGTTTCGAGCGTAGTCCTTGCCTCCCCAACAATGTGATCAGCTGAGTACTGCCTTACACTGTGTCTTTCCCTAATTGCTTCCTTGATGTCCATACCTTCCTCCATATGATGTCTTATTTTCTTGCGTCTATCCTTACGAATGGCTTAAGGTCTTTTACCGCCTCTTTCTGAGTGATCTCGGTGTCGCCGTTATCGGTGTCGATGAGTTTGTAGCGGTCGTTGCCCATACCCAGTTCCTTCATGTAAGAGAGCTGTCTGTGGCCGTGTCTTGTTTCGATTCGCTCAACCAGGGCCTTGTGCTCTTCCTCGGTCATGGCGTAAACCAGATCGATGCACGCCTGATCGATTGCCAGGATGTCGGTTGAAGCCAGGATTCCTACGTTCGGAGTAACAACAGGCTCTGCGTCTACGCCTTCGCAGTCGCAGGAAACGCTCATGTTTCTCATGACATTCACATAAGTGATGTTCTTGCCGAAGTGGTCGATGGTGGCCTTGGTGGACTCAGTGATCTTCTCCATGAGTTCTTCCTCGTTTACGCCCCAGTCGTTGCCGTTCTTGGCGTGGATCCACATCTTGCCGACATGTCCGTCAGCACATCCGATACCTATATTCTTGTTGCTTCCGCCAAAGCCGCCCATGGTGTGGCCTTTGAAGTGGGTCAGCACAAACATTGAATCGTAGTCAAGCATATGTGAGCCGTGACTCATCTCTTTAAACCACTTGCCGCCGTTTACGGGAAGGGTTATTGTCCCGTCAGCGTCCATGATATCTACTTCCGTGAAGTCCCAGCCGTTGATAGCCAGTGTCTTTCTGTGATCTTCCGTGGTGTACCTGTCGCCTTTATAGAAGGTGTTGGTCTCCACTATTCTGGCGTCTTTAAGGCACGCCTCTTTTTCCATTACCTCTTTTACCCAGGACGGAGGTGTGATATTGGGACCTTTGGGCTCACCGGTGTGAAGCTTGATCGCAACTTTTCCGGTGATGTTTTGGTTCACCTTCTCAAACACTTTCATGATACCGGCTGCTGACAAATCTCTTGTAAAATATACAACAGATTCTGCACCTGTTCTCTCATCGTAGGGTACATATCTTGATCCGTCAGTCATCGCTTTGTTACCTCCTTTTTTGGTATGAATTCATTATAACAAAAAATGGTCATTATTCGTCATAGTAGTGGAATGCTGTGGCAAGTTCATCATAGCACTCCCCTCGGTTGCCGTAAGACAGATGATCGCCTGCGCTGAACAAGTAGCAGAAAGGCTTCTCCTCGCTGAAACGATATGGCAGAAATCCCCATAGCTTGTACATACTGTCAGCAAAAGACGAAAGATCACTGCCTTTGAAGTATTCTGCAAGGACGCCCATGAGTCTTTTGCCAAATTCCGCCTTATCAAAGTCGCGCTCTTCCATCAGCCTGAAAGTATGCATGACTGCATTCTTGGTTGTTTGGTACTTAAGCTCGGTGGCATCTTCATCCTCCGGATCAGCCATCAGAATTTCATCAAGAGCTTCCTTATAAAGCTCATCGTCTTGCAATCCCACACCGTACAGAAGAGCGAAGACATACAGATCAATGTATGTATATCTGCTTCTTGATGATTCGTTGCGCTCTTTGAACCACTCATGCTCCTGGTTGTGCTCTGTCAGCCACTCTTTTACCGTTTCCGCAGCTGATTTGTAGCATTCAAGGTCCTTGTAGCCGCCTCTTGCCCACTCCCTGACACGGTATTTCTCGGAGACTAAGGTGTAGCCATCAACCGGAAGGATTTTTCCAAACTCCTCTTTTCCGATTGTCACAGTACAAGGAGCGATAGGACCAAAGCCATAATCTGATTCAGATCCTACATACTCCATGCAAAAAGGGCATATAACAAGATAGTTCGGTCCGCTCTTAAGGTTGTAAAATCTGTCGCAGGTTTTGCAGTAAAACTTAGTCATCTAAAAATTCCTCGTTTTTGGTCCCTGGGGTCCATTTTATTCGTAGAGCAGGTATGGCTCTCGTTGAGCCTTGAAGGCCTCGATGTCGTCCTGCCATGAGGCTTTGATCTCGTCGGCGGACTTGCCGGCAATGATCTGCTTGCGGAGGTCATCGGAGCCGCTAAGGTAATCAATCCAATACTTGGCACCGTTTGGCTCGTTATCAAAAAAGTCCATGTCCGGATTGGCTTCGTGGAAATCGTTGTAGGCATCGATGAGGTAATTAAGATTGATGCCTGCTGCCCAGATGTCTTCTAAGGGTATGTCCGAAAGGTCTTTTCCATAGCAGAGTTCTCCCTCGAAGGGCGGGTTGTTTGCCCCCTCCATGTCCTGTGGCGTGAAGGTGTAGGGATTGGCCTCCTGCGGCAGGTACGGGCTTCCGTAGATCTCAAAAGGCATGTCTGTGCCTCTCCCCACGGAGACGTAGGTGTTCTCGAAAAAGCAGGTGGAAGCATAAAGGTAGACCGCACGCATGTCCTTCAGGTTTGGTGAAGGCCTGCGGATCAGGGTAGTCTTCATGTCGTGAGTGTAGTTCAGGCATGGGATAACAGTGAGGTTGCAGGCGTCTTTGCCTGCGGCAAGCCACCCTTCGCCGTTGATCATCTGTGCCAGCTCGCCCCAGGTCATTCCATAAACGATAGGAATCGGGAGCTGCCCCACTCTTGATTTATATTTCTCCTGAAGGATTGGGCCGTCAACGTAGAATCCGTTGGGATTGGGCCTGTCCAGGATGATAACTCCTTTTCCCGCCGACGCGCAGGCGTCCATCAGGTAGTACATTGAAATGTAATAGGTATAGTAGCGAAGCCCCACGTCCTGCATGTCTACGACGAGGACATCGAAGGTGTCCATATCCTCAGCAGATGGGTAGTGTGAATTTCCGCGATAGAGCGAGAGGATCGGGACTCCTGTCTTTTCATCTATTGAATCATTCACTGATTCTCCGGCATCTTCTGTTCCGCGGAAGCCATGCTCCGGAGAGAAGACAGCAGTGACATTGACGTCATGCTCTATCAGGGCATCGAGGATATGCTGGTCCTTGTCACCCACTATTCCTGTATGGTTGGAGAAAAGAGCTACTCTCTTACCCGCAAGTAGTGGGATGTAAACATCAAACTGCTCATCGCCGAGAGTTAAGGGTTGTTCGGCTTCAACAGCAGGATCCGTGATTTCCGGCTCAGGCTCTTCAGGCGCTTCAGGCGCTTCTGCTGTAGCTGCCGCAGATACCGGCTCCGAAGCAAACTCTTTTTCCGAATTATCTATGTCTCCGCATGCCACACAGCTGAGGGCAAGCGCGACTGTCATTATGATAGATAGCGGTTTTCTAAGCATTAATGTTGCTCCATGAAGATCATTGGGTGGGCGGTGCAGAACGGTGTCTGCGCCATGTATCTGCCTAAAGTGTCGTCGTTGTCATCCATGAGGACTACCGATTCAGGTGAAATGCCAGGAAAAAGCTCTTTTACCTTGTTAATGACAATCTGTGGCTTCTCGGCAGCTTCCAGGGT
Source organism: Butyrivibrio sp. XPD2006 (assembly GCF_000420865.1). GTDB lineage: Bacteria > Bacillota > Clostridia > Lachnospirales > Lachnospiraceae > Butyrivibrio. Next base: position 167,662 of record NZ_ATVT01000006.1, read on the forward strand.
GTAGAAGCAGTGGTCGGCAGGGATTCCGTATAGACGCTCAACCATCTCCGATTTCCACTCCTCATGGCCATGGGGTTCTCTTGATATGCAAAAGAGCCTGTTCACATCGTGACTTTTGATGTAGTTGTACAGGGGCTCGAGCCTCTTGCAGTCTGCGTAGATGTTGACGTCCCTGAACTGTGGCGTACCGTCAAGCTCATGGTGGGCATGGTGCTCTCCGTAGTTATAGCTTGTCAACGTGCCGTCTATGTCGAAGAACACTACTGTATCCGGTTTATGTAGGATTTCCCATATTTTGCTCATATTGAATTTTTCTCCTGTGTTTGTGGTGCTCCATCTATTATAGCAAATCAGGCGGCATGTTATGTTAAAATGGTAGAAGCTAATTCTTGAATAAGGAGTATAGACTATGTTTAGAAAAATGAGAAGATTTGCCCAGCAGATACCTGAAGAAAATTGCATCGAGATCTTGAAAACCGAGCCCAGAGGTGTGCTCTCTGTTCTTGGCGATGACGGATATCCATACGGCATTGTGTTGGATCACTGGTACTGCGAGGAAGATGGCAAGCTCTACTTCCACGGAGCCAAGGAAGGTCATAAGCTCGATGCCATCAAGGCTTGCGACAAAGTCAGCTATTGCGTCTACGATGAAGGCTATCGCAAAGAGGGCGAATGGGCGCTGAATATAAACAGTGTTGTCATCTTTGGCCGCATGAAACTCGTCGACGACCCGGAGAAGGCCAGAGAAATCTGTACTCAGCTCTGTCGCAAGTTCACCGATGACGAAGAATATCTTCAAAAAGAGCTAAAAAATGCCCTGCCACGTGTCCAGTGCCTGGAACTGACACCGGAGCATATGACAGGGAAACTGGTTAATGAGTCATGAACAGAAAAAAGGCGCAGCCCAATGGCTGCGCCGCTAATTACTGCTTCCACTCTTCATATATCTTTTCTACATCATAGTCAGGAAGGTACTTCTCAGCTACGGAACAGATTCCCTTTACGTACTCTTCATCTTCTTCAACTTCTGAAGCTATGATTTCTACACTTTTACCTTTTAATAGCTTTTTGCAAATAAGCCCTATTAGGCTCTGTTCTTTTCCTATTTCTTTTCCTATTTCAGTTCCTTCATCCTTAGCTTCCTGAACCAGGATTCTTTCTCTATCCCATTGTTGCATATATTTCTTGGTTACCTCCGGTCTTTTCTTGATCTTTGATACGACTGTTTCGAGGTTGTTTACTTCAGGATTTGATGCGTTTATCTTCTCTCCTGATACTATATATTTTAACACTTCCATAAGGCGTTTTCCATGCGATGGAGACAGAGATTCATTGATCTTACCATTGCAGTATAAATACAAGTGTGATATCCCATCCATGTATTCAACGTCAGGATGAGTTGTCAAAACTGTACCTGCCTCATAGTAAATATCCCCTGCATCAAAAGGGTCATATGAAAGAATCGTGATTGACACAAAATTAGGCAAATTGTTATAGTTCATGCCAGATTCCAGATATCTGCTATCAATCAGGGAGTTGTAAAATCGTAATCTCTTTGGAAGAGATGCTTTATCTGCAATTCTGTTCTCCATTTCAACATCATAGATTGTTGCACTTACCTTCCCGTCTTCCTCTTCCGTCACATGTGCATCCAGCCTGATACCGTGGTATTTAGTATCAAAAGCCTGAAACTGTTTTTGTGCTGTCACCCGGATTTCCTTGATCTCACGGTCAAAAACTGTTCTTAGAATAGCCCCTATGACCACTTTTGCATCTTCCTCATTCTCAATAGAGCTGTCAAATAAGAATCCATCTATGAGGTTCATGGATTCCACTGCTTTTCTGGCATCAGCATAAGAGATGCCAATTTCCTGCATTTGCTTTGCAGGCATTACCTTGTTGTTCATAAAACTTTTCCTTTCTTTGATGAGATATTACCAGCGAAATGCTGATGCCTCTGCGAACGCAAAAGGCTTTGCTCTGAATGAGCGCGAAGATTATATTAGCACCAAATTCTTAAGATTTACCATCGAAATTTCTTAAGATTTCTTAAGAATTAAAAAGACCCACCACATAAAAGTGGTGGGAAAGCTTACTAAACCTGCAATCTATTTCTTATCCTGTCACTGTAAGAGACCGGAATGTCTTTTAACCCCGCAGGAATCACAAGGCGAATGACAACATATATCCGTGATCCGTGGCGTCTGTCGTTATCGCATTTTGTAGCAGTAGCACGAACTTCAACTTCAGGATCTTCGAGAAGCGGCAGAATCACATAATAGAGTTCATCCGCATCGAACGAAACAGTCCCCAATACTTTCCCTGTCACTATTTCTTCTACGACTGCCCTGTCTTCTCTAAGGTAGATGTTTAGAGGCTCTCCGGCTGTTGCCGATGCATCTTTTACAAATCCCCCAAACACAAAAATTTCCGACTTATCATCTTCTCCGACCTTCCTGCCGAGCTTTCTGGCGGCATCCGCCGGGAGGACATACTCCTGCATCATGAGGTGGAAAATGTCTTTTACCAGATCAGAAGTCGGCGTGGCATCGTAATCAGTTATGACTTCCTTGCACGCCTCAAGGACGCTCTTGGAAAAGAGCCTGAACTCCTCCATATCAGGGTCCCAGACAAATCTGCCTCTAGCCATCCTGGACAAAGGCAGCTCTTCATCATACATCTTGAACTGAACGTAGATGTTCCTCTCGGAAAAGGCATTCCTGTTCTCAAAGGCGTCCCAGGTAAACTCATAAGGATCATAGCCTGATTCGCTCTCCGATTCCCTGATCTTCCGGTAAGCTTCTATGACCTGTCTGATCTTATCATCATCTTCGGGATCTCTTTTCCCGGTAGGATCAGAGTCCGGATGATACAGGATCAGAAGCTTTTTGTATTTGGTTTTGACTGTCCTGGGATCATCCTTTTGCGACGCACCCAGGATCTTGTATGCTTCTTTTAATGTCATATCTCAAAAATGGTCCCCTACCTCCGTCCCCAGGGGTCAAAATTATCTGGTCAGTATGGTGTGGGCGGTGGTTACACAGAGGGATTTAGACCATGCCTTGGAGTCGCCGACTATGTAGAGTCGGTACTTGGCTCTGGTGACTGCGACGTTTACTATGTTGTTGTTGACCCATCTGATGGCACCACTGCTGGCATCGCCGGCGTCACATCCGAGAAGGAATATGACTTCATTTGCTTCCTTGCCCTGGAATGTGTGAACAGTGCCTATTTTTCTGTTCTCGTAATCGAGGATATATTCCTGGTCTATCTTCGTATCGGGATGGCTCTTACAGTAAGATGCAATGTATTCCTTTATCCCGGCAACGACACTCACAAAGGGCGAGATAATGTAGATATCGGGTTCTTTGCTCTTGGCAAAAGACATCTCTAAAAGCTCGCAAACTGCTTCTCCCTGTGCTTCAACGAAATGATTGCCGTTACCCTTCTCCTGCCCCGTTACATCTATCCACTCAGACTTATCTTTTGTAAGAGTAGCTCTGACTTCTTCCTTGGGACTCAACGTCTGCTGCTTCATGATCCCATTGTATGACAGATAATTAGAGATATCATACATAGGCGAAATGCAGCGTCTGTGAACAATCAGAGGGGAGCCTACCCACTCTTTTACCCCATTGCCGTCATCTAAATATGTACCAAGGAAGTTGAGTTTATCGGCAAAGCTTTGCACCGACACATTCTTCTGCTTGTAAAAGTTCAACTGTTCATCATTGAAAGCGTACTTGAGCAGCGCCAGATCATCGGTTACAACAGGCTCGATCTGCTTTGGATCACCCACAATTATGGCTTTTCTGCTTCTGTAGAGAGCGCCAACAGCCATCTGAGGCTGAGCCTGTCCGGCCTCATCCACTACCAGCATCCCTATGACTCCCGGCCTTTTGACATCCCTCAAAAAGCTTCCTACAGAGGCAAAGGTCGTCGAGATAACAGGCACAAACAAAAACAGCGTCTGCAGCAGGGCCGGTACCATCTGCTCTTTGTCTGTCTGCGAGAATTCAACCTTCTTGCCGTCATCCCCCATTCGAAGGCCCCAATACTGCCCAAGGGTTTTGAAATTATCCCTGCAATGATTGGAGCAGAGCACAAACTCCTTGTTCAGCCTCATCGCCAGAAAGAACAGCTTCTCCCTCTCCCTGTTATAGCGCTGGGTAAACCATGGATTGCTAACCTGCGCATCTGTCGAAGTCTTGGCATTAGGATCCAGCAGCGCGTCAACAAAAGTCTTATCAAGTGCCTTGAATTCACCCATCTGCCCACTCTTTTTTAGTTCTTCGAGAGCTCTTTTCGCTTTCTCTTCAGACACCTCAAGCTCCGCAGCCTTGCGCTCCAATCTATCAGCCAGTCCATAAACCGAGTCAAACTTCTTCCTGTTAAATATCTTTGTCAAAAGACCTACAGAATTCCTGTAATCAACAACCTGCCTATTAAGTTCGAGGATCTTATCGGAAATCTCGCCGCTTTCAGAAGCCATAACATGCTTCCTGATATCCTCAATCTCCGCCTGCATCCTGCGTACCTTGGACAGCTGGCTGTTAAACTCATCCCTTACTTTACGGTACTGCTCCCTTCGCTCTATCGCCGTTTCCGTCTTGCGATAGAAGTCTATATCAAGCTTGATCAGTGCCTCGCTGTAGAAACGGGAAAGATTAGACTTTTTACCCATAGGCGCAGCAATCAGTCCCCATGCATCATTGTCGTCGATTATCTTTCTGGCAAAGTTCGTAAAATATATGTCCTTATACTTTTCACCTGCCTTAGTCTCCTCTATGCATTCAGACTTCTCAAGGTCAAAAAGATCGCTGACCTCCTTAAGCGCCTCGATCATCTCCTCTGTGTCATTCTTCCCGGGCTCAAGGTCCTTTAGCACGCTCTTGGGAAGCTCTTTTGAAATATTCTCAACCGCCGCATTGTTGCATGACGTAACCAGCATACTGTAATCATTAACAGACTCGTCTTTTAACGAGTACCACCTCTTGATGTACTGCGAATATGCATGGCCATCCTTGTCTCCGTGCAAAAACTGATGACTCTCAAAAGCATCATCGGGATTGTTGTACTGCGAGAGCTTTATAGCCCTGTTAACTATATTCCCGACGATGATCTCCTTAAGCAGAGTAGTCTTGCCCGTGCCGGGAGGCCCGTTTACGGAAAAGATATTGCAGCTCCCCGCAGTGTTTATGGCAATCTCCTGCATCATCGCAGGCATATACTTTGAGGGCCATTTACCCAGAGGCGCCTTCATCGGATCCAGCAGTTCATTGAGCTTGTCCCGGTAAAAGAGCTTGTCATCGGGATTAACCAGATCGATCCTTGCAGATGGCTCAAAATCTGTAATCTCTATGTACTTCATCAGATCCTCAGTCATCTTCCCTTGTTCAGAGAGGCTTCCGGTCTTAACTTTGTCCAGCACCATGGCTATATCATTGGAAAAGAAATCATGGCTAAGTCCAAGATAGTTGTCGTCTTCCTTTTTGTCTTTTGTCGCTTCATCAGCATACATCTGGAAGGAGATTCCATAGACCTCCTCGTAAGGATCCACACCGTCTTCTGCAGCATGCAGGTTGCCGTCGATATACTTGTCCACAATGTAATTATACAGTGCGCCTATGTTTTCAAGCTTCACCGTTTCCACAGCCGCGCTTGTATTCTCTGTAATGTCAGAGCTCACTTTCTTATCTGTAAACTTGTCAAAAAACTTCTCCTCTATGCCCTTTACGTCCATAGCATAATCCTTGGCTCTCAGGTATTTAGACAGATCACCGTCAGAGTTCTTGAGCTTGCCAAGCGCCCACAGGATTGGAGAGAGCGACATAGACTTCTCCAAAAATCTACCAGCCGGGCTCAGCTGAAAACTTGCCATGGCGATTCTTTCATTAGTCTTCTCGGGCTTTCTTGAAATGCATGAAGAATCCACCTTTATTGACCTGGAAAGCTCCTCAACGCAAAAATCTCTTTTTACCTTGCCAACATAAACCGTGATGTTTCCCCACAGTTTCATTTTGCAGTCGCCGGCTTCTTTTTCTATTATCTGAAAAAGATCCTTATCCATGTCGTCGCTATCGAGCCTGATGAAGGTCTCAAGACACTTAAAGCTCTTTTTGCCTGCTGCCACTTTGGCCTTGTGTCTTTTAACCTTATTCATGATATCGTAGCTACCCGGATAAGAATCCTGTGATAAAAACTCTATTGCAAACCAGTAATTCAGTACTTTTTCAGCAAGTGTGCCTTCTGTCTTCCCCATTGTTGTCTTCCCCAACTTTTAATTTTTTAGCTCTTTATGATCACAAAATGGTCCCCTGACTCCGTCCCCAGGGGTCAAAAATGGTCCCCTACCTCCGTCCCCAGGGACCAAAAAATAAGGTAGACCAGTGCGAGTACCAGGATTACCAGGATGGCGTAGCCTGCAAGATATCCGGGATTACCCATAAACGATGCAAGCCACATCAGCGGAGTTCCCGGCACCGGCTGGTTTACGAAGAAGTAATTACATCCAAAATGTTTATCAAAAAGATAGATCGGTGGTACCACCAGACATAGGAATATTATAACCCAATGGATATGCTTTATTGAAGGTGATATCTCTTTTGCCTGATATAAAAGAAGCGGATAAAGAACCAGCAGGCCGTGCCAGAGATAGCTGTGAAGATTGATGAAGTTAAGAACGGGATAGTAGATTGTCCAGTCCGCGAAGATAAGCGCAGCAAGCGACGCCGGCATGATCAGCACTACTGCCACCTCGCCGAAGTACTTTTTCGCCTTGTCCCATGGGAGATACTCGCGCAAAAGAAATACGAATATCCCGATACTGCAGACGTGGAGCGGGAGGTAGCCGATGCTAAATCTTCCTACTGACATCAGGAAAAGATCTTTAAGCGCCTCCAGTATCAGCATGAAAACCGGGATTATCTTCATCACCCGTCTCTGCGTTCTAAGGCTCTTTTTCCTGATAACAGTCATTGCGGCTATTACAAGTAGCAGCGTTACCCCCACACTTAATAGATGGGCTGCTCCAAAAAGAGGATAGCCCATCTCCTGAGGTATGTCATTTTGTTGTTTCCAAAAGTATTCCATAGTCTGTTGTCAGTTCAGCTCTTCAGCATGCGCTTGTTCTCATACATCTTTTCATCTGCGCTGTGAAGTATATCGTTATAACTTCTGTCGGAATCCGGAGTTTTGCTCTCAAAGCCCACGGCGATCGTCACCGGTTCAGAGGGATTGCTGCTGTTATATGCCCGTATTCCTTCTTCCAGTTTAGGGATGAGATTTGAAGTGATGGCACCACTTTCGGGCTTTTTGATTATCACGCTGAACTCATCGCCACCTATACGATAGCAGATACCTTCTTTTCCAAATGCTTTCTTTATTATTCTGGCTGCACTTATTATATATCTGTCGCCTGCCTGATGTCCCTTGGTGTCGTTGACTTCCTTTAAGTTATTCAAGTCCATGGAAACAATGCTGTACTCTTTTTCTTCGGCAAGCTTTTCAAGGTCATGATTGAAGGCGGTTCTGTTGGCAAGACCTGTCATGGCGTCGGTATTGGCAAGCTCTTTGTAGTACTCCGCCTTTCTTCCCCTCTCGATATCCTTCAGGGACTCAACGATATTGTTATAGGCAAGAAGCACTATATAACACAGTATAAGCACACGGCCCCATACATCATTCTGGAGCCTCATTCCGGTCCAGTAATAACCTATCTCCAGACCTGTGACTGCGATTAGCACAAGCATTGATGCCGTGTTAAAGACAGCCATTTCATCTCTTTCACTCTTTTTGGTCCTTAGCACATTTATAGCTGCCGCGAGCACATATACAATGGCTACCCCCCAGGTCAGGTGTGTGATAATGACAGTCTCCTTGAGGTCCATTACCCCTGTCACCGCAAGGCTGATTACCACAATAAAGTCCAGGAACGAAAGAAATATAGGAATCCTGTATAAGAACTTATCCTTTTTCCATAAAACCGCATGGATATACATGACATAAGGAATCGGAATGAATATCAGGATCAGAAAGGCAAAGACACCGGCCAGTGCACGATTGGTCATCAGAACAACCATTGCGTTGGTTTCTCCGGCAGACCAAAGGCCTATGAGCAGCGCTGTAAGACCAATATAAGCCATCTTGGATCTGCCCGAATTCACGCGTCTTGTCGCATACGAATACACGATCATTATAAGGCCGAAGAGAATATCCAGGATGGATATGATAAACACCGGTATCGAGCCAACAATAATCATTGACCTGATATTGTAATAATCCCCGGCCGAATATTCAGGAGCAGCCGGAGGTTTAGTCCTCTCATAATAAGCTTCAAGCCTTACTGTTACAGGCTTGTTTGCATCAGAAATGCGTACAAAGTGCCATGTAGTTCCGGTTGAGCGAATGAAAATAGAACGAGAGCCAACGCACTCGTATATGAGATCATCTCCTGAATAAACCCATACATCATCGGTGACTGCGGTAAAAGAAAGACATCCGCCGGCTTCTACAATCTCGGAAGCATCCAGCGTGGCGTGATAGACATCATCAGAATCAATTGTCTCACTAACAGGTGATATGGCAACTTCGGTATCCCCGGGAAACATCCGCTCAGGAATCAGCGCAGCACTTTTAAAAGCATACACCACAACAATGATGCATGCTATAGCCATAAACAGGGTATATATCTGATTTAGACGTTTATCCATATCAACCTCATTAATTATTATGAGCTGCTATGTCTTAGATTCGTGACCTTCTTCGATCCTCGTGAGTCTGGTAGAAGGCTCTTTTATCTGCATACATGGCGTTGTCTGCCCTGTGGAAAACGTCGGTATAGGTCTTGTCTGTTTCAGGGTCATAGGCTGCGAAACCTACAGAAATAGACATATCTATACCTGCATCCTTGAAAACAGGCATGATCTTGTTTTTCTTATCAATTATGATTCTTAGTTTTGCGATCAGATCTGACGGATCCTGATTATCAAGAATTGCAACGAACTCATCGCCACCAATACGATAGATCCTGTTTCCGCCAAATACTTCACGGATTTCGTTTGCAGTCTCGATGATAAGCCTGTCACCCTGGTCATGACCCAGATCGTCATTTATCATCTTCAGCTGATTGATATCAAATACAACAACCGAGAACACAAGGTTCTGGTCGTATCTCATCTTTTCTTCCAGAATCTGCAGATATTCCATGTAGGAAGTTCTGTTATTCAGTCCCGTCAGTCCGTCTATATAAGCATGTGATCTGATGATCTCTATCTGCTTTGTCAGTCTCATCTGCATGATTACTATCTTTTCTTCAAGAAGTTTGATGGCGTCATGCATGTCTTTATCAATATCCGCTTCACTGACGTTAAAATACCCGTCGCTGTCATCTGCGACCTCCACCTCATCCATAAGTGTCTGGATACCGCTCGAAAGATCGTTCATCTTCCTGATCAGGGTAACAAAGAATTTGCTGTACTGACCGGCAATGGCAATTGCAAGAAAAATACTCACAATCAGGGCCGCAGAAATGAAGATCATAATAATATGGCGCAGCTGCTTAATCTTGTTCTGATACCAGTCTGCGCTGAAGTCAGCAGCCACAATTCCGGCCACATCTCCGTTTGAATCAAAGACAGGTGAATAAGAACTGTAGAATGTTCCCCATTCATCAGCATATGGCTTTTCATCAACACCGGCTTTACCTTTACTTGCAGCATACAGAGCATCCGTATACACGATAGGCGATCCGAACTCACCCGGATCCTCAATAGTAGGATCTACGCCAAAGACAAATTCTTTCTCACTTACCTGAATTATGCAATATATGTATTCAAGCTCGATATTGTCCTGAAAGTATGTAAGCGTCTTCATGACATTCTCATACTCAGGAGACCCGTAGTCATCAGCTGTTATCCTGGCCAGTTCATCACCATTGAGCATCGCTGCTGCCGTATTGGAAATATCAAGCATACGCTCATTGATCTGAGTTCTCATTGCCTTTGCCGCCACGGTACTGAGAACATATCCAAAGATAACGTTGAAGATTACGAGTCCGATGCAGATGATTATCGTATATCTGGTTGCCCGGTCAAGTTTCTTCATATTCCAAAATAAAAACATCTGTAATCGTATTTACGTTACTTACTACAATTATAGCACTTGTCCTGCGGAAAAGATTTTAAATAACTATAAAAAAATGACCCCTGGGGACGGGGTCATGGGACCATTTTCAGATGAACATCATGAGCATGACAATTGCGAAGCCTGCAGCAAAGGCAAGGGCGCCGCGGTCGTTGTCCTGCTTGAGGGCGATCTGCGGAATCTCCTCGATGGTGGTATAGACAAGGGCTCCGCCGGAGACCGACATGATATACGGCAGAAGGCCCGGGAATAAAACAACAAGCACTACCGTGATAATTCCAAGAAGCGGTATCGGTGCACCGGACACAACTCCCATAAGGAAGGCCTTACCTGTCTTGGTTCCTGCATCTCTAAGCCAAAGTGAAACGTTCAGCGCTTCCGGAATATTCTGAAGCGCGATTGCCACAGCCAGTACAAATGCGACCGATGACGATATCCATTCAGTCTCCATGAAATGAGCTGCATATATTGCTCCCAGAGCTATTCCCTCAGGAATATGATGGATCACTTCCTTAAGTACTGCCTTGATCTTAGGGCTTAGCTTACTCTCCGGCCCCTCGGTTATATCTGAGTAAACATGCGTGTGAGGTATGAATTTATCAAGAAGGATCTGGAATATCACGCCCACACAAAAGCATATTGTAACAGGTACAATCCCCTTATGTGCACCGGAGCTGAACCCTTCAACCGCAGGCTCTATCATTCCCCATACTGCTGCCGAGAGCATGATACCTGAACTAAAGCCCACCAGCACAGCTCTCATCTTGTCTGAAAGCCGGGTCTTCTGAGCATATATGATCAGCGAACCGAGCAGTGTTCCCACAAGCGGGATAAGCATACCGAAAATTGTCTCTGAATCCGAAAGTGTATTAGAGCTGTCCAGATGTGTTATCAGCGCACGGAAGCCAATGAACAACAGGATAGTTCCTCCCATGATCTCGGATCCGGCTTTGTAGCGATCACCAAAGACACTTCCTATCTTAACTCCCGCCATTGAAATCAAACATGTGATTACGCCAATGATGATAACCGCGATCACAACATTGATAAGACTTCCGAAATCAATAATCTTAACCGGCACAGCGACAAAAGTGATACCGACCGCCAGCGCGTCGATGCTTGTGGCTACAGCCATCATGAACATTGTCTTGACATCAAATCCCGGAGAGACTTCCTCATCCGGGCCAAGCGCCTCTTTTATCATATTGCCACCGATAAGTGACAGCAGTATAAACGCCACCCACGGCGCAACCATGCTGATAAGCTTAACAAAATTGGAGCCTACCAGATACCCTATAAGAGGCATCACTCCCTGAAAGGTTCCAAACCACACGCCGCACAAGAGGTATTCTTTCTTTGTGACCTTGCCGGCTGCCAGGCCCTTACAGATAGACACCGCGAACGCGTCCATTGCCAAACCTACCGCCAAAAGCAGTACTTCAAATAAGCCCATAATCAATCTCCTAAAATGAAAAATAAAAAGACCAAGTACAGAAAAACTATACTTGGTCATCAATTCGAAATATAGACTCCATGCATAGTTCTTCCATCAACAACTATACATGAGTCTCGCAATTTAAAACAAGCCAGGCCGGATGGCCAGTATGTTGACTTGCTACGTCTCAAAACGCTTGCTACTCCCTCATGGGAAATATGAGAAATCTTATCATTAAATCGTGATACTGTCAATGCTTCACTTCAAGGTCATTGTCGTTTCCCATTTTAAGCTTTCGTGTAAGGATATCAATGTAATCAAGCGTCAATGTCGACGGATGTATAGCCTTCGGAAGTATATATCCGATTTCCATATAATCATTAACATTTAAAGGCTTGGCTATAATATTCGGACCGTTGAGCTCCTTACTTATTATACCGCTGCAGATGGTGTAGCCGTTCATACCTATCAGCATGTTGAACAGCGTTGCCCTGTCGCGGACGATTATCTCTTTATCAGAATCCGCGGTACTGAGTATCTCCTCGGAAAAATAAAACGAATTGTGTGAGCCCTGCTCATAGGACAGGCGGGGATAGGGCTTTAAGTCCTCCAGCGACAGACTCTTTTTCCCTGCAAGCGGAGATTTCCTTCCGATAAAGACATGAGGCTTAACCCTGGCAAGCGATGTAAATGTCAGGTTATTATCACGCAACGTTTTATTGATGACCGTCTCATTAAACTTGTTCAGATAAAGAACTCCTATCTCACTTCTGAGCATGGCGACATCCCGGATTATGTCGTAAGTCTCGGTTTCTCTCATGTGAAATTCATACTTGTCACCGCCGGCTTTCCGCAGCAGTTCAACAAAGGCTTCCACCACAAATGAATAGTGCTGGGACGAAACAGAGAACCTGTGCTTACCTGTAACCGTCCCGCTGTACCTCTCCTCGATCAGATTGGCCTGCTCCAGAACCTGCCTTGCGTATCCCAGAAATTCTTCACCCTCCCGGGTCAGCTCGATTCCTTTTTTAGATCTGTTGAAGATAGTTATATTGTATTCCTTTTCAATCTCCTGAATGGAAGCTGTCAGACTGGGCTGTGCGATATAGAGCTTCCTCGCCGCATCGGTGATGTTTCCTGTATCTGCCACAACCGTGATATATCTAAGCTGTTTAAGAGTCATCTTTTTCCTCCGGAATAGTCATAGATTATATCTGCAATTATACTGCTTATCCATAGATAAAATCTATTATCAAAAGACATCTTTTTATATTTTACCGCTCGCCCGGCCGGCTTTATACTTTCTGAAACAAGAAAAAAGTACGGAAAAGGGAACCGGAAAACATGAAGATATCAGAGATTTACAAGAACAAAAAAAGGACTCTTTCCTTCGAGATATTTCCTCCAAAGAAAGATTCCCGGCTTGATAATATAGATGACACCCTGGATGTACTTGCAGAGCTCAGCCCGGATTTCATCAGTGTGACCTTCGGAGCCGGCGGATCCTCCAACTGCAACAGGACCATAGAACTGGCCAAGAAGATCAAGTACAAATACGGCATCGAGCCCGTGGTCCATCTCACCTGCCTTCACTATGACAGCGCTGAGATTGAAGAATTTGCCCGCGTTCTGAATGCCGAAGGCATCGAGAATGTCCTGGCCCTCAGAGGCGACAAAAGCGATAAAGTACCTGAGAAGAATGTCTTCAGACACTCCTCCGACCTTATAAACTTCCTGAAACCCGGCTATGATTTCTGCTTCCTCGGAGCCTGCTATCCGGAATGCCATCCCGAATCTCCCGACAGGGTCAGTGAACTAAGGCACCTTAAGTATAAAGTCGATGCCGGTGCCGAGGCACTTATTTCACAGCTCTTTTTCGACAATGATGCGTTCTTTAATTTCAACGAAGAATGCAAGATCGCAGGTATTGATGTCCCTGTGATCCCCGGTGTAATGCCGGTCATAAACGCTGCCCAGATCAAGAGAATGATCAGCATGTGCAACGCATCTTTCCCTGAGAGATTCCAAAAGATAATCAGGCGCTACGAGGATAACAAGGAAGCACTCTTTGACGCAGGTATGTCTTATGCCCTCAGCCAGATAATCGATCTGCTTGTGAGCGATATCCCCGGAATCCATCTCTACACCATGAATAATCCTGCAGTTGCAAGAAGGATCTGTGAGGGCATAAAGAACATAGTCTGACAGTCATTACGATGTCACATTATTTTTTGATATGGAATGCTGCCATTCCGGGATAAACGGCGCTTGCTCCGAGCTGCTCCTCGATGCGAAGAAGCTGATTGTATTTAGCAACACGCTCTGAACGGCTTCTTTCTTTTTCAGGCCACAATAAAAAAGACGCCCGGGTCTTATGACCCGGACGCCTGTATGTTTCGTTTATTCCTCGGGAATACTTCCGTACGCAGCAATTGCCTCATCTACTGTCATCGTTCCGTTGCCGACAGCATAGATCGCTGCCCTGAACTGTCTTACTGCAGGGTCCAAAAGACCTGTTTCCTTGTCACTAAAGCTCCTCTTATCCGGTATATCTGCGATCGCTGAATAAATCTCGTCAGCTGAAAAATCATCGGTCGGTGTGATCAGTCTCTTAAGTCCTGCCATGTTGTTAAGCTCTTTTCTACTGATCAGAAAACGCATGAACTCATTGGCCATGTCGAGGTTCTTGCTGTTTTTGTTGACAGAGAAGCAGATACTGATCGAATTGATAAAATATCCTCCGTCATCACCTGCAGGCGCAGTAAAGAATTTGTACTTAAAAGGATTTGCAGAAAAGGCGTCAGACTTACTCTCTCTCTTGGCTGTTCCGGAAACCGTGTCGCCTGCAGCGAACATCATCGGCACATCACCCTCAAAGAACCTCATGATAACCTGCTCATATTCATCAGTTATCTCCTCCTGACACTTTGCTACGTCTATGCAGTCTGATTTAACAAATTCATCAAGTCTCTCAAGTGCCGGGCGCATCAGCTCTCCCGAAGACGGTTCGAAATTATTGAGAGCGTTAACCTTATCACTGTTCTGTATCACATTGTACGCATACATCGGATAGACAAAACAATTAAACAGTCCTGATCCGCTGAACCTGTCTGCTCCCATCACGGGAGATTCATATCCTGCGCTCTTAAGCTTCTCACAAACACTCACAAGCTCTTTATAATTTGTCGGAACCTTCAATCCCTCTTTTTCGAAGATATCCATATTTACCAGCATTCCGTATGAAGTCGTGAATATCGGGAGCATAACAACATCCCCTGCATCCGTAGCACGTATCAGGGAGCTTCTGATACAGGAATAATCGATGTCAACCGAGGAATCGGACAAAACCTCGCAGGCATCAAACATATCGTCATACTTTTCATCGCCGATCATCGAGCTTTTGGTCGTAAAGATATCCGGCGGCTCACTGCCCACAAGAGCACTGGAAATAGTGTTATTATAATCATCCAGCGATACATACTGCAGGCTTGCATTGGGATAGTACTCATAAAAGCGCTCAAACTCTGCTTCGAGCGACTCAAAGTTACTGTAGCTTCCGGCAACAGTCAGGGAAAACTCGGTGTCCTTGTCGTACTTTGGCTCAAACGGGGCATCCGCTTTCTTTGCACTGCCACAGCCCTGCAAAAGAAGCATAACAACCATGCTTAAAGAAAATAATGTCCTGAATGTCTTTTTCATAAGCATTCCTCCTGTTCTCTTAATGGTTCAAGTTCCACAGCCAACTGCCTGTATCTTGAAAGCAGTTCCTCAAGTTCTTTTTCCAGCGTCTCCGTGTCATCGCTGTTACCGGCCTTCTCAAGCCTTGCAGCCAGTTCTGAAAGCTCAAGTGCGCCTATCGATCGCGACGCACTCTTCAGCGCATGTATCTTTATCGTAGTATTTTTTATATCTCTTTCAGCCCAGTATTTCTCAATTTCTTCCGCTTTCTTTTCAGCGCTTCCTGCGTACAGCCTGAGAGTTTCGACATAATCCTCGCTATCTCCGCAATACTCAAGGCCTGCATCCACATCAATTTCTTTGATGCCTGCAAGGAACTCCGGAAGCTCAGATTCGTCTTTTTCATCGGCAAAAGAAATCTCGGCGTCATCTTCAACAAGCTTCACCTTGTCCTTTGGAAGATACTGAAGCAGCATCGTTTCAAGCTTCTCGACGTCGATCGGCTTGGTGAGATAATCGTCGAATCCGGCATTTGTGTACATCTCGCGCATACCGGAAATCGCATTGGCGGTAAGACAGATTATCGGAATCTCTCTATTCGGAGTATCCGTTAATGCCTTCATCTCCTTGAGGGTCTCTATACCGTCTTTTTCCGGCATCATATGATCCAGGAAGATTACGTCATAAGGCTCTTTTGCAAAAAGAGCTATACCCTCATCACCACTTTCCGCAGTATCGATCTTAAGCTCAGTCCGCTTAAGCAGATTTACAAACACCATGAGGTTTACAGATGTATCATCAACCACAAGCACCCTTGCCGTAGGTGCCGTGAACTTCTCGCGATAATTGGTCCGCTCACTCAGTGAGCGTCTGAAGGCTTCCTCGAAATCTCCGATGGGCTCCCAATTAGCAACCTTCTGCTCCAGTTCAAAAGAAAATACCGAGCCCTTACCGTATTCACTCTCAACCTCAAGGCGGCTTCCCATCATGTCAAGAAATCTCTGGGTAATGGCCATTCCGAGTCCTGTGCCCTCGATATTCCTGTTCTTCTTTTCATCAATACGCTCAAAGGCGACAAACAATTTATCAAGATCTTCGGGTTTTATGCCTATACCGGTGTCTGCGACGCTGGCACTGATCATGACCGAATCAGGCTTATCCGGAATCTGATGCGCATGCACCGAGAAGGTTATGGATCCCTGATGGGTATACTTTACGGCATTCGAGAGGATATTGATGACAATCTGCTTGATCCTTATCTCATCTCCGTTAAGGGTCGTCGGAATATTCCTGTCTATATCCAGGTTTAATGAAAGGCCTTTATCTTCCGCTTTCTGCTGTATCATGTTCACGAGATCGTTAAGAAGGGAAGCAGGGCTGTAATCCACATTTACCAATTCCATTTTCCCGGCTTCTATCTTGGAGAAATCCAGAATATCATTGATGATACCAAGTAGCGTGCTTCCGGCAGTTCTTATGCTCTCCGAATACATCCTGATACTGTCATCCTTAGAGTCCCTGAGTACCATCTCATTTAATCCCAGTATCGCGTTCATAGGTGTACGGATGTCATGGGACATTGTGGACAGGAAGTACGATTTGGCCTCATTGGCCTGATTCGCCTGCTGTGCAGCCTCTGATAGCTCGCGGTTGTAAATCATCATGACAACGGAATTGAATATCAAAAGAGCCAAGAATCCAAGTGACGCTATTCCCAGGAGCAGCCAGTCAATGGATCGGCTCGCCACGAGGTCTTTTGCCGGAATATAAGCCAGTAGCACCCATGTCGTCATAATCTCAAGAGGTGTGTAAGATAAAATACAATCCTCACCTTTAAAGTTCTTGATCGTCATGGTGCCCGTCCCACCGGCAATCTTCCCTGTCACCTGCCCATATTCTTCGGCTGAAGCCTTATTGTATGACTTGAAGTACTCAAAGAAATTGCTGTTCTTAAAGGACTTGCCACGGACAACGTAATTGCCTTCCTTGTCTATCAGGCTTATCTCGACGTTCTCGTACTCACCTTTAAGGAAAACCAGCTTCTGTTCAAGGCTGCTCAACGGAACAACTCTCATCAGTATGCCGCTTTTCTGCTCACCACTCTCCTTATCAAGGACAGTCACAAAATTATAAAATGCGATGGATTGTACACCGTTCATGGGATTTGTATAGGCTCTTGTAAGTTTGACAGCATCATTGGAATTGCCGGCGCTTTCGATGTTGTCAAAGATATTTATATTCTTGTAGGAAACGTCATAGACATCAGGATCGGATACCTTAGCAGTCGTTGAAATACCTGCTCTTTTCGGACTGTCAAGAAATATAAGGTGTGCCTGGATCTCAGGTGTTGTCTTTGCCCTTCTGATAAAGGATATAGCCTCATCATCAGTCATAGGCGCGCCTTCCTGCGCAGAAAAATTGACATAGTTCGCCCATATATCACAAAGATGCTGCTCATCCTCAAGGTAATTGGCGATGATCTGATTGGTGGTCACGGTCATCTTTTCAAAGGCGATAATTCCATTCTCGTAGCTCTCATCAGCCTTTTCGTTCGCATACCTGACGATGAAGAACAGGATGAATCCCATTATTAAGAGATTTATTGCTATTATCAGGCCTCTTCTCAAACTTCAGCCTCCGGTCTGGCAGTTAAGAATACATGATTATTGTTATCATTATTTTATCACATAATATGCGCCAAACCGATTTGGTTATACTTTTTTAACTTGATTTTTAGCAAAAAAAGTATCATACTCAGTTCTTAGCATCTATAAGATGGAGGTAAACAAATGGATACAATTCAGATATTAAGAGATCTTTTTATAATTATTGTCAGCGCAAAGCTCTTCGGACTGATAGCCAGAAGGCTTCATGCTCCACAGGTTGCCGGTGAGATCATCGCAGGTCTTCTCATAGGGCCAACCCTGTTTAATCTTGTTAATTCCAGTGATTTCCTGTCAGGCATGGCCGAAATCGGTGTAATTCTTCTGATGTTCAGTGCAGGACTGGAAACAGACATCGACAAGCTCAAAAAATCAGGATTAAAGGCAACGATCCTGGCATGCACCGGCGTCGGAGTTCCCCTTGTTCTGGGTACTCTCCTGTACATGGCCTTCTATGGCTTTGCAGCTCCGGGATCAACCGAATTCATAAAAGCACTCTTCATAGGCACTATTCTTACAGCTACTTCCGTGAGCATAACAGTTCAGGTTCTCAAGGAACTTGGAAAAATATCCACAGAAGTCGGAACAACAATCATGAGCGCCGCAATCATAGATGACGTAATAGGAATTGTGGTTCTTACAGCTGTTCTGGGCCTGAAAGATCCCAATGCCAATCTTGCAGCTGTTTGCTTAAAGACTGTGGCTTTCTTTGCGCTTTCGGTTGTTGTCGGAATAATCATATTTAAGATAATGTCAAAAGCGGAAGCAAAATGGCCACATACCAGAAGAATCCCGATCATGGGCCTGGCACTGGCCTTTGCGATGTCTTATGTTGCTGATAAGTACTTCGGCGTAGCGGATATCACCGGCGCATATGTTGCCGGCATTATCCTCAGCTCTCTGGACAACTCTCAGTACATAGACAGAAAGATGGACATAAATTCATATATGATATTTGGGCCTGTATTCTTCGCAAGTGTGGGACTTCAGACAAACCTCAGGTCTGTCGACATGACAATCCTTGCGTTTTCTGCAGCCTTTGTAGTCGTTGGACTCCTCGGAAAGGTTGTAGGCTGCGGAATTGCAGCAAAGCTCCTTAAGTACAACACCTCTGACTCATTAAAGATCGGTGTCGGTATGATGACAAGGGGCGAAGTCGCTCTTATCGTAGCTCAAAGAGGCCTTAAAGCTGATATCGTCGACAGCAGATACTTTACCGCAGTAATTCTTTTGATAATATTGAGCTCTATCCTTACTCCGATATTATTAAAGGCTATATATGCTTCAGATGAAAAATCCGGTACCCCTGCCTGAGGCTTTCAGCCACCCTTGATTTCCTTTAAATAATCTGCCACAGATGCACCTCCGGCTTCTTTACTTCATCAATAGCCTTTACTCGTTCCATATCTCTTTTGCCAGACGGAACACAGCCCAGCCCTTAGGCCAGCCAACATACATGGTGGCATGTGTGATGATTGCCGCGATTTCCTCCTTAGTTACTCCATGCGATTTCGCATTCTGAAGATGATATGAAAGAGATGAATCTGTGATTCCGGAAGCCATAAGTGAAACTACCGTGATGATGCATTTTGTCTTAACATCGATCGCTTCTTCATTCCAGACTTCTCCAAAGAGAACGTCATCATTTAAATGTGCAAACATTGGTGCAAACTCACCAAGTTGATCTCTTCCTGCTGTCTGTACGATTTTCTCACTCATTTTTGTCTTCCTCACTTTCCTATCTTCTGGTCTCCGGTGGACCACACATGTTTCTTGGATGCGTCGGTTCTTTTATTCTGCGCCATAACACCTGCAAGTGAATGAGGCACATATGGCTCTTCGAGGTACTTAAGCTCATCGTCTGTCAGCACCAGATCCACTGCCTTTGCTGCGCCTTCGATGTGATGAAGCTTGGTTGCTCCGCAAACAGGGGCAGTCACCTTTGTAAGGAGCCATGCCAGGGATACTTCCGTCATAGTCACACCATGCCTATCTGCAAGTTCTGCCACACGATTTATGATCACAGCATCCTGTTCTGCTGTAGTATCATATTTAAACTTCGCATAGGTATCCTCGGTTGCGCGCTTTGTGTCACCTTCGCCGGGCTTTCGTGAAAGTCTTCCGCTTGCCAGTGCGCTGTAAGGAGTAAGTGCAATATTCTCTTCTTCACAATACGGAACCATCTCGCGCTCTTCTTCTCTGAAGATAAGATTGTAATGCCCCTGAATTGAAACAAATTTAGCAAAGCCCTCTTTTTCTGCAAGCGCATTAGCCTTGGCAATCTGCCACGCAAAGCAGTTTGAAATGCCGATATATCTTGCCTTACCTGCTTTCACGATGCGGTTTAAACCATCCATTATGTCATAGAGTTCTGTATTCCAATCCCACATGTGATAGATATACAGATCCACGTAGTCCATTCCAAGATTCTGAAGGCTTGTATTTACCATGTTCTCGATATGCTGCTGACCGGTTATTCCTTTTTCAATTTCTTCCGGTGTTCTGGGAAGGAATTTTGTCGCAACAACTACATCTTCACGCTTTGCAAAATCCCTTAGAGCACGGCCGACATACTGCTCGCTGGTTCCGCTCTGATAAGCTATAGCGGTATCATAGAAATTAACGCCCAAATCGAGCCCTCTTTTAATGATCTCTCTGGAATGCTCTTCATCAAGAGTCCAGCTGTGCTGTCCCTTCGTAGCATCTCCAAATCCCATGCAGCCCATGCAGATACGTGATACGTTTAAGTCTGAATTTCCAAGTTTTGTGTATTTCATCGCCACTTACCCTCCTTAGATCTGCTGTTTTATCTCTCTGCATCTCTTTATAAAAGCTTCATCAGACAATTATTGGTCATCTCAAAAACAGACTGATATACATAGTCCACATTTGCCTGTTTCATAGCATCCTTCTGCTTGTCTGTTACTGCAGTGTACGGATAAATGCCAAACATAAACGGGAAAAAGACATATAAGATGTCCCGGATCTCTTTTTCCGACTTCTCAGGGCAGAACTTGGTAAGTATCATTCCCACGTTCTTCAGTGACTGACCGTAAGCCACTTTGAAGGAAATCAGAAGTTCATGCCTGCTGTTTGCCTCCATATCGAAATTGTTCATGGCAAGCAGCTGTGGTCTGTTTGCGAGGGATGATGCAAGCTTCTCAGCGATCTGCTCCTTCGTAAGGCTTTCATTGTCCTGAAGGATAGATTCCAGTTCTTCATTCCACCTCATATACTCACGTTCAAACAGCGCAAGGAATATCTCCTCTTTTGTCTGGAAATAGTTGTATATGGTGGGTCTTGAAAAAGAGGTTTCGCTCCCGATCTCTTTAAGAGTTATATCCTTAAAGCTCATGGTTTGATACAGTTTCTCGCAGGCGTTTATGATTTCTTCTTTTCTTGCTGCGGTTCTTTCAGGGGATCCTTTTGGCATGATTCATGCTCCTATGTTTTTTATTCTGACATCGTGTCAATTTGAATTATATGGTCATTCTGACACCGTGTCAAGATATGATTTGAAAGTTTATTTTCTTTTAATTTCTTTGCAAAATAAAAGAAAGGCCAAAGAATGAATCGATTTTGTTCTCTCGTTCATTCCTTACAACATTTGCCGGTGGTTTCATTACAGAGAGTTTTTATAAAACCACAGAATTCTTTCATTATGGCTGTGTTTATTGAATAGTAGTGCCACTTGCCTTCCTTTCTGTCATTAACAAGACCTGAATCCACCAGTATCTTCATGTGATGAGAAAGAGTATCCTTTCTGCTTGTCTTATGTTTTGACCTTATATAGCATGAAAAATTGTAATATATGCCTTTCAATGACATATTCTCCATTCGAAGGCATACTATTATTCATTTTTTATAACGAAATTGATTGAAGTATGCCTTCTCAAACATTTTTACCTTGATTAGGGCATACTTCGCTCTAAGCAATACCCTTGAAGTGCCATAACGTATGCCCTGGATAATAGATTTTTCTTATCTAGGGCATACTTCGCATTTAAGCGCAATTCTGTAGCTCAGATAAATATGCCCCTGAATGTACTTTTTCCTTGCTAGAGGCATAAATGCATGGCTTAATAGAATACCTATAAGTAACATAGAGTTATATATTGATTGCCTGAATTTAAAAAAGGAAATTTCCACGCATCAGAACAATGAGTGGTGCCACGAATCAGAAGCGTGGTGTGTGGGAACAGCCCCCTGAATCAAGAATACGAGCGCAAGTACTGCCAGGAATACAGACGCGCCTGAAATATCAAGAATACGGGCGCCACGAGGGCGCCCGAAAATTTGCACAAGAAGGTTTTTCAACCATCTACACGAATCCGAGCCAATGCCGGATTCATCAATAATCCATGCAAATCCAGATAAACACTGGATTTGTCAATTATTTAGAACTCTTCAGTGTCGGGAACACGTTTTGGATATTGTCCTTCTTCCGGAATTAAGCGGAATTGAAAGGAACTATTCCTCAAGAAACATTCAATGAATTACTCCCTCAAAGACCACTGAGGGGAACGAAAATATTGTCACTGATGAGGCAACTCCATTTTTTAGTGGTGCTCAGTTACGGCTACCACTATGCTCATTGTTCAGTACCTTTGGACTGCAATTTCCAACTATAGGACATTACATTTTTCAAGGCACATCTTGGAATTGCTATCTACCTATTAATTATACCTCCTGTAATAGTGAGTGTCACTAGTTTTCTGACCACTTCATATACAAATTGAGATGTTCTGCTGTTCCCACTTCGGGAACAACAGCAGTTAAAGAATCAGCTTGCCCTTAAGACTATCCAGGGCTTCTTTCTTCTTTTCTTTATGGCAGTCTGCGTAGATGTTCATCGTAGTTGTGATATCAGAGTGCCCCATAATTGTCTGGATAACCTTCAGGTTAACATCATTCTCGCAGAGCCTGGTGCAAAAAGTGTGACGGAGGTTATGCGCTGAAAAGGTCGGCAAAAGAAGTGGTTCTCTTTCCTCGTACTCAGCCCTATGCTTCTCCTTTTCATTATAACTGTCAGCAGCTCTGTGAATTGCATGATTAACTGCACTAGCAAGATAAACAGTATGCGATGCTGTTGAAAAAACAAAGTCCTTGTAACCATCAATCTCTTCTTCACAAAATCCCAGGCACTTTTGGATCTGGTACTCATCAAGGAACGCATCAAACACTTCATCTACCATAGGAATGATCCTTGTTCCTGCCTTTGTCTTTGGAGTTTCGATTCTCTTCTGGGTATGTCCGTGTTCATCAGGCCTATCCGTCAGTGTGTGATTTACGGATATTGTCCTCTCTTTAAAATTAAGATCATTCCATGTAAGACCGAGGCACTCTCCTATGCGCATACCAGTTCCAAGAAGCACTGTGACGACAGGAACCCACCCTGTATATTCACGATTACTCTTAAGATAATCCATGAATGCTTTCTGCTGTTCTGCAGAAAGAGCTTCTCTCTTTCCAACAACAAAGTACTTACTTGCTTTCACTTCTGCCATGGCGCCATCTGTCGGGTTTGTCCTTATCAGTCCATCTCTCACAGCCATCTGAAAAGCAGGATGTAAAAGACCATGCACATGATCAACAATACTCCCGCTTAACCCATCCTCTTTAAGCATATGAAAATAATAAGTAAGGACATCTGAGTATTTGATATCTACAATCTTGCGTTTTCCAAAAGTATTACTGATATAATGTTTGAAGACAAAAACGTACATCCCCTTTGTCGTCGTCTTAAGATTGTTCTTGTTATCAATGTACTTCTGCACCATATATTTTATAATCATTTAATCTCTATTTTCATATATTTTGACATATATTATGTTATGCTCTATATAGTAATAATATTTTGTGGAGATTTCGTATATGCCTCCTGCAAAAGACAATAGCGCAGAAAGAAAAAAGATCGCGGAGCACGTGGTCAAGCATATCGACGAAGCACTGGAAAAAGGCTGGGTGAAGGTATTCTACCAGCCTGTTATTCGTGCGCTCACAGGGCAGCTGTGCGGTGCCGAGTCTCTGGCAAGATGGATAGATCCCGAATACGGTTTCCTCTATCCCGATGTCTTCATTGGGGCTCTCGAAGAAAGCAAACAGATTCCAAAGCTGGATTGCTGGATTGTAAAAAAAGTCTGCTCCGATATATCAGAGCGTCTTCACAATGGTCTGGACGCCGTTCCGGTGTCGGTCAATTTCTCAAGACTTGATTTTGAAGCTGCTGACATGCTCAAGGTTTTAGAGGATGCAGTGAATGAATATGATATTCCCAGGGACTACATTCATGTTGAGATTACCGAAAGCATGATCGTTTCCGACGCCGAGCTGATGACATCTGTGATCGAGAGCTTTAGAAGCACCGGTTATGAAGTCTGGATGGATGACTTCGGAAGCGGATACTCTTCTCTCACACTGCTTAAGGATTATCATTTCGACACCCTGAAACTGGATATGAAATTCCTCCATTCCTTCACCGACAGGTCCAAGGCCATCATCACTTCAACCGTCACCATGGCCAAAGAAATAGACATCATGACTCTGGCAGAAGGTGTAGAAACAGCAGAACAGGTGGAGTTCCTTAAGAATATCGGTTGTGGCAGACTTCAGGGCTACTTTTATGGCAAACCAATGCCAATTGACGAATTCTTTGAGCACATCAACACATGCGGTATAGATATTGAAAAGAGACAATGGCGTCATTACTATGACGTTGTAAGTTTCAGTGCCAGACGTACTGATGAATCCCTTGCCCTCATCGAAGATGACAACGGAAAATTCAGAACTCTTTTCATGAATGACGTCTACAAACTGCAGATCTTTGAAAAGCCCTATAGCCTGGAAATGATCGATCAGATAGTATTCAACTCAGGCTCTCCTTTGGCTGCAAAGCTCGAAGAATTTGCCCGTAATATGGAACAGTCCAAAAACCTTGAGACCTTCTACTTTACCAGCAACGGAAACATCTTTTGTCTTAAGGGAAAAGAGATTGCTGAGAATGCCGGAAGTCATGTCATCATGAATTCCATACGCAATATATCCTCAGATGATAGTATTACAAAACATAACACCCTTGAATTCAGATTAAAAGAGCTCAATCACATATTTGATTCTGTTGCTCAGATCAATCCGTCCAAAAACTCTATTTATCCGTTGGTTGGTAAATACCGTTATGTTACTGATATAGCAATAGAAAACACAACTCTTGATATACGTATTAACGAATTCAAAGAGAATTTCGTAGCCCTGTCCGATGCCAAGAAATTTGAAGAGTTCTGCGATTGGACTACTCTTAACGACCGCATAAAAGCATCATCAAAGGGCTTTATCGAAAATATATTCAAGATAAAGCAGGAAAATGGAAACTACGAGTTGAAGGTAATCTCCCTCATGCTTATTCCAAGTACCGAGGGAAAAGAATTTCTTTTGTGCACAAAGTCAACTCCCGATGACACAGATTCCATCCTATCAACCAACAAGAATATCTATAATCCGGAAGATTACGGTCTTAAAGATGCTGATTCAGCCATGTATGCAAAGATGTGGGTAAACACTGTCACCACCTCACACTTAAAGTTCTTCTGGAAGGATAAAAACAGAAGATTCCTTGGCGCCAGCAGGTCATTTCTCGATTTCTACGGCTTTACCATTGATGACATCTACGGTAAAGACGACGAAGATATGGGCTGGCATGTGGACGGCAAGATATATAGAGATGATGAGTTGGACGTTCTTTCAAAGGGCGCTATAATTGCGAATGTTCCCGGAAACTGCATTGTCAAGGGCGTTCTTCATAACATTATGTGCTTTAAGTCTCCTATCTATGATGGAACTAAGATTATCGGTCTCATGGGATACTTCATAGATGTTGATGAAGAAATGCAACGAATGGACAGTCTGTTCCAGGTAAAGCGTTTGGACCACGTCACCAGCCTCATGAACGGAAAAGCCTTCATGGATGTCCTTATAGACTATGCCAGCGACTACAATGAAAATGGTACAGACTATGCCCTTATCCTCCTTAGAAACACCAGACATGACAGGGTCATATCCGACTATGGAAAAGAGTTTGCAGATAAAGTCCTTAAGCGCATGAGTGAAGAGATACTCAAAAGCACTGCTGGCAGCATCGTTGCAGCCAGAGTGACAAACTCAGACTTTGCAATGCTGTCCTATACAACCAAGCAGTCTGAACTTGATATGTTAACAGAGAAAATTAAAACCGCAGTTAATTCCATTAAAGAAATTGATGGAAACAAACTGACGCTGAAAGTAAGTATAGCCGCCATAGCCCGTTCTGATAAAGAATCTACCGACGAGAATATGTATCAAAAGCTTCTTGACAGGATTAAAGAACAGGCTTAGCAAAAACCCCCGCCCAGGAGGGTCTATGAACAATAACGGTAAGGCTGAAAAATTCGATTTCCTATGGATTATCCTCTTCCTCATCATCTTCATCAACGGTTTTGAGGCAGGAGGTTATCAGGCGAGCCTTCGAAGCATAGGCCAGAACTATGACCTTTCCGAAACCTCCAAAGGTCTTTTTGCTGCCACGGAACTCTTTGCAACAATGCTTGCTCCTCTTCTTCTCGGAGCATGGGCAGATGCAAACGTAAAAACCAAGTGCATAAGGATACTGCTGATAATTCAGCTACTTGCTTCTATAGGAATTCTTTTGCTCAACATACAAAGTGCATTTGTAATCGGCGTATTCTTCTTAGGGCTCACTACAAGCGCACTTCAGTTCATAACCATAGCTGCCCTTGCAGATACCTATCCCATAAGCGGCAGTAAAAAAATTGGCTTCATGACTTCCATGTATGCCTTAGGAGCCCTGATTGCTCCCCTTGTGGTTGAATACTATCTAAACAAAGGGCTCTCCTGGAAAGTCCTTTTTGGAATTCTGGCAGTGGGAAGTCTCATCTCCTTTGCAGGAATTATGGCCTCCGGCAACGAAAAAAGAGAATTTGTCGCAGTTGAAGGCAGCATGAACGAATCAATAAAAAAGGGAACAGAATTTGTTCTTATCGGAATCCTGCTCCTTTGCGTTATCATGTGCATCTATGTAGGCTTTGAAAACGGCTTTGCATACTTTATCGAAACGCTGTTTGCAGACGTTTTGGATTCAGTCCTTGGCCGCTATGCCCTTTCAGTATTCTGGGCAATGATGATCCCCTCAAGAGTATTTGTGGGTTACTTTGCAAAAAGAGCCAGAATCATCCTCATGACTGCTCTTATAGCAATCCCTATAATAACCGTGATTCTGTCCCTTATGGACAACAGCCTTATCGTATTTATCCTGTGCATTCCTCTGGGATTTGCCAGCGGCGCTATTTATCCCTGTGTCCTTAACATGATGCTTCCTTTCTCAGGTAAAAACTCTGCTCTTGCCACTGGAATGATCACTACAGCAACAGGTATCGGAGGTGTTGTTTTTACTGCCCTTACAGGCTTTAACGCAGAGCATCTGGGAATGAGAATGGCAATAGGAATTCTGGCAGCCTTATATATCTTCTCCATTGCATCTGCAATAATTGCAGGAAAGATGCATAAACAAAACGCCCAGTAGCAGTGTTAGTAATCCATTTTAAGCAATCAGATACAAAAATAGGTACAAATCCCGTCCCTTTAATTTTGTCATAGTGAAAACAAAGATAGAATATCCATAAAGCCCTGTAATACTTAAAGTGACCCTGGTTCCACTGCTTTTTGTTTCGGATAGGATGCCGTATTAGTCCTCCAGCATCCAAAATCCAAAGTTCATAACTACTGCTATAACCATTCCTACGCCTGCAGTAATTATTCGTGTGGTGTATGGGCTGCTATCCCTGAAGAGATAGCAGAGAATCCCTACAGCCACACAGCCCCAGATACCAAGCAGGATTTTCCCAATCTTAAACATATGTTGGAGGATAAAGGCCACAAGGGCAGCAACGCCAAATATAATCCAAGATGTCTTTTCATCTAGGCCCATATTACGGGTCAGAAAGATTGGCACCGCACCTGCCATAAGCGAATTGAGCAGATCAAGCCTGGTTATAAGGACCTTTGCTATTCCAAGTATTATTCCAAGTGGCAGTAAAATTATAGCTAGCATAATGTGATTCTCCCTTCTTAAATTGCTCCGCAAGCCAAATCATGGCTTACTTCTGACTGATAATAGCTTCCCATGGTTGTTGGTGCGTTAAACAGTGCTGATAACAAATAATTCTTTATATTCCTGACCTTTGTAGTATTGTTCTTCATGCAATCCATGACATATTCAAGATGCATGTTGTTAAGCTTCAGGAACTTGGACTTCCTTCAATCTCGAGCTTAGGATTAAGCTGCTTCTTGACTCTTCCTATGGTCTTGATCAGCTGTTGCAG
Organism: Butyrivibrio sp. XPD2006; assembly: GCF_000420865.1. Classification (GTDB taxonomy): domain Bacteria; phylum Bacillota; class Clostridia; order Lachnospirales; family Lachnospiraceae; genus Butyrivibrio. The sequence continues at coordinate 195,951 of NZ_ATVT01000006.1, forward strand.
GCCCTTTACAGGAAGATAAGCTGCCTGCACCGGTATAAGCACTGAATCAGCACAAGCCAGAGCATTTATAGTCATCATTCCAAGAGATGGCATGCAGTCTATTATTATGTAGTCATATAGCTCTCTGGCTTTATCAACGTATTCTCTAAGGATTGTTTCTCTGCTGATCACACCTGTTAATGTGATCTCAAGACTCGAAAGTTCAATGTTACCCGGCATTATATCAACGCCCTCTTCGTGATGAATGATCCCTTTAGTCACATCCACTGGATCTTCGTTGATGATATTGATAAGTGCATTAGCCAGGGAATAATCAAGATTGTCTGGTTCTACACATCCAAGACTGATAGTAAGGGACCCCTGAGGATCTGAATCTATCATCAGGACTTTCTTTCCTTCCCTTGCAAGTCCAATACCAAGATTTACGCTAGTTACTGTTTTACCAACTCCGCCTTTCTGATTAGCTACTGCAATTACTTTACTCATGATCAATCCTCCGCAAATGATTCGATAAATCTATCAATCTTCTCTGTGTTTACAAGAACAACTCCTTTGACTTTCCTTATAGCTCCTGCATCCTTTCCCCATGACTCAAAGGTATGGAGTCCAACTGAATAAAGCTCAGCTCCTTCTGCTATACGGACATATTTCTTTTTCCCTAATTTGATAAGATCTTCCAGATCTTCATATTTCTTTCTTGCCATATCGACTTTCTCCTTCTTTTCTGTGTTTTCATCTGCCAGAGATTCTATGTATGCATCAACAATCTCCGTATCTACTATTGAAGTTTTTCGCAGTGGGATGTTAGCTTCAATTTCCTGGCACAACCTTACGAAGCCCCAATAACTCATTCCGTACATCCTGGCTCCGTCCTGATAGGAAACAAAGTTCCTGGATCTGCCTTCACAATATTTGTCTAGATCAACTGGTGGTGGTTTTGGTCGATTCATCTTTAAGCCTCCTTCTTTGGTGGCCAAGATGTGTAAGAAAAGAAGAATATAAAAAGGACATACACATTCTTCTTTTCATTTGAAAAATGTATATGTCCTTATATAGTTAGATTTATTTATTGCTTCTGGAGTCAGGCAAGATAACCGGTATTATCTTCTCATGATCAACTGTTCCTCATGAATCTGAATCATTTTTTGCCACATTTTGACAACACTAAATGACTCCAATAAGCGAATAGAGCGGAAGTCCGCCAGGTGCAATCTCGGTACTGAACGCCGTAGAAGGCCGTTGAGCTCCAAAGAAATCGTAGTACTTTTAAGGCACGTTTGGATTTATTTGGACGTTTTTACCTCTCCATGGTATCTCGATTCCCCTTGGTTCACTTAGAGCTCTTGAGCGTCGGGATTTTTCCGACCGCTTAAGCATCTGTGAACATTTGAGAACATTGGCGAGCATCTATCCTCATCACTGTGCTTTTGGGGTTCCGCATTTGAGAACATCTGCGGACATTTGACTTCCCCTTAAATTTGTCAGCTGTTTGTCAAAGGCTATATCAGTCACGGTTTTTCGTACTTATTTCAGCGTATACTTTCTGATACCTTTTACGCTTTTCCTTTGACTAAAAATGCTCGTTTGTCAAAATGTTGTTTTGTCAATTCTGGTTTGTCAGAAAATTTCTTTTCGGAGTACCATTTAGAAAACGCCATTAAGCTTTGCTGCAAGCTTCATTATCGATTCTTTGTTTCTCCGATCTGATGAATCAGCATAGATTTCATAAGTTGTTGAAATCTGTTTGTGCCCCATCACCGCCTGGATCACTTTAGGATTGTCTTCCACCTCGCAGAGCCTTGTAGCAAATGTTCGTCTACAATAGTGGCATGTAAAATGCGGAAGTATTATTGGATCTCTGTCTTCCCTGATGGCATCAAGCTCTTCCTCATGATTGTAGTCATTATAGATTCTCTTGATTGCTTTGTTGACTGAGGGAGCGCTCACAACTGAGCCATACTTATTCTGGAAGATGAATCCGGAATATCCGTCCACCACCGTCTGATTGTAGCCCTTGCCTGCAAGTTGATTTTCCTTCTCAAACTGGAATGCATCCTTTACTGTATCCATCATGGGAATGATTCTGCAACCTGCTCTGGTCTTTGGTGTCGAGATCCTGAGCTTTGATGAGCGGGAGCCTTTCTGAGGGTAGTACGACAGTGTATGATTTACATCTATCCATCCCTCCTTCAGGTCAATGTCCTGCCATCGAAGGCCTGTCAGCTCACCAATTCGCATCCCGGTTCCAAAGAGTACTGTAAAGAGCGGCCACCAGTGATAATACACCGGACTCATGGCTACATATTCCATGAAGGCTTTCTGTTGCTCAGGAGTAAGTGCCTGTCTCTCCGTCTCCGATTTTGGAAGTCTCTTCGCAAGTTCTCTCTTTGCACCATCGGTCGGGTTCTTTCTTATTATATCATCCCTTACAGCCAACTCGAATGTCGGATGTAAAAGTCCATCTACTGATTCAATAGTAGAAAATGAAAGATGTCTTTCCGTATGCAAAAAGGTGTAGAACTGCAACACATCGGAATACTTCACATCAACAATTTTCTTTTTCCCGAAATCATCCCTGATATAGTGCTCGTAAGTATATTCGTAATTGCTCTGGGTTGAATCCTTCAGGTCGATCCTTGTTGAAATGTATCTGTCATATGTTGAATTGATGGTTGCTAGGCCAGCGGCATAGATATCAAGTCCATCCAGCTGATCCCTTTTTAGTTTGTCCTCTTTCCGTCTGAGTTCTAATAAATTATCAGCATATATGTATTTTTTCCTTCCAATAGGATCTGTGTAGATATACATATAACGCTTGTCTGATTTTCTCTGATGCTCTCCACGGAAGAGGGTGTTACCCTTTAAGTCTTTTCTTGATTCTGCCATGCTTCCTCCATAACTACCGTTTTTTCGCGGTTCGTAAATACTCCTCTACAAGTTCCGGATCCACAAAAACAAGCGTCTTGCTATGTGGATAATAAGCTCCGCAGGCTTCTGCCAACTTTTTCATAGTTGCTCTGCCCACCTTAAAATACTCCGAAGCTTCTTTGAGTCGCATCAGTCTTGTTGCCTTTGCTTTAGTATCTTTTACAGTAGCAATGTCATTGCCCATATGATTCCTTTCTGCAAAAGCTTAAGACGTTTATGAAATTAGACTTGGCTTGAATTCATGAAAAGCACTTCAGCACAATATTATTATGACTCTATTCTAGCGCAGTCGCAAGAACTAATCTGAATCTCCCAAGTCCGGTTCTTACGTTATCGATTCCTGTTATGTGTCAGAATAAATTCTTCCAGTGTAGGATAATCTATATACACTGTGGCTCTGTTAATGTAATGATATGCTCCACAGGCTTCTGCCATCTTCCTTATTGTTCTTTTATCCCCGGCTATCAGCTGTGATATCTCTTCATATGTATATAAGCGTTTCACAGTACTACGGGTTTTCTTTGCCATTTCCAACTGATTATTCATTACCTTAAGCTCCTTTTTGATCCAAATATAAGTAGGGCCGCTTCATCTCAAGCCAGAAGAGAGTATTATCTATAACATCATTTCTTGCATTTTTAAATCTCTTCTTCATAGCTTCAACAGTGACTCCCTCAGAGCCGGCAATGGTCGCAAGATTGAATTCATGCCTGAGATACCTTCTGAAAAGTTCTTTCTCATCTTCAAGTGTCCCGATCTGTTTGTCTACAAGCGCATATGTTTCACGCATATCTTTAAGCGTAAGTATTTCCCACTTATGCTTTTCATACCTGTCAGCTCCTCGAAGTGCAGTGATATAATCCCCAGCTCTTACTGCCTCCCTCACCAGCTTATCCTCATCGCCTTCACTGGAAGTAGGATTACCGATGTTAGAGGTCTGGACTCTGACGCCTGTATCTCCGATAGCAGCACGTCTGTTGTATAAACGCTCTGCCTTTATGGTATCAACAAGACCAAATTCATAAGCATTTACAAATGTCATAAAGCCAGGATAATTATCAAGGATTATCCTTACTCTTTTTTCATCGTTTGCCATCTTGTAGTCATCGAGAATAGTTGTCTTCTTTCTTGCTCTCATTGCGTCTCCCCCTTTGAAACCGCAGAACTTTTTTCTACCTTATTAATTGTAAGTCCTACGGTAGCAAAGGTCATTTTACAATCTGTATAAAACTTATAAGATTTGTATAGTGTCAAAGCATACCTCTAACTTGCATTCCCTTTTAGAATCCAGTCTGTCGTTACATCAAACTTATTTGAGTAAGCAACGACTATATCCGTAGGAAGCGGTCTTCTGTCATTCTCATAAAACGAAACCACTCCTGCGTTCGCAAGTTTAAAGTCTTTAGCTAAATCTTCCTGCCGGATTCCAGCACTTTCCCTAAGCAACCTTATCCGTTCCCCGACAGTTCTTCCATACAGCTTATCCATGATAATTCCCTTTCCAAAAGTAAGTACTTATATATAGAAGAAACTCGTTCATGGAGGACCGCAAATGCTGTTAAATACTCTTCCCAACAATTCTTTTACCTCCTTCGTTTTTTAACAGTGAGCATATTACCATAGAAACAGGCTATTTCAGTCTCATCCAAATCTAAATTGAATCTAAACTTTGTCGCAATCTTGTCCAATCCCAGTCTAGCTTTTGTCGCATCTCAGTCTCATTCCAGTCGCATCCCGGTCTCATCTTTGTCGCATCAAAAAACAGCTACAGACTTCTCCATAGCTGTTCTTATATCACACTTATTCTGTTACAGGCTGCATTGCTAAAATACTGATATCAGCTGGCTCATCTTCTTCAACTTCTGAAGAAATTATTCCCGCACCAATATCTTCCAGTTCCCTTCGCATAGCATAGCTCCACATAAGAGCTCCAAAAAGCACGATAGCATCCGGTTCTTTGCGGAAAACAGTGGCCCGGCACACCCCGATCATTGTGCCTATCGTCTCCTCTGATTTTATATTATTCTTTCCACGTAGAAATCTTTCTTTAAGGATGATACGAAGCCGTTTCCCCTCACGATCCTTATCCTTTTCATAATCATAATCGCCCTTTGAAATATCCCCATCTAGAAGTTTTTCTATCTCATCGAGGATCATCTCTGATTTTTCCTTAAACCATGGTGCCTTTACAACTTCCCAGATAAAGTCCCCATAATCGGCATTTTTAAATCGCCCTTTCTTCGTTATGATGTTTATATATTTCCTTCGTATCTCCTGCTTGTTCTTCTTTATCTCCTCCGGACTCATATCTGTCGGTGTCCCGTAAGCATAGCAGTATCGTTCCAGCAGCATTTTCGCCAGCATCAGGACCGAAAAATATTCAAGTTTCTCCTTTCTGCAAATCTCAATGGCAAGCTGGTGAGCCGTTAATCTGTGCATCATTTTTTAGTTCCTCCCTACTATAAACAAGAAAACAATTGTTACAATCCCCCCTAATAAAAAACCAGAGAGTACAAGAGTATTTCTTCTTGTTCTCTCCGGTTCAATTTTGACTTAATACTCTAGCTAAATACTTTCGATACTACAAAAACTCTTAACTAAATCAGTCCTCTTCACTTCCCTGTTCCTCGGATCTGTCATCTATTCTTTTTCTGAAATGTTCCTTAAGATACTTTCCAAACCGGTCGTAGGTGCCAATTATCTTGTCGGCATGTTCATCCTCATCCTCGATCCTCTTAAGAGCAGAGATCAGCCCCTCCAACATCTCGAAGTATGGCTTATCTCCAGTACCCTCATCCAGAAAGAGCGGTGCGTTTGGGTCATCCATCAATAGTTTCAGCGGATTGACTCTCAGCTTTTCATAAAGCGCATATAGTCTGTCATAGTCAAGTGGTCCGCCATTCCTCTTAATAGTCTCGTAGTACTTTATCTCCACATCAAGGATCTCGGCCATTTCAGGATTTGATTTATGCTTTTCAGTCTGGATCACATTCAGGTAATTATGAACATTGGCATTTACAAGTGCAAGATTCTTTGAAGAGTTTTCCTGCTTTTTATACTTGGATCTGCTCCTGTTGTTATTGCTATCACTCATATTAAAATCTCCTCGTACTATAATGTAATACCCCTAGGCATACTTAACCACCCTATGATTTGTGGGGTGTTGGAAGAAATTCTAGGGTGGTAAACTTTTCTGTCCTCTTCTTCCTTAAGCACATGATTCATGCATCCATATTTCTCACCACCTCCTCAGAGGGCAAAAAAATACCTGGCTCCGTAGAACCAGGTATAATCGCTGCTTTTCTATAATTTAGAACACTATATAAGCCCTCTATATAAGTATGGAAGAAATGACCGGTGATAACAAAAAAGGCTTTTTGTCCGACAATATGTAGGCATAGACTATTCAAAGGATTCTACGGTAGTTGTTTTTCATACCGGATTCAGTGAATCCCTCCTGAACAATTGTCCAGATCACCTCCTGTGATGTCTTTATGCCAGGCATACTTTCCCCTTATAACACTGTTATAACATTTGACAAGTCCCATAAATTTGCCACCACTCAAATACAGGCTGCATCAGGGATAAATAGTCATTGCTGCCATGTGCTATATTTGGATAAAATATGCTTAACCTCTTACATTATTAATGGAGAAAAACAAATGAGATCATTCAGATTCTGGCCGGATAAAGGTGTATCAGCTGAAAAGCGGCTCATCGATGCCAATGGCCACAAGATACCCATACTTATATTGAAAAGAAAAGGTCACACCGGAAATTCCCCCGGAATCCTCTGGATCCATGGTGGAGGATACGCTACTGGCATTAAAGAAATGGTTTATGTCGGACGTGCTGAGAGCCTTGTAAAAGAATATGGAGCAGTTGTTATCTCGGTTGGTTACAGACTTTCTGTATTACACCCGTTCCCTGCAGGTTTTGATGACTGTTATGCAGCCCTTCTCTATCTGAAGGAACATGTTTATGAGCTTGGGATAAGGGATGATCAGATCATGGTCGGTGGAGAAAGTGCCGGAGGTGGTCTCTGTGCTGCCATATGCATGAAAGCCAGGGATACCAAAGATGTCGGCATAGCATATCAGATGCCACTATACCCCATGATAGATAATCATGACACCGACAGCTCCAGAAATAATCATGCAAAAGTCTGGAATACAAGGCGTAATCACCAGGCATGGGCTATGTATCTGAGAGGCATGGATAAATCCAATGTTCCACCCTACGCTGCTCCGGCAAGGCAGACAAATTACTCTAACCTCCCGCCAGCTTATACCTTTGTTGGAACAGCAGAACCATTTTATGATGAAACTCTTACATTTATCAGCAACCTAAAAAACGCTGGAGTTGAAGCCAGCGTTGATGTTTATGAGGGAATGTATCATGCTTTTGATATGATGGAACCAGACTCAGAGATTTCAAAAGAAGCCATTCAGAAATTTGAAGAACATTTTGAATTTGCTATGAATAACTATTTCGCGAAGCAGAATTGAAAACAGTCTCCGAATGTGTTATATATTTCTTCTGTTAGGAGTAGCAATTCGATGAAAAATAACATAAAGGGAATTATATATACGCTGCTTGGGGCATCATGCTGGGGATTGTCCGGATCAATGGGGCAATACCTGTTTACGGTACAACAGATGGATAGCAGATGGCTTGTACCTATAAGACTTGGTCTCGCAGGCATCCTCATCCTCATATATTGCCTCATAAAACATAAGGACACTGTATTTAAGCCTTGGAAAAATGCCGAGCAGGCAAAATGGATGCTGATATACGGAATAGCCGGAGTAAGTACCTGCCAGTTCCTTTATTTTCTTACGATAGAACTTTCAAACGCAGCAATGGGAACAATACTGCAAGACCTTGCACCGATATTTATCCTGGCCTTTACATGTGTAACTGCTAGGAGATTACCAAAATCATTTGAAATCATATCAATTGGTTTAGCCATATCTGGAGTTTTCCTATTAACAACGCATGGTGATTTTGGGCATATTTCATTGCCTCTTCCAGCTCTTGCAGCAGGTATCGGCAGCGCATTCTGTGTAATGATCTACAATGTGCTAGCCCCAAAGGTTACTGATAACGTTCCAGTCATAGTTGCTCAGGGATGGTCATTTTTACTTGGTGGCATCCTTTTAGGGATAGCTTTTAGAACATGGAACATTCATTACGTTCCAAATCTTATGGGAATATTGGGAATACTCTTTGTTGTCATAATCGGTAATATCTGTGCCTTTACCCTATACATAAGCGGAGTATCAAAGATCGGACCACAAAAGGCAATTCTTTATAGTTTTGCTGAACCCATAACGGCTGCTCTTATTTCAACATTCGTTTTAAAAAGTGTTTTTACCGTATACGATGCCATAGGTTTTGGACTCATCTTCATGATGCTGTTTTTCATTACCTTTGGATCAAAAGATAATAATTCAAATAAAAATACTGTGGATAATGCCGCTTGAGCATTCCACAGTATTTCATTATCTTCAGAGATAACGCACTGTTATTCTCTACAAAGACCTTTACTGCTTTATCACATCACCAAATTCCCATCACATGCTGTAATATGAGACTAACCAGCGTTATACCGATCCAGCAACATCCTCCAAGTATGATGGGCTTTCCTCCTGATTTTATAAGTTTAATCACATTACTGTTCAGCCCAATTGCCGCCATAGCCATAATGATAAAAAATTTGCTAAGTTCTTTAAGTGGATTAAACACATCAGAAGAGATACCTATGCTGAGGCAGAAGGTTGTTATGATAGAAGCAAGTACAAAAAACACTATGAACATTGGAAATGCTCTTCTGAAACTAAATCCACTGGTAGATGTTCCTGTCTTTTTTGCTTCCCGCGCCCTCTGATAAGCAAGAACAAGCGTAATTGGTATGATAGCCAGCGTTCTGGTCAGTTTCACTGTAACAGCCTTATCCAAAGTCTGACTTCCCAGATTCCACATACTGTCCCATGTTGATGCAGCTGCAGTTACAGATGATGTATCATTAACTGCAGTTCCGGCAAATATTCCGAATGCGTCGCCTGTCGTAATATCAAATCCGATTATTTTCCCTAATGATGGAAATAAAAGTGCTGCAAGTACATTAAAGAAAAAAATTACAGAAATCGCTTGCGCCACTTCATCGTCATCGGCATCTATAACCGGTGCGGTTGCAGCTATTGCAGAACCTCCACATATCGAAGAACCAACGCCGATAAGCGTTGCTGTATTTCCCTTTATATTCATTACTTTATGAAGGATCCATGCAATACCTAGCGAAGTTGAAATTGTACATATTATTATTGGAAGCGACTGTTTTCCTGTATCAAGGACAACCGAAAGGTTCATACCGAATCCAAGTAGCACAACAGCGGCCTGTAATATCATCTTTGACGTAAACCTGATTCCGGCAGATGCTTTTCCTTTATCATTCCAAAATAATGTGATGATCATACCAATAATAATTGCAATTACCGCACCACCTATAACAGGGAATCTTTTCCCTAAGATCCAGGAAGGAACTGCTATAGCCAGGCAAACAAAAATTCCCAGATAATTCTTTTTAAGAAAATCCATCATTATACCTCTTTCCTTTTTCTTATTGTTTCAGGTCTTATTCTATGCCCTTCGTTGAAAAAGTTAAAATTATATATTATTATCTAATCATAAATATTTCTTATCGTTGTGGAGATTGAAAATGCTGGATTTTAGAATTGATACCTTTCTTTGTGTTTGCAAATACCTCAATTTTACCAAGGCTGCAAAAGTGCTCAACATCACTCAGCCCGCTGTTTCTCAGCATATTCATTATCTCGAGAATGAATATGGAGTAAAACTGTTTTCTCAAGAAGGTAAAAAACTGTTGATAACTGACAGCGGAAAACTTCTTTATAAAAAAATGAATCAGATTAAAAACGATGATATAAGACTCAAAGAAAGGCTTACCCAAAAAGACCATAGAATTAAAGAAATCTCTTTTGGCGTTACAATGACCATCGGCGAATATGTAATTGCAGCCCCCATCAGCAATTACATTAAGAATCATCCCGATTTTGATATCAAGATTCTTTTCGGAAACACATCAGAGCTTCTCGGAAAGCTACAAGATGGTATTATAGATTTTGCGCTTATAGAAGGATATTATCCTGAAAACGACTATGAAACCTTACTATTTAGCCGGGAAGAATTTGTCCCCGTTTGCTCATCCAACCACTTTTTCGGCAAAAAGCCAAGGAAATTAAAAGATCTATTTTCTGAACGAATATTGATAAGAGAACCCGGGTCAGGAACACGTAATATTTTGGAAAGATCTTTAGCTTTGAACAATTACTCCACAAGCAACTTCATCCACTTTATACAGGTTGAAAACATGCATGCAATAATTAGTCTTGTAAAAAGGGACTGTGGTATAACCTTTTTATACAAAGCAGCCGTTACATCTGAGTTGAATTCAGGGTCTCTGAAGGTATTATCACTTGATGATTTCAAAATAAAGCATGATTTCACTTTCATTTGGCCTAAAGATACTATTTTCACAGAAGAAATCCATAGTATTTGCGAAGAAATCCTTCAATACTGATCATTTATCTAATTCTGATGCAAAAAGCCTTTTCTTAGAAGTAATAAAACCTTCTAAGAGAAGGCGAAAATAATTACACTTCGGTTGCATATGAACCCACCTGGAAGTTTGTTACTTTTCCGTGATCGTAATCCTCATCCTTGATACATTTAACTGAAAGTTATAGTCTCTTCTCAAACCTGAACATTCCCTCAGGGAACTGCTCATCTATTTGCTCTGCCATCTCGAGATCATTCGGATCCGGGTGATGACTGTTATAAAACTCTACTATATGGAATCCGCATCGATTCACATAGAAATGAATATTCCTTTTCTCAAAGTACGGTGTAACAGTCTCCCAAATTTTGACCTCAGGATGCAGTTTCTCAACCTCGCACCAGGCGGCATATCCGATTCCCTTGCTATGACCTTTAGGCGTAACAAAAAGAATATCAAGATCCCCCTTGTTGCCTTCCACCTTTATTATTACTCCTCCGACACTCCTGCCGTCCTCAACAATCCTGTATGCTTCGCCGCCATCAATCGATTTCTCTATTGTCTCTCGGGAAATAATCTGATCATTTTCTTCAAAATGATTATCCCGAAGCCCGAACTCTTCCAGTGCTCCGTAGTTAAAAGCTTCCTGATTGTCCAATATAAATTGTTCTCTGTCGCTATCCTGTAATGGGATAAGTTTTATATTATTCATAGCTATATATCCTACAATACAATTATTCAACTATAATCTTAACAGCCGTGCATTTTCCACTATTGCATTCACTCTCTGATACACTGCAAGCAGCTATGCCTAGACGCACATCCATTAAAGTCTCAAGTACAACCTTGTCTCCCGCCTTAGACAGAGGCTTCTTAACCTTTAGATCACCATTACCGTCTATCTCGGAATACATAAAGATATTTACCGGGTGTATTATTGGTCTTTTCGAATTGAGTGCCCCATTAGTATTATCCAAACAGTTGGAATGATTATCGCCATTGCGTTATGTTATTCTCTTGTATATATTTCCAAAATCTGTCGTATGAAATCATATCCCTCGCCCATTATTAACAGTATTTCATAATAAAATAATGCCTCAGTTCCCTTTTTCGGGGTAGTAGCTTAAAAGCGGTATTACCCTTATTGGGGATATGTTCATAACAAAAAAGAAGCCTGCTATTACAGCAAGCCTCCGTTTAAAAAAGGGTATTCAAAGTTTTTGAGGGGCAATCATTTTGCGGGTCTAGTTTGATTATCCCCTATTTATACGTCAGCATTGATTTCCACTTATAAGGAAAATCAATATGCGCCTTATCTATGTCGTCTTTATACTTTCTCATAAGCTTTGACAGAGGTTTTACAAAGTTATCATTCCACCTCTTCTGATCCGGATACATTAGCTTCAGCATATATAATTGAGCAAATAGCCTTCGAGTCGGGATATAGGTCTCTCCTTGAGGCATTCTTGGTAATGCTGTAAATATCCAATAGTAAAGTCTTGAATAATGAGCACATTTATTTCTTAAATCTGTGATACATCTAAACCAGCTATCAAGGACCTGATAGTTTACACCATATGTATCTTTTGCGATAGCCGCCTTATCATTGTTTGGCAGATCTCGGTAAAAATAGGACAACATGCCTATCGAAAAATACTCTATAAGTACCCATATAGGAAAATGCCCACCATAGTTATTCATGTGGTGTTTTACAACAAGTGTTCTCTGATTCTCTGCTATACATGCCGCAACTCGCTGCATAAATGCGCTATGATTATGCTTTGCATTGTAATTCACCCCATCTGTATATCCTTCAGCCCCATACTTCTGTGAATGATAATAAGATATCTGTGACTTAAGGTATATTTCCACCTCGTCGATTGTTCCCATAAGCAGTTTTCTGAGCTCAGAATCAAAATAATATATGTTCTTGAGCTTCTCAAAACTCGTCTTGTCATGAAACTTTTTATCTGACTGGGAAATAAATGGAAGGAAATATCCAGAGAATCTGTAATAATTTACATGATTGAGAAAATTAACAACGTCGCCATCATTTCCGACAACCAGGCCTTTTTTCTTAAGTATCTCAACCTGTTCTTTATACGTCTTAGACTTCTTAAGCTGCATATTTACCCCTAAAATAAAAATGTGCTCCCATTGGACACTTCAGTGAGAGGTGTGGGAGCTCCTGTTGACTTTATTATAACAAAATAGGGCTCTTTTTCAATAGATTTTTGCGTTTTTGACGGCGTAAATATCCCTAAATATCCCTAAAGCCCTTTCTTGCTTTCAGCCTCTATCCTATCATTATCAGTGCTAAAGAGTTTGTCATCTTCCTATGGCCATCACAAAAAAGGTGCCCTAAACTCTATGTTAGGGCACCTTTTTTACTTTTGCCTGTTAAGCCATTCGTACATTATTTCAAATCTGATTTCTTTTCAAATCCATCAAGTTTCTCAAACTCATCTACCGGCATGGGCTTGTAGAAGTAATACCCCTGCATTTCCTCACATCCAAGGCTTCCGAGGAAATCTGCCTGTTCCAACGTCTCCACACCCTCTGCAATGAGGGAGGTTCCAATAGCTTGGAGCATCTGAACCATGTAGCTAAGTATCGTCCGCCCCATCTTTTGATCTCCAGAGCCTGTGATGAATCGAAGATCAAGCTTAATTCGATCTAAAACTACTTCTTTTAACATATTTAGTGATGAGTATCCGCTACCGAAATCGTCCATCTCAACTTCAAAGCCAGCCTCACGAAGCTTAGTGGTGGTCTTTATGATGACATCTGAGTTCTCAACATATGCGCTTTCCGTTATCTCAATACGAAGCTGCTTTGGCGACAGGTTATAGAACTCTTTTAAAGTATTAAAATGCTCTGCCACATCGGGGTTCTTTACAATATCTTGTCTTGAAAGGTTTACAGACACACAAATATCTCTACCCTGTTCATTCCAACGTCTTAAGTCTTTGCATACAGTGTCCCACACATGACAATCAAGATCGTAGATGAGCCCTGCCTCCTCAAGAATAGGAATAAATTCTCCAGGAGAAATATTCCCATTCTTTTTACTGTTCCACCGGCAAAGAGCCTCTGCACCTGTTATCTTTCCTGTCTTATAGTTTACCTGTGGCTGATACCATACCTGTATTTCCCCTGACTCAACAGCTGCAGGAAGACGGCTTACTATTCCTGCGCTTTGCTTACCTCTGTCCCACTGCGTTGGATTATAAAACTCAAATCCTTCTTTCTTGGTTTCTCTTACTTTTCTCTCGGCAATACGGGCATAGTCGAGCATCTTATCTACGTTTATATCCTTATAGTCATCCGGCATAAGAACATATATGCCGGTGCAGAACCTTACAATGAAGTCTTTGCCGCGATCTTTTAAGTAATTACGGACAGGGGCTAGAACATATTTTTCATCCTGAAGAATCTGCTCATTGCCACCCATGCAGCGAAGAATTACAAAGTGGTCTCCATCATACCTTCCAATGGCCTCTTTATCCGTAAGAATTTCAAGACTTCTCTCTGTCCAGAACTTTAGCAGCTCATCTCCCACTTTCCATCCAAAGCTGTCGTTGATAAACTTGAAGTCCTTTATGTTGTTATACGATATCGTATATGCCGTATCTGGGTTATTGATAAGGAGTTCCTCAACCTTTTTCCTGAAACCATTGTGACTAAGTACGCCGGTGAGAGGATCGATATCCTCCATTAGTCGCATCTTTTCCTTCTGTTCTTCGAAATATGATTTCTGTCTTAAGACAAGCATAATAACAAGCGCAATAAAAAGAATAGTCCCGACAATAAGGAAATACTTATATTGATACAGGTAATCCCAGAAAGAGTACACATATAGATCTCTAGTAGTGTAATCAAGGGCTATAGCCTGCTTTTTGGTTTCAGGAATAGCTGTAATTCCTTCATTTATAAGTTCAATGCGTTTTCTTCCCTCTGCGGTATCAAGAGTGCCGGCACGAAAATCCATTGAAAACATGGCAGAAGGCTGTACTTTAAGATCCTTATAGGATGGTTTTTGAAGCACATAGCTCCAAGTATATGAGTTATGCAAAAGTGCATCTACTTCGTTTTTTCTAAGCGCCTTAATGCAGTCAGCCATGGAATCGTAAAGGATTATCGTTATTCCAGGGTATAACTGTTTTACAGTTTCTGCGACCCCGCCCTGTGATTTTAACATTCCGATTCTAGTGGCACTTATGTCAGAAATAGACTGTTTACCAGTATTGACAATGGTAAATGGGGTTTGTATGAGATTTTCTGATACGATGGTTGCGTCCCCAGATGCGCTTGTAACAGCACTGCCAAAGGGCATAACCAAGTCATACTCAGTATTATCAAGAGCTTCTTTAAGATTAGGTTCACTTATGGCCTTGAATACGACCTCAAAACCAGCTTCCTTAGCGGCTGATTTCATGAGATCTACTCCGATTCCTACGATTTCACCGGAATCGCTGTCAATGTAAAACATAGGACACCTGTCTATTGGCACTCCAATTGTAAATTCTTGAGTAGGGGAATCAGACGATGCAATGACGGGCATGATAAAAACACCCAGAGATATCACCAGGAAAAAGAGGGCTATGCTGATAGAAGTATAGATTCTTTTTGAATTCATAATGATCTTCACCTAAAAGTCTCTTATATGAGCTGTTCAAAACATCCATTATCTGATATAGTATCCACAGACAGTCGAGAGCCTGGGATCTATTCTAGATAAAATCCCCTAACAGAGCCAAACGGCTGTCTTTTTAATTTGGAGCGTACTTTTTTGAATTTGTCATTGAGTGCAAATTGAGCTAAAATTGATAAATCCATAATTTAGACAAGTCCCTGCTCCTTGGCAAAACTGTCATAAATAGCGATTACATCTTTTTCCTTATTAGGATACTTATGTGCAGAATAATTAAGCCTGTTGGCCAGAGCCCTAAACTGATCATCACTCAATCCCAAACCCTTTGCCGTAGTTTTTCCCTCTTTTATAAACTTCTCAACATCAAAAATAGATCCTTTAGGGGTATTCGTATAAAGGACATGATAAACAGACAGTGTTCTAAGCGCATTTAGGTAATTCTTCTCTTTCTTTAATATCTTAAATTGCTCATGGCGAATTTTCTGAGTCTCATATTCCCCCGGAAACTGCATAGAAATAAAATTAAGATGTCCCCACGCCTCATTATTTCTTTCTGTTTTTACATACATTGATACAAGAGATAAATGGAAATTGAAACTATTCCATCTGGTTCCTTTTTTCAGAATGGATTCATAAGCTGCTATGCGCTTCTCTATATCGTTGTCGGTTTCATACTGACGATCCGCATTTTGAAGGAATTCTATCTCTCTGTTATCTTCTGCTGTTTGACGTTTCATCTCTTGAATCTCGGGACGACTCATTATATCCTGCGTCATTTTTTTACGCTTAAACCCATCAAAAATACCCATTCCCCAAACTCCTTCCTTCAACGGACATAACCCCCATAATTATACTGTTACATTTAACAACCGTTTTAGTCCTTTTTTATTCTTGGGGACATTACGATTAGGCGCAATACTTCTCAAATAATCTCCATAGGCGCTTGTCTCAACATCTTCCAACATTGCAATATTCAGCAAATTCTTTGCCCGTGATGAACCGGTATATAATAATCTTCTATTCTCAGGATTCTGTAGTGCAAGCATTGATGCATCAACTATCAATATCGCCTCAGCCTCGAGCCCCTTGAACTTCCTAATTGTAGTAAACAATATCTTGCCAGGCTCTGCAGTAGATGTAAGTTCTACTCCAGCATATTTCTTATTAACGTCTACCCAGGAATTATCTTCTGTAGTCGCCGTAAGAATAACAACATCTGAAGCCGTCAAGCCTTCTTCCGTTATTCTCTTAAGAAAGCTCTCCACTATTCCATTTAATTCCTTTTCAGTAGTATAGAAGTTGATGGATGGTGTTTCACCATGCACATCATTATAAGAGACTTCATCCAGTCCCATAATACTGCACGATGTTTTAAATACCTCAGCGGTATTTCTGCAATTCTTATGAAGTACTAGCTTACAATCAGCCTCTTCTATCCATTTGGGAAGCTTATTCTTCATGATAAACTGGTTCTTATCGTAAAACACATATATACATCCCTTTTTATTCTTTACCAGCTCATATAATCTGCTAAGGAGCCTATCATCAAGATCCTGCCCCTCATCAACAATTATATTCGAATACTCCCAACTATCTTCATCAAATACTTCCTCTAAGTACTCCTCAAATTCCTCTAAAACACGGTTCATAGGTGCATCTGAAGATCCCATTATTTCAAAAGCCAGGGAATGAGCATTATGAAAAGTAACATTTGGAATACTATTATTATTCTTTAATGAATCCCGTAAAAAACTGTTATAGCAAAGAAATAGCACCTGCTGACCTTGAGCAGCAAGTCTTTTTGCTTTTTCCACTGCGATAACCGTTTTGCCTGTACCTGCAAGCCCATGTATTACAGCTGTTTTTTGTTCCTCCAGAAAATCCAATAGGGAGACTTGTTGTTTAGTCAGCTGAATGTATGTATCTTCCAATTCTTCTATCTTAGTCTTCAGCTTAGGAACAACATGAAAATGTGGGCACAACACATTTATGACCTTCTGAAACTGCGCTTGATCAAGCGTAACCTGACGATACTTGGTGGCCCAATATGAATATGCCTTTTCTATTGCCTTAATTGGATTGTCCAAGCTAGTTCTATCAAGTGTAACTTCTATTGGAGATTCTGGTGGAAGCGGAGCATTAGGTTTTATATCGACTGACGGAAACCATACTCCATAACACATCATCGGCAATCTGAAATCACTTATTGAAGAAGACAATCTATCCAACAACTCAAATTGACTCTTCCTGGCCTGATCATACGGGTGTATCACTTTTGAAACTCCACTTTTTGTGTTTGTCTGTATCCAATCACCCTTTTTGTATTCGATTTCTCCAGATTTAACTTCTATTACAAATATCCCTTTTTGCGGATGCGCAATAACAAAATCTGCTTCTCCCACAGATCTCTTCTCATTTATTCCCACCCAGCTAAGTGAATAAAACACTGTATACTGATCATCCAACGATCTCAACGCTTCGTATACTTTCATTTCTCCATAGCTGTTATTAAACTCTTCCGGCTTAACACTTGGAATAAAAACTGCCATTGCTCCCTCCTAAATATCAAGTGCCTCTTTTACTAACTGTTCAGCTGTTTTCCCCGCCTCAATTCCATCGACAAATCGCTCGAAAGCTGCCACTCTAGATTCTTTTTTCTGTTCCTGATCCTTTAGTATCTGGGCCTTAATTTCATCAGTCATTTCTTTGTTTATAGTGTAGAAAAGCGCTTTGCTTGGAGCTGCCTTCATCTTAATATCTCCACTAATGCACTTATCCCATATTTTCAGGCTCAATGTACTAATGTTTTCACCTGATTTTTTCGCTATGATCTTCATAAGTCCTGACTTAGAAAACTTACTTAATTCTTCAAGGAATTCCTTTCCTTCTTTTGTAACTCCGTCAAAGCATTTTATCGACTGAACCCCTTTCGCAACAACGGATATTACTCCATAATCCATAAGCAGTGCGAAAGCTGTCCGCTGCTCTTCAGTCATTGTCTCATAGGAAGCATGATCTAATGGCTGCCCGTCCTCTAGTTTTCTGTTATCCCACTCATCATTCAATGTGGTTTCCGTACATAATGTCTGATTAAGAAGCATACGCCGTCCACGCTTTGACTGATTTGTGTAGATCAGATATCCATATGAAGGGGCACCATCTCTTCCACCACGTCCAACTTCCTGATAGTACTGCTCAACAGTTTCCGAAATAAGATAATTCACTACTACGCGAATATCTCCTATATCAACACCCATACCAAAAGCTGAAGTCGCAAAAACGATCTTAATATCCCCTGAAGCAAATCCCTGTAAAACAGTTTCCTTGTCCGTATCGCTTATATCGGAGTCAAAAAAAGCCACACCCTCATATTTATCTTTATATTTCTCATAAAGTGAACGAGTAGTACCCTTATTGCCTTTCTTTCTATGTGCAAAGACAAGGATTTTTTCCCCTTTATGTTTTTCTATTATCCTCTCCAGCTCATCATCTTTAGTCTCATCTTTTCCGTCCTTAAGATTGATAATCTCTAAATGTAGATTTTCTCTCCAAAGATTTTCACCTTTAATTAATTTGGTGATTTTAAATTCATCACAGATCTGTTTCTGTTGCTTCTCATTAAGAGTTGCTGTGAGGCATAATACCCTTGGCCAATCATTGCCAAAAATACGATTCATAAACAAAGGTATATTCCTATATGCTGGTCTGAATCCTTCTCCCCACTGGGAAACGCAGTGTACTTCATCCACAACAACCAGCCCGATATCATCTTTTCTTTTTGTAAGCATATATTCCAGATATCCATCATTAGATATTCTTTCCGGGGATGTAAAAATGAATTTAGGCAATACTCCATTTGCCATATCTGTTATGGTCTTAAACTGCTTCCTATAATCCATTCCAGAAAAATTGATTGATAAAAGACCTTGTGCTGTAAGTTGCTTACACTGCTGGCTCATAAGAGCAACCAAAGGAGATATAACCAGAGTTGCCTTTCCTATTTCTAGTCCCGCAATCTGATATATCAAAGACTTGCCACCACCCGTTGGCATCAAGCAAAGAACCTTTTCGCCATCAATAAGAGCATCTATTGTCGGCTCTTGTATATCTCTAAAGTCTTTCACTTTTGGAAAGTATTTTTTCAATAATTCTTCTTTACTCATAAATCACCATATTGTATTGAACTTAAGCATGTCATCGTTTCCGCATAAAGTTGCTATATCCTGTCTATGAACACTCGTTACATATTCATAGAAATCATTTGTGAGTAAATATCTGTAATCAGAGGGAAAATCCTTCTTGAAACGGCTTTTTATCCTGCTTTCCATATACCTATATATGCGCAAAGAGTATAATCCAAATGTCTGATATGGAAAGTAGTAATTGTGCTCTGTTTCTATAATTCCAGTTTTAGAATAAGAGTCATCCTTAACCATTAAGAATTCAGAACTATCCGATGGCATATTAACGCCATGGCCTTTATTTGTAAGAAAGTGCAAAGAATAAACTCCTGCCTTATAATTCCCCGGAAAGACTCTTGGGTACATGTGATTTAATATATTCGAAACAATTCCAAAGCCAAGAACACCGGTCTGGTAACAAGCATCTTCACTCATTTGTGCTAAACCTATGTCTTCTATTGTATCGACAGACTCAAGTTCTTCCTCTGTCATGTCTGAATCATACTCTTCTGCAAAGCACATCATATTGTAGAATGTATCGTATATCTGCTGGCTCTTACATCCATAGAATTTGCTCTTCCATTCGCCCATTGCTTCAGATTTACTCTGTAATGCCTTGTTTATCACATCGCATTCCTTTTTCAGCGTTACAGCCTTAAATCCTTCTGTATCTTCGGCATACTCCTCTTCCATAAGATCCATGTCAAATAAGTCATGATATTTGTCATGAAGCCTGTCATTTTTCTTTATCATCTCAGCCAGCAATGCCGCATAACTGTCACCCGGAGTAGGCTTATCTTTATAATGAGAAACACCTTCAAGATATTCGTCCACATACTGCTCAAGGCGTGGTTGCATTACCTTCCACACCTCTTCCATATGATCCTGGTCTTCAAGAAGTTCAAATTCTCTATCACCTATATTTGTGTCAATCTGGCTCCTAATCATTTCAATTCCTCCAATATGACGCTAAAATACATTCCGAAAACAAAGAGGGAGCATTGCGCCCCCTCGTCTTATTATATCATTATTATGTTTGATTTAGTTCATAATTTCGCCATTATATAGTTCAAACCACAACAGCTTATAATTTAACATACTCTACGATATCTTCCACCTTACAATCCAATATATTGCATAGCTTATCCAGAGTGTCTGTAGTAACTGTCTCATTCTTTTTTAATCGATCAAGCGTTGAATTACTGATTCCTTCTTTTAATAGTCTGTACTGAGAAACATCTTTCCTGTTCATAGTATTCCATAATTTATCGTATTTGATCATGCTTTTCCCCTATCCGAATTACTTCATCACAATATTAATATTGCATTTGTATTCCCATTCGGGGTAGTATCTTTATAGGGATATTATCTCTATAAGGACAATAGTGGAGGTGCATATGGAAATTAACTATAAGGTAATAGGAAGCAGAATCCGTCTATGTAGAGCAAAGAAAAATATCACACAAGAACAATTAGCATTTCAAATAAACTCCTCTGCTAACTATGTAAGTAATATAGAAAGAGGTATTAAAAAGCCCAGTTTACAAAAGCTTGTAGAAATCTCCGAAGTTCTCGGAGTAACTGTAAATGACTTTATCTACAATTCTTCTGAAGCCGTAGTTTTCTACAATGATTTTGAATTATCTGAATTATTATCAGTCTATACTCCAGAAAAACAAAAAACTTTGCTCAATAGCCTTACAACAATTATAAAGGCCATTCAAACAAAATAATTATAATAAAAAAACTGTTTTCTTATCCTTCCGGGACATGTACTTAGCCTACAGAACATGGTCAATAAATATAAATAATATTATTTTTGTAATTAGATGACGATATTACGTTTATTGGCATAGAAAGGAATCCCACCTTATGACTAATGACGAAAACCGGATCAAAGATGACAATGAAATAAAAGAAAAGATCAGATCTCGTTACAAAGGCGTTGGAGAAGATCAACTAGATGTCATACCTGCAACTCCTCAAGAGGACTTCTATAGATCCGAGGCGCCCAAAAGGGTTGCTGTATATGCCAGAGTGTCTACGGATGATCCCAATCAAACCTCTTCTTATGAACTACAAAAAAATCATTATGAAGACATGGTTAATCAACGTAGCAACTGGGAACTCGTAGATATATATGCTGACGAAGGTATATCCGGAACCTCTCTGCAGCACCGGGATGAATTTGTAAGAATGATAAATGACTGCAGAGACGGAAAAATCGATTTAATAGTAACAAAGAGTGTATCTCGCTTCGCTAGGAATATCATTGATTGCATAGGTTATGTACGTCAACTCAAAGCTCTCGAATCACCGGTTGGTGTCTTCTTTGAAACAGAAAACATTTTTACCTTGGATGAAAACTCTGAAATGGCGCTCTCCTTCATAGCAACACTGGCCCAAGAAGAAAGTCACTCCAAGTCAGAAATCATGAATGCTTCCATCGAAATGCGTTTCAAAAGAGGCGTATTCTTAACTCCAAAATTGCTAGGTTATGATCACGATGAAAATGGTGATCTAATAATAAACGAAGAAGAAGCAAAAACTGTCCGGCTCATCTTCTTTTCATATCTATATGGTTATTCAACACAACAAATAGCTGATGCATTAACACAACTAGAATGTCTTACCAAAAAAGGGAATCAGTTCTGGTCCTCAAGCAGTATATTACAGATTCTTACGAATGAGAGATACTGTGGAGACGTACTTGCCAGGAAAACATTTACTCCAAATTATCTCAATCATAAGTCTAAAAAAAACAAGCATGACAGAAATCAATATCGGCAAAAGAATCATCATGACGCAATCATATCCCGAGAAGATTTCTTTGCAGTACAGAAACTTATCCGTAACGCGAAATATGGCAACAAAGGCTATTTCCCTGAAATGCACGTAATTAGAACCGGAGTCCTAAGAGGGTATGTATCAGTACATCCGCGTTGGGCAGGCTTTAATGAGCAAGATTATTATCTTGCATGTGAAAGCACAGAAAATGTAGTTTTACTGCCTTCAATACCCACAGAAATCAAGATTCCAAAAGGCCGAATTGATCTTACTGGATATGAACTTGTAAGAACGCCATTTATTAATACCTCTAAACAGATGATGCTTTCTGTCACTTCAAGCTCAATGATTTTTAATAAATATTGCCTGGAAAAGCTCAGAAATATTGAGCGAATAGATCTATATATTCATCCTGAAAAGAAAACCATCGCTGTTAGGAAAGCATCAGGAAATAATAGGAATTTCATGATCTGGAGCAAACAAAAGGATGGTTTTGTTGTCCCCAGGCAAATAAGTGGAGCCGCTTTCCTCCCAACATTATTCCAGATCTTTGGATGGCATAACGATACTCGGTATAAAATGGTCGGAACCCCCGTAAACATAAATGGTGAGACCGTTATCTGCTTCAGTGCTAAAGACGCCATTCTATATATTGAGAATGGCAATGAAGATGATATTCAGGAACAACCTCACAAAAATCGTAGAACAAAAGCATTTCCTGCAAAATGGGTGGATAGTTTCGGTGATGATTATTACACTGCTTGTGCCCAATTTGAGATAGATCAAATTGAAAAAAATGATGCCAGCATTGATGACTCTAAACAAGTTTTTCTAAAAGAAGATGAAGGCGTAACCCCAAGGCCACAGGTAATCCAAGGCATGAACGAAATCATAGTTCAGTTAGGAGAACAAAATGAATAATGAAAATCCAAGCGAGTTGAAATTGTTAACACCTACCGAAAAAAGCATCGAAGAATTACCAGAGTTTTCTTATGAGGGCTACCAAGTTGTCCGCGGAGAATTCTTTGCTCACTTATTTGAGCCTTCTGTTACCTTGAAAGACGAAAAGGTATCTGTAAACATGGCCTGTATAAGAAGGCTTCCAAATGCTGAATATGTTCAATTTCTAGTAAATCCAACAGAAAAAAAATTAGCTGTAAAACCATGTAGTGAAGATATGAAAGACTCATTTAGATGGTCTTCCACTTCCGACGATGGAAAAAGAAAACCTCGTTCTATTTCATGTAAAATCTTTTTTGCTAAAGTAATGAAGCTCATGGACTGGAATCCAGAATACAGATACAAAGTCTTGGGAAAGCTTGTTCATGCCGGCGCAGATTACTTATTTGTTTTTGATCTAACTTGTGCTGAAACATATTTATCCAAAAAAGATTCAAATGGCATCGCAAAAAGAACTGCTTACTACCCTGAAGAATGGAAAAATCAGTTCGGAGTCCCAGTAAGCGAACATAAAGACACCATTCAGATTAACATTTTTGATGATTATGCTGTATTCAAAATAGAACGGGAGGAAACTAATGAAGATGCCAGAAATGATAGCAGCTCCATCAATTCTGATCGACACGAAAAAAATGAGAATTCGGATCCACAAGAGCACCCTTAAGTACTTAAACAATCCTAAGTATATTTATCTACTTATCAATCCAAGTAAAGGACTCATCGCTATTCAAAGATGCGAAAAGAAACGTAGAGATGCTATAAAAATAAACTACTCTTCTGACAAGGATTGTGAGATTTATAGCTTTGATCTTTTACATCAGATGTCCCTATTAAAAGATAGTCCCATTAAACAATCCACCATAAAGCTCTATGGTCACACATATGATAATAAAATTATAGAGTTTGATTCTATCCAATAACCATTATGAAGGGTGAAACAAATGGAGACAGAAAAACAACAAACAATAATTACTGATCCCGTTCTCAGCCGACTAATTCAACCATATAGCAAAAATGACATACAGCAATTACGAGAACAACTCTGTCAAGATACAGGCCGAAAAACCATAAAAACCTGGCATAATAAGCATCTTAATGACGAACTGATTTTTAATCTATGCAATGAAATCGGTATACCTATCGACATCAGAGAATATGATTTTTTTGATTTTAACAGCGCAGCCGTGTTCATATGTAAAAATCAACTCCTCCGACACGATCTAACAAATGAATATCAAAAATACCTTATTGGCAAAGAGTATCACTATTCCTCAATGATTGAGATGCTAAGCAGTGTACAAAAGCAAAACCTAAAATCTAAGGTCGCTTCAACCATAGGCAAAAGATTATATGTAGCTAGCGGCACAGTGCTTAAATATGGAATCTATGCATCTGCAATAGATACCATTTATGAAAGCGATCCAGATTTTGCACGTCAAATATTGTCAGGGCATCTCCTAGTGTCTCACGATAACATTATTGAGCTCTCCCGCATACCGCCTGACGAAATAAGGTCAGTAGCTAAAAATGTACGTGAATGTAAAATCGAACACTTAACCTTTGCTGATATACGGGATGGTATAAAAGCTAAATATCAGCAGAATAAAGCACCCGTTAGCCGTAAAGAACGACGTGAATTAAAACTCTCTGAAAGTGCACAAATTCGGCAAATGCCAGTATATGACCCTGATTCAGACGTTAATAGCTTATGCATGACAATAGGATCTTGGATCTCATCAATACAAAGAGTTAATAATTCAGTTGATTTTAACAGAATTACAACAAAAGCCAGATTGCAGTTGGTAAAAGAGCTGTCATTTCTTGAAAGAACAATCAACACCATTCAAGAAGCTCTAGTAGAGAGGAATAATACATGACTGAGAATTATAGTGAATTCATACCACATGTTCATTTTGAGCTTATACCTATTAAAGATCTTGTATCCAATCAGGATTATCAAAGAAATCTGTCTATGCTGCATGTAAAAAAGGCAGTTGAGAGTTTTGATCTTAACCAGATTAATCCAATAAAAGTCAGCAGACGAGATGGCATTAATTATGTGTTTAACGGGCAGCATACCGCTGAAATTGTTGCTTTGGCTTCTGGAAGTAGAGAGACTCCCGTATGGTGCATGATATATGATGATCTGGAATATAATGAAGAAGCGGATATTTTCGCTAACCAAATGAAAAATGTTAAGCCCTTACTACCATATGAAATATTCAACGCAAACTGTGAAGCCGGTAGTGAAAAAGAACTAATGATAAAATCTCTTGTGGAGTCTTATGATCTTAAGATTGCATCCAGTTCCACCCCTGGCTGTATCTGCGCTGTAGGTGCCTTAGAAAGCATATATAATAAATATGGCTATGAGATGTTGAACAGAGTGCTTGGACTTATCATAATGACTTGGGAAGGTGAGCCAAAATCTTTTTCCGCTAACATGATGAATGGAATAGCGCGACTGTTAAATGCATTTGAAAATGAAATAAAGGATGATATCTTCAAAGAAAAACTTGGAGACATTTCCATAAAAGAAATAGTAAAAACTGCCAAAGAAAGAAGAGCTGGATCTTTAGGTTATGCAGAGACAATGCTAATCTTTTACAGTAAGCGCATGAAAAATCCCCCTGCTTGGAAAAAGCTTTACTCCACAAAAAATGAGAAAAAAAGCAGCACAATTGAAGCCAATGAAGCAAATACAAATGTTTCATAATTCATTGTAAAAAGAGTCTCAGGAGATAATAATATAGCAATACGAGATTTTTAAGTAAATGAGATAACCGGTCTCACAAATTCCTGAGACCGGTCTCATTTTCCTCCAAAAGTCCAAATCACATATCTTTCATCATACTAATAAAGTTATCTAATGAGTATGATCCATCCATATCTAGGCCTTCACCATTGAACACCATAAAATACCTATAATTGTTTCCAGCTTTCTCCTGCCACTTTCTTCCAAGTGCAAGCTTCAGCTTACTGTTGGAGTTGTCAAGGTGATCACCTTTTGCTTCAACCAAAAGGATCATGCCAGATGTAGTTCTAATCATAAAGTCAGGATAATGCTTAATAAATCCATTTATGCAAAAATCATTTTTTTCTATTATACGATGCCACCATCTCACTTTACCTGTACTTACGATTGAATCTATCACCTTCACTTCAAATGGATTCATATCATCCTTTTCCGCCTCATAAAGAGAATATGGTATGGAATCAATTGTGGACATAGGTGTAATGAGTTCGGGCATTTTATAAGACTCTTTGCAAAGGACCTTTCCGCTATCTAACCATGTAATAAACTTCTCATGTCTATATACTTTTTCAAGTTCGGTAATCTTATCACCTATTTTTTCAGCATATGAAGGAGCAGATAAATTCAAAGTTTCCAACTCGTCCTCTGATAGATTCGAAACAACGCGTTGTACATATCCTTCAATCTCACTCATTGAATACCGGTTATTACGATTAAGGCATTTTGCCAACCTATTTATGCTTTGAGTACGCTTGTGCTCTGGAGCTAGTTGGTCAAAATACTTCCTTATCCTATCACTATCAGTTTTATTAAATGAAATATACTGCGGAATAGCTTCGCCCTCATCACGAAGATCAATATTGTAAATTTCTCCAGTATTGAGGTTGAAATTTATATTTGCATCTAATCCATTTAGTGAGAAGCCTTCCGAAAGGTTTTCTGGCTCCAAGAGAGTATCTTCACCACCAAACAACGTTGTCTGCCCCATTCCTTTAACAAAAAACTGTGGGATTTTAAGCTCTTTTATTTCTTCTCTAAACTGTTCGCGAATAACATTCTGAGTAATCATATCTCCAAGCTCACCTCCTATAAAGGGACTATCTTGGGTTGATACTATTTCATTGTTATAATCTTCTGCCTCCGTGTTTATAGTGGCCAGCATATCACTTATTACCTGGCTATCAACAGCACCACTGTTTTGTATAGAAGCTGCTATATCTTCTGCATTTATATCAGAGAACATATCCACAGATTCGCTGTTTCCATACGAAGGTGCAGGCTCCTGTACCATAAACGATGTTTGTTCCGTGTTTTCCTCAAAACCATGTTCCTCATTAGCATGATCCTCGTTTTCCACTTCTTCAACAGGCGCTCGATAGTCTTTTCTGCTAAAGCCGGAATTGTTTAATCCTTTAATTATGCTGCTTATAGTATCCTTAAAATTCTCTGAGCAAGCAAAAACATATGATGAATTCAATAGTGTCGATGCATATTCTTTTGTATGCGGCTGACGTAATACTCTTCCAAGTATCTGCTCAACATCTATTTTTGAAGACTTGTTTGCAAGTGAAGCTAAGATATATGCAAACGGACAGTCCCATCCCTCTTTTAAAGCATTAACGGTTATGATATATCTAATCTCACATTTATCAGACATCAAGTCGATATTCTTCAAATCATTTATCTTAGAAGTCTTTATCGCAATCTGTTCTTCAGGTATTCCCATATTCAACAAAAGATTTTTCACTTTATCAAAGGTATCTTTGTCATCATCTGTTTTGGGTTCTGCTTGGAATAAAACAATAGGACGAATATACTTCCCAGACACACTGTATTCTTTAATTGTCTCTTTCTCTATGCTTCCCCGCAGCTGTATAGCATCACGAATAACCTCCTGTCTTGTCTTTTTATTAAAAAAGATAACTGGAAGCTTTACCATGTGTTCAGATTTGAGTTTTCTTGCATCAACATAAGATATTATATTGCTCGAAGACTTAGGTGTGGCAGTTAATTCAAGCACAAACGAAGGATTCAAATTTTGAATCATCTCATTACTTAGAACTGACCCTGCATTATGACTTTCATCCACCACCACCACAGGTGATACCTGACGAAGCACTTGTATTAACGCAGTATCCGGCGTATCTGCTAATAATAATTCATTATCCTTAAAGTAGTGAGCAAAGTTTAAAAGGTTACCATTTTCCTGGTATACCTTTCTAGTGTCACGATTAGAACTATTAATTCGCAAGGATGCGTAACTAAAAACGCATACTGTTAACATCTCTCTTATAGTATCCGGAGAAAAATTCTGACCGCTAAGAAGCATTTCTTTTGTGTAAATACCAACGCGACCAGAGAAATCGTTATCCAATTTCTCTCTATAAAAATGTTTTGGATTCGAAAGATTCTCTATAGTCTGTGTAAGAATAGCCTCCGATGGAACTAGCCAAATAACAACCTGCGGCTTGTCTTGTGGCATATGATCAAATATTGTTTTTATTGAAGAACATGCCAAAAATGTTTTTCCACCACCAGTAGGTACTTTAAAACAGACGTGTGGCGTCCCCGGAAAATTATTATGATAAGCTGGAACACCATCAGTTCCAACGCTAATATCTTTATTATTCCAGTACGTTTCCCATCCGCTTATTATGTTTTTCTTCTCGTCAACACAGTCAAGATACTTCTCGAGATCTCCTAAAACATCTTCCTGATATGTTTTTAATTTCATACAATCAAAATCTCCTTATATCACGTGGGATTTTCTTAAACTCTATATGGAATCGCTCCAGTTCAGAATCACTTAATGTACACTTATCCGCATAAATAGTGTAACTCTCCGCTGGTGTTTTTATTGTAGCCAAAAAGTCTTTATTTAGCGTCGTTAATTTATCTTTCTCATAATAGAAATAAATCGCATTATTTGAATGTACTCCAAGTAGATAAACATCGTTCTCGTCCTTTTCAGGAATAGGACTCTTGGTTTCTGTAAAGTATATGTATTCTCTAATATACTGTACTTCAAGTGACTCGTTAAGATTTTCTCCTAAAAATAGTTCTGGTCCAAGTTCATAGTAACTGAAGTTTCCACCAGCGCCCTCTTCAGAAGAATATCCATTTATAACACGTTTTGCCCTTTCAGCTGTAATCCTATCCGCATAATCCTCACGTTCAATCAGTATAAAATGTCTATTCTCATCAGTCTCTTTATTTAACTTTAGTGTTGAATGAGCTGTTGTACCTGACCCCGCAAACGAATCAAGTATTATATCTCCATCATGTGTTATCGTGCGTATAGCTTCTTTTACATACTCAACAGACTTGGGCTGGGGAAAATCATTTTTATTTGTACCAGGAAACAACTCTCCAAAAGCATCTTGTCCTTTTTCCGTGTAGAACAGTGGATTATCCCAGATTGTAAACAACTTTTTCTTTGCAGCTTCGCCATCCTCATAAGCATAACTTTTTCTATATATTTTCCAAACACCATTCGTATTCTTTGCTTTCAGATAACTATTATCTCTTAATGAATGAGGTTTATCCCATGTCCAACATCCTTCATATCCATCCGGCCATAAAGGAAGTACTTCAATCGTATGTACCTCATCTTTTTCGAGAGAAAAAGATCCGTCAGATTCATTTACATAAAATGGGTAGAACAAATTAGGTCTGTTTTCTTTTCCAAATTCTCTATGTGTATTACGCAATTCAAGAGAACGATAAGGGCCTCTTCCATCATGATCATCTTCCCTATATTCATCCCTAATCTGGTCTTCATCTTTAAGAACACTGAAAAAGCCTTTTGGCGGAAGACTTTTTGCATATACCAAAAGATACTCATGTGATGTGGCAAAGTATTTATCTTGGCTCCTTCCCTTTGGATTGCATTTTAATGTTATCTGGCTAATAAAATTTGACGCGCCAAATATCTCATCCATTATGTTTCGTAAATAAGTAATTTCATTGTCATC
This sequence comes from Butyrivibrio sp. XPD2006, assembly GCF_000420865.1. Classification (GTDB taxonomy): domain Bacteria; phylum Bacillota; class Clostridia; order Lachnospirales; family Lachnospiraceae; genus Butyrivibrio. The sequence goes on from NZ_ATVT01000006.1 coordinate 225,769, forward strand.
GATACTAATAAAAATAGCTCCCTCATCAGATAACAATCGATGGATAAGTTTCAATCTGGGATACATCATGCAAAGCCATTTATCATGTCTTGACAAATCATCTCCATCCTTGCCGACAACATTACCAAGCCATTCATTTATCTTGGTATCATTCACGTTATCGTTATAAACCCAATTCTCATTTCCGGTATTATACGGAGGATCAATATATACACACTTAATGCGACCTTCATAATGTGGAAGCAATGACTTTAACGCAATAAGATTATCTCCATGAATAATCATATTTTCAGATCCGTTATCTTCATCATGCTGTCCGTTTTCGTCAAAACTATATTTTCTTTCAAGCACATGGTAGGGAACATCCAGATGATGGTTTACCACCTTGCTTTTTCCAATCCAATCAAGTGTCGGCATATCACAAAACTCCTATCTCAAAAGATATATCCATTGTACCATCATAAGCCCATTTTTTGATGATCGTTCCCCTATATTAAGATAAAATTTATAACCCACGTATATCTCACGCGGCCAGTTCCAGGTCATTCTTCACTTCATTTCCCCAGATATCCCACCCCGGAGTTTTTTGTCTCGCGAAGAGTTCCACCCGAGGAACATCACCCACAAGTTTCACAATCCTGTCTCTTGTCTCTGCAGGTTTTTTACTATGTTCTTCAATGTGACTGATGATAACCTGATGAACCGATGTGTCGATTCGCTTCGGATGTCCTTTGGTTGCAAGCAGGCAGATCTCGGCATTGGATCTTGTCCAATAGCCCATGCCCCAGAAAAGAGAATCTGATTTTTTATTTTGTTTCACCCAAACAAAGGCCACAGTTTTAAATTCGAATCCCCAGGCATCGATGACATCAAATGCCTTTTTCAGATTTGGAAATGTCGCCCACATGAAAAGGATAGAATCGTCTGCAGCAATTTCTTTAACCGGAAGATTGCAGATGTCATCAAGCTTCATTGTTGGGTAATGATTCTCTGCACTCCTTCCCTTTCCTTTTTCTGTCCGGACCCGAAACCTCCATGGCGGATCCGCATATATGACTTCATACTTTTTGTTCCCGTTTTGTTTTCCCCTGATCATTTTTATTTGTTCCTCCCTCAAAAGTCCCGCGCATCTTCCCCATCCCCAAAGGGGGGGGGTAGAGTAAAGTGGCAAGTGGGGTTTCGGTATATATCTTCCCGAAACTCACTTGTTGGGGCACATCCCCAATCCCCTCGCCTCAGATTAAAATCTGACTACGCTCCTTCCGGAGCTAAAAGAAATTCCGCCAAGAAGATGGCAAATGACGCACGTTGATTGTTAATAGAAAGGGACAGGCATGATGCACTGTCCCAAAAGTTTACCGTGAACGTTCACGATTTTTATTCTGTTCCTGTTCTTTTCTAATTCCCAGAATCTGATCTATGTCATACTTCGCAGTCTGATATGTCTGCATATCTTTTCTGACTTCCTTATACTCAGCATAAGCCGCTCTCTTTTTTGAAAGAACTTCCCCATACGCTGCACTGAGTTCTTTGTATGAAGGGAACTTCCCTTTGTGCTTATCGAAAACATCTTTGGCTGCTTTATGAGTCATGATGTCATCTTTATGCTCTTCAAAAAACTTCCTGCTGTAACCTGACTGCCTATACTGCTGATATATTTCTTTTGTCCTGGAATAATCTTTGATGGTATCACGGAGGCTGTCGATTTCCTTGAGACGTTTCTCATATCCTTTGATATCATCGGAGAGCTGTGAGAATCTATCGGAAGTATCTCCCGCCATTTTCTCCAGCTCATCATAAGTTCTGAGTCCCTTCTCCTGAAAAAACAGAATTGCCTTCATGACATTTTTGACATTGAACTTCTTCGCCCACATTTCATAGCCAGATCCTTTTCCCTGAGCAATGATGTCCTGGATGTTTAGCAGAAGATCAAACTTGTCATCTCTGTAAAATGGTTTCTCTGTTTTCTTTGGAGTTTCTTCTTTCGGAGCTGTTCCCTTCTCAATACCTTCAAACTTTTTCTGCAGATCTATTTCCGTGTAGCCTTCTCCAAGTGAACGGAAGCGGATAAATCTCTGCTGACCGTTTCCCCTAACCGAAATATGCTTGCCACGTTTTATCTCATAGCCCTGCTTTGATAATTCAGATAACAGGTCATCGAAAGAGCCTGGCCTTTTGGAAAGAGCCACATCTATTGATTCCCTGAGCTTGTCCCTGAAGGTAGGTCCTCTTTCTTCATGGATATAGGTTGTCTTGCTGTGATAAGGCTGCGGAGCAATCACAGACAATCCATTCTCCATACAGATAAGATTGGAAAGCCTTCCAAGCGCCATGCCCGACAAAAGAAAATCCTTAAACTTCCTGTCACCACTGAGAGCAGTTGAGTTAAAGATAATATGATTATGAATATGTGCTTTGTCCGTGTGCGTTGACACCATGAAAGCATGATCACCTTTGGTAAACCTCATGGCAGTTTCATATCCAATCTTGTTTGCATTCTCCGGTGTTATCTCCCCAGGCTTGAAGGACTGTCTTATCTGATATGCAATCACATCATTCTTCGGATGCTTACCTGTCTTCTGCTCATATTCTCTTTTTGATAAAAGAAACTCTTCCACAACAGTCTTCGGATCACAGGCATAAGATGAAATGTACTTCCCTTTGTCAGTTTTATCAGGATTCATTTCATAATCCGTTCTGTCCTTCAGACACTTCGCCAGAGTCCTTCCTTTGTTCATATGTAATGATATAAGTCTTGTAGCTGCCATATTTTTCTCCACAAAAATAAGTGCAGCTCCGAAGAGTTGCACTTATAAAAATAAGCTCAATTATTTACTGTGATACATTTTAAATTCCGGTATAATGCTCATTCCAACAAACTGGAATTGTTAACACTCTGTCTTATTGCACCGGAGGCATAAAGCATAAAATGCAATCGCCAGAAACTGTGATACCACAGACACAGTGACAAGATACACAGGATTCAAATCATACAGGGCACCGAGAAGCCAACTGCCCAGAAACCACGCAATACCAAATCCTGTCTCAAATATTCCGAAACCGGTGCTTCGCATGGAACGCGGGACGATTCCGCTGACAGCTGCTTTCATAATACTTTCCTGCGCACCCATTCCAATCCCCCACAGAATTATCCCAGCTCCGATCAACCAGGCATTTCCAGTCATAAAAACAAAACATGAGAAGAATGTGCTGCATAGTGTGGAAATGATCAGAGCCTTCAGCCCGACCTTATCATAAAGCCAGCCAAAGAATAGTGCAGCAAAGGCATCCACAGCCATTGCCCCAGCATATAGCAGGCTGAGCATGGATTCATTAAATGCTCCGGTATTAGCCGAATGAAGTGTGATCAGGGTGAAGTCTGCAAAGCCAAAAGCAAAAAAGCAGATGGCC
>NZ_ATVT01000007.1 GCF_000420865.1 Butyrivibrio sp. XPD2006
TTCATTCTGTCAACTATTTTCGCAGAAAAAAAGACCCCTATACCATTTCTGGTATAAGAGTCTTATTTCCGTCACCCTTAACTTAATGACATTGGACGTTAAGTCTCCTCTTCTTTTTTGGGTATATCCTTACCCTTAAGATCAATATTGTTCTCTTTGAGAGCTATTGCCCAGTATTTTTCAGGTATATTGGGCCATTTTACAGTTCCTCTCTCCTGCTCGCAAAGCCTCATGGCACGTAAAAGAACTGTCTGATTAAGGTCAACTCCCGTCCTGATGGTGTGCATTGTTACAGCTGCCCAGGCAGGTGCGATCTCACGAAGTCCGCATTCCTTGAATTCCCTGAGGATTTCTTTTCTGTTATAGTCCAGCTGAATATATTCCTCTTCCCATGCCTTACCGTTTCCGTGAAGTATGCAGAACTGGGTCTTACCCTCATTGTACCAGGGGATTCCTATGGATCCCGGATTAATTGCCTTTTTGCCCCTGTATACATAGGTTCCCTGAATATGAGTATGTCCGTGAAGAAGAACTCCCTCCTTGAGGTGTGAAAGTACCTTCTTGGTATTCCTCTTTTCCCTGTACAAAAGCTCACTGGTGTTGGTCGGCGAGCCATGACAGAACTCAAAACCGGGTATCCCTTTGACCTGATATGTTCCGTAATTAGGCAATGACTCAAAGAAATCAAAATCCTTGCCTGAGAGATTCTCATAGGTGTAGAGAAGTGCTCCGCTGGCAGAGCCCTTTCTCCATTTACCGGCTCCGGAATTCTTATAGTTTAAAAGATACTCCTCCCGATTCCCACGGATAATATAGGTATTGAAGTACTGCTTCAACACATATATCAACTCCATGGTCTTCTGAGGATACGGACAGTCAGTGACAAAGTCGCCAAGAAGTATAAAGTTGGTTATGCCTCTGCCCATGCAAAAATCAATCGCAGCCTGAAAAGCTGTATGATTGGCATGTATGTCACTAAAAACCGCGAAATCGTTTGTCATTACTTAACTATCTCTTTTATTGATTCTGCAAGGCCTGCAATGCCCTGGATATTTGATGGAACAATGATCTTGGTAGCCTGTCCGTTTGAAGCCTTCTCAAACGCCTCGAGACTCTTAAGTGTGAGAACCGATTCATCAGCTCCGGCCTCTTTAAGCATTGTAATACCTTCAGCATTAGCCTTCTGAATGCTCTTGATAGCTTCAGCCTGACCTTCAGCCTCACGGATTCTCTTCTCTCTCTCAGCTTCAGCTCTGAGGATTGTAGCCTGCTTGTCAGCTTCAGCCTGAAGGATCTTACTCTGTTTCTCACCTTCTGCAACCGTGATCTGTGACTGCTTCTCACCTTCTGCAAAGAGGATCTTCTCTCTCTTCTCACGCTCAGCCTTCATCTGCTTCTCCATGGCGTCTCTGATCTGCTCCGGAGGATTGATGTTCTTGAGCTCTACTCTTGTGATCTTGATTCCCCATGGGTCGGTAGCAATGTCCAGTGCATCCTGCATCTGAGCATTGATCTGATCTCTTGAAGTAAGTGTCTCATCAAGAGTAAGTGATCCGATTACGTTACGAAGAGTTGTAGCTGTAAGGTTCTCAATAGCACCGATAGGATTTCTTACACCATATGCATAAGCCTTGGGGTCTGAAATTCTGAAGAATACGATTGAATCGATCTGCATTGTAACATTATCCTGAGTGATAACAGGCTGAGGCGGGAAGTCACAATACTGCTCCTTCAAATCCACCTGTCTTGCCACTCTGTCAATAAAAGGAATCTTGAAATGAAGACCTACATCCCATGTCTCCTTGTATGCACCAAGCTCCTCAACGACATAAGAATGAGCCTGTGGTACGATCTTGATATTTGTAGCTAAAAGAATGATTACTAAAACAACAAAAATTGCAATTACTGCGGCTGCCATTATAAGCCCTCCCTTTCAACAATAAGTTTTGCTCCTCTGACTTCTACAACCTTAACCTCTTCTCCTGCCTTAATAACGATGTTATCTACGTTTGAGGCAGCAAGCCAGGTTGAGCCGTCCATATCCACTTTACCTGTTCCATGAAGATTGTCTATATCGGTCTTGGCAATGAGTTTCCTGCCTATTACGGCGTCGATATTGGTCTTCTTGATCCTATTGTTAAAATGAGCAGCAGCAATAGGCCTTACAAGGACCAGTACAACTACCGAAACCACCAAAAATGCAGTTACCTGCAGCCACAACGGGGCTCCGATAAGAGCCAGCAAAAGAGCTACAACCGCTCCGGCAGCGAACCATATGGTGACAAGTCCCATGGTCATTAATTCGATTACTGACATAACAACTGTGATGATCAACCAGATAATCGGTAATGAGACATTCATACACTCTCCTCCTTTTCAGTAAATTATACTTCATTCTTACAGCTGATTAAATAGCTTATTTTTAATAGTCTTTTCATATCACAGGGTACAATTTTATGATAATATATAATAGTACAAATATTAACGTCTTGTCGTTTGTTTGGAGGCACAAATGTCTGATCAGATCTATAAAAGCTTTAAAATTAGTCTTAATACATTCACAATGCCCGCCAGCGTTCTCTCAGTCAGGAAGAATCCCGACGGAACCTGCGGAGAGATACGCTTCTTTGCTATAAACGACATATTTAAAAAGAGCTATTATGACCTCTTTATAGAAACTGAGCATGACCGTAATATCAGCTATGATGATTTTGATGAGGTCATCGAGGGACAGCTCTACACCGCTCACCTGCCGAAAGAGCCAAAGTTTGAGGCGATTGTTTTTGATGCGGCATGGAACGGTAAGCATATCCATACCTATGTAGATACGACCAAGATGTATGGGTATTGGACAGAGGATCTTCTATTCCCTGTAGTATGTCCGGGCTGCGAAGATGAACAGGATCCCGACGTAAGATACTGCCAGTTCATGTATACTCTCAACAGAGAAATGGATACCGGCAAGTTTGCGTCAGTATCTCCTGACATCTCAAGTTTTGTCATTAAATCCTGTCTTGAACTCAGAAACGAAAAAGACTTCTCAGAAAGTATCAATACAGTCATAAAAGACCTCAGAGAATATACCAAGTCATATGCTGCTGCTATCATAACCGTCTTAAGTGACCAGCAGGAATTCGACGTTATAAGTGAATCCGTTAGAAATGATGAGCTTTGCATAAAAGACATCTTCGCTCATATACCATATGAAATAGTTGACAGCTGGGAAAAGCTCTGCAGAGAAACCGACAGTATCATTATAAAAGATGAAGCCGATATGGCTCACTACGAAAAGCTTGCAGGTCCCTGGGTATCTACTTTAAGAGCCAACAATGTGACAAGCCTTTGTCTCTTCCCTCTTATTCACAATGGGGTTATTACAGGATATCTTTACATCACTAACTTTGATGTTGATGATATGGAAAGGATCAAACAGACCATCGAACTGGTATCCTTCTTCCTGACAGCTGAGGTTGCAAATCATACCTTCCTGGAAAGGCTTGAATATCTCAGCAATGTAGATATGCTCACAGGCGTATTTAACAGAAACTGCATGAACGTCAACGTAGACGAGCTTTCCATCAAACTCGAGATCTGTCCTCAACCTTTTAACGTTGCATTCTGTGACCTGAACGGCCTCAAGACCATCAACGACAACGGCGGACATGATCAGGGAGACAAGCTGCTTGTATATGCTGCGGACGTTCTCAAAAAAATATTCCCGGATGATAAGATCTACAGAGCAGGCGGTGATGAATTTACCATCATCTCCTTTAACAGCAAACCTCAATTCGAGGAAAAGATCAGAATCCTTAGGGAACAGGCAAGTGATCCTGAATGGCTGCACTTTGCTATCGGATATTATCACGACGAATCAAGCGGAAGGCTGAGACTGGCCATGAGATATGCCGATGAGGAAATGTATAAGGACAAGAACCTGTTCTACGAGAAATATCCTGATAAGAGAAGATAAAAAATGGGCACGACCTTTTCGGTCGTGCCCTTATTATTTGCGGATATTAAAACTTACCAGCCTTTGCAGCCTCTTCGATAGAAACTGCTGTTGAAACTGTCATACCAACCATAGGGTTGTTACCTGCGCCGATAAGACCCATCATCTCAACGTGAGCAGGAACTGATGAAGAACCTGCGAACTGAGCATCTGAGTGCATACGTCCCATAGTATCTGTCATACCATAAGAAGCAGGACCTGCAGCCATGTTATCAGGGTGAAGTGTACGTCCTGTACCACCGCCTGAAGCAACTGAGAAGTACTTCTTGCCGGCCTCTGTACGCTCCTTCTTGTATGTACCTGCTACAGGATGCTGGAATCTTGTAGGATTGGTTGAGTTACCTGTAATAGATACGTCAACGTTCTCCTTCCACATGATAGCAACACCTTCCTGTACATCGTTAGCGCCGTAGCAATTAACCTTTGCACGAGGTGAATTAGCGTCCTTGGAGTAGCACTTTCTGAATACTTCCTTAACCTCACCTGTGTAGTAGTCATACTCTGTCTCTACGTATGTGAAGCCGTTGATACGTGAAATGATCTGAGCAGCATCTTTTCCAAGACCGTTAAGGATAACTCTAAGAGGTTTCTGACGAACCTTGTTAGCCTTCTCAGCGATACCGATAGCACCCTCAGCAGCAGCGAATGACTCGTGACCTGCAAGGAATGCGAAGCACTCTGTATCCTCTTCAAGAAGCATCTTACCAAGGTTACCATGTCCAAGACCTACCTTACGACGATCAGCAACTGATCCGGGGATACAGAAAGCCTGAAGACCGATACCGATTGCAGCAGCTGCATCAGCAGCCTTGCGGCAGTTCTTCTTGATTGCGATAGCTGCACCTACTGTGTAAGCCCACTTTGCGTTCTCAAAGCAGATAGGCTGAATGCCCTCGATGAGGCTGTATACATCAATGCCAGCTGCCATTGTTATTTCTTTACATTCTTCGATGGAAGAAATCCCATACTCCTTAAGGCAAGCCAGGATCTGGGGCTCTCTTCTTTCATATGATTCAAATAAAGCCATTATATATTTTCCTCCTTACCTATTATTCATGTCTGGGATCGATGCATCTTACTGCATCGTTAACACGTCCGTACTGTCCCTTAGCCTTCTCAAGAGCAGTGTTAGCGTCATCACCGGCCTTGATGAAGTCCATCATCTTACCAAAGTTAACATACTTGTATCCGATAATCTCATCGTTCTCATCAAGAGCGATATCTGTGATATATCCATCAGTAAGCTCAAGGTAACGAGGTCCCTTCTCAAGTGTTCCGTATGTTGTACCAACCATTGAACGGTTACCCTTACCAAGATCCTCAAGACCTGCACCGATCTGAAGTCCGTCCTCAGAGAATGCAGACTGTGTTCTTCCGTAAACGATCTGAAGGAAAAGCTCTCTCATAGCTGTGTTGATAGCATCACAAACAAGGTCTGTGTTAAGAGCCTCGAGAACTGTAAGTCCGGGAAGAATCTCAGAAGCCATAGCTGCTGAATGTGTCATTCCTGAACATCCGATAGTCTCAACAAGTGCCTCCTGAATGATACCGTCCTTAACATTTAAGGAAAGCTTGCAGCAGCCCTGCTGAGGAGCGCACCAGCCGATACCGTGTGTATAGCCGGAAATGTCCTTTATTTCTTTTGACTTAACCCACTTTGCCTCTTCCGGAATGGGAGCTGCGCCATGGTGTACCCCTTGTGTTACAGGGCACATGTTTTTTACCTCTGTTGAGTAAATCATGTGAAAATCTCCTTTCGTATTGTAAAGTAATTTGCATTACTCACTCACGTTTTTTGCATGTCTTGCCCATGCCAATACCTATTTTTGCATAAAACAAAGCACTTTTCAACAGATATGACATAAATTTAACATTTATTTTAGTGTCAGATGTATTTGTATACATCATCGTAGTCATAGTCCGAAATAACTCTTACTATGTTGTCTACTCTCTGCTTTTCATCATCGGGAACATGCGCATCTTTTAGTAGCTCTCCGATGCTCTCCACCTCGTTATAGTGTCCGTTATCAAGGTGAGACTTAAGGCTGACATAGATGTTCTTAAGCTCGTTCTTGTCAAAGACAGGCTTGCCGTCTTCGCTTACCGGCTTGACTTCGGGAACCACGATCCTGTTTGTAAGATCTCTGTAGAGGAGCATCAGATCTCCAAGTCCCTCCAGAAGTGTCTCCTCATCTCCGACCCTTCCTGCCTTCTCAAGCTTTTCAGCAAGATCAGCCAGCTCTGAAGCTCCTATAGTCCTTGAAGAGCTCTTGATTCCATGCACCATGGTCGTAAGATTCAATATATCACGCTGCTCCCAGTAAGCTTCTATGTCAGAAATCGTCTGAGGCGCAGATTCCTTGTATGTTCTGAGAGTTTCGAGATAAGAAGCCTTATCCCCGCAGTTTTTGATGCCAATAAATACATTGAGTCCCTCAAGTTCATACAGTGCCATGGGAATTTCATCGTTCTTTCGACCCGTATCCTCTGTTTTGGCTGAAAAAGCTATCTTTTGCTTAGGCAGGTACTTGACTATCATCTCTTCCAGAGCTGCAGGATCTATCGGCTTGGCAAGATAGTCGTCAAATCCTGCCGAGATATATACCTCTCTCATTCCTGCAATTGCATTGGCAGTCAGGCACACGATCGGAGTATCGATATTGGGATGATCCTTAATCGACTTGAGCTCCTTAAGAGCCTCGATACCATCTTTATGAGGCATCATATGATCCAAAAAGATGATATCGTATTTTTTCTTCATAGAGCGTTCGATGCACTCATCTGCACTATTTGCCTCATCAATCTGCAGTCTTGTATGTTTGAGCAGGTTCTTAAATACTGTCAGATTAACAGGCGTATCATCTACCACAAGTACCTTGGCATCCGGTGCTGTAAACTTCTCTTTGTACTTCTTTCTCTCAACGATGGACTTTCTGAAGGCAGCTTCAAAATCGCCGACCTCATCCCACTTAAGTACTTCCTGCTTAATGGTAAAGCTGAAGGTGGAACCGACACCGTACGTACTTTCAACTTCAAGCGTAGATCCCATCAGGTTCAGAAGTCTTTGAGTAATGGTTATTCCAAGCCCCGTTCCCTCAACTCCGTGATTCTTATTTTTGTCCAGTCTTTCAAAGGCTTCGAAGATCTTGCTGATCTCCTCTTCTTTAATTCCTATTCCTGTGTCTTTTACACTGAAGTTAAACAGAGCACTCTTCGTGTTGCCCGGGATCTTGGCAAATTCCAGACCAATGGTTACTGTTCCCACATTAGTGTACTTGACAGCGTTGGTGATAAGGTTGGTAACCGCCTGTTTAATTCTTATCTCATCGCCCCTGAGATAATTAGGCAATGAGTTGTCTATGTTCAGTTCCAGTGAAAGACCCTTTTCCTCCGTCATGGACTTGGCGATATTCACCAGATCATTGAGTACGGATGATATCTCATATTCCACCGGTACAATTTCCATTTTGCCGGCTTCAATCTTTGTAAAGTCGAGGATATCATTTATAAGTCCCAACAGTGTCTTGCCGGAAGACAGGATATGCCCCGAATACTCAAGGATATTCTCATCTCTTGACTCCCTCAATATCATCTCGTTCATACTGAGAATTGAATTCATAGGGGTTCTTATGTCATGGGACATGGATGAAAGGAAATCGTCCTTGGCCTTATTGGCTTCTTCTGCCTCCTTAACAGCTATACCGAGCTGAATGTTCTTTTTCTGGAGCTCTTTTGCATCGGCCTCTCTCTCGGCTGCGCGTCTTTTGTTGGAAATAACCTCTTTGATAAGTGAGGCAACTATAATGAGTGAAATGACAAATACGATCAGAACAGCAAACCACATATTATCTAGGATTGAATCCTTCAGATCATATTTGTAAAGTTCACCGGAATAGCGAAGCGCCATATCCTGTATCTGATCATTGCCGACTACATTAAGACCTCTGTTAATAAGCTTCAGAAGGCCCTTTTGTCCAAGATGGACGCCAAAGCATCTGTCATCAGCCATACTCTGCTGCTTGACTGACAGATCTCTGTACTTACGGTTCTTGAGCAGATTGTTGACACGCATTCCGTTAAGAGTGGTGCAACCTGCCTTGCCATCAAGCACAGCCTTCAGCGAATCATCGATTGAATCATAGAAAGTAACCTGAGCATTGGGGAAATTTGTCTTAACAAAATAATACTGCATGCTATTGTTCTTATTGAGTGCAAAGGACGACAGCTTGGATTCTGTGTACTCTCCGGCATAAACAATAGCCGTTGTGGATGACAATACGGCGTTGGACTGATAGATGTTATTTTCTTCAGAGTAATAATAGCCTCCTCCGACAGGAAATGCGGTGTCAATTTCCTCATTTCCTATTGCGGCGATCATATCGTCGTACTTATCAAATCCCACATAGCTTACTGAGACACTGCTTATGCCAAGGTCCTGTAACATCTTTGGGACCAGATCTTTAACAAGACCGGTCACATTACCATTTTCGTCCATATCCGAATATGGCAGATAATCTTTAAGATATCCGACAGTCAGAGTCTCATGTTCCCTGAGCCAGCTCTTCTCAGCTTCAGTAAATGTCCTGCTGGCGATACTGGAGGGATAATACTTGATGTTCAGGGCGTTCAGATAATTGGGTTCCTCAATCATGAGCTGTTCCTGAGCATTGTTCAGCTCAATCAGAAGATCTCTTCTTTTTATGTTTACACAAAGGTAGTACTCGGTTGATCCAAAAGCATATAAAAGCTCTGCATTTTCTCTCTCGTATGAGCCGTTACTCTCAGCTACATAAACATCGACTTCATTGTTGTCAAAAGCTGCAACCATCTCATAGGCAGATTTATAAGTAACTACCTGTGAAAGTACATTATGCTCTTTCAAAAAGTCCCTTAATGTGTAAACAATGGCACTCTCCTGAACTCCGATCTTCTTTCCTCCGAGAGAAGCAGGAATCACGGTAATTGAATTATCATCGGAATGTTTGACCAGATTGTAGGTCTCGGTTCCCATGGAGAATTTAGGATAACCTACCAGGCCATCCCTCTCCGGTGTATAGGCAAGACCTGCCAGAAAATCAATATCACCTGACAACAGCTTATTGTACAATTCTGCAAAGCTGCCATAGACATATTCATACTCCCAGCCCGTGTACTCTGAGAGTTTCTGGTAATACTCATAAGCATATCCCTTGCGCACCTGACCGTCCCCGGCGCCTTCCTGGAATATCTCATTTTCAAAATAGCCGACTTTAACAATCTTGGGCTCTTCACTTGCATAGACAGTAAAAGCCGGCACAATGGAAGCCATTAATATACATAATGTAAGAAGAAAAAGTGGTAACTGGTTTCTCTTTTTACTTGCTTTGTGCTCTTCCATTCTTCTTTTCCTTTTTGGTGGTTTTGTAAAACGGTGCAACATAGTCAAACCTGGACTTCAGAGCACTTCTGTAGTCGTTCTGCTTTACCATGTTGGTCCTCTTTGTAACAAAATCGTTGAGTTTTTCCTGGTACTCTTTTTCTGATATAGAGCCATCAGCAACTCCCGTAAGCCCCTTCTCCCAGCTGGCTGTAAGCGCCGGATTGAGCATGGGCTTCATGGAGCAGAGAACAGTCTCGTATACCATTTCTCCCATCTGTGTGGGAGTTATTATCTGAGTCTTCTTGTTCAGATTCAGATATTTGATATTAACAAGTTTGGTTAGAATTCCGGCTCTCGTAGCACTGGTGCCGATTCCGGAGCCCTTTATCTGAGCTCTGAGTTCCTCATCCTCTATGAACTGTCCGGCATTTTCCATGGTAAGGATTATGGTTCCGGAATTGTATCTCTTCGGCGGGGAAGTCTCGCCTTCCTTGATCTCGAAAGATGATACATCGAGTTCATCGCCCTTCTTGATCTTCTTCAGGTATTCAAAGAGCTCTTCATCCGTTACAGTCTGCTCTGCCTCTTCACCTTCTTTAGCCGTATCCTCTTCGCTGTCTTTGTCCTTCTTTTTGAAGAAGGAGTAATCCATTACGTGAAGGTATCCCTTGGCCGTAAGGATCTTGAAGTTGGCAAAAAAGTGTTCTCTCTTTCCTTCATTATCAAGGTTTGGCAGCGATAATTCCAATGCCACTTTCTGATATGTTGCAGGCGGATAAAAAACTGCAAGAAACCTCCTTACTATTATCTCATAAACTTTGGCGGATGTGGGACTTAATGAAGAAATTGCTGAAAGTCCCTGACCTGTCGGAATAATAGCATAGTGGTCTGTTATTGCTTTGTCGTTGACATATCTGGTCTTCGCTATACCCTTGTATGACTCATGCTGCAGTATCGCCCTGGCAAAAACCGAGCACGGCTCATAGGATGCAAGTCCTTTTATATTCTGGTCGATAACCTTGGCTATAGCTGAGGACATAACCCTCGCGTCGGTTCTCGGATAGGTTGTGAGCTTTTTCTCATAAAGCTCCTGCGCTATTGCCAGAGTCTCATCAGGGTTTATCTTAAAGAATCTTGAGCAGTCATTCTGCAGCTCAGCCAGGTTGTATAAAAGTGGCGGATTCTTTACCTCTTTTTTGGTCTCGCATTTCTCTACAGTGGCTCTTCTGTTTTCAGTGCCCACTTCCCTTATAAGCTTTTCGGCACTCTCTTTTGTCTTAAAGCCCTTCTCGCTGTACAGCTCCGGTGAGCCTTCAAAGTGCGAATCCGCAGATACTCTCCACTCCGCATCACACTTCTTGCCACCTGCCATGACACCTGCAAGCACTCTGTAGAACGGTGTCTTAACAAAGTTTCTTATCTCTCGCTCCCTGTCTACGACAATTCCAAGGACGCAGGTCATTACACGCCCCACGCTGATCACACACTTATCAAGCCCAAGGTAATTCTTGATTGAATACGCATATCGCAGAGTAAGAGCCCTTGAGAAATTGATTCCCATCAGATAATCTTCCTTGGCGCGCAGAAATGCAGAAGCCCCAAGATTATCGTACTCACTGTCATCCTTGGCCTCTCTTATGCCGCGCAGTATCTCATCCTCAGTCTGAGAATCTATCCACACACGTTTTCTTTTTTTGCCCTTAACATTTGCCTGCATGTCAACAAGACGATAGATATACTCACCCTCTCTTCCCGAGTCGGTGCATATATAAATCGTATCAACATCATCTCTGTTAAGTAAACCTTTTACTATGTTGAACTGTTTCGAGACATTCCCGATTACTTCATACTTGTATGTATCGGGAATAAATGGAAGTGTGTCAAAAGACCACTTGGCGTATTTCTCATCATAGACCTCAGGATAGCTCATGGTTACCAGATGTCCGACACACCATGTAACAATAGCTTCGTCAGACTCCAGGTAACCATCTCTCCTGGAAAAATTTATTTTTAGCGCACCGGCAAATGCCTGTGCAACGCTGGGTTTCTCAGCAATATATACAGATTTATTAGCCATTCGTCAGCTCATCTATCCCTATCAGCTTCAATCTACTGCCGGGCTTAAGTGACGCATCAATGATCCAGTCATCAAAGCCCGCTGTGGAAAAGAGATAGATAACATCTCCCTCAAGTCTTGCTTTTTTAGCGCAGTATTCAAGCCTGTCGAGATCCGCATGGGTTATCTGTTTCTGCCACGAACAGATTCCGAGAGCAGTATCTCCCATATCACTCTGAGCTATTATGTCAATGTTGCCTTCCTTGCCTATCCACTCGCCCTCATCTCCAATCTCGAATGGGAAAAGACCTCTCTCCTCAAGCCGGAAAATGTACTCACGGCAGACATCTCTGAAGTGATCACTCACGTAATTTTGAATTCCTGCAGATATAAATATATCATAAAATTTGTCTGCGGGCATCTGTAATAAACTGCTCTCATTCGGGAAGATAAACCTGAAATAAAAGTCAAGAAGCGGGTCCTGTATCTTGTATACGCCCTTCATGACGTTTTCCCTTCCGGCATTTCCGAATGAATATGCTTTGTATGCAAAATCATGATGGATAAGTGTCTTTAAATAGACTGAAATCTTGGCTCTCGAAAAGCCTGTGGCATGATAAATATCATTGAGTTTATTGGCTCCCTGAGCCATCTCCGAGAGAATCGTATGATAGACCGACGTCTCCCTTAAGCTGTACTGTGTGAGGCGAAGAGCCTCTCCGTACAGGAATGAACCCGGATCAAGAATATTCTTGCAGACATTCTCTTTAAAAGACAGAGCGTCATCAAAATATCTCCAGAGCAGCGTCTGCCCGCCCAGTACAGAGTAGGTCAAAACAGCATCCCTGTAGGGCATGTTCCTGAAATAGCTTCTCATCTCCGAAAAAGGCAGGGGCTTTATCTTTCTGAATCCCGCAAGGCTTGAAGACAAAGAGCCAAGACTCTGAACCATGCTGTTTTCTACCCAGGAAACATCGTTACTTACAAGCAGAACAAGGATCTGCCTGAACTTGCCGTTCTTCTCGACAAAGCTCACCAGTTCCTTCATAAAACTCTCAGATGATTTGATTATGTATTCGAAATTCTTAATGACAAATATTACGGGATTTCTGCCCGCATTTCCGATAGCAAGATCAAAAATATCAGTATAAGTGGGATTTGCCCCAAAGCTGTGGTTATTATCCATCAGCTCTTTTTCCCAGAGCTTTATCTGCTCCAGGCTCGAAACTGATCTCGCTGTGTAAAAGACACTTCTTCTGTTCTCAATGAATTTAAAGAGCAGTGAGTTCTGCTCCACATTCCTGTGTCCGTAGACTACAAGAATGTTGGAGCGACCACTGTCATAATATCTGTTTAAAAAAGCCAGATCGATTTTTCTGATTTCTTCCATAGCGCTTTCTTTGCATTAATTATTTTTTGTTAATGTATCCGCTTGCCTTAAGAAGCTCTGCACACTCTACAGCACCGCCGGCTGCTCCTCTTAATGTGTTGTGTGAAAGACCTACGAACTTCCAGTCGTAGATAGAATCTTCACGAATTCTACCGATGCTTACTCCCATACCGTTCTCATAGTTGACATCAAGAGTAACCTGAGGTCTGTTATCATCCTGCATGTACTGGATGAACTGCTTGGGAGCACTTGGAAGGCCAAGCTCCTGAGGAAGTCCCTTGAAGCTCTCAAGTCTCTCGATGAGCTGCTCCTTGGTAGGATTCTTTTTGAATTTAACGAAAGCAGCTGCTGTATGTCCGTAAAGAACAGGAATTCTGATACACTGGCATGTGATCTTCACGTCATCGGCAGGAACGATCACGCCGTTCTCAATCTTACCCCAGATACGAAGAGGCTCTTTTTCTGACTTCTCTTCCTCACCTGAAATAAAAGGAATAACGTTTCCAACCATCTCCGGCCACTCCTCGAAGTTCTTGCCGGCACCGGAAATAGCCTGATATGTTGTAGCAACTACTTCATATGGCTCAAACTCCTTCCAAGCTGTAAGAGCAGGTGTGTAGCTCTGGATTGAGCAGTTGGGCTTAACAGCAATAAAGCCGCTCTTTGTTCCAAGTCTCTTTTTCTGGAACTCGATAACATCCATGTGATCAGGGTTGATCTCAGGAATGATCATAGGTACATCAGGAGTCCATCTGTGAGCTGAGTTGTTTGAAACAACGGGAGTCTCAGTCTTGGCATACTCTTCCTCAATAGCCTTGATCTCATCCTTGGACATGTTCACAGCTGAAAGGACAAAATCAACGTCCTCAGAAACGGCCTTTACATCTGTAACATCCTTGATAACGATGTTCTTGACAGATTCAGGCATGGGGTTTTCCATTTTCCATCTTGAGCCAACGGACTCTTCGTAGGTCTTGCCGGCAGAACGTGGACTTGCTGCAATAGTTGCAACCTCAAACCATGGGTGATTCTCAATAATAGAGATAAACCTCTGTCCTACCATTCCGGTTCCGCCAAGAACCGCTACTTTTAACTTGTCGCTCATAATAGTTACTCCTCTCATATTTCGTTTGGGTTTATTTAAAGCTAAATGATGATAAGAATTCATCGTTTGCCTTAATCACGTTTTTCATTACCTCAGGGCTTGGAGCTCCGACGGTAAGTCTCTTTTCAACGCAGGTCTTAAGAGATATCGCATCATATATATCTTCGGAAAAGAGCTCTGAAAACTCCTTGAGCTCTGCCAGACTAAGATCGTCTATAGCACATCCCTTGTCGATGCAGGCAAGAACCAGTCTTCCGATAACCGAATGTGCATCTCTGAACGGCATTCCCTTGTTAACCAGGTAATCGGCTGCATCTGTTGCATTTGTAAAGCCCTTGGTCGCACTCTTTTCCATGTTGTCTTTGTTGAACTTAAGGGTTCTGAGCATGTCGGTAAAGAGTGTCAGGCAGTTTCTGACAGTATCCATGGCGTCAAATGCTGCCTCTTTGTCCTCCTGCATATCCTTGTTATAAGCAAGTGGTATGCCCTTCATTGTTGTAAGAAGTGACATGAGGTCGCCGTAAACTCTTCCTGTCTTGCCTCTTACAAGCTCTGCGATGTCAGGATTCTTTTTCTGTGGCATGATGCTGCTTCCGGTTGAATACGCATCGTCTATCTCAACAAATCTGTATTCGTTGGAGTTCCAGATAATTATCTCCTCGGAAAGTCTTGATAAGTGCATCATTATTGTTGAAAGAGCTGACATATACTCTATCAGATAGTCCCTGTCCGAAACCGAATCCATACTGTTGAGAGTCGGTCCCTCAAAATCAAGGAGCTCTGCTACATAATCTCTGTCCAGCGGATATGTTGTTCCGGCAAGAGCACCGGCTCCCAACGGACAGTAGTTCATTCTCTTATAGATATCCTTCATGCGAAGGAGGTCTCTTTTAAACATCTCAAAATATGCACCCAGATGATGAGCAAGAGTTACGGGCTGAGCCTTCTGAAGATGTGTAAAGCCCGGCATGTAGGTATCAAGATTGTCTTTCATGATATCTGACAGGCACTTTAGTGTCTCTTTTAAAAGACCTGCCATATCCTCAACCTCGCCCCTGCAGTAGAGCCTCATATCCAAAGCTACCTGATCGTTTCTGCTCCTGCCGGTGTGAACCTTCTTGCCGGCATCCCCGATCCTGTCTATGAGATTAGCCTCCAAAAAACTGTGGATATCCTCATACTTATCTGTTATCTCAAGTTTACCATCTCTTACATCGGAAAGGATTGCATCAAGGCCGGAAATAATGGCATTCTTCTCATCTTCCGAGATGATTCCCTGCTTGGCCAGCATAGTGGCATGTGCCTTGCTGCCTCTGACATCCACCTCAAGAAACCTCTTGTCAAAAGAAATAGATGCGTTAAAAGTCCACGCCAGTTCGTTGATACTGCCTGTAAATCTTCCGCCCCAAAGCTGTGCCATTTGTTCCCTCCATTACTGTGATGTATTAAAGTCCCAAAAATTATAATCCAAACTTAACATACAATCAAGCCCTAAACAATCGCTCTTTTTCACAAAAAATACTGCCGGAGGGGGCTCCGACAGTACGTTTTCTACAACAGGGCTCAAAGTACGATAATATTCTCTTTTTTTGCATCTGCCTTGAATATCATCTTGTCATAGGTTTTTCTGTCACTTTCAAGTCTGTAAATTACACCGGAAATAACAAATATGGTATTGGCATATGCCATCTCGGTTATGACGGCGCAGGCTCCGTTGCTCTTGTTGATCTCTGCCTCAAGTGCTTCCATCTCGGCCTTAAGCTCTTTTATCCTGTTCTCTTTGCCGGCCACGGCTGCGTTAATCTTAACCTTCCACTGCATAAGCTCACGGTTACCGCCGCCCACTTCCTTAAGCCTTTCCTTCTCGGTATTGAGAGCCTCAAGCTGCTCCTCTTCTCTGACAATGCTCTTCTGGGCATTATTGTATTTAGCAAGAATGCCGGAATTGACACCCAGATTGATAATGGTCCTTGCGCCTGACTTATTTCCGACGGAAGCAGCTTCTATTCCGTAAATACAGTTGATGGTTCCACCATAGATCATTCCTACTCTTCCATAGGTTTTGACCTGACCTCTGGCGTCAACCTTACAGTTGATGAAGTAATTGGCAGAGATGTTTTCTCCGCTAATTGTCGCGCCCTCAAAATACTTGGCGCTCACATCACCTTTGGCGCTTATTCCGCCTCTGATAGGACATGTAACTCCTCCCTTTATTACTACCTCTCCGCCGGAGGTCACAGTCGAGCTCTCCATATGCCCGCCTATTATAACATCTCCGGTAGCTTCAATCTCACTTCCGGAAAAGACATCTCCGACTACAAATACAGTTCCGTCGTACTTGATCTTCTTGTCGGTTATCTTTACTTCCTGAACGACCATGAGCTTGGTGATCTCAACTCTCCCATTCACCATTCTTATGGCACCGGTATAAGTTGCAACATAACTTACTCTGTCGTTCATTATCATAAATCCGGTACCCTTAAGGATAGGTATCTCTTTTCCCGGAATAGCTTTTATGTAATTACCGAATACATCGTATCCGTCTGTACCTCTTGTTGCTCTGTGATAGAGAGCTATCCTGTCACCAACCTTGACAGGCTGCAGACACTTCATCTTCTCAAGATCCGCTGTTCCGTCCCTTAGAATCTCCGGCTCAGGTTCTTCCGTGGTATCGAAGAAATACTCATAGTATCCGTTCTGTCCGTTGACAACTTCAAGTCCCACAGCCACAAGGCTTCTGATAACAGGCTTTCCTTCCTGTCCCAGCTTCTTTATCGCCTGCTTGTCAACGCCATAGATGACCTTGGCCTTTTTTAGGAATTTCAAAAGAATTTCCTCTGTATATTTTCTGCCGTCCATTCTCTCAGGAAGCGTCAAAAAGCACATCATATTGCCTTCCTCAAAGTTGAGGTAAGTATCGCGATGCTCTAACATTTCATTGACAAAAGCATCCTCTTTGGATATATGGCTCAGCGGTGTTTTTGCTGCCTCAGCATTAGCCTCAGCTATTGCAGCGGCCGGTCCCCGACCGTCAACGCTTCCTGCAAGCAAATTCTGACGTATGCGGCGCATATCCTTGGCCGTGTACATCATCGATGAGAATTTGGATATATCGACGCCTTCCTCGATACCTATCCTCAATTCTCTCATCTGGTCCGCCTGATAAAGAGGATTACAATAAGGCTTAATATCGATCTGATGCTCAAGACCTACGCGCATTTCATACATCTGTTGCCATCCATATGCAACATCTGCATACTGCTTGACATCAACTCCGTTTTCGAGGCCCAGCCTGATCTCCCTGATGGTGTCTCCCCTCATATCGGCAGTTATGTAGTCATCAATGGGAATACCGTCCTTTAAGGCAATCCTCACCTGTTCAAGCTGTTCGTCATCAAATCTCTGTGCTAAATATTTGGAGATATCGACCTTGTCCACATATGCCTTGTGTATCTGATTCAAAATACTGGCATTGTACCTGTCGACATAATTCTTATCAAAGATCAGTCCATCCTCAGCGCTCTCCCTGATTGCCCTCATCTTCAGATAAGGCATGGATGCATGGGCATATAAAGAGATGTCGATTCCGGCCTGAAGGCCTTTTCTGATCTCTCTCATCTGCCTTGCGTCAAAGGCCGGATCCTGATAAAAGATTATCGGAACAGGGTTGGTTTTTGAAAGACCTCGCCTGAGCTCACGCATCTGGTCAGCAAAATAGATCTTTTTTGCATAGGGAGTTACATCTACTCCTTCACTGATGCCCTGCCTGATCTGCGCAAGCTGAGTAGTATCAAATCCCTGCTCTCTGTACATTGACATATCGATGCCCTGATACATCTCAAGACGCAGTTCTTCCATAGCCGACCATGACAGTTTGGGGTCCATGTATCTGCTTACATCAACCCTGTCTGCCAGACCTTTCCTTATCTCAGCAAGCTGAAGTGTATTGAACCCCAGCGATTTAAGCTTTTGGACATCAGCTCCAAGCTCCTGGCATAGTTTCAGTTCCCTTTCATAGGAATTCTCGCCAAAGACATTGAGCCCGGAATATGAACTTGAAGCAGATCTTTCATTGACTAAATTTGCCATAGATACCTCAAGTGGTACAATTATCGATACTACCTTATATTATAAATCAATATATCGTATAAATGCACTATTAATTGACTTCTTTTCTCTATTCTATTAGACTAATTTTATAAATAATTAATAAGAAGGTAGGGGAAAATAGTGAAAGACTTAAAACATCTGATTTTCTTCGAGAATCTGCTCCTTGAGGCAAACAATGAGCTGATTCAAGAAGCACAGGCAGATGGGCGTATTTGTGTTGCCTACACCTGTGAAAACACTCCTGAACCACTCCTTAATCTTCCGGGGTGTTTCTCCGCACGTCTCCGTGCACCAAGGACAGGTTCCTTGGATATCTCCACTTACTACATGACAAGTTTTCTTTGCGAGTACAGCCGTGCTCTTTTGGAGCGCGCGATTGAAGGCGGATACAATTTTGCTGACGCCATAATCACTCCCGACGGCTGTTCTATGATGAACCGCTGCATTGAAAACATGGAACTTCTTAATACCCTCGGCAAAGGTAAAGACAAGTTCTTCTTCGAGTATATGGAGATTCCTATGAAGGCCGATGACAACGGTCTTAATCTCTACGTGCTCCAGTGCAAAAATCACATTCTAAAGCCTCTCTCCGAGAAATACGGGATAGATATCTCGGATGAAGCCATCAGAAAGGCTGTTGCAGAGCACAACCGCGTATGCGAAATAATTCGCGCCATAGGCGATTTCAGAAAGGAAGACAATCCCAGGATCACCGGTTATGAATTTAACGTCATAACTCTTGCAACCTATGTCGCTCCGAAATATCTTTTGCTGGATAAGCTCGAGGAGACTCTCGAGGAATTAAAGAGCAGGGAACCCGATGAAAAGAGCAGGTTCAGAGCCAGAGTTCTTGTTGCGGGTTCTGAAGTTGATGATACTGATTTTGTAAAGCTCATCGAGGATGCAGGCGCATATGTCTGCGCCGACCGTTTCTGCTACGGTTCTCTTCCCGGAAGAAATCCCATTGTCCTAAGTGACGATGAGGATGCTCTGACTCAGATCTGCAGAGCTTATATGAACAAGGGCGAATGTCCTCGTTTTATGAACACAGATAAGATGGATCATCGCAGGATCTATGTTGATGAACTCGCCAAAGAATATAAGGCCGACGGCATTATATATGAGCAGATGAAGTTCTGCGATCCGTGGGCATATGAAAAGATGATGGGTTCACAGATCCTCCGAAATAAATACGGTTATCCTGTTCTGGCAGTTGACAGGCCCTACAGCATCGGTGTGTCCGGTCAGATGACAACCAGAGTTCAGGCCTTTGTCGAGAGCATAGAGATCAAGAAGATTCAGAGAGGTGAAGCGAATGGCTAAAGAGATTGGCGCCGACAGACTCGGCGATTTTTATAAAGAGGGTTCCCTTGTCCGAAAGAGACGCGAATGGCGAGGACTTGCGGACACAATGTACGACTACTCAAGGTGGCTCAAGATAATGATGACCCTTGGCAAATTCGTCATGAAACCAAGAAATGTCAAGGCTATGTTCAGATATCGCTGGATGGCCAACTACCTGGCAGTTCCCATGATGGTGGACAGACACACTCAGGGTCTTCGAGGCGAGTACCTCAGGATCTGCCATGAGGAACAGGACCTTGTTATCGATGACGTAGCCAAGCTCCTTGATTCACTCTTTAGAGGCGATCGCAGGATTGGCAATGACAAGAAGTTTTCAGATAAGGTTGTTCTGGTTGATGAGAACGAGATGACAGCTGTAATGATGGGCTTCCCAACCCTTAAGTGTCTCTCAAGAGAAACTCCGTCCACCTATGTTTCGGTTCTGCTTAATCAGTATGCAGCCTGCCACTACATTGACGTAGCCCAGGAATACGGTCTTGCGGGTGATGTTTGCCCTATGCCTGAGGCAGAGGCCGGAGTTTCAATTGACGATGACGCTCCTGTCCTGGGAGCATGTGCTATCCAGTGTAATACAACATGTGACGGCTCTCTCCTGGGAAACGGTGTTATCTCTCAGCGTCTTGAAAAAGAAGACGGAATCCCTGTCTTCCAGCTTGCTGCTCCACTTCGTCACAGAGAGGACGACGTTCAGGAGTATGCAGCTCAGGAGATCAGAAATGCCATAGCATTCATTGAGAAGCATACCGGTGTAAAATGGGACTGGAAGGCATACTTTGAGTGTGCAAAGCGTGTAAACTATGCAACCGAATGTCGCCAGGAATGGCTTGAAATGAACCGCACTCCTTACCCACAGGTATTTGGTTCAAACCTTGCTCTTTATACAGAGACCAACTACATGGCCATCTGCGGACGTGTAGCCGCCTTCGAGAAGGCAGACAGAAAGATCACCAAGCTTGCCCGTCAGGCTTACGCCAAAAAGAAAATGGCAGCCAAGGAATACAGACACCGCGCCATCGTATGGGGTGTTCAGTCCCACTACTACATGGACTTCCTTGTATGGCTCCTTAACTGCTGGGGCATTGTTCCTCTGACCGATATGCTCTCTATGGTATCCACCAAGAAGCTCGTAACAGAGGATACTCCCGAGAACAGAGAACAGGCTATCTACGATATGGCCTGGCTTACAGAGAACATGATCATGAGAAACAGAACTCACGGTGGTTACAAAGTTCTTCTTGATGAACTCTGGGAGTTCGTTGAGATGTTCAACGCAGATATGGTCATCCTCTGGGAGCACATGAGCTGTAAGGCCCTTGATGGAATGCACGGCCTATTCGAAGAAAAAGCCCGTGAAAAAGGTATCCCTCTGGTTTGGGTATCTCACGACCTCTTCGATCCACGTATCATCTCCCGCCAGGGTGTCCGCGATCAGATCAATTCCTTCATGAGGACCGTATGGAACGAAGAACCGATCGATCCATCACTTGAGGTCCTTCCTGATGAGAAATCATGGTAAATAAATTCTAAGGAGAATAAGAAATGTCAATTTTCTTGCATGTAATTAAAATAATCGTTATTGTTATCGCTGTACTCTTTGCTCTGACCTTCACCGTCTACTTCTTTAACCTGGACATGAAGCTCACAGCAGCCATCTATCCATGGCTCAACAAACAGTACGACAAAGTCAAAAGAGACCAGCACCTGTAAATTAAAAAAGCTGCCACGTCACAATCTGACGTGGCAGTATTTTTTAGCGTTTGTCTTTATCGATATTTTCAAGAAGAATAATAGTCAGGATCACATATACTGCTGTCCACATCAGTAGCCACGCCCAGCATCGAAGGACTATAACAGGGTTAAAGTCATAATCGTGGTTCTGATTGAGCTCTCCTGTTTTCATAAGCAGATCATCTCTCATATTGTTCTTTTCAATCTCCTGAAAGACCGTTAAAAGAGGCTTTTCTCCCTCGACCTCTACATCCTTCATTTTAAGAGCACTGTTCCACACACTGACCATAGGAAGTGAATTATAATCACCCTGAGCACAAAGAGCCGTAAGTCCCCATTTGGTAGCAGTAAGATTAGTAAACGGCATAGCTTCAGGCGGAAGGTTGAAAAAGGCCCCCGAGAACAAGAGCTGTACGATCAAAAGAAACGGCATGACAGTCATCGCTGTCGTAGTGGTCTTTGAAAACGCCGAAACCAGCAGTGCCAGCATATCTGCGCAATAGGTTATAAAAAACAGAGAGATGCCAAAATCAACGATAGGCCATGGAGTTATAAGGCTTCCCACAGGAAGTTTTACATTCATCAACATGCATACCCCTATGGTAATGATAACCTGAAGAAGACATAAAAACGCCTGGTAAATCATATGAGCCGCAATATAAGATGATATATGAAGTCCTGATCTGTGCTCTCTTTTTACTATTGCCCTCTCTCTGCATATCACCTGTATGGAATTAAAAAAGCCATTCCAAATACATATACAGGAAAGAGCAAAGGTTCCCATCAGAGTTCCCTCCATGGTCTTATAGAGATTTGCTCCCACTGAAAAAGCAACAAGTCCGGCTATAACTGCCGCCATTGGCAGAACCTTCCAATCATTCTGGAACAGGAACATCCTGAAAAGCTTGCCGAGATATATAAAAGTCTGTGAAACTCTTCCTCTGTGTCTTACGCTATATTCTTCCATAGCATGTCACCCCACCTTTTCCTTAATTCTGTCAGCATACTTTTCAACAAACTCATCTGCTCTTCCTTCTCCGCCTTCATCCTTCTGGTTAATTGAAAGAAGAATCTCCTCCATAGAGTCTTTACCAAAGAATTCATATGCTTCATCTACAGGCCCATACCAGGCAAGTCGGCCTGTTCTGGTGGCATCCTTAGCAAGAACTATAACATCATCAAAAAGATCTATTACCCTGTCAGGGGTATGTGTTATGACTACTACTATCTTTCCGTCATCAGCAATTTCTCTGAGTTTTTCAAACAGGCTCCTGGCCACGACACCGTCAAGACCGGAATCAGGCTCATCAAGTATAAACAGCGATGGATCTGATATAAACTCTATAGCAATTGACAGTCTCTTCCTCTGGCCCCCGGAGAGCTTTTCAACCAGTGAGTTTCTCACCGCTGTAAGTCCAAACTGATCAAGCATGTTGGCGATGCGGTTTTCTCTTTCCATTACGGAAGCATCTGCAGACAGCCTCATAAGTGCTGCATCCGTAAGAGTCATTTCTACGGTATCGTTACCTCTCATAAGGTCCTGCTGCGGCACAAATCCGATATCATATTTCATCTTGTCATAGTCACTGTAAACATCATTATTATCGAGCTTTATACTCGCTTTTGCCTTCTCATATCCCGTTACGGCGTTGAGGAAAGTTGTCTTACCCGCTCCTGATCCTCCAAGCAAAAGCACCATATGCCCTCTTGGGATTATCAGATGTATATCCTTTAAAAGAGTCTTTTTCTTGAAGAAATCTATAACGGTTCTGTCTGCGATATTTATCGTAAGTCCCTCTGCTGCAGCAGTTAAGTTTTCACCAAGTTCCTTGGCTCCGTTTTTTGATATCTGCTCAACCTTTTTGCCGGGAACAAATCTTGATGAAACGCCCCACCAAAAGAGTGTAATTCCCTCAAAAAACATAAAGAGAATAAGCCATTTTTTCTTTCTGTCAAAGACCTTGATAAGCCCAAGATAAATCTTGAGCATGTAAATGATCAGCGTTACATAAACACCTACCAAAGGAATCACCATGAAAAGTGCCCACATAGGATTAAATAATACAAACACTCCGGTAATTACATAGAGAAGATAAAAAAGCAGGGAAACAATGGTGTAAACACGCCCTTCCTTTTCCTTGTCAGCACACAGACTCACATGATATTCTCTGGCAACAGGAATAATCGCCCATATCCCTTTTACTCCGCATTTTTTAAACAAAAACCAGCTTCCGATGGCTGTAAGCAGATAATTTGCAAAAGAAAACAGATTACTGTAACTGATGTCAATATCTCCGCTGATAGCATTACTTAATTCAAGCATCTTCATTCTCCTTTTTCACTACGAGATTCACGTAGTTATATGGGATTTCTATTCCATTATCCACAAGCGCCTTAAATACTGCAGTGTTAACCTGATCCTTAACAACTTCCGTTCTTATCTCATGGGGATAATATACAGTCGCACCAAGCATTAATGCGCTGTCTTTTACCTCCAGAAAATATACAGATCTCGATCCGGGATCATCCTCTTTGTATTTATCTTTATTCAGGGTAAGCGGACATTCGCAGATTGTCTGCCTGATTATATCCTTGGCCTTGTCTATATCTGAGTTATATCCTATTCCGTAGCATACATCAAAAGACCTGGGAACATATTCTTCATAGCTGTAGTTCACTATCATTCCCTGATTAGCTTTACTGTTTGGTACTATCAGTCTGGTTGTATCAATCAGTTTCAGTACCACATGGCGCAGTGTCATCTTTTCAACTATACCTGCTCTTCCGTCCTCCAGCATTATTCTGGATCCCACATCAAACGGCTTATACAGACTTATCTCAAGGCCTGCAAACATATCTTTTAAAACTTCATTGGCAGCAAGACCTACGATAACTGCAACCACAGCAGTAGATCCAAGCAGCGACTGAGCCAGCCTTTGCCCGCCGAGCGGAAGCACCACCAATATTACCATTATCCCAAGAGATACCGCCTTCTGCAAGAACTGAATGGTAATACTGTTTCCCTTTTTCTTCTCTATACTCTTAAATATCCTCTTATTCAGTTTAAGCAACAGTATTACAAAAAACACATAGAGAGCGACAACGATCAGTATGACCACTATCGCAATAACAACTAACCAGGCTCTATCAGATCCTTGTAATTTCCAAAACAAGCCAGAAATAATCTTCTCAAAAGATACTCCGCTTCCCGAATCCTGCATATATCGTACCTCACTATTTATCGTATTATACTTATTATTTTAACATCTATAATACTCACAGCCAACATCAGGGAGGTCTATCTAGCCAAAAGCAATATAAAAAGGCTGTAGCACAGATATATGTGCTACAGCCCTGTAGTCTATTTAGCCTGTCAGATTATTTAATTGTCTGATCTCCGCGAGGAGCAGCATATTTGCTTCCGATTGTGCCGTGGAGTTCATTAACCACGTAGTCAATAAGAGCCTCGTCAAGAGGAATACCTGTATCAAACTGAGCTGATGCGGCAGAGAATGCATAGTATGTATCACCGCCTGCTGCGCAGAAGTTATTGGTTACAACTGCGTATGTATCAGTCCTGGAGAAAGGCTGACCATTAATGCTGTCAATTGTTACTCTGTTGATGCTTGCAGGTTTGTAGTATGTTGAATTCGGATATGCAGCACCCTTAGCAAAGCTCTTCTTTGTATCAAGTGTAAACTTGATGCCGGATGTCTGAGGATATCCGCCGATTGCATCAGGTGTGCAGTATGTGGATGCCTCAAGAGCCTCAAGAAGCTCATCGCCTGTTACATAAACAACTGCTACTGTGTTTCCGAAAGGAAGAACAGTATTAACATCATTCTTGGTAACATCACCGGCTTTTATTGCAGCTCTGATACCACCACCGTTTGTAATAGCTACAACATGTGAAGGATCAACCGATACTGAACCGCTGTTCTTAAGAACTGTCCAGAGCATAGCATCTGTAATAAGATCACCAAGGTTTGTCTCCTCAGTTCTGTTTCCGGGAGCCTTCTCGCCGTTAAGTGCTACTTCACTCTTTGCAAATGTTACTCCGTATTCCTTGTCTACTCTCTTGATGATTGCTGTTGTAACAGCATCGGTAACAACATCTTTCTCAAGCCCGTCAAGGCTAAGCAGATAGCTGTCCTCAAAGCTCTTGGTTGCATTATCAAGTACAACCACACCGATTGTCTGAATCTTGGTTCCTGTTGAAGTAACAGGTGGAAGCTTCTTCTCAGCTGTCATAACAGTATGTGAATGTCCATCGATCATAAGATCAATGCCCTTTGTCTTGGCATAAAGATCAACACTTCTGTGTCCGTCAGGAGCTGACTCATCATCTACACCAAGGTGTGAAAGGCAGATAACAAGATCGGCGCCCTGTCCCTTAAGCTCATCAACCTGAGCCTGAGCACATGTGTAGAGCTCACCCTTTGAAAGGAACTTAAGTCCCTGGATAAGAGCAGGATTTGTCTTGGTCTGAGTCTCAGGTGTCTCCATTCCGAAGAAACCGATCTTCATTCCGGACTTTGTTGTGTACATTGTGTTTGCGGGAACGATTGTATTTCCGTTGGCATCAAGAACATCTGCGCAGATAACCTTGAACTTAGCTACTGCAAGGTTTCCGCGAAGCTGTGCATATCCATAGTCAAACTCGTGATTTCCCAGTGTCGCGATATCATATCCGGCTGCATTCATTGATGTGATAGCATCAAGTCCCTTTGTGGTACTAACATAAGGAGTACCCTGACTGAAATCACCGGCGTCAACGAGGATAACTTCAGCTCCCCTTCTCACAAAATTATCCCTTACAGAAGCGATATAAGCATAGCGTCCAATGGCACCATGAACATCGTTTGAGTGAAGAATGATTGTCTTGCCTGAAAGATCAGCAGGAACATCAGCGATCGTCTTAATATCCTGCGCTATGTTTACAGCAGCGTAAGATGTCAAGGCAGTTACATTGGCTGTAAGAACCAGAGCCAATGCAAGTAAAACAGATACCGCACATTTTAATACTCTTTGTCTTTTCATTAACCACTTTCCTCCTAAAGAAATTTTAGACTACATTCAATATTATATAATTCCTGACAGACAATTTAAACTGTTATCTGATATAATTAAACCAGTTACAATTGTGCATATTTACTACAAAAATTCAAGGTAGTGACTTTTATGTCACTACCTTGCTTTTTTTATTGGTATGAGCAGATCTTCCGGCAAAAACAGTTTTCCCATTCCGGTGCCGAGATCTATCTTGGGTTTGTTGGCACCATGAAAATCTGATCCTCCGCTAATCAGAAGTCCATATTTTTCCGCCAGCTCTTTTATCTGGCGTTCCTCTGAGGGACTGTAGGTTGAATATATCGCTTCTATTCCCTTAAGGCCCGCATCTTTAAGCCTTGCCACCATTGCATCCAGCTTTCTGTCACTTAAGTGATACAGTATCGGATGAGCAAGCACAGGCACTCCTTTTGCTTCCAACACATAAGAAATAGCTTCTTCGGGAGAAATCTTCTCTCTTTCTACGTAGTATGGGCAATTATCTCCGATGTATTTAT
Source organism: Butyrivibrio sp. XPD2006 (assembly GCF_000420865.1). GTDB lineage: Bacteria > Bacillota > Clostridia > Lachnospirales > Lachnospiraceae > Butyrivibrio. The sequence continues at coordinate 26,690 of NZ_ATVT01000007.1, forward strand.
CAAATACTTCGTTCCTGCTCCTGGCATATCCCCTGTCCACCATGAATTTGGCATAGTGTGCCCTTGTGAGCACAGCTCCGGGAAAAGAGCCTGTAAGCTCCTCATAGGATATTGGTATTCCGGCCTCTTCCGAGAGTTTCTTGCACATCTTCTTGTTCCTGACTGTGCGCGAATCTATAAACTGTCCAAGTTTGGCTTTAAAGCCCTCATTGTGATGATCGATATAAAGCCCCACGATATGGACATCCTTGCCCTCCTCCACAGTAGAAAACTCAATTCCGGGGATAAGCTCCATATCCGGATAGTTTTCTTTTACATAGGATGACGCTTCATCAAGTCCGTCAACTGTATCATGATCGGTCAGTGCTATCGCTGCCAGATTCTTTTCATGGGCATAGTCCATAAGCTCTTTTACCGAATAAGTGCCGTCTGAACAGTTTGAGTGTGTATGTAAGTCTATTCCCCTCATGCTTAATCCTCCAACATCCCTATTCTATCATAAAAAAGAGAACCACCCGTAATCGGATGGTTCCCTTAAAGATCATTTAATGATCAATTATTTGTTTCTTGTCTCTTTGTAAGCCTTGATAGCAGCGTCAACGCCTGCCTTAAGACCCTCAAGGCCAGCCTTAGCAACATCAGCTGACTGCTCAGCGAGCTCCTTAGCGATCTCCTCAGCCTTCTTAGCAGCCTCTTCAAGCTTAGCCTTTGTCTCATCGTCTACGAAAGACTTTGAGTCGCACTTGTCGCACTTCTTCTCAGCCTTCTCAGCGATAGCAGCCTGTGCAGCAGCAAGTCTAGCAACAGGAACACGGAAAGGTGAGCATGATACATAATCAAGTCCGATCTTGTGGCAGAACTCAACTGATGAAGGATCTCCACCGTGCTCTCCACAGATACCAACGTGAAGTGAAGGATTTACAGGCTTACCGAGCTTGAGTGACATCTCCATAAGCTTACCAACACCTGTCTGGTCAAGCTTAGCAAATGGATCGTTCTCAAAGATCTTTGTGTCATAGTAAGCATTGAGGAACTTACCGGCATCATCACGTGAGAAACCGAATGTCATCTGTGTAAGGTCGTTTGTACCGAAGCAGAAGAAGTCAGCTTCCTTAGCGATCTCATCAGCTGTAAGAGCAGCTCTTGGAATCTCGATCATTGTACCAACTTCATACTCGAGCTTAGCACCAGCAGCAGCGATCTCAGCATCAGCTGTCTCTACTACTACCTTCTTAACGTACTTGAGCTCCTTAACTTCACATACAAGAGGGATCATGATCTCAGGCTTAACGTTCCAGTCTGAGTGAGCCTTCTGTACTTCAAGAGCAGCGCGGATAACAGCCTTTGTCTGCATCTTAGCGATCTCAGGATATGTAACTGCAAGACGGCATCCTCTGTGACCCATCATAGGGTTGAACTCGTGAAGAGAATTGATGATAGCCTTGATCTCGTCTACGCTCTTGCCCTTAGCATCAGCAAGCTTCTTGATCTCGTCCTCAGTTGTAGGAACGAACTCGTGAAGAGGTGGATCAAGGAATCTGATTGTAACAGGGCATCCCTCAAGAGCCTCATAGAGCTGCTTGAAGTCGTTCTGCTGATAAGGAAGAATCTTCTCAAGAGCAGCTTCTCTCTCTTCTACTGTATCTGAGCAGATCATCTCACGGAAAGCAGCGATTCTGTCTTCCTCGAAGAACATGTGCTCTGTACGGCAAAGACCGATACCCTCAGCACCAAGCTCTCTAGCCTTCTTAGCATCAGCAGGTGTATCAGCGTTTGTACGAACCTTAAGTCTTCTGAACTCATCAGCCCATGCCATGATACGTCCGAACTCGCCGGCGATCTTAGCATCAACTGTTGCGATCTGACCATCGTAAATGTTACCTGTTGTACCGTCGATTGAGATGAAGTCTCCCTCGTGGAACTCTTTGCCGGCAAGAGTGAACTTCTTGTTCTCCTCATCCATGTTGATGTCGCCACAACCTGATACGCAGCACTCACCCATACCACGAGCAACAACGGCAGCATGTGATGTCATACCACCACGAACTGTAAGGATACCCTGAGCAGCCTTCATACCTGTGATATCCTCAGGTGAAGTCTCAAGACGAACAAGAACAACCTTCTCGCCTCTCTCAGCCCAAGCTACAGCATCATCAGCTGTGAATACAACCTTACCGCAAGCAGCTCCGGGTGATGCACCAAGACCCTTTCCGATAGGTGTTGCAGCCTTAAGAGCAGCAGCATCAAACTGAGGGTGAAGAAGTGTATCAAGGTTACGAGGATCGATCATAGCAACTGCCTCTTCAGGAGTCTTGTGTCCCTCGTCAACCAGGTCGCAAGCGATCTTAAGAGCAGCAGGAGCTGTTCTCTTACCGTTACGGCACTGAAGCATGTAAAGCTTCTTGTTCTCTACTGTGAACTCCATATCCTGCATATCATGGTAGTGATTCTCAAGAGTCTCACAAACCTTGATGAACTCTGCATAAGCCTCAGGGAATTCCTGCTCCATCTGAGCGATTGGCATAGGTGTACGAACACCTGCAACTACGTCCTCACCCTGAGCGTTGATAAGGAACTCACCCATAAGCTTGTTCTCACCAGTAGCAGGGTCACGTGTGAATGCAACACCTGTACCTGACTCATTGTTAAGGTTACCGAATACCATAGGCATTACGTTAACAGCTGTTCCCCATGAGTAAGGGATATCGTTATCACGACGATATACGTTAGCACGAGGGTTATCCCATGAACGGAATACAGCCTCGATAGCAAGCTTAAGCTGCTCTACAGGATCTGAAGGGAAGTCCTTGCCAAGCTGGTTCTTGTACTCAGCCTTGAACTGCTCAGCCAGCTCCTTAAGATCTGCTGCTGTAAGGTCAACGTCGAACTTAACACCCTTCTTCTCTTTCATCTGGTCGATAAGCTGCTCGAAGTACTTCTTACCAACCTCCATAACTACGTCAGAGAACATCTGGATGAAACGACGATATGAATCATATACGAAACGCTCAAAAGCAGGATCAGGATTGCCCTTGATCATAGCTGCTACAACTTCATCGTTAAGACCAAGGTTAAGGATTGTATCCATCATACCGGGCATAGAAGCACGAGCACCTGAACGAACAGAAACAAGGAGAGGATTCTGAAGATCACCAAACTTCTTGCCGTTGATCTCCTCCATCTTCTTAACGCCTTCCATAGCCTGAGCCATGATCTCGTCGTTGATCTTACGACCATCCTCATAATACTGTGTACAAGCCTCAGTTGTGATTGTGAAGCCCTGTGGAACAGGAAGACCGATGCTTGTCATCTCAGCAAGGTTAGCACCCTTACCACCGAGAAGGTTACGCATTGTCATGTCACCTTCGCTAAACATATAAACCCACTTGTTTGCCATGTTTTTACCTTTCTTACCGGAATACAGTCCGGTAACCTTTCATATATACATTTTTTATAACTACTGTGCGAGTATTACACAGGAATTACCTTATTAAATTGCTTTATTGCCATCTCTTGGAATAAAGCTGTCAAAGATATAAATATCAAAGTCCTCTTTTGCCGCATCAAGCTGCTCCTGGTCCTTGATGGTCCATGCGGCAGTAACGCATCTGTAAAGACGTCTGCATATCTGCATTGAAAGACTCTTTGAATACTTGCGGTTAAACGCAATAAAGTCCGGTTTAGCCAAAAAGTTGAAAAACAGATTGGTGAGTATAAAATACAGTGCTCCCTTGAATTCCTCAGGTTTATCTCTGTGGAACTGGTCCGAAAGCTGACCCCTGAATATTTCGGGGCGGTGTCTTCTGTACCAGATTATCCCCAACGGATTAAATGATTCGATACAATAAACACCCTTGTAGCTCCTAAGAAGCGCATCTACCTTGGGACAGACAGATAAATCTCCAAGCTCTATCTTAAGCTCAATGATAAGCGGAACTCTTCCGTCAACAAGCTTAAGAAAATCTTCAAACCTTGGGATTCTCTCATCAGAGTTCAAAATATGAAACTTCTGAAGTTCCTCAAAGGTATAATCGATAACCTTACCGGCTACACCTACGCTGCCGTCCTCGTTTCTGACTGCATTCTCCGGAATCTCACCCTCGGGGTATCTCGCAACCCTTGCCAGTGTAAAATCATGGAAAATAACCGGAACACCGTCCTTCGTCAGCTGAACATCGCACTCAATGCCATAGCCTGACATAACGGCCTTTTCAAAGGCGGCCATTGTGTTCTCCGGCGCATCTGAACTGTTATCATGAAGTCCCCTGTGAGCATACAGGACTTTCAGGTATGGTTCCCTATCCGGCCTTCCTGTCATTCTCGGCATTATAATAAGTAAGTAAAGAACTGCCAGAATCAACAGAACTACGCATATAACCTTGACTGTAACCATTAAAACACTTCCTGAAATTGATAAATTTATAACTTGTCCGCCAACTATTGTACATTGCTTTTTTTGTTTTCGCAAGAAATATAGTAATTATATTGCAAAAAAATCTGTGAAGTGATTGTAAAAAGTTTGTTTTTCAACTATCCTAATCTCATATCCTATATAAAATAAGGGGGTTTGGGGGAAATGAAACTTAATTACAAGAGAACTATTCTAATCGGACTGGCATTTTTGTCCATCACTGCCTTCTGGCAATTCTATGACAATGAAATTCCAAAGATACTCAAATACAACTTTGGCCTGGGAGAAACCCTTACCGGAGTGATAATGGCCCTTGATAATGTTCTGGCGCTGTTCCTGCTCCCGTTTTTCGGAGCTCTCTCCGACAAAACAGATACCAGACTTGGAAAAAGAACTCCTTATATATTGTTCGGAACCATCTCCGCAATGATACTTTACTTTATTCTTATCCAGATAGCCAAGCCATCCGGAAGCCTTATCTTCTTTATTATAGTGCTTCTGCTTTTGCTCATAGCGATGGGAACCTACAGATCACCTGCTGTATCACTTATGCCTGATCTTACACCGGCTCCGCTTCGAAGTTCTGCCAACGCCATAATCAATCTCATGGGTGCGCTGGGAGGCGCTTTCACTCTGGTGCTTACCATGATTTTCATTGACAGTAATACTGCAGCCGCAGACGTCAACTACACTCCTATCATGTGTGGTGTGCTGGCCATCATGGGTATTGCAGTCCTCGTACTGTTCCTTACGATAAAAGAGCCTGTGATAGCCAAGAAGATTCAGGAAGAAGGCGGCCTTCATTCCCTGGGCGAGGAACTGGAAGAAGACTCAGAAAATGAAGCCGGCAAAGGCAAAGCTCTTCCAAAGGACGTATTTAAGAGTCTTGTATTCCTGTTATTATCTGTAGCATTCTGGTACATGGCCTACAACGCCGTTACCACCGCTTACACAAGATATGTCAGCGAAGTATGGCACTTAAACGGAGACGGATACGCAATGACTATGATGATTGCCATGGTAGCTGCCATCATAAGCTACGTTCCCGTAGGTATTGTTTCAAGTAAGGTAGGCCGTAAGAAAGTCATTCTCTTTGGAGTAATTCTCATGAGTGTATGCTATCTGGTAGCAGCCCTTATGCCTGTTTACAACGGAATCGTCAATGTATTTTTTGCGATCATCGGTATCGGATGGGCAGCCATCAACGTAAACTCCTATCCTATGGTAGTTGAGATGAGCAAATCAGGAGACATCGGCAAGTACACAGGAACCTATTACACCTTCTCAATGGCAGCACAGGTATTTACACCTATCCTCTCAGGTTTCCTTCTTGAACACGTATCCTACAGGACACTGTTCCCATACGCTTTTGTTTTCTCGACCCTGGCATTCTTCACAATGCTCATGGTAAAGCACGGAGACTCAAAGCCTGAAGCTAAAAAGAATGTTCTTGAACACTTTGATGTGGATGATTAAATAACGACAAAAATAAACCGCCCGGATCCGTAATGGTCCGGGCGGTTTTTTTATTCAGAATCTGTTCAGATCTCAAGTTCTTTGCCTGTGAGGAGTCTGTATGCCTCAAGGTACTTGTCTATGGTCTTGTCGATGACATCCTGAGGAAGGTTGTAGTCGCACTCAGGGTTAGCCTTCAAGTAGTTACGAACGAACTGCTTATCGAAGGATGGCTGGTCGTGTCCGGGCTCATACCCTTCAACAGGCCAGAAACGTGAGCTGTCAGGTGTAAGCATCTCATCACCGATAACCACTTCTCCGTTTTCATCAAGGCCGAACTCAAACTTGGTATCAGCAATGATGATTCCCTTTGTAAGAGCGTACTCTGCGCACTTTTTGTAAAGAGCTATTGTGTAATCCCTGATCTTGGTAGCATACTCAAGACCATGTCCCGGGAAGTCTCTCTCAAGAACTTCTACGCTGCGATCAAAGTCGATGTTCTCATCGTGATCACCAATTTCAGCCTTGGTGCTTGGTGTGTAGATTGGTTCAGGAATCTTGTCGCACTCCTTAAGTCCCTCAGGGAGCTTGATTCCGCAAACTGTTCCGTCCTGAACATAGCTCTTCCAGCCTGAACCTGTTATATATCCTCTTACGATGCACTCTATAGGAAGCATTGTCAGCTTTTTACAGAGCATACTGTTACCTGTAAACTGTGGCGCTCTGAAATACTCAGGCATATCTGCCGTATCTGTACTGATCATGTGATTCTTGACAATGTCTTTTGTCAGATCGAACCAGAACTTGGACATCTGTGTAAGAACCGCGCCTTTCCTTGTGACCTTGTTCTTAAGGATCACGTCAAATGCTGAGATTCTGTCGGTAGCAACCATGATAAGGTTCTCCCCGATATCGTAGATCTCACGAACTTTTCCCTCTTTTACTGGACTGTACTGCTGCATAACTGCTCCTCCTATATAGATATTGACCTTTATATTTTCAAAGACTCTTTATCAGTCGTCTTCTTCCTCATCAGCCACAGTGTTATAAACTGTACGCTTTCTGGCCATCTCATCGTTTTCAAGGTACTCATCGTATGTGGATCTCTTATCCACAAGTGTTCCGTCAGGAAGGATCTCCATGATCCTGTTGGCTGTTGTCTGTACAACCTGGTGGTCTCTGCAGGCAAAAAGCTCAACTCCCGGGAACTTGATCATTCCGTCATTAAGTGCGGAGATTGACTCCATGTCAAGGTGGTTGGTAGGCTCATCGAAGATAAGACAGTTGGCACCGCTTATCATCATCTTGGAAAGCAGACATCTTACCTTCTCTCCTCCGGAAAGAACCTTAACCTTCTTAATACCATCCTCTCCGGCAAAAAGCATACGTCCAAGGAATCCTCTTACATAAGTAGAATCCTTGATCTCAGAATAGCCTGTGAGCCACTCTGTGATGTTGTAGTCATTGTCAAACTCCTTGGTATTATCCTTGGGGAAGTATGCCTGTGAAGTAGTTACGCCCCACTTGTAGGTTCCCTCATCCGGCTCAATCTCTCCCATGAGAATCTGGAAAAGAGTTGTCTTAGCAAGCTCATTACCGCCTACAAAAGCGATCTTGTCATCATGCTGAACAACGAATGAGATATTATCAAGAACCTTCTCTCCGTTAACGGTCTTGGAAATACCGTCAACAGTGAGGACTTCATTACCGATCTCACGATCAGGTCTGAAATCAATGTAAGGATACTTTCTGCTTGATGGCTTGATGGTATCAAGTTCGATCTTCTCAAGAGCTCTTTTTCTTGAAGTAGCCTGCTTGGACTTGGAAGCGTTAGCGGAGAATCTGGCAATGAACTCTTTAAGTTCCTTGATCTGTTCCTCTTTCTTCTTGTTGGCTTCCTTCATCTGACGGATCATGAGCTGTGAAGACTCATACCAGAAGTCATAGTTACCGGCATAGAGCTGGATCTTGCCATAGTCGATGTCGGCGATATATGTACATACTTTATTAAGGAAATATCTGTCGTGGGATACAACGATGACGATATTCTCATAATTGATGAGGAACTCCTCGAGCCATGCAATAGCATCCAGATCCAGATGGTTGGTAGGCTCGTCGAGAAGCAGAATATCGGGATTTCCGAAAAGAGCTCTCGCAAGAAGAACCTTGACCTTCTGATTACCGTCAAGCTCCTTCATGAGCTTGTAGTGATTCTCAGTCTCAATTCCGAGTCCGTTAAGAAGACTCTCTGCATCTGACTCAGCTTCCCATCCGTTCATCTCGGCAAACTCTGCCTCAAGCTCACTTGCTCTGATACCGTCTTCATCAGAGAAATCCTCTTTGGCATAGATTGCATCCTTCTCCTTCATTACTTCAAGAAGACGGGCATTTCCACCCATGACCGTATCAAGAACCACGTTATCGTCGTACTTAAAGTGATCCTGTTCGAGGAAAGAAAGACGCTCTCCGGGAGTTATAGCTATATCTCCGTTCGTGGTCTCTATCTGTCCTGACAGGATCTTAAGAAATGTAGATTTACCTGCTCCGTTGGCACCTATTATGCCGTAGCAGTTACCTTCTGTGAATTTGATGTTTACATCTTCAAAAAGAGCCTTTTTGCCGACTCTCAGGGTTACATTATTAGCACTAATCATTTCATAACCTCATATAATAAAACTATTCCTTGCAACAGTTCGTATTATATGGGATTGCCTTACAAATTGCAACTGCTGTATTTCTTAACAAATTCATCCATAGGCAAAGGTTTTGAATACAGATACCCCTGAAGGTAGTCACAGCCAAGCTCAGTTACTATCTTTGCCATATTCTCATCTTCTATTCCTTCACATGTGGTCTTAAAGCCCATACGCTTAAAAGTCGATATCATAGTCGGAAGTATCTCATCCGGAGCTTTACAGTAATCCCATACCACGCTCATATCAATCTTGATATCAACAAACGGATAATGTTTTATTCTTTTGATATTTGATGAACCGGTGCCATAATCGTCAAGAGCAAATTTAAAGCCCTTTTCACGCATTGCATGAACCTGCCTGTTCATAAAGCTCTCATCAGCCAATGAAACCTCAGTAATCTCAAGATGCATCATTCCGGGATCAATACCATGTTTTTCAACTATCGAAGCATATCTGTCTGCAAGGTCTCTCTTAACAAACTGAATAGGTGACAGGTTTACGCTTATCCACTTCATTCCCATGGCTGCTATATCATTTTCTTTAGCAAATAAACATGCCTTATCAAATATCTGTTCTCCAAGAGTATTGATCTTGCCGTTGGCTTCAGCCATCGGTATAAAAGCTATAGGAGGAATGATATTCCCCTCAGCATCCCTTATTCTTGCCAGAGCCTCTGCCCCTACAAGCTTTCCGCTCTTTGCTTCTATGAAAGGCTGCAGGAACACTTCAACCTGATTGTGTTCAACCGCATTCTCAAGAGCTCTTTTGATCGATGCCTTATCTACATAGTCATTGAGCTCTTTATCTGAAACAAAAGCAATTTCTCCGGTAAACTCCCCGTCTGCCTTATCCACCGCTGACATAAGCGTACTTAAAAGATAATCAGATGAAGCAACATCGTTCCTGACATATGCACTTGTAAAAGTTACTCCGAGATACAGCTCCAGATTATCAGCCGTCCATGCATGTTTGAATCTCTCCTTGATGACAGCTGCAGCGCCATTTTCATCAAATTCCGGATCTGCCATAAGGAAGAACGTTCCGTTTCTGTAATAAAAAATCTCACATTCGGGAAATGTTCTGTAAAGATACTGGCTTATAAGAGTAATACCTCTGTCAATCTGTCGACCGCCATATATATCTCTCATCTCCATATAATTATGTATGGACACACCCAGTATTTTATGGTTTAGTCTGCCGTTATTTTCTTCAAAGTAATCCCTGAAAGCATCCGCGTTAAACACCTTGCTTCGTGATTCCAGATAAAATTCCGGATTTCCGAATGCAAGATACACAGTAAATATCGCCATAAGACAGAAGCTGTCCATTAAAAGATATGAAGGAAATGCTTTTCTGAATATAATACCCGCAACAAGAACAGCCTGATAAAGCATCATACTGTAAAAATACCTTCTCCGTATAATATATCTGTACCTTAGGGTAACGTAGACTGAACATACCAGATAAAAATATGTTACATAGTACAAAAGAAAATAGAACGGACCGTTATGATACTGACCGCCATCCAGATTATAGATAAGCCCGGTCCATGGACTTATAAACGTAAATACAAAAGCAACGGAAAATGGTATGCAAAGAATAGCTAAATATAATTTGCTGTCAGAATAATTGCGTTTAAACACAATCGAAGTGAATTCAAAAAAAGCAAGTGTTCTAAGGAAAAAGGATGCAAAATAGCAGACATTCAAAAGATGAGCTACTGATAAGCTCACCTGCGAAAGATTACTGTCTGCCCAGCTTGATACTATATCAAAGAATAATACCGCGCTCTCCAGCCACAAGATATATATAAAAATCCTGTTGATCCTGAGAGAAAGCCTGGGCAGCGAAAAATAAAACAACAAGATAATAAACAGTATGAACAGACTATGTATTGCGTAGCCGTAATTCCACATACGGTTCCTCAAGCTTTCCTTACTGCTCGTCAATAGTTATTTTAATTTTATCCAAATCTTAACGTTATTACAATGCAATTAGTATTAAGACTTTATAAAGTGCATTTTTATAAATCTTTTTTGATAGCTGCAAGAAGATCTCCATACTCCTCAAAAGCCTGAAGATGCGGATAATCAGCTTTTATCTTATCAGTAGTCCTGAATAAATATCCACTCTTGGAAGCTTCAATCATCGCAAGATCGTTGTAGCTGTCTCCACTGGCAATAGTATCATAACCAATTGACTGAAGTGCCTTGACTGTTGTGAGCTTGGAGTTTTCTATTCTCATCTTAAAGCCTGTGATCTCGCCGCTTTCTGCGACCTCAAGACTGTTGCAGAAAATTGTGGGCCATCCCAGCTTCTCCATGAGAGGAGTTGCAAACTGAGTAAAGGTATCACTTATGATGATAACCTGTGTAAGGCTTCTGAGTTCATCCAAAAACTCTTTTGCTCCGGGTAGCGGATCAATTGTCCTTATGGTATCCTGGATCTCTTTAAGTCCGAGACCATGCTCCTTGAGGATTCCGATACGCCACTTCATAAGCTTGTCATAATCGGGTTCATCCCTTGTGGTCCTCTTAAGTTCCGGTATTCCGCTGGCCTGGGAAAAAGCAATCCATATCTCCGGTACAAGTACTCCTTCAAGATCAAGACAAACTATGTTCATGGTAAAATCCCCTTTTCTTCTGTTTTTTTACAAATCCCGTTTAGTTTAACACATTAAAGTGGCGAAGGCAACGATAAATTATTCTTCCATCGCTCTCAGGATAAATTCGGCAAGTCCGTCATGATCATTGTCAAACCTCGTTATGACATCCGCAGACTCTTTTACCATATCGGTACCGTTTATCATGGCAATGCCGCATCCGGCAGCTTCTATCATTGAAATATCATTCTGCTCATCCCCGGCAGCGTAGGTGTTCTTCTCGTCAACCCCAAGAATTGCGGCAAGTCTTTTGACCGCACTGCCCTTACCCGCTTCGGATGGAAAAATCTCCATGTAGTTGGGATTCGAATATAAAAGAGTAAGCCTGTCACCCACCATATCCTGCAGAGCTTTCTTAAATCTCTCCTGTTTCTCCCTGTCATAGAGCTCTATTGCTATCATCTTGGAAGGCGGCTGCTTAAGATACTCCAGCACATTGTCCGTAACGATAAGCGGAGTCTTGATTACTCTTCTGTAATACTTCATACACTCATTATCATGCCTAGAAACAATATGGTCCTCATTGTAAGTGTGACAGTGCATATCATATTCTTCTGCAAGATCAAGGATACTGTCAACAAGCTCCAGGGGAACTCCTGTCTTATAAACATACTTCCGCTCATCTACGCTGTAGATCTCGGTGCCATTAGAGCCGCATAAAAAGCTTCCCTTGAAATCAAGACCCAGTCCATCGTAAACTGCCTTGGCACTGTCGATGGCCCTTCCCGTATTTATGCAAAAATAATGCCCTGAATCAGTGAATCTCTTCAGGGCATTCAAAGTATTCGGTGTTATCTTTTTTTCTGAATTGAGAAGCGTCCCATCCAGATCAAAAAAGAAAATCTTTTTGTTCATTTTATCCCTCTACTATTAAGTATCTTCCGTCTCCGATGTCGAACACCTCGTCCGCATCAAGAACATTGCCACCCTCGGTGTCAACGCCGGATTCCTCGAAGTATTCTTCTACTTCTTCCACTCCGTCCACAACTACAGCCATGCAGTCTTCAAGAAAAGCTTCAGCTTCTTCCTCGTTGGATGCAACATCCTCAGGAAACAGCTGCCCCTGATTTTCAAGAAAACATCTGATTACAGCTTCATCATACTCATGCATAACTTTTCCTCCATAACCCTACAATAATTCTTGTTCTTTGAGTTCTTTATAAAGCCTTGCTACGGGAAGTCCCATAACATTATAATAGTCGCCCTTGATACCTGTTATAAACCTTGCAAAGAGTCCCTGTATTCCGTAGGCTCCGGCCTTGTCATCACATTCGCCGCTGGAAACATACCAGTCTATCTCATCAGAAGACATCTCAGCCACTTCAACATCAGTACACTCTGAAAAGGTAATGCTCCTTGGCTCTCCGCCACTTATCCAGAAAATGCTGACACCGGTATATACGCTGTGTACCTTACCTGACAGCATTTGCACCATTGACGCAGCATCACTTCTGTCTGAAGGTTTACCAAGTATCTTATGATTATATGATACAACGGTGTCTGCGCCGATTACAACAAGTCCTTCCTCTTCATTCGTAAAAGTTTTGTTAAATATTTCAGAAGCCTTCTGAAATGACAGTTCCTCTACGATATCAGAGGGAAGCTGCCTGGTCATAACTTCCTCCGAAACTGCCGGGATTATCTCAAATTCCGGTATGATCTTGCCCAGAAGCTCTTTTCTTCTGGGCGAACCGGAAGCCAATATATATCGCATTGCTCTTAATTCCCCTATCTGATTATTATGCCTTAGGATTCATCTCCGGTATAAAAACTCTGCTGCTGCCCGGATCCTGCTTAAGCACTGCATCCACAGCCTCATCTCCAAATACCATCTGTGAGTTCACTCTCTCTGCGTCCTTAGGGAGCTTGCCTGAAATCTTTTCATATTCTCCCTTACTGTTCATGATGTGAGCCTTCTCTGTATCCTTGAGCTCCACATCAAGAATATGCCAGAGCTTCTCCCTAAGAGATGCATCCTCAACAGGGAAAAGAATCTCAACCCTTCGCTCCAGGTTTCTGGGCATCCAGTCAGCACTTGAAGCATACATCTCAGGACTTCCGCCGTTCTCGAAATAGAATATCCTGCTGTGTTCAAGGAAGTTTCCGACAATGGATCTGACAGTGATATTCTCACTGACACCCTCTACACCTGCGCGCAGACAGCAGATACCTCTGACAATAAGATCCACCTTGACGCCGACACTGCTGGCTCTGTAGAGCTCGGCTATGACATCCTTGTGACAGATGGCGTTCATCTTGGCAACAATCCTTGCTCTCTCTCCCCTTCTGGCGTGTTCTTCTTCTCTCTTTATAAGATCTATTATCCTGTCCTTGAGCCACAGAGGCGCAATCGCAAGCTTATTCCATCCAAGAGGCTCACTGTAACCTGAGAGCATGTTGAATACAGCGGTAGCATCCTCACCAAATGCCGGAGCACAGGTAAAGAGACCTACATCGGTGTATTGCTTGGCTGTGGAATCGTTGTAGTTACCTGTTCCCAGATGAACATATCTCTTTATTCCATCCTCTTCACGCCTTACAACCAGAGTGATCTTACAGTGGGTCTTAAGTCCGACAAGACCGTAGATTACATGACATCCGGCTTTTTCAAGCATCTTGGCCCAGACGATGTTATTCTCCTCATCAAATCTTGCCTTAAGCTCAACCAGAACCGTTACCTGCTTGCCGTTATCGGCCGCCTTGGCAAGGGCTGCGATAATAGGCGAATTACCACTGACTCTGTAAAGTGTCTGCTTAATAGCAAGAACATCAGGGTCAACAGCCGCCGTCTCAACAAACTTCACCACATTCTCAAAAGTCTGGTAAGGGTGATGCATTAAGATATCGCCCTCGGAAATCACATCAAATATGTTCTTGCCTCCCTCAAATTCGGGAACGCTCTGAGGCGGATAATAGCTGTGCTCCTTGAGATCGTCAAATCCCTCAAGCTTATACATCTTCATCAGGAATGTCAGATCGATAGGGCCTTCAATGCTGTAAACTTCATTATCTTCAACTTCAAGCTCGGAAGTTATCTTTTTAAGAAGCTTTTTGTCTATTCCCTTCTCAACCTCAAGTCTGATGGCCTGTCCCCACTGACGACGCTTGATCTGCTTCTCGATCTCTTTTAAAAGATCTTCCGCCTCGTCCTCATCAATTGAAAGATCGGCATTTCTTCCCACTCTGTACGCCGAGCAGGTCAGAACATCATAATTCAAAAAGAGCTTGTGCATATTCCTGAGGATTATTTTCTCAAGAAGTATTACCTTTCTGAGTCCTTCCCCCTCATCCCTTGCAGGGATCTCAAGAATCCTCGGAAGAACATCAGGAACCTGAACGGTGGCAAAATCCACCTCATCGCTGTCCTCCTTTTTCTTGAGAAGAGCCGCAATGTTCAGAGACTTATTCCTGATAAGCGGGAATGGCCTTGATGAATCAACCGCCATCGGAGTCAGTACCGGATACACATACTCATCAAAGTATCTGTCCACATACTCAAGATCCCTTTCCGAAAGGTCCAGACCATCCGAAACCTCAAGTCCTTTTTCCAGTAAAAGAGGTACCAGCTGGCCATTGTATATTTCATATTGCTTATCTACAAATTTATGAACCGCATCCAGAACCTTTTCAAGCTGTTCACCGGCAGTCATACCTGCAATATCAAGCTTTTTGTAGCCTGCGTTTATCATGTCTTTCAGCGAAGCCACCCTGACCATAAAGAATTCGTCTAGGTTGCTGGCAGATATACTGAGAAATTTAAGCCTCTCAAAGAGTGGATTGGATATATCCTCAGCCTCCGAAAGAACTCTTGAATTGAACTGGAGCCAGCTCAGCTCACGGTTTATATACAGTTTTGGATTTTCAAAATCTATGGTTGATCTGTCTTTTGCCATTTGCTGTTCCTCACATCATTTTCTTTTGCTTGATAACAGGCTTTATGCCAAATACTTCTTCAAAGAAAGCTGCTCTGTTGGTAAAGAGTCCCTTTTCCAAAGTAATATCTGCTCCGGTATCGATGTTGATTATTAGCTGCTTGTCCTTGACAGTGACCTTGACGTCCTTGAACTTCTGTTTGTGAGTCCTGTCAAGGCCGTTTGCTACTCTAAGGATTGCGGTGAGCTTGGCAACTATCAGGTATTCCTCCTGGGAAAGCCCCTCCAGATATGGACTCTTGCTTCCGTAGTGATCAAACTCTTCATGGTTGTATCTGACAACATTGGCCACAATAGTCCTCTCTTTGTGTGAAAGACCTATGATCTCGGTGGACATGATGATGTTATAGGAGCAGTCACCGAGATTCACCATGCTTATATACTTGCCACAGTCGTGAAGCATGGTCGCCACCTGCAACAAAAGTCGCTCTCTTCTGGAAAGTCCGTGGATCTTCTTGGTGTTGTCAAATATCTCTACAGCTATCTTCTGCAGAGTCTCGCGCCTTGATTTACTTCCCATGTATCTCTTGGAAATATTCTGTGCACAGGAAATTATATCGTGTTCGAAATCGTGAGGTGATTTGATAAAGTTCTTTTTTTCAGCGTACTCATATGCTATTCCGTCGCAAAGAGTAACACCGGGGGCCCACAGATTCTCTGCATTTGTGATATCCATGATGCACTTGATCAGGATAGAGGACACATACAAAAGCGGAATGTTCTCCTCGGGGATGTCGAGCCTCTTAGCCACCTGCCTTGCGTTGATATCTGTGGCATTTTCAAGGAACCGGCTGTACTCCTTGTTCGAAGCGTAACCCACAAGTTTGCCTTCACTTCTGAACCTTCTGAGTATTGGTGAGACATAGTCATCAATGATAATAAGGTTCTCAACTCTTCTGTCCTTTAAATACATCTTGGAAAAGACAGCCAGCTGTGTATTTACAAGCTCGGAGATAAGCTCTGAGTATTCTCTTCTTGTGGCATGTACCGTCTGCATGATGGCATAGAGCCTAAGGACACCTGTTTTCAGGTTCTGGGTTGCAATGAGCGCATCCTTCTCAAACAGCGATATCTGAATACTTCCGCCGCCTATATCGATGATAGCGGTAGGCTTCTTGATTACCTCCTGGAACTGCTCGTTCTTAAGGGCGATAGATTTGTAATCAAGAAATCTCTGCTCGGAGTTACTTAGAACATCAATCTGCAAATGTGTTCTCTGCCTTATGAGTTCCTGCAGGATCACAATGTCCTTAGTCTCTCTGATGGCGCTGGTACCGTAAGCCTTGTAGTGTGTTGCGCCATACTCCTTCATTTTCTGCCTGAATTCCGACAGTATTCTGATAAGTTCATCTACATGGCTGCTGCTGATTGTTCCCTTGGCATAGGTCTCCGTTCCCAGATCCATGCGGTGTCTGACATGATCAAGCTCTTTTACCCCGTACTTGTGATCCAGTTCAAAAATCTTCATCGCCATTTCATATGAGCCAACATCTATTGCTGCAAAAACTTCACCGGTCATATTCGCTCCTTAAAAAACCTCTTTAGTAGTTTCCAAGAATCTTCATCATTTTGGCTTCTTCTCTGAGTCCTCTCAAGGCGTTCTTGACTGCGCTATCCTCAAGATTACCGTCAAAGTCAATAAAAAATCTGTACTCCCAGTTCCTGTCCTCGATAGGCCTTGACTCTATCTTGGTCATGTTAAGACCGTTATAGATAAAATGAGACATAATATGGTATAACGATCCTGCCTCATGAGGAATCTCAAGACACAGGCTTATCTTGCCGGCCCCCTTTAGGAATACCTTCTGGTTTGTTACCACTATAAATCTTGTTGAATTGGACTCCGCCTGGTTTATAGCTTCCTGTATGATCTCAAGGCCATAGACTTCACCGGCTCTTCTGCTTGCTATCGCCGCCTGAGTCTTGTCTTTATCATCAGAAACCTTCCTGGCTGCGAAGGCATTGTTCTTCATACTTATCTGCTTGATGTCGGAGTGCTCAGCAAGAAATCTTGCTGACTGCATCAGTGACTGGGGATGCGAGTACACTGTTGTTATATCCTCGAGCCTTGCTCCCGGAACTCCGAGAAGGCAGTGCTTTATGTCTATTATCTGCTCTCCCACAATGTAGTTCTCATACTCTGTAAGCAGGTCATAAACCTCACTCACTATGCCTGCTGTGGAATTCTCAATAGGAAGAACCGCGTAGTCTGCGCTTCCGTCTTCCAAAGCTCCGAAGGCATCTCTGAAGCTGTCTACATGAAAACAGTTAACATCCTTGCCGAAAAATCTTATGGTAGCTTCCTCGGAATAAGCTCCTTCCGCTCCCTGGTAGCACACTCTTTTTGCCGATCCCATAAGCGAATCTATCGGAATAAACGGAAGTCGAAGCGATGCCCCCTGCTCCGAGAGTTTCTGATACTGGAGCTTTCTCGACATTGACATTATCTGGGAAAAGAGCTCTTCAATACCGATACTGTTGAAATCAGAATGGGTAAGCCCCTTAACTGTCTTTATCTTCTCCAGTTCTCTCTCCCTGTCGTAAACTTTTTTGCCGTTTGCTATCTTGTAATCTGCTATTGCTGAAGAGACTTCCATCCTCTTTTCATATAATTCGACTAAAGATGAATCAATCTCATCTATCTGTTTTCTAAGGTCCTTTAAGTCCAACCGCCTGCTCCTCCGTGTTTACTAAACATAATTATACATGATTAATGATATACAAATTACGACTTGATAGCAAGAAGACACAAGAGATATAATAAAGAGCGGAGGTAAAAGCATGAACAAGAAATTTGCACTGTTTTTCATATTGATGCTTCTGATTATATCCGGTGCTCTTACTCTCTATTTTATTGATAAACACGTTCCCATGAGTCCCACCGATTCCGGTAATATTCCAGGTAACATGCAAAACGGCGGTCTGTTTTTTGAAATGGACGGCAAGGTTTATTTTTCAAATGCATATGATGACGGATGTCTTTACTCCATGAATGTTGATGAGACAAGTCCCAAACGCCTCACAAGCATGGGTACCAAATACATCAGCGGAGCCAATGGATATCTTTATTTCTATATGGATTCCACCAGTAAGTCTTCCAAAGTAACAGGCCTTGGAGCAGCTTCCAAACAGTACGGAATCTATCGTTGCAAGACTTCAGGCCGCGATCAGGTTTGTCTTGTCAGAGACTTCTGCGGAGAGACACAGCTCTGCGGAGAATATCTCTATTATCAGATCAAGGATGCCAACGGCGGAACTCTTCATAAGATCAAGTGCAACAAAAAAGACAATACCAAGGTGGCTGATGAGCTTATTTCTCCCATGTGCTACGACAACGGTATTATCTATTACACAGGCGTAACCAATGATCATGATATTCACGCACTCCTCACAAGGGACGGCGATGTTTCAACCACTGTGGTAAACGGCTATTATTTCTTCCCCGTAGTTCAGGACGGGTATCTTTATTATCTCAACGGCCCTGCCAATTTCAGCTTATGGAGAACCAATCTCACCACCGGTGAACAGCAGCTTGTTACTTCAGACAGATGTGACTGCTTCACAATGGACAGGAATCACATCTACTATTCCTATTCAAATGCCATGAATCCATCTCTTCGCAGATGTGATCTCGACGGCAGCAATAAAGTTGTTTTATTCGAAGGCGTTGTCAACAGCATTAACGTGACAAGCCGTTATATCTATTTCAAGCAGTTTGGCAACGATGAAGTTTACTTTCACATTCCTGTAGATCTGTCGGCTCCGGCGTCGACGTTTACAGTCATAACGGATTAATGGACAAGGCGCGTATTCTCTTTTTCAGGATACGCGCTTACATTAAATATAAAAATAATAGGGAGAGAGTATGAAAGAATTAAGACACATGATGAATCCTCTGGACTTTTCAGTAGAGGAGCTGGAAGAACTTTTTGACCTGGCGGGAGAAATCGAAAAGGACATGGACAGTTTTGCCCACAAATGTGACGGCAAGATCCTGGCCACATGCTTCTATGAGCCAAGTACCAGAACAAGGCTTTCTTTTGAGACCGCAATGCTGCGCCTTGGTGGCAAGACACTGGGCTTTGCGGATGCTTCAAATTCTTCGGCAGCCAAAGGTGAAAGCGTAGCCGATACAATAAGGGTAATCTCCTGCTTTGCAGATATATGCGCCATGAGACATCCCAAAGAAGGTGCGCCGATGGTTGCTGCAACCAAGTCCCGTATTCCTGTGATAAACGCAGGTGACGGCGGACATCAGCATCCGACTCAGACACTTACCGATCTTCTCACCATAAGATCTCTATATGGTAAGCTTGGAAACTTCACCATCGGTCTTTGCGGAGATCTTAAGTTCGGCAGAACCGTTCACTCACTTATAAACGCCCTCAGCAGATACGAGGGAATCCGCTTTATCTTCATTTCACCCAAAGAACTGAGGGTTCCGGATTACATCACCGAGATGCTGACCCAGAAGAACATCCCATACGAAGAAGTAATAAAGCTTGAAGATGTTATGCCTCAGCTTGACTTCCTCTACATGACAAGAGTTCAGAAGGAACGTTTCTTCAACGAGGAAGACTACATCAGATTGAAGGATTTCTACATCCTGAATAAAGAGAAAATGGCCAAGGCAAAAGAGAATATGTATATCCTCCACCCTCTCCCAAGGGTAAACGAGATATCCGTTGAAATAGATGACGACCCGAGAGCTGCATACTTCAAACAGGTTCAATACGGTCTCTACGTCAGAATGGCACTTATACTCACACTTCTCAATATCAAATAAATCCGGAGGAATAAACAATGCTTAATATAGGAAAAATAGAGGAAGGCTTTGTTCTTGACCACATACAGGCAGGCAAGAGCATGCAGATATACAGACATCTCGGTCTTGATAAACTGGATTCAACAGTTGCCATCATCAAGAACGCCAAGAGCCAGGCAATGGGCAAAAAAGACATCTTAAAGATTGAATGCGACATAAATTCACTGGATCTCGATGTCCTGGCATTCATCGACCACAACATCACTGTCAACGTAATCAAGGACGGTGAGATCATCGAAAAGAGATCCCTTGTTCTTCCAAAAGAGATCACCGGGGTTATCAGATGCCACAACCCAAGATGCATCTCTTCCATTGAGCAGGAGCTTCCGCAGATCTTCTATCTTGCAGATGAGGAAAGAGAAATATACCGCTGTAAATACTGCGATGAAAAATACTCTGAGAGCACAATAGATAAACTTTGATGATGTAACGCAAAAAAGCGCCGGCTTCGGAATTCCAAAGCCGGCGCTTTTTAACTCTTTCTTTATTTACTTGATGTAGCCGTTCTGTCTGTTATAGATGTCCTCACGGTTTTTCTCACGACGCTTCTCTTCTCCCCTTAGCATCTCCTGCATGTAAGGATTGTCGTTGGAACCTGAAACAGACAGAGGTCTTGTCTCATTGTTGATGTAAATGTCCTTTGATGATTTTCCAAACATAGTAACACCTCCCCAGGTATTATATAGTCACTTATATTATATCACATTCGGATATTAAGACGAGTCAAAGTCAAAAAAAGCACAGCCCCCTTGCGAGCAAGGGCTGTGCTTTTTTAACTTTTACTCGTCTTAATATCCAAATTCCTGTGCCCAGTACCAGCTGCCGTCGCCTGTCTGGCAAATAGCGATACCAACTGTCTTGTATCCGCCATCCATAATGTTAGCAGCGTGAGTAGGTGAATTCATCCAAGCAGTATAAACAGCATCAGCTGACTGATAAAGCTTAGCAAGATTCTCACCGTACTGACAACTTGAATCTACTGTCCAGAACTCTGAACCATTAGGTCTTGTATGAGAGAATGATGTTGTGATCTCATTAGCACGAACCTGAGCAGCATTTGTAAGTGCCTGGCTCCATGCAAGCTCTGAAAGACCTCTTGCAACTCTCTGCTGATTCATGATGTTAAATACAGCTGTGCATGCATCAAGGGCAGCCTGTGATGAAGCAGCTGATCCGGCAAGGGCAATAGCCTCATCATCAATCCAGATCTCGCCGACACCTTCGTCTAAACCTCTGACAGCAGCCTGATCATCGACAATCGCATCATTCGTTGCACCGCATGCAAGAAGTGTGAATGTCAGAACAGCAGTCATTGCCATAGCAAGGATTCTTCTAAAATTTAACTTCCTCATAATCTTCACTCCTACACAATCATAATCATAACGTGAACATAATTGTCTATATTCTTAACTAAATACTAACCTACCCGGAAATGTCATTCAACACTAAAAACCATAAAATTTCTCGAAAATAAATATTAATTTCACCTGAAAACATGCGGATTTGAAACTTTATTTTAAATCCCCGGATAAGTGTATAGGAGCAAACAAATCATACATCAGACAACTTCTACAAGTTCGATTTTAAAGTTGAGCTCTTTGCCCGCCATCTCGTGGTTTGCATCAAATGTGATCTGTGAATCGTCCTTGGCTGTTACCTTAACGGGTATCGGTCTTCCGTAAATATCCTGAAGATATACCTTCTGATCAACACTAAGGTCTTCAGATCCCGGAAGATCAGAGATGTTCATTGTTATGAATGCGTTTGGATCCACATCGCCGTAAGCTTCGCCTGGCTCCAAGTGAATATCGATGATATCTCCTACATTCATTGTTGCAACAGCCTTATCAAAGCCGTGGATCATCATTCCTGTTCCGCAGATGAACTCAAGAGGTTCTCCTCTGTCATAAGAAGAATCAAACTTGGTTCCGTCGTTGAAAGTTCCTGTATAGTGAGTTCTACAGGTCTTACCAATGTTCTGGCCCTCAAAATCAGGCTCATATGTGTGGCATCCGCCGCATCCACCGCAGCCGCCTTCAGATCCGCCGCAGCATCCGCCATCGCCGCATCCCTCTTCTGCTCCGCAGCAGCATGCTTCTGTATCTTCGTAATTGCTCATTATAATAATCCTCCAAATCAAATATTGGACTATTATATGATGATAGGGTACAAAAGTCAAAAAAACTCAACAATTCCCTGTAAATACATTATCAAGTTCTTTGGCTGCCACGCTTTTTAGCCTGTATATCAGATCTACATCCGTGGCCGGAGCATCCATTTTAAACCTTGGGAAATATCTGCTAAGATGCAGCGCCACCTTCTCTTTTCCCCTGCCGTTATCCAGGGAAGCTATCCACTTCGAGAGCTCTTTTATCTCATCCTCTGTGTCATTATAGCCCGGAACCACAAGGGTTGTGACTTCCACATGGCAGACCTCTGCAGCCATGCTAATAAAATCCATGACCAGCTTCCTGTCGCCACGAAGTACTTCCTGATAATATTTGTCAGTAAAGCCCTTTAAGTCGATATTCATGGCATCTATATGAGGTATTACCTGCTCGGCCACCTCTTTGGTCACACAGCCGTTGGATACAAGCACTGTCTTCATCCCGATTTCATGGACTGCCTTGGCAGCATCCACCACAAACTCATAGCCCACAAGCGGCTCATTGTAAGTAAAAGCCACGCCTATATTGCCCTCATCCCTGTATTCCAGTGCAATGTCAGCCAGTTCCTTCGGGGACATCTCCCGAAAGCCATAGGGATACTCTTTTCCGAAATCATAAGAAATCTCGTGGTTCTGGCAGAACGGGCAACGGAGGTTACAGCCGTAGCTTCCCACTGATATGATCTTCGATCCCGGGTAAAAGAGATTTAAAGGTTTTTTCTCTATCGGATCAAGAGCAATGGATGTGACATGGCCATAGTTTTTGGGAACCACCTTGCCATCGCGACAGATCCTGGCCTTGCAAAGCCCTTCCCGTCCTTCCTCCAGATCACAATGATTGTGGCAGACGTTACATTTTGGCATATTAACCCTCCCGGCTTTTTAGTAGTGACGAATTACTTCAAAGCGCTCCAAGCTATAATCTTCATCTTCAAAAATTCCGGCCTTCTGGCGTGCAATGTCAATCTGCTGCTCAATGCTGTCCACACCGTCCAGATTAGGAAGAAGGAGTCCTCTCTTCCTGCCGTGGGTAACGATCACCCCGTACCGCTTAACATCCAGCTCATCCGGGCTGTCTATGGGCTCCGGCTCATCAAGGACATCGACACTCATCTCAAGATACGGAAGCTCATCTTCTTTGATCATTGGAAATCTCGGGTCATTTGTTCCTGCACTGATCGCATTTTGCATGATCTCATCGGCGATACAACCGGTGGTCGGAAGTATGGTCCCTATGCAGCCCCTGAGTGCCCCGTCCTTGTGAATGGACACAAAGGTTCCGGCCTTTCTCCCGAACATCTCATCGTCCATATCAGACCATTTATCACCTTTTAAATCCTTCCTGGTGATCCTTTTTCCCAGAGTTATATAACTCTCCAGAGAGTATCTGGCAAGTCTCACATACGGATCCTCATCCTGCTTTCTCTTTTCAAGCTGTGCTTTCTTGTTGTCTCTCCACTTCTCAAGAAAATGTCTGTTCTCATCTTGGCCGCCAACCTCAAAGGTGCATATTCCGTATCCAACACCAAAGGTCGCCTCATGAGAGAGCTTATGCGCAGATACTGCCAGTCCGTCCAGAGCGCCCGCCATCATGACAAAAGACCTGTGACCGCACTCGGCAGCTTTGTCGCAGAACACTTCATCAAAATCAAGAAGTCTGTCAAATTCACCGCTGCCGCAGACTTCCATTATTCTCTCATCATACTCGGGACCTTCCTTGGCAAAACCATAAGGCCCGTCTTCCTTCATCTTGTGTGAAAGGTCTCCGCTGGCAACGTAAACAGCTCTTACTCCCGTTCGCTCAACAGCCTGTTGTATGATCTGTCCCATCTCGTAGTGCATCGGAAGAGAAAGTCCTGATAATCCAATCCTCACGATCTTAAAATCAGTATATTTCTCTCTGATATAGTAGAGTGGAATCATGGTACCATGGTCCAGTTCAGGATCTCTTTCCCCCATGGTTCCTGCAGGAAAGCCCTGTATCTCCATACTCTTTATGTCGTCCTTCTCCAGGCCGTAGGAATCGGAAATCGCGCATATCTCAGCTACAAGGTCAGTGTCATATTCCACATCAAACTTCACCTGAGATGCCCTGAATCTCCCCATGTCGCCTTCAGCTCTTTTACCCGGAGAAACATGAAAATAATCAGCATACATAATGCTGTGGGGGCTTGAGATAATGATCGTCTCAGGCTTAAGCTCTGCTATCCTGTCCGCGACCTGCCTGTACGCAGCTGTTGTTGCAGCTATCTTTTCTTCTTCGCCTCTCCCCACCTCAGGAAGCATGATGGGCGGGTGTGGCACCATAAAAGCTCCTATTATCGGCATTTTTCTCTCCTCTTTTCAAAAAATAACCTGTATTTATTCACTATATTCAGTATACAATTTTTTGTCGGAAATATGGTGTATAATGGCTAATTAGAGGAAATAAAAATCGATGGAAAACCATGTCTACGATCATGACAAATACATATTCCATATTGATGTCAATTCTGCCTTTTTGTCCTGGTCCGCGCTAAAGGCTCTTTCTGAGGATCCTGACAGCGTTGACCTCAGAACCATTCCTTCCGCTGTCGGCGGAGATGTCAAGACCAGGCACGGCATTATTACCGCCAAGTCAATTCCTGCCAAGAAATACGGTATTGTCACCGGTGAACCCGTGGTAAAGGCATTGGAGAAATGTCCTTCACTTGTTCTTGTAAAATCCGACTTCACCACCTACAGGTTTTATTCCCACAAATTTATTGATGTATTAAAACGCTATTCCCCGCTTATCGAGCAGGTCTCAATTGATGAAGCTTATGTTGATGTCTCGGGCATGCACAGTATGTATCATCATCTTGAAACACCGGACTGCCCCTTTCCAATCTGCCTTGCAGCAAAGATAAAGGATGAAATCAGAGATACTCTTGGTTTTACCGTCAACGTCGGCATATCCAGTAACAAGCTCCTTGCCAAGATGGCCAGTGATTTTCAAAAGCCCGACAGGATACACACCCTTTTCCCCGAAGAGATCAGAGAAAAGATGTGGCCTCTTGATATAGGAGATCTGTACGGTTGCGGAAAAGCTACTGCCGGAAGGCTACAGAGCATCGGAATAAGGACCATCGGCGAAGCAGCCGCAGCTGACCTGCAGATGCTCACATCCATACTCGGCGATAATATAGGTTCCTACATCTACGCTGCTGCCAACGGCATCGGAAGTTCAGAAGTATCAGACAGCTACGAGGATGCCAAGAGCTACTCAAACGAGACTACGCTCCGTTCAGATCTTACATCCGACAGCTACGACAAGGATATAATCCCGGTACTGAAGTACCTATGCGGAAGTGTTTCAAGGCGTCTTATAGCTGACCGGGTATTTGGCAGAACCGTTACAGTTTCAGTCAAAACAGGAAACTTTAAGAGACACTCGGCTCAGATGCAGCTTGAGAGCTCCATAAATGATGAGCAGCACCTTCTTAAGTACTCTAAAGAGCTGTCCGACAAGCTTCTTCTCGGAGATAACGGATTGTTCATGAGAGGCGAAGTTATAAGACTGGTAGGTGTCGGCGTAACAAAACTCGATGACGGTTCCTACCAGCAGCTCAGCCTCTTCGACCAGGGTCTTTCCGCCCCCAATGAAAGCACTGATATCAATACCGGCTCTCCGGACAGAGAGAGGCAAAAAAAGCTTGATGATATGACGGAAAAGCTCCGCTTGGAATTCGGAAAAGACATAATCAAAAAAGGAAGCTCGCTCTGAGCTTCCTTTTATAATTCTCCTATAAGCTTCGCCATATCTTCAGGGAGATCTGCATCAAAAGACATATCCTGCCCTGTTATCGGCTGTCTGAATTCCAGATGCGCCGCATGCAGAGCAGCTCTTGTCATCCCATGGTTATCCGGGATCTCTTTTCCATAAAGATTATCTCCCAAAAGAGGATGACCAATATAAGACATATGTACCCTTATCTGATGGGTCCTGCCTGTATCGAGATGAAGCCTTATAAGTGCGTAATCGTCAAACTGCCTGATCAGCCTGTAGTGAGTAATGGCCTGTTTGCCGCTCTCCATGACTTTACGGAGCATACGCACGCCCTCTTCCTGTCCGATCGGCGCATCAATTGTTCCCTGTTCCTGCTCCATAACTCCGCTGACAATTGCCAGATACTCTTTTCTCCTGGACATATTGTCCTTCTGATTCGAGAGTATCGCTGCCGCATGTCTGTTCTTGGCAAATATCAAAAGACCTGACGTCTCCCGGTCAAGCCTTCCGATGGTGCGTACCACGTGACTCTGACCTGTGCGCTTGTAATAGCCTGCCAGGGCATTTGATAAAGAATCAAGATGATGAGCGTAGGATGGATGTACCACCATATCACCGGGCTTGTTGAGAAGAATAAGGTCTTCATCCTCGTAAACTATGTTTATCGGGTCATCTGACGGGATTACATCGCCGGAGTTATCGATGTCCTCGTATATCTTGATTTTAAGTACATCGCCTGATCGAACAGTATCCTTGAGCCAGACAGGCTTGTACCCGTTATCTTTGGCATTTCTTAGCATCACTCCGTCTTCAAACTGCTTACACCTGGTTATTTCCCGGGAAGAAAGCTTTAAAGCCAGTACCATGATCCCTCTTACAGTCAGTCCGTCCTCTTCAGTTTTTATTATGTATTCTATTTCTCTTACACTTTCATTCATTGGCATATTTTATCATACAATAAAATACCCCTGCAATTTCTGCAGGGGTACCTGTGTCATATCAATAAATAATCACATTGCTGTCCATCCGCCGTCAACAAAGAGGATCTGGCCGGTTGTGTAGGATGAAGCATCAGAAGCAAAATAAAGCATTGCTCCGTTGAGCTCACCTTCTTTTCCTGCACGTCCCATAGGGCAATATGCCTGAGCCACAGGATCAAATCCGCCGGTTGAAAGAATGTCATTGGTCATCTCACTTCCGAAGTAAGCAGGTCCGATTGCATTAACTGTAATACCCTTTCTTGCCCATTCAACAGCAAGAGCCTTGGTAAGCATCTTAACACCACCCTTGGCAGCTGCATAAGCCGGTACAGGCCATGTGTTAAGAGGCATAACAACCTCTGAATGAAGTGAACCGATATTGATGATCTTACCATATCCGTTCTTGAGCATTACCTTACCAACTTCTCTTGCTACATAGAATACTGCATCAAGGTTAGTTCCAAGTACACTGCGCCATGTCTCATCAGAGAGATCTGCTGCGCCTGTAGCATCGCCAACACCTGCATTGTTAACAAGAATATCAATCTTGCCATAGTGATCTTCTACAGCCTTAACCATCTCACGGATCTCGTCCACATTAAGAACATCACACTTGTGAGCAAAACATTTTACTCCGAGAGCCTCGATCTCGCTCTTAACCGCCTCAAGCTTTTCTACTCTTCTTGCGCAGATAGCGATGTCAGCACCCTGCTCGGCAAGTGCCTTAGCAAACTGTACCCCCAGACCGGAAGAAGCTCCTGTAACCAGTGCTACCTTTCCGCTCAGATCAAAATAGTTTTTCATTAATACCTCCTGAATAATTATTCCCCAATAGTTACCTCTTTATTCTACAAAAAGCCCAATATATCAGTCAACAGAATTTAAATAAATATGCATTTTAATCATAACAAAAGGACCCGGAACTTACATTCCGGGTCCTGATATCAGCTAAGTATATTTACTTTTTAGCTACAGAAGCACATTTGCTGCAGTGTGAACAGCTACCGCCGCTGCAACCGCTACAGCCCTCTCCTTTAAGTTCTCCCTTAAAGGTCCTGATGGTTGCTCTTCCGGAGAAGAATATGATAACTGCAAGTGCGATTACGACAACCGCATTTCCTATTATAGATGCCATATCGCACCTCCTTTCTAAAGTAAAAGCCAAAAACTGTTTTACATCAGGCTGTCATCTTAACAGCCATCTCTTTGCCCTCGCCCTCAGCTGCCTGATAGCCCTTTCTGAAAAGCAGGTAAAGAAGTCCGCCAAGAAGAACTATTCCGGCGATTGTTCCGATTCCGAAGGAAACCTCACCCATGATTAGTCCACCGATGTTGTAAACAATAAGAGCAAGAACGTAAGCCCATCCTGTCATGTATCCGATTGCTGCCCAGGTCCACTTAGCGTTGTTCATCTCACGCTTGATAGCTCCGATTGCAGCAAAGCATGGTGCACACAGAAGGTTGAAGATCATGAATGCGTAAGCTGCGATAGGTGAGAAATCAGCTGCAACTCTGCTCCATATCTGCTCGCCTTCTTCTCCGAGTTCTTCTTCGCCATCATCATAATTATAAAGTACACCGAAGGTTCCAACAACCTCTTCCTTTGCAACAAGTCCTGTCACTGTTGCAACAGTAGGCTTCCAGCTGCCGAATCCAAGAGGCTTAAATACGAATGAAGCTGCATTTCCAACACTTGCAAGGAGGGATGCATCCATTGCATTGACATCCTCTTCAGGAACATCCATCTTGTCTGCAAGCTGTGCAACATATTCATCTGTAACAATTGTCTCGTCCTCAAAGAGGTTATCAACAAGACCAAAGTGTCCGTTTACTGATCCAAAGGATGACAGACACCAGATAATTACTGAAGAAACTACGATAACACTACCGGCTCTCTTAATAAATGACCAGCCTCTCTCCCATGTGGCACGAAGCACACCTGAAACAGAAGGAACATGGTATGTAGGAAGCTCCATAACGAAAGGAGCGGGAATTCCTGCAAATGCCTTGAACTTCTTAAGAATGATTCCGGAAAGGATGATTGAACCGATTCCGATAAAGTAAGCTGAAGCTGCAACAAGTGGTGATCCACCGAAGATCGCACCTGCGATAAGTCCGATAATAGGGAGCTTAGCTCCGCAAGGCATAAAGGTTGTGGTCATGATGGTCATCTTTCTGTCACGCTCGTTCTCGATTGTACGGCTCGCCATAACACCGGGAACGCCACATCCTGTTGCAACAAGGCAAGGAATGAAGCTCTTACCTGAAAGGCCGAACTGTCTGAAGATACGGTCCATAACGAATGCAACACGGGCCATGTATCCGACATCCTCAAGAATTGAAAGGAGCAGGAAAAGAACTAACATCTGAGGCACAAAACCGATAACAGCGCCAACGCCTGCAACAATACCGTCCTGGATAAGTCCGTATAAAACTGTGCCCTCTTCTACATGAAGTGCACCAAGAAGTGTATCAAAAAGTCCGGGAACCCACTCACCGAAGATAACATCATTTGTAAAGTCAGTAGCCATTGTTCCGATTGAAACACTCCAACCGCCCATTGCAATGGCATATACAAGGAACATGATAAGTGCAAAAATAGGAAGACCTAAGATTCTGTTGGTAACGATCTTATCGATCTTATCGGATACTGTAAGCTCTCCCTTTGCAAGGCCCTTCTTAACAGCCTTATCTGTTACCGAAGTAATATATGTATATCTCTCGTTTGTGATAAGAGATTCCGCATCGTCATCAAGGCTCTCCTCAACCTGCTTGGTTACTGCCTCGATTTCCTTAAGCTGATCGGATGTAAGGTGAAGCTCTTTTACAGCCTTCTCATCTCTCTCAAACGCCTTAACAGCATTCCAGCGAAGGAACTTCTGATCTCCGCTTCCCTTGATGATCTCTTCAATTTTCTCTACAGCTTCATTAACTTCACCTGTAAGGAAGTCTATTTTATGGGATACTTTTCCACTCTTAGCTGCTGCAACAGCTTTTTTAACGAGTTCCTGTGTACCCTCACCCTTGAGTGCGGAGAGCTCAACAACTTCACATCCGAGTGCATCTGAAAGAGCCTTTATATCAATCTTGTCGCCATTCTTGCGAACAAGATCCATCATGTTAAGTGCTACAACTGTTGGGATGTTCAGCTCAAGCAGCTGAGTTGTAAGATACAGGTTACGCTCGATGTTGGTTCCATCTACGATATTGATGATGGCATCAGGCTTCTCTGTTACAAGATAAGTTCTTGATACAACTTCCTCAAGTGTATAAGGCGAAAGGGAATAAATACCCGGAAGATCCTGGATGACAACATCCTTGAATTCATCTCCCTTAAGTTTACCTTCCTTCTTCTCTACAGTAACACCGGGCCAGTTACCTACGTACTGCCTGCTTCCTGTAAGGTCATTAAAAAGTGTTGTTTTACCACTGTTGGGGTTACCCGCAAGTGCGATCTTTATTTCCATCTACTGCCTCCTAATGTGTGATCATTTGATTATCTGATATCAGACGTTAGCATTAACTAACCGCCCTTCTAAAAATAAACTGCATACCCTCTATGCAGAATAAAAATGGAAAGTATCGGTCTTACTCGACCTCTACGAACTCTGCATCAGCCTTGCGCACTGTAAGCTCATATCCTCTGACTGTGAGTTCGATCGGATCTCCCAGTGGTGCAACCTTTCTTACGTAAACTTCTGCTCCCTTAGTCAGTCCCATGTCCATGATCCTGCGCCTTGTCGGGCCTTCACCATGGAGTTTTACAACCTTGGCATTCTGACCAATCTCCACATCTCTAAGTGTTTTCATCGTTTTCTCCCTCTATTTGATATTTTTAGTACCAACATAAAATTACCCGCATCAGATATAGATGCGGTTTGCGAGTGTCTTATCAAGAGCTATGCGGCTATCCTTGACATTCACTATCAGATTTCCACCATTCTTGTTAACAATCGAAATCTCTTCTCCGGTTACAAATCCCAAAGTAGCAAGGTGCTGTTTGGTTTCATCATTTCCTGTGATCTTCCGGATCTTAAGAAGCTGTCCGCTATCTGCAAAAGTAAGTGGCATCATGAATACCTCTCTTTCTGAACAAACTCTTCTGTTAGCTCCAGGTATCTTATGTTATCAGCAGCTAACTAATTCATTATTAGGATATTCCGTGTTCCGCTTGTTGTCAATTGCTAACAGATAATTTTTATCAATTTTATCATTTTTGTAATAATAAAAAGTACTGATGCGGATATTTTTGTACAATCTGCATCAGTACTGGTTTTGCGCAATTATATTTTGTTAGTCTTAACTAATATGCTTGATACTATTTATCACGCATTCTCTCGATAGCATCCATTGCCAGTCTGCTTCTCTCACACTCTGAAGCGGAAAGAGAAATCTGCCATGCAAGCGGGCTACCCTTCATATGCTCTGAAGCATAGGAAAGACCGTTTGTCCTCTCATCCAGGAAAGGCCTGTCAATCTGGTTCGGATCTCCAAGGAGAATGATCTTGGTGTCCTTACCTGCTCTGGTGATGATACCCTTAGCCTGAGTAGGTGTCATGTTCTGAGCCTCATCAATGATGAGGAATGTCTTGAGGATCGATCTTCCTCTGATAAAGTTGAGTGCCTCGCACTGAACTATTCCTCTCTCAAATACCTCATCCGTCTTGCCCTGCAGCTCCTTCTCATCTTTGTAACGCTCCTCTTCATTGGAGTCTATGAGCTGTTCAAGATTATCAATGATAGGTCTCATGAGCGGTGATATCTTCTCTTGCTCATCACCGGGTAAAAATCCGATGTCATCATCGAACTGTGAATTGGGTCTGCACACCAGGATCCTCCTGTATTCTCCGGTAGGACGATTGATCATCTTCTCAAGACCTACTGCCAGTGAATAGAATGTCTTGGCGGTTCCTGCCATACCCTTGACGATAACAAGCGGTGCGACATCTGCCGGCTGCATAAGTGCCTCCTGAAGGAAGTACTGTCCGGCGTTCCTTGGTTTAACACCGTAAGGCTGGCTCTTTTCATACTCAAGCTTCTTGATAAAGCCCTTGCAGACACGACCCATCTGGGTCTTGCCAACTGACTGGTCAGCTCTTACTACAACAAACTCATTTTCATATAAATCAGGCTTGTACTGTTTCCCCTCCTCATCACAACAGTAAACGGCGTCAACAGGGATTCCTTTTTTCTTGAAATCCTTAAAGAGATCCTCAGGAGCATAGACATCAATCCTGCCCATGTACTGCTCGCCGCCTCCTGCAACCTGCTCGGTTGTGAAATCTTCTGACTTGATATTAAGAAGCTGAGCCTTAATACGCATCAGAATGTCCTTAGTTACCAGAATAACCTGTTCCTTGTTGCTCTCCTTAAGTCCTTTGCATACCTTGAGTATGCGGTTGTCAGACTTGTACTCTGACATGTCTTTGGGAAGCTCAACATCCTTAAAGTTCTTCTCAACTCTGAGAAGTCCTCCGTTGTCAAGCTCTACACCCGCAACCAGATCCCCTTGTCCTCTGAGCTGTTCGAGAATCCTTATAGCTTCTCTTACATTGGCTCCACGCTCACCTTCATCTCTCTTGTGCGTGTCCAGCTCCTCCAAGACTACCAGCGGAAGAACGACCTCGTTATCATCAAAACACTTGAGAGCATGGGGTGCTTGAATCAAAACGTTGGTGTCCAGTACGTAGATCTTCTTCATGCGTAGGTCCCCCTCTATTTGTATGACTTTGAATTCATTATACCATATATTGTGGTAATACAACATAAAATTAAAAAAGAGCCTTGTATCCTGATGGGTACAAGACTCTTGTGATCAATATTGAATTAGAACTCGCAGGACTGTGGTGTTCTTGGATAAGGTATTACGTCACGGATGTTCTCTACGCCTGTTAAATACATGATAAGACGCTCAAAGCCCATACCGAAGCCGCTATGGATGCATCCTCCGTATCTTCTGGTATCGAGGTACCAGTCAATGCCTTCCTTATCAACGCCCATCTCGTCCATTCTCTCGATAAGCTTATCAAGATTCTCTTCTCTCTGGCTGCCGCCCATGAGCTCACCTGCCTGAGGTACAAGAAGGTCAACAGCTGCAACAGTCTTGTTGTCGGGATTTACCTTCATGTAGTAAGCCTTGATATCCTTGGGCCAGTCAGTTACAAATACAGGTCCGCCGAAGTAATCTACGATATATTTCTCATGCTCTTTTGCAAGATCTTCTTCGTAATCGGGCTTGAAATCCCACTTAACATCAGCTTTTTTAAGAATATCAATGACATCGTGGTGCTTGATTCTTGTAAAGTCAGTATTTACGATGTTGTCGAGCTTCTCTTTAAGTCCCTTGGCAACGAATTTGTCACAGAAATCAATTTCCTCAGGGCACTTGTCGCAGACATACTTAACAACATACTTAAGCATCTCTTCTTCGATATCCATAAGGCCGTCAAGATCACAGAATGCCATTTCGGGCTCAATCATCCAGAATTCGTTGGCATGTGTCTGTGTGTTTGAGTTCTCTGTTCTGAATGTAGGTCCGAATGTATAGATATCTCCGAAGGCCATAGCAAAGGTCTCACCCTGAAGCTGACCGGAACCTGTGATAAATGCCTGCTTACCGAACAGATCCTTCTTGAAATCAACCTTGCCGTCCTCAGTCTTTGGAAGATCATTCATGTTAAGAGTTGTGATCTTGAACATCTGATCTGAACCTTCACAGTCAGCGCAGGTGATAAGAGGTGTATGAACATATACATATCCTCTCTCCTGGAAATAGCTGTGAATAGCCATAGCAGCAACGCTTCTTACTCTGAATACCGCACTGAAAAAGTTGGTACGTGGACGAAGATGTGCAACGGTTCTAAGGAACTCTCTTGTATGTCTCTTGGGCTGGATCGGATAATCCTCCGGGCAATCGCCCAAAAGTTCAACGCTTGTAGCTTTTACTTCAAAAGGCTGTTTATTCTCGGGAGTAAGTACCAGTGTTCCGACAACCTTAACACTTGCACCGACACCAATCTTGGAAGCATCAGCAAAATTAGACAGCTCCTTGTCGTATACTACCTGTAAATTCTCGAAAAATGAGCCATCGTTAATATTAAGGAATCCAAAATTTGACTGTGCTCTGTTGGTCCTTACCCATGCGCATACAGTCACTTCCTTTGATGCATACTCAGATGTTTTAGTAAATAACTCCCTGATTTTAGTCCTCATCTTTTTTTCTCCTCAAAATAATACTATTAAGAAATATTATCACCTTTCGCGAATATTGCAAAGAGTTTTAATAGCAGTTATCAGCCTTTCATTTGCATTGTGGTCCTTGATCGCAATCCGATAATACCCCTTATCAAGACCGCCAAAAGTTTTGCAGTCCCTGATCAGTATTTTCTGCTCCAGCAGCCTGTTATACAGATCTTCATCGCTCCTTATCAGAATGAAATTAGTGTCAGACCGATATGTGCTTATTCCGATCTGCTCAAGTTCATTAACAAGATATTCTCTTTCTCTTTGGATCACTTCAAGAGATTCTTTTGTAAAAGAGCTTTCTCCTGAAATTTCAGCACACTTGATTCCGGCGCGATCCGCAAATACCGACATATTCCACTCAGGCAAAAAGTGCCTCAGTCTCCCTGCGTTCTCTGCTGAGGTTATGGCAAATCCCACTCTTACTCCCGGTATGGAAAAGAGCTTTGTATAGGCATCTACAACAAAGAGATTCGGATATTCACCGGTGAAATTCCTCGCGCTTACCGGTATTTCTTCACAATCTCTTTTTCCTGATAATCTAAAGAAGCATTCATCTACAATAAGCGCAGCACCGACTGCCCTGCATTTTTCCATTGTCTTAACGAGTACACTTTCGGGTATCAGTCTGCCTGTCGGATTGTTGGGATTTCCAAGAATAACAAGGTCAATGTCCTCTGTTATTGCATCTGCAAAGTCCTCATTTAGGACAAAGCCATCTGTCTCTCGAAGCAGAAAGCGCCCAGTAGCACAGTCTTTTGCAGCGCCGAGTGCATGCTCGTAGCCATAGAAGCTCGGGATGGTCAAAAGAGCTTTTTTCGACCTTAACATATTTACTATAGCCATAAGGAGCTCTGATGCACCATTACCACCTACAATGTTTTCTGCCGTAAGCTTCGCATTCTTCTGAGAAAGCCTGTTCTCTGCTTTTGCTACAGCTGCTGCAAATTCGCTCTGCATAATATCAGGATAATTAAAAGCCTGATCCGCAGCAGCTTTGATCTCATCAATAACCTGCACCGGACATGGTAGCGGATTTAAGCTCACCGAAAAATCCAGTTCTATTTTCTTGTCATAAATCTCTCCGCCGTGTAACATACAAGCTCCTGATCAGATCTCTGCTCTCCTGCCATCGGTCACCAGAACAATGCTACCAATGATAATCCCCTTTTTGTTGTTGTTTTTCATAATCTTTCTCCTCCTTAAAGTCACTAATTATCTATAATACAGAATGCTGATAACCAAAGCAAGAAACAGCATCAGCATAACGCAAAGAGTTTCCGTGGCATACATAAGCCTGCAGGCTCTTTTTATGTCTTTTCTCTCAATGGGTCTTGTGTCATCCCCTATATAAGGCTTTTTGACCACCTTGCCAAAATAACTGGCATCTCCTGCAAGCCTTACAGAGAGCGCTCCCGCAAAAGCACTCTCGGTCTGAGCGGAGTTCGGGGATTTGTGGTTATAGCGATCCCTGCCAAATATCCGGGCAGCTCCCTTTGCCGAGTACTCTTTTCCCATAAAAAGCGATGCACCTATCGCCAAAAGTGCACTTATCCTTGCGGGAATATAATTAAAGACGTCATCCATCTTGGCTGCAAACTTCCCAAAATACTCATACCTGTCATTGTGATAGCCCAGCATGGAATCCATGGTGTTCACCGCCTTATATACCAGTCCAAAAACAGATCCGCCAAGGAAACAGTAAACAAGAGGTGCAATGACTCCGTCGGAAGTATTCTCTGCCACGGTTTCAACCGCTGCTCTCACGACTCCGTCTTCATCCAGCACGTCTGTATCTCTTCCTACAATCATGGAAACTGCGGCTCTTCCGGCATCAAGTCCGTCTTTTTCCAGCGCATCATACACTTTCATGCTCTCATCCTTAAGGCTCTTTGCTGCGAGACAATATGCCGTGAGCACTGCCTCTACTGCAATTCCAAGGTAGCTGCTGTATAGGTGTGTAAAGAACCAGATTGCAAAGCCGACTGCAAAGGTAAGCGAGACAACGATCACCCATAAAAGAGCTCCCAAAAAGAGCTCCCTCTCTTCATTCCTTTGCTTTTGCTCTGAGTCTTTTCCCAGAAAAGCCCTCTCCAAAAGGCCTATGACTCTCCCCATAAGCCTTACGGGATGAGGCATCCGGTGCGGATCTCCGACGATCCTGTCTATTAAAAATCCAATAAAAAAAGCTATAAAATGTTCTATCATAATCTGACCACAAAGAGGCATACAGCAAGCACAAGAAGGCCGATCAGCTCTCCTCTTGCAACAAACATGCCTGCCGTATCTCCTGTAACTCCGCCGAATTTCTTATTGCAAAGATATGCATAGTAAAAACAAAAAATGATAAGAGCCAGAAAGGCCAAAGCTCCTGCCATCAGATTTATGTATATCATAAAAAGGCCGGAGACAGAAGCAAGAAATGTCAAAAACATAAAGTCGGCGCTTCCCGTCTTTCCCGCTTCTCTGCTGAGCATACCGTCACTCTTAGCCTTTGGAAGGACAAGGCTCAAAACTCCGCAAAGAGCTCTTACAAACACGAACAGAAGCGCAAAAAGATATATTCCCATGTAATCCGTATCGCCGGCACCTGCGTAGGCAAGCAGATAAGCTCCAAGGATAAACAAAAGAGAATATCTTGCAAACCCGATCACTGCAAAGGCTCCGATATGCGGATCCTTCATGATCTCAAGGCTTCTCTCCCTCCCCGAATATGAAGAGAGGGCATCACAGACATCCATATAGCCGTCTAAGTGAAATCCGCCGGTTATAACAACAGGCACAAGGCACAATAGGAGCGATGTCACAAACACGGGAACATCAAATCGGCAACATAAAAACCACAGGCCTATTTCAAGTCCTCCGATCACCATCCCAATCAGAGGAAGGAATGTTATGGCATGGCTGTACTCCTCCTCTTCCCACTTAAACTGCGGAACAGGGATCCTTGAGTACATGGAAAATGCAATTAGTATACTCTTAATTATTCTCACTCTTTTGCCATTCTCCTTCGACAAATTCATAGACTGTATCAGCTAAGCTGCGCAGCTTTCCGTTCACCTCATCAAGGCTACTTACATACTCTTTTGTCTCTTCATCAAAACCTTCTTCGCAGGCAAAAGAGTTTGTGACTAAAACAGTGTTTTTGGCCTCTTTGCAGATCTTCGAAATATCTTCCAGCGCACTTTCCAAAGTACTGCCATCATCATGCATCACATTTCCGACAAGGTTGGAAATGCATTCAACAAGCACAGTCGCTTTTTCAAGCTCTTGCACCTTCGCCACTGCATCCCAGACTTTTACGGGCTCTTCTATGGTAAAAAAGCCTTTTCCTTCCCGTTTCTTTCTGTGCTTTTTAACCCTCTCTTCTCCCGCTTCGTCCAAAATCTCCATAGTGGCAAGATATATTCTTTTTGTATCACCTGACAGCTTTATCGCCAGCTCTTCAGCCAGTGCGCTCTTTCCGCTGTCCGGCACTCCGACAACCAGTGTCACCATCAGTCAAACCTCTCATAATCCTCAATATCATAATCAGCAAACTTCGCCGCGTTATAGTAGAAATCCATTGCCACATCAAGAAGCGAAAAAGCCATTAAAGCTCCTGTTCCCTCACCAAGCGCAAGATTTCCGTTCATAAGAGGCTTAAGTCCCAGCTCGCTTAGTGTAAAGACATTGCCCTTCTCTCTTCCTGCGTGGGATGCGATCATGTAGTCAGACGCCCCGGGGACAATGGCATTTGCCACCATTGCTGCGCCGGTGCTTATGACACCATCAAGCATCACCGGCACATGATAAATCCCGGCACCTATGCAGACTCCCACAAGGCCTGCAATATCCAGTCCTCCAAAAGTCCTTAGTATCTCAAAGGCCCTCTTAGAACCGCTAAATCCGTCAAATGAATACCCGGAAAGTGCCTTTCTCAAAACGTCTATTTTCCTGAACAGTCCCTCATGCGAAAGTCCTGCTCCTCGCCCGGCCACATCAGAAGGGTCAAGTTCAAGCATTGCGCATATCACAGCACAGGATGTAGTGGTATTGCCGATCCCCATCTCTCCTGTTGCAAGGATATCTGTACCTTTCTCTGAAAGCTCTTTTACCAGGCCTATTCCTGTCTCTATTGCGGAGAGTACCTCACTCTCGCTCATGGCAGGCTCATCAAGAAAACTCTTTGTTCCCCTGCTGACCTTCCTGCTTAGGACTCCTGCAATCTCTTCGCTGCAGTCAATACCGATATCAACAGTCACAACTTCAGCATTCACTTTCCTTGCTATGGTGCTTGCACTGCTGATACCCTTTCCGAGAGCTATTGCAACTGCCTTAGTGATATCGCTCCCGCTTTGGGATACGCCCTCTTTTACAATTCCGTTGTCTGCGCACATGACAACCAGGGTCTTTTTATCAATCTCAGGGTGTTCGCTGTTTTGGATCGCACCGATCCTGCAGATCACATCCTCAAAATCTCCCAGAGAATCCAGGGGCTTTGAGATCTTATCCCAGTTTCTCTTCACCTGCATAAAGACCTTTTCGTCAGGCTTATCTATTTTAAGATCAAACAGTTCTTCCTGTGTCATACCAAATTCCTACATTCCTAAAAATCTCTCTATAACCTTCCTGCAGGAAGGATAGTAAAGGTGAGCAAATCCCGCAAAGACATTTCCCTTTGACTGATATCCGCTCCAGGACCTGCCACTGCTTAGCTTTGTAACTGTAGCAGCTTCGCCGTTATCCGTGGTGTCGTAGTAATGGAATTCATGCCCTCTTACGCGATCTTGTTCCATCAGATAGGGATTGTCTAAAGCTCTGCTTACAGAAACATAACCAAAGTGCGAGAGCTTATCTGTCATGAATGAGCTGCCACTAAGCGCTCCCGCCATATCGTATTCGCTGCCTTCTTTATCTTTGAGTTTCTCCTGCAGGTAGAGAAAGCCTCCGCACTCTGCAAGAATTGGTATTCCAAAGTCCGCAGCCTTTTTAATGCTGTCACGCATGCTTACATTTTCCGAGAGCTCTTTTGCGTAGAGTTCAGGATAGCCTCCGCCTATGATCAGCCTTGATATCTCCGGAATTTTTCTATCATGGATCGGGGAAAAGAACTTTATACGCGCCCCCATTTTCTCAAGG
Source organism: Butyrivibrio sp. XPD2006 (assembly GCF_000420865.1). Taxonomy (GTDB): domain Bacteria; phylum Bacillota; class Clostridia; order Lachnospirales; family Lachnospiraceae; genus Butyrivibrio. Next base: position 65,929 of record NZ_ATVT01000007.1, read on the forward strand.
AGCTCAAGGTTTTCCTCATAGTAAAAACAAAATGCTTCATCCCTTGCAACGCCCACAGTCACGTCAAACTGCGGATACGGCTTCTCTTCCGGGACGTTTATGGCTCCGGCCCCTTTTGCTATCTGCATAAGGCCGTCCATATCAAGGCTCTTTAAAAGCTCATCCGAAACACTGTCAACTCTTGAAAGGAGCTCCGGAACCTCCGATGGCATAACCAGCCCCAGGTGTCTGCTCTCAAGAACGCCGTCCTTTAGTGCAGGAAGCGCTGCTATTACAGGGATTCCAATATCTTTTTTGATAAGGGTTGAAAGCTCGGAAACAAGAGCCGCTGATACCCTGTTAAGAATAACACCCTTTATCACGCGATCGCTGCCGTACTCAAGATATCCCTTAATCATGGCAACCACGGATTTGCTCATGCCCTTTGCATCAACAATAAGTATCGCCGGGGTCTTTGTCCTTACGCACAGGTCATATGAAGATCCAATCCCTTCCTCGACTCCAAGGCCGTCATAAAAGCCCATGACGCCCTCAATAATGCCGATATCGCACCCCTTTGAGCCTTCGATGAGGCTTCTTTCTACTCCCTCTTCCCCGGCCATTATAAGATCCAGATTTCTTGAAGGAACCGATAATACGCTTTTGTGAAACATCGGATCTATAAAGTCAGGTCCGCATTTAAAGGCGCAGGGATTAAAGCCCTTTTTTACAAGGGCACGCAAAAGTGCACAGGTTATAAGAGTCTTTCCGCTGCCGCTTTTTGGCGCGCACAAAAGAACTCTTGGCAGTACTTTTTCTCTTTCCATTACCATCCACCTAAACTTCAAAAGCTATAACAAACACCGGATTCATCCCATCTGCCATGTGATAGGATCCGACCTCTTTAAACCTTGCTGCGCTAAGCTGAACCACCTCAGTGTTTGCTGCTCCCATGGCACTGATCACTTCCATGGTCTTTCCAAGGGTCTCAAGAGTCACGCAGTTGACCACGAACCTTACAGGCCCGTTATCCCTCTTGCAGCTCCTTATGATCTCTTCAAGATTTCCACTGCTTCCGCCAATAAAAACATGGCTTGGTCTTGGAAGGCCGGATAGAGCTTCGGGTGCTTTTCCCTCAACTATCTCCATATTCTCAAGTCCAAATTTATCTCTGTTCTTATAAAGGAGCTCTATGGCCTTTTCGCTTTTCTCTATGGAAAAGACCTTTACGCCCGGATCAGTAAGTGCAGCTTCCAGCGATATTGAGCCTGTTCCGGCACCAACATCAAAAAGAATACTGTCTTTGGTAAGACCAAGTTTTCTTATAGACAGTGACCTTACTTCCTCCTTGGTCATGGGCACATCGCCCCTTATTATCTCATCATCCGAAAGCGCCGGTATCAGCTTGTTTTCTATGGCGGCAGGATTCTCGATATACATTAAGGTCTTGCCCTTGACATCACTTTCCAAAAAACCTTCTGCCCCATACACGCTTATCTTCTCTATATCTGTTCCAAGCTCACATCCAAATGTCACTCTGCATTCTTCAGGCAATCTCTTTGCTGTTTCAAGTGCTGCTTCTGCGCTATTTACAAGAAGAATTACTTTCTCATTTTTCCTTACAAAACCGCACACATCGCAATCTCTGCCATGGTTTGAGATTATCGTTACATCTTCAAGAGCAGCTCCGATCCTTGCTGCAAAGAGTGATACCGAAGATATTCCGGTTATCTTTTTTACTGTATAGCCAACCTCTTCAAATATTGCAGAGGCTTTCTTTGCTCCGCTGCAAAGGCTTATGTCTCCCGAATACACCACAAGAGGAGCTTTATACTCCTGATGTTCTTTTAAGAATTCCAGGATCTTCTCTCCCTCATACCAGTCCTTTTGAGGAGCGGAAATACCGTTTATTCTCTCAAGAACCGTCTTTGCGCCAAAGACAATATCAGCTTCCTTCAAAGCTTTTGATAATTCAGCGGTATAGAACCTCTCATCCCCGGGGCCTACGCCTCCTAAAGTAATGGTTTTGCTTGTTTCTTCTAAAGGCTCTTTTCCCAGGATAGCAAGTATCTTCTCAAGTATTTCTCCGGCTTCAAGACCATCCTGAGTGGTATCATTCTTCTCAGGATTTCTTATAACGATTGTCTCTGCATTACAGTTATCAGCAGCCCTTAGTTTCTCCGAAAATCCCCCTGCCTCTCCGCTTTCCTTGGTAAGGATGACCGATGCATTTATCTCTCTTATCAGAGCCTCATTCATGGCCGCAGAAAAAGGTCCCTGCATTGCAATTATCTGACGTCCCCGTAGCCCCGCTTCATGGCACTTTTCGATGCTTGCAACATCCGGGATGATCCTGACATAAACTCTGGATATATCGGAAATTTTGCTTGTAATCTCTTTTAAATCCCTGCTACCCGTAAGGAGCAATATGTTTCCTGCTCTCTTCTCAAGCTCTTTTGCTGCATCTGTCACATCTTCAACATATGTCACGTTTCCTTCATTTGCCTCAGAATCTGCAGTTTTTCTGAGCAGCCTTAAATAGGTAAAAGACTCTTTTTCACAGGCGCTCTTTATCTCCTGGGAGGCCTTTATCGCATAGGGGTGCGTTGCATCGACAACTGCAGCAAATTCGCCGCTTCTAAGAAGGTCTGCAATTGCGCTGCTGTCCATGCGTCCCACAAGTAGAGATGCTTCTCCGCTTTCCTCTTCAACTGTCTTTCCATATTCTGTTGCAACGCTGACCACATGCGGAATTCCCAGTTCCTCTAATTTACTTGCAAACAGTCTTCCTTCAGTGGTTCCGCCGAAAACAAGAATCTTATCTCTCACTTTGATATCCTCTGGCTGTGACCATAAGTCCCATTATATTTCTGGTTGATGAATTGCCGATAAACACCGTCGAGAACATATCTGCGGAAGCTTCTTTCAGCTCCCCAAGGGTAAGTACTTCTGAGTTCTCACCGTCTCTTCCGATGTTCCTTGCAATTCCGCACACTCTCTCCTCTTCGATCTCCTCAAGCAGTATCTCGCAGGCCTTCCTTAAAAATCCGGCTCTTGACTTACTCTCGGGGTTATAGAGCACAATGACCATATCCGTCTGCGCTGCAGCCCGGAGCCTTTTTTCAATGAGCTCGAAGGGCGTGAGCCTGTTGCTTAAACTGATGCAGCAAAAGTCATGTATAAGCGGAGCACCCAAAACGGCTCCTCCACTGATGGCCGCTGTGACTCCTGTCGTAGCCTTTATGGAAACCTCCGGAAAATCAACGCCCATCTCATAGACAAGTCCCATAAGCCCGTATATTCCCGCATCTCCGCTGCAAATAAGGGCAACCTTTTTGCCTGTATCCGCCTCTTTTAAGGCAAGCCTTACCCTCTCCTCCTCCTTCATCATCGGAGTGCTGATAAACTCTTTATCCTCAAACATAGGGCGCACCAGATCGCAGTAGACGGTATACCCAACGATAACATCGCAGCAGTTTAGCACCTTGGCGCTCCTTATTGTCATATCCGAATACTGTCCCGGTCCAAAACCAACCACATACAAACACTTTTCACTCATCTCTCAGAATCCTCCGGGCGGCTCCCACCGCCAATGTCATACCGTTTTCTGCCCTCTTTTTCATAATGATCCTCTTGCAGCCATAGGCCATAAGCGACCTCTCGCATACATTGTCAGATCCCACCGTCTCTTTGACAAATTCAGACGCTGAAAACTCTCCCTCCTGCTTCATAAGCTCTTCTCCGGAAAATGTCTTAAACTCTGCTCCAAGCTCATCTGCAAGTTCCGTTATTCCCTTCTCGTCCTGTTTAAGATCAATGGAGACAACAGCTGCAACACTTCTTTTATCAATTGAAAGTTCATCAAGAACTCTGTCTGCAAACTCTATCAGTTCAAGTCCTTCCTTACCTTTTCTGCATCCCACTCCAAGCACTATACACCTGGGGATGAGCTGCAGTCTTTCTCCGTCCCCGATCCTTGGTGATATGGTAAAAGAGCCTTCGGCTGCCTCGTATTTAGCAGACTTCTCATCAGCTCTGCAGAGATTTTTTCTCTCGGATATAACCTCCAGCACATCTGCAAATTCAGGATCCACCAGGTAAAACGCCTGTCCGTTTTCAAGCAGATAAGCAGAAAAAGACTTGGCCTTTTTCAAATCATTTATGCACAGGTCATTGTCTTTTGCAAAAACATCCACTGCAAATTCGCCTCTGACATCACTGGCTGTGGTGATCACAGGCGTTGCCCCGATAAGGACCGACAGCTCTTTTGCAGCCGCGACTCCGCCGCCAAGATGACCTGAGAGAACGGGAATTACAAACCTGCCCTCTTCATCGATCACGATCACCGCTGCATCTGCGCTCTTGTCCCGGACAAAGGGAGCGATGGCTCTTACAGCTATTCCACAGGCGCCGATATAAACTAAAATATTGCCTTTCTTAAAGTTCTCCCTTGTCCATTCCGAAAGTCCTCCCTCAGGTACAGGTGCCCAAGTCGTGTCACCATCAGATTCCGAAAGGAGCGATGCAAACCTCATCATCAGTTCTTTTCCGGTCGCTGTAAAGCTTATGAACTTGTAATTATTCTTTGATGCCTGAACCATACATTTTTTCCTTAAGCTTTTTGATCACCACCGGATAGTTGTCCTTAAAATGCGGGAAAGAACAATTCTTGCAGTTCTTGATACCCTTGTCGTTATAGGTGTAATCTCCTCCGCAATCCTTCATGTCATACAGAGGGCAATAGCAGAACATACAGTTAAACTCATCTTCCGGCACGTCATGACACGGAAAAGACTTGCAGGCTCTGTTGATAAAAAAGCTTGTTCCGCCCTCTCTCTTTTCACCCATTACGCTTCGCAGAACCTTCTCGTACATATCGTCCCTTAAGTCAAACAGCTCTTTTAACAAGTCTTCTGAGAGGACCTCTTTCGGCGTCTTAACAAGAACATGCCCATCGTCATAGACAAGAAGAAGTCTGTCGCAATAAGAAAGCGCAAGCTCAAGTTCGTGGAGTGAAGCCACTATTGTTACACCTTCGCCAGAGAGCTTCTTTAGCGTCTCCATAAGTTCATATCTGTGCCTTATATCCATGTAGGAAGTCGGCTCATCCATCACGAGATACTTGGGGTTTTGAGCGATTGCTCTGGCAATCAGGGTCCTTTGCTTCTGACCGTCACTTACATCTGAGTAGGAGACATCCGAGAGTTCTTTTATCTTCATCAGCTCCATTGCCCTGTCTATCTGAGCATTGTCTTCCTCTCTCAGCCTTCCAAATCCATCGGTAAAAGGAATCCTTCCGGCAGCTACCACATCCCTGCAGGTCATAAGGATCGGCTTTACTCTCTCGGTGGTGACAACGGACATGACCTTCGATATCTCTTTTGGCAGAGCCTTGGAAACGTCCAGGTCATCTAAAAGGACACTTCCTCCGATAAGCGAAAGGCTCCCGTTTATGCTCTTTAAGATTGTGGATTTACCGCCGCCGTTTGGGCCAATTATGCCAATGATCTCGCCCGGTGCTAAACAAAGGTCCACATCGCGAACCACTATTTTTTTGTGATATCCGGCTACGACCTTATCAAGTTTCATTATTTATATTTCTCCTGATTATCATAAAGATAACGATAGGCGCTCCAAAGAGCGAAGTTACAGCGGAAATGTTCAGCTCAGTCGGTGCAAAAAGGCTCCTGGCCAGAAGGTCACTGAACATACAAAATACTGCGCCCGACATAAATGCCGCCGGCAACAGTACTATTGGTTTTGAGGACTTTAATAGCCCCCTCATAAGAAAGGGAACGGCAATTCCTATAAAGGAAACTGGTCCGACAAAGGCCGTCACACAGGCAGAGAGTACACTTGATAACAGTATGACTTCACTTCTTGTTACCCTCACGTTTACTCCCACGCTCCTTGCATAGCCCTCTCCAAGCCTGAAGGCATCTAAGGACTTACCAAGAAGCATCACCAAGACAAATGCTACTCCCACGATGACCAGTGCGTATTTAACGCTCTCCATGTCAACTCCGGAAAAGCTTCCCTGTGACCAGCCGTGGAGATTTACAATGTCCGAGTCATCGGCAAAGGCAATGAGAAAATCCGTAACTGCGCTGCAAATATAGCCAACCATGATACCGGCAGCAAGAAGGACCATCATGTTCCTTACGGCTTTTGAAATAATGATGATAAATCCCGTTGTGAGGATTGCTCCGGCAAAGGCAGCCAGTATCAAAAGAAGTGATGAGGATCTGCCTGTACTTCCGACAATAAAGATCAGCACCAGTGCCACCATCATCTTGGCTCCCGATGAAATTCCCAGAATATAGGGGCCTGCGATGGGGTTTGAAAAGTAGGTCTGCAAAAGAAATCCTGAAGTAGCAAGGCCTCCGCCAAGAATAACGGTCATGATCACCCTGGGAAGCCTTATATCCATGATGATGGCTCTTGTCTTCTCATCACACGCGCCTCCCGTGATAGCCCGCAGGACCTCTGTAAATCCGATATGAACATTTCCAATCCCGACACTTAAAAAGAACCCAATAAGTATCAGAACCGCGAGGGATATGTATACTATCACCCCTCTTAGAGATCTTTCTCTATTCATTAGTGCTGCTTCCTTCTCTGAATCCGGTTGTAAAAGTAGCATCGTAAAGCTTGGACTTATCATAGCCCTTTGGCGCCACTACATCTCCGACAATAATAAGAGCCGTTTTTGTTATATTATGCTGCTCTGCAACTAAAGCAAGGTTTTCCAGTGTTGTTACGTACTTCTCTTCATCCGGCCAGGTGGCCTTATAGACAATGGCGCAGGGAGTATCCTTACTTCTTCCTGCCTCCAAGAGTTCTATTACAAGTCCATCGATGTTACCGGCAGATAAGAAGAACACCATGGTTGGCTCCTTATCAGGGACCGGTGTCCTGCCCGGCATTCTGGTAAGAAGTACGCTCTGACTTATCCCCGGAAGCGTATATTCAAGATTCAGCGCTGCAGCAGCTCCGCAAAAAGAGCTGACTCCCGGAGTGTAATCATACGAGATGCCAAGCTTATCCAGCTCATCCATCTGCTCACGGATTGCACCGTAAATGCTTGGGTCTCCGGTGTGAAGGCGAACAATCTTTTCGCCACTTTTCTCCGTATCCTTCATAAGATCTATGACTTCTTCAAGACTCAGTCTGGAGGAGTCGTAGACCTGACAGTCCGGCCTTGCCTTGCTCAAGAGCTCAGGATTGACCAAAGAGCCGGCATAGATGATAACATCCGCTTCTTCTATGTATTTCTGCCCTCTGATTGTTATAAGGTCCACAGCTCCAGGACCTGCACCAACAAAATGTACCATCAGTCTTCTCCTTGTATCTCAAAAAGCATGTCTTTTGCGCCGGAGGTTTCTGTGAGCAGTCTGTATCCATCGGCAAATATGATGATCTCGCAGGTGATCCTGCCCTCTGCCCAGCTCTCCATATTTTCCTTTATGCACTCTGCTATATGGCAAAAGACCTTTTCCTTATATCCAAATTCATCGATGATCCTTAAGGCTTCATCTGTCATCACGCACTCATCGAGCTGTCTTTTAATCTCTGCCAAGCTCTCTCCCTGTGCGAATTTCGAGACCGCGTCTGCGAGGATCTCCATCCTGTTGTCTCCGTATTTTGAGTGAGTATTTTTTATGCCTCCGGCAACCTTAACAAGTTTCCCCAGATGCCCCACAAATAAAAGCTTCTCAAACCCTGCATTTAGCGCCATCATCAGGGTGTCATATACAAAATTCGAGCACAGAACCGCCCTGTCCTCGTCTATCCGGTATTCGTCTGTTATAAATTTCAGACCATAGTTTCCGGGCGCCATAAGCAGTACCTTTTTCCCCAGGGCCTTCTGCATGTTTATCTGCGCCTTAATGGTACCAAGGATTCCTTCATCACTCATGGGTTCAACGATTCCCGTGGTGCCCAGGATTGAGATTCCGCCAACTATACCAAGCTTTGGGTTAAAGGTCTTTTGCGCGATCATCTCTCCTTCAGGTGCACTGATGATAACTGTAGCTCCGCGGGATTTTGCTCCATTTGCTGCAAGAACCTCTTCTATGTTCTCTCTTATCATCTTCCTGGGCACAGAGTTGATGGCAGCTTCGCCAATGGGCTGATCGAGCCCGGGCTTGGTTATTCTTCCAATGCCTTCTCCGCCGTCAATAAAGATTTCACCGTCATCCCTTAGAGACACCAATGCCCTTATCTTCATTCCGTTTGTAGCGTCGATATCGTCTCCGCCATCCTTTATAACGCAGCAGGATACGCCAGCTTCTGTCCTCTCAATATCTACGATCTCAGCTATATAGGTTATGCCCTTTGGCGTAACAATGCTGACCTGACTTATATCTGTACCTTCAATGAGCATCAAAAGGGCAGCCTTTGCTGCAGCTGCAGCACAGCTTCCCGTTGTATATCCGCATCTTAACTTCTTGTCATCCTTGAAGGTATAAAGCTCTTCCATTTATTCTGTCCGAATCATTGGCAATTTTGGTCCCTGGGGACGGGGGTTAGGGACCATTTTTCAAATTGAAATATATGCTATTAATAATTATCTAAAAATGGTCCCTAACCCCCGTCCCCAGGGACCAAAATTGCCAAAGCTGACCCCAATGAATCACATGTTATATAGAATCGAATTGCAGATTGCTGCTGCAACTCCGCTTCCGCCCTTTCTTCCCGCGTTTATTATGTAGGGAACGTCCATGTTTCTAATAAGGTCTTTGCCTTCGACCACGTTTACAAAGCCCACCGGGACTGCGATTATGAGCTCAGGTCTAAAGCCCTTTTCCTGCCATAATCTGTTAAGGCTTGCAAGAGCAGTTGGTGCATTGCCGATGGCAAATATCAGAGGAGCATTGATCTCTATCGCTTTTTCCATGCTGACATAGGCTCTGGTTACGCCTCTCTCCTTAGCCAGCTTTGCCACCTCTTCATCTGCCATAAAGCAGTGAACCTCTCCGCCGTACCCGGCAAGAGTTTTCTTATTGATGCCTGCAAGTGCCATGTTGGTGTCGGTTACGATATGTGCTCCGCTCCTGATGGCAGACTTGGCTTTTTCTATCACGCCTTCAGAAAACTCCAGCGTATCAGCATACTCAAAGTCAGCCGTGGTATGAATAACTCTTACCACGGTAGGCTCTGCGTCCTTGGGAATAACCTTCCCGGCCTCCGCAAGCTCTTTTCTGATAATGCGAAAGCTTTCTTTTTCAATTTCAGATGGCAATATTTCCTTAAATCCCATTGTTTTTCCTATATTCCGATGGCCCTGTAGATCAGGTCCATATCAAGATTCTCTCTAAGACAATCAGCAAGTTTATCAAGGTCTTTTTCCTGGGTCTCCATGCGGCTCTCCATCTTTGGAACAGGTCTTTTGATCCCTTTTCTCTCAAAGAGCAGCGAAAGAACTCCTTCCGCAATTTCTGTCCTGTCAAAGAATCCGTGTATGTAAGTTCCCAGCACATTTCCCTCAGTTATGACCGGGGTGTTAGAATTCTCAGCTTTGGTCCTTCCCATATGGATCTCATAGCCTTTATATTCTCTGCCGTTTAAGGCTGCATAGATTCCCTGAATTCCCGAAAGAACGCCTTCCACCTGCTTTAAGTCTTTTTCATTCTCAAATGTCGTATCCACAGGCAAAAGACAAAGTCCCTTATCTTCACAATTCCCGCCATCCGTCTCCTTAAGGCTCCTTCCAAGAATCTGGAAACCGCCGCAGATTCCAACCACCAAGGCTCCTTTCAGAGCCGCTGCCCTTACGGCACTATCAAGCCCTTTCTCCTTCATCCACTTAAGATCGGATAATGTGTTCTTCGTTCCCGGTATTATGACAAGATCGGCTTCTTCAACAGCCTTTGCTTCACGGGTATAGATAAATTCCACAGCTTCGATATTCTCAAATATCGAGTAATCTGTATAATTACTGATAAAGGGAAGTCTTATTACGGTTATTTTTACCTTGCCATCACTCCCAAATCCATCTCTTTCTTTTAACACTTCAGAAAGTGAATCCTCCTCATCAAGAGAAAGCTCCATGTAAGGTACCACTCCGGCAAAGGGAATATCGCAGTACTCCTTGAACATCGTAAGCCCCGGTGTAAGGAGCGAAACATCTCCTCTGAACTTGTTGATGATAAGTCCCTTTATCCTGTCTCTTTCCTCTTTCGGCATAAGATTCACAGTTCCGAGCAGCTGCGCAAAAACGCCGCCGGGATCTATGTTACCCACCAAAAGGACAGGTGCATCCACAAGCTCTGCAAGTCCCATGTTCACGATATCCTCGGACCTCAGATTGATCTCCACGGGGCTTCCTGCGCCTTCTATGACAATGATATCCGTATCCTGTGAGAGCCTCTCATAGGCTGCCATTATATCCGGCACATATTTTCTCTTATTCTTAAAGTACTCCCTTGCATCCATGTCCCCTATGGGAAGTCCGTTCACGATAACCTGTGAAGCCCTCTCCCCTGTCGGCTTTAGAAGTATGGGATTCATGTCGGAAGATACAATTCTTCCTGCAGCCAGAGCCTGCAATGCCTGAGCTCTTCCGATCTCTCTCCCGTCCTGGGTAACATAGGAATTAAGGGCCATGTTCTGGGACTTAAAAGGTGCAACTCTAAAGCCCTCCTGCCTTAAAAGACGAAGGATTCCGGCCGTCAGTATGCTCTTTCCGGCGCCACTCATGGTGCCCTGTATCATCAGATTTTTAGCCAAGTATGTCCTCACTTCAGTTTGTAGAAAAACTCCGTAGTCTCTTTTCCCTCTGCAATAACCTCGTAGAGGTCAGAAATAATTGTTCCTGCTTTATTGGTAAACTGATACAGCGATTTGTCACAGGCCCATACATTGCCGCTTTGAACTGCCTTAAAGTCCTTGAAGGTCACGTCCATATCCGCAAGCGCGTCAAGGTCCGCCGGCGCATCCTGTATTGTTCCGTTATAGATCAGTATATCCGCATCCTTTGCGTAGTCATAGAACGCCTCAATGCTGACAGTAACCGATGACGCAGACTTTTCATCGCTGCCTGCATCCGGAGAAGCATAGGTTCCGCCTGCCTTTTCTATCATTTTAACAAAGTAATCATTTTTCTTTTTGGTGACGATCTGGTGGCTTGAATTAACAGCAAATACAGCAACACTTTTTCCTTCCACGCCGGAAAGGTCGATGTCTTCCACCAGCTTTGTCTGCGCTAAAAAGGCATCCTTAGCAGCATCTTCTTTGTCACATAAAACTCCGTAAACCTTGATCCATTCCAGTCTTCCAAGAGGATCCTCCTCGTAACTTGATCTGTCTATGAAAGCTGTTATTCCCAGCTTTTCAAGCTTTTCCAAGACCTTTGGAGTGTGCAGTATCATGGTATTTTCGATGGCAAGGTCAGTACCCTTTTCCATCATCATCTCATAGTCAGGGGCGCTGTACTTTCCGCCATAAACAAGAGTTCCTGCCTCCATGGCATCTTTTGCCGCATTGATATACCAGTCCTCCTGCTTTGTCCCTGAGAGCGTAACCTTATCCATTGCTCCTATTGAGTCAAACTGGCACATAACAGCTGAAGCCGCCAGATAGATACTATTAAGCGGCTTTTTGATGATGTATGTTCCTTGAGCATTTATCCCAGGAGCATCCATGCCTTTGGGCACAACTACATAGTTCCTGCCATCACTTACTGCCACCACCAAAAGACCGTTGTCATATCTGTGTATCTTATATTCTTTTGCAAAAGAGCTAGCATCTGTTGAAATGTATGTAAAACCCGGAATCTCAATGGGTTCCATGTCAGATTTGTCATATGACACTTCCACCTCATCTTCCGGCAGATTGTTTTCATCTCCAATATCAAATAAAAGGGTGTATTCAATAAGATGAGGTGTTCCCATGGCGGTAGTATCCGCCTGTACCTTCATCTCTTTATTCAAAGTGACAGGAATCCGGAACTTAGATCCGTCTTCCGTACTTATGGGATAATAGGTCTTTCCACCTACTATCATATAATCATAGTTTGAACTGCTCCAGATAATATCTGCAACAGCCTTGCCGTCCGTGACGCTTACTTTGCACGGACTCTCTATGTATGCCTTCCCGCTGCCTCCCGTTAAAGAAACGGAAGCGGCATAATCCCCGTCAGGAATTCTGCCGCATCCGGACAATAACAGGAGCATTATCAGGATCAGCAAATAATGCCTTATGTTAATAGTCTTATTTAAGTGCACTCTCTACATGCTCCACATAAAGTTTCTGTACATCGTCAATTCTTCCAAGTCCTGAAATCTGGCATGTAACTTCATCAAAAGAGCCATCGGCTTCAAAACCGCTCTTCCAGGAATCCTCGTCATCTCCTGCCATATCGTTGTTTGCGTGATCACCTGCAACAACCATAAGAGGTCTGAGTACAACCTTCTTATATCTGGCTTCCTTAACTTTGTTTATAACCTCTGAAAGCTCAGTCTCCTCAGGCTCACCCTCTACAGTTCCGATAAATACATTTTTATAGCCAAGTGTATCCATCTGTGTCTGCATCTGAGAGTATGTAACCTTTGCTGTGTGAGAGGTTCCATGTCCCATAAATACAAATGCAACACCGTCTTTTTCTGCCGCATCAATGTCTGCAAAGCCTGCATCCTTAACTGCTGCTGCAGTTACAGCCTTGGCAACTGTCTCTTTATCAGAGTTGATAACTGTAGCATCCTTTCCTACTTCTCCAAGAAGAGGCTCTGAAACAACTACCTTTTCAAACTTATCTTCGTACTTGGAGAGGGTATCCATGAGCTCGTCATACTCTGCGCCGTGCATAAGGTGTGTAGGCTGAACCACAAGCTCTTTTACACCGTTTGCTACTGCTCTCTCAAGAGCCTGCTCAACGTTGTCGATCTTCTCACCATCTCTTGCATAGACGTGATTTATGATGATCTGTGCTGTGAAAGCTCTTCTTACGCTGTAATCGGGATAGGCAGCTGCAAGTGCCTTTTCAATTCCTCCGATATCCTCAGCTCTGCTCTCGTTAAAGCTTGTACCAAAGCTTACTACCAAAAGCTCTTTTTCTCCGATCTCATCACCGTTTAGAGGATCGTCCTTTGAAGCATCTCCTGTATCATTTCCGAAGTAGTCGGGATCTGCAAACTCGCCTTCAACCAGCTCTTTCTGCTCATCGGTAAGTTCATCCCATGCTTTCTTTGCTGCCTCGCAGTTTGCATAGGTGTCATCTGTATAGTTCTGAACATAAATTGCATCTATAAGCTCAGCTACCTTATCTGCCATCGCCTGATCATCATCTCCCGCATCTTCCTGAACATCTGATACAACAACCTTGTGGTCATACCACTTGCCCTTTGTTCCAACAAGGGCAACATCAAATTCCTCATCGAGGTAAGGAACAGGAATATCAAAACCGTGAACTTCCTCGGTTGTACCGTCATCGTAATTTACAGTATCAATTGTAGGCTCAAGGAGCTCAGCTCCGTCCTTCTGTGCATCCTCAGCTGATCCCATAAAAAGATTAACTGTATTCTTTGAAGGAAGTGTTATGTGGATAGTCATCTGACCATCCTTAACAGTAAGAGTTCCTCTGTCTTTGTAAACCTCATTGACATGGAACATGCTTCCGTCTGTTGTGAACTTTGCGCTGTAAACACCATCCTCCAAAGCTGCCTCAGCAGTAGTTTCTTCAGGTGCTGCTTCAGTTACTTCTTCAGCTGCCTCCTGTGTTGTCTCTTCTGCCGGAGCCTCCGGTACGCTCTGCTCTGCTGCTCCTGCACAACCTGCCAGCATACTTACTGACAAAGCTGCCACCATGAACATTCCTAGAAATTTCTTTTTCATAATACCCTCCTGATATTTATTCATGGGCAATAAAAAATCCCTTGTTTTCACAAGGGATTGGCTTCTATTACACAGCAAAACAAAGCAAGATCCATGCTCCTGCCTTTATTTCTTCGTACCGTCAATTCCTCGTGACTTAGGATTTCTCCCATGTACAGCGACTGGCAGGTCTCCCGACTTATCGAGTAGCCTTACGGCTGCGCTCTTTAAGCCTTCCCGGATTTCTCCAGTGGCATACATAAAGAGCTCTCGAAACACGGTGACGAGATCGCGCAGGACTTACACCTGCTTCCCTTTTCACCTGCACGGCCAAACGGCCTGCAGACACCATCCGCTTTATTTAACTTACTTTGCTATAATAACACACCTGTCAAGAAAGAGAAAACAGTTCCTTAAGTAAGGACATCCGTAAGGACGTCTATCATGTTCTTTACATCTATGGGCTTTGCTATATGGGCATTCATGCCCGCATCTTTGGCTTTTTTAACATCTTCTGCAAAGGCATTGGCCGTCATGGCGATAACAGGTATCTTTCTTCTTGCTTCATCATCGAGTTCTCTTATGGCCTTCGTTGCTTCATAGCCATCCATTACAGGCATCTGAATATCCATAAGAACTGCGTTGTAGTACCCCGGCTCAGCTGCCTTTACTTTGTCCACAGCTTCTTTTCCGTTCTCTGCAGTCTCTACCGTAAAGCCCTGTTTTTCCAAAAGCTTGATCGCAATCTGCCTGTTTATGGGCATGTCATCTGTAAGAAGAAGTCTCATGGAACTGAAGTCTGCAACTCCTGCCTTATTCTTTGCTTCAATCGCCTCTGTTTCTTTCTGTATATCTTCCTGGCTCTGTCTATCTAATGAGAGCTTTACAATAAACTCAGAGCCCTTGTTTTTCCTGGAATTAACCGCAATGGTTCCGCCCATGAGATCAACTATATTCTTTACAATGCTCATTCCGAGGCCTGTTCCCTGAATGCCACTTACAGTTGCATCTTTTTCTCTCTCAAAGGCTTCAAATACCTTCTTTGTAAACTCTTCGGACATACCGATTCCGTTGTCTTTAACGCTTATCACATAGTCTGCACAGCCATTCACAACTGCTGTAGTCTGCTTTAGAGTAACGGATATACTTCCGCCCTCAGGGGTAAATTTATAGGCATTACTGATAAGGTTGAGCAGTACCCTGTTAAGTCTGTTTATATCACAGTAAACATGAGGATCCTTAAGATCTATGCATTCCACCTTAAACTCAATATTCTTCTCATGCATCTGCAGTTCAAAAAGATCTCTGACATCCTCAAAGGTTTTGCTTAAATTTACGGGAACAGGCTCGAGGTCCATTCTTCCACTCTCAATTCTGCTCATCTCTAGTACGTCATTTATAAGTGCAAGCAGATGATGGCTGGATCCTTTTATCTTATGCAGGTAATCCTTTAGTTCTTCATGGGTAACAGCTTCATCCTCAGCTAAATTGATATAGCCGATAATGGCATTCATAGGAGTCCTTATGTCATGGGACATATTGGACAAGAATACCGTCTTGGCCCGGCTCCTCTCATTGGCCTTGATGGACTCAATGGAAGCCGCCTTCTCTCTCCTTGACATGATCCTGTAAATGCTGAACATGATGACAAGAGCGATTATGATAAGGCTCATCTGGATCAGGCTGTTTCTGGTAAGGACATGATCTACATTTACCAGCTGTTCCTGTATATAGGCTTCTGTTCTTTCAATGGTGTCAATGTCCTTGCCACTGCTCTGACTCTCATAGTAATCCTTTATGTTTCCGACAACATCTTTTGTCATATCGTCGGTAGCTCTTTTAACCCACATGAGGGATGTGAAAAATATCAGAAACAACAGGGTTACCCAGACAACCGTTGATTTGCCGTATCTTCTTTCCGTGTCCTTTTCAAACACGAACCTGAACCACAAGAATCCCAGGATACTCCAGGTTGCCAGTATCAGATAGGACTCTGTGGACATAGCTTCTGCCGATGACATCATAAAGAACAGGAAGAACAAGCCGCTCATGACAATACCGACTATACCTGTTATCTCAACCTTCTTATTGTCCTCTTTTTTGGCATTGGCAAGAGCCGCTGCTGAAGTATAGGCGTATGCTATTGTGGCTCCGATCGTTGTTACGTCAACGATCCATCCTATGGCAGTCCTGCCAAGAAGCGGGATAAAAAGAGATATGCACATGATAAAAACAAGGGCATTTTTAGGATTCTTTTCCTCATTGAGCTTTGCAAACCACGGCGGAAGCATTCCCTCATCAGCCATGTAGAACATCAGCCTGCTGGCAGCGATAAAGTTGCCGATAAGACCTGTTATTATTCCTGCAAAAGCAGCAAGTCCCAGTATAAATACGCCACTGCTTCCCATGGTATCAGAAACAACATAAAAGGTAGGAAGTCCCTCTATACCGGAGAGATTACCAATATCCCTTATATAATCAAGCCAGGTAGTGTACCCATCATCAACATGCGCCACAGCTATCTGAGCCAATAGCAGATAAGATAATACTGCCGTAAAAAGAGCTATCGCCATGATGCGAAGGCTTCTTTTGGCAGGGAACTTGAAGCCTGCAGCTGAGTTTGAGATGGATTCAAATCCCACAAAAGCCCAGGGTGAAAGAGCCGCAATTATAAATATCTGGTTGATCTTGCTGCCCTGATTACTTACAAAATAAGGTCTTGAAGGAATAAGGATATTGCCGTCCACACCTGCAACAAATGCTGCGCAAATGATAATTCCAAAGATGAGAATAAGCGCAAAGATCACCTGCAAAGTAAAGGCAATTCTTTTTCCTCTGATGCAGCATATTCCGCAAATAAGTACCGCTGCCACTGATAGGAGCACTTCTCCAAGATATACGTCATATCCAAGGATCACATAGTGGAAACCGAACTGAAAAGTACTTCCTAAGAGAAATTTACTGATAAGGCCAAGGGCAGATGCATTGGCCCAAAGGATTGCAATATACACAAGGACCAGAAACCACGCACTCATAAAGCCATGGTCATGGCCAAAGGTTCTAAGCGTATAGGTGAGAGTTCCACCTCCATCCGGGAACTTGTTCATCAGATAGTGGTAATTGGCACCGATTATGAACATGACAACGGCGCCGATTATAAGGCCTACAACAGTTCCGACAGGACCTGCCTTTGGAAGGAACGTAGTTCCGGGCATGACAAAAGCACCCCATCCCACGGCACATCCAAAGGAAAGCGCCCATATATGAATGGGATACAGATATTGATCAAACTTCATTTTATTGTTGCCATTTGGCGTTGTATCCGTCCGGATCATCTCCCTTATCAAACTTATTTCTTAAGTTCTTTCTTGTTCCTGTACATTTCCTCATCAGCACGTTTAAATACATCTGCTACAGTTTCATTCCCCTTAAATCTGCTCATTCCGGCAGCTATTACGACATCGCCCTTTTGTTTGTTCCTCATGTTGTGCTTTCTCATTTTAAGCATCAGAGCATCAATATTTAGGTAATCATAGCCTTGCGCTATAACCACAAACTCATCACCGCCAACTCTGTAAGCCGGGCTGTGTTTGAAAATACGACAGATGGTATCGCATCCATGCTTAATATACTTATCTCCCTCCTGATGGCCGTAAGTATCATTTATCTGTTTAAGGCCATTCAAGTCAAAGACACAGATTGCAAAAGAAGGTGTGTATTTCTCCTCTATTCTTGTATTTAATATCTTTTCCATCTCAACATAGGCATGCTTATTCTTGATGCCGGTAAGCTCATCAAGGTTTGCCTTTACCTCTGCTGCATTAAGGCTTATGGCATATTCCTGCTCGCGTCTTATCTTTTCATCGATATCAAAGATACCGACTATAAGCTTTTCTTCGCCGTCCTCCATGGTCAAAGTAGCCCTTAACTGAACATATTTGGGCTCTCCATTAATGATTGCTCTGTGTTCATTCTCAAACATGCCTGCCTTAAGTATCTGCTCATAGACATTTTCTTTGGTAAAAGCAGTCAGGAATGCATCCAGATCTTCATGATAGATACCCTTGTCGGCATTCTTTATGATATCTACAAAGAAATCTTTTCCTTCACTTTCTATATTCAAATCCGTAGAATTTCCACCCGGATTATACATGTAGTATTCCTGAGTTCTTGGATCAATCGTGAAGATAAAAATAAAGTTTCCGGTCAGCGCACCTATTCTGGAATAAACAATGCTCTCTTCCTTAGCTCTTTCAACAATCTCCCTGCTTTTTATCTGATTGTCGACATTGTTGATTCCGATAATAGCATGATTGGCTGCGTCCTTTGTCTTTACTCCCTTGATGCTTACATATGTTGGAGCACCGCCCAGCATCATTCGAGTAACCATTGAAAAGAGACCATTCTCCCTGATCTGCTTTATGAAGTTATCCTTGGTAAACTCAGCTTTGAAGTTCTCAACATCCTCAGAATATATCTCAAAATCTATAGTATTCTTCTCAAGGTCAAAATAGTCATTTCCAAGCCTTTCAAAGGTTATATCCCTGCTATCTCCGTCAGGAGTATATTCTGCAAAAGTCTCTGTATCCAGATCTACAAAATACAGCTTGATATAGTCCTCAGAAAGAGCCCTTGCCACATAGTTATAGGTAAGCCCCTCATTACTTGCTATATCAGAAGCCGATAATATGGCCACCGCTACAGCTGCAACACCTGTAACAGGATTTACCGCCACCCTTCTGATGAACATCTGTATGGTATGACCACTGGCTGTAATGTCGTCTATTATTACCCTCTCTCCGTTTTTAGCACACTGTCTTATAGCATTATAAGAGTAATTTCCCGGGCCTTTACTTACAGTATCGTAAAAGATTTCCTTCCTGTTTTTGCCGTCAGGAAAATAATCCAGGGCAAAACGTCTGTAGCTTCTGTTACATCTGACGAAGGTTGCCTTCTTATCATCAAGTGCAAAAATAACCATAGGGATGGTATCAAAGTATTTATTTAAATCCTTTTCATCGGTTTTCGAAGCTGCAAGATCGTATAGATTAATTCTGCCAAGGGTTTCAAAATATCCCGCCTCTGCAGGATTCTCAAACCCAATCTGTATTCCCCTGATATTTCTGTCAACAATATCTGCAAAAGAAATAGGCCTGGTATAGTAATTCCCCTGCAATTTGACGCAGCCTATTTCTTTCAGGAAATCCACTTGAGTCTTTGTTTCAACGCCCTCAGCCACAGTGTCCATACCGAGTGCCAATGCTGTCTTTACCAGCTCAGTAACAATGATCTTTCCGGCATCAGACTTATCTATTTCCTCTATAAATATCTTGTCTATCTTCAGAAGATCAAAGTGCACCTTAAGAAGAATAAGCATTGAAGCATATCCGCTTCCGTAGTCATCCATCCATACCTTTACTCCTCCGGCTCTGAAGCGATCCACCACCTTTTTCATGCGATCAATGTCCAAAGACATTGTCCTCTCCGAAATTTCAATAGAAATCTTGTCCCTTGTAAAGCCATAGGAATCTATTAAGGCTGTGATCTCCGAAACCATGTCACAGCACTCAAAGTCTGAGGCAGCAAGATTTATGGATTCAGACACAACATAGTAGCCCTGTTCGGACTGCTCCTTCATTTTCTTAAGGACTCTCTCAACCATATAAAGGTCAAGTTTGTAGGTCAGCTTTGCCTCATCAAGTGCAGGAACAAATTCTGAAGCTGTAAAGGTTCCCATTTGGGGGTCTATCCACCTCGAATAGGCTTCCTCATCGGAAACCTTACCACTTGCAGCACGAACAAGAGGCTGATGATAAGCCTTTATCCATTCCTCTTTGATTGCCCTGTCCAGATTGTCAATAAAGTAGCTTTTATCCAACAGATGGTCCTTTCATCCCCAATTTTATACATATAGTGTAATATATTTTTCTTCTAAAAAACGTAATTTTATAGTTTTTTTACCATTATATCAAATTTACTCTTACCAAATAAAAAAGTGCAACCATCCCGATTCTTGGGGATGATTGCACCATTATTTATGGTCTTATCTTCATTCAGATTTCAGCAGCGCGCTTTAGGGCATCATCAATGTGAGGTTTAAAATTCTCTCTTCCGACAAGGTCCACAAATCCGTCCTTTTCCATGGTAGCCATAGGCTGCTCATTTACATGGGAAAAGACAAGCTGAACGCCGTTTTCTTTGCATCTTTCATAGAGCTGTTCAAAGGAGTGCATTGCTGTCGCATCGATTGCAGGAACTCCACGCATACGGATTACAAGAGCTCTTGTAAAGTCCTTAAATCCGATCTCTGCGATCATGTCAGCATCACCAAAGAACATAGGTCCGCTGATCTCATAAACTCTTACGTGTTTAGGAATATCTTTAAGCTCGGGTCCATCGGGATCCTCATCAGGATCGTAATACTTCCATCCTGTGATACCTGACTCGTCGCTCATTCTCTTCATAAACAGGAGGCATGCAAGAACCATACCAATCTCAATAGCTACAACAAGGTCAAATACAATAGTCAGCACAAATGTGATGACAAGAACAAATACATCGCTCTTTGGCGCTGTCTTGCAAAGATGTACGAAAGTTCTCCACTGGCACATGTTATATGCAACCATAAATAGGATTGCTGCTATGGTAGGCATAGGAATAAGCTTAGCAAACGGCATCAGTACTACAAGTACAAGAACCAGGCACAAAGAATGTACCATTCCGGCTATAGGTGTTCTACCACCGTTTTTAATGTTTGCAGCAGTTCTGGCAATAGCACCTGTTGCAGGGATACCACCAAAAAGTGCAGAACCGATATTACCTGCACCCTGAGCGATAAGCTCCATGTTTGATCTGTGGTGAGAGTTGATCATGGAGTCAGCTACAACACAGGATAACAATGATTCAATAGCTGCAAGAATTGCAATGGTAAAGCCGTCTCCTGCTACCGATCTGATTGTCTCAAAATCAAAGGCAGGAACATGAAGCTGTGGAAGTGTTCCCTTTATCTCATAAAGGTCTCCTATGGTGTTAACGTTAAGATTAAGAAGCTTCACCATTAGGATTCCAACGATAACTGCCACGAGAGATCCGGGAATCTTTTTGCTTACCTTGGGCCATACAATCTGAATAAGAAGGCAAACAACACCGACTACAAGAGCCCACACGTTGATGGTTCCGATGTTTGCACCTATGGCCTTCACCTTCTCCATGGTCTCAACTGTCTTGGTTCCTGCAGGATATGTTAATCCCAGGAAGTCCTTGATCTGTCCCACAAGGATTGTCACAGCAATACCTGCTGTAAATCCGGTTGTTATAGTATAAGGAATGAACTTGATAAGTGAGCCAAGTCTGAATACTCCCATCAGAATAAGGAGAATACCGGCAAATATAGTAGCCATTGCCAGTCCTTCCATTCCCTTGGTTGCCACGATTCCGGCAACTATTGTCGCAAAAGCAGCTGTAGGTCCGGCTATCTGAACTCTTGAACCACCCAAAAATGAAATGATAAAGCCCGCTACAATAGCTGTATAAAGACCTTCCTCAGGGCCAACACCCGATGCAAGAGCAAGGGCGATTGACAAAGGAAGCGCAATTATGGCAACTATGATTCCGGATACAACATCACTGCCAAACTGCTTTACACTGTAATGCTTAAGGTTTGAAAACAGCATTGGCTTTAATTTGTCTTTTGATTGCATGTTACTAACATCCTCCGCTAATACTAACATCATCTATATAAATACACAGTTTTTAATTATATTACCATCTGCTAAAAAGTAAAGAAATATTTAGTGTGACATTACTGTGATAAAGCAAATGCTATTCTTTTATTATCACAAGGCAAGTGAATTAACTGATTTTTTAGATTTGTTACTCAATAATAATCGCACAAATCATGCATTATTATGATAAAATAAAAACAATAAATCATATTATTGTTTCACCTACACACTATTAGGAGGAATGCTATGAATATCACAAAAACCGTTAATGGAGATCAGCTTAACATCGCGTTGGATGGAAGACTTGATACAGGGACAGCACCTGAGCTTGAAAAGGTACTGAATGAGTCTCTTGATCAGGTTAAGGCACTTACAATTGATATGTCCGCTCTTGAGTACATCTCTTCTGCAGGACTTAGAACTCTTCTCTCTGCTAAGAAGGCTCTTTACAACAAGGGTACAATTAAGATTGTCAACCCTAACGATATCGTTAAGGAAGTCTTTACCGTAACCGGATTCAGCAACATATTTGACATCGAGGGTTGAAAGGAGCAGAGACTATGAAATCAGACGTAATCGCTATTGATAACAAGGGTACCGGATTTAAAGAGGCAGTTGAAGCAACCAAGAAGCTTGCTGAATTCAATGGCCTTAATGCTACAGATTCACTTCATCTTCAGCTCTTTACAGAAGAAATGCTCAGCATGGTAAGGATCGTAACAGGTGAAGTTAAAGCTTCCTTCTGGGTTGATCAGGAAGATAAGACCTATGATCTCAATCTTACAACTGAGACCGTTATGGACAAGGATAAGAGAGCTACTCTCATCTCCGCATCCAGCTCAAGAAAGAACGAAGCTGCAGGAAGTTTCCTCGGAATGCTCAGAGATGCTTTTGAGCAGGCTATGACAGCTGATTCCGACAAGGTTTTCTATGAGCTTCCGGATGACGTCGCTTCAGATGTTGTTGGTCACTTCGTAGATGATCCTGAGTATGATCAGTATGAGGCATCTGTACTTAAGAAGCTCGCTGACGATGTAAAGATTGCTATCCGCGGTGGCAAGGTACACATGACTGTAAGAAAGGCTTTCTAAGACCGGAAATCTTTAAATAAACAAACTAATAAAAGAGCCGATACCAAATGGTATCGGCTCTCTTTTATTTCACAGCTTGTTTTCACAAGGTAGTTCTGTTCTCGCAATTAACCTGTGATTGTGCAGTACATGAAGTACTTGTATCCAAGAGGACTTGAGAAGAATCCCTGTACTTTGTTGCTGATCATGTAAAGGTCTGTGTAGTAGTAGATAGGGCAGATGCAGCCTGTTGACATAAGAAGATCTTCTGCTCTGTGCATAAGCTCATAACGTGTATTTACGTCTGTGCAGGTCTTGATGTCAGCAATAAGTACATCATATGTCTCTGACCATGTTCCGTTCTCAACCTTTGTGTCATAGCCAAGATCTGTGATGTCGAGTGAGTAAGCCTGAACCTTAGCGTTGTCGCCCTTACCAAACTGAACATCGTTGTTACCTGACTGTGTTGTCCACATATCAAGGAATGAAATAGGATCGTTGTAGTCACCGAGCCATCCGTTACGTGCGATTGAGTAGTTACCTGCCTTACGTGTATCAAGGAATGTAGCCCACTCCTGGTTCTCAAGGTTCATTGTGATGCCGATTCCAGCGAATGTAGCCTGAATAGCCTCAGCAATTGCCTTGTGTCCCTCTGATGTGTTGTAGAGGTATGTAAGTGTAGGGAAATCTGTGAACTGCTGTGTTGCTTCATCAAATGTGTAGTACTTCTTGAGTGTCTCAAGAGCAGCACCCCAGTTTGCCTCGTAAGCATCCTCAGATACATCGTAGTATCCGGCGAAGCTGTTTCCGCCTGCATTCTGATAGAACTGTGATCCGTCAGCATCTGTAAGACCCATAGCTACGAATGAAGAAGCAGGAACCTGTCCACCCTGTGCTACGTCGTTTACAATGTAGTTTCTGTCGATAAGAAGTGCAAGTGCGTTACGAACTTCGTTCTCAGCAGCTGCCTTGTCAGCACCTGTAAGAGTGTTTGAAGCAGGAAGAATGTTCTCGTTGATGTTCCAGCATACATAGTATGTTCCAAGCTGACCTGCTGTTACGAACTCATCAGGATATGTCTCCTTAAGTGTAGCGATCTCGTTTGTAGGAACGTCATCGATCATCTGCCAGTCACCATTCTCGAAGTTAGCGAGCTGGTTGTTAGCATCATCTGAAAGGTAGAAGTTGATCTCTTCCATTGTGATCTTATCAGCATCATAGAAGTTGTCGTTCTTGGTGATTGTGATAAGTGAGTTGTGATCCCAGCTTGTCATTGTGTATGCACCGTTACATACATATGTAGAAGGATCTGTAGCCCATGCCTCGTTAGCAACTACGTCCTCACGAACAGGCATGTATGTAGGGAATGCAAGAAGTTCATCCCAGTAAGCAACTGTGTTTGCAAGAGTAACCTCGAGAGTCTTGTCGTCAATTGCGTTAACGTTAAGCTTACCATCAGCATATCCGTCAACAACCTCGAACATGTAGCCATAGTCAGCTGCTGTCTCAGGAGCGATTGCTCTGTTCCATGCAAATACGAAGTCACCTGCTGTTACAGGCTGTCCGTCTGACCATGTAAGACCATCTCTAAGTGTGTAAGTGTAGGTTACTGTTCCGTCGTCATTTGTTACACCTTCAACGAGTTCCTCAGCACAGTCAGGCTGAAGCTCAAGATTACCATTTGCATCAAGGCCCCATTTAGCAAGACCTGAGAAAAGGTGGTTGATAAGTGTAGCACCGTCAACTGCAGAGTTAAGTGCGGGATCAAGTGATGCAGGCTCTGAAGCAAGACATACATTGATCTTCTGCTCACCAACAGGCTCAGCTGCAGGAGCTTCTGCCTGAGTGTCAGCTGCTGTATCAGCAGGTGCCTCTGCCTGAGTATCAGCTGTTGTATCAGCAGGTGTCTCAGCAGGAGTTGTGTTGCCGCAAGCAGCAAGGCTCAGTACCATGCAAGATGCAAGTACTAAAGAAACTAACTTCTTTTTCATAATTTTCCTCCTTATTATGAATGAGTTTTTATAAAAAATACGGTTATTACCATATTCTTTACCATTTTAACATATATTCTGCACTTCTTGAAATAAAATTTAATTTAGCACAATCTTGTTCTAGATCTTTGAAACATCTTCAATATGGTGACAAGCAACAAAATGTCCGGAGCTAACCTCTTTAAACTCAGGCATTGTAGCTGCACACTGCTCATCAGCATAAGGACATCTGGTTCTGAAAGGACATCCTGAAGGTGCATTGAGAGGGCTTGGTATATCTCCTGAAAGGACAATACGCTTATTGGCCCTTGCAATCTTGGGATCCGGAATCGGAACTGATGATATAAGTGACTTGCTGTAAGGATGCAGAGGATTGTCATAGATCTCATTTGCATCAGCAAGCTCAACCATCTTGCCAAGGTACATAACTGCGATTCTGTCACTGATATGTCTTACAACCAGAAGGTCATGCGCAATAAACAGATATGTAAGTCCAAGCTTATCCTGGAGTTCGTCAAACATGTTGATAACCTGAGCCTGGATTGAAACATCCAGAGCTGATACAGGCTCATCGCAGACAATGAATTCAGGATTAACAGCAAGAGCTCTTGCAATACCGATTCTCTGTCTCTGTCCGCCGGAGAACTCGTGAGCATATCTTGAAGCATGCTCTGAGTTGAGTCCTACATAATTCATAAGCTCAAGGATTCTCTCTCTTCTCTCCTCCTTGGAGCTGCAAAGATTATGTACATCCAAAGGCTCTCCGATAATATCGGATACAGTCATTCTGGGGTTCAGTGATGAATATGGATCCTGGAAAACCATTGTGGCTTTCTTTCTGAACTCGTTGATGTCCTCTTTGGTCTTGATAAGCTTGCCGTCGTACCAGATTTCACCGGCTGTGGGCTTATAGAGATTAAGGATGGTACGTCCAACTGTAGTCTTACCACAGCCTGACTCTCCGACAAGGCCCAGTGTCTCACCTTTCTTAATTGTAAAAGACACATCGTCAACAGCCTTAAGTGGCTTACTCTTGAAAAATCCAACGTTTACATTGAAGTATTCTTTAAGGTGCTTTATCTCAACAAGATTTTTGTTCTCGCTCATGCTTTTTCACCGCCTTCCATCTGCTTTTTAACATTCATCCAGCAGCCTGCCGCATGATCGTCATTAATCTGCATACGCTCTGCTCTCTCGCGAAGGCAGATCTTCATGGCATTATCACATCTGGGTGCAAAAGGACATCCCTTGGGCATATTGAGGAGGTCAATAGGTGTACCTGTGATAGGTTCAAGCTTCTGACCGTCATTACCCTCTGTAGGAATTGAACGAAGAAGTCCCTTTGTGTATTCGTGACATGGATTGTAGAAAATCTCATCAGCAGTTCCCTGCTCGCAGATAGAACCTGCGTACATTACAATAACCTCGTCACACATCTGAGCTACTACTCCAAGGTCATGAGTTATCATGATGATGGCCATTCCAAGCTCTTCCTGAAGTGACTTCATAAGGTCAAGGATCTGAGCCTGAATAGTAACATCAAGCGCTGTTGTAGGCTCATCAGCAATGAGGATATCCGGTTCACAGGCAAGAGCCATGGCGATCATAACACGCTGTCTCATTCCGCCTGAGAACTCATGTGGATACTGATTCATTCTCTTTTCAGGTTCGTTTACGTTTACGAGCCTGAGCATCTCAATAGCTCTTTCTCTGGCCTGCTCTTTATTTCTGTCTGTATGGAGGAGAATTGCCTCCATCAGCTGATGTCCAATTGTATAAGTAGGATTAAGTGATGTCATGGGATCCTGGAAAATAATGGAAACCTTATTTCCGCGAACCGTCTTCATAACTTTTTCACCGGCGCCTACAAGCTCCTGTCCGTCAAGCTTGATAGATCCTGATACGATCTTACCTGTTCCTGCCAGAATCTGCATGATTGAATATGCGGTTACTGACTTACCACTTCCGGACTCTCCAACGATGCCAAGTACCTTACCCCTGTCCAGGTTAAAAGATATACCGTTAACTGCCTTTACCTCACCGGCATCTGTGAAGAATGAGGTATGCAGATCTCTTACTTCTAATAATCTCATTTTTATATTGCCTCCGAATCAAGTATCAAGCTTAGGATCAAATGCGTCGCGAAGTCCGTCACCGAAAAGGTTCAGTGAAAGAACGATCAGTGAAATAACAATTGCCGGAATGATCAGTCTGTATGGATAAGATGAAATTCCGTTGAGCGCATCAGAAGCAAGTGAGCCAAGTGAAGGCATAGGCGCATTTACACCAAGTCCCAGGAATGAAAGGTAACTCTCGGTAAAGATCGCACTGGGGATCTGAAGTGCTGTTGAAATAATGATAACTGAGAAGCAGTTAGGAATAAGATGCTTTAAAATGATCCACTTTCCCTTAGCGCCTGCAGCCTCAGCCGCAAGTACGTATTCCTGCTCACGCAGTGATAAAATCTGTCCTCTTATAAGTCTTGCCATTGATACCCAGTACAGTACACCAAAGACAATGAACAAACTTATGATGTTGGAACCGATCTTAGCCAGGACTGTTCCGTCCAAAGCACCTTCCATCACCACCTTGAGCACTGATGACAAAAGAATAACCATCAGCATGTCAGGCAGCGAATATATGATGTCGACTATTCGCATTATGACCAGATCCACGGCTCCTCCGGCATAACCGGCTACAGATCCGATAGTCATACCGATAATAAGTACGATAAGGCTGGCAAAGAAACCAACTGCCAGTGAAATACGTGTTCCGTATACAACACGGATAAAGTAATCACGACCCTGAGAGTCTGTACCAAAGATATGAGGTACAACAGACTCACCGGCCTCAATCCTCTTAAGCTCTGACTTACCGTACTCAAAAGGACGAAGGTCCTTGAAGCTGTTGTCTACTGGCTTACCGGGGGTCATACCCAGCATGCTGTCGTAGGAATACGGCCAGAACATCGGGATAAATATAGCTGCCAGAGCTATTATTACTATAATAAAGAAGCAAACCGTCGCAACCTTAT
Organism: Butyrivibrio sp. XPD2006; assembly: GCF_000420865.1. GTDB lineage: Bacteria > Bacillota > Clostridia > Lachnospirales > Lachnospiraceae > Butyrivibrio. The sequence goes on from NZ_ATVT01000007.1 coordinate 93,539, forward strand.
TCTTAAGAAGTCTCTTTACAGAGTCCTTAAAGAATGTAGATGAAGGACGCATCTGCACCATATATTCTTTTTCTTCATCGGTTGCAGGGATGAAATCATCCATATTAACCTGTGCACTTAACTTGCTGATATCCATTTTCTATTTCTCCTAATCTATATTCTGCGGAAATTATTCGAGTGTAATTCTCGGGTCAACTACCTTATACATAATATCGCCTACAAGGTTCATGATTACGATAAGTGTTGCAAGAACGATCGTAGTGCCCATGATAAGCGGATAATCACGACCTGTGATACTGTTTACGAAAGCTCTTCCTATTCCGGGAACTGCAAATATCTGCTCTACAACCAGGGAACCTGTTACGATACCTGCAAGCATAGGTCCGAAATATGTAATAACCGGAATCAGTGAATTCTTAAGTGCATGTCCGAAAATGATCTTCATTCCGGATACACCCTTAGCCTTGGCTGTTCTGATGTAATCCTGTCCAAGAACTTCAAGCATCGAAGATCTTGTAAGCCTTGTAATATAAGCCATAGGATACAGTGATAATGTAAGAACAGGAAGAACAAGTCCGTTCTTGGAAGCTCCGTTTGCCGGGAACCACTTAAGATTTATGGCAAATGCAATCAGTAAAAGAGATCCCATAATAAATGAAGGCATTGAAACGAATGCTGTTGTAATGATCATGATAATTCTGTCGATTATCTTGTTTCTGCGAAGAGCAGCAACGGATCCCAGAATAACGCCGCTTATAAGGGCAATTACTGCAGCGATAAGACCGAGCTTGGCTGATGTCTTCATTCCATCAAAGATAATGTCATTTACACTTCTACCCTTCTGCTTGAGTGATGGGCCAAAATCAAACTTGGTAACAACATCAGAAAGATATGTAAGGTACTGGACACCAAGTGGTTTATCCAGTCCGTATTTGGCTTCCATAGCCTTCATAACCGACTCACTTACGGCCTTCTCGCCGATAAATGGGCCACCAGGAACTGCGTGCATTACGAAGAAGGTAACAGTAATAACTACCCAAACTGTAACGATTGCAAGCAGAACTCTCTTTACTACGTACATTAATGTCTTAGTATTCATAGCATCTCCAAACTGTTAATAAATAATTGTTACGGCAATAAAATATTTATCCCCACAAAGCGTTGCAACTTCAACGTGCTAAATCGCTAAATTATAACAAAATAAATGCAATCACATACTTGCCCGTACGTCATTGCACTGAAGATAAATCTCCTATTACACACGCTTCAAAAAACGAAACGTGCAAGCCTTGTTTAGTGTAGAATTTATATTACTTTATGTCAAGTATTTGACCATAAAATCGCTACAACTGATTAATATAAATCAAGAAAACCGCCCCAAAAGACACTTGTCTTTCCGGGGCGGACACTTTTTTGATTTCCATTTTGTCAGACGGTCATGCAAAAATGTTCATGGCTTGCTGCTCATCATTCTTCATCTTCTGAGCCAGAAGAGTATTCTGATATGTATCCATGAGCTCTTTTTGCTTGGCTTCGATTACAGCTCTCATGGAGTTGTCCTCTTCCTTATCCATCTGATATCCGTTGAGTTCCATGGCTGCATGTGAGTTGTATGTCAGTGCATGCTCAACACTGTTAGTTTCGGAACCGGCCTTACTTCTGTTAGCAGTAACCTTTTCAAGTGCTTCGTCGATCCTGCTCATATCAAAGTCTTCCTTGGTCACATCGTAATCATCAATTCCAAGAGCTTTTGTAGTGCTGTTGTAAGTTGATACATTTACGAGTGAACCGTTGCTGTCGGTTGCGATCTTAAGATCACCGGTAGTGCCGTTTAAAAGATCCTTCTCATTGTATTTAGCCTGGTTAGCGCTGTCATTTATACCTTTAAGGTACTCCTTGATCTGCGACTGTATTGACTTCTTATCATCGTCAGATAAAGTACCGTTCGAAGCCTTAACTGAAAGTTCCTTTATGTTCTGAAGATAATCAGTGATGCCTTCCATGGCTCCGTCTTCAATATTAAGAGCAGACTTTGCAGATTCAAGATTCTCTTTACCTACTTCAAGCCCTCTTACCTGAGCTTCTGTCTTTTCCTGAATAGCAAGTTCTGATGCTCCCTGGGCAGCCTGTGTGTACTGACCACCATTTGAAATGACGGAATACGCTGAGTAGTTACCGTAACCGGAAATTGCTGAAACACTACTCATGTTGCCTCCTTCTTGCGAAACTAAGTGTCCGCAAACCTTGTGAAACGAAATTATAATACTCCCATCTACCATAATAGTATTTCAGTGTTAATAAAAAGACCATACCCAAAATGGCTTATTTATGGGCAAAACGAAACATTATTGCAATCTCAGATACCATAAAATGAAAAGAAAATACGTTTATTTTTGTTTTAATAATACGTTATATTTCTTTTAGAGTTCTGACACAATTTGGCAAAATTTACCCGTTATTATAATCTCATCAGAAGGAAACAACTTCTGAACCCCCAACAATACTTTTTTTCATACACGGGTTGTCTGGTTCCCCACTAGACAACCCCTCCTCCCAAAAAAACACCACCTGCATCGGCAGGTGGTTTTCTTATGTCCCGGTCAGATCCTTATTTCTCCCTGTTGTGTAAGGAGTGAGGTATTGTCTACACTTTCAATCTTGTTAAGGCTCTTTAAAAGCTCTTTTTCCTGAGTTGTTCTTACTTCAATTATCATATCAAGCCCTGTCTTCTTAAGGTTTCTTGATTTGACCTTATAGCCTTTGGAATGTGCGGAAACTGCCTTGATGATATCATCCTCTCCGTCCGTATCGCTGCTGTTAACAATAAGTACATAGGGTTTTCTGTTCGTGGGAATAAACTGAAGCAGCAAAAGGCCTATTGTAACCATGATCGCAACGACTATAGCCAGTTCAAAGAGACCGGCTCCGCAGATAATTCCCTCTCCTATTGACCAGAACAGGAACAAAAGATCCATGGTATCCTTGATTGCTGTTCTGAAACGAACGATGGAAAGCGCACCGACCATACCGAGAGATATAACAATACTGGACTGCATCGCTATGATTATACCTGCGGTTATAACAGATATCATCGCCATTGATATATGATAGTTCTTACTGTAGATTGATGTTCTGTTCACCAGCTTGTAAATCAGGTAAATATACAGTCCGATTACAAATGTAACAGCAAGAATTGATATTATCTGGCTTACCGGAATATCATTGGCAGCAAAACCTTCCATTACCGATTTTTTAATAGCATCCTGAAAACTCATAATATATCTCCATTTCCTTCTTTAATCTGTCTTGCATAATAGTACTTTGAAAAAGCACATCTCTGCAGCGAGCCGAAATCTACTATCTTTCTGATGTAATCCGGCAAAAGTTCATCGTACTTAACTTCCAGTACATGTGCTCCGGCCTCCATGGTAGGAACAGCTCTTATATTTTTATCAAAAAAGCTTCCGACATCCGTCGACGCTCCGATGTTCCTGTCAAAGGTTATCCTTACGTTTCCGTTTTTCTCGACAAAGGCCTCCCTCTCATACTCCACGATGTTCACAGGGTGGAGCAGCCTTGTATTCATGCTCGCATAGACCTTGCGGAAAAGAAATCCATCCTCCTTCAAAAGATATCCGGAAGCTTGATGCGCCTGAGCCAGTGAAGGATTTTCTATCAGGCCCATTACAGTTTCCTTCGAAATCATAGCAGATTCTTTGTGTGTAAATCCGCTCTTTTTACTCTTTTCCTCAAGCCTTATAAATGAGTCATCTGCATTGTAACTCCTGATCCTGATCTTGGTCCTGTCGTCAATTCCGGACTCTATCTCATACAGTGCACTATTCCTTATGTCGTCAAAGTAGATGCTTCGGATCAGGTAACTTCCGTTTTGGCTGTGAGAGTCCCTCTCCATGATATCCTTAAGGCGCTCTCTTAAATATGCAATTTGATCATCGTAGACAATGTATTTGTCTTCAACTCTGTAATACATTACTCAAGCCATTCTCCGCTCAAAAAGGCGACTCTCTCTTTTATAAAATCTTTGAGTTCTTCATAATGAATACTATCGCCCGTGGAATACCCCCACTCTTTATACATGTAAGCCCATCTTATACTGTCCATCTCAGCAGAAGCAGAAAGCCTGTCGCGGTACTCATCAATTCCGCTCTCAACCAGCTCATTCATATAATCCAGAGCATAGTCCTTATAAAACTCATGAACAAGTGCATTAAACTCCTCATGGGTCAGCATATTCTTATAATAAATGCTGTTATGCTCCGAGAGATAAAGCTCAGTAATTCCTGTGGCATCATCCGCAGCAAACTCCATCCAGTCAAGATAGTTGCCAAGGCTCATATCAAAATCCCATCCGGGACCGGCATAGAGTTTCTCATCAACACTGTCTTTATCCTTATAATAATACGCGCTGCTGACTCCACCGTCATAGTTCTTTATAAGCTCCTCTACCATGTATCTCTTAGCAAAAGACTCAATATCTATGTATCTCCCGTATGGTGAAGCGCTTAGTATTTCTTTTTCAGCTTCATTGAAAAACTGTGTAATATAGCTTATCTCACCGGCTGTACAATACTTTGGAGAAAGAACTATGAAATGCTCATCATTGTCAGTAACAAATCCATTATTGAAATCATCATACTCCAGGTTATACCTGTCGACAAATTCTCTCTCCACCAGGTATCCGCCTGAGATATCCGAGACAACCTCCGGAAGCTTCCAACCCTTCATATTCCTTGTCTCATAAACCTCAAATGCTTCCTGATTAAGTCGGGAAAAGACCTTGGACTGGTCTTTTTCAATATCGGTGATATTTATACGTTCTTCTCCTACCTCTATGCTTGCACACATGTAGTAGTTGCCCATATAATCACCGTTTATATAAAGATCCGCAAATCTGCCAGTGGTGGCATAAGGTATACCCACAGCAACCTCAAGCTTTCTTGCAATATCATTTCTTATCAGTGTCGCATCGGAAGCATTGGCGATAAGAGCATAATCCTTGCCGCTTCCCATACCAAGTATTGAAGCATTTTTGGAGAGCTTTATCTTAAAGGGCTTCTTGTCCCAGGTATTCCAGGAATAGTTGCCTCTTCCCTTGATATAATCAAGGCCAAGATTGACGTTTTGTATGCCGTTTTCATCGACCACTGTTATCTTGCCGGATTCTTTATAATCCTTGTTGGCAAGAACCTTATCAAGGTTTCCCGAATTGGTGGTGATATAGACGGTAGCAATACCGCCAGACTTCATTATTTTTATGTCGTGTTTTTGAGCCTCCGCAGAAAGCTTAATGTCTTTTTCCGAAACGTAGCCCGGTAAAAAGAGATAGTAACTTCCATCCTGTTCATGAACCTGTATCTTGTGTCCGTCCACTGTTGCATACATAAAATACGTATCGTTGAGGTTCTTCTGCTTGCTGTCAATCTTCTCTATTAATACAAGCGCACCGGCACAAGCAACTAATACAAGCAATCTTATAAGAAGGCCTTTTATCTTACTCATAGTTCAGCCCTCTTTTTCTCGGATATCACTACATATACAAAAAGCAGAACACCGATAACGCTCAGGATTATGCCGACAAAAAGTCCTTTTGAGACGTAGTCCATCTTTATATGACATTCACCGGTTATTCCATTAAGAGGAATGTATGTAAAAGAATCATAAACTGCGATCGCCTCTGTCTTCTTGCCGTTAACCGTAATCTTCCATGCTGTTTCGTAAGGGACTGTAAGGAAAATGCCATCAGCACCTTCCGGAACAGTTATATTCATTTCATTCCAGAAAGACTTTACCCTAACATCACATTTTCTGACAGATAACTCATTGTATGCTGCCTCTAAGGCCCCGGTATCTTCGGTAACAAATATAGCTCTTCCGAAGTTGTCATCCGTCGCCTCTCCCTGAACAGTCATAGAGATCACATCACCGGCCTTGTGATAGCCAAGGTTTAATATCTTAACACAGGCAGCATTACCATACGTGGTAAGGAACTCATCACCTATAAGTATAGAAAGACTCTCTCCTGCATTAATAAGCCCGTCCAGGTAAAAGTACAGTTCGCCGTCCATGGCTGCTGTGACCTTGTAGTCGTAACGAGGTTTGTCGTCAGCCATATACATATCACTCTGTTCCACCTCAGCAGGTTTAAAAATAGATACCTCTTTTCCCAGAAGTCTTCCATAGATATCCTCCTGCAGAGAAAATGCATCCTTCTGAGGTACATGTTCCATAGATGCCTCAGGAATGTTGTTCTCTATATCACAGATATCCGAATAGTTAAATCCGTTTGTAAACACAGCCGCCGAAAGGGCATATGGATTTTTGTAAACCTTCTCATCGCCGTCAAAAGTAAGCTCATAGCCCGGATGAACCTGATATGTACCGTCTGTCATGATGTACTTGATTCCGAGAAGTGAATCCAGAGTCTCGGTATTGTCATGGCCGTAATGAGTATAAAGTCCGTCATCATTAAGTCCCAGTCTCTGAAGGAAGTACCTGACATAAACAAGTCCTGCGGAGCTGTACTGAGTGATACCGTTGTAATCATACTGAAATGCATCGTTCTGCTGTCTTGGATTTAAATTCTCCATTCTGTACAGAACAGTGTTATCCTCGCTGCTCTTAACAGACTTAACAGCCTCCTGAGTCTTGGATATGGTTGCTTTGTACTCAGCAGCGTTCTCACACTTCATAGACTGCCAATAATAAGTATATGCTGCATTTGCAGAAAGGTCTGCCATATTAACCGCAATAAGAATAATGATCAATACAGATACCTTCTTCTGTTTTTTGGAAAGCATTGCAAATCCCAAAAGGATGATCATATAAACCGCTATCAGAGCCAGATTGGCATACCATGTGATATCAGAGAAATGGTCGTAATATCCTCTTCTGAGCAGAATAAGGAATCCCAGAATTACTGCACCGGCTATAACCGTCTTAAGAACCGACAGTTCCTTGTCCAATTTGGCCAGAGCGCTGCATCCACAGACTATCATGAGAAACACACACATAAAAGCCTGCCTGTAAGGATGTCCCGACGGCTCCATTCCTGCATGCCACACAAGATTTATGATGTCGCGGCTAAAGGATATTCCAAAGACCAGAAACAGCGCAAGATACCCTAGTTTCTGCCTCAGAGAAATCTCCTTGCAGAAAAAGAACAAAAGTATCATAAACAGCGCCAAAACGCCGCAGAAAATCTGAGGATATCCAAACCTTGCCTCTATATAATCATAGGAAAATGTCGGAAGCTTGGAAAAAATATCAAGCAGGCCGAGGTTATTACCTGTAAGCTTCATTCCAAGAAGAGTTACATCCTTGGGGCTGTCCATGAGTTCAAGGAATGTGGGTACCATTACGAAAGCCGAAAGCAGAACGGATATAAGTGCCGAAAACACAGCCTTTGCTATCTGAGCAAAGGGATGCCTGTCCTTACGTACAATCAGATCGGCTATGGTCCAGAACACAGTGAACAAAATCACCTGATAAGTGATGTAATAGTTGAGCATCAGCATCAGGAACAATGTGACAATGAAGGGCAGCTTTTTGTTTTCTCTAAACAGGCGATCCAGACTCCAAATATAGAGCGGAAGAAGCATAACTACATCCATCCACATCATGTTCATGCTGTGGGCAAAAAGAAATCCGGAAAAAGCCCAGGAAACAGCGCCGATATAGACCGTTGCATTTTCTGTTGCTGTGGGTGAAACACCCGTCACATCCACAATAAATCTCTGCAGGAAAAGATCCATTATAACCGCAGCAAGCATAAGCTTGATACCGATCACAACTGTAATTCCGAGAGGCATTATACTTCTGTTAAACAGGGATAATATCAATAGGAACGGGCTTGTCAGATAATACGCAAAGAAGCCCAGAGTGCCTGAGCCAAGTGCTGCATTAAAAGAGTAAAACACACTGTTTTTGCCCGAATACACCGTGCGCAGATATGCATAGTAATCCACATACTGGCGCTTGAGATCAAACATGAGAAATGTCTTTTCACCAAAAGGCGTAATCTGGCACACTACAAGAACAGCCAGATACATGACCAAAATGCAGGCCGCAGAAACAAGTGCGTGATATTTATTGAGTTTGTCTTTTTTTATTTTTTCCCCTAACATACCAACCTACATTTTACCACGATGAAGCTTTTTTGAAAATTTAAAAATCCCCGCCACTTATATGTGACGGGGATACATACTGTCATGTTTATCAAAGTTTGATTACGATACCATCTTCTGTTCCGGCTATTATGTTGCTTGGCTTGCCTGTGAGGTCCTTGCCTCCTACAAAGTACTGATATTCATGAAGAATGCGGTCTTTCTGCATTCCTGAGATTGCCTGTTTCATATCCCTTGAAGCAAGTCCCATATCACTGTAGAAATCAAGAGACGAACTGTCGTACTGGCCAAAGGAAATCGCCACATTCTCGATGGATGCGTTCTCTCTGGCAGGTGTTACAGTCAGATCAAGCCCCTTGCTCTCCTGCTGTTGCTGCTGAGGAGAAGGCTGCTGCTTAAGCTCGGGCTGTGGTGCTATCTGGGGATTATCTTTGACAGAGGGAATATTATATGCATTATAACCGGAAACAAATGAATTAACACTGTTTAATGCCATAGTATACGCCTCCTTTCAAACTTCTAATCAAGTTCAATCATATCCTATCAGTCTATATTTCGGATATGTCCCCTAAAAACTTAACCCATTTTAACATAAAAAATCATGCAATCCCAGCAGCTTTTAACAGCTGTTTGGTATATTCTTCCTGAGGCTTTCTGTAAAGCTCTTTGGTGGCACCGTATTCCACTACTCTTCCGTTTTTCATGATCATGACATGATCGCTGATCTTGTAGACGACTCTGAGGTCATGGGATATGAAAATAATGGAAATACCATGCTTCTTATGAAGATTCTCAAGCAGTTCCAATATCTGTGCCTGAATGGTTACATCAAGAGCAGAAACCGGCTCATCCGCTATAAGGAGCTTGGGAGATCTCATAAGAGCTATACCTATGCAGACTCTCTGTCTCTGTCCGCCTGAGAGCTGTGCCGGATATCTGTCCAGCATACTTAAGGGAAGCTCAATATCCTCCATAACTTCCTTAACCCGCTCTGCAATCTCTTCTTTGGTCCAATCCCTGGTCTTATCTACTCTTAAGGGTTCCTCCAAAAGCCAGCCTATCTTCTTGGCCGGATTAAGGGAGCTGTACGGGTCCTGAAAGACCATCTGCGGCCTCTCATACTTCTGCCATATCTCGCCGGTATAGTCCTTGTTGATGCCGACAATAGCCCTGGCAAGTGTGGATTTACCGCTTCCGGATTCTCCGGCTATTGCCAGAACCTCTCCCTCTTCCATCGATACGCTTACATCAAAGAGAGCCTGTATTTTTTTCTTTTTGGAAAAGAGCTTTCGCTTCCTGTTCTTATAAAAGACATTCAGATTACTGACTCTTAAAACCTCATCTCTATCCATAAAAATTACCTGTCTTCGCTAAGATCGATCTTGGGAATTGCTGCTATAAGCTTCTTGGTATAGGGATCCCTCGGCCTTGAAAATACATCAACAGTCCTTCCGGATTCAACGATATTGCCCTTCTGCATTACTATGACTCTCTGGCATATCTGGTTCACAAGGCTTAAGTCGTGTGAAATGAATATGATGGAAGTGCCCATCTCCTTATTGAGCTTCTTGAGCAGTTCCACTATCTGGGCCTGTACCGTTACATCCAGAGCTGTTGTGGGTTCATCCGCTATCAGGATCTTGGGATTTCCAATCATGGCCGCAGCTATCATTACCCTCTGTCTCATACCGCCCGAAAGCTCATGAGGATACATAAAATATACATCCTCAGCATTATCAAGTCCGACAGCCTTAAGCATTTCTATGGCACGCTGCTTCCTCTCGGCCTTTGTGACTTCGGGGTGGTGGATATAAAGAGGCTCCTCCACCTGCCATCCTATCCTCTTTACAGGATTAAGACTTGTCATTGGCTCCTGGAAGATTATGGATATCTCATCTCCCTGATATGACCTTAATATTTTTCTGTCACAAGTCAGAAGGTCATGGCCGTCAAACATGATCCTGCCACTCTTTGTCAGGCTCTTTCTGTTAAGAAGACCTGCAATTGCCAGTGCACTCATGCTCTTTCCGCTTCCGGACTCACCAACAATACCTACGATCTCACCTTTTCCCAGCATGAGATCAAAGTCTTCCACAGCAACTTCAGGTGCTTCATGATCATGAAATTCTATATGAAGATCGGTTACATCAAGAATTATTTCCATCTGCTGATTCCCTCTCCCAGAAACGCAAATCCCAGAACCATCAGAACTATCACAATACCGGGACAAAGAACGTAGCTGGGTGTAGTAAACATATACTGTTGTGCATCAGATAGCATCTTGCCGAGGCTGGCATACGGAGGCTGTGATCCAACTCCCAGATAGCTAAGTCCTGCCTCAGCCAGTACTGCGTTGTTAAATCCTATCATTATTGAAGAAGCCATAACTCCCTTGATATTAGGCAGGATATGGACAAATATCATTCGAAGATTGGAAACCCCTTGGAGTCTGGCATTTTCAACATAATCCATGTTTCTGCAGCGGAGCACCTCTCCTCTTACAATTCTGGCATAGCTCGGAACAAATGCTATTCCGAGAGATATCAGAAGCTGTACCCATCCTGTTCCGAACACACTGACAATGACCAGTGCCAGAAGAATGCTGGGGAAGGCGAAAAGAGCATCAATGATCCTCATCGTTACCTCATCAAACATTCCGCCGAAATACCCTGTCAGAGCACCGATAATTGTTCCAACGACAGAGCCGATGGCCACTGTTCCTATTGCTATAAGAAGCGTGATCCTGCTACCGTACATAACACGGCTTAGGACATCTCTTCCCATGTTGTCAGTGCCCATAGGGTGCCTTAAGGACATACCCTGAAGCTTGTCAGCAGAATTCATTGCCGTAGGATCATAAGGCGTCCAAAAAACGCCGATTATGATAACCAGCACCATTATTCCGGTGATTATGGCGCCTGACAGCAGATAGGGATTGTCTTTTATATTTCTTTTTAAATCCTGTCCGGCCTTACTCATCTTCCATACCTATCCTTGGATCCACAATGCGGTAGATCACATCTACCAGGAAATTAACCAGTAAAACAATTATGGCAATTCCCATGATTATCGCCTCTACAACGGGATAATCTCTGTTACTGATACTTGTAAGCAGTATTCTGCTGATACCCGGAATACTGAATACCTGCTCTATTACAATACTTCCTGCAACCATGTCCGCCAGAGCCATTCCAAGAAATGTGATGACCGGTATCATGGCATTTTTAAGGACGTGTCTGTACAAGACTCCGTCTGTCTTGTTTCCTCTGCTGTAAGCTGTTCTTGCATAGTCCTTGCCGGCTTCATCGATAAGGCTGCCCCTTAACATCTTGACCGTCATGGCAATCTTGGGAAGTGCTATCGCAAGAGATGGGAAAAAGAGATATTGCAGGAATTTACCAAAATCAGCTGTATATGAAACGAAGCCTCCGGGGGTAAATAATCTGAATATCATACCAAAGATAAAGGTTATGAGTATTCCGGAAAAGAACGGCGGAATTGCCATGATGATCTGGTTGATTACAATGATTATCCTGTCCAGAACACCATTTTCATGCTTAGCCGTAAATATCCCCAGGGGAATTGATATCAAAATTGTGAGAAGGAACGCTATAATCGCCATGGTCAGTGTGATTGGAATCTTACTGCTGATCATGCCCTTTACAGGTACCTTGTAGTTGTAGGATGTACCGAAATCTCCCTGAATAAAAGCTATAAACCATCTTCCGTATCTGACCAGCAGCGGATCATTAAGTCCCATCTGCTGTCTCGTCTGTTCTACAAGTTCCGGTGATGCCTCCGTACCCAGCATTCTGAGGGCAGGATCTCCCGGAATAACATTAAAGGCGAGGAAAACACATATAGAAACCACCAATAAGGTAACTATCATCATTCCAAGCTTTTTAATGATGTATTTCATATGCGTTCCTCGCCTATCTAAGTTTTTAAACTACTGTATTACTGATCTGCAAGTTTGATCTTGCTGATATCCTGTACATAAAGAGGATAGAATACATATCCTGTGTACTTCTTGTTCAGTGCAACAAACTCAGGAAGGTCCTGAATATATACACTTGCTGCTTCCTCTGAAAGAATCTTCTCACATTCCTTGTAATACTCGGTCTTAGCAGCGTCATCAGATGTGCTCTGAGCGTTTGCATAAGCCTCATCATATGCAGGGCTGTTGAAGTTTACAAAGTTTCTTCCTGCATCAGATGCATATCTTGCAAGAAGTGATGATGCTGAAAGTGTTGAAGCATCAACTCCGACTACTGTTGCCTGATACTTCCTGTCTGAATAAACATCTGAAAGCCATGTATTCCACTCAACTTCCTGAATGTTGGCTGTAACACCGATAGCCTTAAGTTCCTCTGAAATAACCTGTGCTGTATCTACATGCTGTGTGTAGTTTGAAGGAACTGTGATAGTGAATTCAAATCCGTCAGGATATCCGGCCTCAGCCAGAAGCTCTTTAGCCTTAGCTGTATCTGTATTGTATGTGTCATTGAGCTCAGGCATGAAATACTTGGTAAATGAAGGGAACATAGCACTTCCGATCTCAGTGCCGGCACCATCAGATACATAGTCCATGATCTCCTGAGGGTTGATTGCATAGCACAGAGCCTGACGAACTCTTACATCATCAAAAGGCTTCTCAGCATTGTTGATGTACATAGCCTGTACAAGGTTCATTGTTCCCTCATAGATTTCAAACTGGTCATCCAGCTGTGAAACCTGTGTGCTTGTAATACGGGCATACATATCGATTGAACCGCCCTTAAGGTCCATAACAACTGCATCTGAGTTTGACTCAATCTTGAATGTTACGTCCTTGATAAATGCCTTATCTCCCCAGTAATCATCAAACCTTGTAACAACAAAGTTCTCCTGAGGTGAGCTTGATACATACTTGTATGGTCCTGTACCAATGCAGTTTGTAGCAGGGTCTGTGTTTGAAGCGGGAATGATAGCTACTGTGAGCTGAGTAAGGAACTCTGAATCCTCCTCGTTCAAAACAACATCTACTGTCTTGTCGTCAACAATATTCACACTTTCAATCTTGGAAAAAGAAGAGATCAGGGGCTCACTGCCGTCTACGCCCATGTTACGCTCTAAAGAATATTTGATATCCTCTACTGTAACTGCGTTTCCGTCATGGAACTTGATTCCGTCTCTCAGCTTGAAAGTATAGGTCTTGTTGTCATCTGAGATCGTGTACTCGCTGGCTACAGCAGGATTAAGATTACCATTTTCGTCAGGTTTAACCAAACCTTCGAACACATTGAAAAGCACCTCTTTAGTTCCTGCCCCTGTTGCATAGTGGGGGTCAAGACTGTCAATGTCCTGAGGTATTCCGATTGTAATCTTAGAAGAATCATCTCCTGCCTTGTCGCTTGAGCATCCGCTCAATGCAATAGTCAGCGTTGTCAACACGATCAGCAAAAAGCTTACGCTAACCTTTCTAAAGCTTTTTCTCATCATGTCTAAATCCTCCTCGATATTTAATTACGAGATATGGCCCTTAGCCATATCACATTCTACAATATAAAGCCCCTCCCCCTAAAAGTCAAGGAATAAAAAAGCCCCGGAAAATGTCCGGGGCGATAGGATCAGTGATCTTTGAGAAGCGGTGTGTTTTTGTCTGTGGTGTCGGTAATGGTGCCCTCTGCTTCCTTCTTGAGGACGGTCTTGAGCTCGTCCATGAAGGTGTTGACATCCTTGAACTCCCTGTATACTGAGGCAAAACGTACATAAGCAACAGGATCGAGGTTCTTCATCTTGTCCATGACAATCTCACCGATGGCACGGCTCGGAATCTCCTTCTGTTCCATGTTGAATACTTCTGTCTCTACAGCATCAACAATCTTGGTAATCTGTTCTGCACTTACAGGTCTCTTATGACATGCTCTGAATACGCCGGCTTCAATCTTGGCGCGGTCATAAGGTTCTCTTACATCGCCCTTCTTAATAACGATAAGCGGAATAGTTTCGACCTTCTCATACGTTGTGAACCTTTTACCACATGAATCGCAGACCCTTCTGCGTCTGATGGAAGTGTTCTCGTCTGCAGGCCTTGAATCAATTACTCTAGTGTCATCTTTCCCACAAAATGGGCATTTCATAAGTTTCCCTCCGTTTAATAGTGATAAGTCCACCGCATATTGTATAAAAACTATTTCACTCCACAAATTATTGTAGCATGGTTTATCGCCTTTTTCTACACATTATTGCAATTAAACGAAAAAAAGCCCTCTGCTTACGCAGAGGGCATCATATTTCTGAATTATTTTCTCTGTAAGAAGTCCGGTATCTTGAGAGATTTAGGCTCTACAGTACTTGTGATATTGGTAGGTCTGTTCAGAGAAAGCGGCCTTGTAGCTGATGATGTAGCAGGCTGATTGTCTGAAGCAGGTGTTCCAATAGTTGATATTGTAGGCTGTACAGGAGTGATAGGAGTAACAACAGGCTGAACTGTAGGATTAGGTGTTACAGTAGCTGTATTGGTCTGTACTACTGTCTGAGCAGCCTTAGCTGCTGCAGCATTCTGTGCCTGAAGCACTGCCTGGTTGTTAGTTGTGTTAATCTTATCCTCAATACCTGTAGCAATAACTGTTACGGTACATGTGTCTGTCTTGCTCTCATCATACATAGCACCAAAGATAACATTTACGTTATCTCCTGCCAGCTGACGAACATACTCAGATGCATCGGATGCATCTGTAAGGGTGATGTCACCGGAAATGTTGATGATAACATCAGTAGCTCCGTTGACCTTAGTCTCAAGAAGAGGTGACTCAACAGCCATCTTGACAGCGTCTGTTGCCTTGTCATCGCCCTTGCCGCTACCGATACCGATGTGGGCAATACCCTTATCCTTCATAACTGTAGATACATCGGCAAAGTCAAGATTGATAACAGCAGGAACATTGATAAGATCTGTGATTCCCTGTACGGCCTGCTGAAGAACCTCATCAGCCTTCTTAAGAGCATCAGGCATTGTTGTACGTCTGTCAACAATCTGAAGAAGCTTATCATTAGGGATAACGATAAGTGTATCTACATTTGTTCTGATATTGGAAATTCCGAGCATAGCGTTCTGCATACGAACACGAGCCTCGAAACTAAAAGGCTTGGTAACTACGCCAACTGTAAGGATACCCATATCCTTGGCAAGCTTGGCTACTACAGGAGCTGCACCGGTACCTGTTCCGCCACCCATACCACAGGTAACGAATACCATGTCTGCACCCTTAAGTGCTGCAGAAATCTCTTCTGCGCTCTCTTCAGCCGCTTTCTGACCGATCTCAGGCTTAGCGCCTGCTCCAAGGCCCTTGGTGAGCTTCTCACCGATCTGCAAAAGCTTAGGTGCCTTGCAGAGCTGAAGTGCCTGTTTATCTGTATTTATACCGATAAATTCAACACCGGTAATATTTTCATCTACCATTCTATTTACAGCATTATTACCTGCACCGCCAACCCCAACGACGATGATCTTGCAGGCGTTTTCTGCTTCATTAGACTTAATCTCCAGCAAAACAACTCCTCCTTCATATACCTCATAGACTCCTAATAGCTATGATATAATTTTTTAAACCAATTATCAACCCATTTTTCTAGATAAAATTTTCACCATTTTTACTACAATTTATTGATTTTTCTCTTCAAAAGTGACGTTTTTTGTACTGTCGTCAAAATCTTTCATTTCCAAAATACCAGTTTTTCCTTCGAGCTCAGGTAAAATGTACTGAAGTTGGATAATTTTCTCGTCAATGAAGTCTCTGGTGCCCAAACTGACCTCAACTCCGCCAAAATACAAATACACATTATATTCACTGTCAAAGAAGATTTTGTCTGCTCTGAGGTTATATTTGGACAAAAGCTGTGTGATATCAAGAATTTCCTCGAATATCTCTTCATTTGGAGTGGGAAGCTTCTCGTACATGATAATGTAATCAAAGCTCAGCCCCATAACCTCAGGCACATCGTCAGAGGTCTCATAGGAGCTCTCTACCACTATTCCGTCCCTGTCAAAGTACATATATCTGCCCAAATGTGCAAAGTATCCGGCAATAGCCTTCTCATAAACATTTATCCTGATGGTGTCCTTGGATACTATATCCACATCCACCTTCTCAATGAAAGGAATGTCCTCAATGCTCTTGTCTCTGTATTTTAGTGATAAAAACAGGGAGTTATGGCTGGCTTTATCATCCAGAACCATATCAATGATCTCATCGTTGGTATAGTGTGTATTCCCTGTGACATATATGTTTGTAACCGTGTAATTATCGTTTATATATTTATAGGCTATACCACCGGCCAAAATAATGACCAGAAGTACAATTGCTATGATATACAGGCTTTTATGCATTCTCATAGCTCTGATAAGTCCGCGGATCGGATGAAAGTCCCTGACAGGATGAAAATCCCTCAGGGGATGAAAATCTTCAATTCTCTCCCTCAGCGACGGTCTGTATTCTATACGCCTCTTTTTAACTCTTCTCTTCCTCTTTGCCATATTGTGATCATTCTCTGCCTATATTTCTCGCCACATTCAGCGCAATTCCAATTTCAGCCAGCTGGATGATAACAGCAGATCCTCCGTAACTGATGAAAGGCAGTGTAATTCCTGTATTTGGGATAGTATTGGTGACAACCGCAATATTCAGGATAACCTGAATTGCGATGTGGCCCATAACTCCAATTACCAAAAGCGCTCCGAACATATCAGGCGCATTGTTGGCCACAACCATAAGTCTCCATATCAGAAGCAGGAACATAAGCATAACAGCTATCGCCCCAAAGAGCCCAAGTTCTTCGCAAATAATGGAGAAGATCATGTCATTCTGAGCCTCAGGGATAAATCCCATCTTCTGCATACTCTCTCCAAGTCCCTTTCCAAATATTCCGCCGGAGCCTATTGCATAGAGCGCCTGTAGGGTCTGGAAACCTTTACCCGAAGCATGAGCCTGCGGATCGAGCCAGGCAAGAACACGCTCAAATCTGTAGTTCATACCACTTGTCTGATTAGAATTGGCAATAATAACAACCAACGCCGCAACAAAAGCCGCAAGAGCCAGCGCCACAGCGATATACATTCTGTAGCCGGGAGTTGAGATAAACAGCATGACTACCGTGATTCCCATAATGATAATGGCAGAACTCAGGTTTCTTGTGATTGTATACACCATTCCCGCAAGTACTGCAGGGAACGCAAGCGCTGTCAAAAAACCTTTTCCTGTTGTAAGGTTCTTTTTCAGTTTGATGATCATGGTCGCCGTAAAGATGATAGCCGCCACTTTGGCTACCTCAGCAGGCTGAATCGATACACCCTTAATGATGATCCATCTCTTGGCACCGTTAACAGTCTTACCGAAAGGAATGATGGCGACGAGAAGTGCTGCAGCCACCATGTAGATTGGCATTGCCAGCCTGTAGTAAATCTTGTACGGGATGTAGGAAAGCACAACCATTCCCGCCAGTCCCATAAGAGACGGAATAAGCTGATGCTTGAAATAGTAAGCGGAGTCGCCAAAGTCGAGATTTGCTTCGTATGAGCTGGTCGAATAGAGCATGATAAGTCCAAACGCCAAAAGAAACAGTATGATGAAAATCATGCTGTAGTCTATATAGGACTCTTCTCTTTCTCTTCTCAAAAACGCAGGTCTCTCCAAATCTGTAACTCCTTACTCAGAAATCTTGTTTACGTACTCTTTGAATCTCTTGCCCCTGGTCTCGTAATTCGGGAACATATCCCAGCTTGCACATGCAGGTGAAAGAAGAACCGCATCTCCGGGCTGTGCACTCTCTGTGCAGAACTCAAGAGCTTCCTCATAGGTATCTTTGAATACATAATCAGTAAAGCCGTGCTTTTGTGCACACTCTGCTATCTTTTCTTTTGTCTGTCCGATGAGTACCAGAAGTTTAACAGTATCTCCAAAGCTCTCTATCCACTCATCGTACTCACTGCCCTTGTCATAACCGCCACCGATGAGAATTGTAGGCCTTGACATAGCTCGTATACCCTGGATTGCAGCATCGGGATTGGTGCCCTTGGAGTCGTTGTAGTAATCAACACCTCTCTTGGTAGCTACAAACTCAATTCTGTGCTCAACAGCCTTAAAATCTCTGATAACACTGAGAATTGTAGAAAGCGGAACTCCCATGGCAAGCGACATGGCTATAGCAGCCATCACATTCTCAACGTTGCACAGTCCCACCAGGTTCATATCATGAATGTTCATGATAGACATAGGCTTTCCGGCCGTCGCCATGATAATTTCGTCATTGTCAAGATAGAATCCGTCTTCGAGCTTCTCTTTTGTTGAAAAGAAAACCACCCTCGCCGGACATCTTTTTCCGAAGTCCCTTGTGTACTCATTGTCATAGTTAAGCACGCAGGTATCATCAGTAGTCTGATTATTGGTAATATTCTCCTTCATGGAGACATAGCATTCCATTGTATGATGTCTGTTGAGATGGTCCGGAGTAATATTAAGTATCGCCGACACCTTGGCATGGAAATTATCCACTGCCTCAAGCTGGAAGGAGCTTATCTCTCCGACTATCACAGTATCATCCTTCATCTCAAGAGCGCTTTCGGCAAAAGACACTCCGATATTGCCCACAACATAGACAGAATTATAATGAGCCTTCATGATCTCACCCACAAGAGTCGTGGTGGTCGTCTTGCCGTTTGTTCCGGTAATAGCTACCATTGTTCCCTTGGAATAGTTATAAGCAAGCTCAATCTCGCTCCAGATTGGAATATTTTTGCCCTTTATGCGCATTACTGTAGGTGCATCAAGGGGAACAGCAGGACTTGGAACAGTAAGTGCGATTGTATCAAGCACTTCATCCGTAATCTCTCCGATGATGATCTCAGTGGCCTTGTCTCCATCATGAAGCTTGGCTCTTATATCATCTTCCGTAACCTTTGTGTTCTCTTCAAGGATCACAGGAACAGCTCCGACCTTATGAAGAAGGTTCACAGACCCTACTCCCGATAAACCGGAACCTATTACGAGAACTCTTTTTCCTTCTAAATCTGCCTTCATACCAAAAACCTCTTTATAATAAGCTATAACTTGTTAAAGACCCGCGTAAGAGAGCAGGCAAAGCAAAATTGTTATTGTTGTAAATACGTTTACCACCTTGGTCTCAGACCATCCGCCCTTCTCAAAGTGATGATGAATCGGGGCCATTCTGAAGATTCTTTTACCATGTGTGATCTTAAAGTATGAAACCTGCATGATAACAGAGATTACTTCAAGAGCATATATAAATCCGGCAATAGCAATAAATATCGGCATCTGCATAACATATGCCACACCGGTCACAAATCCTCCGATTGCAAGAGAGCCGGTATCTCCCATCATTACTTTACCGGGATATACGTTGTAGACCAGATATCCCAAAAGCGCTCCTACCATGGCACTTGACATTACCTCAGCACCTGTGGCGCCATAGTGCATTCCTGCAACTGCAAAAAACGCAGCAACAACAGCTGTAACAGAAGCGCAAAGACCGTCAACACCATCGGTAAAGTTTGTTCCATTGGCTGTACCAAGCGCAATAAAGAACAAAACAGGTATATTCCAAAATCCAAAATCCAAAACAATATCCGTAAAAGGAACCTTCATTGCCAGTGAAATATCGGTAAAGTTCTCAACGTACAGAGCAAAAAGCACTGCCACGATAAACTGTCCGAGAATCTTCTGCCAGGCACGAAGTCCAAGGTTATGTTTTCTCACCACTTTGATATAGTCATCAAGGAAACCGATTATGCCGAATCCGATTGTAAGGATCAGCACAGGAATGACCTCTTTGTGAGTTCTTCCGTAAAAGATTCCTATAATAACGACCGGTATAAGGAAGATAATACCTCCCATAGTAGGCGTACCTGTCTTTTTCTGGTGAGATTCAAGTCCCTCCACACGCTCTGTCTGTCCGGCCTTGAGCCTTCGCAGCATTTCAATTACCTTAGGGCCGATCAGTACTGCGATAAAGAAAGATACAGCAACAGGAAGAAGGGTCCTTAAAACATAACTGTCCATAACAAATTCTCCGTTTTCATAACGCTTTAGTTACCATTACCATCCGGAACAGGCTCAAATATGCTCTCTGAGCCAAAATCAGGCAAATCATCTCCTCCAAAAGCATGTCCGCTTTCCGGATCGATAAGATCACCTGTGTTCGGGTCAATATAATACCCCGTTGCAGGATCTACGTCAAATGACTCCCATATTGTACTTTGCTCTGCAGCCTCGGCAGTTTCCTCCTCCGGCTGGGTTTCTTCTTCCGATGTCTCCTCCTCGCCTTCTGCTTCAGTTTCTGTTTCCTCTCCCTCAGCAGTAGCTGTTGTAACCATCTGCTCACGCAGCTCTGCAAGTTCAGCCTGTTCCTTCTCCGAAAGCTCCTCAGTCATAGGATAGTTGAGATAAGGAAGTGCCTCTGTAAGGACCGCCCTTACTATTCTCGTGGCGAACTTGGCATCATCCTGATACTGGACATTGCATCTGTCAACGACTACATAGATTGCAATATCAGGATCATTGGCGGGAGCATATCCCATGAACGAAACAACATACTGCCTGTTTCCACGAGGGAGAGTCTGCGCCGTTCCCGTTTTGCCGCCTATCATGTAGCCTGCAGGCCTTGCGGTTTTACCGGTACCTTCCGCTCCGGCAACAACCTGGTTACAATACTCTATTATCTTGTCAGATGTACTCTGTGATACTGTCTGTCTTAAAACCCTTGGTTCAATGTTCTTGATAGTTGCTCCGCTGCTGGATACAATTCTTTTCACCACATGAGGTTCATAGTAGTATCCACCATTTATAAGTGAGCAGAAACTGGTGATCATCTCGATCATATCCACATTAAAACCCTGTCCGAACGAGTTCGTGGCCAGATCGGTAGGTGTCATGTTGGCTGCACTGTATGTGAGACCCTCAGTTCTTGCTTCTCCGGCAAGATCCACATTGGTCTTGAGTCCGAACCCGAAATCCTTCTGGAACTTGGTAAAAGTACTGATTCCCGTTGCCTGAGCCACATACATCATAGCAACGTTGCAGGAAATCTCGACGCCTCTTTCCACAGAAACCTGTCCGTCACCATATGTGTTATGACACTTGATCTCCCATCCTCCGACATCAAGCTTACCTGTACAGTTATATACTTCATTACCCGTTATAGATCCGCTCTCAAGTCCTGTCGCAACAGTAAACGGCTTAGCTACAGATCCGGGCTCGTATGTATCTGAGATACAGAAATTCTTCCAAAGAGCGTTGTAATTCTGGTAGAGTTCTTCATCGGTAAACTCTGAAAGCATCTCTTCTGTAATATAAACTCCGGAGTCAAACACCGATTCTCCCTTGACCTTGTTACCCTTCTCATCCACTGCAGGCATTCCGATGAGATTTGCAGTATCTCTGGGATTGTTAAGATCAAAGCTCGGATAACTCGCCATAGCAAGGATATCGCCCGTATGGACATCCATCATGATGCAGCCCACATTGTTGGCGCCGTTACCCTGCCTGAAGTTATTGGCATACTGATCGTTAAACTCTTTTAAATGCTTCTCTACTATATTCTGAAGGTTACCGTCTATTGTGGTAACGATGCTGTCTCCGTCAGTTGCGGGAATTGTGGTTCTCTCAAGGTTTGAATCCTCATCCAGATAGCCGTACTCCCTTCCCATGGTTCCCGAAAGCGTATTATTGTAATACTCCTCAAGACCATACATACCGTTATTGTCACTGGATGTGAATCCGATGATATCGCAGGCCAGCGAGCCGTTCGGGTATTTCCTGATATAGCTTGGTTCAAACCAGATTCCCTGGATATTGGCGTCGTAGCCATCCATTCCGGGAGTTATCATATCCTGGAAATTCTTGATCTCATCATATGAAAGTTTTTTGGCCAATATATAATACTGTGATGTCGGATGATCAGACAGATATGATCTTATCTCTCCCGCATCAAGGCTGAACTCCTTGACAAGGGCTTTAACTGTGGGATCCACAAATTTCTCGTCTCTCAAAAGAAGCTTGGCATCAAGGATAACATTATAAACCTTCTCACTGTAAGCCAGCACTGTACCGTTGGCATCAAGTATCTCTCCTCTTCTGAAAGGCAGCGCAGTCGAGTCATATTGCTGCTGAGAAAGAACCTGCTTCTCATACTCCTCACCGTTATTCTTGGTTATATAGATAAGTCTTACCCCTAACCCAACGAAAGCCAGTAGTACCAATACAAAAAGTACTACCAGCTTTTTCTTCATTCCTATTGTGAATTTCTGAACGTTCCCCGATCTTCTGCGTTTCATTAAACCATTTCATTTCCTTCCAAACTAACTCATGATGATGGTCCGCTAATTCTTCCCAACCTCAGGGATTGGTGCAAGCTGTCTTACATAATCGTTACCACCACCATCGGAATACGTTACGACCTGGCCTTCTGTAGCATAAGTCATGCCGTATTCCTGTATGGCAATACGCTTCACTTCCTCAAGGTCCACGTTGCCATTGGCTCTATTATACGCCTCATCATTGTCCTGTTTCAAATTATTTAACTGACTCTCCAGTGCAGCGATGTTTTTAACGCTGTTCTTAACCTGTGACTGGAGAGAAATGTACCATGCAAGAGTGCCCACCATAAGCACCATGGCCAATGATAAAAACAGAAGATAGCCAAGGCTCATGTTATGTCTCTTATGCTGCCTTCCGGTCTCATGAACATGGTAAGGCATGTCTCTACGAACTCTGTTTGGCTTTCTTACGGTAGTTCCGCGTATATATTCACTTCTTGCCATGTTCACACCTCCTTTTTACATTGTTTTTTCGAATACTCTGAGCTTAGCGCTCTGAGATCTCTTGTTCTCCGCCAGCTCCTCTTCGCTTGGCAGGATAGGTTTTCTTGTTATAACCTTTCCTTTTGATTTCTTGCCACATACACATACCGGAAAGTCCGGCGGGCATGTGCAAGGATTTTCGTTGGTTTTAAAATTGTTCTTGGTTATGCGGTCTTCCAACGAATGGAATGTAATCACACACAGCCTTCCTCCCGGATTCAAAAAATCGATGAATCCATCCAGAGAATTCTGAAGCACATCCAGTTCTCTGTTTAAAGCAATCCTGATAGCCTGATAAGTTCTCTTGGAAGGATGTCCTCCCTTTTCTCTCATCTTGGCCGGAATGGCAGCCTTTATTATGTCGTTCAGCTGTCCCGTGGTCTCAATAGGTGCCTTCTGCCTTTCAATGCAGATATGTTTAGCTATGTTCTTGGCAAATTTGTCTTCGCCGAAGTCTCTTATAATATGAAATATCTCTGTTTCCGAATACTCGTTTACAATATCTCTGGCCGTCAGGGTCTGTCTCTGATCCATTCTCATATCCAGAGGAACGTCTTCTTTGTAGGTAAAGCCTCTCTCAGCGTTATCAAGCTGGAAGGATGATACTCCAAGGTCAAGCAAAATCCCATCTACGCCGCTTACTCCGAGATTTTTAAGCCTTGTCACTGCATTTTCATAGTTGTCACGGATGATCGTGACTCTGTCAGCAAAGGGCTCCAGCCTCTTCGTCGCAGCTGCTATAGCATCCTCATCCTGATCGGTCCCGTAGAGATGTCCGCCCTCTGTCAGTCTTTCCGCAATATGAAAAGAGTGCCCGGCTCCTCCAAGGGTTCCGTCGAGATATATCCCGTCAGGCTTTATATTCAGATTATCTAGGCACTCATTAAGAAGTACCGAATAATGCTTGAATTCCATAGGCTTAAATACTCAATCCGTACTCGCTCATCTTAGCAGCGATTCCATTGATATCTTCAAAGGTACTTGCCTTCTCCCACTCTGCCTTGCTCCAGATTTCAGCCCTGTTACCTACACCGGCAATAACAGCTTCCTTCTCAATCTTGGCATGTTGTAGGAGATTTGATGGTAAAAGAATTCTTCCCTGTTTGTCCACTTCTGCATCAATGGCACCTGAGATAAAGAAACGTCCCAGCATACGGGCTTCCGGCTTATCCATCGGAAGTGCCTGGAGCTTTTCCTCGAACTGGTCCCAGCCTTCCTGAGCAAACACAAAAAGGCATCCGTCAAACCCCTTGGTCACCACAAACTGATCACCGAGAAGCTCACGGAACTTTGCTGGAACTATGAGCCTTCCCTTAGCATCGATGGAATGGCTGTATTCTCCCTTAAACGCAGCTCTCACTTTTTATACCACTAATTACCACTTTTTAACACTTTTTACCACCTGAAACCATTATAAACAAAAAAATGCCATTTAACAATAGCCTTTTCTCAGGTTTTATCAGCATTTCAGAAGTGGGTGGAAAGTGGGGGACAAAAAAATCGCCTATCTAGTGGTTTTGATTTTTATCACCCACTAAATAAGCGATTTTTTAATTTTGAATTATTACAATTTTTTAAAATTTTAATATTTGAGCCTTAATATCATGACTTGAACAGAGTTGAGAAAAGTCCTCTTCCAAGGCTTGCACCAAGGTTTCCACCCAATGTCTTACCGAACTTTCCGAAAGTTCCGCCGACAGTCTTTCCAACTTCACGTCCGACCGTACCAACAACTGAGTTACCGATTGTCTTGGCTGTCTGTTTCTTCTTTCTGTCAGCTGCTGCCTTTTCCTTCTCGGCAGCCTTAGCTGCAGCGGCCTCTTCCTTCTCTTTTGCCTTACGCTCTGCCTCTGCAGCTTCAAGTTCAGCCTTGGCTTTGGCATCAGCAATTCCCTTTCTCTCAAGGAATTCATAAGCAGAATCAGGATCATGTGGTTCAAAATACTTGTCGTAGAGCTTACTTCCGTTGATCTCACGGTTTCTTGTGGAGGAATCGATTCCGCCCATAAGAGACTGTGGAGGAAGAATCTTAACTTTCTCACATACAGAAGGTGTTCCCGTCTCATCTAATAATGAAATAACAGCCTCTCCTGTACCCAGCTCCTGGATAACATCTGCAGTCTTAAATGCAGGATTTTCACGGAATGAATCAGCTGCCGCCTTAACAGCCTTCATATCGGAAGGAGTATAAGCATGAAGCGCATGCTGGATCTTATTACCAAGCTGAGCAAGAACGCCATCCGGGATATCCCTCGGATTCTGTGTTACAAAGTAGATGCCAACACCCTTTGATCTGATGAGCTTGACTACCTGCTCGATCTTGTCCATAAGCATCTTGGGTGAATCCTTGAAGAGAAGGTGTGCTTCATCAAAGAAGAATACCATCTTGGGCTTATCAAGGTCTCCCACCTCAGGAAGTGTCTCAAAGAGCTCTGACATCATCCAAAGAAGGAAGGTTGCATAGAGTGTTCCGTTATTGATAAGGCTTGTGGAATCGAGGATGTTGATCATTCCTCTGCCATCAGAGCCTGTTGCAAACCAGTCATGAATATCAAGTGCAGGCTCAAAGAAGAACTTATCTGCTCCTGACATCTCCAGAGATACGATAGACCTTACAATAGCTGCTACCGATACAGGGCTGATATTGCCGTAGTCTGCAGCAAAATCATTTCTGTTCTCCGAAACATAGTTAAGAAGAGCTTTTAAATCCTTGGTATCTATAAGGAGAAGCTCATTGTCATCAGCGATCTTGAAAGCAATTGTGAGAATATCTCTCTGAAGATCGTTAAGACCGAGAATTCTTGACAAAAGAAGCGGTCCCATCTCAGAAATTGTAGTGCGGAGCGGAATTCCCTGCTCTCCGAACACATCCCAGAAAGTTGCAGGATATTTCTTGTATTCAAATCCTGCTTCTGCAAGACCGAACTTCTGGATACGCTTCTGCATATCCTCAGAGTCTCTGCCTTCCTCTACCATACCTGAGAGGTCACCCTTAACGTCTGCAAGAAATACAGGAACTCCCATGTCGCTGAAAGACTCAGCAAGGACTTTCAAAGTGATTGTTTTACCTGTTCCGGTTGCACCTGCGATAAGGCCGTGACGATTGGCCATCCTGGGTAAAAGAAATACATTCTCCCCGTTTTCTGTGTTGGCAACCCAAATCTTGTTATCTCTTAACATGAATACCCTCCTCCAACAAAAAAATCGAATTAAAACACTGAATCTATTTTACCACAGTTTACGGTTTTTCGAAGTAGGCAAGTGCAATTGCTCCGGGTCCTGCATAAGTTCCTATAGTGGCTCCAACAGTGGCATACTGAAGCTTTTCTTCGTGTCCCTCGTAAAGGCACTTGGAATCTTCTACATATTTTTTGAGCATCTCGTCTGAAAATCCGGTGTATCCCAGGCATACAGGCATATCCATGTCGATACCACCTGTCTTGTTTACAAACTCGATCAGCATGTTGTGGCTGTTCCTGGAGCCTCTTGCCTTGCCGATTACTCTGACCTCTCCATCTTCTATTGTAATTACCGGCTTTATCATGAGCAGATTCCCTGCAAAAGCTGCTGCCGAGGAAAGTCTTCCGCCGAGTTTAAGATATTCAAGTGTGTCAAAAACAGCGATGACATGCGCGCGCTTCATCTCTTCCGTAATGGTCTCCACGATTTCTTTTGCCGAAAGGCCTTTGTCCCTAAGTTCCACCGCTCTCTGAACAATAATGTACTCAGATATGCAGAACTGCCTGGTATCTACAACATAGATGTTTTCAGAGAAATCATCGGCGGCCATACATGCGCTCTGGTATGAACCCGATACTCCGGATGAGAGTGTAAAGCAGATAAGCTCATCTCCTGCATCCTCAGCCTTCTGATATTTCTGTGAATAATCATAAGGTGTTATCTGACTGGTCTTTGGTACTTCATCTGTTTCTATTAGCTTTTTGTAGAAGTCCGCACAAGAAAGTGTTACGCCGTCCAAAAACTCCTCATCACCAAATCTGACCTTCAGGGGCATTACCGTGATTCCCCACTGCCCGGCCCTCTCCTGCGATATATCGCTTGCCGAATCCGTTATTATCCTTACTGCCATTGTAATCTCCTCCAAGCAAAATGCGTTTCCGTTTTTGCGCACAAAATATGCTACTGCCATACGTTTGAAATTTGCAGTTTCCAAACATAGACAGTAGCATATCATAATTCATCGTAGTAAAGCAATGTAGTATAGATAACTACGTATATGTGTATTTACCCCCTCGGGAAGTCATCGTAGTTGATGCCTGAGTTTCTGTATTCGGTATCTGAGGTTTCATCGTCGTCCGTGACATAGTCAGAGAGCTCTTTTGCCATATCGGGATCACTGAGTATACTCCTGAACAGACCATGGCACCCTTCAGAAACATCTCGCCAGGTGGCATCGAAGTTCCCGGTATACCAGGGGTCTGCCACATCCCCGTCCCTGTCTGCAAAATCCAGCATCTTGTACAGCTTGTGGTCCGGATCTCCGCCAAAGAGTCCGTTTAAGTTCCTCATATTGGCCGAGTCCATACCTATAATATAGTCAAACTTGTCATAGTCTGTCCTGGATGTAAGCCTCGCGCGCTTTGCGCTGACGCCCAGCTCATTGTCCGGGGTACCGATCCCGTGTTCTCTGAGCTTGGCTCTCGCCGGCGGATATACCGGGCTTCCCGTTCCATTCCAGATCTCATCCGTGTGGGTTGCGGAGGATTCTATGTGGAAGGCATCCCACAGCCCCTGTTTGTTAACTATGTCTTTCATTACAAACTCTGCCATTGTTGAACGGCAAATGTTGCCGTGGCAGACGAATAGTATCTTAATCATATCGTTTTTCCTTGTT
This sequence comes from Butyrivibrio sp. XPD2006, assembly GCF_000420865.1. Classification (GTDB taxonomy): domain Bacteria; phylum Bacillota; class Clostridia; order Lachnospirales; family Lachnospiraceae; genus Butyrivibrio. Next base: position 121,392 of record NZ_ATVT01000007.1, read on the forward strand.
TTATCAGGGCTTAACAACCACTATTCTCTAAACAAAATCTTTGTCAATTCCGTGCCCGTTATTTTTCCCTCTTTATAGTCATTCCAAAGTTGCCTATACTCTTTTCTGTTAATATGTGCTACTAATTCTCCTGAATTATCACCTAAGAATTCGTGCAAGCCATCATTGATTTTCTTAACTATATACTCAAGAAAACGAAGCCTTAACTCGTCTTCTTGAATCTTCTTGTACATGATGTAACTATTCGACAGTTTCTCAGCCCCAAATGACCAACCGATTTTTCTTATAGCTCTTAGTTCAGCAAGTTTTTTCCTTTCAGAATGATACATGAAATCATAAACATCTGAATGGTTGGTAATCATATCCGTGCTTTTGGCAGTAATATCGCATTTAGACAGTTTTCTTAAAACACCAGGAAAATACCTCTTTGAAAACCCCAATTCCTTTATATCCAGTATTACAAGTTGATTTTTAATCATCTTAATTTCTTTAACATCAGAATTAAACCCTTTCTGGCAAAATACAATGCCTTCTTTAGTCCTCTTTTTTATAATCCCCTCTATTTCCCCAATTTCAAATGATGAAAGAACCTGTGTCGTCGTTCCGTCATCAGCTTTCTTTATCGAATATTCAGGATGAATATAAAAATACGCTTTACCATATGCCATAAGGCTATAGGCAATTCTGCTTACAATCTGTTCAATATCATAGCTACTGTAGTAGTGGTATCGTCCCTTTAAAAGATTCTTTATTTTACATCCATTGGGCTCAAATGTAAAAAAATCTCGATTTTCTCCTTTTTTACCCAAAAAGAAAGAATACCTGGAGGCTAAATCATTAAAAAAGCGATGCGAATAAATACTATTCTTAGGCGAGCGGTACTTTCTTTTTAATCTGCTTTGATCACTAAACATCCAACATTACCTCATCCCATGAATTTGTGGTTTTAAATCTTTTTTCCGAAGGAAGATGCGGATTGACACACATTACCCAGAACACCTCTGCCGGATCAGTAGTAAAGCCCAAATCCATAATATTTGAGCAAAAAGCTTTCAAAAGTTTACTATCGGTCTTTAATACCGAACCATAAATACCGTATTCCGTCTCGCACATACCGCTTTCTCTAATAGCATTCGCAACATTCAGCTGCCACCCTGTTTCAAGGATATCCCTACTTCCTATTCCCATCATAAAACTATTTCTATTTTGGATATACTCAATGAGTTTCTCTGGAAGATTACTCTTTTCCCCATTCTTTACAAATATTGCATCGGAGCCATCTGACACACGATTCTTCCATTCCATATTGCCATGAAACTCGCCCCATAAAATTGCAAGTCCTCCAATTTGAGCCCATTCAACAATTGGGGAAGTAAACATGTAATAAGCATATTCTGCCCTATATAGGTTGTTTTTCTTCACAAAGTCAGATCTAATATACTCCTGATACAAAAGCATTATTTTTGAGAGATTTTCATAATCTACCGAAAACTGTTCTATATCATTGCAAATAATAGCATCTACCGCATCCTCGCAGATATGGTTGTAGCTTTCCCCGAGAAAATCAGGGAAATCTTCGCTGTTTTTCCAATTATCTAAAGCAAAATGGCATGAACACTCAGAAAGTAATGTTGGCGTTTTCTTTTTCCATTCCGCCATAGTTTCCTGTAACTGTTTTAAGCGAAAGTTATCCCAAAGCAGTGCATTATCAATATGAAATTCTTCAAGTTCCGACTTTCGATTATTTACAACATATATAAATCTGGATAGTTTCGACTCATACTCATAAAACCTTGTAAAAATGATGCAAGCTTCAAAGTATAATTCATTATCCGAGAATAGCTTCCCTAAACCGAATGCATGATCAAGCCCTTCTCGAACAATATCCAGCAAAGAATTCAAATATACGTACTCTTCCTTTGCGACTTGTTGCTTTATAACCCAGTCTGGAGTAATTCTCTTTCCCTCAACTTTTATTACCGTGATTACTTTTTCGTAAAATTCTTTATTTCCTCTTCTCCGAAGAACTATGCTTTTCTCATAATCACAACCTTTATCAATAGATTTCAAGACTGATGAAACTATCGACTGAAAATTGAACTCCTGATACAATTTGCTTGTTTCAAGAATCAAATTAAGATAAAGTAAGGAAATTATTTCAACCAAACCCGCAAATGTTTTTCTCATTTCTTCATTTATCTTCTCTTTAGGCACACTATCTTCAATTGCCTGTCTTAGTGCATCCACCTGTGCCACATAATAATTTGCCTCCTTACTCTCAATAGCCATTCTACATATTCCATCAACTGCAAGCAGATAAGTATATAGCGATGAATAATCTTGACTTTCAGTAAGAATTCTAACTGAAGCTCGATTTATGGAGAATAATTCATTTTCAAACCACCAATAATCATGTTCTCCCTTTGCCCTTAATGCAGTTCCCGTTCGTAAAGCCAATGAAGATTCAGAATCATTTGTCATATGCCATTTCTGATATTTGGGAGTATCACGGAACCACATAGATAATCTGCTTATATCTTTTTTATTTCTCCAATATACAGAAACAATCACAAGGTTCTTGCACATGAACTCAGTCAAGGTTGTATGGTCGTTTCCGCCCAGATGCTCACCATATTTTTGGATTGCTTTCAAAATATCTATCTGTTTCTCAGTTGCCTTCATAAAATAATTTTGAAAACTGGCATCTGTTGAAAACATCGCTTGATGTAATCTTTTGGTTACAATCCGATAAAGTATGCGATTAGAGTCATCGGCAATGCTATAAACATCAGATAGCTGGTACGCTCTATTCCCTGCAATACTGTAGGATACAATCACAACAACTGACCATACTGCAGATGAAATAACCACTATCCAACTGATCCTCGCCTTTATCATGGTTGCTGATAGGATAACTATCCCGAAAGCAATATAATCAACTATTCCAGATACACATTTTCTAATTAACCTGTCATCTTGAAATGCATTTGAAATACATCTCGGAGCATTCACATATCTTGTAGAAAAAATTGTAGACACATTAGAACAATACAAACCGAGAATCAGCCCTGCAATACCAATGCCTCCTATTATGAAAGGAGCGAAAATAGTATTGTCTACAACAGACAATATACCCTTTTTTACAAAGTAATAATCCGTCCCCAAAACAACAGACGATATCAGCAATCCCTTAACTATCTCAAGCAAGGAATCCTTGATTACCCTTTGTCTGAAAGGTTTGTATTCACTTATCCCCGTAGTACCATCAATCAGACAGTATATTAACTTTTTTACCCGAAACACTATATTCTGTATAGTTTTTCGCAGACCCCAGTACATTTTTCCATTCATATCCGCTCTGTATTCTTACGCTGCTATTGCGTTATCATTTATGCTTTCTATAATCTTCCGAATTCCCATCCAGACATTAATATCTGTAAATATCTCGACCACGCTTCCCTGATCCGTAAACGGAGATTCTTGAAGCACGGACAGATCCTTCATCATACCGTTATGTACGATATACTCAACTATCTGGTTAACAAAGTATATCTGCCGGCTGTCAAGATTAGCGCCTTCCAAGTACTCTGAAAACGCCGCTTTGGCCGCATTCATATCAAGTCCAACGATCTCACGCACGAGCTCACCCAAAGGCTTAGAACCGTACTCCTGCTCATATTCTTCCTTTGTGCCAAGCTCAGACCAGAGAACTTTTTCCAATGCCTCTATATCGTCGTGCGACAAAGGAATGTTGGACTTAAGTTTTTTAATTGCCTCGTTATCCTGATGTTCACGGATGTAGTACTCTGCTTTTGCCTTGTAATTCTTCAGGTCATCGTTCTCAAGTTCCGACTCATTCCAGGAAACATCAAGGATATCATCCTCAAAGTTTGTGTCATAACGAAGCTTAGTATGAGGAATATATTTCATAAGATTACGAAGTTTTTCTCTGATTTCCTCAAACTCATTAATGCCACAGTTATCGATGTAATCCGTATGAAGTATCTTATCGATAAGTTCTGCCTGCACCTTTATTTCCGGTACGTTTGCAACGCTGGCTATACCCCTAACGCGCTTATACAAATCGCTGCGGGCTTTTCCGTATTTCTTACCCACAAGGTATGCAAGTTCTATGCCATACATAAGTGCATCGAAACGTACCGCACTCGCATCGTCATCGTTCGGTAGAATCAGAGGAGCAAGTTCTTCACGTACTATCAAAGTATCTTCATACGTCAGAGTCTGATAATTCGCCTCATTTGAATACAAGTCAACATATTTCAGGTGCTGCCTTACCGCAAAATTTTCACGCGGAAGTTCCTGCACCTTACCGGTCATCATTTCTACCAAAGCATTACGATATGCTATAAGCCTGTCTACCTGATATTCCAGATCCTGTAGCTTATATGTAATCTCGAACTGCAGATTAAAGATTGCTCCTTGAAGCGCAATCATATTAGCAGTAGGTTTTCCCTTGCTCATGCGGAAGAACTCAAAGTTGCCGCAGAAATCAAAAATGTAAAACTTGCTCTTGTCTTCTCCATCAATAAGCCCCGGACAAAGTCTGGTACCACGTCCAATCATCTGCCAGAACTTGGCATAGCTCATTACCTTCTTAAAGAAGACAAGGTTTAATACTTCCGGTACATCGATACCGGTATCCATCATATCAACAGATATCGCAATCTGAGGCAGCTTATTAGGCTCAGAGAACTCATCAATAAGAGTCTGGGCATAGTTGATCCTATTGTCGATTACCTGAGCAAATCCATTCAAATGCGGGTAATCCTTATTAAAGATTTCAAGAATCTTCTCCGCATGGTCATGGTTCTTTGCAAAAATGATCGTCTTACCAAGCTTCTGACCATAATCTATCTTAATACCCTCTGTCATAACGGTGTGAAGTACCTGGCGTATGGTATCTTCGTTAAAAATCCATGAGTTAAGCGATGATGAACTTATGGCTTCCGGAACATCTCCGTCTTCCATCTCAAAGGTACTTTCATAAATTGCTTTATCTTCCTCGGAAAGATCCGCATACACGATTCCCTGTTCTATAAACTTAAGCTTAGTTTCTACAGACAAGAAATCAACAAGATATCCGTCGGTTACAGCCTGACCGAGTTCATAACCGTATGTAGGAACGCCGGGTTCCAATTCAAATATCTCATATGTATTCTTATCGATATCATCCTTAGGTGTAGCCGTAAGGCCTACCAGTGGAGCATCAAAGTATGTAAAGATATCTCTGTATTTGTTATAAATGGACCTGTGCGCCTCGTCGCATATTACAAGGTCAAAATGTCCACTGGTAAACAGTTTCTGATCCTCAACCTTTACAGAATCAATGCAGTTCATCATAGTCTGATACGTAGAGAAAACGCAGTGAGCATTATAGTTATCCTTCTCTTCACAAAGGTTTGTCACTGAAAGGGATGAATAGTTGTTCACAAACGCCCTCTTTGCCTGAGTTACAAGAGATGTTCTGTCAGCAAGAAAAAGGATATTCTTAATCCATCCTGCATCAAGAAGTACATGGCACAGTTCGATTACAGTTCTTGTCTTACCGGAACCTGTCGCCATGACAAGAAGGGCTTTTCTGCGATTCTTCTTATCAAAGCTGTCGCATACCGCCTTAATGGCAGCCTCCTGATAGTATCGTCCAGCGATCTTCTTATCTACATTTATATGATCAAGGGATGTCCGCATCCTTCTGAGATTGAACATCTTTTCAAGGTCTGCCTTGGAGTAAATGCAGGCAACCTTTCTCTCCGGATACTGTCCATCAATAATTCTTGTTTCAAAACCATTGGTTAAGAAAACGCACGGTCTTCTCTTGTATTGTTTTTCCAAAAGATCTGCATAAAGCTTTGCCTGCTGGCGTCCCTTAGATACGTCAACGCAGGTTCTCTTGGCTTCAACAACGGCAAGTGGCTTATGTGAATTATCATAAAGAACATAGTCCGCATAGCCGACTTCAGATTTATTTGGCATTCCCGGAAGTTCTACTTCATTGATCCAATCGGAGCCCTCTTTCCATCCGGCATCCATAAGCATGGCATCAATATAAATCTTTCGTGTTTTATACTCGGAAAGATCCAGCGGCTTTGGAACATAGGTTTCTGCCTGTTCTTCACGTCGTGATGTCAGTTCTTTCTTCAGTGCCGAATTCTCTGCAATCAGCTTTTCTATATCAACATCAGGGAAATCTTTTTTAATCTGCTCCGTTTCATCCTTTGCAAGTAAAGACTTGTCAAAGGTATGCTCTTCGTATTCATCAGCATAGCAATAGCATACGAAATCGAAGAAAATCTGCAGATTCTCAAGGCAAAGAATCGCCTGATCCTCCGTAATCTTCTTACCGGAATGAGCAGCATTGTTACCCATCTTACGAATAAAATCCATACGTTTCATAAGGTCTTCATCGATGATATCTCTGAATTCCTCTGTGCTCATTAGACTTATCAGATTATCCTGGTAAGGCATAGATAGGGAAGCATCGACCGAATACATCCACTTTATTGCAAACTCCATCGCCCTGCGGCAGTTTATGATGCAGGAGGTAGAATCTATATATAATATTTTCTCAGCCGCAATAGCCACATCTGAAAACGTGTCAAACTTCGGCTCCTTTTTCAAATAATCGAAATTGGTCATGTAGCTACCTCCCATTGAAATACTTGCAGAAATTGTAAAACACACAATCCGTTATCTCTTTTTGTTATTCTTTGATTCCCAGTTAGAAATGGCATTAGCACATAGCTTTGTTAAGGGTTCTCCAATGGCATACCTCGTATTTATAACCTATCCATGCTTGCAAGAGAGCATTCCCTCTCATATTGCATCGCAAGGTTATCATAATTGAAGAACTTCACATATTTAACAATCCTGCTATACATTGATCGTTCCATAAGCGATTCAAATTGCCTGCGCCTGCTCTCATCTGCAATAATATAAAAATCAGCGCGAAAATCCTGAAGTTCATAGAATTTGTCCAAAGAGTTAGAGATGTTCGTTGAATGCTCGACCTCATAGAATCTGCAAGGCATTTTGCGTTCATTAAACCAGATTACATCCACCGTTTTTGCCCTGCTTGTAATACTTTCATAAGTGAATGGCGGAAGTTCAGTTTCCGTTGTGATCTCAGACAATCGCTTTTCCAAGAACAATCGATTCTTATCTTGATTCGGAACATAAGTCCTGTAATTATGCATATTTCCAAGCTCGACTATCATTCCCTGGTAATAAGAATGTGTAAAAATCTCATCGTTATCCTTATTGTTCTCTTGGATATCAAATTTTCGTAGCACTTCCTCCTTGAAATCCGCAAGAGCCCAAAGTCCCGGTTTTATCCTGAAAAATTCATTATTAACTTGAACAATCTGCCTTACACTCGCCTGCGGCGTCTTTGTTTTCCAAGTACTGAAATCCATCAAGCGATTCAATTGTTGAAATGTAGCATATCCACCATTATTCCTCATGGTTTCAATGACTTGTTGTTTCTGTGTCATAGGTTTGCTCCTATCCAAAATACTCCTGCATCAGACTATCAAAAAGTGTCTGTGTTTCATCCAAAGCCTTCTGTACGACAACTTTTGATTTGTCGACTTGTTTTGCAAAATCTGCAAATCGATTTTGCAAATCTATATCCGGCACATATATAACCGTTGAATTTATCTTTGATAGTAATAGATTCGGTTGCGCTGAGGCACTTTCAACCAAATACATCTTCGTATTAACCCTGTAACACCATTTTAGGAAGACTGGATTCAGTACATCTTGTTTTACTTTAAGCAAAGCCACGCTTTTTTGTAAAAGTGTATGTGTTGTTCTGGCATCGGAAGCAATAGCTGATTTTCCTATCGTTGCTCCAGTATTTACTATCAAAAAATCGCCAATATCAACATTGCAGCGTTTATAATCTTTTTCAAATTCTTCAGTATTTATCTGAGGCGCAGTATCATAATGAATCTCATCATCGAAAATCTCTCGTGCTCCAACAAAATAACGCCCAGTCCCGTCTTCTTGAATGCATCCCCCATGCTTTCCATCTGTTATTTTATTACAAAGCTCTTTTAATGTTGATTTTGCAAACTCTTGTGCCGGATTATCCAGTGTTCCAAAGAGCTCGACAAATCGGGCTTTGATGATGTTATCCATATCTGATAGCTGTGTATTTCTTAAAGTAATGACACCATAAAGCTTGCCAAATAGCTCTGCATACTCTATCTGTCTCTTTTTATCAGGTAATGGAATTACTATTTCATTTATATCCTTAAGTGAAAGATTAAGCTGAGCTACTCCTTGCTTTTTCTTTTCAAACTGCTTTTTTACAATCGGTGACGTTAAAATCAGTTTGATATATGGCAGGTATACATTTTCGTCAGTAATTCTGATAATTGCAAGCGCTTGATTTGTATTGGCAGGGAGCATTTCCTCAGTAACAATTGCCACTCTTCCTATAGCTCCGGCTATAGAGAATAAAACATCACCTGCTTTAAGCTGAGATCTTTTTAGTTTCTCATTGCATTCTTCAGAAATAAAAGCTACCTTTTTAGGAAGAAAGCTACCGTTTTCATCAAAACACTCTATTTTTAAAAAGTTAATACCTTCATCTTGAAAGTCGAATCCTAATGTTGTTGGAGTAGTTCCCTTAGTTATTAATTCAGCAATATCACCTAGCCGAACACGTTTAATATCATCCATCTATCATCCCTACAAATCTCAAATTAAACACCGGGCAATATCATTTGTCTTAAAACAATTTCATTGTTTGCTATCAGTGAATTCCCAAAAGCAAGATCACTTTCATAAGAATTCATCAAGGCGTCAAACATCATATAATTCCGTTTCATCACTTCATAATTATTAAGCATTTTAACATTACATTTATGAATGTCTGTAACAACAGTTACTGGTTTTTTTATGGCCATAGCAAATCTCGAGGATAATGGATAATAACAATAATGATGTAACGGAAATTCTTTTATTATTATTGGTATGTCTGACATCACAAAATTGAACTCGTTAACTGCTTTATAGAATTCTATATGCCCGTTTTTTAAGTCGTTTGTGAATCTTTCTAATAAATACGGCATCACTTCAATAAAGCTGTATGATTTACTAAGCTTATTTTCTATGTTTATCCCTATCTCTTTAGCGGCAAACGGTAAAGCATGAAATATTATCGGATTGCGTATCAGTAAAAAAGAAATCCAAGTATACAATAACTCTAAATCATTATTTGAAATTGTAAGAGTATTCTCATACTCTAGCCGGTTTATAAGAGTGTCTAGAAAGGGAGTAAATTCTGATTCGAGTTGGCCAAAGCCATTCTCTACTGCATTTTTCCCTTTGTCATAAAAAAAGTCACCTTTATCATCTCTTATCTCATATAGATAATTCTGTGCACATAGTTCTTCAATCCTCTTCTTTGAAAAAGATTTATTATGTAGATTATATTCCCAACATTTACCCGGTTCATCTTCGATACAAAAATTCTTTAAAACCATTCTGGGAACATAGTGTTCTCTTTTTTTCATTTTGATCAACCAAAATACTCTTGCATTAAACTATCAAATAGTTTCTGTGTTTCGTCTAATGATTTCTGTACTACAACTTTTGATTTATCGACTTGTTTTACGAACTCAACATACTCATTTTGTAGCCTCATCTCTGGGACAGGTGTCTTAACTTTGGCTATATCTTTAGCAGCAATATTTTTCTTAGCAGTCTTATTTACATACGAATCAAGCCTTTTTTGTCCAACTTCGCTAATAAGATAATGAAATAAAAACAATGGTGCCACCACCCCTGAATTTGCTTGAATCCTTATAAGATTAGGGCTAATATTCGCACCTACTAGTTTTTCTTCTTGGATAATTCCTATTCTTTTTGCTGCTGATCCATCTCCTCGTACAGCCATGACTATATCGTTTATTGATATTACTGTATCCGGAAAGTCCTCATTAACAGTGTCATACACAAAAACATAGTTATTATCATCTGCATCCATGTGCCCATCTAAAAGAATGTTGCCGATTCTGATAACCCTTGTCCCCTGTTCCAAATAATCCATATTACAAAATGTCGGATATCTCTTTAATTGATTACATACATCCAACAGCGGTCTTTCATCCCATCCTTTATCATTTTTTTCCAAATCACCAAAGAGCTCGACAAATCGGGCTTTGATGAGGTTATCAAGTTCTTCTAACTGATGCTTACGTTCTTCTTTTATTGAAACAACTTTTCCAAGCAGCTTAACAATGTACTGCTGTTCCGTTATTGATCTCTTGGGTATCAGCATCTGACGCATAGCTGCTTGTGTTAACTTTTGCCTTGTCGCACCATTAACCATGCCTCCCACGTCATAAAACATTAAAGAATAGCACAAATAATCAACGTCTAAGCCGTCTTTGGGTTTAAGTACATGAGCATGATTATTAACCCAACACTTTCCTGATACTCTGTATGCTATAGATCGTTCCTTGGATCCGAAATTCCCACCATCTTCTGCAAGAAGTACAAGTTCATCATCAAATATATATTCTGCTACGTGATCTTGAATCCCATTTGCTCCATAATATGGATATGGACCTTCAACTCTATCGGATGATGTAATTGGAACACGCATCGAATCCAGTATTTCACAGCAATCTTCTAATAGTATTTTTTCCATCGATCATCCCTACAAATCTCAATTTATTCTTGTCCCGAAGGACACTACAGTTACACAGTAAGAAGTTTTTCAAGCTCATCCATTTCTTGGCTAATCTGCTTCTCAATTTCTCTGATATTTGCCATAATCTCTGATGTAGGCGGATACTCTACCGCTACATATTCAACTTCTTTGTACTTGTTAATAGAGAGATCATAATCATTATCAGCAATTTCCTTCTTGGAAACCATAAAGGACTTGTCCGTACGTTTTCTGTTTTTTTCAGCTTCAAGATTCTTGAAGCGGCTGATGATATCAGGGATATCGTTATCCTTGATTTCAGTACGCTTATCATCAAGACTGAAGCCGTCAGCAGTCATATCATAGAACCATACATCGTCTGTTCCGCCATGTCCTGTCTTAGTAAAGATAAGTATTCCTGTAGAAACACCGGCATATGGCTTAAACACACCGGAGGGCATAGAGATTACTGCTTCAAGTCGCTGATTTTCTACGATTTCCTTTCTTATAGCCCTATGAGCATTGGAAGATCCAAAGAGTACTCCGTCAGGAACGATGCAAGCACACCTTCCACCAATCTTAAGCATTCTTACAAACAGCGCAAGGAACAAAAGCTCTGTCTTCTTGGTCTTACATACCTTCTGAAGGTCTGTTGATACGGTATCTGCATCGAGGTTGCCCTTAAACGGTGGATTTGCCAGAATAAGGGAATACATATCCTTATCAGGGTTCTGGTCAGACAAACTGTCACGATACTCGATAAACGGATTTTCTACTCCATGAGTCATCATATTCATGGCACCGATACGGAGCATGGTTCTGTCCATATCATATCCATGGAACATGTCGTTCATGAAATGATTTCTGTTCTGTTTATCAAGAAGTACTTCCTTCTTGTATTTTTCTCTTAAGTAGTCTCCGCTGGTAACAAGGAATCCTGAAGTTCCGCAAGCCGGATCGCAAATAAAGTCTGTAGGCTTCGGATCCATCATCTCTACCATCATACGGATGATGTGTCTCGGTGTTCTGAACTGGCCGTTAACACCGGACTGAGCAATCTTAGAAAGAAGGTACTCATATACATCACCACGGATGTCTGTCTGGTGTAGTTCTTCCATCATGGAATATATTTCATCCATAGCATCAACAATCTTGGAGAGCATCAAAGGAGTGTTCACCTTAAAGATTGCGTCATCCATGTATTTGCTATAGGCAGAGTTCTTGTCTCCGTGAAGATTCTTTATAAAAGGGAATACCCATTCCTGGACAACTGAATACATTCTCTGTGCCGGGAAGTCGTGGAAGGTAGACCACTTAAGCTGATTACCATCAACCTTACGGTCTCCGATCTCAACTTCATCTGCAAATATGCTCTTGTAAGAAAGCCCAAGCATGGCAGCTTCCTTTGCGCGGAGGTTATCTGTATCATCCAGATCCTTTATAAACATGAGGTATGTCATCTGCTCAACAACATCGAGCGGATTTGTGATTCCGCCGTTCCAAAAGATTTCCCACAAACTATCAATCTTATTACCAAGTTCTCCGGTCATTATCGTTCTCCTTTATTCCTTATCTCTGTTCCAAACGTATTTTGTATATCTGCCGCCACCAATCTTTATTATGCTTTCCGATGACAGAAGTTCTGACAGTGCCCTCTCAACAGTTATGCGGCTTATGTCAGGGCATTTTTCCATGATCTGCGACTTCGTGATCTCGCCGTAAGTATTTTTTATCAATTCAGCCACGCGCTCCGGTTTTGAAAGTCCGCTTGCAACCAATGTCTCTACTCTGTCAGAGAAATCTCTGTATGCGGCCACTACAACACCAAGCATATACTGTACAAACGGAACATAATTATTCTCTTCCTCATGCCAGTTAAGAGAACTTTCCTGCAGGCACTCATAATATGATGTTTTAGTCTTTTCAATCAGATGCTCGATACTGATGTACTTTCCTACGATGTATCCAGCCCTATACAGCGTCAGCAATGTAAGCAGTCTGCTCATTCTTCCGTTGCCGTCATTAAACGGATGGATGCATAAAAAATCCAGTATAAACATTGGTATCAGAAGAAGCGGATCTATTGTTCCGATCCCGAGAGCTTTGTCAAATTCATTACAAAGATTCTCGATTGCCTCGGGCGTTTCCCATGCAGGAACCGGCCTGAATCTTACAAATTTGTTGCCATGTTCGTCCTCTTCCTCAATAACGTTATCAGCTGCTTTATACTTTCCGCCAATATCATAACCTTCAAATTTATAAAGATCTCTATGAAGCTGTAGGATCATATTTGGTCTTATCGAAATATAATCATGACTCTCATGGATTGTATTAAGCACATCCCTGTATCCGGCTATTTCGCGCTCGTTTCTCGTCTTAGGCGTAGTCTTATCTTTAACTAGTGCTTTCAGTCTCGCATCGGAAGTATAGATACCTTCAATCTTGTTGGATGCCTCTGTACTCTGAATCTTTGCAATCTCCACAAGCTGTGTCAGCGTATCTGCCTTCGCTTCTATAAAAAGAGACTGCTCGCCTTTATACTCATGAATCTGTGTAAGAAGTGCCACTATTTCCGGTGTCAGTAGTTTTTCCCATTTTTTACTGTAATCAAAATTTCTCATTTTAATATCCTCATTTATACATCAATTTACTCATAAGCGGATATAATGATGCATTTAAATAATAACACTCATTATACTCATCGTCAACGTTAATTGCATCATTTTTGCGAAAATGATGCAATTAAGCAATTGATGATGTAATTAAATAGTTTATCTATAAAATAGTTAGGCATCATATCTGTTCTCTTTTTGCTACTTTATTTGCTACTAACCTAAGAAAAAGCACTCTGCATCACACAGAGTGCTCTCATCATTCATCGAGTAGTTCACCTTAAAAGGTGTAAACAAGGTGTAAATCAGATACTACTCTGCCCACAAATGGCTTATTTCCGCCATTCTTTGCTTTGGCATTAAATCCTGCCGTGGCAGACGAATAGTATTCTTATCATTTATCTTTGCTCCTTTTTGGTCCCTGGGGACGGAGTCAAGGGACCATTTTTTCAACAGGAATCACTTCCAGCTCCTTCTTTGTATGATCTGAAAACAGCCATGCTTTTGCACCTGGGCGCGATCCAATAATAAACTGCTGCCCGGAGGCTTCCACGAATGCAGTTTCATTTTCCAGAGCCAGTCCGTCATACTCGGTGTCTGAGATCATTATGTCAAAAGATTCTCTTCCCTCCTCATTGTAATGAGGGCAAAAGCAATATGGAAATATTCCCAGCATTCCATCCACAATCGTGTATTTCCAATCTTCGCCTCCGGTAAAGCTGTCGCTGTCACTGTGTCCGGATTTAAACCAGCATATGGCACCTGCACTGAGGCCGGTCAAAACAGCTGTGTCGTTCTCATATATTTCTTTTAACTTCTTATCCAATGAATGCTGTTTCCAGATTCCCATCATTGTTCTTGTATCGCCACCACCTACATAAATAACATCAGCCCATTCAAGTCTGCTGTCGATTTCATCAGAGCTCAGCTCACCCTTAGTCAACGGCAGGTTTTTTACATTACAATTCAGCTTGCCAAATGCAGTCTTGATGCCTATGAAATAACCATCCGAATCCATGCTGGCTGTCCCGATAAACAGCACATTTGGTGCTTCCTTTCCGGATAGCTTTAGTGCGTATATATTTAGTTTTTCAGTAGTATCAAGTTCCCCACCACTGATGGCAACTACTCTTCCCATAGCTTTAAACATCCTCCAATATCATCTTTTCAGAAAAGATCATGCTCTTGCTGCTTCTATCTGATCCAGAACATATTCAAGTTCAACGTCTTTTCCGATATTCTCAGGCTTCCACGGTATATAAACATCAACCGGAACACCCTTTTGACCAAGGCCTTTGCCATGATCGATCCGTGTATCTCTGGAGGTTGGATAAGTCAGCTTAAAGTCACCAAATTCAACCATATTTACGTTGGAATAATCAGTGATTCCACTTGTCGGCCTGCCCACTACGGTTACCTTCGGTGAAAAAGACATTGCTTCCACGAAAGCATCTCCCGAGGAGCCGCATCTCTCATCAGTAATGACAAAGACCCTTTCGGGATCCTTTCTTCCGCACATATCAAGCGGTGGTTCATCCTTCTCCTCAATCAGACCTTTCCCGTATTTTTCCTCAAGGTCTGACAGCATCTTATCAACCATCGGCTTCAGATCATCGGGAATCGCATCTCCAAAAAAGCTTTTAAGGAGCCTGCGTCTGTCATCGCAGTTTCTTGCTGAATAGTTTATGGCAATCGGATACTCCTGCCTGATATATTTACTTACAGGCTCGCCCTCAGGAAAGCAGTATTCGAAAAGCGGGAAAAAAGCTCCATCAGCCCCTCCACCATTATCACGGACGTCAATTATCAGATTCCTGCAGCTGTCGAGCTGCTGCCTGCATTCGTCATACAATTTACTGATAGCCTCAGCATCAACAAAATCTGCCAGTCTTAAATACAGAGTGTCCTTATCATAACTTTTATAATAATAGCTCTCTGCCGGTTCGGGTTTTGTTCCAAGTCTAACCGGAATCTCTGCGCAGGATCCATCCCCATGCTCTACCGTCAAGGTGCTATAAAACTTAATGACCGCCGGCCACAGCATACCCTGACGTTCCAAAGACTCACCCATGAGCATGATCTTTTCTTTATCTGCCATCTTCGGAATAGTCATTCCGTCAATCTTCGTTATTCTGTCTCCCGGAACAAGTCCGGTTTCACCATCTGCCTCTGTAACATAAAGTACATCTTCGTATCGCATAACAGAAAAGTGGGCGTTCTTCAATTCAGCATCTGAAAAGCCAATATGGGCAAAAACCTTAAACCCTGCCAAATACTGCTGAACAGCATGAACAAACTCTTTTCTGTCCATGTCGTTGGTTATCATTACTGAGTACTTTTCATATTCCCCCGCGCCGTAATCAGGATATGTAGCGGAATCATGCTCCATGATGCTACCTATCTCACGGAATATCTCTGTATAAGTCACAATCTCTCCTCCGAATTTTGATATATCATTTCTGAAAACTCTTGCAGTCATTGAATTTGGCAAAACGGCCAAGAGCCCGCTCCAGTTCCCTGTTCTTTCGTAATTGTAAGCATACCTAGCTATACCTTCTTTAATATTCCTTTGACTTGAGTTCCAAGTATTTCCCCTCAAATACTTCTCTGCAGATCCTAAGTTCCAGCTCCTGCCTGTGCCTGAAATGGTCAAGTAATGCCTTTGGTCCTGACAAGTTCTTTTCCCGGGCATAAGGAGAATTATCAAAATAGCTCATCATCAGCGGAAACCACATCTCATTCCCCTTGTCATCCGACCTTTCCTTCCTTATAACATCAATGTTTGATGCTATGTCATCGGTCCTGATATACATGATCTGATATTCCTTGCCGGCAAGAGCTTCTTTCACTTTCCTGTAAAAATCAATAATCTCCTGATCGCTGCATTTTTGGAACAGTATCATGTCCTCTACTATATTTTGAAAAAGAGAACACTCAAAAATATACTTATCTCCGCTCCAGCTCCGAAGCCTTCTTAGAACAATTTCTCTGAAACTATCCGGTGCAAGATTCCCGTTATAAATTTCATACCTTTCAAGATCCTTGTGAAATCCCGGGATGTCAGTAATGATCTTAGTGTAGCAGATGATTATGTGGTCGTCTTCTTCATAGCTCTTTTCCATGATCTCACTGCGGATATCGCTGTACTTATCAAGGATTCCTGCATAAGTTTTCTTATCAACATAAGCACACCACGCAAGCTCCACAGGAGAATAATCGCCCTCGCAAACAGCCTTGTAGTCATGATACTTCTCCGAGAGCCGCCTTACAAGTGTGCTTTTGCCACTTCCCTGTAATCCTTCAACAAAATAATTCATGCAATCCCCTTTCTGGTCAACCTATTCCCCCGAAGTTTTAGCTCTTTTCCGGAATCCGTTACAAGCTCCTCCGTATCAAGAGCTTCAATCTCGTAACTGTCAGCGAATTTGCTCAGTAACTTGTTACTACCTGCATTTCGAACATCGGCTTCGTAGAAAAATTCTGTCTTGCCGTACTTACTGTTAGCATAGTCCAAAATGTATTTCAGCGCTTCATACGCATAGCCCTTTCCCTGCTCGGATTCTATGATCCACACTCCAAGTTCCGGGCAGTCTCCTGAAAGCCCGTGCGTTTCGACGCTTCCGACGAATCTCTCATCAGTATCAACAACGGCAAAAACAAGAGTTTCCTCTTTTTCCATCTCATCAAGAAAATCCTGAAGAAGGGCTCTTGCATCCTCAATGGTCTCAAAGGGGTCAGGCCACTGATATTTGGTAATCTCCTCGTTAAAGTTCTTGTAATAGTCCTCAAGATATTTCATATCAAAAGGAATAATCCTGATTTTTCTGTTTGTCATCAAATTCCTCCCGTTTCATCTGCCACTGCAAACAAAAAAGCCTATTCTGCATACGCAAAATAGACTCACACAAATAGACCTATATCATAGGACATGAAATGCATGATAATCCAGATTAAGCGTACACAAAACAGCTGCAGTAAGCAGCTATCAAAAACATCGTGTTCACCTAAGCCAAATTATCTGATAAACATTTCTTCACCTATACGCAAAGCGTTCTTTCTGTATATTTAAGACCTTCTAATACTAACATATGCAGTATTAGAAGGCAAATGATATACATAGTTCTTTACTATAGCTTTTTCGGAACAAACTCTATCCTGAGAGTACTGTCCATCGCATCCGCAAGGCGTTTCAAAAGAGCGATACTTGGATTCCTTGTTCCCTTCTCGAGACGGCATATATCAGCCTGACTAATACCACTTTTCTCCGCCAATTCCGTTTGCGTCATTCCGGCTCGTATACGCGCATCTAATATAGCTCTTGTTATATTCATTTCCGGCTGAAGCGCTTCATACTCCTTTTTAAAATCAGGATCCTGCATCAGTTCATTGGTAAGTTCTTGTAAATCACTCATATATGCCCGCCTCCTTTCTTTATGCTATATATAACATAATCTCAATTTTTAGTCAATCATAAAGCACTCAGAGCAAGAACCACTCAAAGCATTGACGGCAAATTCCGTACAACAAATTCCTGTCCGTTTTTATCATATACAACTCTGTAATATGAGTTTCCGCTCATACTGGTCTGAAGCGAATGCGTAATACCTACAGCCTGAGCTTTCTCTGTGGTGAAAGTAACTTTCTTGCCAAGCCTAGTATCTTCTGTTTCGATCAGATAACCATTTCTCTTAAGCCAGTCTGTTATTGGCCTGTATGATAATTTCTTGTATACCGTTTCATCAATTCCGGAATTCAGCTGTTCAGTCAGTCTTGTAATTGTCTTAACCTCAACATATTGGAAGTCAGAAAGAGTTTCAATCGGGAATTCCTTTTTCTTACTACCTTTAGATTTCCCAATAATTCCGTTATTATTCTTGAGTTCTACCAGTACATCTTTTATAAAAAACATGCTTCTGATAATAATGGGATCATTCATCACGTCGTCACTATCAGCTATAGTATTATTTACAGGATTCTTACCCTCAGCAATGCGCTCTACATATATAATTGCATTTTCAAGTTTTTCTAAATCAAATCTTTCCACTAATAATCAATCTCCATTTCTTTTATTTTCCTCATTGTTCCTCGCAAGTTTTTCCATTTCAATCTTATATGCCATCAATCTTAGGAGATAATCCGGCATCTTCCTATTTCCCAGTTCCCAGTCCTGAAGCGTGCGATACGGTATATCGAAATATGTGCAGAACTCCTTCCTGGACATTCCTGTGCTGTTTCTTAATTCTATAAGATAATCCTTACTATCCATCCTCAATCCCCCTTTGGCCAATATTCAATCCATCTTCTATACTCATTGCGTATACACATATTATTATACACATTGCGTATTGTCAATAGCAAAAGAAAAAGACATACCTTTTATCGATATGCCTTCTCCATCAAGTACTTATGCACATTTTTCGCTGCCGCCCTTCCGGCGCCCTTGTGTTCTTTCTCAAAGTCTTTTACCAGATTCTCAATTGCATTTATGGCAGACGGGCCCTGATCATCGAAAGCAACAGCATTGTCCTTAGTCGATTTACCAAGCCATAACCTGGCACCTTTTCTGAGTTCATAGGCAGGCGCTTCGTCGAAAGCTTTTGCATATCTGATCGCAGTGTCCACAGACTTTTTCATATCAGCATGCTCAGAAAGTATTTCGTATACGACTGCCTTGATCACCTCCAGGTGCGAGAGCATTTTCGTCCCGAAGCTGCCTCTATCTTCTTCGTAAAGAGTTTTCAATATGTGCTCAGAATACAGGATCAGTTCAAGGGCAGTATCATACTTCTTCTCATCGATAAGCGGCCCGATCCAGCGCCCCGTGACATTTATCACATCCATACTTCTGATATAAAGTCCTTCGGAAAAGAGCTCGTAAGCTTTTTTATTGTCTTTGTTATCGCGGTAGACTTCCCCTATTTCCGCGTCACAGATTGCCTTTATGTTAATTGATTCCAAAAGCTCGATTTTCTTCTTTTTGTCTTTTTCAAGCGCAGCAAGATCGTGAAGAATTGCAAATTCATGGCGGTTTTTCTGATTGTCATCCGGGATGTTAAGTTTGGCTTTCTGAAAAAGCTCTTTTGCCTGATTCCGCATTGACTCATCGCCGGTCTCATACCAAAGCACATAGCGAATGTTCGCAGCAATCATAAGGAGCTCAAAATCGTTGGGATACTTGGCCAGTGCCTTGGAACACTCCATAATAGCTTCATCCATCTCATGCTTTTTGTAATGCTCCTTGATCCTCTCTAGCATCTCCGGGACTTTTTTCGCAGGAGTATCAAAACCAACAAGGACATCTACAGAAATCTCAAAGAAATCGGCAAGTTCCATGATCATTGATATGTCAGGAATGCAGTTCCCGTTCTCCCACTTCGACACCGTGCCCACAGTTACTCCAACCGCCTCAGCCAGCTGTTCCTGCGTAAGCATTTTGTCTTTTCGATATTTCTTGATGTTCTCGCAGAGATTATGTCTCATTTCCTAAAACTCCTATTGATGATTTCTGATTTCGGAAAAAGAAAAGCCCTATAAACATAAGTGTTCCAAATATGCCAAAGCAAAAAACGATCTTTGCTACGCTCATCGACACTGCAAGTATTCCCACTATGAAAGTAGCAACAGGGGCACTTGCGACGGCAATTGCATTAAACACAGCTCCGATCCTGGCGAGGTAGTCATGATCCACTGCTTTTACAAAAGTGACATTAAGGCAGCCCGAGAGAAGGCCTGAAGTAAAGCCAAGCACTATAAAGCATGCGCCTCCCAGCATGTATGCTCCAACTGCATTTCCTTTTACAAAACCTCCCATCGAAAGTGCTGCGCAGGTAAGGCCTATGACAGATCCCAGCATAATAGCCAGAAAGTCAAAAGAGAACTTCTCGATAACCTTAGGCATTACAAGTGATGCAATGATCGTAGCTCCCGACATGAGCATTACGCAGATGCTCATAAAATTACTGTCCATGCCGTAAACTTCTGAAGCGATCGGCGCGAGAAAGCCGTTAAGCGGTGTCAGCATGAAATTAAGTAAAACACAGAGCAGGCAAAAATACAGTACTGTCTTATTACCTATGAGATATTTAAAGCCTTCCGTAAATTTGGTTCCATAGCTCTGGTTTTCTATAGCTTTGTCTTTAAGCACGCATCCCTTATATTCGATAGTTGCGATGATAGCCGCTCCGATAAAGAATGTCGCTGCATCGATGAGCATTGCCCATCCGGCGCCCAGTGAAGCAATGATAACGCCCGCTGCTCCCATTCCTATAAGTTCAAATATCTTTGAAGCAGTCATGTTAAGGCCGGTTGCAGTCGCATAATGTTTCTCATCTATAAGTTTCGGAATAAATGCAGAGGAAGCAGGTATGTTAAAAGACTCAACGGTTGTAATGAGCATTGTGAACGCAGCCATAAGAACAGGTGTCACCAAATTCATATAATACAAAGCCACAAATGCTGAAATTGTAAGACCTCGCAAGATGTCGGTAACAATGACTATCCGTTTCTTATTCCTGCCCTCTACAAAAGGTCCCGCCAATGGTTGTACAAATATGCCGGGAAGCTGATTAAGTCCGAATATAAGCGCTGACCATGCTGCACTTCCCGTGATCTGATAAACAAGCCAGGTAAATGCGATACTATCAATCGAGTCTCCAAATCTGTTAATGAGATTTGATGCCAGCAGTTTCCTGCAATTTCGGATTTTCCATATCTCTTTGTATGTGATCTTTTTGTCTTTCATTTCAAAGTCCCTTCCAATCTTCATCATTTCTATAAATGATTCTAAAAGAAGGAACTATCTATATTAATACACTGTTTTTCGAGTTTATAAAGATATTTTTTTCCTGATTGGAAAGTTTTGGTACAAAAGAAGATCCGCGACAAATGCCGCGGATCTTTTGTTAAGCTGAAATCATCGTCTGTTTTACTGAATTGTAAATCTCTCAAGGTTTCCGTTAATGGTATCAACTGCCTCCGATACTGAGGACGCTGCACTTGCAACAAGCTCTGAGGATGATGCAACTCCTCTGGCTGCTTCTGTAACTCTTTCAACATTATCGGCGATCTCCTGAGTGGATGCTGACTGTTCTTCAGAAACTGATGCCATATTTGTTGCTACATCATTAACCTTTTCCATCTGTCCTGCCATTGTAATAAGTGTATCATTGGCTTCTGACAGCTGCTGTGTGATTTCCTTAAATGTAGAAGCAGCATTATTGACAGATTCTGCACTTGAGTTGATCATCTGAGTATTGGTCTCGGATTTTTCCGAAAGCTGCTGAACTCTTGCAGACATGTCTTTGATAATATCTGCAATCTGCTTTGTGGCATCTGCGGAGTTCTGAGCAAGCTGACCGATTTCCTGAGCAACAACAGCAAAGCCTTTTCCTGCTTCTCCGGCTCTTGCAGCCTCAATACTTGCATTAAGTGACAAAAGATTTGTCTGCGAAGAAATGGAATTAATAAGGTCAACAATCTGATTGATCTTCTCAGCTGCCTCATCAACACTTGAAACCGCATCCGCCATATCCTTCATGGAATCAACTATATCGTTCATTCCATTAGCAACGCCTGCCATCTCATGCTGTCCGGAATCAGCCTTTGTTACAAGCTCATTCATGGTTTCTTCTATCTGCTCTTCCTGCTCTGTTACATTGGCAACTGTCTGAGCAAGAACTGTAGCATTTTCTGCAACTTCATTTACAGCCTTAGCCATGTTTTCAATATTCTCACGGATCTGATTCATGCTGGCTGACTGCTCATTAGCCGCTCCCTCAAGATTTTCAGCTGTACTCTTGGAATTTTGTGCATCATCAAGAAGTCTGCCGGAAACATCTTTTATCTCACTCAGGGACGTCCTCATACCATTGACGAAATTGCCCATAGCATTGTTCATATAAGCAATCTCATCATTTCCGTTGGAGGAAATATCAACAGTAAAGTCACCGCCTGAAATCTTTTCAATATTACCTGTAAGGCTTGTAACAGGGTTCTTAATAAGTTTTCTAAGAACTATGTTCATTACAATGATCACAACAGCTACTGCAATAACTGTGACAACCGCAAGAATTGCAACAAGGCTGATAAGTGCTGAGAGTACCTCTTTTTGCTTAACATATGCAATTACGAACCAGTCTGTTCCGCTTACTTGGGAAGCGGCAAGATAATACTGTTCTCCGTTTATCTTAGTATTAACTACTTCATGAGTTTCTTTTCCCGCTTCTGTTGCTACATACTTGCCAATAGCGGTAAGGAATGGGTCATCCTTAATATCTGCCACATTACTTCCGCAAGCTTCTGCATTTTTATAAGTAAGCAAAAGCCCCTGACCTGTGATCATCATGGCTCCGCCTGTCTGATATATCTTAACGTTACCAAGATCTTCCTGAACGCTGGATAAGAACATATCTGCTGCAAATGCACCTTCTCTGCCATCTTTAAGATGAACACGTCTTATAACAGATGCACATAGCCCACCTGTAACCTTATCAAAGTAAGGAACATCATAGTAATAGAACCAGCTGTTAGTGTACGTCATTGCTTCCTTGTACATAACATTTTCTGTACAATCTTCTATTTCATATGTTGGATCAGCCGGATACAAAAATGTCTTATCATTAAGCATTACATACGTACCGGTCGGAAGAAGTGCATATCTTCCGACTGTTCCCGCAAGATATCCCATCAGCTCTTCATTGGAGGCAAATTCATTCTGCTCAACAGCATCTGCTACAGCATTAAGGTAATAGAATGTAGAATTGAGTTCTCTGTTTACCTTACTGGCATCTACAGAAACCTCGTTTTCCAAAGAATTGTAAATAAGGTCCTTGATCATAGAATAACCAAGAGAAAAAATGATTCCCTCAGCAACCAAAATTGTGATAATAAGCATTGCAACAAACAGTACAGAAATCTTGGCACTGATTGCCTTAGGTGATGCGCCTGCTTTTTTAGACGAATTGTCACTCATGACATACCTCCACATTGAAACATGAAATTTCTTACAACGGCTACACTATTTATAATTATACAAAATGATTATAAAAATTGTATTAAGTAAATATGTAATCGTTATAAAAAACATCATTTTCACAAGTCAAACAAACTCATCTGCTCGTACTTGTCGGGTAATTCATTCATATACTGAAAGCAGTCTTCCGGTCTCGACATGATGTTGTTTTCATTGCAAATCTTTTTAAAGATCTTAAACAGCTCTTTTGCGTTAGGGCTCGGTAATTCATAGGCGTTTCCGTAGGTTCTTATGTAACGCTCCTTCATTCCCGGGAAATGCTTATCAAGAGCTGCGTAGTAGTACTCCCGGTCGCCTTCGCGCAGCGTCAGCCCCATGCCAAAATCAATGATGCCTTTAACACCTACGCGAACGCACTCGCTAAGTATAGTTGTGATATTTTCCCGGGTATCATTGATGAACGGAAGAATCGGTGTGATCCATACTATCGTGGGAATGCCTCTTTTCTGCATTTCTTCAATGACTTCTATCCTTCGTTTGGTATTGCAGACATTGGGTTCCAAAATCCTGCACAGATCATCATCGTAGGTAGTGAGAGTCATCTGCACTACACATTTGGCGCTATGGTTTATTTCATCCAGAATATCTATGTCGCGGAGGATGCGATCAGATTTTGTTTGGATTGCCAGTCCAAATCCATATTGTCTTATAATCTCCAGGCATTTCCTGGTAAGTCTCAGTTCCTCTTCGCAGTGCATATACGGATCCGACATAGCCCCGGTTCCTATCATGCACTTTTGCCTTTTGGATTTGAGCGCCTTTTCAAGTAACTCCGGCGCGTTACGCTTAACTTCTATATCTTCAAAGGGATGCTTGAACTGATAGCACTTGCTCCTGCTATCACAGTATATGCATCCGTGAGTGCATCCACGATAAATATTCATTCCATGGCGTCCATGATTTTCTGTCAGTATTCCTTTTGCCTCAACAAAGTGCATCGTGCTCCTCCGTAAAATGGTCCCTAACCCCCGTCCCCTGGGCCAAAAAATGAACCCTAGGGACGGGGGGTAGGGACCATTTTTACTTTATGTATTGCTTTTCTTTTTCAACAAATGTATAATGCATCTTTAAATAAATCAATCACAGAATTCTTCTGTGAACAAAGGAGTGAAAAATGCCAAGAAGACCCAGAACTTTGAGTTCGACCGGCATATATCACATCATACTTCGTTCTGTTAATCAACATCTTATCTTCGAAGAAGATTCTGATTATCAAAAGTTTATCTATATTCTTTCCGATTGCAAAATGAAATATGACATTAAGATATATGCATATTGTTTAATGGACAATCATATCCACTTATTGTTAAATTCTCCTTCGGATGAGCTTCCAAGTTTCTTCCAAAGCCTTGGGGCAAAATTTGTTAAATGGTATAACAATAAATATTTGCGTACAGGACATCTTTTTCAGGATCGTTACCGTAGCACGACAATTGAAAACGAAAGAGCCTTTCTTGCAGCTCTTGTGTATATTCACGATAATCCAGTCAAGGCTAACATATGCCGTTATCCTTCAGAATATCGTTGGAGCAGTTACAACGTGTATTATGGTCAAAAGAGTGCTCTGATTGATACCGACCTTGCTGACAGCATCGCAGGTTCCAGACATGAGCTTCACAAGTTCTTTTCAAAAGAATCAGGTCCAGCCGAGGACGAATTATTCGCTGATGATCACAAGAAACAAAAGCTCTTTTTTACTGATGAAAAAGCTTTGGATTTATTTTTATCTACATCCAAACTGTCTTCAACATCTGAAGTGAACAATCTTGACAAAACACAACGAAACCGACTGGTCTTCAAGTTGAGAAACTTGGGTTTAACTGTTAAACAGGTTGCAAGGTTAATGGACATTTCTGAAACAACAGTAAAACGTCTGAGTAAAATGGTCCCTAACCCCCGTCCCTAGGGTTCATTTACCAGCTTCAAAAACTTTTTGTCATTCATCTGCTCATTGGTGACATATTCACCGTCGCAAAAAAATGCATAAGTTGTAATCGGCGTCGGTGCGTTCTGCGCTTCTTCCCTGGTTGTTATCCTAATTGCCTTGAATGGGATATTATGTTCAGAGGCAGTTTGCTCCAGCACCGGTACATACTTAGCATTGAACGGGCACTGATTCGTGTAGTACAGAACATAGCCCGTCTCATCTGTATGCGGATGCCTTGCGCTTTCTTTGAATTGTGGTGCCACGCTGCCTTCAGCAAAAGGCAGATACCACAACTGGATCCCATTGTCAGCTTCATCGCAAACCTTAAAACCCTTGTATGTAAGGAACTTAGGATCAGCCAGGAACGGCTTTTTCTTCGAAGCAGACAAAATGCACAATCCTGCCCTGCCTTTCTCCTTGCTGTCCTTGACACATGCATCAAGCAGCTCCGTTGAGTATCCATGTCCCTTAAGCGAACCGGAAACCCACAGACAGTCAATGTACATGAAGTCGGCCGCCTGAATCGGGACCCATGCATACTCAGCAGGAATATATTCAATGAAACACTTGCCTCGCTCTGCGCTTTTCAGAAAGACAAGCCCTTCATCAAACCTGTCTGCCAGCCAAGCCTTCTTGGATGACACCTGCACGTCCTTATTGTTTGAGATTGCACAGCAAATGTGCTCTTCTTCCAGATTATCTTTTGTCACACGGATGAATTCCATATGTTCAACCCTCCTTAGGTTTTATAGGATGTCTGATCACAGTTCTGAGTTTCTCAGGTGCTACCTTTCTGGCATCGCTCAAATAGATCTCGTGATGAAGTCTTTTGTCTGTGATATCCAGCGCATATCCCTGCTTCTCCATATACTCATGCATCATCGCAACTGTAGCAGGCTCATCATCGTATGGTCCGACATGCATGCATTGGACGCAGAGGCCCTCTTCCAAAATCATAAACTCCACCTTTGAAAAATCCTGCTTTTTCTTTTCCGTCGCCTCTGCAACTGCCCAGTCAAAATCAGCTCTTGTCACAAAGTCCGGAAGCCGTATCACAGAAATCCAGTTGAACGTTTCCTTTTGCGCGTAATCCACGCCTTCAATTCCATCTTGCCACCAAAAGCCTTCAAGCGGAGGCACTACATAATCGAAATATCCTTCAATTCTATGGTCACCCTTTTTACTCATCTTGATGGTAAAAGAAATTGCGTAAAGCATACCAATTGCTCTTTTATAATCACCGTCTTCCTCATTCGGGTCGCCCGTACCGCGGACGGCAACATAATTCATCTTAGGCACAGTTACAATTTCAGGTTTTGATGCCGGCATATAAAATTCTTTGAATTCTTTTTTATAGTCAAATGCCATGTTTTATCCTCGCCACAAAATGGTCCCTAACCTCCGTCCCCAAAGGCCAAAAAATGACCCCTAACCCCCGTCCCCAGGGACCATTATTTATCCTTCTCTTCGTAGGGTTTGTTCCAGGAGCCGATTTCGATTAGATTGCCTTCCGGGTCTGCAATGTAGCAGGTTCTCTGGCCCCAGGGCTCAAGCTCAGGCTCAAGCACCACTGTTGCGCCACCTTCTACTGCTTTCTTAAATGCAGCATCAACCTCCTCAAAGGTATCCACATAGAGTGCAATCTCAGAATGTCCGTTAAGTCCTTTGACATACTCATACTTCCTGTTTGTCATCTTCTCGAAGTCCCCTCTTCCGTACAGCAGGAAAAGAGTCCCATCCTTAACCAGATACACATTGGAGGTATCCTCTGCCTCTTTTATCTCAAATCCCAGAACATCTCTGTAGAATCTGACCATCTTCCCCATGTCTTCCACCAAAAGTCCAAATCCATCAAGCCTCATTATCTTTTAACCTCCTTATAAACATCATTCATATTCCTGACAATTGTAGCCAGCCTCTCCCGCGCCTCCTTCGGTTCAAGAAGCTCTGCCTTTTCTCCAAAGGTCAAAATCCACGTCACAAGGTTCTCCATATCCGTGTAATCCGCCGTAAACAGCAGTCTTCCGTCCTCCTGCTCTTTGAAGCACTCAGGGCCAAACTCTTCTACCAGGCGCCACTTCACGTCTTTTGTAAAAAGAGCTTTCACCTTTATTCCACCCGGAAACACCTTTTCAGTTGATAGATCCGGTGCAGGAACGCTTCTGCACTTAAACTCAGCAGCCGACTCCCCCACCTTATCCATTCGGTTTAACTTAAACAGGCGAAAGTCCTTTCTTTTAAGGCACCATCCCCAAACGTACCAGCTGGACCACTTGAACACCACATAGTATGGCTCAATCCTACGACTGCTCTCTCCGGTCTGGCTGTAATACTTAAAGGTCAGTATGTGCCTGTTTTCAATAGCGCTCTGTATAGTTTCTATCTTGGGAGCAAGCGTATCCCGGTACCAGGACGAGAGATCGATTAGAATGGAATCACGGCCGCTCACAAACTCAGATGAACCTGCACTGATCTTTTCCATGAGCTGTCCGTAGTACCTGCTGCCACTGATACTGTCAAGGCTCCTGAGTCCCGCAAGGATCATCTGCATATCTTTTGACGTAAGAAGAGTCCTGTCCATCCGGTATCCATCCATGATGCTGATTCCGCCGTTGGCGCCCTGGGTAGTTTGTATCGGAATCCCGGCTCTACACAGATCCTCTATATCTCTGTTTATGGTTCTCTTTGATACTTCAAACCGTTCTGCCAACTCCGGAGCTGTAGTCTTCTCCTGCCGAAGCAGCACGGACAGTATCCCGATCAGCCTGTCTATCTTCATTTTTGCTCTCTTCCTGCTCTCTGAATATATGATATCAATCCAAACATGACATCTGTATGTCATGTTTATTATAACAAAAAACCGACAGAGCTTCACGCCCTGCCGGCAAGTCCAGTTCAAACTTCATCTCTGATTATCTCTTTTTCACCTGAAGTTCCGCAAAAGACACATAGTGCTTAACCACAAATTCTTCCCCAGCATTTTCTTCAAGCATCTGCATATGCTCGTTATTCCAAGCCTTAAGCTGTTGCTCATTCATAGCCGCTCCAACTCCTCTGCACGCACGCATTCTGCCATGCCACCCTTCCCTGGTAAAAGACACATCGACTCTGAATTCATCTCTTTTCACCAAGTCAAAAGATGACAATAGTGCATCCGGAACATAAACCGGATGAACAGTATCTCCGTAAGAGGACCAGTTCGGATTGTGCTTTAGGATGATTTCCTCACTCTTACCGGCAATCGGATCTTCGTATGGGAGCCATCCCATATACAGGATAAGGAGCTTTCCTCCGGGTTTAAGCATCTTTGCAAACCTGTCAGTTATTATCTCAGCATTCAGATACCAGATGCACTGGCACACGGTGATGACATCAAACGTATTGTCCGGATAGCTGACTTCTTCCGCAGGACATTTGTAAAACTCAATGTCCATCCCCTGCTGATCTGCAAGCTCTTTTGCCTGTTCTATCTGATTCTCCGAGATATCTGTCCCAATCCACTTAGCGCCGTACCTATACATATTGCGCGGAAGGACTCCTGTTCCCGTCCCGATATCAAGCACTTTCTGGCCGTCTTTGCACAGTCCCATATCCAGAATGCACTCATAGAACTCCTTAGGATAAATGTCACGGTATTTAGCATAGTCTTTTGATGTATTTCCCCAATCAAATGCCTTGCCGTTATCGATGTCTGAAATCTGCATGCCTGATCCTCCCTTTAAGTCTACATCTATATACAATCTATTCTATACTATTTTGAGCCCTGGGGACGGAGGTGAGGGACCATTTTCAGAAAATTTTGAAAATGGTCCCTCACCTCCGTCCCCAGGGCTCAAAAATGGACCACTGACTCCGTCTCCAGGGTTCATTTTTGTTGACTGTACAACATTTTTCTATGTTCGATTGCCTTATCCGTTAGTTCTTTATTGAGTTCCTTGCGCTTCTGGCATTCCTCGATCTGCTTCTTTTGCCTTGCTGCTCTCTGTGCTCTGCGCCTTGCGTTATCATTATTACTATTCCGCCTTCTCGAAGATCGCTCACTTCGCATTTTCTCGAGCAATTCGTCAAGCTTCTCAGCTGCGCTCAAAAGCTCGGGCTCCCTGCCCTTTATGGCAAGATCAACATGCTGTATAGTTCCTGCTCCACCGTCTTCTTTCAGATAAAAGCCGGTCTTTCTTACCTTTCCATCGAGGGCGCCATCCGTCCCGTCTATTGTAAATTCAGTATCCTCAGCACCCAGATAAATCGCGCCTACTCCCGATTCCTTAAGGCTCTTTAATTCCTCTTTTCCATCATCGGTCTTACTCCAAACCTGCAGCTTTTCGAAGACCTCGTCACTCTCATCAATCCATCCATTGCCATCGCTGTCATACTCAGAAAGATCCTTAAAGCCATCACCGCTCTTAACACCAAACAACTCCGTGCCATCATTTATCTTGCCATCTCCATTTTTATCAAGAGCAAGAAATCCGCTTCCTGCCTTTGTCATGGAAATCTCATCCTGCTTTCCGTCAGCATCCAGGTCAAACTTAAATTTCTTATCACTAAGTGAAGTTGCCTGCTGCCCAGTATTTATTATCAGTGGGTCAAAGAGGCTATCCATTGGTGAAGACATTGCAATAAATGTATCGCGCTCTTTCTTCCTCGCCATTGCAACATCTACATCCACCTTGATTTCCCTGCCATCCTCAGTTGTGATCCTGCCCGTTGCCTGATAATCCGCCTTTTCATTCTCTACATGCTTTTCTACTATTCCTGCAAAAAATCCGCTTGTCCCTGCGCCGCTGCTTTTCAATTCCTTTTGATAGCTGTAATTTGCCTTGGAATAAACATCACTACTCGCTATCTTCATATTCTGTTCACCTCACACTTCCAGCGCTTTACTGTTACATTACAGGTATCGACTATGAATATATCCGGATAAATAGCTGATGCATCAACGGACATTTTAATGTAGTGAATAGTCATCTTCTCTGCTTTGGAGCATAACTCTGACCTTGAATACCTTATTCTCTGAACTGATATCCATTGTCCCAAGATATTTATCCGCAATACTCATCATACTCTTTAGCCCAATTCCATGAAGCTCTCCATCGGTTTGCTGTCTCTTCCTGCTCACTAAATTGCCATCCACATCTCTTTTCAGCACTCCGTCAAAAGAGTTCTCGGCTCTAATCAGGAAAAAGTTCTCCTTAAACTCTCCCGTTAGTTTTATGTACCTTTCGTTTTCCGGGATCAGTGTCACAGCTTCCAGTGCATTGTCAAGCAGGTTATTCAATATGATTCCCACGTCTGTAGCGCCAATACCACTTTCTTTGGGAAAAGAGAAGTCCGCCCGAAATTCACATTTTAGATTGTCCGCCTGACCTGCTGCCTCGTTTATCACTATATCGGTGACTGCGTTTCCTGTAGAATTCTGCATGCTATTCGTGCTCAGTTCTATGTTCATTTCACCAAGAAACTTCGAAGCATCTTCATATCTTTCATTTTCCAAAAAGCTCTTTAGTATCATTAGTTTTCCGGCCATATCATGCCTGAGCGTCCTGATACGGTCATGATATTTTTCTGTGTACTCTATCTTCTTCCTGATAAATTCCTGCTGTTTAAGTTCCTCCTGAAGTCGCAGTTCCTCTTCCTTGAGCCGTCTATACCTCTGCCAGATAGCAATGGCAGATATCTCGCCTATGAATAGTAGCAGTGCAAGCAGAGGAAGTGTAAATACCATTCCTCTCTTTTCGTCCAATAAAAAGAATACCTCTTTTTCCAAAGGAACAACCATGACATCGGCAATCATGTAACAGATAATGTACGAGACCGCCGAATAAACTGACAGATAAAGAGCTTCCGTCCAGGACATGTCATATTTCTTTTGACAGAGTTTTCTTACTACCAGATATTCGCCCAAAAGTGTAAGTGCCATAAAGACAATCTGCGCCACTATAAGCGCAAACATCCAAAGCCACAAACGCTCTATGGCACCTTCCTTTGAATAATCAATTGCTCCTGTGATCTTATCTGTAATTTCATTGAAGATTGCGAAGTTTGCAAGATACCATACGTAAAAGACATTGTTCCACAAAAAGAAAACAAATATCGAGTGAGGCAGCACTTTGGGATTGATCAGCCAAAAGACTATGGCTATGACGATAAGTCCGATGAGGCTGTACAGTCCTCTTGTGGAGAACGGTATGGCAAAGAGAATTAGCCCGATAACAGTCATGACTGCTGATATCATAATTATCTTTGCTCTGTTCAATATCTCTTTTTCCAGAAAAAGATCCAGAAACAATCCCAGAAACGCTCCCCTGATAAGAATCATGATCATTCCGTATAACTGCTGAGCTATCCTTATCTGTTCTTCGGTCATAACCCCTCCGCTTTTTAGGATATGTAATCCATATATGCTTTTACAAATTCCTGGTATTTATATTTGGAGATGATGAGTAAATCCCCGTTATCTACCTGAACCTCAGACCTCGAGTACCCTTTAATATGCTCCATATTAACCAGATATCCCCTGTGGATTCTGAAAAATTCTTTTCCAAGTTCCTCTTCAAGTCCGGACATCTGTCTGTAGATTTCATAGCGTTTATCCTTCATACGCACTACTGCTTTTCTGCCGGAGCTTTCAACATAGAGAATGTCTTTTACCCTCAAAGTCACAGACTCTTTTCCGATCTGAACTGTGATGAAATCTTCTTTGTTGTGATATGAAGTTTCGCATATAAGCTGTGCATCAAGCCTCTTCAGCTCCTCAATTGCACGATGCAGATCACTCTCAAATATATCTTTTGAAACCGGCTTTATCAGATAATCAAAAGCCTTTACCTCAAACGCATCTCCCATTCTGTCAGGGATTCCGGTAACAAAAATGATAAGAGGCCTCGAAGCGCGCATACTCTTACCGGTTGCCTCTATTTTCTTTTCCAGCTCTTTTGCTGTCTCAAAGCCATCACTCTCCTCCAGGGCAATATCAAGGAACAACACATCAAACCTAAGGCCTTCATCGATATCCCTTAGCAGCTCTTTGCCACCCGAGTATTCCCTAACCTCTGCCCCGGGTGTACTTGTCCTTGTCCATTCGCGTAAAAGACATCTCACTGGCTCTTCATCATCACAAATTGCTATACTGTACTTATTCATATTTCATCCTCTTGTCTGTTTATGCATAAATCATAGCATCAGAACATTTGCGTAGGCTTTATCCATGTCATGAATAGCTATTTTCATGTTACGAATGGACAATTAAAAAGCGCATCATTCCAATGTTTTCACTCCATTGAAATAATGCGCATCCTTGATTTTGGTCCCCTGACTCCATCCCCGGGGCTCATATCTGATTATCTATTGCACTGCCCTTTACGTCGTTCGAAAGAAGGCTGAGCTTATTGAGAATATTGGTAATCTCGGAATTGACCGCATTCTGTGTGTCCTCCATGGAAGCACCCTCAGAAATAATAGTCTTCTGAGCGCCTTCTGCATCCATCCGCTCTGCTTCAGCTCGCTCACGCCGTGCGATAGCTCTTTTTGCATCGGCGCTCGTCCTCTGGCTCTCAGCAGCATGTTCCTTGATGTTCTCTATCATTTCCTGCTGCATAGCCTCTTTTTCCAGCTTCTTCGCCTCTTCCTTCTTCTCTTCTTTCTTCTTTTCCGCAGCCTCTTTTGTCTCTTCTTCGCGCTCCTTCTGCTCTTCATCCACATGCTCGATCATTTCCTGTGTCAAAAGAGCTATCGTCTCATCATTCGATGCCTCCATGATCTCCTCAGCTGCATCCTGTGCTTTGAGCATATCCTGCGATTTGAGACGCTCTCTTTTCATATCTGCATATCCCTGGACATTTCCGGCCTGCTGTGCTTTGGCCTGATCGATATCAAGCTCATTCTGCTGATTCTTCGCCACGTAGTAAAGAGCCTGCTGCTGATACTCTGACAGCCTTCCCTTCTCTTCATCGGATAGCCCGTCTTTGGAGTAATTCATTTTAAGGGCAAGTTGCTCCAGATTCTTATTCTCCTCGCTATCAGGATCAATCCCATATTGTTCCTGTAGCTCTTTTAACCTGGCATCATTGTCCCTGGTGTCAGAACGTTTCTCGTTAATCACGTCCTGCAGACGCTTAATCTCATCCTTAATTCCCTGCATCTGCGCATCGAGCTTTTTCTCGCCGCCAAAGGCATCGGAGACAACCTTAAGTGCTTGTTTCCTTGCAAGCCCCTGACGCTGAGCAATAAGGCTCTCGCCCTTTAAGTTTGCGCCGGAAATCGAATTCATGTTGCCATTCTTATTCTGAGCATTTGCAGCGCCTGAAATTATCTGTGTATTATCATTTCCCTGAAAGGGGTTCTGCTGTATCCTCATAATCTGTTACCTCCGAAATGGTCCCTTGACTCCGTCCCGAGGCTCATTTTGGTCCCTAGGGACGGAGTCAGGGGCTCATTTTTTCATGAGCAAATCTCACATATCACTTCTCTAAATCTATAAGCGCAATAAGCTCTTTCAGATCTCTGTCCAAAGCATCATTAACATCCGATTCTCGCTGGAATGGGTACTGAGCACCATATACGGGCTTCATAATATTCTGATACAAAGCTTTAAGCTCAGAAGCAGCGTCTCTGCCTGTAATATCCACTGACTTTATGCTGTCGCGGAGTGTCTTTATCAGCTCCTTATCAGTAGCAATGTCGGTACTGGCATATCTTGGGCTTCCATCGTCAGTAGCACTTCCCGGTACAAGAACTTCCACGCCAAAGAATCTATCCGACGCAGGATCCTCATTTGTACGTATGGATCTGCCCGAAAGCATTTCACTCTGTCTTTCCACCAGACCATTGTTGTAATCTTTCATAGCCCGGCTGATCACCTGCGCCTGTTCTGCTCTAAAGCCTTTAGCAGCACGCTCATCCACGACCTTCTGCGCCACTTCCATCTTGGCATAGTCCCTGTAGCTCAGGTATCCGGTCTTGAGCTGACTGCTTGTATCCGTCACAAGCTCCCTTGCCGCAGTAAATTCTTCTTCGGTAAAAGAAACTCCGCCTATCTTGTACGCACCTTCTGCATTCTTGCTAACCGGAATCTCTGTATTATATAAGGAACTCACCGGATGGTTATTCCAGGAATCCCTGACTTTTTCGAGCTCTTCAGCTCCAAGCGCAGAGATAGAAAGCGTAGCTGCCATGTCACCAAAAGCCACGTTTGATTTGTCACTGAGTTTTTCATGGATGGCTTTCTGCAAACCACCGGCTTTGCTTTCAGGCGCAGACTTAGCAAGCATCTCATCTCGCTGCTGTTTTGCTGCGTAGATTTCCTGACCAATGTCTTTTACCTGCCTGTCAAGCGAGGAAATATTTATTCCAGTCATAACCATCACCTCCGTGTATTACTGACAATTATCCTTATCTGTTATATCGGCAAAAAAGCTTTCGCAGCTTATAGAAATGTCACCAATAGATTCTTTAATGTCATGAATAGCTTCCTCAGGCTCTGGCATCAAAATTTCCAAATGAATTAAATTGCGTTTGTTCAAACAACCTTTCGGATAACTTTTTGGTCAGGTCCTCTAAGTCTTTTCCATGTATCTCCATAGAACGCATACTTCCTTGCGCTTCCAAGGCTTTTTGTTCCTTCTCAAGCCTCTTTTCCGCTTTCTTCTGCTCAGCTTTTTTCTCTTTAACCCTTTCAAGCCATTTGTCTATCTCATGATCGTTTCCCCCGCCATCCGTCACAGTAAGTGTGCACATAGTGCTGTACTCTTCACCAAATTCGATAGTTACAGACTTAAGTGTAGCCCCATGTGCTTTTGCGGACTCCTGAGCTGCTTTGATGTAATCCGGGGCTTTCGCCAGCTCTCTTTCAAGCCATGCGCCTGTCTTCTCGTCTGCCATAGCCTTTTTTAGAAGTCCACCCGTGACAGAGACAGCTGAATTTGGTCCCGGAGTCAGACACCCGAATTTCTGCGTCAGATAGTTAGAATACTCTTTAACTGTATTTGGCTTCTTCCGGGTTAATTCATTCCCGGTCACCGGGTACCTATCGGATAGGCCTGCAATCTTCATACTTCTGTTCCTTTCTCTTTTGAGCTGTAGTAGTCCTCAAACAGCTTGTTTGCTGCATTCAAAGTTTCCTTGCAGATTGCCGGAAGCTCTCTTCCCCAGGTCTTTTTTGCCTGCTTGAAGCCCTTCTCCATGGCCTTTTGCATCTCCTTCATCTTGTCAACGTCATCGCCGGCAAGAGCTGATGCGAAATCAAAGAGCCTTTGGGAAGTCTGCTTTACGCCGTAATAGCCGTCTTCTGAAATATCTTTTTGCGCCTGAGCCTTAGTCGCAGCATCAACCTTGAAGTTGCCTCCTGCAAGCTGCCTCCAGAAGTCATCACCCTTGGCTGTTCCATAAGCTCCCACCTGGCCTTGCAGCGTCTTTTGCACAATTGAGATCAGATTGTTTCTCTGCTGCTCCTCGGCGGCCTTGAGCTGCCGGACTATAGCTGCCCGGTCTTCTTTGGACTTCTTATAGATAGCCTTTTCGTCATCCTTCTCGCTCTTTGCCAATTGCGCATTGGCATCCTGCTTTTCATAGATAACTCCCGGCTGTGCGACAGAAGATGCTTTCTCCTTTTCCTTATCATCATCCTTGATCCACGCCGGCTCGGTATTACCACTAATGCCAACTAAATTATTCGTTCCATAATTTGTGTTGATTCCTATGCTCATAAATGTTACCTCCTTGTATTTGTTAACATCTGTTAATCTATTTATCAAAAAAAATATCTCACACCTCTATATCAAACGTACCGCCTGTTTCTGCCGGTGCGCTTGTCGTTCCTGCATCTGTCACTGTCATGTCCACACCTCCCAGCGATAGCATCACTCCGCTGTCATATGCCCCTGCTCCTGCAAAAGAGCTTTTTCCTGCATTTTCTTTCTCCGACTGGAGCCTGTCAAACAGTGCCTTCAAATACTTTAGATCTGCCTTCAATATGTCTCTGGCTTCATCCGATCTGTGCTTGACCTTGAGCTGCTCTAAGTCCTCCGGCGTCATGGATCCTGAAAGTGCCTCTGCCATTTCATCAAGCTCCTCGTCCAGCTCTACCGTCTCTTCCGCCATTTCCATCATCTCATCGGCGCTGAGCTCCAACTTTTCCATAAGGGCTTCAAACTCGGCCTGCTCAAGCTCTTTTATCTCCTCTTCCGAGGCTGCTTCATCCGGCGCTTCCTCCGGCTCTACAGGCATTTCCTCCTCAGCCTTGATATT
Organism: Butyrivibrio sp. XPD2006; assembly: GCF_000420865.1. Lineage (GTDB taxonomy): Bacteria > Bacillota > Clostridia > Lachnospirales > Lachnospiraceae > Butyrivibrio. The sequence continues at coordinate 157,886 of NZ_ATVT01000007.1, forward strand.
TCTCTCTGCAGTTTCTTCCATTTTCAGGTTCTTCTTTTTCTTATCACATGCTCTTTGAACCATCTCTGCGTGAAGGATTGCCCGCAGTACCTCTTCTTCATCCACATCCCCGTTCTTAAGCTGCTTTTTCAAAAGACCTATCTTAGCCCTGATACTGTTTGATACCTGCATGGCTTTTGTGGAGGTCTTGGCCTGCAAAACCTGGGATGAAACCTGCTTAAAGCTGTACAGCGCAGGCTTCTTTTTCTTACCGGTCTGCTTGGTAGGTCTGCAGATTCCGATGGTTCCGACATGATTACCATATGCATCATAAAGTCTTTTTCTGTAATGAGTTGTGTTGCCACTCACAGTAACTTCCCATCCGTTCACGTAACCACCTCCTGTTCCGAGGATTCAAAAAATGATCCCTTACCTCCGTCCCCAGGGGTCATAACCACATGATGAGGCGCTCAAAGATGTCGATGTCTGAGTGATTGGGGATAATGATGATGTTCTCGTTGATATCTTTTGCATTGAGCTCTCCCCAGCTTACGCTGCCACCGATTCCCGGGATTTTGTAGTAGCCACCCACTGAGAAATAGAACCATCCATCGCCACTCTTGGCTTCAGGGTACTGCTCAAGAAGGGCTTGGGCGTTTATTGATATATACTCGTCGTCATAATATGTCACAATAGTCTGGTCATCATCTACAAATATAGAGTCCGGATCGCCTGTATAACACATGGAACAGACCTGTCCCATGTCATTGGTTCTCTTATAGGAATTAGCCTTTATAAGTCCGATCGCAGCACAAACCACCATCACTAGGATTACAGTCCCGCTCAGCACAGCTTTCGGATTGTATGCCCTTTCCCTTACTATCAGCTCAAGTCTCTTTCTCAAGGCCCTGTAATTATCATCCGTGGTAAAAGACATTCCGCTTTCATATCCAACCTTTCTCCCGCTATCAGACATGTCTTTTGCACAGTCGAGAATTACGCGCCCGTAAAATCCCGTATTGATGTTGTTTCTCTGTATCGTCACCAGATCACAAATATCTTCGAGATCTCTTTTCAAATATCGAACACCTAAATGAAGCAAAGCATTGGGCCAGAGGAGAGTCCGCAGTATATCGTAAGCCAGCAATATCCACAGATGTCCGAGCTTTATATGCGTCTCTTCATGCTTTATCACAACGCCTCTTTCTGCACCTTGTAAGCTATCCGGCACTACAATAACCGGCTTAAAGCATCCAAAGCAGAAAGACGATGTTTTCCCCGCAAACACTTTGACAGGGTACACGGATAAATGATCTTCTGAATCGGTCATGAACCTGATAAGGCGTTTTAGTCTGACGCGCCTATAAATAAGCAGTGCTGCAAATGCTATAATCCCAGCCATATACACTGCGCATATCCATCTATGCTCTGACAAAAAGCTATACCACCTGAATATGGTATGCACTCCAATTCTTGTCTCGAAATAGGCTCTTAGTTTTCCGCAAAATAAAACAGGAATCAGCATGCACCACAAAGCAGCTCTGCCAAAGACATGCCCGGCAAACACACTGCTCCTTAAGGCCATAATAATTCCCATTACAAAAAACGATATGATCGCACAAAAACCAAGTATGGTCGAATAATAAACGCATACAAATTCAAAGACCATATGCAGTTGTTCAAAGAACATTTGCATTCCCTGCATAACTGCTACCTCGCTCATCCATGAGACTTATATATCTTTCCTGGCTTTTTTGAGGATGTCCTCAAGCTCTTTTATCTGTTCCGCCGAGAGCTTGCCTCCCTCCAACAAAGTAAAAGCGGCTGAGAGTCTGTTTCCCTCAAAATAATTCTCCACAAAAGCGCTGCTCTTGGCTCTCCTGCACTCATCTCTGCCTCTTGCAGCACTGTAGTGATAAACCCTGGCATCATCGGGATCGACAGTAAACTTAAGCATTCCTTTTTTGCACAGCCTGTTTATCAAAACCCTTACCATCCTCTGGTTCATCTTGGAAGATTTTGGCAGTGCATCAGCTATCTCCGCAGAGGTAAGATCATGCCCGCATCTCCAAAGCGTCTCCATGATCATCCATTCACTTTCACTTGGAAGCATCTCTTCTTTTGGCATAATAGTCCCCCTTTTTCTATTTCATTATTATTATCGGTTAACATCTGTTAATTGTTAATACCTGTTATCAAATTTTTATAAAAAAGGCTCCGGATCACTCCGAAGCCTTGATAATCTATCCTATATTCAGTTATTACTCTTTATTTATTTCATTCCTTCCCAGAACCGCTCTTTTTCTGTGAAAACAACCGTAGACTGTTTTGATATTTCCGGTTTTATCTCCTTTTCGCTGATATCATCTGCAAACAATGCAGCCTTCTCAGGGTCAGCGTATATTTCCTCTTCTTTTGTGACACGAGTTTCGATCTTTTCTAAATCCGCCATAATCCTGCCCTCCCAAAAAGAAAAAATATTAATTTCTGTCTATATTATACCACTTATTTTTAGAAAAGGCTCAGTTGATTGTCGATGTAGGATTTCATCTCGACGTCGTGGATTATATCTCCTTCGCGATAACCGCCGATAAGGAAGGGTGAGTCCGGGTCGTGGAGCTTCATATTACGCTTAACTGCCTCTGTGTCGTTGTTGGCGTAGCAGTATCTGCAGAGATGTCCGCAGCTGTCGTAGGCGCCGATGTCGCCGGAAAGGTAGCAGGCGCATTCTTTTCTGGCAGGCTTTTTGTTAGGAACAATGAGCTTTGCTCCGATTGCCTTTTCGTATGTCTCCACCGTCATGCAGCCCCTGCAGTCAGCGCCGTACTCCGAAAGGAACTCTCCCTCTCCGCAGGGCTTTACCACCATGCCGTGTTCTCCGGCAATCTTTATGATCTCTTTTCCCAGAAAATGTTTATTCTCTCTTGAAACCGCGCAGGCCTCGGGGAAATTTCTTTTGACCTTCTCATAAAGATCGATAAAGCTTATAACAACAGTCCGGGTATACCCGTCAAGCGCAGCAGCCATCTGCTCAAAAGCTCTTAAATGGTACTCAACCGTATACCTGTCATTAACCAGTATCGGGTCATATCTCCACCCAATACTATTGATGCCAACCATCCCCGACAGTGCCTTAAAGTCCTCCAGAATCTTGTGCTTATCGGGCACTCCGGGCTCGATATCCCTGCCATAGGGCGTTATTGTCACAAACCAGTACTGGCCGTAGTCCCTTATCACATCCATATACTCAAAAAAGGGTGCAGGATTCTTGGAACAGAATCCCACAACATCCACAGTATCGGGACTAAGCCTGTATCTGCTGACCTGTTCGGGATTAAACGGGTTTCGGACACACACTTCTTTCTCTTTAAACCTGTTTGCCAGCCACTTTGGATAAAAAGCCGGAATATCGGTCCTCTGTCCGGTATTAATTATCATATCAATACAATCTCTTTCTTATGTAATCCTCTGCCACGCTCTGGTCATAAACCTTCTCATCCGTGATGATACGGAACGGCATCTGCTTGCCACTACACAGGTCCCTTATGGCCTTCATGAGCTGTGGTCCGATGATCGGGTTACACTCAACAGCACAGCTGAGCTCTCCCCTGACCATAGCCTCAAAAGCCTCAGTTGTCGCATCAACTGAGATTATCTTCACGTCATCATCAGGCTTAATTCCATGAGCCTTAAGCTCCTCAATGGCTCCAAGCGCCATGTCATCATTCTGGGAAAAGATAATGTCAATGTCCCACTCATTATTCTCAAGATATTCACGTACAACCTTCCTGCCACCATCAAAAGTGAAATCACCGTACGCGGAATATGTAATATCGTATCCGGGGTTCTCAGCCAGAATCTCCCTGAAGCCTCTGTCTCTCTCCTCTGTGGGAGATGCTCCGACATTTCCCATGATCTCCATAATGTGCTTGTCACCGTCACCCGCATCAACATTGTCTCTGACCCAGCGCATAGCCCTGCGCCCCTCTTCGACGAAATCAGCGCCAAGATACGTGGTAGTCAGATTCTCTTCCCTGTTCTCCACGAGTACGTTTCTGTCAGACATTATAACAGGAATGCCTGCTGCCTTAGCCTCCCTTAAAACCTCATCCCATCCGGTCTCAACAACAGGAGAGACAACTATAACATCAACGCCTTCTTTGATAAAAGACCTTATGGCTTCGAACTGCTTTTCCTGAGACTGATCGGCAATCTCCATATGCAGTTCAATATTAAAGTCCTTGGCTGACTCCTCAATAGACTTGGTATTTGCCAGTCTCCAGTTACTCTCCTGTCCGACCTGGGAATAGCCCACTTTTATCTTACGACCGTCATCAACAGTGTCAGCGTTGATGCGGTTTAGGTTCTCCTCCACGTTGCCCTTGTCTATGATGTTGCTCCTGAGTATGACCTGTTTGGGAACACCGCTCTCGTTATTAAGGATGGATAATGCGTAATCAATAGCTTCCTTGCCTCCGATAGGACATGACACTGTTGCCTTAAGCCTTCCCTGCGACACCAGATCAATGCCTTCATCTGCTCCCTTAAAGCCGTCGCAGTCCACTATCATTACTTTGCTTTCAAGGCCGAGTTCCCGCAGCGCATCGCATGCTCCAAGAGCCATGTTATCACTGTAGGTAAAAATGATGTCTGCCTCTTCTACGATTTTCCTGGCAGTTATCACCATATCGTAGGCAGCGTCTTTGGACTCCGCTCCCATATACACTTCATGGAGATTTATCCCCGAAGCCTTCTCAATAGCGCTCTTAAAGCCGGACAGCCTCTCGGTTCCCTGCACAGATGCTGGATTTCCCTGAAGCACAACAACATCTCCACCCTTTTCTCCAAGAAGGTCAATGATGTATGAGCCGGCCTGCTGCCCGATAACTTCATTGTCGGGACCTATGTAAAGGGTGTAATCAAATCCCTCGACAGCCCTGTCCATAACAATTACAGGAATCCCGCTGTCGTATACCTCTTTTATCTTGTCGCCCATCATTTTCTCATCACAGGGCGAAATGATAAGAAGGTCCATTCCAAAGCCTATGAGATTGTCTATATCCTGGATCTGCTTGGCTGCACTTCCCGTGGCATCTGTCGTGACAATCCTGATATCCTCATACTTGGCAGTCTCTTCCCTGAGCTCATTAATAAGAGCCACTCTCCACTCTTCGCGCATATTGGCCTGGGAAACTCCTATTATTGACGCAACGCCCTTTTTGCTTCCGCCGTCACTTATCGGAATAAAGTGGCAGCCCCCAATGGTCATCGCCATTATGAGCACCATCGCCAGCACACATAATATGTGCCATTTTGTCTTTATAACCTTTGTCAAATCGACATGCTCTCCTCTTCAAAAAAAGGTATATAAATGGATATCCTTGTACCTATATCCTGAGTGCTTTCAACTTCAACGCTGTAATTATCCCTGTATCTTTGCTGGAGTCTTTCTTTTACATAGAAAAGTCCGAAGCTCTGGTTGTCATCCACCTTTACGTCATCGGTCCTCTCCCCGGTCCTTAAAAGATCCCGCAGTGAATCCCTGGTGTTTTCATCCATTCCTTTGCCGTCATCCTCAACAGTCATGCAAATCCTGTCATCCACTCTGTGAACAGATATCCCGATATGTCCGGTACCTCTCTTTAATTTGATTCCATGATAGATGGCATTCTCAACAAGAGGCTGCAGAATTAGTTTGGGCACCTGCCTCTGCATGCAGTCCTCATCGGCATCTATTTCAAATAAAAGCTTATCTTCATATCTTGTCTTTTGAACATAGAGATAACTGGATATATAGTTAATCTCTTCCCTGATGGTAATATAATCCTTGCCGTGACTTAGGCTTATCCTGAACACGTTTGTCAGTGCATCGACGAGACTGACAATGTCTTTTGCCCCATGTTCCCTTGCCATCCAGTTAATGGTATCCAGTGTATTATATAAAAAGTGCGGTTTGAACTGCTCCTGAACAATCTTAAGCTCAGCCTTTCTCTTAAGATCTTCCTCCTGTCTTACTCTGTCCAAAAGCTCACGGATCCTCTTTATCATGTGGTTAAAGCTCATGCCAAGATCCGCAATCTCATCATGTCCCTCACTCTCAAATCTAAGAGACAGATTTCCATCTTCAGTCTGCATCATAAGGTCCCTTAAATGTTTTATCGGCCTTGTGATATTATCGGAAACCCTGACGGACAGATACTGAACAAGGATAAGCGTTGCTACAAGAATGACCGCAAAAATACCTATCATCCTGTTAAAGTCACCCATGAGTTCATCGTATGACTTGACGCTGACCGTCTTCCATCCCGTCTTGTTTGATGTCTTGTAGCGGATAAGATATCTTCCGCCGCCGATATTCACAGTGAGAGTCTCATCCTCATCCGTAAGCCACTGCGGCTTAATTCTGTAAACCACAGGATTTATCGGAGTGTAGACCATATGATCCTCTTCATCAAGGACAAAGACAAATCCCTCAGCGCCAAGCTGAGAATCAGTTATTGCTGAGGATATGATACTGTGCCCTATATCCATCAGAAGGACTCCCTCAACCTTACCTGTTTTCTTATCTTTAACTGCTTTTACTATGGAAAAGACATCGTCCACCGAATATCCAACATCTGTAGCAATGTTCCTTCCTGTGACCGTACTGATCATATGTATCCTGTCAGGATCTTCAAGAGCAGCCTTGTACCAGTTCTCTTTCTGAAAAGAGTCCCTGGATATCCTGGTGATGCCGGTGCTGATATAACGGTCCTGTGAATCCGCATACAGCATACCTGCGATCTCATCGTATCTTCCCATGATGCTCTGCATTGAGCTTCTGACTCTCAAGGTCTCAGTCTCCCAGTCATGTCCCAGATCCGAAGCTTCTATCTCATCGGATACGGTAAGTACAAGCTTTTCAAGATCTTCCATATAGGTATCCAGTGTCTGGCTTACCTGTGTGACGGTCTGGGAGGTGCGCTGCGTCACATTTTTCCTGGCCTCCCTTATAGAAAAGAGTCCGCCGACGATTCCAAGAAGCACAAAAGGGATGAGGGCAATGAATATCTGAGACAGGATCAGCTTTGTACGTATCTTGGTTATTCCGGATCCTATTCTTCTTATATTCATCACTCTCATCCCCATTTTGTACCGGTATATTTTACGCTGCTGCCAGCTCTTTGCCCTTCATGGCTTCAGCCCTTACAGCTATAATTCTCTGAACCACAATAAAGAAGCAAAGAAGACCTGCGATAGTTACCTTGGTCCACCATGTATTGAGATTCTCATAAGTAACAATTGTCTGAATAATTCCCTGGATCATTGCTCCAACAGCTGTTCCGAATACGGAACCAACACCTCCTGTAAGGAGTGTTCCCCCTATAACCGCTGAAGAAATGGCATCCAGTTCCATTCCCATGTTCTGCAGACCATATCCTGCCAGTGTATAGAAACTGAATACGACACCTGCAAGTGATGCGCAGAAACTGCTTATAATATACGCTCCAATCTTGGTTCTTGCAACATTCAGTCCCATGAGCTCCGCAGACTGTTCGCTTCCTCCGATGGCATACACTGCTCTTCCGAAAGGTGTCTTTTTAAGCACATAAAGACCTATCAGAAGGACCGCCACAAAGATGAGAACGTAATAGTATATCTTCCCGTTTAGTGCCTTGGAGTCCCCAAGCTTTATCTGTATCCTGCCGAGTGCCATAAACTTAAAGAACGGATCTGTGATCGGTATGGAAGCCTCACTAATTACTACGCAGAGTCCCCTCATAAGGAACTGTCCCGCAAGTGTAACGATAAAGGGCTGAAGTCTGAAATAATGGATCAGACTTCCCTGAACCGCACCCACTACGATACCGATTATAAGTGCCATTGGTATCACCACATAGGAAGGAATCCCACGTTGCAGGCTGTATGCCATAAACACTCCGGTAAAAGCAATCGTTGATGAAATGGAAATATCGATTCCGCCTGTAATAAGCACAAATGTAATTCCGATTCCGGCAATCATCAGATATGCATTGTCATTGAACAGATTAAGGAATGTTGACAATGAAAAGAAATGTTCGTACCTGACAGAGCCGAATATAAACATGACCAGGAAAAGAACTATTGTCATGGTAAGTGATATGTTTTTGATGCGCAGTTTTTCCTTCATAGTACAACTGCCTCCTTCTTCTTACTTTCAAGCTTTCTGCCAAAAAGCACCTTAAACTTGCCTGACTGGGAAAGGCATATAACGATTATCAAAAGAGCCTTTAAAACCCTGATGTATGCTGCAGGCACTCCCAGTGCAAGAACTGTTGTAGTGATACTCTGTACTATAAGTGCTCCTATTACGCTGGCAAATATTGAAAATCTTCCGCCCATAAGGTTGGTTCCGCCGATGGCAACCGCCAAAATGGCATCAAGCTCAATATTAAGACCTGCATTGTTACAATCTGCGCCTTTGATTCCCGCGCTCTCTATAAGACCTGCAACTGAAGCAAATGCTCCGGAAATTGTATAGATTGCAAGAAGGTATCTGTTGACCTTGATACCTGCAAACTTTGAAGCCAGCGAGTTACAGCCGATAGACTCAAGAAAGAGTCCAAAGGATGTTCTGTGGACGAACAGCAGCAGTATTCCGACAAGGAAAAGAACTATATACAGCGGGAACGGGAGTCCCAAAATATACCCGCCGTTGATGAAATAGTACGCATCGGAATTGATGGTTATGATCTTTCCGCTGGTGATAAGCTGTGCTATTCCCCTTCCTGCAACAAGAAGTATCATGGTTGCAACGATTGGCTGGATCTTTATCTGCGCTACCAGAAATCCGTTCCAGAGTCCGCATAATATTCCTGCACACACAGCAAAGATAATTGCAGCCGCCACACTTCCTCCAAGCCCCGGAAGAAGGTTGCCTCTTATGATACTGCAGGCTATGGCTCCGCTTATGGCCATGACCGAACCTACCGATATGTCGGTTCCACCTGTAGCAAGAACCATGGTCATACCTGCTGCCAGGATCATCAGCTTACCGCCGTTTCTGAATATATCTATGATCCTGCCGTAGAAGTGACCGTCTACAATGGAGATTGAAAGAAATTCTCCCCTTGTCATAACAGTGTTAAACAATATGATGGTCAGGAAAATGATAACAGGCCAGAATGCCTGATTCTGCGTTATTTTATACTGCTTATTTTTCATTACTTTTCTCCTCCTGCCATGATCTGCATTACAGCTCCCTCTGAGATGTTATCTCCTACTACTTCGCCTGCTTTCTCCATGTCTTTTAACACAACGATCCTTCTGCAGCATCTGAGTTCCTCATCAAGCTCTGATGATATGAAGAGTACAGCCATCCCCTGTGCTGCCAGGTCTATTACTATCTTCTGGATTTCAGCCTTTGTACCGATATCGATACCTCTTGTGGGCTCATCCAGCATTAGAAGCTGCGGATTGGTAGCCAGCCATCTTGCCAGGATTACCTTTTGCTGATTTCCTCCGGAGAGATTCTTTATTAGCTGATCCGCATCCGGTGTCTTTATCTCGAGTTTTTCTATGTACTCATCTGCGATTCTTTGAGCCTCTTTTTTGGATATCTTTTTAAAGAGACCTTTCTTAGCCTGCAGAGCCAGTGCCATATTGTCCCTGATGGAAAGGTCCCCGATAATTCCTTCGGTCTTTCTGTTTTCAGGGCAAAATGCAAGGTCTTTTCTGATAGCATCGATAGGGTGCTTTAGGTGCACTTTTTCCCCATTGATATACAGTTCACCGCTATTTACCTGATCTATTCCAAACAGTACTCTTGCTGTTTCCGATCTTCCCGAGCCAAGGAGGCCTGAAAGACCAAGCACCTCTCCTTTTGCGATTGAGAGGTCCATTCCGGTTATGCTTCCCTGATGTGATACACCTTTCATGGAAATCAGCTCATCGCCTGTTTTTGTTCCCTCTTTTTCTACCTGACCTTCCTTAAGAGACTGGTTAAGGACAGCGTAGTCCTTGCCGATCATCTTTGATACCAGCTCCATTCTTGGAAGTTCAGCAGTCTTGTATGTACCTACATAAGTGCCGTTTCTAAGGACTGTGATCCGGTCTGTAACCTCATATACCTGGTCAAGGAAATGGGTTACAAAGATGATTCCCATGCCTTCTGCTTTAAGTCTTCGCATGATCTCAAAGAGCTTATCTACTTCCACCTTGGACAAAGAGCTTGTCGGCTCGTCCAATATAAGCACCTTGGCCTGAATATCACTGGCTCTTGCTATGGCAACCATCTGCTGAATGGCTACGGAATAGTTGTCGAGCCTCTTACTTACATCAAGGTGCAGATCAAATTTCTTAAGTAGCTCTTTTGCATCTCTGCTCATAGCTGCCCAGTCAATTGCTCCCATCTTTGTCTTCGGAGCTCTTCCGATATAGATATTTTCTGCAACAGACAGGTTGGGGCAAAGATTTACCTCCTGATAAACCGTTGAGATTCCCACCTGCTGAGCCTCATTTGTAGATTTGGGATGGATCTTTTTCCCCTCAAGTAAAATCTCTCCCTCATCTCTCTCCTCAACACCCGTAAGTACTTTTATAAGTGTGGATTTTCCTGCACCGTTCTCACCCAGAAGAGCATGGATTTCTCCGGCCTCAAGTTCGAACTGTACGTTATTTAAGGCAATAACCGCTTTTCCAAAAGTCTTGGATATGCCTTCCATTGTTAAGAGTTTTGTCTGACCGCTCACCCTTCTCCTCCTTTAAAAAATCCGCTCCGAAGTGTAACGGAGCGGATTATTCTTACTAACTCTTTACTGATCAATAAGCTCTAGAATCGATAACGTCCGCAGCAATATCTGATGTGAATACACCGTCAACTGACTTAACCCACTTCTCAACGCTCTCACCGTTCTTAAGCTTTGCAGCTGTCTCAAAGAAAAGTGGTCCAAGGAGAGGGTTGCACTCTACTGTGCAGTTAGCCTCGCCTGCTACCATTGCCTCAAAGATTCCCTTAACACCGTCAACAGATACTGTCACGATATCTTCGCCGGGCTTAAGGCCTGCTTCTTTGATAGCTTCGATTGCACCAAGTGCCATATCGTCGTTGTGAGCATATACGCCTACGATGTCAGGATTTGACTTAAGGAATGACTCCATAACTTCCTTACCCTGTGCTCTTGTGAAATCACCTGTCTGAGAAGCAACGATCTCAATATCAGGATAGTTTGCAGCGATCTCTTCGTCGAAACCTGTCTTTCTGTCTGTAGCAGCAGAAGCACCGACTGTTCCCTCAAGCTCTACGATCTTACCCTTTCCACCGATGAGCTCAGCCATCTGCCTGGCAGCTTCCTTACCCTCTTCGATGAAGTCTGAACCGATAAATGTAGCATAAAGGCTCTCATCTACATCAGCTGTTCTGTCAAGAAGAATGATAGGGATTCCTGCATCCTGTGCCTCAGCAAAAACCTGATCCCATCCTGTCTCAACAACAGGTGCAAGTCCGATAACATCAACATCCTGCTCTATGAAGCTCTTAATAGCCTTGATCTGGTTTTCCTGCTTCTGCTGAGCATCAGCAAACTTAAGTTCAACTGTATCTGTGTGCTCAGATGCATATGTCTGGATTGACATTGTCTCAGCATCTCTCCATCCGGATTCCTGTCCGATCTGTGCAAAGCCGACTACAAGCTTCTCACTTCCTACATCTGTAGCAGGCGCATCTGCCTTGGGTGTCTCAGTCTCTTCTACTGTTGTAGCAGGAGCTGTTGTAGCTGCAGTCTCGGGAGCAGCGCTTCCACAGCCTGCGATTGTAGCAGCAACCATAGCTGCACACAGAATCGAACTAACTAATCTTTTCTTCATATTATCCTCCTTATTTGGCCCTTTCCTTCAGGCCCTTTCGTTGTTTACATGCTTTATTCTAGAGGAGGAAAACTTAAAAGTATTTAGACTGATTTGTCCGAAGTTTATACTTTTTTGACTTTGGGGAAGCAGGTGACATTTTCTCATTGAGTCGGAACAGTTATGCCCCGCAGCACAGGGATTGCACAAAAAAAGAAGGATGCAGCGGACAGTACGCTGAGCGCCGCTTTTTGGCGCTCGGGCAGCCGTTACATCCTTCTTTTTTTGTGCTACAATCCCTAATCTGCGGGGCAGATAGGTTGCAGCAAATTCACTTATTATCTTTAATTGATTGCCTGTACTCTGCCGGGCTGATTCCCAGTTTTTTCTTGAATACCAGGCTGAAGTACTGCTGTGACGTGTAACCGACGCTCTCAGCAACTTCGTAGATCTTCATCTCCTCATCATGCAGAAGGATACTAGCCTTTCGCATTCTGAGATTTGTGAGGTAATCAACGAATGTACATCCTGCTTCCTTTCTGAATATGCGGCTAAGATACGGGACTGAGAGTCCTACCTTGTCTGCCGCCTCCTGAAGTGAGAACTCCTCTCTTGAATAGTTCTCCTGCATAAGTTCAAGCACTGATTCCATTATAGAAGAAAATCCGGTGTTCTCTGAAGCCCGCGACAGTGCTTCCTGATATGTTCCGGCTATGGAACCAAATCCCGATCCCTGAGCTGTCTCAATAACGCATTTTACAGGAAGTATTCCCGAGATATAAGTAATGTACTCATCGGCCTTTTCAGCAAGTACGCTGTCATCCATCCGGCCTGTTATGAGCACAAGATTTCCCGATTCATCCCGGCATCTGCTCTCAAGGGCAAGTGATGCAAACATCTCCAGCGCAATGTTTTCCGATACAAAATACAAGAGATCATCGTTCCAGTCTCCGTTCAGTTCCTCGGTGGGCCTTGTGTCCATCCTCACCAGGATCATAGAGTAGTTCTCCGGAATCCTTAAGTTTAAGTAATTACACTCCTGAGATATCTCATCTTCCGAGAGTCTTCCGTCAATTATCTTTTTTACAAGCTCAGCCACAAGCAGATCTCTGCTCTCGATCATCTTGTCCCTGGCCCATTCCAGGTACTTCTTTTCCATCTCTTCGCCGCTGCGCCTACTAAGCGCCTCCCTGATCCTTCCAATGAGTTCATCGAAAGGATCCTCCATAAGAGGCTTAAGTACATAATCAAAAACTCCAAGGCCCACAGCCTTTCTCGCGTATTCAAAGAGATCATACCCGGTTATTATCACAACAAGTGCCTGAGGGTAGAGCTTTTTAAGCTCTTTTATGAAATCCAGTCCGTTGAGGAAGGGCATGTTGATGTCCACAAAGAACACGTCGATAACTGTTGATTTGGACTTCTCAAGAGCCATCTCACCGTCTTCCGCCTCAGCCACAACTTCAAAATCATCATAGGCCTTAAGGAAACTGACGATGCCTCTTCTTATCATAGGTTCATCATCTGCAACAAGAGTTCTGTATTTCATAAAATCCCCCAAAAACGTTTTTGAATATATTCTATCATTGTCTTCTCCTCTTGTATTTATAAAATCCAAGCCTCTTTTTATATATTTTTGCTCACAAAAAAAGCCGCTTACCCTCAATAAGGTAAGCGGCTGTAATCATCTTATATAAACAAAAGTCGTCTTTCTGAAAGACTGAATTATCCTGATGATCCCGGAATAGAATATACCAAAGCAGTACATATATACTGCGGTATTGGTTCTTCTGGCAAATACTATACAACCTATAGCGACCACCACATCTACAAGGCCATGAAACAGTTTAAGTCTCCAGGATTTTCCGCCGTTGTCCCTGGCCTCATTTGACCTCAGTATCTCCACAAGTCCGGAGAAAAGATGGATCACAGCCAGATATATCAGCACATAAATCCTCGGAACATCTGCCAGTGCCCCTGTAACAAGTGCAAAGTCAAACAGGACTACGCCTCTGTACAGGATAAGCTTACCTCCTACCATGTATTTTGCCATGGTAAAGTAATAGATAAGGGTTTCGACTCCCGAAATAAAAAGGCCCGTAGCCATAAAGACAATTATATATTTATATGCATCCCTGGGATATCTTGCCAGGATAACTGAAGTTATGACCATAATTATGCCAAATGCTGCAGTTCTTAGTTTCTGTAGTTTTGTCATCCCGATTTCCTCAGATCAAGTTCTATAGGTATTACAAATCCGGCGTGATTTATGCCGGCCTTTGATATCTCATCCGTCACCATTCCCTTCTGCTGAAGGGCTCCTTCAATGAATTTACCTATGAAGGATTTATTCTTGGAGTCATCCGGTATCAGCTCGTACTCATCTTCATATTTTGTAATATCAAAATCTTCTATAATCTCGCCCGAGAGTTCCTCTCCAAAGCTCTTCCAGTCCTCACTGGCACTTAGCTGTCTCTTTCTGATGATTCCCCTGATCCTGTCGCCGTATTTTTCCATAACAGAGGTGTCATAGGTGTCTTTTTCAAAAGAGTCCACATCGCCCCTTAAGTATCTGAGTGCATATACCATCTGCGTAAATGCCTTTTCGTAATCTGAAGGATTATCCTTTAAGACCTCCATGTAATCGCCCCAGGCAGGCATGTATTTATATTTGGCAAAAGAGTAATCGGGGAAGTGTCCCGCTCTGCCATGGCCAAGGTTCATGATTGAGTTTTCATTGGTCTGGAACAAACTGTTTGTATACAGCCCTTTTTCAATATCATCGGGAGCAGAAGGATTGTGCCTGAATCTGATAAGCCTTGCGTACTCCTCTCCGTCTTTTTCCAGTATTTCGTAAAAAGACCTGTCGATATTGTTGATGACAAGAGAAGGAGTCCCGGCAAAATACATATGTGCCCAGGTATCTGCCAAAACATGCATTGCAATTCCCGCATGCTGAAGAGACTTACCAGATGCAAGCCTTACGGTCTTTTCAATAAGGTCTCCGTTTGGCCCGCAGATAAGTCTGTATTTGCTCATATACCTTTTTGAGCGCTTTGCTTTATTTGCATAAAGATCTCTTGGAAGAAAATGAAATGATGCCCAGATCCTTGTTATGTCCTGAAGTCCTATGATATCTGTCCTGGCATCCATCATCTCCAGCTGAAGCTGAGTGGTGGCTGCTTTTGTAGGAGCCTTTATCTTGGACAAAAAGGTAACCGAACACAGATCTACAAACTGAGCGCAGTAGCATATGTCAAGGCTCTCCTCATGCGAATAGCCCGCCAGATATGCCGCGCAATATGTAGCATAATAATGAAAATCCTCCTGCATTATCAGCTCTCCCCTGTTACTGATTTTTCCTTATTCTCATTCTTTTTGGCAGTCATGAGTCCATCCAGATGATTTCTGTATTCTGCGGCGTTCATGTTGAGCTTGGGATCATAACATTCATAAATACTGCTGACTGTAACCGACTCATCCCATCCGCATTTTCTTCTTACTGTGTTCAGGCTGTTCCCGACTATTCTGATTCCCTCTTTGATTTCAGGCTCAGAAGTCTTTTCGGTCAGTACACAGAACTTGACTCCGTCAATTCGTCCGATCTTGCAGTCCTCACCGAAAGCATCCACAAGCATGTCTGCAAATACCATTATAGCCCCATCGCCTTCCTCATGTCCGAAATCATCATTGATTTTTTTAAAATTCTCAATGTTTAGTATGACAGCGCAAAAGTCCCCCTCTCCGGAGGTAGCGCTGTTGATAAGCTGTTCAAGCCTGATATCAAATCCGCGGCGATTTAAGACACCGGTAAGGTTATCAATATTTACATCATTGCTCTGGAAGCTGATGAATAGTATAAGACATGCCAGTGAACCTGCAGAATATGTAGCGTTCAAGCCATTGTAAAATACCTGCATTACGGTTCCGATAAGGGCAAACACCGGCAAAACATATAGTGTTCTCCTGTAATCATCAAGAACATTTTTTCTGAATATCATAAGGTAGATCGTGACAAGGAGTATGAACAGAGCCAGAAGCACCGCCCTTACAAGAAAGAATCTGCCCCTGTAATAGACGGTTCTCTCAAAGTAGAAGAACCACTTCATTCCAAATATCTGATCAATAAGTACAAGTGCAAGATTCAGCGATGCAAAGATCTGGAATATGACCTTGAATATCTTTCGCGGTTTTCTGTTCTTTTCATCCATCCAGCAGTCTATATATATCACGGAAAAGAGGACAATAAGAGGGTCTGCAAGGAACATGGCAAGATTCCCGAGAAATGCCATGATTATAAAGGATCCTCCTCTGTTCTCTCCTATTCTCGCAAAGGTATCGGCGATCACCAGCACCATAGTACAGATGATCATGTACGTATACATTCTTCCGGTCTTAACTCTGGTTCCTCTCTTCTGAAAGGCCAATATCGTAACAAGTATGAATACAGTAAAAAAGTTGTTTACCTGCCAACCTTCTATAACCATAATATGTCACCCTTCCGAAATTTCATACAACACTACTCTATATTTTATCAAATCAAAAGGGGCCTCACCAGCGTTTTGCCCGGCAAAGCCCCATTGTTTATGAATGTTTTATACTTGTTATACTTCTTCAACATAATTAACAAATTCTTCATTACTTAGCGCATTGAGCACCTCATCATGAGACCTCTTTTTGTCGAGGTCAAGATCAAGAATAAGCCCCGTATCAGACGACTGAAGGGTCTTTCCCTGGCTCTTTGTCATACTGATAATGGTAAATCCCTGATCAGAAAGCAGGTTCCTGAGTTTATTCACACCCCGGTTTTTGTTGACCTCTATATAGATGCTCATGAACTTGCTGTATCCCTCAACTTTATTGGAAAGCTGCTTTAAGAGGATGTTCGAGAATCCCACCATTATCAGGCACACACAGCCGATTTCCAGATATCCGGCACCAATGGCCATACCCATGCAGGAAGTCACCCATAGTGTTGCTGCAGTGGAAAGACCTTTGATCTGCTTTCTACCTGTTACCAGAATTGTACCTGCACCAAGGAATCCGATTCCACTGACAACTCCGGCAGGAATTCTGCTGACATCGGCACTTAGCCCCGGAAGTATTGCCAGGTAGATATTCAATGCAGTTGCAGAGGCAGAACCAAGGCTAACAAGTGCATGGGTCTTGATTCCCGCGCTGTGATGCTTGATAATTCTCTCCCATCCCACAAGGCCTCCGAATACAGTGGCGATCACCAGCCTTATGGCCACGGCGATGCTGCTCGTACCCTGCAAATAATCAATAATTGTTACTATATTCATATCATACCCCTTTAAAGAGCGTACAAAGTATTATCCTCAAAAGTAAGGAATACTGTATCGCCTACTTTATAGATCTTTTTATTCTTAGGATTGTACTCCTGGATCTTAACAAAGCTCTCGCCGACCTTAATGCGATAATCCTGATATGCGCCCATAAAGCATGAATAATCTACAATGCCCTTAATAGCTCCTGCATCAGAAAGAGTCGCTCCCTCAGGTCTTAGTACAACGTCGCATTCAGAACCCATCTCAAGGTTTCCTGTTGCGCACTTTACTGCTGCTCCATCAATTTCAACCATATCCTGACCGGTAACCTTGGCCTTAAGGAAATTACACTCGCCGATAAAGTCTGCAACAAACTTGCTGTTAGGATAGTAATAAGCTTCCTGAGGTGTTGCCACCTGCTCTACTATGCCCTTGTTCATGATGATGACCTTATCGGAAA
The DNA here is from genome assembly GCF_000420865.1 of Butyrivibrio sp. XPD2006. GTDB lineage: Bacteria > Bacillota > Clostridia > Lachnospirales > Lachnospiraceae > Butyrivibrio. Next base: position 175,415 of record NZ_ATVT01000007.1, read on the forward strand.
TAGCCATAGCCTCTGACTGATCATGTGTTACATAAACAGCTGTGATGCCTGCTTCCTGCTGGATACGTCTGATCTCTGTTCTCATAGAAACCCTGAGCTTGGCATCAAGGTTTGACAAAGGCTCATCGAACAAAAGAACTCCCGGCTCAATAACAAGCGCTCTTGCCAGAGCAACTCTCTGCTGCTGTCCGCCTGAGAGCTGGTTTGTCATACGGTTCTCCATTCCCTCAAGTCCAACCAGTGCAAGGATGTCGGTGACTTTTTTCTTAATTGTCTCTGAATCCATCTTTCGAAGCTTAAGTCCGTAAGCTACGTTATCAAAAATATTGTAGTGAGGAAGAAGCGCATAGCTCTGGAAAACCATAGCTGTATCACGCTTATTGGGAGTCAGCGCATTTATAGGCTCACCTCCCAGATAGATCTCACCCTCATCCGGTGACTCAAATCCTGCGATCATACGAAGTGTTGTTGTCTTTCCGCAGCCGGACGGGCCAAGCAGTGTAACAAAGCTGCCGGGTTCAATCTCGAGATTCTGATCTTTTACTGCATAAAAATCTTTCCCTGTCTTGGGATCTTTATAAATCTTTGAAATGTGTTCAAGGCGTACGCCCTTTTTCTCTTTTGCCATTTTATCCACCTATCTCGCATTATCATGCGGCCTTAAATTCATCTTTGGTTTCTTTAATCTTCTATGTTGACTTTACGGCTGGTTCCGAAATACTTCATAAATATGTTCATAAGAAGAACCGCTGTATAAGTGATAAGAATAAGGATAGTCGCAAATGCACATGCTATTCCGTAAGCACCCTTCTCTGCAAACTCATTGATCTGAACGGTAATGAGAAGGTAAGAAGGTGTAACCAGAAGGATGATAGCACTGATGGCTGTTATACTCCTTACGAAGGAAGTAACAAAACCGCTCAGGAAACTGTCCTTAATAAGAGGAAGCGTAACTGTCATGAATACCTTGAAGCTGTCTGCGCCCATGTCATACGCTGACTCCTCGATACTCTTATCGATCTGGCGAAGTGCGGAAATTCCGCTTCGTGTACCGGTAGGTAGGCTTCGTACCACGAAAACGATGACCAGGATAGCTCCTGTTCCGTAGAGTCCCTGAAGGAAGCCTGTTCCGAAGATACCGCCTGAGAATCCTCTGATGTATCCGATACCAAGAACTGTTCCGGGAACTGCCATAGCCAGCATTGATACCGCCTCGATGAATCCTTTGGCTTTAAACTTTCTCTTTACGACCAGATAAGAGATTATCATGGACAAAAGAGCTGTTATAGGAGCTGAAATAAGCGAAAGGATAAAGCTGTCCTTGAATGCCTTAAACCCTTTGTACTTGGTAAATACCTGGCCAAACCACTTGAATGTCAGGTGGAAATCATATCCCCAGGTTCTGAACATAGCACCAAAAGGCACGCAGATATACATAATGATTACAAAGAGTGCAAGGCCTGAGCATAGGATTGTAAGAGGTACGGTAACGCTCTTGTCTGTAATGAGCATACGTTCTCTTGATGCCTTACCTGAAAGTGTTGCAGTGCTCTTTGCCTCGAGATAATACTTCTGAACAACGAACATAAGAAGTGTGATTGCCAGAAGAACTACCGCCATGGCTGCTGCACCCTGCTTGTCATAAGCACCTGTGATCTGCAGGTAAATTGTTGTTGCAAGTGTATCGTATGAACCACCGATGATCATAGGGTTTGCAAAGTCTGCAATAGACTCGATGAAGGTTACAAGGAAAGCATTTCCGAGTCCCGGAAGTATAAGGGGAAGCGTAACCGTCATAAATACCTTGAATCTGGAAGCGCCCATATCTCTGGCTGCTTCCTCAAGGGAAGGATCGATGTTTTTCAAAAGACCCTTGAGCATCATGTAGCATACAGGGAAAAATGTAAGGGTCTGGACTATTGCAATACCCCAGAAGCCGTACACACTGTTGTCATAGATATGTAAAAGAAATCTTGTGATGATACCTGCTTTTCCGAAAAGCATGATCATTGAAAGTGACAAAACAAATGGAGGTGAAACTACAGGAAGCATGGATACAACCTTAAAGAGACCTTCCATGAATTTTGTACGAAGTTTGACATAAACCTCAACATAGGCAAACAGAAGGCCTATGAGAGCCGATGCAATTCCGACTAAAAATCCTACCTTAAGAGTGTTTGTAATAGCGCGCCTGAAGTTGGGCAGATCCATTACCCTCTTAAATGTATCAAGTGTTACTCCCTCTTCCGTCACAAAACTGTCCACCAACAGGATTGCCAGCGGGTACAGGATAAAGACTGTAAGAAAAACCACCAAAACTATAATGGTTGTCACCATAATGGGATCAGCCATCAGCTTTTTTCTGTCAAGGCTGGCGCTTTGACTCTTTGCCATTTTGAAATCCTCCTCGAATTAGCTTAAAAGAGAAGGGAGGATGGATCAGCATCCTCCCTGTTTAATAAACCCCGTATTTATTATTCGGTCTGGAAACGATCGTCAGCTGCGCTTCCGAGTGCGTTCATAACTTCCTCAATGTAAGTTGTTGTGTTCTGCTTAGCATCTTCGAAGTCGTAATCCATAACGTTCTCAGGATCAAGGCCGAACTCTGTAGCGATCTCAGGCTGCTTAGCGTTGTCGATAACAAGGAACTGGTAAGAACCGTTCTGAGCTGCAAGCTCTACGCAATCAGGGCTGAGTGCATACTCGATCCAAAGCTTAGCTGCATTTGGATGCTGGCATCCCTTGAAGATAGCTGTTGCACCAACCTCGTAAGATGTTCCTGTTGAAGGAATTACAAGGCCGATGTTGCCGTATCCGTTGTCAACGATCTGTGTGATACCATCGTGAAGGAATCCGATACCAACAACACACTCACCTGTACCAACGTTCTTAGAAGGGCCTGAACCTGACTTTGTGTATACTTCGATGTTCTTGTCGAGGTCAACAAGGTACTGGATACCTTCGTCATGACCATACTTCTGGATCATTGTGTTGATAACAAGCTTAGCTGTTCCGGCTGTGTTGTAGTTTGAAAGCCAGATAAGTCCTTTGTACTTCTCATCAAGAAGATCCTTCCAGTCTGCAGGCTCATCAACGCCCATTCTTGCAAGCTCGTCTTTGTTAACCATGAATCCAAGGATTCCCTTGTAGATACCATACCAGTATCCGTCTGCATCACGATACTTGTCAGAAAGAAGGTGGCTTGCATTCTGTGCATCATATGCCTCAAGAAGTCCCTCTGAAGCTGCTACGTTGTAAGGATCTGTTGTTCCGCCGAACCATACATCACCTGAAGGATTTCCGTTCTCTTCTTCGATCTTACTCTGAACCTCACCTGTTGAAAGACGCTGATACTGAACCTTGATTCCATAGAGTTTTTCAAAGTTCTCACAAGCTGCTGCGAGGTACTCCTCCTCACATGAGCCGTAAACGATAAGCTCTCCCTCTGCCTTGGCTGCTTCGATAAGAGCATCCATTCCTGAACTCTCAGCCTCAGCTGCAGGAGCTTCTGTCTCAGCGGGAGCTTCAGTAGCTGCAGGAGCTTCAGTAGTTGCTGCCGGTGTTTCAGGAGCAGCCTCTCCGCATCCGAACAGACTCAGTGTCATAAGTCCCGCCAATACCAATGCTAATTTCTTTTTCATAATTCTTCTCCTTTCCATTTCGGATCATTGATAAATTAATCATAAAAAAAAACAGAAATCGGTAATACCCAAATTTCTGTTTTTTTGTCCAAAATTCTGAACACATTTTATCGGCCTGCGATAGCCTGTTTATTTCACAAAATCTGACGGTGATCTGTCGGTGTATTTCTTGAATACGGTGCTGAAGTATTTGTAATCAGAAAAGCCCGTCATCTCTGAGACTTCATAGACCTTGTAGGTACCGGTCTCAAGGAGTTTGATTGCCTGCTGGACCCTGTACTTGTTGAGGAAATCCAGATAGGTCTGGCCTGTCGCCTCTTTAAACTTGCGGGAGAGATAGCTTCCCGATACGCCAAGCTCTTCGGAGAAGGTCTCAATGCTGATCTTTTCAGAGTAGCGTTCTCTCGTTTCTTTGAGTACTTTCTGAATATAGTCGTTGTCGCCCTCACTCTTAATAAAGAGAGCATCAATATCATCCGCGGTTTTGATCTTGGACGAGAGCTGACGAAGCTGATTGTCCTTCTCTATCTCAGTGATGATCTTGCTGATGTTTTTCTTGAGTTCCTCTTCATCCACCGGTTTCATAAGATATGCAGAAACGCCGAGTTCTATTGCTGTCTTGGCATACTCAAAGTCAGCATAGCTGGTCATTATGATAGCCTTAAAATCAGCTATTTCCTGCCCTTTTCTTATCATCTCTATGCCGTTCATCATCGGCATCATTATGTCTGCAAGTACAATGTCCGGTGAAAGCTCTTTTATCTTCTCAACACCTTCCTTGCCGTTTGCTGCCTCTCCAACGATGGTACATCCCATGGATACCCAGTCCATTGTATATGCAATTCCCTTGCGGATGATATCCTCATCCTCTGCAATCAAAACTCTGTACATTCTTCTCCTCTTTATCCGGCAGTCCCAGGCGCAACCCTCTTTGGAAGCGTAAGTCTTACCGTTGTTCCCTCACCTTTTTTGCTTGTGATATCAAGTCCGTAGTCACCATTATACATAAGTCTTATTCTCTGATGAATATTATAAAGGCCGAAGTGAGCCGGCGCAGTGTCAGGATCCTGTATCGAAGCCTTAAGCTCTTCCAGCACATCCTCGTCAATTCCCACTCCGTCATCCTCACAGATAAATATCAGTCTCTCCTGATGCTGATAGCCGTTTATATTTACCGTAAGCTTTTCTTTTTCTCCGAAGCCGTACTTGACTGCATTTTCCAAAAGAGGCTGCAAAAGGAGCTTGGGAATAAGACAGTCGTTAATGTCCTCCGAGACATTGATGTTGTAAGCAAATCTTTTATTGAATCTTATCTGCAGTATATTGAAATAAAACTGAAGATGCTGAAGATCCTCAGCCACGGTTACCTCTTCCCTGGTCTCTCTAATGCTGTATCTGAGAAGTCCCGACAGCGATACTATCATCTTATCCGCAGAAGCAGCATCTATCTTGGCCATGAACCTGATGTTGTCCAGAGTATTGAACAAAAAGTGCGGATTAAACTGACTCTCCAGCTGCTTAACCTGCGAGAATGCCGCATTCTGTGCCAGTTCCCTGTTCTGATCAATCTGTTTTTTCAGGCCGTCCAGCATCTCATTAAAGTCATTACCTATGGTCTGGAATTCCTTGGAACTGTCAATATTCAGGGACACATCAAGATTGCCCTGCTGCACAGCTTCGAAGGCATCTTCAATCTTTTTTACATCTCTTGTATAAACCTCGGAGCTTGTAGCCGTGCTCTTATAGGTGATGAAAATTATGGCGAAGAAAATGATCGCAACAATGGCCACCAGTATAAGTATCATTCGGGTGCTTCTGTTGATATCTGAGAAGGTATATACCTTAAGCCCCTTTACCACAGGGGTTTCGTAGCAGATATATTTCTGTCCGCCAATCCTTGCGTATCCTGTATTCCCCTCCAAAAGACCGTTTATCTGCCCAAACTCATCGGTAAGGCCCTGGGTATTGTTAAGGTACACCCATCCGCTGTTATCCGTGATGATACAGTACCTGTTCTTGTCGTTTATGATATCTGCCAGCACCTGATACGGAACGGCATAGATAACGGCATATTTAAGGTCATCGCCTCTGAATACCCCCCTTACCACATAGAGGCTTCCGCTGTAGAGAACAGTCACGGTGGTATTCGGATTCTCTTTTATCCTGTTCCATATGCCCCAGTTGTCGTATTCCTTGCCTGTCAGATATTCCGGAACTGAATTCTTACTGGTAAAAAGAGCTTTCCTCTCCTGAGACATTATGATGAGATTCCCGATATCATCATAGTCTGAGGTCCTGCCATAGAGTATTGAAAAGATCCTGTCCTTCACCTTATCCACGTCAATGTCGGCAGTTGATACCACAAACTCCACATCGCCTATCATCTCATAGTAGGTTTCCAGTACCTGGTCAATCTCTCCTGCTATACTCTTCGAATCCTCTCGGGTTGTCTGTGCCATATAGGCACTCAATGTGAAGATAAAAAGAAATATCGCAGTAAATACAATGGCAATGACAGGGGTAAGCGAAAACAGAATAAAGGTTCTTCTGATATTGTCCTGGAAGGATTTGATGTCTCTACTCATTTCCATCCTCCCCCATATAACCCATAAATCTCGATATCCAATCAGACCTGCTGCCTATTACCTTATCCTTGTCCACCTGCAGTATCTTGATATCTTCTTTGGCGGCCACAAGGCTTGAACTCTCGACATCTTCTCTCACAGAGCGCCTTCCCAGGTCAGTGGCGATATAAAACTGCGTATTGTAAGCGGTCATGAAGTCAACAAAAGCCTTGGCGCCGTCTGCATTGGCTGCATTTTTGTTTATATATATGCCATCTGGCGTGGATACCACTCCCTCATTCATATATACAACCTTGACGTGCTTGCCTCCCTTTAGCATGGTTATAGCTGCTTCTTCAAAAGTAAGTCCCACTACAAACTTGCCACTTGCAACTCCCTGATAAACCTCTGATGAGCTGTCAAGGAGTTTGCCGGAGAGGTTATCGGCAAATTCTTCCACATAATCCCATCCTTTCTCCGGGTCTCCCCCTCCCATTGCATAAAGCATATTGGTCAGATGCTCAAAGGAAGATGAAGACTTCTCCGGACTGGCATAAGCTATTTTACCTGCCAGTGCCGGATTTAAGAGATCCTCATATCCGTTTATTGTGATATCGCCCAAAAGGTCGGTGTTTACCATAAGAATACTGGGTACATCCGTAAAGCAGGTAAGAGCATTACCTGCGCCTCTGTACTCAGCATAAAAGCTGTCTTCATTTTCTGTTGTATAAGGTAAAAAGAGATCTTCGTAGGAACCTACGGAAAGAATGGATCCTCCCCAAAGCACATCGATTTTCTCCCCATCCTGTATCCTGGAAACAGCTTCTGATGTTCCGCATCGGATCACCTCCACCGTTATCCCGGTCTGTGCTTCAAACTCACATGCCAGTGGTTTCATGAACTCAATAGGATGCGGCGAAACCACAACAACCTTATTTTCTGCTCCCCCTTCTGCAACTCCCCTGCTGCTTATCACCCCATAAGCAATTGCAGCAACTATGATCATCAAGGCGAGAGTAACGAGAATTCTACGTACTCTTTTCATTAAACACCTCTTTATTCCAGAATTTGTTCTGGAGTTCATTCTTGGTAACCACAGGCGAGAGGTAGTCTCCGATGACAAAATCAGCATTCACGTCTTTTATCCTGTCATAAAGCTCTTTGCTGTCTATGCCGCTTAAAATGACTTTCTTTCCGAGCTGACTGACCATGTTTACCTTATTGCGAAGGATTGCCTCGCCCTGAACCATATCCACCGAATCAAAATGTCTTTTGACATCGACATTGATACCGTCAAACTTGTCTATAGTTGTAACATCCAGTCCAAGAAAACCGGAATCAAGGTTAAACAGAATAAATCTGATTCCGATCTTGTTAAATTCATCTATTATGTATCCTAGCACATCCTGTGCCTGTGTTGCTATTGTATCACTAACACTGAGTATGAGCATCCCCGGGTCTATGCTGTACTTTTTAATGCATCCCTTTACCTTGTCGACAAGTTCCTGGGTAAGTACCTGAACAGACATGATATTGATCGTAAAGACCGATATATCCATATCTGACTTTTTCACTCCGGAATTGATGAACTGACAAACAGAATCTATCATTCTGAATTCCAGTTCTCCTGCCACACCTGCGTTTTCTGCAACTGTTTTGAACTCCGAGAATCTGATCTTACCTATTATAGGGTCGTTGAGGGTCAAAAGAGCATCTGCCGAATACACGCCCATAGTCTTTTTCAGGTAGACGGGGTGATATACCACTCTGAAAGCGTCTCCCGCAATACCTCTTATGATAGCTTTTTCAACATCGATGTTTCTAAGCATGAAGTCAAGATCTTTTCCCTTGAAAACTGTCTTATCAACATCACCAGTATTGCTCTCGGAAAGTCTTAAAATATCATCGGCATCGTTAAACTCATCGGGGCACTTTACGCATATTATCTTGGCTTTGATATTGGTAGCACTGTCTCCTACCTCAAAGCTCTGCTCAAATCTCTTTACTATCCTGTCAATGACATCATCAGCATTAAAGTCGCACATATCTTCGCATAGCATATAAAAGATTCCGCCGGTAGTTCTGTACACATCGAATCTGTAGTTGATTCCTTTAAGGAATTTAGCCACACTGATAAGGATCATGTCATATCCTTCATTTCCCATGAGCCTGCGATAAAGGTCCACGCTGTCAATGCGGACACATATTACATAAAACTCTTTTCCCACATTAATACTGCTCTTTAAGTCCTGTACAAGAGCTGACCTGTTATATGCCTGAGTCTTATAATCCAGCCTGTAGTCATCTTTTTCAATCATGATCATGATGCCCATAAGACCAAGGGACTCCGCAAGCATCTCGAAGATGATCTCCGGAAAGACCATCTGTACAATTACTCCGGTCACTGCAAGCCCCAGGAAATAGAACATGGCAATCTTCTGTAAATGATTCATTGTATACCAGTAACGCCCCAGAAGATAAAAGCAGAACATGAGATAAAACGCACTGATGATGTAAGCCAGATATACTCCGTTTCCTCTGACAAGACTACCCTCTATGTCGTTTCTGATGATAAAACCGGTCAAAGGGTTGGTTATAACCGCAACTTCGAGCAGCAGGCAGGGCGACAGAAAGACAGCAAGCTTGAGCTTACTTCTGTATCTGTGGAACACGTTGCAGACAAGTATTATATAAAGCGCAAATACCGGAACAAAAGCAAAGTGTGTTCCGTAATATGCAAGCTTATTAAAGTAGACAACATTGTATTTAACCTTCATGGAAATATCGCTGTCAAGAACTACAGTGTTGACGATTCCTGTCACACAGTCGAAAAGAGTAATGATCAGGGCAGCAAGAAATAAACGGCTGCGGAGCCTTTTCTTGGTCTCTCTTTTCATTACAGCCGTGTAGAATATACATGTTATGCAGATCATCAGTGCAGCAGTCCTAAAGGATAGCGCTCCTATAGGATTTATATCACCCATGTATTATTTCCTCGCTTTAAAGAATGCATCCAGCGTTGAAAGAAGTTTATCTTTGGATATGGTTTTAAGCAGATAGTCCGCTGGTTTCAGAGCAATGACGTTTGTAACGCTCTCCTTGTCGTTTTTGCCTGTAAGGAACATTACCGGAGTTGAACTTGAAAATGACTCACTCTTTAGCATCTCCAGAACCTTGGGGCCATCAAGGACCGGCATATCGTAATCAAGAAGAACCAAATCCGCCTTATTTGTGGCAAGCCAGGCTACAGCCTGCGTACCGGAGTTGGCCATTCCGACTCTGTACGTGTCCTTGAGCCATTCTCTGATCATCTGAAGGAAAGTGGGATCATCATCCACTATCAGAATGCTCTTTCTTCTCTGGAATTCATACTCATCGTCTGTCACAATAAGAGCCTTTTGTACCAGATCCGCCATATCAAGAGGCCTCTCAATTTCAAATGCCACATCCTCCTTCGGGATATACTGATGCACAAGATTGAAAGCGTCCTTGTTACCAATGACCATCATGATCATATTGTCGTCAACGCACAGATCCTTTAAATAAACCATGACGTCGCGATGATCTTCAAACTCTGTATCAGTGTACAGCAAAATAAGATTGGCATCCTTGGTCTTTCCACTTAGATCAGCCAGAACGTATGAGGCTTCATTCACTATGAAATGCGCAGCAAGCAAAGCGTTCTTGATGGCATTAACCAGGAAAGTCTCTTCATTTCTTACAAGTAAAATCGTCTTATTAAACATAGCTTACTCCTCTAATAAGGTAAGTCCTTCTGAAGCCAGTCTTACTATCTCATCCCACTGCAGCTTGTACGCCATTTCACCGATACTTCTTGTAATCTTGCGATCGCTCTCGGGAAGTCTGTAGTTCCTTAAAGAATCCAGAATAAATGTAAGTGTGTCATAATCAAGGCTCTTACTCACCTCAATTATGCTCTGATAAGCATCCTTGAGCTGTGCCCTGCTTATATCGACCATATCTTCTGTCTCATCAGCTTCTGCTTCCGAGTCAATCCCCGGAACCTCAGAGAGCGTGTGAATTACTATCGAGTACAGATTCATCAGTTCATCCTGATACTCCCTGATGGTATCAATATCACCGGCGTTTCCGGCATCTTCGAGTTTTTTGGCAAGTTCACTCAAAGATCTGGCGCCTATGGTCCTGCTGGTGCTCTTTAAGGAGTGGACATAACTTGTATAGTCCTTCCAGTTTTCGTCACTGTACGCATTTTCAAGATTTGACTCAGTCATCTGCGCAGATTCGAAATAAACCTTGATGATATTGAAATAGCTGTCAACACTTCCGCAGTTCCTGAGTCCCTCACCGACATCTATCTCTTGCAGGTTATTAAGCCATTTAGGATACTCTGTAGCATCTGCCTTTTCTTCCTGATGTGCATCGGGGTTTGTGCTCTCGGAGGAGAGGATCACTTTATCCTTTGGCAGATATCTGATCAGTGTATCTTCTAGCTTATCGCTCTCAACCGGCTTACTCAGATAATCATCAAAGCCTTCCCTGAGGAAATTCTCTCTGGCACCCGAAATAGCATTGGCCGTAAGTACGATTACAGGAGTATCCTTATTGGGGCTATCAGTATCTTTTTTTATCTCATCAAGAGTCTCAATACCATCCATTCCCGGCATTCTGTAATCCAGGAATATGATGTCATACTTCTTGGCATGCTGTTTCTTAAGGCACTCCTCTCCGCTCCTTGCGGATTCTACCTTTGACTGCACGTTCTTCAGCAGCTCTCTGATGACCACATGGTTCATTGGTGTGTCATCGACCACAAGGATCTCTGCATCAGGCGCTGTAAGCTTTTCTTTGTATTTCTTTCTCTCTTTTGCTGTCTCCTGGAGTTTGGACTTAAAGTCTCCGATCGTCTTTTCACTGACTACCTTCTGAGGAAGTGTGATCGTAAAGGTTGATCCCTTTCCGTATTCACTTTCAACTGAAATGCTTCCTCCCATAAGATCAAGAAGAGAACTGGTAATTGCAAGTCCCAGGCCACTTCCCTCCACAGTCTTGTTCTTATCGATATCAAGTCTCTTGAATTTCTCAAAGAGTTTCTCTTTGTCTTCATCCTTGATCCCGACACCTGTATCTGAGACATCGATCTTAAGGGTTATGATATCCCCGTACTCCCTGTAGCCGGTCATTTTGAGTGTTACCTGTCCTTCAGAGGTGTACTTGATCGCATTATTTAAGATGTTCACCATTATCTGTCTCAGGCGCATCTCATCGCCGTGCATCCTGTCAGGAAGAAGATCGTCGATGTCAAACACGAGCTTTAGAGCCTTCTGAGAAGCCTTTATATGCACCATGTTATAGACATCGTTAAGCACTGAAGAAAAGTCGTAATCCGACTCGTTGATCTCCATGCTTCCGGCCTCAATCTTAGAGAAGTCAAGGATATCGTTTATCAGTGACAAAAGAGTTCTTCCCGCACCTTCAATATTCTGGGCATATTCAAGTATCTTTTCATCCGTGCACTCACGCAGGATGACTTCATTCATTCCAAGCACGGCATTTATAGGTGTTCTGATCTCATGAGACATGTTGGCAAGGAAATTACTCTTTGCTTCATTTGCAGCCCTTGCTCTTCTCTCTTCCATTCTTGCAAGCTCAGTTGCACGAAGGATGGCTATAAACTCATTCTTGCTGACAGCCTCGGAAAAATATGTTCCCTTCAGGTAATCGGCCTTAAAGCCGGATATAGTCTCAAAGAGTTCCTGCGAATCTACATTGTCAATAACTACGCGCTTATGCATCTGATTCATCATCTTAAGTCTGTTCTCAAGAATGATCTTATTCTGAATCTGCATTCCGGCTCCATGCAAAAGATTTGCATCCATCTTTACGCCCTCAAACATAAGAGATGATGCTGCCTGCATGTTAAAGAATCCGGTTCCGTACTCATCCATAAAGAACCTGATTCCGTCTTTTGCCAGATCCGCCATGACAACTCCCAGAACATCGTGGTCCGTTGCTGCCGCAGACTCTGTAATATCAAAAACAACCTGTGTCGGTCTTACGCCAAACCTTGAAAAAGCCTCTCTGACTCTTGAGCTGAAATCGGATTTGATCAGCTGAATGGATGAGAGCCCGATCTCGATAAATTCAAGTCCCATCTCTTCTGCGATACCGCCGCCCAGGAAATAACAGGCCTCATTAATGGTGAACCATCCGAGTTTTTCAATCAGTCCCGTCTGCTCTGCGATCGGTAAGAATTCTTCAGGCGCTACGCTTCCCAGCTCGCTGTCTTCAAACACAACAACTGCCTGGGCTGCGCAGATTGCCAGATCGTCCTTGGTGTAGATGGGTTCGAAATATACCTTGAAAGCATCGGTTCCGATATCTCTTTTAACAGCCTTTTCAACCTCTGCCCTTCTGAGTATGAAGTCAAGGTCATTACCAGAAAGCACCCTGTCATTATCGGCATCAATTGAGGAATCACTCAGGAAAAAGAGATTGTCCAGTGATGTAAACTGATCAGGCGAACTGGCCATCAGGATATATGCCTTCAGATACAGGGTGTTATCACCAAGTGCCCATCCCTGGCTGAATCTGTCGTAAATCTTGTTTGCCACGTCTGTTGCATCGGCTCGTTCGATATCGGGGCACACTACCATAAAGCAGTCTGATGCAGCCCTGTAAACGTCGAATCCGTTATTGATTTTCTGAACATATCCCACAATATCCTTAAGGATCTTTTCAAACTCTTCATATCCTGTGATCTTCCTGTAGGAATCCGCGTTAAGAAGTCTGATACAGATATTGAAAAAGCTTCTGCCATACTTAAAATAACTGCCGACATCCTTGGTAAATGCATTTCTGTTGAAAGCTCCGGATGGCATATCCATCATGTCGTCATCATTTTCCAGAACTATCATGATACCCATAAGGCCGATGGCTTCGCACATGAGCTCACACTGTATATTCGAGAGTATCATCTGCAGAAGCGTTCCGACAATTACAACAACGAAGAAATAAAGAAGTGCAATTTTCTTCATTCTGTTAAGGATGTTCCAGTAGAGGAAAAGAGCCACTATAGAGAACAACAGATAGAATCCCGCCTGGACATATGCAATATAAACTCCCGTATGCCTGTGGAATATCAGGTTATCATCAAAGGCATATACAAAATGCGTAAATGGATTGGTTATAACAAGGATCTCCAGAATATAAAAAGGCAGAGCAAGGCACAGCTGTGCTATTCTGGAAAACCTGTAAGACACGTTGCAGACTAAGATAATATAGAGTGCAAACACGGGAGCAATAGCGAAATGCGTGAAAAAATAGATAAATTGGAGCACATTAAGAATAAGGAGCTTACTGTCATGGGAAAAAGTGCTTAAAATGAGCAGATCAGCTCCTATAACTGTAATTGCATCGACGATAACAATCACAACAATCGCAATAAACAGTTTGTTCTTAAACCTGCGGTTCCTGCCCATCAAAAGAGTATAGAAAAGACAGGTTACCGAAACAATTATTGCCGCCAGGTTGAAGGTAAAACTGCCAATACCTCTAACATCAACCATACTGATTCCTCACGGCATCAGACAGATCCGTTCCCTTATGCCGGAATCAGATCACGATACCATCTAAGTGCACCAAGATATGCAGTATAGACATTGTTCATCTCAATCTCTTCCAAAACAAGGATTCTTGATACTTCAGTCCAATCCGCATCCTCATAGCACTTTATAAAATCCAGGATCTTGGCAAAGTCTCCTTTGTCTTCAAGCAATGCTTCTTTTACATGTTTTGATACCTGAACCATATCAAGAGCTTCAGGCATTGTCTTTTCAAGCATGATATCAAGAGCCGAGAAAAGTCCCATAATGAAAAGCTCCGGGGCATGCATGGCCATTTCAAACTCGCTTGCAAGGTTCTCCGCAAACTTAGCTCTGATCATTACAAGTCTCACAAGTTCACTTGGCTTATCTGCACACAGTTCCTTTGTAACGGCTGTGTTAATCCATCTCTTCAATTCCTTCTGTCCCAGCATAGCGGCTGCGTGACGGATCGAAGTGATCTCGGAATTAAACGCCATCCTGTTTACTATCTCAAGAAGTGAGATAACAAGAGCCGGGTCTTTTCCAATAACATCCGCAGCATCTGTCAGATCATAATCAGGGGCGTTAACGACGTTAAGAAGCTCAATGTAGTTAACTTTAAGAGGACTGACTTCTGTCTGGGACTTCGTTACAGGCATTCTGAAGAAGCTTCCCTCATAGAGGTCGTATCCTCCGTCCTCAACAAGTCTGTCGTAATCTTCTTTTGTATCAACATTAACGGCACACAGCTTAATATTGGGATACTGTCTGCCAAAATAAATCTTAGCCTTGGAAATATCGATTTTTACATGATCAAGGAAAATATAGCTGCAAAGACTGATTAGTTCTTTATAGTCCTCAAAGCTGCTGATTGGGATCTTGCGGATTGCCAGTCTGTATCCCTGCTCCTTTAGCTCTTTTGCCCGCTTGATATAATCCTTCTCCGGAGGAATTGAATTATCCATCAAAAGAACAACCTTCTCGGGCGGTACTGTACACTGAAGGGATATTTCCGCAAATATAGAAAACTGACTTATGGGAACAAAGACCTCCTTGCCTCCGGAAAGTGTTGCAACACCCATGCTGCTTACAACTTCCAGCTCAGGAACAGTTCCTGCTCCGTCAAATCTGGCGCCTGCCATAAAAGATGGATTCAAGAAGAGATTGGCCTTTCGTGCAAAGACTGAATACGCGCACACAGACATTTTGTTATCAAAAAGAGGTATCAATGTAGCAAGCATAAAGTTCTCCTTTCAGCCATTTCAAGACAAACTCCCACTTACTTATATTGTACCTCTAAAATACGATTAAAAACATTATTTTTTTATAAAATTGCGTAGATAACAAGCCAAGCAAAGCTGCTCTTTACACCGTCTTATCAATAATATACTTCGGTCTTCCCTTGACCTCATCATAGATCTTGGAAATGTAATAGCCGATGATGCCAAGCGCCATCATGATAAAAGAACCTGTGAAGCATTCAAGGATAATAACAGTGGTAAAGCCGTCCTGAGCCTTGCCCTCAAAAAAGGTCACTATTGCCTCAATACTGGCTCCCATACCAACCACAAACACAATGATCCCAAGGAAGGTTACTATCTGCATCGGCGCAGATGTAAATGATGTGATGTTGGTAAGTGCATATTTGAAAAGAGCTTTGGTACTCCACTTGGAAGTTCCGACTTCCCTCTCTCTTACTTCATATTCAACCTCTGTGGACTTAAAGCCGATCCAGGATGAAAGTGCTCTGAAGAATGCATTCTTCTCATTCATGTTAAGAAGAACATTCATGGCCTTTCTGTCAAGGAGTTTGAAATCAGATGCTCTGGACATATCAAAGCCTACCGCCTCAGACATGATGCCATAAAAGCTCTTGGCTGCAAATCTGTGAAGTCCGCTCTCTTTGCCGCGGTCAGACTTAACGCCCTCAACTATCTCATAGCCCTGCTCCCAGAGCCTGTACATCTCAACAATCTTCTCCGGCGGATGTTGAAGATCGCAGTCGATAACAACACAGCAATCTCCCTTAGCCTCTGCTATTCCGGCGAAAATTGCCGACTCTTTTCCGAAGTTCCTGGAAAAACAAACACCTCTTACGCACGGATATTTCTGTGCCTGCTGCTCGATTTTCTCCCAGGTACTGTCCTTGGAACCGTCGTTTACAAAAAGCAGCTCATGCTCTATATTCTCTCCGCTTAAAATGCCGTTTATAACGGATGCGGTCTGTGGTATTATTTCTTCTTCATTGTATGCAGGTATAATTACTGAAAGCACCTAAAAGCTACCCCTTTCGTGCTTGATTAAAGTCCTCATGCATTATATCATAGATTATATGGTATTTCTACAAACATCAAGATAGGGGGATCTTCATATGGCTCAAAACGAAATGTTAGCTATGATCCTGGCGGGTGGACGTGGAAGCAGGCTAAAAGACCTCACCACGAAGGTAGCTAAGCCAGCAGTTTTCTATGGGGGAAAATATCGTATAATTGATTTTCCTTTAAGTAACTGTGCAAACAGTGGCATCGATGTTGTCGGTGTCCTTACACAGTATGAGTCCGTGCTTCTAAACAGTTATGTAGCGCAGGACGGACGCTGGGGTCTCGACTCCAAAGACAGCGGTGTCTATGTTTTAACTCCTCGCGAGAAGGCTGATCAGGGCCTTGATGTCTTTCGCGGAACCGCTGATGCGATTTCTCAGAATATCGACTTTATCGATACGTATGATCCGGAGTACCTTCTCATTCTGTCCGGAGATCACATTTACAAAATGAATTATTCCAAGATGCTTGATTATCACAAGCAGATGAACGCTGACGCCACTATTGCTGTCCGCGGTGTTCCCATGCGTGAAGCAAGCCGTTTCGGAATCATGAATACTGACGGCAAGGGCCGCATCATCGAATTCGAGGAAAAGCCCGCCAAGCCCAAGAGCAATCTGGCTTCAATGGGTATCTATATCTTCAGTTGGAAGCCTCTGCGCAAGATGCTTGTTGAAGATATGAAGAATCCAAACTCTGATCATGACTTTGGAAAAGACATTATTCCAAGAATGCTTAATGAGAAGAGAGGTCTTTTCGCATACGAGTTCAAGGGTTATTGGAAGGATGTAGGAACTATTGACTCCCTTTGGGAAGCCAATATGGACCTTCTCGATCCCAAGAACTCTCTTAACTTGAACGATTCATCATGGCTTATCTACACAGAAGACGTATCTACTCTTCCTCAGTACATAGGCAAGGATGCCAAGATCAAGAAGGCATATATCACACAGGGCGTACGCGTCGAGGGAAGCGTAACTAACTCAGTCCTCTTTACCGGCGCAGTTGTAGGCAAGGGAGCCAAGATTGTTGACTCGGTTCTTATGCCGGGTGTTGTTGTAGAAGAAGGTGCAACAGTTACAAGAGCACTGGTTGCCGAGAATATACACATTGGCAAGAAGGCCAAAGTCGGTTCCAGAAACAGCGAAAACATTGAACTTGTTGCTAAAAATGTGAAAGGAGGTACAAAGTAATGGCAGTTAAAGCTTTTGGTATAGTATCCTCCGCAGATAACACCATTCATGTTGAGGGTCTTCACGATTATCGTCCCATCGGCGCTTTTTCATTCCTCGGAAGATTTCGTGTTATAGATTTCCCAATCTCAAATATGAGTAACAGCGACATCAACCGTATTCAGGTTTATGTCCGCACAAGACCAAGATCCATCGCTGAACACGTAGGTAGCGGAAGACATTACAACATCAACTCAAAGAGAGGTAAGATACAGCTCCTCTTCTCGCAAAACTCCTCTTCCCGCTCTATTTACAACAATGATATCTCCGCTTATATGGAGAACCTTGATATCATTCAGCGTATGCATCAGGACTACGTTATCATCGCCCCAAGCTATATGGTTTATAAACAGGATTACAGACAGCTCCTCGATGCACATGTTGCTTCCGGCGCTGATGTCACTCTTCTGTACCACAAGGTTGATAACGCAAGAGAATATTTCAAGAACTGCCACACCATTGCAGTCAACAAGCAAAAAGGTGTTCAGTCAATAGACAAGAACCTTGGAACAGCCAATTCAAGAAACATCTTCATGGACACCTATTGTATGAAGAGAGATGTTTTTGTTGAACTTGTTAAGTCCGCTAACTGGATGTCTTCCATGTATACTCTGGCAGATATCGTCAATCTCAAGTGCAAAGATATGGACATCAGAGCGTTCCAGCACAGAGGATACTTTGCTACTCTCACAAGTTTGGAAGACTACTTCAATGCTTCAATGGAGCTTCTGGACTACGACAAAGCCCATGACCTGCTCCGTCCTGAATGGCCTATCTACACAAGGACTACCGATGCATGTCCTACTCAGTATTTTGAAAGTGCCAAGGTCACAAACTCCTTTGTAAGTAACGGATGTCTCATTGAGGGAAGCATCGAAAACTCCATCATCGGACGTAGTGTAGTTATAAAAAAAGGTGCAGTTATCAAGAACTCCATCATCATGGCCTACTCCACAATTGAAGAGGGAGTTCATATTGAAAATGCCATCGTTGATAAGTGGGCTCACATCATCCACGCCAAGAATATAAGAGGCGAGATTGATGCTCCGCAGTATATCAAGAGGCAGGATACGCTCTAAATGAGCCACGCAGAATAATAATAAAAGCAGCGGGAATGTGTTTACACAATTCCCACTGCTTTTTTATTGTTCTATGCGGCGAACGCCGCGATAACGAGAAACAAGCGAAGCGTTTTCGAGTCTACGCGTGGCTTACTTCAACTTGAATTTACCTACTATTTCCTTCAGCGTTCCGGCGATCTCTTCCTGCTTACCGGACATATCATTTACATTAGAAACAACATCTGCAGCAGCCATTACGGAGTCGTTTACTCTGCTGGACAGATCTGCTGTATCCTGTGTAGACTCAGCGATATTCTGGATAGCTTTTGATACTTCTTCCATAGCTGCTCTGATGTTCTCAACCATCTGAGCGATGTTCTCTGAAGATCCACCGAAGGAATCGGCATCATCACCGTACTGTTTAGCTACATTTACGAAGTTATCATAATCAGGTGTAACTGTCTCTTTAATGAACTCAAGCAGTTCGCCTGAAGAATTTGACAGAGTTCCGAAAGCTTCCTGAACACCGTCGATTGTTTCTCTGATCTGTTCTACAGCCTCAGAAGTAGAACTTGCGAGCTTGTTGATCTCGGAAGCAACTACTGCAAATCCCTTACCTGCATCTCCCGCTCTTGCAGCCTCAATACTTGCATTGAGTGAAAGAAGATTGATCTGGTCAGCGATCTCAGCGATCGTATCTGCAAGAGTTCCAATCTGGTCAACAACCTTAGCCTTTTCATTGGCATCGGCAAGATCTGCCTCTCTCTGTTCTGCAATACTGATGGCGTTATCATAAGCCTGCTTGGACTGTTTCTCGATATCTCTTGCTCTCGCCTTGATATCTGCAGCCTCAGCACTTGTCTTTTCAGTCTCACCTGCCAGCTGATGAACGGATGCGTTAACCTCCTCGACAGATGCATTAACCTCCTCAGTTGCAGCACCGGATGACATCATGGCATCATTAACACCTGAGATATTACCCTGGATACTTGTAAACTGATCCTGAAGTTCACTGGCCATAGTAGCAAGACCTGATGATGTCTCGGATACCTGCTCGGATCCGTCTGAAATCTTACTGATAACATCACGGTTGCTCTCAAACATGTTGTTGAGTGAATCAGACATCTGTCCCAGTTCGTCTCCGCTCTTACTCTTGATCTTGTTAACGGTAAAGTCACCGCTTGCAAGAGATCCTGCAAAAGTCTTAACACTATTGATACTCTTGGAAATGCTCTGTACAAATGCCCATATAATAACTGCACCTACCAAAAGAGCTATGATACAGATGATTGTCAGTTTTAGTCCTGCAGCCTGAACCGGTTCTTCCAGTTCTTCTATATTCATTCGAATAATAAGTTTCCAGTTAACATCGGGGATAGTAACAAATGTAAGAAGTATATTCTTGCCGTTCTCCATAAAGGCGCCCATCTGAGGAGAAGTAGAATCTCTTGTCATGATCTCCTGTCCCATAGCTGCAAGGGCAGGGTTATCATCATTGGTGATAAGTACACCATTTTCAACCTTGGCGGGATCGCTGCAATACAGATAGGTGCCTTTTGAATCAATCAATAGAGCTGATCCTGTTTTACCAACCTTAATACCGGATATCATTTCATCGATATCAGCCAGTGACATATCAACTGTAACGCAGCCCACATATGTACCATTGTCATAGATAGGTGCTGAACAGCTGGCCATAACTGTACCCGATGTCGGATCATAGTATGGATCTGTGATCATTGCCTGACCTTCTGAAAGAGATTTAGCATTCAGATAATATTCCTGATTAAAGTAATCGTACTCAGCATTACTGTAATCATATGTCTCAACTATTGTGCCGCCGTCTTTATACCAATATGGACCAACGTACATTTCCTTCTCATCAAACACATAGGGTTCAAACCAGATTCCTGAACCGAGCACTGTATCATTATTAGAAATGATCTTATTTATGGTACCCTTATAGTTATCCATTGTCACAAACTTATATGACGTTGATATCATCTGGGCAATATCAACACAGGAAGTCTTGATGATCTTCAGCTTACCGTCAACAATGTTCGCGTTAGCTATAACAGTCTCGTTCATTGTATCAGTATTCATCGACTGCATGGTATCAGCGATCTGATCTGCTGCAACTTTTGTAAGAATTGCCATGGCTATAGCCATGACTGGCAGGATACAAAGAAGCATTTTTGCACGGAGGCTCAATTTTTTCATCTGTTTACCCCTTTTCTTTCATTAGAATTATTAGTGTTCAGAATTGTCAAAATTATTGGACACCATAATAATTGTACTATATTACGCACATATCATGTTCTAAAAAAAGTATAAAAGAAGTAAATATAAAATAAATGGTAACTCAAATAAGGCTCTTTTTATCAATTTTTAATAAACGTTTTTGCGTATCCATATCCATATTTATGTTAAAATTAATATGGCGCTGAGTCAGCAAATTTAAGGAGAATAAAGTATGAACGCAGAACAATTCAAAAGAGCCAATAATAATAGTTTTTACGTATGTCTTGTAATTATTGTAGCTGGATTACTGATGACTGTATTCAAAGCATTTAACGAGGGAATGTCAGTCGGAAAAATTGCCATAATCTGTAATGCCGTTCTGGGTGGTATTATGATCTCAATCGGTAACTTTAAGTTCCCAACGGTAAAACTCGGATCAATTCTGATAATGGGTGGTTCAACCATCTTCTACTTTGTACTGCTTATAGCAGAGGATAATATAATTTACTTTGCATTCGGACTTCCAATCCTTATCTGCTCTATTATTTATCTGAATGTAAGGCTCTGTAAATTCGGTATAGGCGCCATTACTATTTCCTTTACGATCACATGTATAAAAGCTTATGTTCAAACCGGAACGCTTGATATGATCCATGTACCTGCATTTATAACCCTTGCTCTTGCTTTTATTTCATGTCTGTGCACGGTTACGCTTCTTACAATGTTTAATACGGAAAACAATGCAGTTATAACCAAGAATGCAGATGAGAGCCTTAAAACCGGAAATGCCATGGCGGATATTGCCAACACAATTACTGATCTTTTTAACGACACCCAGGAAGATATGGTAGCTCTTCAGGAGATCATGGATGCCCAGCACTCCGGAATGCAGGATATAGCCAGCAGCATGGAAAGCACCGCTCAGGCTATTACCAATCAGGCAGAGAAAGTTCAGCAGATTCAGGAAGAAACCGAAGCAACCGAGCAACACAGAAAAGAAATGACCAAAGCTTCTGAAAATGCTCAGAGAACTGTACAGGAAGGTGTACAGGTTATCAACGAGCTGAAAGAAAAATCACAAAATGTTGCCCAGACCAGCCAGGTTACTGTTGAAACAACCCAGGCTGTTATCAATAAGGTTGAAGAAGTTCAAAAGATTGTCGGATCGATCATGTCTATTTCAAAACAGACTAATCTTCTTGCCCTGAATGCAAGTATTGAGGCTGCCAGAGCCGGTGATGCAGGCAAAGGTTTTGCAGTTGTTGCCAATGATGTAAGATCACTTGCTGCTGAGACAAATACCGCTTCTACCGAGATCACAAACATCATCAACGAACTTACGGAAGATGTTCAAAAAGCTATGGCCAGCATAGACGACACTGTTGCTTCAGTATCCGAGCAAAATGAAATGATTGAGACCGTAGGTGAGAACTTTGACAGTATTAACGACAATGTAACCGAGATGCTCTCCCGCTTTGAAGAAATCGGTGAAGGTATGAAATCCATTGCTTCATCTACAACCGAGATCAATGACAGCATTTCTAATCTTTCAGCCACCAGCCAGGAAGTTGCGTCTCTTTCAAATCAGGGTGCAGAGTCCTCAGATAGGGCAGTTGAGAAATTTAATGCTTTCAAATCCATACTGGGACAGATTTTCCAGCAGGCAAACAAGCTCAAAGACATGCAGACAGGGGGTTGACGAAATCTCAATTCATAAATTTTTCTAAAATTTCGTACAAAAGCCTTAACTTAGCATATGAATATACGATATAATACTCAGTAGCAGGAAATATCTGCTACTGAGTATTTTTACAATTTAAGAAAGGAGGAGAATTGTGTATGACAGCTACATGTGATGCAAAAATGGAAGTAATTGACTGCATTCTTCATGATTGCGAAAATGAGTATTATCCTGATCCTGAAAGAGTAGCTCATATTACCGGTTTACCATTGGGGGTAGTTTTTGATTTACTTATCGAACTTAAAAACCAAGGTCGTCTCGGCAAGCGCTGATAATCAGATAGGAGAATCTTATGGAAATCACGCAGCAATATTAAAGGTCCTGTGCTTATAAAGCTCAGGACCTTTTATTTTGCAATTATTCAGCCTTTTTAGAGCATTTCTACAGGCTCATGTGTAAAGTCTGCTTTGCCGTCTTCATAAAGCTTTCTGACAAATTCTATCGCTCTTGAACCCGATTCCTCAATCGGAACATTCTGACTGTAAATATATTTGATATGATCACCGCCTACAAGCGCAAAGTCGATCTCTGTACCGGAAATCTGGCCATCTCCGAAGTCAAGAGGCTTAACTTCCACATTTTCAACTTCCTTAACAATTCCTTCGCCGAAAAGTACTCTCATTTATAACCCTCCTTGTAGATAAAGTTGACATATACTTTATATTATCACCATTTTAATGTAATTGCGATAGTCTTTGGTTATTTGTGTCTAATGTGGTATACTTACTCCTGTATTTATTACATTAAAAGTAACAATTTTCGCTATCACAAGGAGTATTATGTTTACACTGAAAAAACCTGCCATGCTCGGCATGGCTTTTATATTATCAATGTCTTGTCTTACAGGTTGTTCTTCACAAGATAAGAGTGCAGCCAAGGAAGCTGCTGTAAACTTTATGGAAGCTGTTAAAACAGGCGATACAAACGGCATCAATACCTACTCTTCTTCCGAGGTTTCAACAGGTTCTTTTGTATCTCTTTTCGACAAGGATTATCTCAAAGAGGACCTCACTTCAAAACTCGGCAATCCTGAGCTTGATGAAGAGACCACATCCAAGCTCGATGAACTCGGCAGCATGTATTCAACTCTCATGGAGGAATATCAGATTACAGAAGTTGCTCTTAATAATGACGGATCAGCAACTGCTTATGTCACAATGAAGACCAGCTTCCCCTTCGATGTCATAACAAGCCAGGAGACGCAGGACAAGTTTTCCGCTGCTTCTGAGGAGTATAACAACACCAGTCAGGCCGAGCTTTTAAAGATCACAGAAGAACAGGGTCAGGATGCAGCTCTTGCCAAGGCATACAACGATCTGATCCTCATTGCTGTTGATGTATATGAAGAGGCAATAGAGTCATCAGACCCGGTATCCTACCTTATTGCTCTTAACCTTGATAAGAACGATGAAACCGGAACCTGGTATGTATCATCTATCCAAAGCTATGACAGCTCTATCGCAGGAACAGGTGCTCCGGCAACAGACACAGATACATCAGCAACAGAGAGCTCTACAGCTGATTCATCAACAAATAATTGAATACATAATAAATAAGAGCCGGTTCTATATGAACCGGCTCTTTTATTTTGTTTTTTATTATTTGCCGCCTGTAAGCTTGTTGATAATGATCTTACCTGCTCTCTTTGCAGCATATGGTCCAACAGCCTTGAGCTTGTCTTCAGACCTGTACATTGTACTTGCTGCCGGCATATCACGTGTAAGATGGATTGCGTCGAATTCACACTTGGTTGTGCAAAGTCCGCATCCGATACAGCGATTCTCATCAACGGTTGTAGCACCGCATCCGAGACACCTTGCAGCCTCAGTCTTAACCTGCTCCTCTGTAAGAGTAAGTCTGAGGTCGTCAAAGGTATCCTTGGCGATTCCTGCCTTCTTGCCCGGGATCTGTCTCTGTGCGTTGTCAAAGCTCTCAACCTTGATATCGTCTTTATCAAGCTCGATGAACTCTCTTCTGTCACGGGCAAGATCGAGACGGTTTCCTTTATGAACGAAACGATTGATTGATACGTATCCTTCTCTTCCGCCTGCAATAGCATCAATGGCAAACTTAGCGCCGGTGAACACATCACCGCCCACAAAGATATCAGGCTCTGCTGTCTGTCTTGTAAGAGCATCTGCCTTGGCTGTGCCGTTTCTGTTAAGCTCAACCTTGGTTCCCTTAAGAAGGTCTCCCCACTGAACCGACTGTCCGATTGAGAGAAGAAGGTTCTCACATGGAATTGTTATTGTATCATTCTCATCATACTGAGGATTGAATCTGTGCTCAGAATCAAATACAGCAGTACATCTCTTGAATACAACAGCTGTTACATGACCGTTCTCAGAAAGAACTTCCTTGGGTCCCCAGCCGTTCTTAACCTCGATGCCCTCTTCCTTTGCTTCTTCAACCTCATCCTTGGCAGCCGGCATCTCTTTTTCACTCTCAAGGCAGAGCATTGTAACCTTGCTTGCACCTGCTCTTACAGCTGTTCTTGCTACATCGATAGCAACGTTACCACCACCGATTACAACAGTCTCGCCATTCAACTTAATAGAATGATCCTGGTTGATTGCTCTAAGGAAATCAACACCTGTCTGAACGCCCTTTGAATCCTCTCCGGGAACGCCTGCCATTCTTCCGCCCTGCATACCGATAGCGATAAAGAATGCTTTGTATCCTTCATCACGAAGCTGCTCGATTGTGATGTCTTTTCCTACTTCTACGCCGCACTTAAACTCAGCGCCCATTTCCTTAATTACATCGATTTCTGCCTCGATGATATCTTTTTCAAGACGATAGCTTGGAATGCCGTTCATTAGCATTCCGCCGGCTCTTTTCTCTTTTTCAAATACGGTTACAGGATAGCCGTTGAGCCTCAGGTAATAAGCAGCTGAAAGACCTGCAGGGCCTCCACCGATTACTGCTACCTTGTACTCATCGCCCCACATTCCGCCGTCATGCTTCTCGCAAAGAGGCACATATCTCTTATCTGCCTTAAGGTCAAGTGAAGCAATAAACTTCTTGATCTCATCGATAGCCAGAGGCTGGTCGATGGTTCCTCTTGTACATGCGTCCTCGCAACGTCTGTTGCAGACAGCACCACATACCATAGGGAATGGGTTGTCCTGTTTGATGAGCTTAAGAGCATCTTCATATCTGCCCTCAGCAGCCATCTTGATATATCCCTGAACTGACAGGTGAACAGGACAAGCTGTCTTACAAGGAGCTGTACCTGTGTCATAGCAGTTGATCTTGGCATCATCACGATAGTTGTAGTTCCACTTATGAGGTCCCCACTTCTTGTTGTCGGGAAGCTCACTCTTAGGATATGTAACCTCTGTGCCGTTCTTCTTGCAGAGCTTCTGACCAAGCTTGGCAGCACCTACAGGACATACCTCTACACACTTGCCGCAGGCAACACACTTCTCCTTCTCAACATGAGCTCTGTAAGCGGATGCTGACATATTGGGTGTATTGAAGAGCTGTGATGTACGAAGAGCGTTACATACGCCGGGAGCACAGTTACAGATAGCAACAATCTTGCCCTCGCCGTCGATATTTGTAATCTGGTGAACATAGCCATGACGCTCTGCTCTCTCAAGGATCTCGTAAACCTCTTCCTTGGTGATATAATGTCCGATTCCACGGTCATCCATGTACTCAGCCATATCACCCATTCCGATACAGTAGTCACCGCGGATCTCACCACTGCCTTCACCGCGCATAGCCTGCTGCTTACGGCATGAGCACTCGGAAATACCGTACTTGTCATACATGTCGATCCAACGTGAAAGATGCTCGACAGGAACTGACTGATTCTCCAATGAAATAGCCTTTTCAACAGGGATAACGTGCATTCCGATTCCGGCGCCTCCGGGTGGAACAGACTCTGTGATTCCCTGAAGCGGAAGCTGTGTCATAAGGTTAAAGAATGTAGCCATCTCAGGATGCTCATCAGTAATCTTATCCTGCATCATCATGAACTCAGCTGAGCCCGGAACGAAAATAGGAAGCTCATACTGAAGGTGCTTATCAGGTGTCTTAGCCCTGTTCTGTTCAATGATACCAATAAATCTGAGGTCGTGAACCATCTTGGTGCACTCTTCCTCTGTCATATTGTTCATCTTAGCAAGTTCAGGAATTGAATAAGGTACACGTGTCTTCTTGAAATTGAGACAGAACCTTACCTGCTCCTTGTTAAGAACTCGGTCAAGCATCCAGTACTCAGGATCTCTGTTGTTGATCTTTTTAGTGATCTTTTTGACCATACGATCAGTGATGAGAGTTGCCAGCTCAAGAACCATTTTTTCCTTTTCAGGATCTTCTGCCACATAGTTCTCGTCCTGCCAAAAGTCATTCTCATTGATCATAGGATCGCCGATTTTCCATTCAGCCATAGTTTTTGCCATAAGTAATCCCCTTTTTTTCTTAAAATAAAGATTAATTTTTTATACTTATATACTAACATATAAGCACGTTTTTTTCCGCAAAAAAAGGCGATTTTCATCGCCTTTTAAGCAATACTTATTAGTTTCCGAAACACTCAGTTTTCATCGTAAAGATGGCAGCAAACAACGTGTCCGTTTCCCATATCCTTAGGAGTAGGTGCAACCTCTTTGCACTTAGCCATGCACTGAGAACATCTTGTATGGAACTTACATCCCTTAGGTGGGTTTGCAGGTGAAGGAATATCTCCCTGAAGCAGGATTCTGTCCTTCTTGATCTCAGGATCCGGCATAGGAATTGCTGAGAACAATGCCTTTGTATACGGATGAAGAGGATTTGCAAAGATATCCTCTGTGTTACCGGTCTCAACAAGATTTCCAAGATACATTACGCCGATAGTATCTGAAATATGTTCAACTACAGAAAGGTCATGAGAAATGAACAGATATGTAAGTCCTCTGTCCTCCTGAAGCTGTTTTAAAAGGTTGATGATCTGCGCCTGAATTGAAACGTCCAGAGCTGATACAGGCTCATCACATACTACAAACTCAGGCTTAAGAGCAAGTGCTCTTGCGATACAGATACGCTGTCTCTGTCCGCCTGAAAACTCATGAGGATATCTGTCCTTGTGGTACTCCTGAAGACCGCACTCCTTCATGATATTTGAGATGTACTGATCATATTCTGAAGCAGGTACAAGGCCATGCTCCTTGACAGCCTCACCGATGATCTCTCCGATAGGAAGTCTTGGTGAAAGAGATGAATATGGATCCTGGAAGATGATCTGCATCTTGGTCCTGAGCTCTCTGAGCTGTTTCTTGTCAAGCTTATTGATGTCCTGTCCATTGAAGATTATATCTCCTTCAGTCTTCTCAATAAGTCTTAAAATAGTACGTCCTGTTGTAGACTTACCACATCCGGACTCACCAACAAGTCCCATGGTTGTTCCCTTCTTGATAGAAAAAGAAACATCATCTACAGCCTTTACTGAACCTGTAACACCGCCAAAGAAGCCGCCCTTAATCGGGAAGTATTTCTTGAGGTGTTTAACTTCTAATATGTTCTCCATTAGTTAAGACCTCCTTCCTCACATCTGTAGCATGCAACTTCATGTGTAGGTGATACCTTATAGGTCTTGGGATATGCGCCGCTGCACTTTGCTGTGCACATCTCGCATCTATCTTTGAAATAACAGTAATTAGGCATATCAATAGGGTTAGGAACATTACCCGGTATGCTGTAAAGCTTGTCCACATGCTTACCAACCACAGGCTTTGAATTCATAAGGCCAATGGTATACGGATGTCTTGGATCCTTGAATATCTCTGTTGCCGTACCTTTTTCTACTACTCTTCCGGCATACATAACAACAACATAATCAGCCATCTCAGCTACAACACCAAGGTCATGGGTAATAAGCATGATTGAACTTCCGACCTTATCCTTAAGACCTCTTAAAAGGTCAAGGATCTGTGCCTGGATTGTAACATCAAGAGCTGTAGTAGGCTCATCGGCAATGATAAGCTTAGGATCGCAGGCAAGAGCCATAGCGATCATAACACGCTGTCTCATACCACCAGAAAGCTCATGAGGATACATTCTGTAAACGCCCTCTTTGTTGGCAATACCAACAAGCTGAAGCATCTCAAGTGTTCTTGCCTTAACATCTTCTGCAGTCATTGCAGGGTTGTGGAGCTTTATTACTTCATCAACCTGATCTCCGATCCTGAATACAGGATTAAGGCTGGTCATAGGCTCCTGGAAGATCATACCCATGGAATTACCACGGAGCTTCTGCATGTATGATGCAGGTGCATTCACTACGTTAATAGCCTTATCTCCGGTATTAAATCTGATCTCACCCTCTACAGTCTGACCTGACGGACGCTGAACCAGCTGCATAAGTGAAAGAGAAGTTACACTCTTTCCGCATCCTGACTCACCAACTATACCTACTGTCTTGCCGTTAGGTACTTCGAATGAAACACCGTCAACGGCTTTTACAGTTCCGATATCTGTAAAGAAATATGTGTGTACGTTATCAAACTCAACACAGTTATCCGGATTCTTCATCTGAGTTACATACTCGCTCTCCGGAATATTTTTTCTGTTTCTCTTTTTCTCAATTGCTGCAGTGATCTTACGGTTCTCTCTTGAAATCCTTCTCGACTCCCTGGCAGAAATATAATTATCCTTTTTAGCCATTTTTATCACCTCTTCATCTTTGGATCAAACGCATCACGAAGTCCGTCACCTATAAAGTTAAAGGCGAGAACTGTAAGCAGGATGAATACGCCGGCAGGAAGCCATACAAATACATAATTGCTCATAACGTAAGAATCATTAACCGCATTGATGATGGATCCCCATGAAGCAGCCGGATACTTGATACCGAGTCCTAAGAATGAAAGTGTAGCCTCTGCAAGGATTACATCACCGAGTCCCATGCTGGCGAATACGATAAGCTGTGGAACTACGTTTGGAATAAGGTGCTTAAAGATACGTCTGTAGGTACTGATACCTGTTGCCTCAGCTGCTACCATGAACTCCTGCTCACGAAGTGAAAGAATCTGTCCTCTGACGATACGTGCGATTCCAACCCATCCGATAACAGCCATGATAACACAGAGCATGTAAATACGTGTTGTAGCGCTTGCCTGATAGTAGTCCATGATTGAACCAAGGATCAGGTAAAGAGGCATTGTAGGAATACAGTAAACCACATCAACTATACGCATCAGCAGGTTATCTACCCAGCCTCCGAAGAAGCCTGCGATACCACCGATGATCATTCCGATGAATACCTCGATGAAAATTACAACAAATCCGATGAGAAGTGAAATACGTCCGCCATACATAAGTCTTGCAAGAAGGTCCATACCGTTTGCATCTGTACCAACCCAGTGCTTGGCTGAAGGTCTTGCATATGTATCGATAACTCGTGTCTCCTGGAATCTTCTGAAAGTGTACTGACCGTTTTTATTCTCGATCCTGTACTCGATCTCAGTTCCGTCTTCATCAGCAAATGTGAAAGATGTCTGTCCTGCTTCAATAGCATTCATAGCAGCTTCCTTGTATGCAGGGCTGATGAATACGCCGGCATTGGCTGCATTGAAGTTTACGTCTGAAACCAGCGCCACTTCTGAAGTGCCATCCATGATAACATCTCCGTCAACGGAATATGTCTTGCCGTCTGCATCAAAAGATTTCTCTCCGTCAGCGATAGCAGAAAGTGCGCCGCAGTAAAATTCATAAGAGAATTTTGCGTCCTTGGCATAAGGTGTAAAGGACTTCATGGCAGCTACGCCCATCTCAGTTGCTTCGTAAACTGCAGGGAACGGATCTCCGTTGTCCTGGAATATATATGTCTTGCCATCTTTGTCTACAAAGAAGTTCTCACCTGCTGCAACAGCTTCATCATAAGCCGCATTCTTTTTAAGAAGCATATTTACTTCTTCAAGTGAGAATATACGGTAAACGCCCTCTCCTACATCTCCAAGTCCCAGGAGTGAACCGTCTCTGGTTTCAAATACATACTTCTTGGTAGAAGCAGCAATTAGTGTCTTGGAATAAATATCTGACGGAAGCTTAACTCCGTCTTCCTGATAGATCTGATACTGATCTATGGCAGTTGCTCCGGCATAATCCTTAAGGATCTGCTCTGTTGTATAGAATACCTGACTCTGTGAATAAGGATTTAAAAGACCTCCCACAAATGAGAACAGGAACATAAATACTATAATAACGATACCTACAATAGCGAGTTTGTTTCTGATGAATCTCTTAAAGACCATCATTCCCGGAGAAAGAACTCTGACTCTGTTTGCATCATCAAGGCTCATATCTTTTTTCTCTATATTTTCGTTAGCCATTTTTCTTCCTCCTTTCTTAATTTACTCGTACTCTTGGATCTACAAGAGCATATGTAATATCTGCGATGAGGTTGCCCAGAAGAATAAGGACAGCCATAAATACCATGTAGAACATAACAAAAGGAATATCACCCTGTGTTACGCACTGATAGAATGTATATCCGATTCCGGGGATCTGGTACAGTGTCTCAGTGATCATAGCACCACCAAAGAGTCCCGGAAGAGATCCTCCAAGAAGTGTAACAATAGGAATAAGCGTATTTCTGAAGGCATGGTGATTGATAACCCTGTTCTCAGAAAGACCTTTAGCTCTTGCGGTTCTGATGTAATCAGAATTGAGAACCTCAAGCATATTGGCACGTGTATAACGCATGAGTGATCCAATACTTACAACAACCAGTGTAAGTGTAGGAAGAACCATGTGCTTAACCATATCTAAAACTTTTCCGGCATCAGACATGGTTTCATGCATACGGCTTACGATACCGTACAGATCAACCCATCCGAGTCTGATGGAAAAGACATATTTCAAAATTGTCGCAAAGAAAAAGCTCGGCAGTGAAATACCGATAAGCGCAATAACAGTTATTGCGTAATCTGCAAGTGAATACTGCTTCCTTGCCGCAACGATACCGGCAGGAATGGCAATGATGATTTCAATAATAAATGCTGCAAGTCCAAGTCCGAATGAATACCAGATAACACCAGAAAACTTCTGAAGAACCGGCTGATTGAAATACCAGGAATCTCCAAAATCCAGTCTTATTGCTTTGGAAAGCCATCTGAAATATCCCTGAACTATGCCGGTATCCAGACCATACTGAGCGTTGAGCTGATCAACCCACTCCTGATATGACTTTGATCCGGGTCTCTGGGCAAGAGTCATTGCCTGAGTCTCCACGTAAGATGTAGGCATCAGACGCATTATTGTATAAATGATCATAGATACAAAGAATAGAAGAACAACAGATATAAGCAGTCTTCTAATTATAAACTTCTTCATTGTAGTGGTGCTCCTTATCTAGTCAAAAAACAAATGAATTCTTTTGGCGCAGAAATCGCAGTGCACAGATTGTGCACTGCGACTTGCCACCAATCATAGCATTAAATTCGGTTTTATCCGATAAAGCTTAGTTCATAGCAATCTTATGAATCTCATTAAGATATGTGTAGTATGTTGTCTGATCAGGTGTGATAGTGTCAACATTGATTCTCTCTGTGCTGAAGATATTGCAATCCTGTCTCTGATATACAGGAATCTCGCATGCAAAATCAACAACGTAGTCAAGAGCCTCTTTGTAAAGAGCCTTACGAACTGCCTGATCTGTTACAGTTCTTGCCTCAAGAACAAGCTTATCAAGCTCATCTGAGTAAATTCTGTAATGACCTGCGCTACCACCCTCTGAGTGATAGATCTGGAACATATCAGGATCAAGAGTTGTCTGCCAAGCTGCACACCAGAGCTCTGCTGTGCCGGCCTCAAGAGCATTCCAAAGAATGGATGTATCTGAAAGGTCGTTGATCTGGAGATCAAAGCCGATAGTCTTAAGTGACTCAGAAGCTGCTGTAAGGATACCGAATGAAGGGTGATCACCTGATCCGCCGCCACCGATCATTACTTCGTAGCCCATTTTAGCACCTTCAGGAGCTGCTGTAAGCTTGCCGTCTGTTACTGTGTAGCCTGCTGCCTCGAAGTAGCCAAGAGCTGCCTGAAGAGCTGCTGCATACTTCTCATCCTCGCTCATACCTGCTGTGTAGATATCATTTCCGTCAACATCAACAGAGAATGCTACCTTGTAATCAGGATCTGAAGCCTGAGGAGCTGCCCATGATGTGTTGGAAATAGGATAGTTGATAACTGAAGCAGCCTCTCCGTAGTAAGAATCGATTGTTACATCACGGTAAACTGAAATAACTGTTGCGATAGCCTTTCTGAGGTTCTTGGAAGCTTCGCTGCCATTGTCTCCGCCTACGCATACGTTCTCAGAGTTCATACCGATGTAACCGTATCCTCTGTAGTCTGTAAGAACAGTTGTGAGCTTGTCACCTGAGATCTCACCATTTGAGTTCTCGCCTGCGATCTGCTCAAGAGCTGACTTGGAAGCTGAAGGATCAGAAATATCAACTGTACCCTGAACTACACCGCTCTCCTTATCAGCATTTGATGTAACCTTGAACTGAAGGTTCTTAGTTACAGGAACGCCTTCCCAGTAGTTCTCGTTAGCTGTCATGTAAACGATCTTGTTCTCGAACTTCTCGAACTTGTAAGGGCCTGCTCCCATAGGAGTTGTTGTCTTAGCACGAACGCTTGAAAGATCACCCTTCTCAAATCCGAACTTGTTGTTATCGTAGTCATACTTGGAAGGATCACCATAGTAGTGCATAGGTGATACCATGATAGCGAGCTGGTAAATAGCTGTAGCATCAACCTCTGTAAGAGTAACCTTTACAGTGTAATCATCAACCTTCTGGATACCTTCAACGTGATCTACAGAATCACCTGTAGCGATAGCAACCTTGTAGTCATCTGAAAGGAAATCAAGTACTTCGTTATCAGCCTTCTCTGTGCTTGAAAGAGTAACTACATCGCCTTCATAAGAAGTCATCATTTCATTCCAGAAATCC
Organism: Butyrivibrio sp. XPD2006; assembly: GCF_000420865.1. Lineage (GTDB taxonomy): Bacteria > Bacillota > Clostridia > Lachnospirales > Lachnospiraceae > Butyrivibrio. Next base: position 208,727 of record NZ_ATVT01000007.1, read on the forward strand.
TCAGCTGTAGGAGCCTGACCGCCTGCAACATCGAATGTTGTTCCTGTTGCAGCTGTTGTGATTGTTCCGTCCTCGTTGTCCTTAGCAAAGCCCCAGTTAGCCATTGCGTTAGCGATGTCTGCCTTAGCAACTGCCTCTGTAGCTGCAGCATAACCTTTGGCTGTGCAGTAGTCTGCAATTGACTGAGCAAACTTAGCACCTGCCTCAGGAAGATCTGTCTCGAAGAACTTCTTCTGCTGATCTTCTGTTACGAATGTGAAGTCTGTGTTATCAGCTCCGCCCTTAACAAGAAGGTTAAAGAGTGTATCTGATCCGCTTCTGTACTCTGCAAGACCCTTGATAGGAAGAGCATATGTTGAAGCACTTCCGTCGTATGAAGGATCAATGTATACATAGTATGAGAAGATTACGTCATCAGCTGTAAGCTCTTCTCCGTCAGCGAACTTAACGCCCTGGCGAAGCTTGAACTCATAGTCAACTGTTCCGTCAGCGTTCTCTGTTACAACACAATCAGCAATACCCTGATAGTTGTAATCAGTTCCGTTGTAAGTTTTGGTCTCTCCCTCAATACCGTTGTAGATGAGCTCACCTGCACGGTCATTGGTAAGAAGAGCTACTGATGTGAAATCAGCTACACGCTGATCCGGTACGGATGCAGCAAAGAACTCGCTGAATTTCTCTGAAAAATCATCAGATGCGATTACGAGTGGTGCGTCAGAGCCAGATGTTGCTACTTCTTCTGTAGAAGCTGCTTCTGTAGCCTGATCACCGGTGTTTTCTGTTGCCTGCTGTGTGTCAGCGCCTGTATTGTCAGATGCGGGCTGCTGTGTGCCACATGCTGCTGTTCCAAGAACAAGAGAAGTAGCAAGAAGTACAGACAACACTTTGTTTCTGTTTTTCATAAACTTTCCTCCTTTTTAATTTATTTAAATGCCCCTCATAAAAAGAAAGACAATTAAATCATATTAACCAAATATCTTGGCGTTCATATTGTCGGCCAGTTCCTTGATGGTTCCGTCCTTAAACGGGCTCTTTAGTCCAACCTCGTCAAGCATTGGTTCATAGAAGTCCTTGGCAGACAGCTTGCAAAGCTGTAAGTAGTGCTTCCATGCATCCTTATAATCTTTGTCCATCCAAACCTTGAACTGCATGGCAACTACGCTGGCAAGAACATAATCAATATAGTAGAAGGGATTCCAGAAGATGTGTCCCTGTCTCTGCCAGTAACCGCCCTCTCCGAAGAATTCATCTCCGTCAAAATCAAGCCATGGTCTATAGGTCTTCTCAAGGTCTTTCCAAACCTGCTTCCTCTCAGCGGGAGTCATCTCAGGCTTGTCATATACGATATGCTGGAATTCATCAACCATACACCCGTAAGGAATGAAGGTTACCGAATCCTGAAGATGCATTGTGAAGTAATCATCGGCCCTGTCACCGAAGAACTTGTCCATCCAGCCATAGGTGAAGTATTCCATGGACATGGAGTGAATCTCTGCTGTCTCCATTGTGATGTCATTGTGTTCAACTATTTCATCGTTTCTGGTTACATAACCCTGGAATGCATGTCCGCACTCGTGGGTAATAACATCAACATCTCCGCTGGTTCCGTTGAAGTTGGCAAAGATGATAGGTGACTTGTACTTGGGCAGGAAATCCATGTATCCGCCGGCTTTCTTGGTCTTGCGTCCAAGTACATCGAAGAGCTCATTCTCGATCATGAAATCAAAGAACTCTGCAGTCTCAGGTGAAAGCTCTTTGTACATCTCCTGACCTGCCTTCATGATCTCTTCAGGAGTTCCTGTTGGCTTAGGATTGCCGTTCTTAAAAAACATGTCGTTGTCGTAGTACTTAAGCTCGTCTACACCGATCTGCTTCTTGCGCTGCTCCTGGATCTTGCATACAAAAGGAACAAAAGACTCTTTGATCTGCTTGCGGAAATTCTCAACCTCAGCTCTTCTGTATGAATTTCTGTTCATCCTGTTGTAGCCGAGTTCTACATAATTATCATAACCAAGCTCTTTAGCCTGTTTGGTTCTGTTCTTGACCAGCTTGTCATAGATGTCATCGATCTCATCAGTAACGGACATAAAGTAATCGGAAAGGGCCTTCCATGCTCTCTTTCTGGTATCTCTGTCCTCACTTGTGAGATACTTGCGAAGGAGTGAGATATTGCACTCTTCTCCGTCAAACATGATCTTGGCCGATGCGATCAGCTTGTCGTACTTACTGATAAGAGCATTCTCTTCCTGCATAAGGGGAAGGATCTTATCATCGATCGACTTGTTGGCAAGCTCAATATTCTTGAAAGCTACCTTGCTGATCTTCTCCTCAAGGTATGGTCTGTAGGGCGACTCGAAAAGTACCTTATTATAATCATTGGAATACTTGGAGATCATAGGAGTGATCTCATCAATGTAGTCGTTCTCTTTAGAATAGAACTCCTCTGTTGTATCGATGTTATGTCTGAATACTCCGAGCTTAATATTTGTCAGAACATCAGCCATGAAATCGTAATATTTTTTGTGAAGTTCAAACTGTTCTTCTCCGCTCCCGGCATTTTTGCTGTCGATAATGAGCTGTTCAAAGAACTTTTTCACTTCATCCATATCAACTCTGTTGTATGGCATTTCAGAGCATTTCATATAATTAACTCTCTTTCAATTTATAAAATTTTTATAAAAATCACCAAACCATTATACTGTATACATGCATATTTAGCAAGGAAACTCTGTATAACTGCACCTTGCTAAAGTCCAGTATCAGCCTTGCTTTCCGGAAGACTGACGAATCATGTCTTCTACTACTATATCGTAAATCTCTCCAACGGTATTGCAATACTCCAAAACTTTCCATGGTTCATTTGTATGGAAGTGTATCTTAACAAGATCCTCATCACCGGCAGCAATAAGACTGTTGCCCTCAAAATTCTCTGTGATGTAATCTGCTATCTCATCCTCATCGAGGTCCTTGTCTCTTCTGTCTATGAGCAGCTGAGTATCATAGCGATACGCAAACTGATCGTCTTCAGCATCAATTGAATTAATTCCCATTTTTCTGTCCTCCTTTAAAAAGTGAAAAACCGACCACCATTATATCAGATTTTTATTTTTTTGCTACGTAAATATTTTTTTTGCTCATCAGTAATCCGATAACTCTCTACAGACTTCTGAATAGTCTTGTTGTGTGTCCATGGCGAAAGCCTCTTTTCTTCAATAAAAGGAAGGATACTGTCATACTGCTTGGCAAGTGCAGTTGCAAAGTACCAGGCTATCATCATGTTGATGTAGTACTCATCGGAACGTACCTGTGCCACCATCTCCGGATAAGATATGTCAAAGTCCTCATCAAGGAAATGCTGCATAAGCATTCCGATTGCAAACCTGACCGTATAGGTATGATCAGAACCAATCCACTTTTGAATATGGGAAAAGAGCTCTTTCCTATGTTTTTTAAACACCTTGGGCGACATCTGATCACAGGTTGCCCAATTGTCTACATAAGGAAGAAACGCCTCCAGCGCTTTCATGCACTCATCAAAATCCTTGATCTCAGATATAGCAAATGCGTGAAGCTGATTCTCATCAAAGTATCTGTGTGGGAGATCTTTTAAGAATTCCTCAAGTTCACCGGCTTTATAAAGCTCTTTTGCCAGCTTGCGCAGCGCCGGTGTCCTGATACCTATAAATTCCTTCTTCTCTTCAGACGGGATGAGGCCCATTTGAAAATCCCTGTACCCGGTGTCCTGAAGTTCAAACAATTTCTCTCTGATGCCCTCAACATTCATTCTCTCCGCCCTCCTGACTCCTATGTTATCCATTCTACCAAAGAAATTGCCCGTTGTTACCATTTAGTAGTAATATTTATAAAGTATGTTTTACGAAATGCGAGGAAAATATGGAAGCACTCACAGGTAATACCTTTTATTTTGATATTGAAGTCAAGCTGATGGAATGGATACAAAGCACTCTTGGCCCCACAGGAGCAGGCATAGTCTCTTCCTTCTCAGCCCTGGGCGAGGAGTTCTTTTTGATACTGCTGCTTGCCTTCACCTACTGGTGCTACGACAAGAAGGTCGGGGAGCGCATCGGCAGTGTACTTATTCTCGGAACTATAATAAATCCGCTTATCAAAAATATCTTCTGGCGAAGACGCCCGTACTTTGACCACGAAACCATAGAATGTTACAGGCCTCTTGATAAGAAGCATGACCTGTACGACATTGCTGCGCAGGGTCTTTCCTTCCCCAGCGGTCACTCAACAAATGCAGCTATAGCTTTCGGTTTTATCGCACTGGAAGTCAAAAAGAGATGGGTCACAATCCTCTGCTGCTGCATCATTTTCCTGGTTGGTTTTTCAAGAGTTGCCGTCGGAGTGCACTATCCCACCGATGTTCTGTTCGGATGGATATCGGGTTTCTTCTGCATATGGCTTCTTGCTTTCCTAAGGAACAAGGTTCCCGAGGAAAAGACCTGGCTTCTTTATCTTGTTATCTTCCTGCTGTCATGCCTTGGGCTCTTTTACTGCAAGACAACGGACTACTTCACCTGCCTTGGGCTTGTCGGCGGAATCTACGGTGCCTTCGAATTCGAAAAGAGATTTGTTCATTTCAAAAATACAAAAAATCCTCTGATATGTATCATGAGGATTTTCTGTGGTGTTGCTGTTTATCTTATTCTTAATGCAGTTCTCAAACTGCCCTTTAACAAGGATTTCCTTGAATCAGGCACTCTGCTTGCAGGCGTTGTAAGGAGCATAAGGTATCTTATCGTATCCTTCGTTACTGTCGGAGTTTACCCGTTTTCCTTCAGACTGACAGATAAGTAGATCATCCATATCTCCTATTTTACAGACTGAACAACATTCCAAAAAGCGGTGAAAGCACTATCATCACCATTGAAAATGCAAAAGAATTAACCGACATAAGAGTTGCTCTCTGGTCTGATGGGATCATAGTATTCAGGAGAATATCTGTCCTTACCTGAACGAAGTTGTCAGAGAACGCACCGATAAAACCTCCCACTATCATCAGATACAGATTTCCCGTAAATACAGACGCAAATGCAAGCGCAACACCTGCCGTAGAGATCACTGCAATCTTTGAATATCTCTTTTCCGGAAAATACTCCGTCGCCTTGGCGCCTATTGCCGCGCCCATTCCCATAACAAACAGAACCGGTCCGAGCCAGAAGTTGCTAAGGCCCATACCCGGGAGCCTGGCCTGTAAAAAGAACAGGATCAGTATATCAACCGCACCGATCAGGGAATTGAACAGTATAATGAGTCTGGCCTTTCTGTTATTTCTAATGAAAGCTGCGCTTTCCGAAATTACCTTTTTAAATCTGTCAGATGCTTTGCTGACGTTTTGAAGATCTGTCTTTACATCAACCAGTGAAAGAGCTATGAGTACCGAGATAGCGCCTACCACTGTATCAATCATGTTAGCTCTTTTATATCCAAGGAAAAGTGCAAATCCCGCAAGCAGCGTTCCTACAGAGCCAAATATCTGATAGATCATAAGGTCTGTTGCTGCAAACTTATCGTACTCACTCTCTATTCCTGCTTCTTTGAGACTGTCATAGGCAAGAGCCTCTCTGGTTCCCGATGCCAGGTTATAACTGAGTGCATTTACCGCGATTGCCAAAGCCACCGTGAAGAAATCTTTAGACACGATCATCAGCAACGAAGAAATAATAACCATTACCCTTCCTGCCACCATGGTCTTTCTTCGGCCAAAGACATCCGAGATAACCCCCGAAGGAATCTCAAAGGTAAGACTTGTTATGTGAAAGATACTCTCTAAAAGCCCTATCTCTACCGTACTAAAGCCTCTTGCGGCAAGCAGTGCCACCCAGGCTGCACCTGCTATGGCAAGGCCGGATACGGCATCTATGCCAAGCAGTTTGTTTATTTGTGATTTAGCTGTTTTCTTATCCATAAAAAAATCTCCTTAGTCTTCATGATTTCAAAAAGAATAAGGAGATAATGTCTCTTATATATTTCAGATAACCGATGTTTCTGTCGGTTTTTACCTAAAAAAGAGCGCACTATCCCCGTAAACAGCTAAAACGTTACCTTTCATCAGATGAAGGTTAGTTGTTTTCCAGGTCATCTATGTGCTCTCCTTTCGTAGTTTTCTCTAATCAATTTAACACTGTTTATGCATGTTGTCTATCTGTTTCAGCTTTTTGTCACAGGAACATCAGACTTACACCAATCAGTATCTGGCCTGCATAGTACAGAACAATGTTTAATATCCTAAAGCTTTCCCTGAACTTTTTCCCGAAAGTGTTGATGATAAGAACGATATCACTTATGAGAAAAAGAACTGCTCCAAGGGCGAAAATGATCGTGAACGCCGATGGAGATGCCACGAGATTGCCCACAGCCACTGCATTCATAAGCATGATGGCGCCGATATAGACGACACCGAATATCTTAAAAGGAAGCTTTGCCGTAATATTCTTAAACAGCCATAGGATAAGAAACCCTGCCAAAGCGAGACCTATGGCAATACAAGCCTTCCAGTTGACAGACATCTCGAGAATGGCGATGAGATACACAATGTGCCCCGCCAGAAAAACCAGAATACCGATCAAAAAAGCAAGCTGCCCTCTCTTCTTGAAAATGAATCTGAGATTCAGCAGGATATCTGCGATAAATCCTAGAATCAGTCCACAGACAAGAAGCTCGGCCACATTCCCTCCGGGGCTGTTAAGGACTCCAATCAGGACAAAACAAAGAGAAGCAAAAGCTTTCCAGACATCCGCCCATACATAGCTCTCTTTCATCTCAGCTCTCAGAAAAACAGTTGCAAATACAACACATAAAGCAGTCAGGATTATGACTTGCAGCATATTTTGTCTCCTTTACTCCGGTCAGGCTGATGGATATTTATCCGGATCATTCTCATCTGCCTGGATCCTCTGAATATGTTCCCAGGCCTCTGCATCGATCTCTTTTCCCGCATAATACTTATTGCGATCCTCTTCTGTGATCTTTCTGATAACACGGCAGGGATTGCCTGCTGCCACGCACCACTCAGGAATGTCTTTTGTCACTACGGATCCTGCTCCTATTACGGAGTTTGCACCTATGGTCACTCCCGGGCAGATAACAACATTTCCGCCAACCCAGACGTTATCGCCTATAGTTACATCTATGCCGTACTCGTACATTGTATTTCTGGTAGCGGGATGAATGGGATGCCCTGCTGTATAAATGGCCACATTGGGCGCCATCTGTACATTATCGCCGATGCGGATCATTCCCACATCCAGCATGGTGCAGTTATAGTTTGCAAAAAAGTTCTTGCCTATTTCTATATGAGTTCCATAGTCGCAGTAAAAGGGCGGATTTACCAAAGAGTTTTCTCCGATCTTTCCAAACAGCTCACTGATAATCTTTCTGATGGAATCAAAATCAGATCTATCCATTGTGTTGAGCTTCTGCGTGATACGGCGTGCAACCTTCTGCTCTTCGAACACTGCATCATCGGAGATGTAAACAATGCCCTGATCTCTTCTCTCTATGTTATTCAAAATCCAATCCTCCTGATCTCTCTCACAAGGTTCTCTGCATATATTTCGCATCCAAGACAATTGGGATGAAGGTTGTCAAGGAAATACTCAGGCAAATGCGGAACCAGCTTCATTCCGTCTATTATCTTTACATTTCCATATCTACCGGCTATTTCTTTTACCTTCTCGCAGAAAGCCATAAGTGTAGGTATGCCTTCAACCGAGTCGCCTCTCCAGATTGGAGATATACATAGGATTGGAATCTCATGTCCGTAAATGCTTGTGAGAGTTTCGTAGTACTCTTCAACTGCAGTCATATCCTCATCGCCGTACTGGTTGGTTCCCAGAGCAACGATTATCTTATCGGGATCATAGCCCTCCATCTTCATAAGAGAACCCTTGTCATATATGTAGCCACCGATACCCTGATTCACAATCTCATAATTAAGAAGTCTGTTTGCCACGCTGACATAGGTGCAGGAAGATCTTAAAGGTCCATATCCCTGAGTTATGGAATCCCCCAGCCAGAGAACTTTTTCATTCTTTTTAGCTCTTTGTACAGGTGAATCCGCTTTAAAATTCCTGATCAGAGCTGTGGCATCAGCAGGAAGATAAATGATCACATTCTTTTTACCCTCGGGAAGCTCCCAGGTAATGGTGCCTGTATCCAAGACATCTTTTACATAAGTAATTGCAGTAACAAGACCATCTACTACAAGTTCAAAAGAATCCGGTGATCCCTTCCAGATTATCTTGTAGTCAAAGGATATCTCTTTGGCCTCTGTTGTAAACTCAAGTGTCTTGGCATTGGATGCAGTGCATCTCTCAAACCAGAAATCAAACACTTTCTCGAAATAGTCGATCTGCTTCTGTGAGTACTGGAAGGCTTGAATATAGCCGTCATCAGTCTCCTTAAACTCGTACGCCCCAAAGTACAAGTCTTTTAATTCTTCGTTTGTCAAAACCATTTACTCTTCCCCCAACGTAATTTATTTAATTATACCATGATGAATGACGCGCCTACAGCAGTGGTGCGATAAATTTAAGCAGTGCTCCCACGACCTTGTAGGCTATATTTTCATGAGCTATAGTCTCCTTTGTTACCTCGCGGCATTTCGAAAGCGTATCATTGAAATCATAGACAATGTCAGCAATACAAGGCACCTTATAGAGATATGTCGCGCACTCAAAGTGATGATAAAGACTCCTGTAATCGAGATTTATGGTTCCGACGACAGCTCTTTTGCCATCGCTGACACAGACCTTGGCATGGACAAAGCCCGGTGTGTACTCATATATCTTGACGCCGGAATCAGTAAGTTCGCTGTAATGAGATTTTGCAAGAGCGTAGGCCAGTTTCTTGTCCGGGATTCCGGGCAGAATAAGCCTTACATCAACTCCCCTCTCGGCTGCGTATTTGAGCGCTGTCAGAAGCTCACCGTCCAGAATAAGGTAAGGTGTCATGAAATAGACATAGTCCGTTGCCCTGTTTAAGATGTCCATGTAGACAGTCTCTCCCACCTTGTCCTCATCCAAAGGACAGTCACCGTAAGGAACAACAAAGCCTTCTGTCTCAGGGTAGTCTGTTGGTTCAAGGAACTTGGAATCAAATGAAGGCTCAGGCTCTGTCAGATTCCACATCTGCAAGAACATAAGAGTAAAGCTCCTTACTGCTTCACCCTTTAGCATAACTGCAGTGTCTTTCCAGTGCCCAAACATTTTCTTGTGGTTTATATACTCATCTGCAAGGTTCACTCCGCCATTGAAGGCAACTTTGCCGTCAATTACAAGAATCTTCCTGTGATCTCTGTTATTGTAATGGGAGGATAAAAACGGTGCGATAGGCGCAAACATCTTAGCCCTGATTCCGAGGGCTTTAAGGCGCTTTGGGTAGTCATGCGGAAGCAAGGTTATCTCGCACATTCCGTCATACATAACCCTAACATCAACGCCCTCCCCAGCCTTTCTTGCAAGAACCTCCAGTACCTGTCCCCACATGTAGCCTTCCTCGATAATAAAGTATTCAAGGAAGATAAACTTTTCAGCTTTTTCAAGTTCTTCCAAAAGGGCTTTGAATTTGTCTTCGCCGAGCGGAAAATAAGTAACTTCAGTATTAGTATAAACAGGGAATTTTCCGCTTCTGTTCAGGTACCTGACGAGGTCGTCCGTACCGTAAGCATCGCCTTTCAGCTTTTCTATTACTTCTTCATCCTGCATGAGGGTATCTTCAGAGATTTTTATCATCTCCTCAACTCTCTTGCGCGTCCTTCGATGGCCCAGATTGGATGTGGTAAAAGCAAGAAGCGCGACGCCGAAGAGCGGCACCAGAGCAATAACCGCCAGCCATGTAAGCTTAGCCGAAGCGTCCATTCGATTATTGAACAGATATATGACCATTGCATATGCAAATATGATTTCAAGCACAGCGTAATAAGGGATGTACTTCTCAAGCCATCCAAAGAGAGTGATATATAAAAAGACCTGTGCCACAAGAAACAGAAAGATCAGTATAAACCGGCTGAAAAATATCCGCAGAATACCGAGCTTGCTGTGGGTGCTCAGCCTTATTCCGCCTTCCGAGTCCATCATTTAAGCCTCCTTAAAGCATGTTGGAATCTCTTTTACGCCTCTGCTCATGCAAAGCGCCGATGAAGCCCCTGTGTATGAAAGTGGATTGCCTTCTACGTCTGTGACGCTGCATCCGGCTTCCTGTGCGATTAGGGCAGCTGCTGCGTAATCCCAGATCTGTATCTTAAGCTCAAAGTAAAGCCCGCACCTTCCGATGGCGACGCAGCACATATCCCAGGCTGCAGTTCCGGATCTCCTGAGGTCCACGCATAGCGGAAGGAGTTTTTTTGCTATGTCAAAAGACTTATCTCTCAGCTCCTCATAATATGGCGCAGTGCCAAAGCACGATAGCTGCTCGGACAAAGGAGCCTCAGAGGACATTATCCTCTCCCCATTCATGTATGCTCCTTCTCCTGCGATGGCAGAGAACATCATGTCATCGTAAGGGTTGTACACTACCGCCATGTAGGGCTTTCCGTCTCTCAGAAGGCCGATGGACACTACTGAAGGCCTGTATTCATAGATGAAATTGGAAGTTCCGTCTATCGGATCAATAACAAAGCAGTATCCCTTTGCCATCTTGGATGAGAACTCATCCTGTCCGTCCTCTTCTCCGAGAAACTCTGCTTCCGGAAGAATGTCTTTTAACTTATCCACAAGAAACCTCTGGACCTTCTCATCCGTCTCGGTGACGAAATTCGCGTGTCCCGATTTCTCCATGATCTTGGGGCGTCTGGCAGTGAGCAGAATGTCTCCCGCTTCCCGCGCTGTCTGTTTGATATCTTCTATTGTCATTATGTGGTGGTTCCTTTCCTGTTAGTCTGTGTATTCCTTCAGTACGTCCAGTCCCAGCAGCAAAGCCTTTTCGTGAGAACCTGTTCCAAAATCTCTTACATCATATTCATGAACATTTGCCAGAGAGTCCGCTGTAAAGAGGAACTGTCCATAGCTTGCTCCGCGTTTTCTGCATACTGCGGCAAGTGAAGCACACTCCATTTCAACAACAGAGCATCCTTCCTCTAAACGATATTTTACCATGTCTTTTGTCTCTCTGAAAAATGCATCCGTAGTCCAGGTTGTACAAGTCACAAATGGAAGATCATGTTTATTAAAGCACCTCTCAATGGCTGCTACCGGCTCTTTATCCAGCTCGATAAACCTTGAAGCCGGAAGATAATGGTAGGATGTGCCTTCAGCCCTGAGAGCTTTTATAGGAACAATAAAGACATTCTCCGGAAGATCTGCAAGAACTCCGCATGAGCCTACGGCAATTATCTTTTCACACCCGCAGCTTATGAGGCAGTCAATGAGGGAAGCTGCTCCCGGAGCCCCTATCAAAGACTGTACAAGGCATATATCCTCATCCTCTTCATGAAGAACATAGATCTTAACTGTATGTGAAACAGTGATAAAATTCTCTGCCACCTCAGCATTATGCTCCTCTGCAAATTTTGACACCACATCTCCCAAAAATGTAAACAGGCACTTTTTCGGAAGGCGAAGCTCCGGCCAGTCGTGGTTCGGAGTTATAACCTCTGCCGAATGATCATCGTATTCAAGTATTGGTATCTCATTCTTAATTATCATTTAATGTCCTCCCTCTGCTTATAAAAACAGGACCATATTTATCTCATCGAAGTATGTGCCGTCTTTTAGCTTGAATGCTCTGAGAGTCTTGCCCATCTCTTTAAATCCCATCTTCCTGTACAGGGCAAGACCTTTTTCGTTGTCTTCATATGCTCCCAGCTCTATCTGTTCAAAGCCCATTTCTCTTGCCTTTGCGATGGCCTTTTCCATCAGGATCGTTCCAAGTCCGCACCCAGTGTACTCCTGAACCAATGCTATTGCAAAATCGCATCTGTGCTTTAGTTTGATATGGTTTCTGTTACGGGAAATCGAGCAGTTACCAACAGCTCTGTCACCGTCGAATGCAGTGAACCATACGCGGTCATCCGCTTCAAGCACGAAGTTTATGATCTCTTTTTCTTTATCAAGTGTTGTCTGAATCTCCTCGGGGTATCTTACAAGGAAGTGCGTTTCCTCAGCTGTCTTTATCATATAGTCCAGCATTGCCTGCGCGTCTTTCTCCTCAGGAGATCTGAGTGTAAGTTCTCTTCCGTCCTTTAATGTGATTCTCTCTGCTTCGATTTTCATAATTTCCCTCCTTTTTGTATAAAAAAAGACCTTATCAAACATGTGCTTGATAAGGTCTAAAGTATACATAATACTTTCTTCTCTGAAAGTTCTACCTCATCTCACATGGTAAACAAAACTCCTGATTGATATTCACGAGCATTGTAGGGACCATTCTGTTGACGAGATTTGTATTTGTCATATGGTGAACTTTCCTCCTAAATAATTAGTTGTAAGTATAAAGGGCGTATTATGCGTTGTCAACATAATTTTCAGTCTATAGGCTATTTTTACTGACAATTCATCACTTGCCACAAAATACTTTAATTGCCTGATAGACAAACTCTGCGGTTCCGGCTCCGCCCATCTTGTCGATGTTTTCGGTGAACTCACCGCCTCCGGCATACATCTTGCCAAGACTAAAGAGTATCTCATCAGTGCACTTGTAGAAATGTTCGGTGATATAGTCCTGAAGCTTCCTGACCTGAGTCTGTACCTTGGCGGATGCGTGATCTGAGTCCTTCATTGCACCGAACTCCTCAAATATCTTCATGAAATCTGCCATCATATCTGCCTTTTCTGATTCAGTGCGGTTCTTATCCTTTTCTTCAAACTCTTTGAATTCGGGAGTCTTTCCCCACTGCTCTTTTGCTCTTTTTGCGTATTCATCTATCTTACTTAAGTCAAATGCTGTAAAATCCAATTTTCTCACTCCTCTCAGTTTTAATCCTTTGCACATTTCGATCAGATTCTCGATATGCTCCTTCTTTAGTTCCAGGAGCTCAATCTGCTGATCCAGTGCTTTCCTCTTGTCAAAATCAGATCTGGTCACAATTTCTTTTATGTCTTTTAGCGGAAACTCCAGTTCCCTGAACAGTAAAATCTGTTGCAGCTTCTCCAGGGCTGCATCGTCATACAGCCTGTAACCGGCACCGGTATACTCCGCCGGCGCAAGAAGTCCTATTTTGTCGTAATACTGCAAAGTGCGTATACTCACTCCTGTCAGTTTACTTACTTCATTTACTGTCATCATGGCTTTCATCTCCTTCACGTGTAATTATAGCTTAAACTATTACGTAAGGTCAGGGTCAACAGTTTTTTGCAAAAAATTCCTAAAATGTAAAAGTTAATTCTTGTTTGTAAGGTTAAATTCTATGTAGCTGAATTTACTCTTACATGATAACCTAGTCAGGCAGTGGATTCCTCCATCCATAAATAGGAGGTTTACATAATGTCTGACGATAATAAATATGACCAGAAACACCTTACTACCAGCCAGAGAATAAAAGTTGAAAAGGGGCTGAATGATGGTAAATCCTTTGCTGAGATAGGAAGGATTGTAGGAAAACATCCTACAACCATCAGCAAAGAAGTTAAAAAGTATCGCACCTTCCAACCACGAGAAAAGAATGACGATCCGCAAAGGTGTGCATTATATAAGGAATG
>NZ_ATVT01000008.1 GCF_000420865.1 Butyrivibrio sp. XPD2006
AGGAGCTGTCCTTAGTACGAGAGGACCGGGATGGACGGACCGCTGGTGTATCAGCTGCACCGCCAGGTGCATAAGGCTGGGTAGCCACGTCCGGAAGGGATAAACGCTGAAGGCATCTAAGCGTGAAGCCCCCCTCAAGATGAGATATCCCTCCTTTATGGAGTAAGACCCCTTGGAGAGTACGAGGTTAGATAGGCACAAGGTGTAAGCACGGTAACGTGTTCAGCTGATGTGTACTAATAGGTCGAGGGCTTATCCAAAAAGCAAAGGTTAGAGACGGATCTAAGAGATTTCAGTGTTCGGTTTTGAAGGTACAATTTTTTATTGCATTTTTAAACGAAAAGCAAAATTTATAAAAAACTTATAAATCAAATCTTAAAAGACGGACAAATGCCCGTCTTTTTTGTTTTTTTGTATTTATTTGTAAAAAATTATGCTATACTAAATGAGGATATTTAAATAATTTTCAATCGGTTTTATGTTAAATAACTTATTCTTTTTTACGTGAGGTGAGCGAATGGAATCTAAGATCCTGCTTGAAAGTGGTAACAATGAGTTAGAAGTACTTGAGTTTAAAATCGATGATCACTGCTATGGCATCAATGTTGCTAAGATTAAAGAAATTATCGTTTATCAGGAAGTGACGCCGGTTCCCAACGCCCACCCTAGTATAGAAGGCATATTTATGCCCCGTGATACTATGATCACTGCAATTGATCTTAGGAACTGTCTGCAGCGCGGAGCTTCAAAGGCCGGTGGATTATTTATTATCACAAACTTTAATAAGCTGGATATCGCTTTCCATGTAGATTCTGTTGTTGGTATCCACAGAGTATCATGGGCAGATATTATAAAACCAAATGCTACTATCTCAAAAGCTGAAGAGAGTATATCTACAGGTATTATCAAATTTGAGAATCAGCTTATAATTATTCTCGATTTTGAGAAGATTGTATCTGATATCAATCCAAATACCGGTCTTAATATGGATGCTCTCGGAGATATCGGATCACGTCCTCGTAACGAGGTTCCTATTGTTCTTGCTGAGGATTCACAGCTTCTTAATAAGCTTATTGTTGATTCTCTTAACAAGGCAGGATATAACAATGTAAGACATTTCGAAAACGGAAAGCTTGCTTACGATTATATCAAGGCTTGCAAGGATAGAAATGAGCTTGATAAGATCAAATGTATCATAACTGATATTGAGATGCCTATCATGGATGGTCACAGGCTTACTAAGCTGGTTAAGAGCGATGATGCTACCAAGGACATACCGCTTATCATTTTCTCATCCCTTGTTAATGAGGAAATGCGTAGAAAGGGAGAATCCCTTGGAGCTGACAGACAGTTATCAAAACCTGAGATTGGAAATCTCGTATCTGTAATTGATGAACTAGTTAATGCAACGGATGGCTGATATTAACTGATCCCAACTCCCTTTGCTAACTCAGTTATGAAAACATGTTTTCAATGACTGCTGTGGTAAAGGGAGATTTTTTTATTAGACGGGGTGAGAATTATGGAGAAGAGCCTTTCAGAATATATAAATGATAGTGATAAACTGGTCATCGGAATTGGCCGTGAGTGGGATTGGATATCTAAGGGGATTCAACGGGACTTAAGATATCAGGGGTTGAAAGAATACTGTGAGGAAGAAGCTAACAACTGGCTATGGCCCATAGTTGAGTTTGAGTACGGCTATTATAATAATGATGAGAGAATAGATGAAGCATATAAGGCTTTGAGGAGTCTTATAGGTAATAAGAGTTATTTCCTGGTTTCTGATCTTTTCCTTCAGGATGCGCTTTTGAACGGCTTTGAAGAAGAAAACTGTGTATACCCCTGCGGAAATTACAGATATCTTCAAAGCGGAGACCCGGAAGATGAGCTTATAGAAGTTACTAAATCAGAGGATTTCCAGGGAATAGTATCAAGGATACACAAGATAATTACTGAAAGAAATGGTCAGTTGGGAGAGGAAGAAACCTTTTATAAGCCATTTTTTGACGGAAAATTATTATATCTTAACCAAAAACGCGAAGAATATAGTAAAATTAAATATAACGAGAGAGCATATTTATATAATTGGGATAAATATCAGAAATATCTTTCAAATACCCTGGGAAAGAACCTGCTGATTCTTGAGCTGGGTGTTTCCCTTGATTATCCCACTGTTATCAGATGGCCTTTTGAAAAAGTTACATTTATAAATAAAAAGGCTCATCTTATCAGAGTGCACGAAAAGCTTTATCATCATACCCCCGAAATAAAAGTAAAAACGGATTCGATACAGATGAATTCGGTTAATTATATTTTGCAGGAGAGAGAAGGGCTATGAATTCGAACAACGAGGAGTATCTCGACAGTCTATTGAATTCCGCTCAAAAATCGAATAGCAACAACCCTCAATCTGCACTCAGCAGAATGTCTTCTATGCATAACACCTCGGGTTCACAGAGTGGATCTGGGGATATTAGTGCGCTTGTAAATAATTCAAACGGTAATCAGGATCTTGATGAAATAGGAAGTCTTTTAAGTAAACTTGATTCTGATGAAATCGTAGATGATAAGCTGGCAGCTCTTTTGGATGACATTGAAGAGCCTACAGACCCCGGTATACCTAAGTTTAGAGTTGGCGATGCTCCTTCAATAGAGGATGTAAGAGATCCGGAGGAGATTGCTCTTGATGAAGCCATAGCCGATGCTGAGAGAATGGATGCCGAGATGCAAAGCGGCAAATTTGACGGAATGCCGGCCAATACAGGAGCGCCTCTTGTTGATACTTCGGAGGGAGATGACGCTCTTTTAGAGATGGCTCCGGAGGTTTCGCTTCCGGAGGATAATCAGGTAGTTCTGGAAAATGAGGCAGGATCTGATGCAGATCAGACACCTGAGGAAATATTAACAGATCTTTTGGATGACATGCCTGATGGCGGGCTTACGAATCCTGAAGGAGAGGCTTTACAGGAGAGCCTTAGCGACGTCCTCGACAATATGAAGGATGAAGCTGATGAAGAACCTGCGCCTGACCTTTCCATTGATATGCCTGAGGAGGCACCGCAGGAAACAGCAGAACAGATTACAGAGACTTCTTCTGCAGAAGATGACATAAATCTTGATGAATTATCACTTGATGATCTTGAAAGCCAGATGGATGAAATAGCCGGATCGGGAGAAGCACAAGAAGCTGCTTCAGAAGCGGCACCTGAGGCAGATGTATCCGGTGCTGTAACAGAGGATGCCATAGAAGAACTGGATATGTCAGGGTTTACTATGGATGGCGGTGAACCGGAAGAACATGATACCAATGGCTCTGATCAGGCTCCGGCAGATGAAGCGTCTGCAGAAGCAGCAGAAGATGCTCCTCCTATTGAAATACCGCTTGATTCGTTTTTGGAATCCGATGAGCAGGGTGAAGCAGAAAAAAAGGAAGAAACATCAGAGTCTTTGGATGCCATATCAGAAGAAGATTTTAACCTGGAATCACTTGAAGCCAGCCTTGACAATCTTCTTGGGTCAGAAGAAGGAGATTCGGGTTCTACTGAAGGTGAAGTAGCAGCTCTCGCAGAAGTGGCTGAAGAAAATGCTGCTTCCGGAGATGAAGCCGGTGGCGATGAAGTATCAATGCAGGATCTTGATGCTCTTATGAATTCTCTTGCCAATGATGAGATCGAGGATATTGAGAGCACGGCTGCGCAGGACGAAGAAACCGGCCATGCTGAAGAATCGGAGATTCCCAAGGAAGATATCCTGGATGCTTTGACAGAGGACGGATTTGGCGATGAAGGTGCAGGAGAGCCATCTCTTGATGAGCTTGCCTCAATTCCTGAAAAAGGTGCCGATGAATCCGATGATGGAGATGAAGCACCTGCCAAGGGTAAGAAAAAGAAAGGCAAAAAAGAAGGTAAAGAGAAAAAGCCGGGATTATTGGCCAGACTGTTCCAGGCTCTTACAAAAGAAGATGAAGAGACCGAAAATGAAGGCCTTGCCAGCCTGACCGATGAGAACCAGCAGGTTCTTGATGAGCTTGGTGAAGGCGGAGCTCCTAAAGGCAAGAAAAAGAAAGAAAAGAAAGAGAAGAAGCCTAAGGAGAAAAAGCCTAAGAAGGAGAAACCACCGAAGGAGAAGAAGCCTCCGAAACCCAAGAAGGAGAAAAAACCAAAACCTCCTAAGGATCCCGGAGTTCCGGAAAAGGCAATATCACCCAAGAAGATTGCAATATCAGGAATATTTGCAGCGAGCCTTGGTATTCTTGTCATGATACCTGCTCTTGTACTTCCTGACAGAATAGCCTCTGAGAGAGCTGAAACAGCGTATACTCACAAAGAATATACAACTGCTTATAAGATGCTCTATGGCAAGGATATGAACGAAAACGAGACTGTGATCTATGAGCAGTCAAGAGTTCTGGCCTGGGCTCAGAGATATCTTGACGGGTACGATAATTACACAGCCATGAACATGAAGGAAGAAGCCCTTGATATGCTGCTTATGGCTAAGCGCAACAAGAGCAAGCTTTTGGAAGAGGCTGAAAAGTATAGTGTTGAAATTGAAGTTAATAGCGTGTACGATAGTATAGAATCGTTGCTTGCGGAGAGTTATGGCCTGTCAGAGGCTGATGTTGAAGAGATTAACTCAATCAAGAAGGATAGAGATTATACTATCAGGCTCATGGAGATAGTTGGAACTTTTGAATCATAACTACTGCGTGGCATCGATACCGGGGAAGGGAGAAGATGCCAAGTGGTTGCAATTATCGACTATGATGCAGGTAACATAAAGAGTGTTGAGAAGGTTTTCCAGTATCTTGGAGCCGACACAGCAGTTACCAGAGATCCTGAAGTTATCTTCAGGGCAGACCGCGTTGTTCTTCCGGGAGTAGGTGCATTTGGCGATGCCATGAACCGAATCAGGGAGTACGGTCTTGAAAACATAATTAATGAAGTTGTTAAAAAGGAAGTGCCCTTTTTGGGAATATGCCTGGGTCAGCAGCTTTTATTTGAGTCCAGTAAGGAGTCAGATGGAGTTCGCGGCCTGGGCATTTTGCGTGGAGAGATAATAGATATTCCGGACAGAGATACAGAGGGTAATTACTACAAGATTCCGCAGATAGGCTGGAATAACCTTAAGATAAGAGAAGGAGCAAGACTATATAAAGGTATCTCGGGAGAACCCTATGTTTACTTTGTTCATTCATATTATCTGAAGGCTGCTGACAGATCAATTGTTGCAGCAACTACGGATTATTCAGTTACTATAGACGCCTCTGTGGAGTGCGGAAATGTCTTTGCCTGCCAGTTCCATCCGGAAAAGAGTGCGGATGTCGGAATGCAGATACTGGATAACTTTTTACATATATAGGAGCAAACAGGATGCTTACAAAGAGAATCATTCCCTGTCTGGATGTAAATAACGGCAGGGTTGTCAAAGGAATAAATTTCGTGAATTTAAAAGATGCGGGAGATCCGGTTTCTGTTGGTGAAGCTTATTCAAAGGCAGGGGCAGATGAGCTTGTTTTCCTTGATATCACAGCTTCAAACGAGAGAAGAGCAACAGTTGCCGATATGGTAAGGGAAGTGGCCAAAAAGGTATTTATTCCCTTTACAGTTGGCGGAGGAATCAGAACCGTAGATGACGTCAGAGCAATCCTCAGAGAGGGTGCAGATAAGGTGGCTGTGAATTCAGCAGCTATCGACCGACCTGAACTCATTGCAGAAGCTGCTGAGAAGTTCGGAAGTCAGTGCGTTGTTCTTGCGATAGATGCCAAGAAACGTGAGGATGGAAGCGGCTGGAGCGTATATAAGTTCGGCGGAAGAATAGATATGGGACTTGATGCTGTAGAATGGGCCAAAAAAGGAGTTGAACTGGGGGCAGGAGAGATACTTCTTACAAGCATGGACTGCGACGGCACCAAGAACGGATATGATATAGAGCTCACAAGGGCTGTTGCTGATGCGGTTTCCGTACCTGTAATAGCTTCCGGCGGAGCAGGGGAGCTGTCTCACTTCTATGATGCACTTACAGAAGGCGGAGCAGATGCGGCTCTTGCGGCTTCTCTTTTCCATTATAAAGAGCTTGAGATTAATCAGGTAAAAGAGTATCTGAAAGGGAAAGGAGTTCCGGTAAGATGGGGATGATAACCGGCGATTGGCTTGAAGCAGTAGGAGACGAGTTTAAAAAGCCATATTATAAGAACTTATACGAATTTGTGAAAAAGGAATACAGCACACAGGTGGTATATCCTCCGTCAGAGGATATCTTTAATGCTCTCCATTTCACAGCTCTTAAGGATGTGAAGGTGCTGATCCTTGGACAGGACCCATATCACGAACCGGGGCAGGCTCACGGCCTGTCTTTTTCGGTACTTCCGGGCAAAGCAGATACGCCTCCTTCACTTCAGAACATATACAAGGAACTAAGTGATGATCTGGGATGCTATATTCCCAATAACGGTTATCTTAAGAAATGGGCTGATCAGGGTGTTCTGATGCTTAACACAGTTCTGACAGTAAGAGCTCACGCTGCCAATTCCCATCAGGGGAAGGGCTGGGAACAGTTTACGGATGCAATTATTCAGGCCGTCAACAAGAAAGATGAGCCTGTGGTCTATATGCTATGGGGAAGACCTGCTCAGATGAAGAGGTCCATGCTGGATAACCCCAAGCATTTGGTGCTCACAGCGCCTCATCCAAGTCCTTTGTCGGCATACAGAGGATTCTTTGGCTGCAAGCATTTCAGCAAAGCCAACGAATTTTTGAAGGCGAACGGTATAACGCCAATTGACTGGCAGATTGAAAATATTTAAGTTTACTCTTGCAATATAGTGCGCTGACGTGTTAAAGTTTGAGGTAAGTTTTTATTGTTAGAGTACCGGAGGATCATTATGAAAAAACCTTTTGTAACCCTGGAAAAAGTCCAGGAGATCGTTAAAACCTACCCAACACCTTTCCATATCTATGATGAGGAGGGCTTTTCCCAAAACGCCAAGGCAGTATATGATGCTTTTTCCTGGAATAAGGGATTTAAGGAATATTTCGCTGTAAAGGCAACACCGAATCCAAGACTTATGGAGATATTAAAGAGCTTTGGATGTGGTTTTGACTGTTCTTCAATGACAGAGCTCATGCTCAGTAATGCAATCGGAGCAAGCGGAGAGGACATAATGTTCTCATCCAATGACACTCCTCCGGAGGAATTTGTTTATGCGGACAAGCTGGGCGCTATCATAAATCTTGATGATTTTACTCACATCGATTTTCTTGAAAAAACCATAGGCAAGATTCCTGAGACTATCTCATGCAGATACAATCCAGGCGGAGTATTCACCATGGCCAATCAGATCATGGATAACCCCGGAGATTCCAAGTATGGTATGACCAAGGAGCAGTTATTTGATGCATTCAAGATACTCAAAGAGAAAGGTGCAAAGAGATTCGGCATCCATGCTTTTCTTGCCAGCAATACCGTAACAAATGACTATTATCCCGAGCTTGCAGGACAGCTCTTTGAACTTGCCGTAGAGCTGCAGAACAAGACCGGCGCCAAAGTTGCGTTTATCAATCTCTCCGGCGGTGTTGGAGTTGCATATCGTCCGGATCAGGAGAGCAATGATATTGCAGCAATCGGAAGAGGCGTTCACGAGCAGTATGATAAGATCCTTGTTCCGGCAGGAATGGGTGATGTAGCTATCTTCACAGAGATGGGAAGATATATGATGGCTCCATACGGAGGACTGGTAACTAAGGCTATTCACGAGAAGCACATATATAAGGAATATATCGGTGTTGACGCATGTGCTGTTAACCTCATGAGACCGGCTATGTACGGCGCATATCACCACATTACCGTTTTAGGCAAAGAGGATGCACCTCTCGACCATGTATATGATGTTACAGGATCTCTTTGCGAGAACAACGATAAATTTGCAATTGAGAGACAGCTCCCCAAGATCGACAAGGGAGACTATCTGTTCATACATGACACCGGAGCCCACGGATATTCTATGGGCTACAATTACAACGGCAAGCTTAAGAGCGCTGAGCTTCTTCTCAGGAAGGATGGAAGCGTAGAGCTTATAAGACGTGCCGAGACTCCTAGAGATTATTTTGCGACCTTTGACGGACTCAAGGTTTATGATAAGTTAAAAGAAATCATGGATAGCGAAGGCGTTTAAAAGGGTGTAAAAGCTATGATGGACGCTCTGATACAGGAATTTACCGAATATCTTAAAGGTGTCAAGAAGACCTCTGAGAACACTGTGATCTCATATAAAAGAGATCTTGAGAGAATGCTCTCATATATGGAGAGAAGGGGAATTACTGACGTTAAGGATATTACTCAGGATCGCCTGCTGGACTATGCAGGGAGCCTTCATGATGAACATTTTGCTGCTTCATCCATTACAAGGCATTATACTTCAATAAAAGCTTTTTTCCGTTATATGTTGGAAAATGGCAATATTGAGGATAACCCTGCTGAAACGTTAAAAAGTCCACAGATTGAGAAGAAGGGGCCAAGGGTTCTTACAACTGTTGAGATTGAGGATCTTTTAAGCCAGAAATTCTCTAATGATGCAAAGGGCATGAGGGATAAGGCTATTTTAGAGCTTATGTATGCCACCGGACTCAAGACGTCTGAAGTTATAGGGCTGAAGCTATCCAACGTCGACTTAAGTCTTAGCTGTATCAGAATAACCGGAAGCGGAAGGAATGCAAAAGAAAGGCTGGTGCCATACGGCAAAAAAGCCAAGGATGCTCTTAGCAGCTATCTGCTTAAGGCAAGAGGAGAGCTGCTTACTGAGAATGAGGACGATGAGACAGTGTTCCTTAATTGCAGCGGGCTGCCCATGAGCAGGCAGGGGTTATGGAAGCTTATCAAGACTTATGTTAAAAAAGCAGGTATCAATTCGGATATTACACCATTTACATTAAGACATTCATTTGCGGTGCATCTTGTGGACAATGGAGCGGATGTATCATCGGTTCAGGAACTGATGGGGTACTCTGAGAGCAATACCATTTCCAGATACATCAAAAAGAGAGATGACTCAAAGGACCCATTTGCCTGGGCAAGGATTCGAAATTAAAAAGAAGCCAACAAACTATATTAAGTTTGTTGGCTTTTATTATACTTGAATGATCAGGATCTGACGGTTACGCAAGTTCTGCAATTTCAAGAAGGAGTCTCTCTGTGTCCTCCCATCCAAGGCAGGGATCAGTGATTGATTTGCCGTAGATGCCTTCGCCGATCTTCTGGCAGCCTTCTTCGATGTAACTCTCGATCATTACGCCCTTGACGAGATTCTTGATGTCAGAGTTGAGATTTCTTGAATGGAGTACCTCTTTTACAATTCTTATCTGTTCTTTGAACTGTTTGTTTGAATTGTTGTGGTTGGCATCAATGATGGCAGCCGGGTTAACAATTTCTCTCTGCTCGTAGAGCTTAAGAAGTAGGCTAAGATCCTCATAGTGGTAGTTTGGAAGTGACTGACCGTGCTTATTGTTGGAGCCTCTGAGTACACAGTGAGCAAGAGGATTGCCGTTGGTATTGACTTCATAACCTCTGTAAACAAAGGTGTGTGGCTGCTGAGCAGCATATACGGAATTAAGCATTACGCTTAAGGTTCCGCTGGTTGGATTCTTCATTCCGGCAGGAACATCAAAGCCGCTGGCGGTCATTCTGTGCTCCTGGTCCTCGACGCTTCTGGCACCGATAGCCACATAGGAGAGGATATCAGCGACGTAACCCCAGTTCTCGGGGTAGAGCATTTCGTCTGCGGCTGTAAGACCGGACTCCTCGATGGCCTTGATCTGCATGTGTCTCATAGCTACGAGACCTGCTCTGAAATCAGTCTTGCCTTCAGGATCAGGCTGTGATGTGATTCCCTTGTAGCCGTCACCTGTTGTACGAGGTTTGTTGGTATATATTCTGGGGATAAGGATAAGCTTGTCCTTAACTTTCTCATTGACTTTGCCAAGACGTGATACATAATCGCAGACAGCATCTTCATTGTCGGCAGAGCATGGACCTACGACAACAAGAAACTTGTCACTCTTACCTGTGAAGACGTCAGCAATCATGGCATCTCTTTCTTTTTTGAGGGCTGTGAGCTCCTTGCCAAGAGGGTACTCCTGTCTGATCTCTTCAGGAGTAGGGAGCTTCTGTATATATTCAAAAGACATTTCTATTCCTCCGATTCTAAATAGTCCGTGTTTCACTATAGCACTTTAAACTGGAAAAGTAAATAGTGATCTTACCTTTTTATTTAAAGCATCATAATCTTTGTTTTTAACAAGTGCTTCAACGATTTCCCTGTCCTGTACCGAACACTCCGGAATAGGAAGCTGTTCAAGGCAGGAGCGCAGTACTTTGAAGTTTCTGAACCTGTTTTTGTAGTAGAAACTGATTATATCAGAATTAAGTACAGCCATGATATATGCCGGGCTGTATCCATCTATTTCCGGAATCATGATATTGGCACTGTTAAGAGAAAGTAGCCCATCCACATCCATGGCGACTATCGGTTCATCAGCAATGAAGCGGTAAAAGAGCTTGCCCTTTGCACGATAAAATCTTTCGGGGGCGCATTGCTGGAATCTCTCCGGCGCAAATTGTATGTAGCGCCTGGCAGCTGAAATAGAGTACTTCTCAATATCTTTTCCCGTAACAATAGGTTCATAGCCCGGAAGCGGCATGTCTGATATCAGAGTCTTATTGGAGCCGGTGACTATTCCAAGTGCAAATTCTGCATTGCCCTTTAAAGTAAAGTGAGGAACAGACTCAATCTTCCTGATAAGAGAGTAGTCTTTATCATCACAAAGGATGTGAAAACTGCTGGGCCTTAGTCTTTCTGAAGCAGCTTCAAAGCTTTTTTTTATGATGAGCTCAGATTTTACTGTTTTTGAAAAAGAGACTTTCGTAGTATCTTCCTGGTTCTTGGAGCATTTCTTTTTCAACGTCAGAATAATGCATGGGCACTGTACTTTATCAAATACTTCTCCAAGATAGCTTATAGAGCAGATCTGTGCTTTATCAAGCATGAGAGAACGGATTGCAGCGTGCATCCTGACATCCAGGATGGATTCCGGAAGGAGAAAAGACATCACTCCGTTATCAGAAAGCATTTGAAGGCTCTTTTCTATAAATAATGAAAATGATTCGGGGGTACCTGTTCCGTTATAGGAAACAAAGTGCTCTTTTAAGACTTTCTGCTCATCCTTTGGGTACACATAACCCCAGGGAGGATTACCGATTATATAGTCAAAAGATTCTTTTGAAAAAAATTTCAATGAATCCTGCAACATAATATTCTGTTTGATTGTATCTAAAGTAGAAGAGGTCCTGATGGAGTATTTCAGGACTAAATTGATCCTTGCTATGGCTACTGCCATCGGGTCGATGTCCGAGCCATAAACGTTCTCGGGTGGAAACTCATCCGGCAGCCGCAGGAGAAAATTACCTGTGCCACAGGAAGGGTCAATTATCTTCACACCAAAAGGCATGGTTTCAGGGAGCGCCTCATGGACAATCCTGTCCACCACGAAGAAAGGAGTATAGTAGGAACCGGTGGATTTCTTTTCCCCAAGACGGCGGAGCGAAATATAGAGCATTCCCAAAGTATCCTCCCCCTCAACGAACATCAGAGGATACTCGTCCAAAAGACTTATGGGAAGGGGTGACGGCTCTTTTCCCAAAAGGGAACATGCAACGCCCGCCGGGATGTCTTTTGCTTTACAAAAAGAACGTGCATAGGTGGAGATGATATCCCAAACAGGGATCTGAGTGCTCTCGAGATTCCTTATAAGGGATTTTATTATTGGATAATTTGGAGATGAGCTGTCGATGTAGGACCCCGGCAAATAGTTACTGTTTATTCTGGTCTTGTTGCGACGGCTTTTTAGATAAACGGAATCATCCAGTTTTTTATGGACTTCCATTATTTTTTCTTTTGAAAATATATAGGGAGATTTGGAGATGCATGGAAGTTTTCCAAGTTTGACCCAGTTCTTGACTGTGGCCTTAGAAATTCCCAGAATCTCAGAGACCTCCGATAAGTTGAAGTTTTCGTTAAGTGCTGCATTTTTGTTCATATTTACATTATTAATTGGAAAATACCAAAATGCAAGTGCAAAACCAAAGCTGATGCTGTATAATGCAATAGTTTGAGTGCATTTTTAAATAAAAAAATATAAGTGTAGGGAATGGAAATTTATGAAAAAGAAAGATGGCGGAAAACTGATAATAATTATAGCTTTGGCTGCAGTAATTACTTTGGCTCTTGTTTTGGGATACAGGTTCCTGAAATTTACAAACGGACCGGCTGCAAACAAGATGAAAGATATTGTCAGATACACATTTGGACTTGGTGATGATTCTGATCTTAATAAGGAACCTTACGAGTATAAGCAGCAGAGCAGCAGAACGTATAAAGGTAAGAAACTCTATCAGAGCTGCGGATATATTTATAACGACAGTGGCGTGGTTCTTGCTGATTACCAGGTGGGAAACAGTTACGGACTTCAGATCTCTTTTGACATAGACAGAAAAAGAGGTGTGTTCATAAATGACTCTAAAGGTTACATAATAAATGCAGATCTTGGGATTGAGAAAACCATTGATAATTGTAACTATATCACTATCTGCTACGAAGGTGATTATGTCTGCTACAGTCAGGAAGGAACTCTGTATATTTATGACGTTATGACAAGAGAGGAGAGTCGTATAACTGACGAGGAAACGGCAGGATTCAATCCTACATTATCGCCGGATGGAAGAACTGTTCTCTTTACAAGTTTAAAAAAGGGTACCGATGTATTGTATATCGGCGGACTTGACAGGGATGTTACCGAGATTGCAACTGCAGATGAAAATACATCATTTTATACAAGAGCAGTCTCTGATGATGGTTTGACCTGCTATTATGAGTGCAGATATGGCGATGAAGATGGAATTTATGTTTATCACGACGGTAAAATGAAAAGGATAAGCACCAGAAGAACAAGTTCATGCTACTTTGACAGAGAGTGCAAGAAGATCCTCGTTTCAGATGATAAGGAAGCTTTCTATTATGACACTTCTCTTAAGGAGAGAGTCGTACTTGTTGATAAAGGGTATAGCAGGTATATAAACATCTTTGGTACAGACTTTTGTCAGTCAGATATTTTTGAGGGAATGTATATTGTTGATACAAACAGCTTCTCGGATGTGGCTATGATATCCACCGGTGAAGAAGTATATGCTCTTCAGGGTGATAAGCCAAAGGCTGTTTTGCTTGCAGAAGATGTCATTTTTCCAAGATATGGCATAACAGCTGAGGGACCTGTATGTATTTACAAAGACGATGAGAAACTGATGAAATCTGTAAATATTAACGGAGAGGCTGTTAAGACTGAAATTATTTCAGATGTATCAAGGATGGATAATCTTGTGATGACAGAGGATCTGTCAGCAGGCTATTATGATCAGGGCGAGAATAATGACGAGGGAGCGTATTCAGATTTTCTTTACAGCTTTAAAGTAGGCGAGGAACCTAAACGTATAAAAGAAATAGGAAATAATATATTTGAACCTGTAAGGTGGGATAAATTTACAAAAAAATGCTATTATATAAGTGGCGGAAACCTTTATTCCATGAATGGTGACGGAACCGATGAGAAGCTTATTGGGGAAGGATTTTCAAGCTTCACATTCTTCTTTGGAGGCGATGAAGTGCCTGTTGTTGAGGATGCAGATCGCGCTGAATACCTCATCATTGGTGGAGAGGTTTACAAGAAGTAAGGTATATTTTTCATGAAAAAACCATATGGGGGCATTACAAACGTATCTAAATATCTGTTGGAACAGTATGGCGATAAGGGTGTTCTGGTCAAAAGAGGCAGATCCATCCTTATGAATCAGATGTCCATGGAGCAGATCAGCGGTCGCAGGACAAGGAACTGCTCTGTGGTGGCTGTAGCCAGGGTCGTGGATTACTATCGTCAGACAATGAAGCTGCCCGGAATCCCCGAGGATATCCATGTGCTTTACAGATTTGTCGAGGAAGTGGCCCAGGCCTACGGCTATACCGATAAAAGAGGTACTATGCCGTTTTTTATCGCCGGAATTACCAGAGAGACTTTCAAGCAGTATGGCATTAAGGCCAGATGCAGGGGAGTATACGTCTGGAGCTTTGAAAAGCATGTGGTCAGAGAGATATCGGCCGGACGTCCTGTTATCATGAACATCGCCAGAGGGTTTTATAAGGACCACACAATAGTTGTGGCCGGCTACAGTATATGGAAGGTTGGGGACAAGCTTTATCCGATGCTGAGAGTTATTGACGGCTGGAAGAGTGGTATCCACTATATAGATTACGAGGCGTTTTCAACAGATATTTCACAGTCAATATTTGGTTCTTTTAACACAACCATCATTTCTTAAGAGGGCTTGAAATGAAAAAGAAAACCGGTATCATCCTGGCAGTAGTTCTTGTGTTTGCAGTAGCCGCCTGTGCTTGTGCATTTGTGATGTTGCGGCCAAAAAGTCCGGCCAATCCATCCAGGAGAGATGATGCGCAGATAGCAGGCGTATCAGGCGATGAAGATCTGGAAGCTGTTGTTGGACAAGACACCGGCAGCACAGATACCGTGACGAAAGCAGACGAAGCTAAGGAGAGTACTCCGGCGCTTACCGAAAGCGTTGTCCAGCAGAATGCGAACAAGCCTCTTAGTGATGACGTTGAAGTTGTCAGTGAGCTCAGCCTCAATGAGGCTGTTGTTATGGGGGACGGTGATATCGGCACCTTCTATGGCGATGAAGAGTTTAAGGACGTTGTACCGGTGGACATTAACTCTTTTTCCGCATCGGATATTCCATCCAAATACGATTCAAGAGATGTAGACGGCAAGAGATATGTGACGGCTGTTAAAGACCAGGGTTACTCATACCTTTGCTGGACCTATGCAGCTATGGGAGCTTGCGAAAGTGATATATTAAAGCACCATCCGGATATCGGATTCAATGATATAAACCTGTCAGAGAAGCATCTTGCTTACTATAACATGCATGAGGCTCCGGGATCTTTAGCCGGAGGAATAGACGGAGACTGGCGAGTATTTGTAAATGATGTAGGGGAACCCGATGCTTTTGTAGTTGATGCTGACACAGGATATATCGCGACCGGAGGTGTTACGAATTTTGTTATCAGCATACTCTCAGCATGGAAGGGGCCTGTTGATGACACAGGAGCAGATTCATTTAAGAGTCTGTACGGAAGCTATTATCTGTTTACAGACAATACGGATAAACCATCTGATGCGTATTCGGGGAATTACCACGTGCAAAGCGTTCTGCAGATGCCGTCAAATATCAATAACAATACTTTGATCAAACAGATGATAATGGAGCACGGCTCGGCGACAGTTGGCGTATGTGCAGATGGCAAGTTCTTTAAAGACCACAGCAGCACACTTTATTCAACATTTGGAGGAGAGACTCCAGCGACAGCCGATCATGAGGTTCTGATCATCGGATGGGACGATGACTACAGCGCATCCAATTTTAAGTATACTCCTGAGGGAGACGGAGCATGGCTTTGCAGAAACAGCTGGGGAGATGGCTCGGGACAGGGCGGATGCTTCTATCTGTCATATTATGACGAGACCACAGCCATCAGCAATGCAGCCTCTTATGATGTGGTGCTCAGGGATGAAGATGACTGGTATGACAACAACTATCAGGTTGGCGGATTCATAACCAACAATGTGAGTACACTTGATGATGCGTTAAACACTGCCAAAGCGTATTCTGCTTCTTCAAATCCTTATGGTGTGTTGTATACTGCACAGTCCGATGAGGAGCTTAAGGCAATAGGCATAATGGCATTTGACCTCTACCAGCAATATGAGATAAGCATTTACATTGATCCCGTAATAGAGGGCAATGATCTTACCTGCGGCGGAAAAGAGCCTGTTCTGACCCAAAAGGTATCTGCAATCAGCGGAGGATATCACACCTTTGAACTGGATGAGGCAATTGATCTGAAAGAAGGAGATAACTTCTTTGTACTTGTAAAGCCTCACACCAAGGGAAGACTTGCCTTTGAGAAAGCCGGTGAGACAATGAGTGATCCGTGCTATGATGAATGGGACAATCTCACCGGTAATATTGACAATAATTATACAGCAAGCGGACAAAGCTTTTATATATCAGATGACGGGAATTCAATGATAAGGCAGGATGATAAGGACTTCTTTGTCAAGGCTTATACCGTTAACAAGTAAAAAAGGACATTAAAAAAGAAGACTTAAGGTCTTCTTTTTTAATGGTTTCACAAGATTTTTTTGGGAGGAGGGCAGTTTAATGGGGAGTTAAACTGCCCAGGTATGAAAAAAGTTTTGTTGGGGGAGTGAGAATTTTGTTCTCACAATGTATATCGGAGAATGAAGCTTTTACTTTATAGTTAATTATAAATAAATATATACGAAATTACGACAATAAATTTGTGCACAATGTAGGAACAAGCGTTTGAAATATGTGAAAAAGTATGTTATATTGTGTTTAGATTAAAGAAAGGCACAAGATATATGAATAAGAACGAAAAAGAATTGGAACAGATCAGTACAACAGACAAATTAAAAGCTTTAAAGGCTCTTAAAGAAGCCGGACTTCGCGTTGAACTTAGCAGCAGTGGGGTCCCTACAGTTGTCTGTGTTTCACCTCTTGATATCGATAAGGAAATAAAGAATGTACGTAAGGTCCTTCAGGGCCTTCGCTACAACGGAAGCTTCGGAGTAAGAGGACCCAGGAAGACAGATCAGATATCCGGAGAAGATGTAACTGAAAAGAAAGAAGAAGGAGAAGCAATCCCCGCATAACAACCTTCCGCAATAAAAAGGCACCTGCAAGCAGGTGCCATGATTTTGGGAGGAGGGGTCGATTAGTGGGGAGCCAATCGACCCGGTATGAAAAAAGTTTTGTTGGGGGAGTCAGAAGTTTGTTACTTCTGATATGTTAATATCTTACTTGCTAAATTTGGACAAATTATGGACGATTTATAAAGAAAGCATAAAGTAATTCGAAATAATAAATAATTGTCTAACGAAATTGAGTATATAGTATAATTGATTATAGAAACTATAATGATATCTATTGCGAGGGGATTTGTATGGACAGGTTTTCTGCAAGAGACATGGGGTTTTCATTAAGTCAGATTTCTTCGGGAGATTGCGCTGCAGCCGCCGCCAGAGCCGCTGCCGCTGATCTTATCTTTAAGATTGGTTATGAAAATGTAACGGTAAACCATTCACATGGTGCTTCAAGGACCTATATGTTGCAGCGCCTTGATGAGCGTTGCAATGCTGATCAGTCTGAATTTGTGGCGTTGATGGAAGGTGGTATGGCACCTGATATCAGAGAAAGAGCCAACATTCACGTATGTGTTTCCAAAATAAAGGATATAAGAGAAACAGCAGATAATTCACATATCGATCTTCGGTATCCAAATCTCTTTTTACGGGGCGGAGAAGGTATAGGAACTGCGGTTGCAGATATGGCCGGTATTAAGAAAGGACAGCCGCTTATCGAGAAGGAATCAAGGGCGCTGATCTTTGATGCTGTGGCAGATGTGTGTGATGCTTCAGACGGCAATCAGCTTCTGATGATAACTGTTTCCTGTCCGGAAGGTATGATGATCGCAGCCAAGCAGTCAATGGGCCAGAATGGATTTGTCGGCGGAATAACAATAAGAGGAAGCTATGGACATATTCCTCCGATACATATGAGAGAGATTTCAGATTCTATAGATGCTCAGATTCATTACCAGACTAAACAGGGAATCAAGTCGATTCTTGTGAGCCCCGGCAAATACTGTGCAGAGCAGATAGCACAGAGCCTTCATGTTGACCTCAAGACCAGCATCCTGTGCTATAATTTCCCGGGACAGGCAATAGATGAGGCTGTCGCTGAAGGCGTTGAGAACCTGCTGCTTGTAGGAAATGTCGGTAAGCTTGTCAAACTGGCTGCCGGTATCATGAATACCAATTCTACGGCTTCGGACGCAAGAAAAGAGATCTTTGCCGCACATACAGCTCTGGTTGGAGGAACATCAGCTCAGGCCAAAACACTTATGGGCTGTACAACCGTAGATGAAATGCTTGCTCTTTTGGACAACTGGGGGCTTCGTGACAGGGTTATGCAGAGTATAATGGGGCAGATAGAGATTTCAGTGCGAAGAAGATGTCATGGCAAACTTCGATTCGGAGTTGCTCTTTTCTCCGAACAGTTTGGGCTTTTGGGACAGACATCGGATACAAGAAATGTTCTTGTAAAGGTTTCACAGGAACAATATGCATTGTCACTTAAGATGAAATAAGATAGACTATTTATATAATTAGTTATTTAATCTGCAAGGTTAGGAGATGACAGCTAATGAAAAACATCCTGTTTGTGGCTTCAGAAGGAGTACCTTTTATTAAGACAGGCGGACTTGCCGATGTAGTGGGATCACTCCCCAAGAATATCGACAAGAGATACTTTGATGTAAGGGTTATTTTGCCTTTATATAAGTGCATCAATCAGCAGATGAAGGACAAAATGGAGTATGTCTCCAATTTCTACATGGACTTCCACTGGAAGAATGAGTATGTAGGAATCTTCAAGGCTGAGGTTGACGGCATTAAATATTACTTTATCGACAATGAGTTTTATTTCAACGGAATGAAACCTTATTGTGATGATGTTATCTTTGAAATTGAGAAGTTTGCTTACTTCTCCAAGGCAGCATTATCAATTCTTCCTGCAATAGATTTCAGACCTGACATCATTCATTGCCATGACTGGCAGACAGGACTTATACCTGTTTATCTCAAGGAAAGATTCCAGGGAAGTGAGTTCTACAGGGGTATTAAGGCGGTTATGACAATCCATAACCTCAAGTTCCAGGGTAAATGGGATATCAAGAAGGTTCAGGAGATCACCGGACTTCCTGATTATTATTTTACACCTGACAAACTTGGACTTTACAAGGATGCCAACCTCTTAAAGGGTGGTATCGTTTATGCAGATGCCATAACAACAGTAAGTAAGGCATATGCTGAGGAGATCAAGACAGAGTTCTACGGTGAAGAGCTTGACGGACTCTTAAGAGCAAGGGCTAATGACCTGAGAGGTATCGTAAACGGTATCGATTACGATGAATTCAATCCTGAGACAGATCAGTACATACCTTACAGGTATAATGCTATCAACTTCCGTAAGGAGAAGATCAAGAATAAACGCGCTCTTCAGAAAGAGCTTGGCCTTAAGGAAGATGACAAGATGATGATGATCGGTATTGTTTCAAGACTGACCGATCAGAAGGGATTTGATCTCATCAACTACGTTCTTGATGAACTGTGCCAGGATGCAATACAGCTTGTAGTTCTCGGAACAGGAACAGAACAGTATGAGAACTCCTTCAGACATTTCGACTGGAAGTACAATGACAAGGTTTCTGCCAATATCTATTATTCAGAGCCTATGTCACACAAGATATATGCTGCGTCAGATGTATTTCTGATGCCGTCACTGTTTGAGCCCTGCGGACTTTCTCAGCTTATGGCGCTCAGATATGGTACAATACCGATTGTAAGACAGACAGGCGGTCTTATTGATACCGTAGAGCCTTACAATAAGTTCGAAGGAACAGGAACCGGATTCGGATTCCTTAATTACAATGCTCATGAGATGCTTGGTACCATCCGTGAAGCTGAACATGTTTACTATGATCAGAAGCGCGAGTGGAATAAGATGATCGACAGAGCCATGGCAGTTGACTTCTCTTGGAAGGTTTCTGCTGAAAAATATCAGGAGATGTACGATTGGCTCAGGCCATAATAAGTTTTTCTCAAATGGATAGTTATTCAAACAAAGAAAACTCTAAAAAGGGACTATTTGTACAGGCCGGGATTCTTGCTATTGCAGGCGTGATATCAAGAATTATCGGCCTGCTTTACAGAAGCCCACTCACAGCCATTATCGGAGATGAAGGTAATGGCTATTATTCGACGGCTTATAATTTCTACGGAATTGTTCTTCTTATATCTTCTTATAGCATACCGTCAGCTATATCCAAGATTCTTTCAGGTAAGATAGCAGTACAGGAATACAGAAATGCGCACAAGATATTCAGAAGCGCTCTTATTTATGTTGCCATTGTGGGACTTCTCGGAGGACTTCTTTTGTTCTTCGGGGCGGATTTCCTGGTAGTAGGACGAAGCGCTACAGTACTTCGATTCTTTGCGCCTACTATATTTTTCTTTGGCTTTCTGGGAGTTCTAAGAGGCTATTTCCAGGCTCACAGAACAATGGTACCTACATCTATCTCTCAGCTTATAGAGCAGGTGTTTAACGCTATTGTAAGTATCACAGGCGCTGTTATACTTACAGGAATGGCAGGCAACGATGATCCGTCTAAAAGAGCTGTGTACGGTGCTATAGGAAGTGCTCTTGGTACAGGGTCCGGAGTACTTGTTGCTCTTATCTTCATGTTTCTTGTATATCGCTTTAACAGCAGCAATATTCATAGAAGAATAGAAGAAGATACTCATGAAGACATGGGGTATCGCACAGCGTTCAAGCTTATTCTTATGGTTGTTACACCATTTATTCTGAGTACTTTCATATACAATGTATCAACAACTCTGAATTCAACGCTGTTTACCAGGATACTTATAAACATTAAGGGAATGGAAGACAGTGCAGTTGCATATCAGTACGGTATATTTTCCAGTAAGGCTATGGTTATAACGAATCTTCCGATAGCGCTTGCCAGCGCAGCTGCAGCAGCTATGATACCGGAGATCTCAGCTACTCTGGCCAAGGATGGAATAGAGGAGGCTGCGAATACCGTATCCAGAGTGACGAAGGTAATACTCATGATCTCGATTCCGTGTTCAGTAGGTCTTTTTGCGCTTGCCAAGCCTGTTATGATGATATTGTTTCCTCAGAGAGAATCTCTTGATGAAGCTTCGCTGCTCCTTATGTTCCTTGCAATTACAGTCGTACTCTATTCATTGTCAACTGTGACCAATGCAGTTCTGCAGGGAATAGGCAAGATATATGTACCTGTAATAAACGCTTTTATATCTTTGCTCATTCAGGGGGCGATACTTGCATTTCTTCTGTTGTACACGGATCTTAATGACATTGCACTGTGTATTGTAACTATTACATATTCATTTATGATGTGCGTGCTCAATAATTTCTTTATGAAGAGAAGCCTGGAGATTACCTATGATATTAAAAAGACCTATGTACTTCCGATAATTTCGGCAGCTGTTATGGGTGGAGCAGCTTTTGGTATACACTATCTGTTTTCACTCTTATTTGGGCTTTTTGTGGGAAGTGCGTATTTCACAAATCTGTTTGCATCTATCATTGCAATCATAGTTGCAATCATAATTTATTTTGTCGTTTTGATAAAATCAGGAGGAGCTTCTGAAGATGACATAAGACGGTTTCCAAAAGGAGCCTCTATTGTTCGAATACTGAAGAAAACAAAAATATTATAGTTTCTTAATAATTATTTTAAAAATTACAAAAAAATGCCCGATTATGATGGTTTTTATGATTGGTAAAATATTAAAATGAGTTGTGGGAAAAATTCACAAAATTTTCACAACTCATTTTTTCTTATGTAGGGAGGGCATTTTATGTTAAGAAAATGCAACAGATTACTGTCATTTCTCCTGACCTTTGCGCTTGTTATCACGACATTCGGTAGTGATTTTGCAAATGCAAAGGTTTTTGCTGTTGAAGAGGAGAGTGTTGTTGAGAACACGACAGAGAACACAGAAGAGGTTTTGCCAGAAATCTTTGAGGAGGTTGAAGTACCTCAGGAGATTGTGGTAGAGAACACTGAAATAGAAAATGCTGAGGTAGTAGATGCTGCTGCAGAAGCAGAGGTAGAGAATGAGAATACCGAGGCAATAGTTACAGAAGAAGCTGAAAATACTGAGGAGGTTGAAACTCTCGCTTCTGAAGAAACTGTAGAAGTTGCTGAAGCTGTAGAAACTGTTGAAACCGAAGAAGAGGCGACAGAAGCAGCGGAATTAACAGAAGAAGAAAAGGCAAAAGCAAAAGCTTTGAAGCTTCTTGAAGAAGAAACAGAGGAAGTAGAAGAGGAAGAAGTAGAAGCAGAAGAAAAAGAGTTTGCTGCATCTACAGAGATCGACAATCTTGTGATTTCTCTTTATGCTGATCCCGGGGTTCTTCCTGCTGATGCAGAGCTTAGAGTAGAGAAGGTCAGCTATGCTCAGGAAGAAGAGATCAAAGAGCTTATCGATGATGAACTCGGTGAGGAAAAAGAAGTAACAGAAACATTCTCATATGATATCAATATCTATTCTCCCAGCGCAGACGGATACGTTCAGCCGGAAGATGGAACAGTTGAAGTGAGATTTGAAGAGGTTGCGGCTGCTGAAGATGACAGCCTTGAGCTCTCTGTTTTCCATGTAGATGATTCCATTTCAGATGCTACAGAGGTGGCTTCAGCTGGTAGCGAGGCTACGGATATCAGCTTCGATGCTGAGCATTTCTCGATTTATTCTGTTACAATTTACAGATGGGTTGACAGAAATGGTAATGGCCATGGCGATGTTGAATTTAATGCCGGCGTATATAAATACAATGAGGAAACTGGTGAAGCTGAACCATTAGACACAGAGAATTCTGTTCGCAAAGTTGTTGTTAATGCAGTTGACTTGGACAGATATGTATATGTTTCTGCTGCAGATACAGCTCCTGTAATCTTTGGCTATGCATTTGATGTTGCCAAGGTAGATGGTAAGGAAATAGCAAGTTTTTATAAGAGTAATACAAATGCTTATGCGCGTTTGAAGGATTCAGATGATTATGTAGAAATATCTGCTACAGCCGAGGAAGCTGTTCAATTCTTCTACAGAGCTGTAGAGAGTACTGAGTATGAGACCAAGAATCATATCGATCTTGGATTTACCAATGCAGAAATGCCTGAAGTAGCCAAGGCTGAGATCAGTTTTGGTGACGGATGGCATGACATGAATAACAAGCCTGTAGATGAGCCGGATCTTGCAGTTCAGGAAAAGAGATATATTCCAGACAGAACAATTTCTGCATCCGAGATCATTACTTTCAGAGTAACGCTTAAAAACGGAAACCAGTACGAGCATACTACAACCGAAGCTGAGAACAGGAATGCATATGAGAGATGCAAAAATGCTCATACATATTGTCAGAACAAATTCGGATTTGACTTCAAATTTGATTTTGTAAAAGACTTTGGCTATGGTGCTACAGTTTATTATCATAGCAATTTTGAAAATGATGTAGTTGAAGATGACGTAGTTGAGTGGACAAGTCAGGAGGAAGGACAGGCAAGCCAGTATACTATTCTTGCTTATGATGCTGAGAAGCTTAATCTTCCTGCAAATGATGCAAGATTCACTTTCCTTGGCTGGGATGAGGATCCTGATGTAGAGACACCTGCATATGCATTTGCTGATGGACAGTTCACTCCTTCTACAATGGATATCAATAATGGAGATACAGTAAATCTCTATGCTATTTGGAAGGATAATGCATATGAGGTAAAATTCTATCTCAGAAATGATAGCACAAGTACTTATGATCTTATTGACACACAGTATGTAATAGAAAATGAATTTGCTACAAAACCTGATCTCACACAGGAAGATTCAACATTCAAAGGATGGTATGAAAATACCGGTTTGAGCGGTAATCAATATGACTTTGCAACACCTGTTACAAAGAATACCAATCTTTATGCTAAGTGGATCAAAAACAGAGAAGAAATTTCATATTATATTCTGATTGGTGATCTTGTTGATCCTATTGAAGGACCACAGGATAAGGTATATTACTATCCTGAAAACAGTAATCCTATTTAGAAAGGTACCGCCAAGAACATAGACCTTATAGATGGACTTTATAAGGAATGGAGATATTACTATTGGTATAAGGCAAAGTTTAGTTATCCACAAGGACTTGATCAGAACGAGATTGACTATACAATTGAAGATTCTGCCATAGCAGGTATAAATGAATACCTCAACAAGTTTAATACAGGTTTGGAAGAAGATTCTCCGGATAGAATAACCTATGATGATGTTGTTTGGTATGTTTATAAGAGACAGGCTCTGAATACTCATATTGATGGATATGTTTCTGCACATATTACATATATCGCAAACGGTGGCGGAACAACTCCTGATGGCAAGACTACTGTTTTAACTGACAAGAAGATGCTTGGATCAACAGTATCAGTCAGAGACAATATGTTTACTGTGTCAGGCAATAACAGATTCCGTGGCTGGAATACTAAAGCGGATGGAACTGGAGAGTGGTATTATCCTGAAGCTCCTGAATTTGCACTTAACAGGAACCTTACACTTTATGCTCAATGGGGTGTAGATAAGGATTTCACAGTAAACTTCTACTATCAGAATGAGAATGGTGTTTATCCTGCGACTCCGAACAAGACATTCGTTCAGAATATTGTTGTTCCGGTTAATCCTTCAGAGACAGTAACTGTAACAGGAGCTGTAGATAGTACAACTGATCCAAGTGCTGATCTTTCACCTGTTTATGATGCTGCAACCAAAACTGTTTCTTACGCTGAGAAATTTGTTTCTGAGAAAATTGCTTACAAATACGACCAGACTGTTAACAGTCCTCTTGTGATCAGAAATGATGATGGTACATATATTATTGATGTTTACTATAACAGAAGCGATTTTGATGCAAGTGTAAAAGTTACAGCTTTAACTACAAGTTTTTACTATGATGGTAAGGCGCATGATTATCCTCGCTATACTGTAGATTATGTTGCTGACGGCTTTTCTGTTGAGGATGTAACTGTAGAAATAAACAACAAGAATAAATCAGTTACAAATGTAGCGGATAGCCCTGCACCGAACGTTAAGAATAATCTTGTTAAGCAGATCAAACTCAAAAATAATGAATCCGGTGTAGCTTACACTATCGATGTAAATGAGGATGGATCTGTCAGCCAGTCATCACCTTTCTATGGAAAGGTTACAGTAATCAACGGCCGTGTTGATGTTCGTCCCAGACCTCTTGAGATTAAGGTTGGTTATGCAGAGAAGAAGTTTGACGGTGATTATTTCCATGCTGATCAGTATGGCAAGAATGCTGATAAGACACTAGGAAGGGAGACAATAACATATACTGTTAAATATCTTCCGGATGAGGCGGATATTGATCTTACACTTGATGATGTTCTGGTTAATATTCCTAAGGATGTAATAACGGTAGAACAGAGCAAGATCAGTAATGAAGAGATCAGTATTTTAGGAGACAGGCTCAAAGTCCTTATCGATAATAAGAGTGTATCAAAAGACAATTTCATCATAACCATCAAGAAGGGTGATCTTAGAATCACACCTGTTGATAATAAGTGGCGCATTAAAGTTTCAATCAATGCTGATGCAGAGGGTGATGGTAATAAGAAGGTAGTTGTTTACAACGGAGTTACCCAGTCAGTTATCACAAATCTGAAGCTTACAGTTACTGACAGGGAAGGAAATGAGATCATTTATGATGATTCAATAGTTCCTGCTGAAGATGATGGCAGAACAAATATAGCTGAATATCTTTTAAGCCTTCTTCAGAAGATCAGAGGTTTCATGGTGCTTACGGTACATGCTTCAGATGAGTGGCAGGAGTTACCAGCTCAGACTATCACTCACGATGGCAAGAACTATACAGTAAGTGGCCTTAAGATTAAAGGCGGAGAAGGTGTTGATGTAGATACCTACCCTGTTACACTCAACTATGATGACATGGACATTACATTAGACGGTGTAAGCGTTAAGTCATCTCTTGCAGAGAACCAGCACGGTGATGAGATAATTGGAAGCCTTCAGGTCATTGAGAGAAATGTATATCTTTCATCGGAGAGTGCTTCAAAGGTTTATGACGGAACACCACTTACAAGACCTGTTGTTGCGGTTGATGTAGATGAAGCTAACAATAAGTATGACTTCGTAGCAGGTGAGGTTGTTGATCTTAGAGCAGATGGATCAATTACAGAGGTTGGTTCAGTAGAAAACAGGATCACATACACCAAGGTGGCTAATAAGTATAAGGACAGGAACTATATTGTTCATACTACAGAAGGTACACTTACAATTACCGGAACAGGCGGAGACAATCCTCCTTCAGAACCTACACCTCCACCAACAGAGCCTACACCTCCATCAGTAACACCACCAGCAGGACAGGTTCTCGGTGCTGTACGTGAAGTTCCAAGTGGTGACGGCGCAGCAGTTCTCGGTGCAAGAAGAGGACGTACAGAGGATACAACAAATACTCTGGGCAGAATTATTACAATAATTGTTGCTGCAGGTATTGGATTTATGATGATATTCATCAAAAGAAAGAAAAACGAAGAATAATTCCACTACATAAGAAAAGTAAAGACGTCTGAGTGTGAAAGCACTCAGGCGTCTTTGCGTTAATCACTGATAAGTTTTAAAGAAGATATATCCGGTGCAATAGCCATGGAATAGTTGGTATAATAGACAACAAACCCCGGCTTTGCGCCGTTTGGCTTTTTGACATCTTTTCTTTGGAGATAGTCTATTTCAACCTTCTCCTGATTCTTGCCTTTTGAATAGAAACCTGCAAGGGCAGCTGCTTCTTCGAAGGCTCTGTCCGGAACTTCTTTTCCTCCGGTTAAAAGAACTACATGGGAGCCGGGGATTTTCTTGGCATGGAACCACCAGTCTCCACCGTTAGCTGTTTTAAAGGTTAGTTCATCGTTCTGTATATTGTTCTTGCCGACATAAATATCAAAGCCATCACTTGATAAATAGTGGAATGGTGCGCTCTTAACTTTGTCGCCTCGGCCTTTTTTACCTGATACATGTGACTTAATATATCCGCTCTCGGCAAGCTCCTGTCTGATCTGCGAAAGGTCTGACTCTTTCTGGGCTATATCCAGAGAAGTAGCAATTGATTCAAGTTGCTCTATAGCTTCAGATACTTCCTTCATCTGCTCTTCAAGAGCTTCCTGAGTTCTCTTAAGCTTGGTATATTTATCAAAATATTTCTTGGCATTCTGATTCGGAGTAAGAGTCGGATCAAGAGGAATCGTTATATCTTTTCCTGTGTTGTAGTCGTTGACGGTGATTGACTTATCACCTTCCTTGGCACTGTAGCCGTAAGTGTTGAGGAGTTCTCCGTAAACTCTGTATTTGTCTTTCTTTTCAGAATCAGTCATCTGTTTGGACTGAAGATCATACTTGCGGACATTGCGCTCCAGTGCAGTCTGTACAATCTTTCTGAGATCAACGGATTTCTGACGGATTCTGGTGAAAGTGTTCTTTTCGGCGTAATACTGTTCAATCAGTTCTGAAATAGAACTGCATTCTTTTATATGCCAGTTACTCTCGGAATCTGAGAGCTCTTTACCAAAACCATAAAGAGTAAGCGGAATGGAAGAGTACTCTTTTGGGGCGTCACCATCATAATAAATTGCGGGACTGTAAGTACCTGACTTGATGCACTCAACGATGTCTCCAAAATGTCTGTAAATTGAAGAAGACTCTTTGGTATCAAGAGCAATTGCTGATTTGTCTGCGTCGATTCCGGCTCTGAAGCAGATCTCCTGAGCTATGATAGGAGATATTCCGGTATAGCTGGAGTAGATTGCCTTAAATATTGGCATTCCTTTGCTGAGAACCAGTGAAGAGAACTCATCAGCTGTGGTTTCGAGAGGATTGGCCTTATCCTGAGAGGGAATAAAGTAAGTCCTTCCGGGAAGAACCTCTCTTACTGAACTCACAGATGCAGGAATATGCTTGATTGAGTCGATTATAAGGTCATTTTCATCGGTAAAGATTATGTTGCTGTATTTGCCCATAATCTCAATAATGAGGGTTTTATGGCGCAAATCGCCCATTTCATCAAGATGCTCAACTTCAAAGCGGATTACTCTTTCAAGTCCTCCGGGTTGTGTAACGGAGATGATCCTGCCGTTCTGGATGTGCTTTCTAAGGAGCATACAGAAGTTGGGAGCAGTCATGGGTGATGCCTTGTTCTCATCTGTCAGATAAACCAGCGGAAGAGTAGCGTCAGCAGAGAGAACAAGCCTTGTCTGCTTGATACCGAATTGGTCTGCGGCTTCAAAAGAGAGCTTGACTGTGATAAAAAGCTCATCGCTCTCAGTCTGTGCAATCTTATATATACGCCCTCCGACTAGAAGGTCGGAGAAGTCTTTTGTCAGGTTTGCAATTGTAATTCCGTCAAATGCCATTTTAAATATTTCCTTTTCAAATAATAAATGCATGACTATTATACAGTAAAATAGCATATTTGGTTGAGATTTTTTGAAATTGCTGATATAGTATTTTAGTATACATTTTGGAGGATTAGCTATGGAAAACGAAAAGAAGATAATGCTCTCCGGCATACAGCCAAGCGGAGATTTACATTTGGGTAACTACCTTGGAGCCATTAAGAACTGGGCTGACAGGGTTAATGATTTTGAGTGCTACTATTTCATGGCAGATATGCACACCATTACAGTAAGACAGGATCCCAAGGAACTCAGAAGACGTTCTCTTGAGATGCTTGCTCTTTATATTGCATGCGGACTTGATCCTGAGAAGAATACTCTTTTCCTTCAGTCACATGTTCCGGCTCATGCGCAGCTCGGATGGGTTCTCGACTGCTATACAATGTTTGGTGAGCTCTCACGTATGACTCAGTTCAAGGACAAATCTGAGAAGCACAAGGATAACATCAACGCAGGACTTTTCACATATCCATCGCTTATGGCTGCTGATATCCTTCTGTACCAGCCTCACTATGTACCTGTAGGAGAGGATCAGAAGCAGCACGTTGAGCTTACAAGAAATATTGCAGAGCGTTTCAACAACATCTACGGCGATGTGTTCAGAATCCCTGAACCATACATTGCCAAGACGGGTGCTCGTATTTATGGACTTACAACTCCCGGATCCAAGATGAGTAAGTCAGAGCCGAACGGATGCGTATTCCTCATGGATGAGCCTGATGTTGTTATGAAGAAGTTTAAGAGAGCAGTAACAGACTCTGATACAGAGAACTGCGTACGCTATGACAAAGAGAATAAGCCCGGTGTTGCTAACCTTATGAATATCTACTCAACCATCACTGGCAAGACCTTTGAGGAGATTGAAAAAGAGTTCGAAGGACAGGGCTACGGTGCATTCAAGCCTGCAGTAGGAGAGGCTGTTCTTGAGACACTTAATCCGATTCGTGAAGAGGCTAAGAGGCTTATTGCTGATAAGGCATATCTTGAAAGCGTATATAAAGAGGGCGCTGAGAGAGCATCTTATATTGCAAACAAGACACTTCGTAAGGTTTATAAGAAAATCGGATTCTATCAGCTTTAATAATATCTTTACATTAAATACAAGACGCCACTTTCAAATTTGAAAGTGGCGTCTTTTTAAAGGGTTAGGAGTTGAAATGAAAAACAGAATTGCTGTTTATATGGATTAAAGGCAGCTCTGATATGCAGCCTTAGCACCCTCTGTGTGGATCTTCTTGAGATCTGCAACAACAGTATCTGTAAGACCTTCAA
Organism: Butyrivibrio sp. XPD2006; assembly: GCF_000420865.1. Lineage (GTDB taxonomy): Bacteria > Bacillota > Clostridia > Lachnospirales > Lachnospiraceae > Butyrivibrio. The sequence continues at coordinate 29,612 of NZ_ATVT01000008.1, forward strand.
TTTTGTTAAGGTCCTGATCCCACATCTTTTCATTGCCAAGGACAGCCTTGACAAGGTCTTCCTCGGAATCATTTCTATGGTCATAGAAGAACTCAAGAGCCCATCTGTCATCGTTAACAGTGTAGGTATTACCTGCTGGTCTCTTGCATACAAGTCCTGCATCTGTGAGTTCCTGAACATCGTTTGAATAGAATGCAATGTATGCTGCCAGTGACATTGTAAGACAAACAGGGAGTTTGCCGTTCTTGTCAATATACTGAAGGAATGAAGGCATGTTTCTTGCCTTCCACTTACTTGTTGAGTTAAGTGAGATTGACATGAGTTCGTGGTTTACAAAAGGATTGTTGAATCTGTCCTTAACAGCAGCAGCGAACTGATTGAGGTCATTCTCATCAAGGTGATCTACAAGAGTAGGAATAACCTCTTCATTAAGCATCTTGTTCATGAAGCCTGCAACAGCGTCATCCTGCATGCAGTCACGTACGATGTCAAAACCTGCAAGATATGCACCGAGTACAAAACCTGTGTGTGCGCCGTTGAGAATACGAACCTTGCGGTGTTTATAAGGCATTACATCGGGAACTACGTGGACATTTACACCTGCCTTCTTAAACGGAAGTCTGTCCTCAAGGCCTTCAGGTCCTTCGATGATCCAGACTCCGAAGATTTCACCTACATCAATGAGTTCATCATGATATCCGTTCTCAGCTTCAAGCTTCTCTACTTCCTTGGGATCACGGATCCTTCCGGGAACAATTCTGTCTACAAGAGTAGAGCAGAAGATATTTTCATTATTTACCCAGTTTTTAAACTCATCTTCAAGTTTCCACTGGTCAATGTACTGATTGACGCACTTTAAAAGCTCTTTGCCGTTATTGTCAATAAGCTCGCAGGAGAGAACAACGATTCCCTTCTTGCCTGCCTTAAATCTTCTGTAAAGTACCTGTGTGAGCTTGCCGGGGAAGCTTGCAGCCGGCAGATCTTCAAAATTACATGAAGGATCATAGGCAATACCTGCCTCTGTAGTATTTGACGCGATAATATCAAGGTCATCGCTTTCTGCGATCTCCATAATTCTGTCATAATCGCTCTTATCGTAAGGATTGAGACAGCAGTCACAGGCTGAAATAACTCTTTTTGCATCAACCTTCTGACCGTTTTCGCTTCCTCTTAAGTAGAGTGTATAAAGACCTTCCTGCTTATTTACAAGCTCTGTAAGTCCCTGAGAAATAGGCTGGATGAGAGCAACCTTACCGTTAAATCCGGCCTTTTCATTACTGATATCAAAGAAATAATCAACGAATGCACGCATAAAATTGCCTTCACCGAACTGAAGAACTCTGATAGGTGCATTCTCTAATACGTACCCCTTGTACCCCGAAGCCTTTAGTACATCATAGTTTAATAACTCCATAATCGCCTCCTGAAATGTAACCGCTTACAAATATAAACGTGTAATATATTTTCTAAATATTGTTATAACAAATTATGTAAGCGTTTACAATAGCAAAATTTTAATTATTTTCAAAAAAGAGTATTTAAGCGCGGTTACGGATTTCGTTGACATTGACCTTAAATTTGCGTTATATTATAATAACTTGTGTAAATTTATAACCCAAATATAAGGGGGAATCTAACCTATGGTCTGCAGTATGACTGGTTTTGGCAGAAGTGAGGTCACAGAAGGTCAGCGCAAGTATATAGTTGAGCTTAAGTCTGTTAATAATCGTTACCTTGATATCAACATTAAGATGCCCAAGAAGTTCAATGCTTTTGAATCAGCTATAAGAGCTGAACTCAAGAACTTCATGAAGCGTGGCAAGGTCGATGTCTTTATAAGTTATGAGGATTTTTCAGAATCAGAATCCAGAGTCAAATACAATAAAGCTATCGCTGAAGAGTACTTTAATTATTTAAAAGAGATGGCGGATGATTTCGGACTTGATAATGATGTGCGTATTTCAGTACTCTCAAGATTTCCGGAAGTATTTACTATGGAAGAAGAGGAACTTGACGAAGAGGAAGTCTGGAGCGGAATCAAGAAAGCACTTGATGAGGCCGGCAAGCAGTTTTTGGAGTCAAGGACAAGAGAGGGCGAGTTCCTTTCCAAGGATTTAAACACCAAGCTTGACGGTATGTTCGAAAATGTAGAATATATCACCGAGAGATCACCTGAGATCATTACTGAGTACAAGGCTAAACTCAGAGAGAAGATAGCCGATCTTTTAGAGGACAAGCAGGTTGATGAGAACAGACTGGCGATGGAAGTTACCATCTATGCTGACAAGGTTTGTGTGGATGAGGAACTGACAAGGCTTCGCAGCCACATCCTCGCTACCAAGGAAGCTCTGATGACAGGCGATGACAAGGACGGAATAGGAAGAAAGCTTGATTTCCTTGCCCAGGAGATGAACAGAGAAGCCAACACAATCCTTTCCAAGTCTACCGATCTCAAGATTTCAGACAGAGGAATTGCGCTTAAGACTGATATTGAGAAGGTCAGAGAACAAATACAAAACATCGAGTAAGTGAAGGTTATACATGAATAGAAAAGGCATAATTATTGTTGTTTCCGGATTTTCAGGTGCAGGTAAGGGAACGCTGATGAAGGAGCTCACTAAGAAATATGACAACTACGCTCTTTCAGTATCAGCCACAACGAGAGACCCAAGACCCGGAGAAGTCAACGGAAGAGAGTATTTCTTTGTCAGCAACGAGGAATTTGAGAAGCTCATTGAGGAAAATGGCCTCATAGAGCATGCAGGTTACGTAGATCACTACTACGGAACCCCCAGAAAGTTTGTAGAAGATAAGCTTTCTCAGGGAATAGATGTTATACTGGAAATAGAGATTCAGGGCGCTCTTCAGATAAAAGAGCAGTATCCTGACGCAGTACTTTTATTTGTTATGCCGCCTTCAGCCGCTGAACTTGAAAAGAGACTCAGAGGACGCGGTACGGAGACCGAAGAGGTTATCCTTCAGAGACTGAAGAGAGCCAAGGAAGAGTCCGTAGGAATAGAGAAGTACGATTACCTTGTTATCAATGATGACCTTGAGAAGTGTACCGAGAGGCTTCATAATATAATAGAAGCAGCTCACGGAACACCTCAGAGAAATCTTGATTTTATAGAAACTATCAGAACTGAGCTTAATGGGTTTACTTAAACCTTTAGCTTGTATATGCGGATGAATCCGCAGGAAAGGAATAAAATGATACACCCTTCTTATGTAGATCTTATGAACGTAGTAAACAAGGAAGTTGAAGAGGGCGAGCAGCCTGTAATCAATTCCAGATATTCAGTAGTTATGGCTACTGCAAAGAGAGCAAGACAGATCATCGCCGGCGACGAGCCAATGGTCAAGGTTAAGGACAAGCAGAAGCCTCTTTCAATCGCAGTTGATGAGATGAACCAGGCACAGCTTCGTATTCTTACAGATGAGGAGAAAGCAGCTCTTCTTTCTGAGAATGAGGAGACAGCCGTAGCTGAGGAGCCTACAGAGAACGAATAATATGAAAATACTTTTTGTTTCGCTGGGATGCGACAAAAACAGAGTTGATACCGAGGTTATGCTTGGAATGCTCCAAACCCGAGGGTTCAGCTTTACAGATGATGAAGATGAAGCAAAAGCAGCAGTTGTAAACACCTGCTGCTTTATAAATGATGCCAAACAGGAGAGCATTGATACAATTCTTGAGCTTGCCGAGAGAAGGAAAGATGGCAGACTTGAGGCTCTTATTGTCACAGGATGTCTTGGCCAGAGATACAAGGACGAGATACAGAAGGAGATACCTGAAGTTGATGCTATTCTTGGCGTTACATCCATGGACAAGATTGTTGATGCCATAGAAGCTACCCTTAAGAGGAATAAGCTCTTTTCCCACAAGAATTACTTTGAGGATATTGATAAACCTGCAAAGGGCGGCTATAAGAGAGTTATCACAACCGGCGGACTGTTCGATTATCTCAAGATTGCAGAAGGATGCGATAAACACTGCACTTACTGCATCATCCCTAAGGTAAGAGGAAGATATCGAAGTATCCCGATGGATGACCTTCTTATTGAGGCCAAAGAGCTTGCAGAGGGCGGAGTAACCGAGCTATTGGTTGTCGCTCAGGAGACCACGATCTATGGTACAGACCTGTACGGAAGAAAGATGCTTCCGGAGCTTTTAAGAAAGCTTTGTAAGATAGAGGGCTTTAAGTGGATAAGAGTATTATACTGTTATCCTGAGGAGATAGATGATGAGCTTATCAAGGTGATGAAAGAAGAGCCTAAGATATGCCATTATCTTGATATCCCGATCCAGTCGGGATCTGATCGGATCTTAAAGCTCATGGGCAGAAGGACTAACAGTGCTGAGATAAGAGCGCTTGTTAAACACCTTCGCGAAGAGATTCCGGATATCTGCATCAGGACAACGCTGATAAGCGGATTCCCGGGAGAGACGGCTGAGGATCACAAGCAGACCGAGAGCCTTGTAAGTGATCTTAAGTTCGACAGATTAGGGGTATTTACTTATTCTCAGGAAGAGGACACACCGGCTGCAACAATGCCGGATCAGGTTACTGAGAGAGTAAAGAACACACGCAGGAACAAGCTTATGCGGTTACAGCAGAAGATCGCATTTGAAGCTGCGGAGGATATGGTAGGAAAAACTGTTACAGCAGTTGTGGAAGGCAGGATCACAGATGCTGATGATGACGATGGCCTTTCATATGTAGCAAGAACTTACAAGGATGCACCGGATATCGATGGATATCTTTTTATTACAGGAGTGCAGAGGGAGCTGATGACGGGGGATTATGTAGATGTCCTTATTACCGGCTCGAACGAATATGATTTGATAGGAGAGCTGAAAGATGAATTTACCAAATAAGTTAACTGTAGCAAGAGTAATTCTTATTCCGTTTTTTGTGTTTTTCCTTTTGAATGATTCAATGAACCCATACTTTAAATGGGTTGCACTTGCGCTTTTTATTATCGCAAGTTTAACTGACCTTCTCGACGGCAAGATTGCCAGAAAGTACAACCTTGTAACAGATTTTGGAAAATTCATGGATCCTTTGGCCGATAAGCTTTTGGTTTGCAGTGCAATGATCGGTCTTATCGAGCTTGGAAGGATTGAGGCATGGATCGTAATCGTGATCATCGCCAGAGAATTCATTATCAGTGGATTCAGACTTATTGCAGCAGATAATGGAAGGGTTATCGCAGCAAGCTATTGGGGGAAATTTAAGACAACATTCCAGATGTTTATGGTAATCCTTATGATTGCCAATCTGGCAATTTCACCATTGCCGCTTATAACACAGATCATCAAGTGGATAGCACTTGTCCTTACTATCGTTTCACTTGTGGACTACCTTATCAAGAATAAGGATGTAATGAGCGGTCCGTTCTAACGATATTTAGGAGTATTAATGAGTAGTAAAGAAGTAAAAGAAGAAGTTAAGATCAGATACGACGAATCAGGTCTTGACGAGAGAATTATCAGAGCAGTCACGGATATGGGATTTGAGTACATGTCACCTATTCAGGCTGCTGCAATCCCTGTGATGATGGAGGGAGTAGACATCATCGGCCAGGCCCAGACCGGAACGGGCAAGACAGCTGCATTTGGAATACCGCTTCTTCAGAAGGTGGATCCTGACAACAAGCATCTTCAGGCTGTTGTTTTATGCCCTACAAGAGAGCTTGCTATGCAGGCAGCTGACGATATCAGAGATTTTGCCAAGTATATGTCGGGAGTCAAAGTGCTTCCTGTATACGGCGGACAGGATATTTCAAGACAGATAAAGGCACTTTCTGCAGGTGTTCAGATTGTTGTGGGAACACCGGGACGTGTCATGGACCATATGAGAAGGCATACCATGAAGATGAAAGATGTCAGAGTACTCGTACTTGATGAGGCAGACGAGATGCTCGACATGGGCTTTAGAGAGGATATCGAGACTATCCTTCAGGGAATGCCGGCGGAGCGTCAGACAGCTCTTTTCTCAGCAACAATGCCAAAGCCTATCCTCGAGATCACCAAGAAATATCAGAAAGAGGATGCAAAGTTCATCAAGATGACTCCCAAGGAGATCACTGTGGCAGCCATCGAACAGGCATATTACAGAGTTCCTCAGAAGATGAAGGAAGAGGTGCTCACAAGGCTTATGGATTACTATAATCCCGCAAGAAGCCTTATTTTCTGCAATACCAAGAGGATGGTTGATCAGCTTTCAGAGAGCCTCAAGGGTAAGGGATATTTGTGCGACGGACTTCACGGAGACCTTTCACAGAACCAGCGCGACACCGTAATGAATCTCTTCAGAAGCGGAAGGATCAACATTCTTATCGCTACCGATGTGGCAGCAAGAGGAATTGATGTAAGCGGAGTTGAGGCTGTATTCAACTTCGATATACCTGAAGATATTGAGTATTACGTTCACAGAATCGGACGTACCGGAAGAGCCGGCAAGAGCGGAAAGAGCTTTACTCTTGTAGGCGGCAGAGAGATGTACAAGCTTCGAGAGATTGAGAAGATCTGCCACACCACAATCGAGGAGAGAAAAGTTCCCGGTGCCAAGGAGATAACAAGAGTTAAATCCCAGAAGGTATTTGCTGAGGTCATCGATATTATCGAGAATGGCGATATAACTCAGGTTCTTGAGTATGTTAACAGCAAGGTTGAAGAGGGCGAGTACACTGCAGAGCAGCTGGCGGCCGGATTCATGAAACTCAAGATGGGCGCTGATATTCAGGATTTAGTCCTCTTTGAAAAGAAAGAATCAAAGCGTGACAGATACAGAAGAACCGGAGAGAGACTGACAAGGCGCGAATCGGACGGCAAGAGGCGCGGAAGATCAGATGATGACAGAAAGTCCTCCCGTGGCAGACGCTCTGACAAGAAAGACAGATTTGAAAAGACCGAGAAGAGGTTTGACAAGAAGTCCGATAAGAAGATTGTTGCCGGAAAATCCGTAAGAAAGTCCGAGAGAAGACCGGATAAGAGAGCCGAAAAGCCTGTTGAAAACAAGCTCGATATCGGCGATCTTAATGAGCTCAAGGACATCTACAGAAAGAAAGAGAGCAAGTCTCCGGACAAGACTCGCAAGACTTCTTCTGACAGACCTGCAAGAAAGCGTTCATCTGATGCTTTTGAAAATGTGGGACGCATAAACATCAAGGGTGAAGGTTCAACCAAGGCATGGTATGTGGGCCAGGACGAAGATACAATGAATATATCAAAGTCCAAAAAGAAATCTGTAAAGGCTCAGAATAAAAAGCGCAGTCTTGATTACCTTCAGGATATGAGCGACCTTGTAATGGAGAGCTTCGGAAAGAGGAAAAACAGAGAGAACGGGGAGAAGAAATGACAAATACTGGGGGTCGTAAGCGTAACCGACTTAGAGCTAAAGTCTTTAATATGGTCAGTACCGGTGTTGTTGATCAGCCAATCAACAAACTATACGACATCCTGAGTATTGTTGCCCTGATACTCAATCTTTTTGCGGCTTTCGCAATAACATTTGATTATATGGAGGAGCACTATAAAGGGCTCCTCCTTGCTATTGAAGCTGTAACCACATTTTTCTTTGCTGTGGATTATGTGCTTCGTCTTTTTACAGCAAAAGAGCTGTATCCAAAACTTTCAGAAAAAGATTCAATAATAAAATACATCTTTTCATTTGCCGGTATGGTAGATCTGTTATCATTCCTGCCATATTATATGCCGGTATTCTTCCCTGCGGGAACTACAGTGTTCAGGCTCTTCAGAGTGGCCAGGATATTAAGGCTCTTTAGAATCAATTCATACTATGATCAGCTGAATGTTATCACAGAGGTTTTGTCTTCAAAAAAGCAACAGCTTACAGCATCAGTTTTTATCATATTGATACTAATGATGGCTTCAAGTCTTTGCATGTATAGTGTTGAGCATGAAGCTCAGCCTGATGTATTCCAGAATGCTTTTTCGGGAATATGGTGGTCGGTATCTACACTTTTAACTGTTGGATATGGCGATATATACCCTGTGACTATTGCAGGTAAGATTTTGGGAATTCTGATAAGCTTCCTGGGAGTTGGTATGGTTGCCATACCTACAGGTATCATAAGCGCCGGATTCGTTGAGCAATATCAGAAGCTTAAGACGGCAGGACAGTTTGCTGAGGAAGAGAATATCCACTTTATCAGGGTTGACCTGAGTAAAGATGATTCCTGGAATGACAAGAAGATTTCTGAGATAGGTATTCCGAGGGATATGATAATAGTTTCTATTCAGAGAGGAACTGACACCATAATCCCGAGGGGAGATGTAGTTCTCAGGGAAGGCGATATTGTTGCTCTCTGTGCTGAAAAGGCAAAAGACTTACAGCCTATTGAACTTAGAGAGATCACTATAAATGAGGGCCATTCCTGGAATGGAGTTGCTATAAAAGACCTGGATATTTCAAGGCAGAGTCATATCTTCCTTATCAGAAGGAATGGACAGGCTATCATACCACGTGGCAGTGTTGTCATAAATGCAGGAGATGTCGTTCTTTTATACGATAAATATAAGAGAGTGATTATCTAAAAACGACAATTATGTCACAAATATATGATAATAAGTTGAGGTGATATTGTGAGTGGGTGTAATTTGGGAAGCTTACAGGATATAGAATTAAAAAAGAAAGTACTGAGCGAAACGGAGCTTTTTGTACTTGACATGGATGGCACTTTTTATCTTGGAGACGAGATACTTGATGGAGCACTTGATTTCCTTGATGCTGTAAAAAGAGCCGGTAAGAGATATATCTTTTTTACAAATAACTCGTCTGTATCTTCTGAGAACTATATTGAGAAGTTAAAAAGGATGAACTGTCACATTTCTAAGGATATGATCATGACAAGCGGAGATGTGATGATAAGATTTTTAAAGTCTAAGTACCCTGACAAGAGTGTTTATCTTCTTGGAACTCCTGAGCTTGAAAAGAGCTTCAGAGAGGCAGGGATAAATCTCTTTGAATCAGAGAGAGATGAAAAGGCTGCCATGAGCCATGCTATCTGCGAGAGCATACCGGACATCGTGGTTGTTGCCTTTGATAAGACTTTAAACTATGAAAAGCTGTCAAACGCCTGTGTTTATATTATGAAGGGGGCCAAGTTCCTGGCAACGCACCTTGATATTAACTGCCCGGTGAAAGAAGGCTTTATTCCTGACTGCGGAGCTATGTGCGCTGCAATTGAGCTCTCAACCAAGGTAAGTCCCAAGTTTGTCGGAAAGCCCTTTAAAGAGACTGTTGATATGGTTGTTGATGCGACAGGAGTGGATGCTTCAAAGATTTCTTTTGTCGGAGACCGCATATATACTGATGTTGCCACAGGAGTTAACAACGGAGCCATGGGAGTTTTGGTACTGACGGGAGAGTGCAAACTAAGTGAGGTTCCGGATTCAGACGTACAGCCTGACGTGATTTTTGACTCCATTAAGGAAATGGGAGAGCTCCTCGGCGAAATCTGATATTTGTGGGGAGTGTAATGAAAATGAAAAGAAATGTTTTAAGAACGGCTTGGGGACTTGTTTTAGCTATAATTTGTTTTGTGTCATTTTCGGTGGAGGCTTCGGCAGATATAGGTGCGAAGCCTTCAATTGAGATTATACTTAAAAATGCACCTGATGATTACTATATTGCTCTTCTTGAGAACTATGATCTTGAGATAGATGAAAGCGCCACTGAGATAAGAAACTTTGATCCTCAGAAGGAAACCATAGAGGAATACCTTGAATCCTTCAATTATGAAGGCTGGTACTATTTTATGATCATGGGGCATCATCATAATTATGAAACGGCCAATGACAAGCATATCCATATTTTTTCTTATTCAGTGCCAAGAAATCCCAGGATACTTGTAGTATCTACAGATGGCAGTGTGACTGTAAGTGATGTATTTGATACCAGGGAATTTAATGCAACAATCACTTATGATTACAAGACAAAAAGCATAACTGAGCATTATGTATGGAAGCGTGCAAAGAGAGTCTTAACGATAATAATAATGTTTATACTTACTCTTTTCTTCGAGTGGCTTGCCCTCAAGATGTTAAGCCTTCCTGAGAATAAGAGAAATCTCCTTTCAATCTTAATTGTTAATGCACTTACCAATATTCCTTTTAATATTTTTATGGTATATTTCCTGGGAAGAGCCGGCTGGCCAGGTCTTTTCGTTGGAGCATTCTTCGAAATAATCATAATGATCGTTGAGGCGATTGTTTACAGTTTTGCTCTGGTTACCAAAAATGGAAAGCCTGAACCAATATGCTTCTTATATGGTATTGTGGCCAATATTTTCAGCGTATTTATGGGTATTGTCGTATATATTATTTATTTTATGCTGCTAGACTTTATTCATTATAGATTCGGATGATATGGACTTATGCAAACAAATGTTCTATAATGATTTCAGACGAAAAAGTTTGTGGGGGATATTCCTGTGATTGCTTATGTTAACGGCATTTTAGAGAGTATTGAAGAGGGACTTGCCATAGTCGATGTTGGCGGAGTCGGGATGAATGTATTTATCTCAGGCTCAACAATGGACAGAATGCCCGGAATCGGCGAGGCTGTCAAGCTCTATACATATACATCGGTAAAAGAGGATTCTTTTACTTTGTACGGATTTCTATCAAGGGATGAGCTTTCATTATTTAAGATGCTTATCTCTGTCAACGGAATAGGTCCCAAGGGAGGCCTTTCCATTCTGTCGGTCATGACACCGGATGATCTCAGATTTGCAATTATGGCGGGAGATGCAGGAACTATCTCCAAGGCTCCGGGAGTCGGTAAGAAGACTGCCGAGAGGATAACGCTTGAGCTTCGTGACAAGATCAAGGCAACGGAAGATGATATGCTTCGAAGTTCATCTGCCGTTACGCTTGATGATCTTACAGGTGAGGCTTCATCAGCAAGAGATGAGGCAGTTGCTGCACTTGTGGCTCTTGGCTACAACTCATCCGATGCTATGAAGGCTGTCAGGAAGGTTCTTGCTGAGAATGACTCTGCTTCCGGTGATACTGAGATGCTGCTTAAACTCGCGCTTAAGGAGATGTTAGCAATATAGGGATGAAAGTTCAAATGATGATGTGCTGGCACAAATCATCATTTGAATTTGCAGACCGAACGGAAATGAGGAAAGAAGATACGCGAGGAACGAGCGGATCGATTTCTGAATTTCCGTAGGATTGTGAGAGCAACGCGGAACAATCCTATATCGCTATCAGATGAGGAATTATTTATGGAAAAAAGAAAGATTGTAACTACTGCCAGAGGGATGGATGCGGAATTTAGTCCTGAGGATGTCAAGATTGAAGGCTCCCTTCGTCCCAAGACATTAGATAACTACATAGGTCAGAAGAAGATCAAGGAGAGCCTTAAGATTTACATCGAGGCTGCCAAGGGAAGAGGCGAGAGCCTTGACCATCTGCTTTTTTACGGACCTCCCGGACTTGGTAAGACTACACTTGCCGGTATTATTGCTAATGAAATGGGCGTTGGAATTAAGATCACATCCGGCCCTGCCATTGAGAAACCCGGAGATATGGCTGCTATCCTCAATAATCTTAAGGAAGGCGATGTTCTCTTTGTAGATGAGATCCACAGACTTAACAGACAGGTAGAGGAAGTTCTTTATCCTGCAATGGAGGATTTCTGCATAGATATCATGATTGGTAAGGGACCTACAGCCAGGTCCATAAGGCTCGATCTTCCTCACTTTACCCTTATTGGTGCTACCACCAGGGCCGGAATGCTCTCGGCGCCTTTAAGGGACAGGTTTGGAATGATCCACCGTATGGAGTATTACGATATTGATGAGCTCTGCAGTATTATCCTTCAGTCCGCAAGGGTCCTTGATGTTGAAGTGGATAATGCAGGAGCAATCGAGATGGCAAGAAGGAGCCGTGGAACTCCGCGTCTTGCCAACAGAGTGCTGAAGCGTGTAAGAGACTTTGCGCAGGTAAGGTTTGACGGCAGGATAACAGAGGATGTTGCCATAACAGCCCTTGACCTTATGGACGTCGATAAGATGGGACTTGATCACACCGACAGAAACCTTCTGCTTACCATGATAAACAAGTTTTCAGGAGGCCCTGTGGGACTTGATACACTTGCAGCTGCAATAGGAGAAGATTCCGGAACAATTGAGGATGTATATGAACCGTATCTGATCAAGAACGGGTTCCTTAACAGGACTCCCAGAGGACGTGTAGTTACAGAAGCTGCATATCATCATTTAGGGCTTGAAATGCCGAGTGATGCTGAATTATAATTGAAATGATATTATGATTGTTTAGTTATTATGAAATCAAATTACTCAGAGACATGAGGGAGAGACTATGGCATCCAAGACAGATACCGAAGTTTTGATCGGGGGCAAGGTTTTTACATTAAGCGGTTATGAAAGTGAGGAGTACCTTCAGAAGGTTGCTTCTTACATCAACAATAAGATTGCTGAATACAACAAGATCGAAGGCTTTAAGAGACAGCCCATCGATACTCAGAATGTTCTGTTACAGCTCAATATCGCCGACGACTACTTCAAGTCCAAGAAGCAGATAGAGCTTATGGAAGAGCAGCTCTCTGAGAAAGAGAAAGAACTCTATGACCTCAAGCATGAGCTTATTGCTACACAGATCAAGCTTGAGAACACTGAGAAGAATAGTAAGAACCTTCAGACCAAGTTAGATGATTCCTCCAAGAAGATCATTCAGCTTGAAACTCAGGTGAAGGGAAGCAAGAAGTAAGGATTTTAAGGCTGTCTCATGACGGCCTTTTTTTAAGCATATGAAGAGAGTAGAACTTCTTTCACCGGCAGGTGGATACGAAACAATGGTGGGAGCATTCAATGCGGGTGCTGATGCCGTTTATCTGGGCGGATCCAAATTCGGCGCAAGAGCCTATGCTGACAATTTTGATAGGGATCAGGTTCTTGATGCTATTTCCTATGCCCATCTCCATGATAAAAAAATATATATGACTGTTAACACACTGGTCAAAGAAAACGAATATGGCCAGCTTTATGATTTTATGCTGCCTTATGCCGAAAGGGGACTGGATGGAGTTATTGTTCAGGACCTGGGTGTAATGCGACTTATAAGGCAGGAATTTCCGGGAATAGAGCTCCATGCCAGCACTCAGCAGACAGTAACAGGCATCTATGGTGCCAAGCTTCTTAAGGAAAGAGGCTGCACCAGAGTTGTTCCGGCCAGAGAACTCAGTCTTTCCGAGATGAAGGCAATAAGAGAAAAAGCTGACATAGAAGTTGAAGCCTTTATTCACGGTGCTATGTGTTACTGCTATTCAGGAGTCTGCCTTTTTAGCAGTGTTGTCGGAGGCAGGAGCGGTAACAGAGGAAGATGTGCTCAGCCTTGCAGGCTTCCGTATAAAGCGGCAGGCAAGGGAGGAGAGCAATATCCGCTGAGTCTTAAGGATATGAGCACGATTGCTATTATTCCGGAGCTTATCGAGGCTGGAATAGACTCTTTTAAGATCGAAGGCAGAATGAAGAAGCCGGAGTACTCTGCAGGAGTTACGGCACTTTACAGGAAGTATATTGATAAATATTATGCTGATCCAAGAGGAGATTACAGCGTATCCAAAGAGGATATGGAGATTTTAAGGAACCTTTATCAGAGGACAGGCATCAGTGACGGATATTATCACAGACACAATGATAAGGCCATGGTCACTATTTCATCGCCTGCTTACAATGCCACTTCTGAGGATATCCTTGCCGAGGTTCATGATAAATATCTTACTTCTTCGCTTAAGCTTAAGTGCGACATCTACTGTGAACTTAAAGTGGGGGAGAAGGCAAGAATAGCCATGTCACTTCCCTTTGGAGATGAAGTGATCTATGAGGAATGCTTTGGCAACGAGGTTCAGTCTGCATCAAAGAGACCTTTGGATGAAGACAGCGTGAGGAAACAGCTCCTTAAGCTTGGCGGAACAGATTTTGAGTGTGAAAATCTTGAGATCACAATTGACGATAATGGAAGCGGGACCGGAATATTTATCGCTGTCAGTGAGCTCAATGAACTCAGGAGAAGCCTTATTCAGAAGGTATCCGAGAAGCTCTCGTTACTTACCTGTAATGCTGATAAAACTATTTCCTATGAGCATGTAAGCCACTATACGGACCTTGATTCATACAAAAATACTCAGACCACAAGGGGACCGGTCCACATTCTGTGTACCACTGCTGAACAGTTTGCGATTGTGAAGGAGAGGGCCGAGAACAATAAGGATATCGGCAGAATATATTTAGACAGTAATGTCTTTTTATCTTCCGATGCTGAAACGCTGGTTAGCAATTCCCTTGAACTTGAGCTAATTGTGGCGCTTCCCTTTGTGACAAGACAGGAGGACTTCGACGGCTGTCTTGAAATACAGAGAGTATTGGACAAAATTCATGAATCACACTTTGACGGAGTTCTTGTGAGAAACCTTGAACAGCTTGGATATCTCAGAGATAAGGGCTATAAGGGAAGAGTTATTGCGGATTACAGCGTATATACCTGGAACAAAGAAGCTGCTGCTGAGCTTATCGATACAGGTGATCCTCAGGGCGGATTTAAGGTCAGTGAGATTACAACGCCTTATGAGCTGAACTTTAGTGAAGCAAGAGATATGGTCAAAGAGCTTAAGAAGTATGCAGAGATTCCGGTATCTTACAATTTATACGGCCACATACCAATGATGGTGAGTGCCGGCTGTATCAAGAAGACAACAGGAAATTGCAGCGGTAGGGTTCATGAACTTCATTCTGAGAACACGACTATTATTGACAGACTTGGAAATACTCTGCCTGTAAGCTGCAATTGCAGGCATTGTTACAACGTGATCTGGAATGTTCATCCGACATCACTTCATGGCAGATTGCATAAGATCATGGACGATGGCTTGTTTGATCATTACAGGATCGATTTTACTATAGAAAGTGCAAAGAGATGCGCAGAGGTACTGGACTATTACACGGATATTATGGCCGGTGCCGATGTCAGTGATATCTTTGCAAATGGTAGTTTTACCACAGGACATTTTAAACGCGGAGCAGAATAAACTTAAATGGAATTATACGTAACAGAAATATCGAAATATGTTATAGATATTTTTATGCTTGTTTACGTCATTGAAGCCTTTCTGGTTTACAGATACAAGACGGAAAAGAAGAGAAAAGGTCTATACATCAGACAGATAATCTGTATGTTTGCCATGCAGATTTCATGTTTTATCCAGATAATAGCCAGAACAGGCAAGCCGGTCTATCTGTTTTTCTTTGCATTTCAGATCATAATTTTTGCCTCGGTACTGATGCTTTTTTATGTCATTTATCCCGAAGGTAACAGACTTCTTATCAACAACACCTGTCTGCTGCTTATGATCGGAATGATCATTTTGACAAGGCTGTCTTACGACAAGGCGGTCAAGCAGTTCTTTATTGTCACTGCATCCTTTATAATCGGATTCTTTATCCCGGAGGTGATCCTGAGATTTGATTATCTCAAAAAGCTTACCTGGATTTATGCGGGAGCTGGAATAGTAGCTATAGGAGCAGTACTTCTCTATGGTGCTGTGACCAATGGTTCCAAGATTTCTTTTACCCTTGCAGGTATAACATTTCAGCCTTCGGAAGCGGTTAAGGTGTTGTTTCTGTTCTTTATGGCAGGAGCACTTTTAGAAGCTGAGAGTCTTTGGCAGCTTCTGCTTGCTTCAATTGTTGCTGCAGGACATGTGATCATACTTGTGCTTTCAAAGGATCTTGGAAGTGCACTGATATTCTTTGTTGTTTATCTTGCGCTCATTTACATTTCAACTGAGAACATAGGCTATCTTGCCATAGGACTTGGATTTGGTGCAGTAGCAAGCATGGTGGCATACAAGCTCTTTTCCCATATAAGACTGAGAGTCCATGCATGGCTTGATCCCTTCGGAGATATTGAGACTTCCGGATATCAGCTCTCACAGTCTTTGTTTGGAATAAGCTCAGGCGGATGGTTCGGCCTTGGACTCTATGGAGGGTCGCCGAGATCAATACCTTATGTTGAACAGGACTTCATTTTCTCTGCAATTGCTGAGGAAATGGGGGTAATCTATGCTATTTTAATGGCGCTTGTATGTGTAAGCACATTTTGCATGCTGATGTATGAAGGTTACTTTATCAGGGACAAATACTATCGCATGATCATCTGTGGAATAGGTGTTGCGTACATATTTCAGACATTTCTTACTATCGGCGGAGGTGCCAAGTTTATTCCTCTGACCGGTGTTACACTTCCTCTTGTCAGTTATGGCGGAACCTCGGTGCTTGTTACCATTGTTATGATAATGATAGCTGAAGGCGTCTGTATGATCAGAACCGATGAGAGATATGAAGCTATGGAGCGAAGAAAGCGTAAATTGCAGCAGGAAAGAAGACTAAATGGAAGCAGAACAGAAGATTAAGAAAAAAAGAATACGCTCATATCCCATATTGGTCATTACTGCATTCTATGCTCTGATTTTCTGCGTTATGCTGGGATATATAGGCTATTACTCATATTCGAACAGACAGGTGCTGATGAATAACAGCTATAACACAAGACAGCAGATACTCCTTGACCAGAACCTTAGAGGTCAGATCGTATCAAGAAACGGAGATGTACTTGCATACTCCGAGGTCGATGCAAACGGCAAAGATGCAAGAGTATATCCGTATGGCAAAGAGTTTGCTCATGTTGTAGGATACTCAACCAACGGAAAGGCAGGAATAGAGGCGCTGGCTAACTATTACCTGATAAATACCAGCATTGATCTGGCTGATAAGGTGGCTCTTGATACACAGGGAAGTAAATATCCCGGTGATACCTGCATCACTACGCTTGATGTCAACCTGCAGGAAGTTGCTTATAACGCCCTTTCTGCCAGAAAAGGAGCCGTAGTCGTATCGAATCCCAAGACGGGAGAAATTCTGGCAATGGTGTCCAAACCTGACTTTGATCCCAATACGATAAAGAATGATTGGGAGAGCCTTCTGGCTGACAAATCGACTGATGCCAAGCTTCTTAACAGAGCGACTCAGGGAATGTACCCACCGGGATCTACATTCAAGATCATTACCACACTGGCATATCTGAAGGAACATCCTCAGGATTATACAAACTATAAGTTTAGCTGCAATGGAAGATTTTCTACGGATGGAGAGAGCATTTCATGCTTCCACGGTGAGACTCACGGCAGTGTCGATCTTACGAAATCTTTTGCGGAATCATGTAATTCATCTTTTGCAAATATCGGCGTACATCTGGACAGAAAGGTCTTTTCAGAGACAATTAACCAGCTCTTGTTTAACCAGGAACTTCCGATGGAGGTTCTCTATGCTAAGAGCAAAGCATCTATAGATGCTAATACCAGCGTGGGTGATGTAATGCAGCTGTCCATCGGACAAGGGGCAACTTCAGTTTCGCCTATGCATATGAATATGATAACCTGTGCGATTGCCAACGAGGGAGTTCTGATGAAGCCCTATATGGTGGATAGTATTAAAAGTGTAGATGGCAAGACTGTTAAGGAATATGAGCCGTCTGCTTATAAGAGACTTATGACAGCGGTTCAGGCTGATACGTTAAAAGGTATGATGAAAGAGGTTGTTGAAACCGGAACAGCAAGCAAATTAAAAGGCCTTTCCTACACGGCGGCAGGAAAGACCGGTTCTGCTGAATTTACCAATACTACAACCGATTCTCATGCGTGGTTTACAGGATTTGCACCGGCTGACGATCCGGAGATCTGCGTTACCATCATAGTTGAAAACGCAGGTAGCGGAGGAAGCTTCGCAGTGCCGATTGCAAAGAGAATCTTTGATGCGTATTTCGGTGTTGAGTGACCTGATCAGAAAACAGATACTATAGACAACTGTTTGCTGGTAGAAAGGTCTATAAGTGAATTGTCGTTCATTTTGATGAGAGGGCGTGAGAGCGCCTTCTCATTTATTAATATGACTTCGCCTATCTGACCGTTGTTTAGCTGTACGTTAAAGCCAAGCTGTGAGTTGGCAATGTGAGACAGGATTGCTTTGATTGCAGCGAAATCGTATTTAACAAAGCCTTCGTTTTCATAATTGGCTATGATCTGGAAGGGGTTGAGCTTCTGACGATAGGATCTGGGAGAAGTCATGGCCTCATAGGTATCGATTATGGCTATATATTTGGCAAAGCGATCAATCTCATTAGCCTCAAGTGCCTTGGGGTAACCAGATCCGTCGCATCTCTCGTGGTGCTGGAGTGTTGCATTTAAAATATGCTCATCAAATGAGCCATAGCTCTTTAAAAAATCGTAGCCTATGGTCGTATGTCGCATGACAAGTCTGTATTCTTCTGAAGTTAATCGCTCAGGCTTCCAGAGTATCTGATAAGGAATACTCAGCTTGCCGATATCATAAACAAAAGCGCAGTTAATAAGCAGATTGATGTCATCGTTGGACAGACCAAGCCATGTACCGAACACTCCGGCTATGAGGGCAGAGTTCAGACAGTGAGCATGGGTCATGTCGTCTTCGCCCGGAAGCATGTTGTACAGGTAGTCAAGGAGAAGTTCTCCGCTCTTGGCGCAGACTATGATGTTGCGGTAAACCTCCATTAGCTGGTTAAGGTTGATGGGGGTTCTGTTTGTGACCGCACTGACTACCAGATTCTTGTATACAGGGAAATAAATCTTATATGTGGATTCGAAGGCCTTAAAACCTTCGCTGAGACGAACTTTCTCGAAATGTGTGGTTGCAAAGTCCACATCTTCCTTGACGGGGACAACCATGATGGATTGTCTTGCAAGTTTTTCGATGATTGTATCATTTATTTTTGTGTTTTTGGTGACAATGATCTCGTTCTTGTAATTTAGGACATCCTCAGCTACAACCATACCGGGTTTTAGCTCCATCCTCGCAACAGACTTCATATAACTCCTCCGATAAATGAAGTGTAAACAGAATTTAAAAATCGAAATCAATATGATAATATAAGTATATCTGTTTATAAGACGACATTCAATTTGTTTTTATGCAGAGTAACGATATTTGGGAGATGTTTTGGGGTATGAGGAAAAGAGGCTTTTGCCGATTTTATAAGAATCTCTACTGGGGAGATTCTGTCAAGAAGCATTCGCAGGTGAAGTGGAAACTATATCACGGTAGCGGACAGTTCACCATCTATATTGTCAAAAGAGCTGAATCTGACGGTGATCAGCTGGACATAATCCACTGTGCATTCCTACAACAACCATATTACCGAAGTAATCCTGCATATATATATGGAATAGCGGGCAGCCATGACGAGGCGCTGGATATTGTTCTTAAGATAACACAAGAAGCCTTGGAAGCCGGCTATGAGGGAAGATTGTTAGATTACCTCGACAGTCTCGATAAAAATAATTGATCAACCGGAGTGTTTTATGTTGCTTACTGGAGTTCTGACGGTTTTAAAAATAATAGGTATTGTTCTGCTTGTGATACTTGCAGTGATTCTTTTGCTGTTGCTGCTGGTTTTGTTTGTACCGATTTTCTATCGGATTGACGCTAATGTGCCTGAGACAGAGCTGGACAACGGATTCGATATGGAGAAGGTCTTTGCTAAAATATCTTTTTCCTGGCTGTTGTTTGTGATAAGAGGAGGGCTTGAATTTCCCAAGAATAAAGAGTTTACTCTTAAGATTTTCGGGATAAAGGTTCTTCCGAAGAAGGAGAAGCCTCAAAAGGAAGAGAAGGACAAAGGCAAGGAAGAGGCTAAGGACAAAAAAGAGGATAATCAGGCAGAAGATAATCTGACAGAGGATAAGACATCTGAGGAAAAGACAGAAGAATCGACAGAAGAAAAGCCTGAAGATGAAGAATCGGCAGATGATTCAGATGAGGAATCCGAAGAAGAACTTAAGACATTTTTAGATGTTTTATGGAATATTATAGATAAGGTTGACAATATTCTGAAAACACCAATAAATGTGTTTGAAAAAATCCAATATACAATATCTAGAGTTTGTGATAAGATAGATATGATCAAAAGCACACTTGAAAACGATATTTTCAAGAGGGCATTTGCACTGGTCAAGAAGAAACTGATCAAGGTAATAAGGATGATCCTTCCCGATAAATGTGACATAAAATTGTTACTTGGAACCGGAGATCCTGCACTTACCGCAGAGATTATGGGTGGATACGGAGCACTTTATCCATATCTCTACCGAAAGCTTAAATTCGAACCTGATTTTGAACGCAAGGTTGTTATGACAGATGCTCACATAAAAGGGCATATCACAATATTTACGATTGTCTACAGCGCCGCTGTTTGCTACTTCAACAAGGACGTTAAAAAGACAATCAGAAGATTTAAGAAGATAATCAATTCATAATCGATATATTTTGGAGGGGACAATGGCAGATAATAATTTTGGCGGAGTTGTAGAATCATTACTCAGCGGAATGAACTCAGTTATGAGCACTAAGACAGTAATCGGCGAGGCAACCAAGGTGGGGGATACTATCATTCTTCCTCTTGTAGATGTTTCATTTGGGGTTGGGGCAGGCTCAACTTTAGCCGATAAAAAGAATGGAGGATGCGGCGGATTTGGTGCCAAGATGTCACCGAGCGCTGTTCTCGTTATAAAGAACGGTTCAACCAAGCTTGTTAATATCAAGAATCAGGATGCTGTTACCAAGGTTCTTGATCTTGTACCCGATATCATGAACCGTTTCACAGCTAAAAACGAAGGAATCATGGATGATGAAGATGCAGTAAACATTGCTTTTCCTGAGGAAAAAGAGGAGAAGTAATACGTCCACAAGGTAGGGGGATTCCTTATGGAAGAAAAGAGAAATATTGAAGAAATAATTTTAAACGGGACACAGGATGAGCTTTCAGAGCTGCGCCTTTGGCTTTTCAAGGAAAGCGTTCGTTTGGAGAATCAGGAGAGTGCTCTTGCCGAAAAATATGAGGGCCTCTATCGTGATGAGATGGACTTCAAGGAAAGAATGGACAAAGCTGAGAGAAAGCTTGAGAACGCCACCAAGAAGCTCAACAATGATAAGGCTCTGTTTGAGCAGAGACTCAGGATTCTGAACAACGGATTTGATCAGCTCAATTCTGACAAGAAGAAACTTGAGGGCGAGTTTATCAGACTTGAGAGAGAAAAGTCATATCAGAGAGAGGATGAGTTTGACGCTATAGATATGCTCTTTAGAGGTGTAAACAGTCCGCTTACTCTCAAAAAGAGATACAAGGATCTGATGAAGATGTTCCATCCTGACAATGTCAGCGGAGATTCCTATATGGTACAGCTTATCAGTGAAGAATACAGGGCTCGCTGCAGTCATTATGACATGTCAATGTGATACATAAATATGTTTTGACAGTGAAATTTTAATATGATATTATTACCAAGTCATTGCAGAGTCTATGCAATGACTTGTGTGTTTAGTGGGGACTAAACGTCTGGCGTATCTGCCGGAATTTTCATTTTATGTATTATTTTTATTAACAAAACTTATTGACACAATCGAACATCTGTTTTATATTTATATTATCAAGACGAACGGATGTTCTAAAAGGAGGAAGTATGGAAAGAGAAGAAAAACAAAAAGCATTGGAAGCAGCCCTTGGTCAGATTGAGAAGCAGTTCGGAAAAGGCGCTGTTATGAAGCTGGGTGATTCCTCAGATACAATGAACATTGAGACTATCCCGACAGGATCTCTGAGCCTTGATATTGCACTTGGATTGGGCGGAATCCCTAAGGGAAGAATCGTTGAGATCTATGGACCCGAGTCCAGTGGTAAGACAACAGTTACACTTCACATGATCGCTGAAGTTCAGAAGAGGGGCGGTATTGCCGGATTTATTGATGCCGAGCATGCTCTTGACCCTGTATATGCCAAGAATATTGGTGTAGATATTGATAATCTGTATATTTCACAGCCTGATTCAGGTGAGCAGGCTCTTGAGATCACAGAGACTATGGTAAGATCCGGTGCCATTGACATCGTAGTAGTTGACTCAGTTGCAGCTCTTGTTCCCAAGGCTGAGATTGATGGAGATATGGGTGATTCCCATGTGGGTCTTCAGGCAAGACTTATGTCTCAGGCTCTCCGTAAGCTTACAGCTGTTATCAGCAAATCAAACTGCACAGTAGTATTCATCAACCAGCTTCGTGAGAAGGTTGGTGTAATGTTTGGTAATCCTGAGACAACAACCGGTGGTCGTGCACTTAAGTTCTACTCATCAGTTCGTATGGACGTTCGTCGTATCGAAGCTATCAAGCAGAATGGTGAGAACATCGGTAACAGAACAAGAGTTAAGGTTGTTAAGAATAAGATTGCTCCTCCTTTCAAGGAGGCTGAATTCGATATTATGTTCGGTAAGGGAATCTCAATGACCGGTGATGTTCTTGATCTTGCTGCAAACGCTGATATCGTGAACAAGTCAGGTGCTTGGTATCAGTACGAAGGTGAGAAGATCGGACAGGGCCGTGAGAACGCTAAGCTTTATCTTGAGAATAACCCTCAGGTACTTGCTGAGATCGATGCCAAGGTAAGAGCTCACTTCGGCCTTCCTGTAGAGGGTGCTGCAGCAGCCCCTAAGGCTGAGCCCGCAGAGAAGGAACCTGCCAAGAAAGGCAGAGCAGCTAAGGCTGAGTAATATTAGAATGATTTAAAAGACTTAAATCCCCTGATGGCATCATAGCTATCGGGGGATAGTTTTAAGAAGATTCACTGAAATTTGGAGCTTTAGTATGGTTATCACTGAGATTAAAGAACTTGATAAGAAGCGAAGTAAGATCTATATAGACGGTGAGTTTGCATTTGTTCTGTATAAAAGAGAACTGAGAGACTATAGCATAAGAGAAGGTCAGGAACTCACTGAAACCAATTATCAGGATATTATTGATGTAGTCCTTCCTAAGCGCTGTAAGTTGCGTGCTATGAATCTTCTTCAGAAGAAGGATTACACCGAGAAACAACTGCGGGACAAACTTTCAGAAGGGTTATATCCTGGTGACATAATTGATGACGCAATTCATTACGTCAAGGCTTATCATTATCTGGATGATGAGCGTTATGCCAGAGATTATATAACTTATCATATGTCAATAAGATCCAGAAATCGTATTATTCAGGATCTTACAGGCAAAGGTATCAGCAAGGATATCTTTATGCCTATAGTTGAAGAGCTGTATCTAGAAGAGGATGCTGATGTTGAACTGGAGCAGATTCGTAAACTCCTAGCTAAGAAGCATTATGACCCGGAGGAAACAGATTTTAAAGAAAAACAGAAGATAATGGCCTTTCTGATGAGAAGAGGCTTTCAGATGTCTGATATAAGAAGAGCAATGGATATAACTGATTAAAAGGAGAACTGATTCAAATTCTTGGATCAGTTCTTTTTATTAAGCGAAATGATTTGTCATAATATTGATGTATGCTATTACGTACATACATCTTAGGAGAGTTGTATAATACTGGATTATGGAATAATAACGCATCTTGTAAGGAATATTGCACATAGGGGTTTGAGGTAAAAAGCATATTTAATATTGAGGACAGGTTTTTATATGAAAACTTGTCCTTTTTTATTCTGATAATTATAAAATTTTTATTAAATTATGCACTTTTACTTTCGTCCGGAATATGTTAGATTAACTTGATGTATGCAATTTACAAGTGGAGATGAGGTATGAATAAGAAAGTCAGTATAATAATTCCAGCATATAACATTGAAGATTATATAGGGAAATGTCTTGATTCAATTCTTTCTCAGAACATAGATATGAATCTTTTGGAGATCATTGTCGTTGATGACGGATCTTCAGATAAGACCGGAGCTGTAATAGATGAGTATGCATCAAGAAATGCAAATATAAAGCCTATTCATAAGAAGAACGGCGGAGTATCAGCTGCCAGAAACGATGGGATCAAGGCTGCTACAGGCGATTATATCTTTTTCTTTGACGGAGATGATTTTCAGGAAAAAGAGACTTGCAGAGAGCTGGTAGAGATCATAGAAAGAGAATTTGCTGATGCTGTAATCTATGGCTACCACAGATTTAGAGATGGCGAGGTTTTTGAAACTAACTATCCTAAGTTTGATAAGACCGTTTATGAAAGCGACAGTATTATACGAGAAGTAATGCCTGCGTTTATAGGCCTTTCCAATGAGGATGTAAACAACTGGATAGCCGGTAAGCCCGATTCACTCTACGTTGAGAATCCTGCACTTTGGAGGATTCTTGTTAAGCGCAGCATTATTGTAGACAACAACCTCAAATTCGATACAACTCTTAAAGTTGGAGAGGATACCTGCTTTATTTCCGAGTACCTTAGCTGCTGTAACAAGGTCTTTGTACAGCAGAAGTGTTATTACTATCTGGTTACTCGTGAATCATCAGCTATATTCAGGTATGAAAAAGAGCCTCTTTCCAAGCTTGATGGCAAGAAGCGTCTTAATGATGCCAGAGAAAGGCTTGTTGACAGGATAAAGAATAGAAAAGGCGTAGATGTAACAGATACATTTGCCGGAACTATTGTAATGTCAGTGGTTGAGATGGCATTTCTTTTATCCAAGCACAATCCTACAGTATCACGAAAAGACAGATATAAGGGATACAAAACTTTTGTTGATGATAAGAGAGTAAGAAAGCTCATTGATGGCTTTGAGATAGGTCAGGGATCAATGGTCAAGAGGATGCCATTCATCTTCCTTAAGAAGGGATGGTTCCACTTATTGTTCCTTGCGGCAACGATGCTGCATGTCGTTGGATATGAGTTTAAAAGATAAGAAATAACTTTAGAAATGATGTAATTGTACCATGAAGATAAGAGAAACACTTAGCATTTCGATGCTTGCCTTACTGATCGGATTACTGGTAGTATTTTTCGGTCAGTATAAAATGAATTACTATTCTGATGAAATATGGACTTATGGCCTTGCCAATCATTTATCCGGTATCTATCCGGATGTTGAAGAAGGCGTTAAATATTCTGGATATGGACCATTTGAAACTTTTGTTAAAGTAAAGGATAACACCAGATTTAATCCTGTTAATGTATATAAGAATCAGGTACAGGATGTACATCCTCCGCTGTACTATTTTTTAATCAATACTGTGTGCTCGATTTTTCCGGATACATATAGTAAGTGGTATGGAATCGCTGTGAACCTGTTATGGTTGATTCCTATAATTGTTCTGTTGTATAAACTGGGGAAGAAAATAACCAGCAGCCCGGTTGCTGCATTTGGTATCGCGGCTGCTTACGGTACAACCATAATCTTTATGGATACCATGCTTTTTATCAGGATGTATGTGCAGTTCACTTTTTTTGTTATTGCTATTTCATATCTGATCAAGAGATATTGGGATGAGCATCTTGATAAAAGATTTTGCATAGAACTTTCATTGATCCTAATTTTTGGAATGCTGACACATTACTATTTCCTGATATATTTCTTTGGACTGCTTGTAATTTTTGGATTTAAACTACGCGCAGATAAAAAAGCAGATGAACTTAAGAAACTTGTTAAAACAGTGGTTATTTCAGCAGTCATCTACAGCGTTCTGTGGCTGCCTTTTTATGTTCATCTCTTTATCAGACATCGCGGAAGACAAGCATTTTATTATGCGCTTGTACCAAAGAAGATAATACGTGGTCCATTGTATATGCTTTCAGAGCTTAATATATATGCGTTAAATGGATTTGCTGTAATAATCATAATTGTGGCAGCTGTTCTCCTGGTGATCAGGAAAAAGAACAAAGAGAAAGTATTTAGCTATGAAATAGTTATGTTTATTGCAGCTGCTTTTTACACCTTTGTTGTTGGTACAATTGCTCCGTTTATGGATGTCAGATATCTTATGCCGATGGCATGGATATATGTTACATGCACTTATCTGGTAACCAGAAGCCTGGCAGAGCGTATAGTTAAAAAGAATATTATTGATTATGCTATAGTTGCGCTGTTTTTGGCTTTGAATATTATGAATTTCAGCCGCTATGGATGGATCATTCCCGCTGATTACTATGATGAAGAGCTTTTGGCAACCATGAAGAGCATGGAAGGATATGATGCATGCGTATATCTGGACGAGGAATGGAAGCCAATTCTGTTCTTTGAGGAATTACAGCACCCTCGCAGTTATACATTTGTTAATGATGATATAGCAAATGATGTTTTTGATTCTATGGAAGAAGGATACTTCCTGCTTACATGTGTAGAGCCTGAAGCGGAAGAGAAACTGATAGAGAATCTCGATGCTGAGTTGATCTACAGTTATTCCGGCAGAAGCTATTATTTTGTACATTGAATCAGCAGTTTATCTAAAGAGTAAAGGCAAATATGTCAGAGCAAAGGAAAATTAGTATCGGATCATTCAATTTATATATTGGTATTGCGATGGTCTGTGTCGTTCTGGCACATACCATTGGACTGTTTCCTTCAGATTCACTTTCAATAGTCTTCAGGGCTGTCTTTGAAGTGATCACCTATGTAGGGGTTGCAGGTTTTGCCATAATAGCCGGATACAAGCTAAGACTACCCGGTAATCTGAAGAAATACATAATCAGAACTTGTAAAGATTACCTTAAGCTGTATTATGCTTTCGGACTTATAACAGTACTACTTTTTGGTATTATTCATTTTCTGTGTTTTCGATATATACCGGGAACCATTAAAGAAATGGGCCTGATGGCAACAGGTTTTTTGTTTGCCGTATATCCTCCGATCCCAGTGGGAGATGTGACTATATATTCATGTGGACCTTTATACTTTATTGTTGCCTTTATCGTTGCAGAAGTGATAACAGTAACAATTCTTTGTCTTGCTAAGAGGTATAGTGGGATAATAATCGCAATAACCATGCTTTTGGGCAGCGTTCTTATGAATGTTCTTACGGGATGTCCTTTTGCGTTGTCATCAGCCATGTTATTTACAGGCTGTATTTACGCCGGATACCTTCTCAGGGAAAAGAGCTTTTTCGATAAGACAATGAATCCGGTAGCCGTTCTTATTACTACGGTGATAAGCGTAGGTATTTACCTGCTTAAGTATATTCCCGCACTTAAGAATTTTGAGTTTTTGCTTGCTACAATAGCCGGGATATTTGCAGGTACAATCCTGATCAATTACTGTATATTGCTATCAACTAAGAAGAACAGATTTACCTCCTTCATGAAAGAGATTGGAAGAGTAAGCTTCTTTGTATTGGGGGCCCATACTATAGAGTATTTTTCAATCCCATGGTATCTGATTGTTGAGAAGATGACCGGTATGCCCGCAGAACTTGGCGTTTTGGTGATATATAGCATCAGACTGATCATCATATTTGTGATAGTAAAGATCACTGTTCGCATATACAAAAGGATCCTATCAAAGAATAAAAAGAAATGAATGCAGTAAACACATGTTATGAAAAAGTGAATATGTGCGATGAATACAGTACTCTGCGAGACTTTATCCTTGGTAAGGCTGATATATACAGTAAAAAGACTGTATTCCAGTTTTGGGGCAAAGGTAGAGAACTGGTAAACATTACTTACGGTCAGCTGTCAAAGGACATCCACGCCCTTGGAACATATTTACTTAGCCGTGGATACAGGAAACAGCACATAGCCATTATCTCAGAGAATTCCTATGACTGGATACGACTGTTTTTTGCTATTTCCTTCAGCGGAAATATATGTGTGCCGATAGCAAGAGACCTGGGCGGGGCAATTGTGGCGGAAAATCTTAGAAATTCTGATTGTTCTTGCGTATTTTACTCAGAAAAGTGTGTAAAGCTTATTGATTCTATAAATGAGGATCATCCTGATTTAATGAATAATCTTTATCCTATGAATGATATTGGATCATACATAGATGATGGGCAGGAGCTGATAGATTCAGGTGATGAGTCTTTTGCTGAATACAAATGTGAACCAGATGATGTTGCAGCAATCTACTTCACTTCCGGTACAACAGGAAGCCAGAAATGTGTTCAGTTAACTCACGAAAATCTTGCTTTTAATATTTTGGCCGGTAGAGAGAGACTTTCTACTGCGGTACATAGAGATCATACACTTGTAGTTTTGCCGCTTACACATGTGTTTTCTTTTATAGTCATGTGTTATATTTTTCACTATGGTAGATATGGATTTATCTGTTCGGGAATGAAAGCTTTTTTTCCGGATATTAATGAGATAAGGCCAGATATTATAGGCATGGTTCCGCTGTTTATGGAAACTGTGTATAAAGAAGTGAATAATGAACTGAGGTCAAAGGGGAAGCTTAAAGCCTATAAGAGGTTATGTGCTGTTTCAAATGTTTTGCTGAAAGTGCATATTGATCTGAGACCGGTTTTGTTCAAAGAGATAAGAAATAAGTTTGGAGGAAACCTTAGGCAGATCATTGCCGGAGGTGCTCCACTTAGTCAGACCATAATTGATGAGTTCCACAATTGGGGAGTCGATATCGCGCTGGGCTATGGTATTACAGAATGTGCACCGGTTATTGCTGTTTCGGATTATAAAGATTCAATGCCAAATTCTGTAGGTAGGCCCTTTGATGGCCTTGAGGTTATAATAGACACCCCTGATGATAAGGGCATTGGTGAGATATGTGTAAAAGGTCCTGCAGTAATGAAGGGCTACTACAACAATCCGCAGGAAACTGCAAAAGCCCTCGAAGGTGGAATGTTCCACACAGGAGATCTTGGATATCTGAATGATGACGGGTATCTGTTTATCACAGGCAGGATCAAGAACCTTATCATCCTCAGCAACGGAGAGAATATATCACCTGAGCTGATAGAGGGCAGGGTCAGTGAACACACCATTGTAAAAGAGGTGTTGGCATACCAGAAGGATAATCAGATAGTTGCAGAGATCTATCCCAATAAGAGTTTTATAGAGAAGAATAATATAGCGAACGATAAGGAGCAGATTTCCGACATTATAAATGCTGTAAATAAATCACTTCCTCCCTATGCACGAATTGGAGAGATAGTGATAAGAAATGAAGAGTTTAAAAAGAATTCATCTAAGAAGATAATCAGAAACCAGTAAAAGGAGAATTTAAAATGCTGGATAAGATAATAGATATTTTGTCAGGCTACAGTGAATGCGATAAGTCAGAGATAACCAGGGACTCATCACTTGTAGTTGATCTGGGACTTACATCACTGGATGTACTTAAGATCGTCATGAATCTTGAAGAAGAATTTGGAATTGAATTTGATGAGGATGAAGTAGCAGAAATCACAACTGTTGGAGATTTGGAAGACTGCATTAAGAAACTTCAGGAAGACTAATGGACAAGAAATGGACAACTGTCATAGATGATGACAGTAAAAAGAGAATATCGATTCGTGAGCTGTCAGAGTATAGATACATGATATATATGCTCTTTAAGAGAAATTATAAGCTCATTTATCAGCAGACTCTTTTGGGACCATTATGGCTCGTACTGGGACCTGTTTTTTCTTCAGGAATCTTTTCTCTTATCTTCGGATATATAGGCAGGTTTGATTCTGACGGGATTCCTTATTTCCTGTTCAGTATTACAGCCAACATACTATGGATCACATTTCAGGGATGTGTGAACAAGAATGCTAATATATTTCAGGATAATGCGTATCTGTACGGTAAGGTATATTTTCCAAGACTTGCAGTTCCGCTGGCAAACATGTTTTACGCTCTGATGAGCTTTGTGGTCAGGCTTCTTGTGTGCGCCTTCGTATGGCTCTTTTACCTTAAAAGGGGACAGGCACAGTTTACCGGAATGGCACTGGCCTTCGCACTTATATGCCCGGTCCTGGTCACAGTTCTTGGAACTTCGATCGGAATGCTGATCTCATCGCTTTCTGTAAAGTATAGGGATCTGGCTAAGGGAACAGGTTTTATAGTACAGCTTTTCCTTTACACAAGCCCTGTAATATACTCGACTGCTCAGATACCTGAAAAGATAAGATTTCTCTTTTACATAAATCCTCTTACGGGATTTATAGAGTGTTTCAGATATGGATTTACAGGAGCAGGAAAGCTGAATATCAGTAGTTTCGTGGTTAGCCTGATAACGACTGTAGTCATTACTGTGATATCTGTGGTGGTATATGAGAGAATCTCCAGGGATGCGGTTGATATTGTCTGACCTTAAGGAAATGATATGAGTAACGATTCTGTTTTAAAGATAGTTGATCTGAACAAAAAATTTCATAAGGGAACAATATCCATTAAGGATCTTACCGGAAGGAATCATGATAACGATTTTCTGGCGATAAAGGACTTTAACCTTGAAGTCAGAAAAGGCGAGATACTTGGAATCATTGGTCAGAACGGCGCCGGCAAATCAACTCTTTTAAAGCTGATCTCAAGGATAACTTCGCCCACAAGCGGCAAGATATACATAGACGGTAAGATCAGCAGCCTCCTTGAAGTGGGAACGGGCTTCCATCCGGAACTTACCGGAAGAGAGAATATTTACCTTAACGGCTCCATTCTTGGCATGAGAAGATCTGAGATCAATGAAAAGGTAGAAGAGATCATAGATTTTTCAGAGTGCAGAGACTTTATTGACACTCCGGTAAAAAGATATTCCTCAGGAATGTACGTAAGACTGGCCTTTGCAGTGGCAGTGCATCTAAGGAGCGACATCTTAATCATGGATGAAGTGCTCTCGGTCGGAGATGTTCAGTTCCAGAAAAAGTGCCTTGATAAGATAAAAGAGATTTCAGGTGATAAGAACAGAACAATCCTGTATGTAAGCCACAATCTTGAAACAGTTAAAAGACTGTGTACCAGATGCATTGTTATCGATAAGGGCATCAAGAAATTCGATGGTGACGTAAAAGAAGCAATAGACTGCTACATGGGAAACATCGTTACGGATGAGGACAGGATTGACCTTTCGGAAACATTAAGACCCGGATGGCTTCAGCGAAGCGATGTAAGGATCACTAAGGCAGAATATGTCAGCAAAGATCTGAATTCCCTTAAGCTTGGAATTGATTTTAAGATAAATAAGTCAGTTCAAAAAGTAGGCATAAGAGTAGAGATTGCGGATGAAGAGAGGGTGTTTGCAACAGCTCTTTTCACGAATCTGTTCAGCGCTAATGAGGGCGAAACAGTTTACAGAGAGATCGACATTGATACGGCTTCAATTATGAACGGACATTATAATGTCGTTTATACGGTATTTACAATGGATGCCTTTGGCAATACTGTTGATCTCGACTGTATTACCGGACTTGATATAGTTCTTGACGATGAAAGAAGAAATAGGACTCTTATCTGGCACAATGAGCAATGGGGTAATGTTTGCCTTTAAACGGGGGATATATGAAGTATTCACTGATAATTCCTGTATATAATGTTCAGGATCTGCTAAAGAGATGCCTTGATTCGGTAGTAAGGCAAAACTACAGCGATCTGGAAGTAATACTGGTAGATGATGGATCCACGGATGGTTCCGGAACTATATGTGATGAATACGCCGAAAAGTATGATTACATTAAGGTCATTCATCAGAGTAATCAGGGGCTGTCCGGTGCAAGAAATACCGGACTGAAAGCGTCCACAGGAGAATGGATATTATTCCTGGATTCGGATGATTACTGGGCCGACGACTTTTTTACAGCCATAGACAAGGCTATGGAAAAATATCCTTCGGATTACTATAAGTTCAATTACCAGAAGGTGTATGATGACAAAGAGCCGGAGAGAAGCCCTCTTATCGTGGAGAATGAGGCATTGGACATTTCTTCGGAAGATGCAAAACTTTCGTTCTTAACAGACAGGATGCTGGTATACTCTGTTGGATGGGAAGCACATACAGGTGTTTATAAAAAGAGCATTATAGACAGATCAGGACTGGAGTTTACCGATACAAAAGAGGTATTTGCTGAGGATCTTCTTTTTACCATGAGATATATATTGCGATGCAACAGCGTATATCTAATTTGCAATTTGCTGTACATGTATTATACTCGTGAAGGTTCGCTTTCAAAGAGCGTCGATGAGAAGACGATGATAAGCAGGCTGTTCTGCCTGTTAAATGTCCTTTGGGAAGATATCCGTGATAGAGAAACGCTAAAAAAGAACTTTTACAGAATTTATTTTTGCGTTATAAACTTTCATGTTGTTTATAATCTGAAAGATGTTGATATAGATACACTTAGAAATCAGATAAAAGAGCATAGTAGGCAAAAGCCGTTTAACAAGCTGGATAGATCTGTTAAAAGAGATGACAACCTTTGGCAAAGGATCGCCGAGGGAAGGAATTGGTTATGAAACGAATTTTACTTGTAAACGATATAGCATGCGGAGGCGGAGTTGAGAAGCTCATGATGGACTTTGTTAATGCATGGCATGACAAATATGAACTGACTGTGCTTCTCCTTGATCAGGAAAAGAAAGAATATAATGACGGGACTTTTCCCGAAAACGTGAGGGTTATTATTCAGGATCAGCTTTCTGACAGCAGGAACCCTCTTAAGTGGGGATACATTAAGTTTGTCAGACATTATAAAAACAAGTTTATCAAAGACTCCATCAATAACAGCAATTATGACCTTGTGATAGCTATGAAGGACGGATGGGTTTCAAAATATGTTGCCGAAACTGCGGTAGATACAAAGATCATGTGGCATCACACTGATTACAACAGCTATTACTATACATATGACATATTTGGAGGACCTAAGACAGAATTTGAATTCCTTAAGCGTTACCAATATGTTGTTTGCGTCTCTGAAGATGTCAAAAATGGGATAAAAGATATCATTGGCGACACAGGGAATCTTGTTGTAAAATATAACCCGCTTAAGTGGGAAGAAATAATCGAGAAAGCAAAAGAACCGGTTGTAGACGTCGTAAAAGAAGATGGAAAGACATACTTTACAGTGGTTGGTAGAATAAACTATCAAAAGGGTTATGACCTTTTGCTGGAAGCAGCTCACATGCTGGAGATTGATGGTTATAACTTTGAAGTGTGGGTTGTAGGTGGTACTGAGAGCTGGAGCGATGAGCAGTACAGGCTCGAAAGATCCGTGAAAAGACTTGGTATTAAGTCTGTTAAGTTTTTGGGTGTAAGAAAGAATCCGTACAAGTACATGAAGTACGCGGACTGGGTGCTTTCATCATCAATTTTTGAGGGGTTTTCTTTTGTAAGTCAGGAGGCGGCTATCTTGGATAAGCCAATGCTGCTAACAGATTGTGGGGGAGTAAGAGAACTGCTTGGAGATAACGAGTATGGACTCGTCATGGAAAAGTCAGTGATTGGAATTTATCAGGGCATGAAAAAGGTTCTGGATAATCCTGGTCTTCTTGAGGGGTATACAAAGAAGATATGTGAGCGTAAGAGCATCATAAATTACGATGACAGGATGGCAGAAATTGAAAAGATCTTATGATTACAAAATATCGGTCATAGTACCGGTATATAAAGTAGAGGATTATCTTAACAGGTGTCTTGATTCAATCATGCTTCAGACATATAAAAACCTGGAGATCATACTGGTGGATGATGGTTCCGATGATAACTGTCCGGCTATGTGTGACGAACTAGCTATTAAAGATCCAAGGATTAAAGTAATCCATCAAGAAAACAAGGGATTGGCAGGAGCAAGAAATGCAGGAATAAAAGCAGCTACCGGAGATTTTATAGCTTTTGTTGATTCAGATGATTACATAAATCATGGGATGTTCGAAGATATGATGGAGCAGATTATTGCACATGATGCTGATATAGCAATGTGTGATATCAAGTATGTATTTGACGGTAATTATCCTGTTGAAGCAAATATTGATAAGAACGGTCCCGAAGTAGAAGTAATAGACGGCCATCAGGCACAGTTCTTCATGTGCAGAACCCTCAGGGACAGAATTCTATTTACTGTTGCTTGGAATAAGCTATACAAGAGGGAGCTCTTTGATGGTATTACATATCCTGAAGGAAGGATTCATGAGGATGAGGCCAGAACTCATGAGCTTCTCTATAAGGCGGAGAGAATTGTCTATGTAAAGAGCCCACTTTACTTCTATTTCCAGAGAGAAGACAGCATTGTTGGCGCTGACGTTTCATTAAAAAGGCTCAATCTTATTGATGCATTTGATGACAGATTAAGGTTCTACCGCAAGAAGAAAGAGTATAAACTTTGGGAGATGGAAGCTGTTCATGCCATGCGAACTGCAGTAACCATGCAGAATGAATTCGAAGAAAAGGGTATGAAAGTTGACTTTGGCAAGCAATCGGCAATTAAAAAACTCTGTAAAGAGGTTGGGAAATACAGAAGTATAAAGGGATTGGAAAGAAAAGTTGCAATGGAAATTCTATTTTTCAAAGCGTCATATAAATCCTATTATGCAATTTGGAAAACGCATCGTCTTTATGGATTTATTTAAAAAGAGAGGTAATTATGAAAACAGTAAAATTTGAAAAAAAGTATTATTTAATGATTTTGGCAGAATGCTTTATAAGTCTATTACGCATCTTTCAAAGGAGTATTTGGGCAGATGAAATATTTTCGGTCCAATTAGTAAAAAACCCTTATAAAGAAATTATTATAGGGACAATGAAAGACTTTCATCCACCACTCTACTATTTTATAAACAGATTTATGTGTAGCATTTTTGGCTTCTCAATTCCTATATATAAACTTACCTCATTATTGCCCATGGTTTTGTTGGCTTTTATTGGTTTTAAGTGGTTATCAAAGCATTTTGATGATCTTTCAGGTTTTATTTTTGCTAGTTTGGTGTTGCTTATGCCAACAGCGCATTATAATACTGAAATCAGAATGTATAGTTGGGCGTTGTTTTTTGTAACGCTGTTCGCGTTTACAATAATAGATGGCGCTGAACTTGGAAATAATAAAAAGATACTAGTTGCATCAATATTTGCAATCTTAGGAGCGTTTACACATTATTTTGTTCTGCTAATTGTTGGCTCAATTTATTTCTTTTATTTGATTAAATATATTGCTAAAAAGAAAAATATTAAATACTTAATAGGTTCAATAATAATTTGTTTAGTAGTTTATTCGCCGTGGCTTTTGATAGTATTCAAACAGATGAGCAGTGAAGATGCATATTCCATGGGACTTAATTCCCTGGCATATTATTTAAAACCCTTTGCTGGTTTTGTTTGTATTGTGTTTGGTACAATGCAAAATATGGCAAATATTACTCTGCATGAGCTCCTTTTAACTGCTATTTTGGCTTTGCTATTTTTTGTAGCAATAATGACATTTATATATAAACACTTTAAAGAATCAGATATCAGCTTAGTTAAGAGTATTTGCATCCTGTATGTATTTGTTTTTGTATTAATCTACTTATGTGGATGTGCAATGGATTTAATGTCTCATAAGTTCGTATCAAGATATTTATTGCCATCAGTTGGTATTCTGTATATTGTTTTGGCGGTTTCAATATCATATTTTGTCAAAGACAATAAAGGAATTATACGCAATATTGTAGTTTGTTCTATTGCTTTTATTGTACTTCTTGATTTTGGCATGATGGTATATAGTGAAGCAAAAACAGATAAAGAGCAAGATAGGTTTATAAGTTACGTTGAGAATGAGATTTGTGATGGCGATCTTGTATTAACAGATAGCAGGCTTTTTGGCTGGAATGTATTTGATTACTACTTTAATGACATGGATTACAAGCTTTGTTTGGATACCGAATCATTAAATCGTAGAGCAGAAAATCATGACAAGAATGTATATTATATTCACAATATAAACGATGCAGCTATAAATAATCCCGGTGATGGATGGGAGTATATCATATCATCTGAACTAGCGGAGAATAGAGTTGAGCTTTATAAGTATGTGGCTG
The DNA here is from genome assembly GCF_000420865.1 of Butyrivibrio sp. XPD2006. GTDB lineage: Bacteria > Bacillota > Clostridia > Lachnospirales > Lachnospiraceae > Butyrivibrio. The sequence continues at coordinate 65,466 of NZ_ATVT01000008.1, forward strand.
ACGATAATTGATGCTTGAATAAGTTGAATTCAACAGACAAATAAGTACTATATCGCATATATAATATCGCGTACAAGTTTATTTCAGCGTCGTTCAAAAAAATGACACAAAATTTATGCACATTAGACGAATAGTACATAATGTTAGCATAAGATTTGTGTCTTTTTTTAGTTGAAAAGCTGGACTAAATTCTGATAAAGTAGGATGATGCACGTTTTTTATAAAAATTTTACATTTAATAAGTAAGAAGATGAAGGAAAAAAATGCGAATTGCTTTTTTAAATCTTTGTCATACAGATCCGCTGCTGGTTGCGAGATGCGCAAAGAGGCTTTGTTCCGACCCGGATTTTGATATGTATATACATGTTGATGCAAAACAGGATATTGAACCCTTCAAGAAGGCAACAGCCGGGATTGAAAGAGTATTCTTTACATCAAACAGGCATAAAGTCTACTGGGGCGGATATAATGCAATCCATGCATGCTATGAACTTCTTAGAACAGCGCTTGATAGTGACAGGCATTACGATTACTTCGTGATGATGCAGAATCTGGATTATCCAATAAAGTCCAATGCACAGATCAAGGCGTTCTTTGAAGAAAACAAGGGAAAAGAGTTCTTAAGAGGATGTCCGATTGCGGGAACAAAGGACTGGGAGTTTTCAAGGAAATACAAGCTTTACTACATGAAAGATAATCCTTATGGTAAGGCATCAAACTCAGATCCGCATAAGCTCCTTATCACAATAGCTTCAACTCTTATGAGTCTTACGACCATTGGGTTTAATGGAACTATTAAGGAGAAAGACGGCAACTACGACATCTACTACGGATGTGCGCAGTGGGCGGTTTCTAGGGACTGTGCAGAGTATCTGGATGAATTTGAAAAGACACATCCAAGGTTCAATTGTAAGATGAAGATCATGCAGTTCCCTGATGAAGAGTATTTCCATACGGTTGTCCATAACTCAAGATTCAAAGAAAAGTGTTTCAGATACAATGAGCCGGAAGCAAGATGGCTTGTAAACTGGAGAAATCTTACTTACTTTGAGTTTCCCAAGGAGGTAACTGTACTTACAAAGGCTGATTACCCAAAACTAAAGAAACAGCCTGATCTGTTTTGCAGAAAGGTAAGAAGTGAAGTTTCAAGTAGTCTATTAGACCTTATTGATGAGGATAATAAATAATTCTGATGAATAAACAAAGAAATACTATGCTCAATTTTATAAAAGGAATCGCATGTATTGGAGTTGTTTTTATACATGTCGGATTTCCTGGAAAATTTGGCCTGATCATTGCTAAATTGTGTCAGTTTGCTGTGCCGATATTTGCCATGACTGCTGGATTTTATGCGTTAAATTGCACAGAGGAAACAATTCAAAGAAGGCTTTTTAAGATAGTCCGAATCTTTGTGTTTGCTTTAATCTGGTTTATTGCTTATGCAGTACTGTCACATTGGCTTGACGGAAACCTTATAGAATGGATCAAGGATGAACTCAGCATAGTTAATCTTGTTAAATTTATTGTATTTACAAAACTGGATTTTGCAATTCCGCTATGGTATTTGATAGGAATGATAGAGACCTACATTGTTTGGTTTTTTGTGGTCAAGCATAAAAGAGAGGATATATTTCTTAAGTTTATGCCGATTATGTTCTTGCTTCATTTTGCTCTTACAACTTTTTGTGAAACAAAAGGAATGCCGTGGTCTCTAAAGATGAATTTTGTAACAAGAGTTTTTTCATGGTTCTTACTTGGATATTATCTGCACAAAAATCAAAACAGAGTTTTAAACATGGTAAGAAAGATGCATTTTATCATAGCCGCGCTTATAGGAATACTGATTTCTTTATCACATCTTGTGTTTAGGATTAGGATTGATTTTTCCTGTGTCGGAGTGTTTATTTTATCGACATCATTGTTCGTTATTGCGATGAAGTATAAAGACGTATCAATTTCATCAGGTGTTGAGTATCTGGGAAATTATCTGTCCTTAAATGTATATATTTTTCATTCGATAATAGCAGGGATTTTCATAATCATAGCAAACAGACTATTGGGGATTGATACGACTACAGGCTGGTTTCCTTGGGTAAACCCGCTGCTTACAGTGTTTGTTTCAATAATGGTCGCATATATTATAAATAGTTTCAAAAAGGGAAACGTATGAAAAAGGTAGCTATTCTGACTATTACAAATAGTGGGATGAACTTTGGTAACAGGCTTCAAAACTACGCTCTTCAAGAAGCAATTCGGAAGAGCGGAGCAGAAGTTAAAACAATAAGATCAGCCAAGTCATTGAAGAATTCTTTGGCCTTATCCAAAGGCAGAAGATTGGTAAAGGCTGTAGTAAAGCATTCCAAGAGAAGAAGTATTTATCATGAGTTCGAGAACACTTATATAGATTATGACAACAAAATCCGTTTCGAGAATGTGAATGAGTCTGAGTTCGCTGACAGATATGATGCATTCGTTGCAGGTAGTGATCAGGTATGGAATCCGAATTTCCATTTTAATTCAGACTTTGAATTTGCGTCATTTGCACCTGAGGAAAAGAGATTTTCCTACGCGGCCAGTGTCGGTGTAAGTGATATTACGGACGAGCAAAGGCCGGCGTTTGTTAAGAACCTTAAGGGAATGCAAAAGATATCAGTCAGAGAAGCTGACAGTGTTGGATTGGTTGAAAGACTGATAGGGGTTAAACCTATGCTTCATATAGATCCAACGATGCTTCTTGATGCTGAGGAATATTGCAGAATGGAAAAAAAGCCTGATTACGATATGCCGGAGAGATATCTTTTTATGTACTATCTTGGAAATATATCGGATGAGTATAAGGCTAAGGTACGGCAGATTGCTGATAGCAAGGGGCTTAAAATAATCAAGTTCACAGAGACTCCCGGAGAACCTTTCTATAACATAGGACCACAGCATTTCCTGTATTTGATACATCATGCGGATTACATCTGCACGGATTCATTTCATGGCTGTGTCTTCTCCATATTGTTCGGGAAAAAGTTTGCAATATTTACCAGACAAGATGCGGATGTGCCTATGAATAGCAGAATTGAGACATTGGTGGGGACCTTTGATCTTAATGAGAGACTTGTGGGAAATTTGGAAGGCGATTACTTCAAAGAAATAGATTATGACGCTGTTTATAGCGTATTGGGAGAAAAGAGGAAAGAGGCATATACCTACTTAAAGAGTATATGTGACTAAGCTGACTTAGTCAGAAAGAGGTTTTGTTAATGGGTGATAAAAAAAGTATGGCAATCAATATGGTCTCGCAGTTTGTATCATTTGCCATCGGACTGGTAATAAGCTTTGTGCTTACAAGGCATATTGCAAGGCTGGTAGGTAAGGATGTATACGGATTTGTAGGACTGGCCAACACATTTACAAGTTACGTAACAGTCTTTACAGTTGCACTTAATTCAATGCTGAACAGATATGTAACAATTGCTTTTCAGAGAAAAGAGTATGAAAAAGCAAGCTCATATTTTTCAAGTGTTGTAATTGCAAACACTGTTCTTTCAGTTATACTGGCTATTCCGGCTGCCGGAATGATCATATTCATAGATAAAATCTTTGATGTGCCGGTTTCTCATATTACAGACATAAAGCTCTTGTGGCTGTTTATCTTTGTAAATTTCCTGTTTGGACTTTCAGCAAGTGGCTACGGGACATGTACCTACGCTACTAACAGACTGGATATGTCCGCAAGAAGATCAGTAGAAGCTAATATTATCAAAGCGATTATTCTTGTGGTTGCTTATGCATTCTTCACACCCAAGGTATGGTATCTTGGACTTTCAATATTTGTTTGTGGAATGTACAGCGTTGTGACCAACATTAGATATAAAAAGATACTTACTCCACAGATTCAGTTAAAAGCAGCGTACTTTAAGTTTAAATCAATTGGAGAACTTGTTGGTACAGGAATCTGGAGTTCTTTTAACCAGCTGACACAGACATTGATAAATGGTCTGGATCTTGTATTTGCCAATAAGTTTCTGGGAGCTCTTGAGATGTCTCTTATGTCATACTCAAAGACAGTTCCTGTTCAGATCCTTGCATTGGTTGGAATGGTCTCAGGTGTTTTTGGACCAAAGATGACAATCCTCTATGCAGAGGGAGACATGGAGCGCTTCAAAAAGAACGTTAATTCAGCTCTTAAGCTCTGTGGATTTATCTGCTCGATACCGATTGTTGGATTTATCGTATTTGGAGGTCCATTTTTTAAGCTCTGGCTTGTGATGCTGACTGAGGAGGAGATAAGACTCACACAGCTCTTATCAATCCTTACATTGCTTCCTACCTTGTTCAGTGTATATATTTATCCTTTGTACACCGTGAACTCTATTACCAGAAAGCTTAAGGTTCCGGTACTTGTTTCATTTGGAATAGGTCTTGCAAATGTAATAATAGTACCAATTCTTTTAAAATATACATCACTTGGACTTATTGCTATCAAGACAGTAAGCAGCGTCCTTCTGACACTGAGAGTATTATTCTTTGTTCCTTTGTATGCAGCATATTCATTGAAGATGAAGTGGCATACATTCTATCCGGCACTGGTAAGGGGAACAATCGGATCGGCAATACTTCTTGCAATCTTTAGCTATGTTAACAGTGTCATTGATATAAATACATGGATGAAACTCATTGTTGCATGTCTTCTTTGCGGTGGATTTGGTTATATTGTTAATTACTTTGTTTTGCTTTCAAAAGATGAAAGAGATATTGTTCATGACATTGTATCAAGAAAAATGCCGAAACTTAGTTTTAAGAAATAAACGGAGCTATATATGAAAATCGGAGTTGTAACAGTTCACGATTCGTCTAACTATGGATCGTTTCTTCAAGCTTATGCTATGCAGAAAGCATTGGAGAGAATGGGACATGAAGTTTTCTTTATCAGAACAAGAGAAAAAGAATATATAGATAACATATTCATTCATAAGATTGCTTTTAAAGATGCGATTCGTCATCCAATTGCAAATTACATAAAAAGAAGAGATGAAATAGCTAAATATGATGCATTCAGAAAAGAATGGGAGATATTCAACACTATCGATAATGCTGATGATGTGGCCCTGGATAAGATCATTCTCGGAAGTGATGAAATATGGAATGTCACCAACAAGACCTTTAGAAGGCCTGTGTTCTATGGCATAGGAATGAAAAATGTCGGAACATACGGAATTAGTATCAGTAAGGCTAAGAGAGAAGATTTTAATGAATACCCCGAGCTGACAGATGCTATAAAAAAGGTGTCGCCTGTTCTTGTAAGAGATGAGAACACGAAGAGAGTTATTGATGATATCACAGGTGTTGATTCTCCGATGGTTGCAGATCCCACATTCCTATGTGATGTCAGCGAGTATGACAATGAGGATAACGATTATAAGAAGATAGACAAGAAATACATACTGGTTTACAGCTATGTATTTAACGACAATCTTAAGAACAATATCATTAAGTTTGCTAGGGAGAATGATCTTTTAATAGTTTCTGCATGCATCAAACACGACTGGACAGATATGTTTATAAATGGATCACCTCTTACGTTCTGTAAGCTTCTTAGAGATGCGCAGTATGTAGTAACAACCACTTTCCACGGAACGGTTTTCTCAGTGCTCAACCATAAGAAATTTGTTTCAGAGCCATTTACACCTAAGGTAATAGATGTACTAGATAAGGTTGGACTTTCGGATGCGCTTGTTGAAGTTGGTGTCGATTATGATACGTTCAACAGAAAACTTAATCAGGAACTCGATTATAAAAAAGCTGATGAGAACATCATGTCGTGGCGTGAGCGTTCACTTGGGCTATTAGAGGAAGAACTAAAAACAGTAAGGTAACAGCAATGGAAATATGTGATAAGGCAAAATGCACAGCTTGTGGCGCATGTAGAGATGCCTGCCCAAAGGGATGCATAAGATTTGAAAGAAATGAATATGGTACTGAATCCGTTGTTATTAACGAAGAGCTTTGTGTAAATTGCGGAAAGTGCAAACAGGTTTGCCAGGTTTTGGAACCTGTGGAAAAAGTTATGCCGAAGCTTACGTATGCGGTATGCCTTAAAGATTTGGACAAGAGAAATGCTTCAGCCTCAGGTGGGGCTGCATATGCTCTTTATTCAAAAGTTCTTGAGATGGGCGGCGTAGCTTATGGCGCAGTATTTAACGAAAACCATAGAGTCGTATTCAAAAAGGTAACAGATCCTGAACACCTATCCGGATTTCAAGGATCAAAATACACCTACAGTGACATGAATGGAACCTATAAGGATATCCTGAATGAGCTAAATAATGGACAGTTGGTTATTTTTGTAGGCACATCCTGTCAGTGCGCCGGATTACAGAAGTTTGTTCCTAAGGCTCTTTTGGAAAAGCTTTATCTTGTAGATATTATCTGCCACGGAATGCCTCCTGCTGCGTACTTTGACGAATATATTGCTGAACTTGAAAAGGATGGAGAAGCTGTAGATGAAATATCTTTTAGAGATAACAACATTTATAGATTTAAAGCTTCTTCTAAAAGCAGTACTCTTGTAGAAGAAAAGGCTGTAGACAACCTGTTTATGGCAAATTATACGAGAATGGTCTTTTATCGTGAGAGCTGCTATTCATGCTCGTATGCATCCCCTGAAAGATGTACTGATCTGACTGTAGGCGATTACTGGGGAAAAGATAGAAAGAGGATGCTTGCTCCAACAGATAAGGGCATGTCAGTTGTGATGTGCAATACAGATAAGGGGCGTAAGCTCATTGAGAAGTGCGGTGACAGACTTGTTCTTACATTAAAACCCTATGAGGACATTATAAAATCCAATGAACAGCTTAGGGGGGCATCTAAGAAGCCATATTATCGACAGTTATTTCTTGATGAGTATAAAGAAAAAGGATTTATTACCGCATCCGGACTTACTCAAAATAAGATTTCCGAAGATGTAAAGAAAAAAGCCAAAACCAAAGCACCACTTACCAGCAGAATTAAGTGGAAGCTAAAGAGTAAATATCAATATCTTACAGATTACCATAAACGCGGTAAGTTCATGAGGGATCATGTTAGGAATAAGATCGATAGAGCAAGGCTTAAAAATAAGGATTTCAGCATAATCTCAAATAACTGTATTGGCGGAGTAATATCCCACGACCTGGGGCTTCAGTTTAAATCGCCTACAGTTAATCTGCTGATAAAGCCTGACGACTTTGTGAAATTCCTTGAGAATTTTGATTATTACAAGAATCTTGAGATAGTTGAGATTCCTTACTATACAGACTATCCGGTTGGAATGCTTGGTGACATACCATTATTTTTCAAGCATTACAACACCTTCGATGAAGCTGTAGCTAAGTGGAAGGAGAGGATGAACAGGATAAACTATGACAACTTGTTTATTATGATGTCAGACAGATTCTGTATGTCTTATTCATCTTTGGAGAGGTTTGAGAAGCTGCCTTTCAAGAATAAGGTTTGCTTTACTGCTAAGGATTATCCTGAATTTGAGCATTGTGTTCAGGTTAAAAAGAAAGCCAATAACGCCAGTGTATTTATCATTACAAATATCATGAATTATTTTGGCAAGAGGCTTTATCAGTACGGAAAAGGCTTTGACTATATCAGATTCCTTAATGAAGGCACGGTTAAATAAATTTAGGTTAGGTATTTATGGAAAAGATTTGTGACAGTAATAAATGTACAGGATGTCTTGCGTGTATGAATGCATGCCCCAAGGAAGCAATTTCAATCTCCTATGACATAAATGGGCTGATGCTTCCTAAAATAGACCAGGAGAAATGTGTTAACTGTGGACTATGTACGAGAACATGTCCTGTTAACATTACTGTAGAGAAGAAAGCTCCGCTTAAAGCATATGCTGCTTGGAATCTGGATGATAAAAAGCATGCCCTCAGTTCATCAGGCGGACTTGCAAGAGCAATGTATGACTACGCTATTGATAACGGCGGGGTCTGTTACGGAACAAGATTTGATGAGAATCTTGACCTGAGGATTGTAAGAGCGGATAAGAGAGAAGAAATTGAAGAATTTCAGAGCTCAAAATATGTACAGGCCATCGTTGGTGATTCATTCAAGCAGGCAGAAGATGATCTTAAGATGGGACTTTTGGTAGTTTATGTAGGTACGCCATGTCAGATTGCCGGATTAAAGAATTATCTTAAAAAGGATTACGATAACCTTATTACTGCAGACCTTATCTGCCATGGAGTTCCAAGTATCAAATATCTTCACGAACACGTTGAACATCTTGAGAAGAAAATTGGTAAAAAGGCTGACAATGTAAAATTCAGAGGCGTATATAACTTCAAGATGTCGTTGTTCAACAAAGGTGAGCTGATATATTGCAAGGATCGATGGCAGGATACATATTTTACCGGATTTCTTGAGAGCCTTTTTTACAGACCAAATTGCTATGAGTGTAGTTATGCATGTCCAGAAAGAGTATCAGATATTACACTGGGGGATTTTTGGGGGATTGGAAAAGAAAAAACATTTAACAGCCCTAAGGTAAACGGAGTATCTGTTGTTCTTCCGCTTACAGAAAAGGGATTGGATTTCATAGAAAAGATGAAAGACAAGCTTTATCTTGAAGAGCGAAGCGTCTCAGAAGCTGTTAATGGTAATGACCAGTTAAACAGACCAAGCAGACTTCACGCAAATACATCCAGATTTATTGAAATGTATCATGAAAATGGATTTGAGAAGGCAGCATTTGAAAGCATTAAAGAAGATATGAAGAAGAACCAGGCTAAGAAAAGAAAGAGCGACAGGCTCCATCTTCAGGCCAAGGTTAAATGGAAGATTGTTAACACATTCAGGAAGATAACTGGAAGAGGAGTTAAGTAATGAAAGTTGGAATAATGTCGATGCAGCGCATCAGGAATTATGGTTCCTTTCTTCAGGCCTATGGTCTAAAAGGAATGATCGAGAGCCTTGGCCATGATGTTGAGTTTGTTGATTATAAAGTTGAGGAGCCTATTGTCTTTGAGAATAATCAAGCCGTTTCTGCAAGGGATCCGTTTCTAAAAAGAGCTGTCAGAAAGGCTTATTATAAGCTTTATGATATGACTCCTAATGGCAAAAGGAAGAAGAAAATGCTCAACGATAAGGTTGAGTATTTCAGAACATTTGGAGAGAAGATGTTTCCGATGCTTGGCATTGGCGAAAGAAATGAAAGACCTGAACTTGATGCACTTGTAATTGGATCAGATGAAGTATTTAATTGTCTGCAGTCAAACAAGGATGTAGGTTTTTCACCGGAGCTCTTCGGAGCAGACAATAATTCCAAAAAGCTTATGAGCTATGCGGCTTCTTTTGGAAATACTACCATTCCTCGTCTTAAGGAATTTGAAAAAGATGAAGAGGTTGCAGGATATCTTAAAAAATTTGATGCAATTTCAGTAAGAGACAAGAATTCGATAAAGGTGGTAAAAGAACTGACGGGTATTGATCCATATTATCATGTAGACCCTGTACTTATCAGCGATTTCTCTTCCAAAAAGGTTAATAATCTTGGAAAGAAAGACTATATCATTATTTACGCGTATTCAAGCAGAGTAACAGATGAAGAGAAGCGCGTGATCAGACAGTTTGCCAAGGATCACAACAAAAAGCTCGTTTCCATACAGGGATATCACGACTTTGTAGATGAGTATTGGCCCGGAGATCCATTTGAAGTGCTTGAATACTTTAATGAGGCAGACTACATCGTTACCGATACATTCCATGGCTCAATTTTCTCAATCATCAACAATAAGCCTTTCGTAACACTTGTAAGAAAGACTGTTGGAAACAGTTATGGTAACGAGGAAAAACTCTCAGATCTGCTGACCAGATTTGGACTTCAGGACAGGATTGTTCCATCTCCGGATAAGTTACCTGAGATTCTGACTACACCAATAGATTATGATAAGGTCAACGCGATCAGGGATAAAGAGAGACAGAACACTTTAAATTATTTAAGAGAACAGCTTGGAGAATGTAAGTAAATGACTAATCCAAATCCGTTAGTAAGTGTTATCATACCGGTTTTCAGGGTTGAAAAATATCTTGAAAAGGGCGTAAACAGCATTATTAACCAGACTTATGATAATCTGCAGATAATCCTGGTAGACGATGGCTCAGATGATGGCTGCCCTCAAATATGTGACGAATTTGCCAAAAGAGATAACAGAATAATCTCGCTTCACAAGACAAATGGTGGTCTTTCTGATGCGAGGAATTATGGACTTAACTATGCCACAGGAAAGTATATATATTTCTTTGATAGTGACGACTATTTGGATGCTGACGCTATTAAGAAGCTAGTTGATGTTGCTGAGAATACCGGTTTTGACGCGGTAGCTTTTGGATATAAAAAAGTAGATGAAAGCGCAAAGCTTCTTGAAGAGTCGCATATGACACCAGGGGAATATTTCTTTTCAGACGATAAACAAAGACTTGATTTTATCTGTCATGTATTGTGTGCATATAAAGTAGGATGGGAAGCGTGGAACAGACTTTTTAAAGCAGATATCATAAAGGATAATAATATAAGATTTGAGCCTAACAAAGAGATATTTGCTGAGGATAGATGCTTTAACATCTATTACACCCTTTGCTCAAAGAGTATGATTTTTATTGGTGAAAGATTTTACAACTATCTGATAAGAGATGATTCCATAATGGGTAATACTCAAAAAGCTAAGATAAATGAAAATATAAGGCTTATGGATTACATCAAACGTTTTGCGATAAATAACGGTCACAAATATGTGGCGGAAAAATGGCAGTATATTAATATTGCACTGTTTATTCCGGTCCTGGCCAAGATTGATAAGTCAGAATATAGAAATTATCGATCCACTTGGAAATGTAATGACATAAGCGACAGATTCGGAAATATATTAAAAAGACCTTTTATTTTTATTAGTTTAAAAGGATTTAAGCGGGGAATTAAGAATTATAAGATGTTTGAAAAGTTTATTAGCTTTAAATGAGGAAAAAGATGAGTAAACCTTTAGTATCAATAATAATGCCTGTCTACAACGCACAAAAGGTTGTCGGCAGAGCAGTAGAATCAGTTTTAAATCAGACGTTAAAAGATTTTGAGCTTATTATTGTCAATGACGGATCATCGGATAGCTCAGGAGAGATCCTGAGGGAATACGCCAAAAAGGATTCCAGGATCAATTACATTGATAAAGCAAATGAGGGCGTGGCTATCACCAGAAACAGTGCCTTAGATGCTGTAAAGGGAGAGATGATCGCCTTTGTTGATGCGGATGATTATGTCAGAAAAGATTTTCTTGAACGTATGGTTTCAATCAAGAAAGATAATAATGCTCAGATGGCAGTTTGCGGGTTTGAGCGCTTTGCGACAGATACACCTGATTTAAAGACCACATATACACCAGAGATAAAAGTCTGGGACCACGGCGAAGCAATGAAAAACTGTTATGGTGTGTACGGCCTTAGAATGTCTGGAATTCTCTGGAACAAGATATATGATGCAAACCTATTTGAAGGTATCAGATTTCCTGAAAATCTTAAGAATGAGGATGAATTTGTCCTTCCAAAACTCGTTGACAAGTGCTCAAAGGTTGCTTTTACCAACGAGGTTTTCTATTACTATTTTGAAAATAGCAACAGCATAACAACTAACAATAAATACATGTCATCAACAGATATTTATAAAGTGTTTGATAACCGTCTTGAGTATTTTTCTGCAAAGGGTTCGGATTATTCTTTCTTTGTCAGACTCACTAAGAAGGAATACCTTGACAGGATAATAGCCAGATATAAGAAAACTGGATTAAAAGATCTGCGTCAGCTCTATAAAGATAAGTACAACGAGTTTAGAGACGATGTTACCGGAATAGGATATAAGATATTTAAGCTTTCACCATCCTTTTATTATTTTCTGGTAAAGATCAAGGAAAGATAAGATATGAGTGATTTAATCAGTATAATTGTGCCAATATACAAAGTGGAAGACTATCTGAGAAAATGTGTAGACAGCCTTATCAGACAAACCTACACAAATATAGAGATTCTGCTTGTTGATGACGGATCTCCGGATAATTGCCCGGCAATCTGTAATGAATGCGCAAAGGCAGATGACAGGATAAAGGTGATACATAAGCCGAACGGAGGCCTCTCTGATGCCAGAAATGCCGGTATTGAGGTGGCAAAAGGAGAATATTTTCTCTTTGTGGATTCCGATGATTACATCAATATTAACATGGTAAATACTCTTTACGAAGCAGTGAAGAAGAATTCTGCAGATGTTGCAATTTGCAGATACCAGAGTGTTAAGGATGATGAAGACATAAATATAGAAAGTATTGAAGATTATTCGGATTCATTTGTTCTTACGGACGATGAGTACTTTGAAAATCCTGTATACAGCAGCGACAGACGTACTGAATTTATCGTGGCATGGAATAAGCTCTATGCGAGAAAACTCTTTGATAATGTTAGATATCCAAAGGGAAAAGTACACGAGGATGAATTCACAACATACAAACTCTTATATGCTTCAGCTAAGACTGTTTATGTACCACATGTGCTTTATTACTATGTACAAAGAGGCGATAGCATAATGAGCGCGGGAATTGCCAAGAAGAGACTTCTGGTACTGGATGCAATTTCTGAAAGACTCTCATTTTATGAAAGCAGAAATGAAATGCGATACTGGTTGAAGGACTTTGAAAGTTTCAGAAAGTCATACCTCAGATATCTTGGCGCTGTCAAAGATTCACCGAACCTTAAAATTGAAGACTTTGATAAGTATAAAAAGATATACAGACAAAATGTTAAGAAGTACTTGAAATCAGCTGATTGCTCAGTGGCAGAACGCTTTAAAGTTCAGCTCTCTGGCCTGTTCCCATACCATTATGCACAGTTTCTAAGGAATACACACTAATAATGACTAAAGACAGCAGGACCAAGAACTCAATAAGGAATATAAAGTACAGCACCATTAACAAGGTTGTGACTATGTTTTTGTCATTGGTTGGAAGAAATATCTTTTTGCAGATTCTTCCAATCGATTATCTTGGTATCAATGGTGTATTTACTGATATCTTTGTTATGATGTCTCTGGCAGATCTTGGTCTTGCCACAGCCATGGCCTTTAGCTTTTACAAACCTTTGGCTGAAGGAGATGAGGATAAGATCACCGCTCTGGTTACATTGTACAGAAGGCTATATAACACTATAGCCCTTGTCATAACTATAGCTGGACTTGCATTGGTTCCTTTCCTGGATTATGTGATAAATACAGACTTAAATATTCCGCATCTTAGACTATATTATCTGATAGCATTGTTCAACACTGTTGTATCGTACCTGTTTGCATACAAACAGTCGCTTATATCAGCAGATCAGAAGATGCATATAATCCAGAAGTTTTCCATGTGGATGGCAATATTTAAGATTATACTCCAGACCCTGGTACTGTATCTGACTCACAGTTATACTGCTTATCTTTGCGTTGGAATTGTCAATGCAATAGCCTATAATCTGCTGGTAAATCATCAGGCTAACAAGTATTATCCGTATATTCTTAAGAGAAAACAGATTGATGATGAGGAAAAGAAAAAAATCTATTCCAATGTTGCATCTGTATTCTTATATAAGATATCGTCGGTACTTATGGATGGTACCGATAATATGCTCATATCAGTTATAGTCAATACTGCCATAGTAGGCATATATACCAACTATTTGACAGTTATCAACAGAATAACTCAGCTTGTGGGATCAGTTTTCTGGTCAATAACTGCAAGTGTTGGCAATCTTATAACTGAGGGTAATACGAAAGAGATCAGAAAAACCTTTAATCAAATGATGATATTGGGGGACTGGTTGGGAACGTACTCGGTGATCTGTATCTTTTGTCTTATACAGGAGTTTATTGGATTGTTCTTTGGGTGGCAGTATGTTTTTGACGATATTGTCCTTGTGGCAATTCTGCTTAATGTATATAACTCCATTGTGACTTACCCGGTGATCATGTTCAGAGAGGCCACAGGGTTATATAAAAAGGTCAGATGGATAATGTTTATCTGTGCAGTTGAGAACCTGGTTTTATCTATTATCCTGGGCAAGATGTTTGGAACCTTTGGGATTATACTTGCTTCGTTTATCTCAAGAATTACAACAATTTTTTGGTATGAAGCAAATTTGTTATATAAAGAAGTCTTAGGAAAAAAACAGTATGAGTATTACCTGAAGATTCTTACAAATGCAGCGACAATGCTGATTTTTGGCGCGATAACATACTTTGCCACCAGTAAACTGAATGTTACAAATCTGTTAGTTTGGTTGGTAAAAGGATGCATTTGTACTATAATTATTAACGTTTTGTATCTGATCAAGTATTTCAGAAATGATGATTTCAAAGTGATCATGAGAAAGATTGCAAAAGTTTTAGGAGTTAGAAATGCTAAAGCTTGAGGAGAAAAAGGTTTCAATAATTACTCCCTGTTATAACGGAGAGGAATTCGCCGAGAGGTTTTTCGAGAATATATTGGAACAGAGTTACAGTAACATAGAGCTGATATTTGTAAATGACGGAAGCATCGACAGAACCGAAGAGATAGCCAAGAGCTATATCGACAGGTTTGAGGAGCAGGGGAGAAAGCTCATATACATATATCAGGATAATGCCGGACAGGCAGAGGCCATGAATCAGGGGCTTAAAATCTTTACTGGTGATTATCTCATGTGGACTGATTCTGATGATATCCTTCACAAAGATAATATTATGAAGAAAGTACATTTCCTTGAGGAAAATCCGGACTGCGCATTTTGTATGTGCTACGGACAGGCTGTCCATGAAAGTGATCTCAGTACTAAGATCGATGATCTCAGAAGGGTGCCACCAACAGGTGAAGACAATTTCTTTGAGGACATAATTCTTGAGAAGAATGCCGTTTACACCCCGGGTGTATATATGGCAAGAAGCAGTGCGATTCTTGAGGCTCTTCCTGACAGGAAGATTGTGAGCTCCAGAATCGGGCAGAACTGGCAGATGCTGATGCCTCTTTCTTATGGCCGGAAATGTGGTTATATTAAGGAAATTCTATTTTCCTATGTTGTAAGAGAGGACAGCCACTCAAGACAGGAGAAGAGCCTTGATGAAGTAATTGCCAAGCTCCACAGGCACAACGATCTGATTAAAGAAGTTCTTGTTTCTATGGGACTTGAGAATTCCAAATATATGGACATGCTCAAGGATAAGCTCGTTAGGAAAGAATTTGATAACGGATATTTCTATAAAGACAAGGCTCTTATGAAAGAGAAATACAAAGAACTGAGGGACATGGGAAGAGCTTCTAAAAGGGATACCCTGATCCTGTGGTCAGGACTGTGTCCTGTAGTTGACGGAGCTTATTCAGTTTTCAAATCTGCCAAGAAGGCATATAGAAGTAGATAAAAGATAGGAAAAAAGATGATTCAGATTGTAGATAAGGCACTCTGTACAGGATGCCATGCATGTATGAATATATGCCCTCGCAGTTGTATTGAGATGAAAGAGGATGAACAGGGATTCAGATATCCTTTGGTGAACTCCTCCGACTGTATCGACTGCGGACTGTGTGAGCAGGTTTGTCACATGACAAAGAGCGATAATACATCAAAGCCCACTGCTGTATATGGAGCCAGGAATAAAGATCTGGAGGAGAGAATGAACAGTTCTTCCGGAGGAATATTTGCTCTTATGGCAAAATGGATTCTTGAGCAGGGCGGTAGTGTTTACGGTGCTGCATTTAACAGGGATTATGAAGTTGAACACATAAGAGTTACAGACAAGGCAGATCTCCACAAACTACAGACATCCAAATATGTTCAGAGTATCATAGGAAAGACATACAGTGAGGTCAGAAATGACCTGTTGCAGGATAAATATGTGTTATTTACCGGAACGCCATGTCAGATAGCTGGACTAAAAGGCTTCCTGCGTCAGGAATATGACAAGCTCTTTTGCCAGGACATCATGTGCCACGGAGTTCCATCACCAAAGCTCTGGAAAAAATATTTGGCTGAACTTAAGGCCGGCGATATAAAGAGCATAAGCTTTAGAGATAAGGCACAGGGATGGGCGGACTTCCATGTTGTTATCAGGGGAGAGAAAAAGACTGTTTCAGATGTATTTAACAAGAATACATATATGAGAGCTTTTCTGTCAGATGCAAGTCTTAGACCTTCCTGTTATAATTGCCACTATAAAAATCTTGAGTATGCAGGAGATTTTTGTCTGGGAGATTTTTGGGGAATCGAAGAGTTTTGTCCTGAGATAAACGACAATAAAGGAGTATCTCTTTTACTGATAAATACATCAAAGGGTAAAGAGCTGCTGGATAAGGTTCGGGATAACATTGAATTAAAAGATGTTCCTACTGAGGCAGCAAGAGTCAAGAATGGTGCGGCAGTAAACGGAGCTGCTATGAATGAGAAGAATACAGCTCTGTATAATAATATAGATAACATGACGGTTCATAGAATTGTTGAAAAATATATTCGCGGTTCATTTTTGAACAGGGTTAAGAACAAGTTAAAGAAATGAGGTAAGGTATGAAAGAGAGATTAAATATCTATCCTGTAAGGAATGGCATATTAAACGATGCTATCGACAGAATAGTTGTTAAGCTTCATGGACAAAAGAAAAAGTATGGTGCTAAGTCATTCCTTTTTACCGGAGCAGGTGCAAACGGTGGAACAACGACAGTAGCAATAAATACTGCTATAGCTCTTGCAGAAGCCGGTTGGAAAACAGTTTTTGTTGACTGTGACCTCCGTAAAGACCAGCAGTTCAAGAGAATAACAACTGATGAGGTAACAACACTGTCCGGTTATATTTCAGGAAAAGTTTCCGGGAGTGGCAGTATTGTTAATAAGACTGATGTTGAAAACCTTGATTATATCATTGCAGGAGATAAGTGCGAAAACCCTGTAAGGCTCCTTTCTAATTATAAGATGGAAACTTTAATGGTAGAACTCGGAGAGAAGTACGATTTTATTATTATCGATACTCCTTCTGTTGGTGTATGCAACGATGCTGAACTTCTTATTCCATTCGTTAACGCATATATGTTTGTTGTACGTATGAATGAGACAAAGAGAAGACAGCTTGTAGATGCAAGAATTGCACTCGCAGATTATGAGGACAAGTTCATCGGCATTATTGCTAACAGATTGGAACTTTTCCAGTACAAGGGTATGATAAGAGACTTTGATTATTTCTCAAACGGTTCATTGGCCAAAAAACGCAAAATGGCAATGATAAAGAAAGGAGGACAGAAAAAATGATAAAGAAAATCAGTAGAGTATTAAATGCTGTAGTTGCAATGGCTATGGCAATAGCTGTTTTTTCAGTTCCTTCCTTCGCGGTTGAAAGTACTGACCTTCCATCACAGCTTACAAATCAGGCAGACCAGCCTAATCCCGGCGCAACTTATATGAATGAACCTTTGGATAATGCTATTCCTGTAATCTATAAGTATGAAGTGGGAGGCGATGGGTATATTGTTCCCGGAGAAGAATTTACATTAAAGTTCACAGTCTACAATCCCGGTGTTGTTTCTAAAATCGGAAACATAAGGCTTGATCTGTCTCAGAGCAATAACCTTGTATATCCTAAATATGGCGCAACAAACTCCGTGTATATTGGGTACTTAAGTGCTCTTTCTTATTCAGAGGGAGAGATTACGCTGATTGCTTCCAAGGATATTTCCAGCAAGGAGCTGCCAATTAATATCTTTATGTTTTATACAGATAATTACAGTACTGCCAATCAGCAGCAGCTTGTTGCAACACTTCCGGTTTCGTCAAGCGGTAATCTGAGCCTTAGCAGTCTTGACGTGCCTTCTGCGATGCATATTGGAAAGAATAACAGACTTAGTGTTACTTATAGAAACAATGGATTGTCTCCAATAAATGATGTTGTTCTTCATTTAAACGGAGATACTATCAATGCACAGGACATCACTCTTGGGAGTATCGGAAGCAATGCTAGCGTGACAAACGACATTTATGTTGAATTCCTTAAGCTTGGACAGCAGATTGTTAAGGTGAATTTCTCATATACTGATAGCGATGGATATGTAAAAGAGACAGAGCCTGTTGATTACAGTTTTGAGGTCAAGGATTTTGAGACAACGCAGAACGATGATTATGCTGTGTATATGAGAAGGCGTAATATCATAAACAGATATATGACATTAGGCGTACTTATAGTTTGTATTATTGTTCTGATTATTGCATTTTCAATGATAAGAAAAGAAAAAAACCTCGGTAAAGTAGTAAGAGGAGGTGAAAAGAAATGAAATATACAAGGATAATAGGAAGTGAAGACATTAAAGTAAGTCTTTTAATGGTGTTTAAGAATTTTTCAAAGTGTCTTCTTACAGGACTGCTTTTCTTTGTAATTGGTATTGTGATCTCATTTGGTGGTGGAGTAGATAACTACTATAAGGCTTCTGCAAATTTATACTGCCCACTTAATGAGAATTATGCTCAGGTCACATCTGTCACACAGGTTGTTTCCGGCTATTCTTCACTGATCAAGAGTCAGAAAGTAGCAGAGAGGGCAATTTCAAGCCTTGGAAATACAAATCTCACTTACAGGCAGATACAGAATATGGTTTCATATTCACAACCTTCTAATGGTGTAAACCTTGTAATAAACGTTACTTCCAACGATGCGGATGAAGCTGTTGCTGTAGCAAATGCAGTAGCCAATGCCTTTGTAGAGGAAATCAGAATAATGACAGGAACAGACGCAGTTCAGATACTTTCTGCTGCTGATTCAGCTTTTCTGGCTGAAAATGGTTTTATTGGCTTGTGGGAGTCAAGAATAATGTTTTTCATTGCAGGAATTGTTCTGATGGCATTCTTTATATTTGTCAAAGAGCTGTTTTCAGATAAGCTCAGGAGTACTGACCAGTGTCTTTTGACAGATGATGATGTTATTTTAGGTGTTATTCCGGAAATAGAAGAGATCAATGAACAGAGATAAATTATTATCCATAATAATTCCTGCATATAACGCAGAAAAATACATTTTGCCATGCCTAAAATCCATGAAGGATCTCATAGGAGATGACCTTGAGATCCTCGTAATAAATGATGGGAGCAGAGACAATACTGAAGCTATTGTTACAGAGTATGCTGGGAGCGATAACAGAGTAAAGCTTATCTCAATTCCTAACGGGGGCGTGTCAAAGGCCAGAAATACAGGCATAGAGAATGCTCAGGGCAGATATATCATGTTTCTTGATTCGGATGACTATCTGATATCTGATGTTTTTGGTAAGCTTGAGAAGCTTATAAAGCATGAAGACTATGATTTCGCTGCTTTTTCAAGGGATATTATTGAAGAAGATGGCAGGATCTGGACTGAAGGATTTCCGTTTAAGGGAAATGAAACAGACAGAAAAGAGCAGATGGACCTTATTATGTATGCAGACTCTCTTTTCAATGAGTGTTGGGGAAAGCTTTATAAGAAATCCATTATTGATGAGTTTGGAATCAGATTTCCGGTAGGAATTCCTGTTGGCGAAGACCTTATGTTTGTTACACAGTTTTATTCTCATTGCAAAAGGCCTTATGCTGTAAATAAGTCTCTTGTAGCCTATAGGCAGCATGGAGAGAGTGCAATGAAAAAGTATGGCATAACAGACAGGCTTAAATATACACAAGATCTTTATTTGTTCTCTAAGAATTATATTCCTGAGAATATTACCGGTGAATCGATGTATCACAACTTTAAGGTTCTTACAAATTTGTGCAGGGAATATTCAAAGGACAGTATAAACAAAGATGCCATAAAGACGATTTATTCAAACGATATGGCAGTAGAGGTAATGGCACAACTTGATAGCAGTCGCGTTCCAATGTTCAGAAAACATGAGTATTTTATGATGAAACACAAAATGCTTACTGCTTCATCAATATATTATTTTTTCAAAGCAAAGGCTGATTGAGATCTGTTAGAAAGGAACAGTTATGAAGAAAAATCTCATAGCTGTAGTAGCTTATCTTCTTGGAATAATTACTGCTTTTAGTATTATGGACTACCGATATTCAATAGGTAAACGGTACTATCTGGAGGAGAATCCACTGGAAGATGAGATGTCTATAGAGCTATTATCAAAATCACCTCTCGATGATCTGGAGGAAGTATATGCACATCTCGGGCAGGGATTTAATATAGGCAATGCACTGGATGTCTGTGACTGGACTTATTTTGGCTCATCTCATAATCCCGGATTTCAGGCAGCAATAGTTTATAATACTGAGCCCTGGTCAGCTTGGGATGTTTCAGACTATGTTTCATTTAACAATAAGGGACTGGCTACAATTACCTGGAAAATGTCCGGTATAAATTCAAGTGACAGCGCTAAAGCAGATAATCTTGCGCTTCAATTAGTCAATCATAATAAAACATATGACAAGACAGATGTAACCTGTACTGTAAAAAAACTTGAGCTTAAGAAGGCTGATGGAAAGACTTATGACATATCAACAGATAATCTGAACGATTATCAGCTTACAGTTGAAGATGATGTCACAGACTATGTATATTTTGATCTTTCGCAATTTGATATAACGACATCATCTCTAAGGGATGCAACCTTAACAGCTGAGCTGGAAATATCAGATTATTTTATGGATATTGAGGGAGAAATTGCATCACTTGAGAGGTTTTGGGGAAATCCTGAAACAAATGAGGAGATGATCAAAGCAATAAAGGCCGCTGGTTTCGACACTGTCCGCGTTCCTGTCACATACTTCAATCATATCTCTGAAGGCGGAACAATTGATAAGGAGTTTCTGGATAGAGTAGAAGAGGTTGTTGACTGGGTTCTTGATAATGAGATGTACTGTATTATAGATGTCCATAATGACTCGGGAAATGCTGGATGGATAAAGGCATCTGCTGAAAACTACGAAAAAAATCATGAGATGGTAGCTTATATTTTCAGACAGATAGCTGAAAGATTTAAAGACAAAGATCATCATCTTGTATTCGAGGGTCTTAATGAGGTTGTTAATGACAAGAATCAGTGGGACAATATTCCAGCCTCAGATATAAAGATAATGAATGAATGGAATCAGCTTTTTGTTGACACAGTAAGAACTACAGGAGCTAATAATGAAGACAGATTTCTTCTTGTAAATACTTATGCAGCTCTTCCGACTGAGGAGTGCCTAAAGAATTTTGTAATTCCTTCAGATTCAGTTAATAACAGAATTCTGGTAGGTATTCATTGTTACTTTAAGTTAAAAAATATAGAGAATTCTTATGCTGTAATAAGCAAATACAGCTCTAAATATCATTTAGTGATAAGCGAGTGGGGGTATGATAAGAGTATTCCAGACAGACTATCAACTATAAAAGTATTTATGTCAGAGGCTGACAAAAGAAATATCCCAACAATATACTGGGATAACGGAAATCCGGATGTGATGGGTATTTTGAACAGAAATACCTGTGAGTGGGAGTTTGGAGATATAGTTGGAGCTATTATCGGAAAGTGATTTTTTATGTCTAATCTTGTTCAAAGTATAAAGAACGGACAATTGAATTATGCTAATAAAATTTATAATGCTGCATATATCATAATAGTAATTAAAGCTTTTTATGCTTACTCAGATATAGTTGCAGCTGTTAGGACGCAAATAGTACTTAATATATGTAATTTGTTATTACTTCTTTTGCTTGTTTATAAAATGGTATTTATGCAAAAATACAGCATCAAGCAGATCTTTATGTGCCTTATTTTAGCGGTGATAACAAGATACACTGACAGTAAGACGTATATGTTCATGATGCTGCCTGACTTTTTCTTGATAGCAGCTACGCAGGATGTTGACTTTAAGAAGACTATTGGCATTGTATACAAGATAGAAGCTGCAATAATTGGCTTACACGTGGCGTTATATCCTATTATGTATTTCTTTAACAGAAGTGCATTGCGATTCTCAATTCGAGGCGGTGAAACAGCAATTAGGCATCAGTTTATGCTTTCTCATGCCAATATCTTTTCCATGTTATTACTATGGACAATACTTGGATACATATATGTGAACTACGAGAAGCTTGATAAACTAAGAATTATAGTTTGTTGGCTGGTTTACGTTTTCTTTTATCTGTTTACTGATTCGAATTCAGGACTGATCATTTTAACGGCAATAACTATATTACTCCTACTTAAGAATACTATAGGAGATAAGATTGATGGTGTGGTGACGTTTTTGGCAAGATATCTATACCTGATTTTGTTTATTGTTTTTGATTTCATGATGGTAGTTTTTCCGTTAACTAGCGGAAAGGCCAGAGAGATATGGCTAGCAGTAGATGACTTCTTTACCGGAAGACCTAAGTATGGCGCATATGCATATTATCTGCAAGGTTTTACTCTTTTTGGACAACCTATTCATTTCCCTTCAAAAATACACTGGGAGGGTATGTGGTTCGATTCAGGAGCTTGCGATAACGCATACATGTGGATATCAGTAAGCTATGGCCTCATATACATATTTATTATAGGATTTCTGTTTTGGAAGTATGGGAAAAAGGCTACATTTGAGGAAAAACTGATCTTTATAGCTTATTCTTTATACACTATGATGGAGCTATACGTAACTTATATGTATTTTTGCTTTGGCGTAATCCTTGTAGGTAAGTATCTGTGGGAGAACAAAGAAGAAAACACAATTGGAAAGAAACTGAAGAATGCAAGAAAACAGACGAGTTGAATGGATTGACGCTGCCAGAGGTATAGGAATTATCCTGGCGATGCTGATACATACTGCCACCAGTTCGATAAGAGAAAACGATATTGGCGTATTTATACTGTATCAATTTACAATTACTGCAACTATGCCTGTAATGATGTTTCTGTCAGGGTGCAGTGTAAGCCTTAGTAGATCGCGATACTCACAGATGAATTTTAAAGATTTTGTGAAAAAGAAGAGTAAAAGCTTTCTGTTGCCGTATTTGTGTTATGCTACTATAGTGTATCTGATATTTGAGTTAACAAGTCGGCTGCCTGTAATAGGAACAGTTATGAGCCGTGTCGGATATGGCGGAATGCATCCTGTACATTTTCTTATTGGACTTTTGATCGGACAGAATGAATATTCTGTTCATGTATGGTTCTTATATTCTTTATTTGTTTATGAGATAATCAGTTATCTGGTTTTTAAGTACTCAAAAAACAATATTCCGCTTTATGTACTTGCTGTATTATTCTATTTATGCCAGTTTATTTTTAACTTATCATTTTCACTGGCGTATTTGGATGGAACAGGATATTTGATTTATTTTGCTTTTGGGGTGTTTTTTACCGACAGGATAGTAAACAAAAAGCTTGGAATAAGTACTACAGTATCATGGATCATACTATTCCTGGCATTTATGTTTTTGATAAGGTGGTATACATTACCTTATGAGATAATTAAAATACTCATACCGCTATGTGCTTGTATGGCTATTACATTTTGGAGCCAGAACATCAGTGGAAGATGCTCTGAAGTGTTGCAATGGCTTGGAAAGAGGTCTATGACTTTATATCTTTTCCAACAGCCATTCTTTGGCTCTGCATTGGGTACCTTGCTATATGGTGTCTTAGGATTCCCAGCATGGCCGACAGTATTTATAAGTTTCGTTTTATCAATAACAATGCCGTTACTAATAAGGCAAATATTTGTGAGGTATAAGTGGTTTCGAACCATGTTCAGTATCAAATGATGAGAGAGAAGAACAGAAGTATTACCAAAACAATTATATGTGCTGTACTTATGGCTGCTATTGTCATTGTATTTTGCGGTCATGTTTTTGAAGTTGAAAGCTATTCAAAGAGAAAAGCTAATTCTGAGGAGACACAGAAGCTTATTCAGGATATGGGTGTGGGTATAAATATCGGTAATACCCTGGATGCCTGTAATTGGAATGCCATGTTTACAACATCTTCAGGAAATAGTACTGAAACCAGTTGGGGCAATCCTGCCATAACTGAGCAGTATATTCAGACTCTGAAAAACAGTGGATTCAAAACAGTCAGGGTTCCCGTTACATTTATGAACCACATAGACGGAGCCGGCAATGTAGACAGGGCTTGGCTTGACAGAGTGGCTCAGGTAGTTAACGTAATCCTTGCAAGAGATATGTACTGTATTATTGATATTCATCACGATACAGGTGATGGCGGATGGATCAAAGCTACTTCAGCCAATTATGATGCCAATAAGGACAGAGTGGCCAATATGATCACTCAGATAGCAACATACTTCAGGGACTATCCGGATAAGCTGATATTAGAAGGCTTCAATGAGATGAATGATGACAAGAATCACTGGGATGGTGCTCCTGTCGCAGCGTATAAGGCTTACAATAAGTGGATCCAGCTATTTGTGGATAAAGTAAGAGAAACGGGCGGTAATAATGCAAGCAGATATCTGCTTATCAATACATATGCTGCAACATTTAAGACTAAGACTAGAAAGTGCTTTGAGCTGCCTAGAGATTCGGCCAATAACAAGCTATTGGTAGGCGTTCACAACTATACAGGTCTTGATGGTCTTGAGGAGAGCTTTGGCTATATCAACAAACTTGCAGATGAGGGATACCCAATTGTAATTGGAGAATTTGGCGCAACAGCTGCAGCATCTTTTGACAGGGCAGAATATGCTTCAAAAATGATGGCTTTGTGCAGGTCATTCGGCTATTGTCCGATCTGGTGGGATAATGGTGTCAAGGAATCCCAGAATAAGAAGGACTGCTTTATAATTATTGACAGAAAGAGCTGCGAACCAATTTACGGTAATATAATTGAGGCGCTCACCAAATAATAAGAATACATAACAGCCTATGAAACAAAACTTAAAGGATTTTTTGATCAAAAATAATGAAAAGGGATTAACCCTTAAAGTATACATTTACTCCTTTTATTACAGATTTTGCATAGATCATATCAAAATGAGTAAGATTGAAAAGAAGATGGGGGTGCGAGGAGTTGAGTCTACGAGTGAAGAGACAAGGGAGAACCTTAATTATGCTAAGCTCGTGGCATTCCATGCCAACCGTGTTACTGAGCATATGCCCTGGGAAGCGAAATGCCTTACAAGGTCTCTTACAATAGCAAGACTTCTTAAGGAAAAGGGTATAGATTCTACGATATATATGGGTGTAGCAAAAGAAAAAGGAACAATGAAAGCGCATTCCTGGATTAGATGTGGAAAAATGTATCTGACAGACCCCATCATGGATCAGTATGTACCTGTAGCAACATTCAAATATTGCAAATAAAAATAAAATCCAAATTCGGGATTATCATCACCTGAATTTGGATTTTTTTATTTTAAGAGTTATTAAAAACGGATAGATGATACATGAAAGCTTGTAAGTAAAGCCGTTAATGAGCTTCATGTATCTTGAATTCTTGCCGTTATATGACTTCAGATATTGGTTTTTACGCCAATTAGGGAAGGTTGTGACAAGTTTCTCATAATTCTTTCTTAAGGCAAATTTGCGATCCTTATGGCTTTCTATACGACACATTCGACTAAATGAGCTGCAAAGCAGGATTCTGGTATAAAGAAACTCCAGCGCATTCTTGTATTCATCGAAGAAGCCATTATTTTTATAAAAGGAGTAGATGCTGTCCAGAATATCGAAAATCTGAAGAGTTTTGAGGGTCTGGAAATTATTGATGGAAGTTGAACGCTGTACATAGTGTACAAATGGCTCGTCTACATAACTGATCTTGTGAAGATATGGCATCAGTTTACTGTAAAAGCATACATCCTCGTAGATAAGACCTACAGGAAACGTAACCTTAGTGTCAATAAGCCACGAAGTCTTGTAAATCTTGTTCCATACGACAGACCTTCCGTTCATGAGAAGTTCTTTGTTATCCGTCTCTTTAACGCCTATCTCTGTATCTTCGTAATCATCAAAGGTGTGGTGAAGATTGCATTCTACGATCTCCGAATCAGTCTCAACAGCCTTTTGATACATGACTTCATACATCTGCAGATCAACGAAGTCGTCAGAATCAACAAAACCTACATATTCCCCGTTTATGTACTGGAATGCGTGGTTTCTGGCATCGGAAAGACCGCCATTAGGCTTGTTGAACACCTTGATTCTAGAATCAAGACTGGAATATTTATTTAAAATTGAAAGTGAATTATCTGTTGAACCATCATTTACAGCAAGAATCTCAATATCTGTAAGTGTCTGATTTATCAATGAATCAAGGCATTTTTCCAGATAAGGAGCTACATTGTAAACTGGTACAATAATACTCACTTTAACATTTATGTTATCCATAGCTTAAAATTCTACAGTATTTGTATATAGAAAACAATATTTATTTACAAATTATAGAAAATAGCTTATTATCCTAAATGGCTTAAATACATTATTTTTTGAGAGGATAGAATATGCATAAGTATATTGGATACGGCCAGAAAATATTGTCGGATACTACATTTGATCAATTTATACCCGCCAATTTTGATGAAGAACCAGATCTAATCATTCATCACTACGTAGAGGATGATATAAAAGATATTCTAAAAGAACAATATCAGTTATCAATGAGAGAAAATGATATCTTTTATAGGAATCAGGTGGGCTTTTTTGAAGCAAGAGAAGGAAAAGAGATTTTCTTTGAAGAATACCCTGATCAGGATGAAGCAGAGGCAAGAGAATTTGTTATGGGAAACACCATGGCACTTCTTTTCTTTGAAAGAAATATGAATGTCATACATGGCTCGGCAGTTAGATTTAATGATAAAACCATAATCATTTCCGGTGATAGCGGAGCCGGGAAATCCACTACAGCTTCAAAATTGATAAAAGAAGGTGGAAAGCTGATATCAGATGATCAGTCAATTGTTTTCATAAAAGATGATAAAGCCTTGCTTTTACCGGGATATCCGGCTCAAAAACTCTGCGAGGATGCTTCAGAAAGAAATGAATTTAATGTTGATGATTTGATTAAAGTTGATAATACAAAGAATAAGTTTGCAATTCCGCGTATGGAAGAGTTTTATGGAGAAGTATCAAAACTTGATGCTATTTATTTCCTGTCAAAGCATAATGATGGGGATGATGTAATATTTAAAAGTATTGAAGGAGCCGATAAAGTCAATGTCATGACCATGAATCTTTTTCTGCGACCATTCTTCCAGACAACAGTCAAACTACCTCCCAAGGACATGCTTCAATGCATACGTATTGCATCTAAGGTTGATATGTACAGAGTTTCAAGAAAAAAAGAATGTAATACAGAAGAAGAAATCTTCAAGTTAATATCTGACTCTCTTCACTAAAAAGACATAAATTCCTACAATGTTGTTAGAATTCTTTTAATACAAAATTATTGTGATAGAATCAAAAATGTTAAAAACATAATTTCTTAAAGGAGGAGATAAATATGAAGACATGGGTAAATCCAGAAGTTGTTGAGCTTGAGATTTCTGCTACTGCACAGGGTGACGGACCTATTGCCATACCTGATGCTATCAGAGTTGATAACGATGGCACATGGTATTCATTCCCTAGTGGATCAAGCCAGGATGCTCAGTAATTGATAGTATTTATTAGGCTTTGAAACAAAAGAAACTGTGACACTAATTACTTGGTGTCACAGTTTTTTTGATTCTTTAAGAAAATAAAAAGTGAAAGAGCATGCAAAGACCTTAACATAATATTATTATCATCTGTATTAAAAGTGAGCTCTTTTATTTTGTCTTTATCGAGATAGTCTGATAGTCGAGCTGATGAAAGGTTATCTGAGTATTCTTTTATATTTGTAGTCGTTTGTTTTATTCGGAACATGAAGTCAGCTCCCTGGATTCCGCGCCTATACATTTGCATATGGATAAAGTCCGGAAGAATATCTTTCATGTAATATGTGATCAGTCTTCTTTCGTACATGCCATCAGAAAAACAACTAAACGGGAAGGATAGACATAATTCCATTATCCTTTTGTCCCTGGTGGGATCTCTGGAAATAATACCGTATTTTAACTCAAAGTGTGCGTTGGCAAACGAAACCTGCTGAAAACTTAAAGGATTAAACGCTGCCTGTTTGCGCTGGTGTTCGGAATGGATGAACGTTCCGCCAAGCCTTTTTCGTTTTTTAGTATATTCATCAATTAGATTGTACTTGTTGATTAGTTCTTTTTTACTGAGAGCATCAGTGTCAAAGTTTATTTGTGGCCTTTGCAGTGATGAAAACTCTTTGATTAGTGTTTTTATGAAGTGTTTTTTGCTTATATGGAATTTCGAAGAAAAAGCATTATATTGTTCAATCATTGTCTTAAAATGAATATGCTTGAATTCTTCCCACATTCTGGTGATCAGGTTTCCATAGGAAACAGTGCAGTTCCCATGCTGCCCGGTCAATAATACTTTACAACCATCCTCGGCTGCTTTTTTGTATACTTCATCCATCCAAATAGCATTTACTGAATACTTTATTGGAGCATTGAAAAAATCAACAAAACGTTCAAGCTCTGTAAGAGCAGTTTTTCCGTCACATGATAAAAAAGTAGGAATTATATTTCCAAAGAGGTTGCAAAATTTTTGAACCGGTTCTGATTCATTTTCTAATCTGATACCATTAGTATTCTGAAAGCCTTTAATTGGTATAGAAGTATAGGAATGAAGATATTCATTTTTCTCTTTTAAGAAGAGTGATGCGAGAGCAGCTACTGAGGTGGAATCAAGACCACTGCTTAAAAAACTTCCTATTTTACCATCGACATTAAGACAATCAGTGACACATTTTGAATATGTTTCCAAAAAAAGCTTTTTATATTCTTCATCATTTGCAAGTTTTAGCGTGGAAATTGAATTAACAGGATCCCAATATTTTGAAATACTGTATGATGCTTTGGAATCTGTTTTTTTAACTGTCAGGCGCTCGCTTGCAAGTAATTGATATATGTTATCATAAGGAGTAAGCCCTGGATATAAAACCATATCCGGAGTGAAATTTGATTCACAGGCTGTAATATACTTTTCTGAAATGTTGATTGTAAAGTCGGTTGCGGCTTGTATTGGCTTTATTATTGTGGAAAAGAAGATGGTATTTCCGCTTAAATAATAGTGAACACAGCGATCACCACAATGATCTACATATAAATAAAATTCATTTTTGGAAACATTATATAGTGCAATTGCAAAAACTCCCAAAATGTGATCACAAAAAGAATCTCCCCACCTGAGGTAAGAGAGGTATATTAGCATTGCATCAGGAGTTCCTTCATTTACAGAAACTCCTATAGACAGTCCTGTCTCCGCTAACTGAGTAATAAGCTCGTCTCTGTTATCCAGATAACAGTCAGCTGTGAAGAGGTTATTATTCGATTTGTCAAAATAAGGCAGAACTTCATCTCTGGACTGTTTTGTAATAAACTGAAGGCCAGTTCCAAAGGCGGCGTTTTCGTATATATATGAGCTAAATCTGTCTATCTTAAACTCTCTGTATTCTTGCTCCATTTTATCCAGCTGCTCTTTTTTAACCGACACTTTATCCAGATTGACCATTCCGTATATTGCTGACATAAATAATTACCTCATAATAAAAGCTTTTTCCGTACTAACTAAACATAATATACATATATTCTTATATCTTCAACAAAAATTTCACAAAATATGAATTGAATAAAATGTGAATTATTTGTATGATAATCTAGTTGAATTGGAGGAGTATTATGGTGGATTTATTGTTCTATCTGGCAAAATGTGCAATATACAGGATTAAACCAACTGATTTTAAGGAAAAGTTTGGACAGAAATCAATCGATTGGGACAGTTTTTTCAAACTTGCAATTGATAATAATATGATTACTCTGATTTATTCGATCATCCTGGAAATTGATAAAGAAAATAATATTTTAAATGAGCAGCAAAGAAAATCATTTGAAGTAAATGCAAAAGCCACCCTGATTCCTGAATTACAGAAATTCTACCTTGTCAGTCAGCTTGCCAAGGCTTCTGAAGAAAGAGGGATAAGATTTGTATTCTTTAAAGGAGTCGTTCTCGCAGATCTGTATCCTCAATATGTTGAAAGAGTGAGTAGTGATAGTGATATCTATGTGCTGGATAAGTATAGAGAGTCTGCTGAAGAAATCCTTAGGGAGTTTGGCTATATAATAGATCCTGCTGATTCTAAGGAAAACGTAAAGGTTTATATTCATAAGAACCCAAAACATATGGTTGAGCTCCATACAAAGCTTTGGGAGGATTATAAGGGACCGAGAATTGACATACTTGCCGGTCTTGGACTGACTGATGAAATAATACGTATAGAAGCTTGTAATATTCCTTTATATACACTTAATCACGAGAATCACCTTATCTATCAGCTATTCCATATAATCAAGCATTTTTCACTGGAAGGTATCGGAGCAAGGTATCTGGTTGATATAACTCTTTTCATTAACCGTTATATTGACCAAATCGATATTGACGAATTTTGGAAGAAGATAGATAAACTTGGATATACAAAATTTGCAGAAGTATTCTTTTCAATTTGTATGCGCAGTCTTAGTATGGATACTCGTATTATGGTAGGGCATAGAAGACTGCCTGATGATCTTGTGGACGTCCTTATGACTGACTTGTTCCATGTTGGAAGTGCCAGGGATAAGGAAGCAAGGTGGCAGATAATGGGAGCCATGGAAGCGTATTTCACCGGTGAAGAGAAAGTCTCAAAGACTAAACTTGGAAAAAAGATACGAATGGCTTTTCCATCAGCCAAAGCGATGCCTAAAGTGTATTCATATGCAAGAAAGTATCCAATCTTACTTCCGATTGCCTGGATACATAGAGACTTTAAATTTCTTTTGAAAAAAATCGTACATAGAAATGATTTTTATGGAGTTGGTGAAAAGATTGAAGTAGGTGAAAGACGACTGTCTCTCTTGGAAGAGTTTGGGCTTATTGATGAAGAATAAAAAAAGGCATATTTATCAGAAAACAGATGAATATGCCTTTTTTATACTATTTCTTGATCATGTTAACGAAATAAACTTTGAATTTTCGAGCTGTATAAGAAAATCTTCAATCCCTTTGAGACATGTTTCCTCATCTACATCGTATATAGCCATAAGTTTCTCGAGAAGCTCGGCTATTGTTATTTCCGATTGTATATTATCCCAAACATCTACAGCTGTACCCTTAAGCATATAATACTTACCGGTTTCAAAATCAATCATTACTTTATCACCGGCTATATCAGTTACATCGATTTTTTTTATGAGCTTTACTTTTGTGTTTTTGTTCATTAAAACTACTCCATGATGTTAGTGAAAATTTTTGTTGTTTTTTTGGGTCTTTTTAATTATTATGAATTAGACTTGTTTATAAAAATTTAATTTTTCAAGCAAGAGAATTTTACCACAAGATAAAAAATTATCAATATTAATTTTAACAATTTGTAATTCTGAATTATGTTGATTTTTGACAAACCAGTATTCATGGGAAAAAGATATGCCGGATAATTATGAACAACTGATATATGGCTTCATATACTTACAAAAAGCGTCATTAAATGGCACTATACCTGAGTTTTCTTATGTGGGTATTGATTGGAATCTTTTTATAGATTTAAGCATACGCAATAAATGCGGAGTGCTTTTCAATAATGCTATTAGCAAAAATCCACAGTTTTATGGTATTCCAAATGAGATTCTTGACCGATGGAATAGAAGATCTAAAAACGAATTCATGATATCCTACAAAATGTATTATGAATTTGTAAGGGTAATGAAGGCTATCGATAAGAATAATGTTAGAGCAATAGTTTTAAAGGGATATGCGCTAGCAGTGCTTTATACCGGTATTTTCCAGAGATACTCCAGTGACCTTGATTTAAAATTTGAAAACCAAGATCGTGAAATAGTTCATTCTTTATTGACCGGTGAACTTGAATTTGTCTTTGATGAAGCAAACAGTAAGGATAATGTTTCAATTTATTATAGCAAATGGCTTAAGATAGAAGCACATTTCACTCTATGGGAGGATTATCAGGGTGAAAACACTGAAGTGCTTAAGAGTGAAAAACTGGATGATCCGACTACTCTGACAAAGGTTAAAATTACTGATGACCTTTCGATTACTACACTTGGTGTGACAGAACATTTAATTCTCCAGATGTTTCATATTATAAAGCACTATATTGTTGAGGGAATAGAGAGCAGATACTTCTGCGACATTGCTCTTTTTGTTAATCGTTATATTGACGACATAGATTTCAATAGATTTTATCAAGTCTTTAAGAAGATGAACTTTGAAGACTTCTGTTTGGTTTACTTTTCAGAATGTATCAAGTACTTTGATATGGATAAAAGGGCTCTCCAAGGCAGGAATATGAAATCCCCTGAAGATGAACTGTCATTTTTTAGGGATATAATATTCCTTGGCAAAAGAGATTTAAGCGATCGGGCAGAATACAGCTTGTTAGGTATTTTATCTCCTTATGTTAACGGAGGTAAAATTACGGAGGATAGCAAAGGAAAGCGAGCACTTCAAGCTCTTTTTCCATCGGCTAAAAATATTGATCAAAAGTATTCATATTGCAAAAAATATCCTGTTTTGTTACCTGTAGCATGGGGGCACAGGGCAATCAGGACAGTGTTCTTCAAGATCACCAAAGGGGGCAAGGTGTACGGAGCTAAGAAAAAGCTCCAGGAATCTGAATACAGGATCCAAATGATGAAGAACTCTAAGCTTATATAATTTTTTATTAAGTAGGGTAATTTTATGAAACTTGTCTCCATAATAATTCCGGCCTATAACTGTGAACATGATATAAGGCGATGTATTGATTCATTATTAAAGCAAACATATAAAAACATTAATATTACGATCTATGATGACGGTTCAACAGATGAAACAGCACAAATATGCAAAAATCTTGCAGAGAAACACAGTGAAGTATCTTTTGAATCAGTTGAACACCGTGGAGTGGCTGATGTAAGAACCTATGGCCTAAAAAGGGCAAAAGGCGAATATGTGATGTTTGTAGATTCGGATGATTACGTTCGCAAAACTTATGTAGAAAAGATGGTTTCAGCCATTGAGCAGGATCCTTATTGTGATATGGCAATATGCAGTTATGAAAGAGTTATAAAGGGTGGCAACTATCCAATAATAGATCTTTTAAAACCGGGAATCATAACAAGAGACCAATATCTTATTGATACGCTCGAAGACCCCGGGCATCATTACTTTGGTGTATTGTGGAATAAGATATTTAAGAGAGATATTATCATTGATAATGGAATAGAGTTTCAAAGAGATATTTCACTGGGTGAAGATTTTGTATTTTCTTTGAGCTACCTGAAGCATTCAAGAAAAGTTAATGTCATAAATGACAGGCTATACTTTTATTGTTATCAGACAAGAGATACATTATCAAGGATTCAGGAAAAAGAGATTTCGGATTGCCATAATGAACTTATTAACAGAAACAAAATTTTTAAGAATTATGTTTCTGTTATGAAATCATCAGGCCTTTATAACACATATAAAAAGAAAATATATGACTATTGGATCGTTTTTTTGATAAGACAGAAGTATTCTTTAATAACAGAGTACCGATGGAATATTGAAAACAAGAGACTATGGGAGAAAGAGATAGTAGATGAATACTTTATAAAAAAAGCAATTTCCAATTATGGACAAAAGGAAATTGCTTTGAGATTTGCTAAGTATTCTATAACGCAGACGTTCAAGAATATTGCTAAGAAATTGGTTTTATTCTTCAGGATTTGAAAATGGGAAGCGTAATGGTAAAACAGGTGCCATGATTGCTTCCTGTTTTTGAATCACAGGAGATGGTTCCGTTATGTATTTCAACTATGCGCTTGCAGATTGAAAGCCCGAGTCCTGCCCCTGTCTTGTCATCAGGTGTTCTGGATGTATCACCGGTAAATGATCTTTCAAAAATCCGGGCTAAATTGGTGGGATCTATACCTGAGCCATTGTCTATAACAGAAATAAAAACTTTATCAGCCGGATTGTTTGTTGTGGCTTTAAGAGTTATACATCCATCGCTTTCAAGATATCTGAATGCGTTATCAAAAAGATTGTTTAAGACTCTTTCAAAATAATTGGGATCTATATTTATCATATGATTAAAATCCAGCGGCACATCAAGTTTCAGGCTGATGTTTTTAAATTTTGAATCAGCTTGAGCTGTAAAAAAGAAATCTTCAAGATAGTTTCCGCAAGGAATCAAAACGGGTTTTATGATGTCGCTGTTGGTATCGAGCTTGGTCAGAAAAAAAACTTCATTGATCATATAATCAAGAGAAGCAGCTTTTTTATAAATCAATTTATATAGTTTATCAGTTTCTGAAGGATCAATATTTGGTGTACTTTGAAGGTATTCAATTGCAGTTTTTATTGCAGCAATTGGAGAGCGAAGATCATGAGAAATATTAGAAAAGAATTCGCTTTGCCTTTTGTTAATATCATCCAACTTCAAATTGGATTCATATAGTCCTTTCGAAAGTTCCTCTATAGAAAGAGAGGGTGCATCATATGGCTTTTTATTTTGTTTTTGCATATTTGTATCCTATCTTGGAATAATAAATTTATAGCCTTTACCGTATGCTGTCTCGATACAGTTCATAAGACCGTTATAGCTTTCAATTTTTTTTCGGAGGCGACTTGCTAAAACCATTATTGTTCTGCGATCACTTTCCTGGAATATGCCCCATATCTGTTTGCCGATATCTTCAAATGTGATTATGACTCCCGGATTTTGAACGAGCAACAGAAGCAGTTCATATTCTCTGTTAGAAAGTATGATTTCTGAGTCGCCATTATAAAGAACCTTATGGTCCAGAAGCTTGATTTGAAGAGGGGGATATGTTATCGTATTAGCTGTTTTTGAGAGATTTTTCTTTTTGATCTGGAGTTTGATTCTTGCAGATAATTCTTTTAGGCTATATGGTTTTATCATGTAGTCGTCTGCTCCGGACATAAGGCCTTCAACTCGATCATCTTCTGATGCCAGACCTGATAACAGAATAATTGGGGCATCAGTTATTCTCTTAAAAGAATTGATAGATGTTAGACCATCAGTCCCGGGCATCATGATATCCAACACAATACAATCAGGATTGATTTTTTTCAGGGAAGAAAAAGCACTATCGGCAGACAAAAAGGTATATACTGTATAACCTTCATCAGATAAGTATTTTTTATTTATATCAATAATATCTTTATCATCGTCAATTAGCATCAGAATCATATTTAACCTCGTGGCAAATGTGCCTTTTGTAAATTATATAATATTTTTCGGGGGAATTAAAATGGAATTATCAAAGGAAGAACTTATTAGGGCGGCGAATAAGGCTGAAGCAAATTTTAGGATTATGTGGTCTCTTTTTTCGGAAGAAGGACGTGGGAAAGCTCTTGCAGGAAGCGAGGAAGTTCCTGAAAGTGTATGCAGAGCTGTTAGAGAATCTTATCTGGTAGAATCAAATCCTGAATATGAACTTGAAGTGCCATTGATAGGTGATCCGTACGTTGATCTGACAGTTGCGTATTATCCTTATGGGACTCCTAAAAATATTACAATTGTAGGCGAGAATCTTCATGAGAAAAAGAAAGTATTTGAATACTGCGCTGAAATTTATGCCAATGAAGATGAGGGAAATGGAATCTGTTTTGAGTATGATACTTCTTCAGGACAGATCAACGATCCAGCATTTGGATTTATTCCATATGATGAAAGAAAACTCTCTTCAGTTCCTCATGAGAAGCGAATAACGGATCTGCTTACAATGCTTTGTCAAGAATATAGAATAGATCAGGCATTGAAAACCTATTCTGAAGCGCCAAAATATTGGATTCCATTTTACCAAGGAGTTGCGCAATCAAGGCCTGAAGCACCACTTCGTGTTGTTTGGCTCTGGAATCAAGAATGCAAAGATATATATATGCAAAACCCTGAACAGCTGAAAAAAGATTTTGAATCTATGGGGATTGTGCATAATAGGAAAATGATTGAAGATTTCTTGGTAATTCTTAGTGGACAGGGTAAGATGGAATTTCAGCTGGATGTCTACCAGGATGGACGAATAGGTTCAGGCGTGGGACTTGGAATCTTTATAGATACTGTCGAAGACGCAACTGATAGAAATGAGGCAGTGGAATACTATTCACAATTGGCTAAAAAATGGGGAGTTGCTGATGACAGGTACAAGTATCTTCTTCCAAGAATCAGAAAAAGAAAACTTCAGTACTACGATGAAATGAAAGGTATTTCTCATAAAAATATTACGGCAGGTCTTTTTAATATCAAGTTTAAATGGAAAAAAGGCCAGATGATGCCATTAAAGGCATATTTGTTTCTCAGAAGCCACATAACTGATTAAAAGGTAAATAAAATGAACAAATTGAAAAGATATATTAGAAAATACAAGCAGGATAAAGACCAGGGAAGGGATTATTTCAAATGGCTCTTTTCTTACACAAAACCTTATCTTGGACGGATTATTTTTTTAATGATCATTGGTGTTGGCTCAACTTATGTTGGTATTGCTTATTCTGTAGCATCAAAGCAAATAATAGATCAGGCGGGAAATGGACACATTACAAAGCTTGCTATAGTTTTGTTTATGATGCTTATGATTTTGATGCTTGTAAGCAAACCAATTATCGATCTTTTTACAGCAATGCTTTATGAGAAGTATACATTTGGTATCAGAAAACAGGTTTATGACAAGATAATTCGGTCAACGTGGATTGGAACACAGAAATTCCATACCGGAGATATGATGACAAGGATGACATCAGATGCAGGAAATATTGCTAATGGAATGATTGGTGTTATTCCAAATATTATTGTGCTATTTATTCAGCTGATTATGGTTTTTGTAATTTTGTATATGAATTCACCGGTTCTTGCTATTGTTGCACTTTTTCTTACACCAATAGGTGTCATTGCGGCATATATACTTGGAAGAAAGCTAAAAAGATATCAGATAAAGGTTCAGGAATCTGAAACGGCATATAGATCATTTATTCAAGAGAGTCTTGCAAATATTCTGATAGTTAAAGCTTTTTCAAGCGAAAACAGGTTTTCTGAAGAACTAGTAGGGCTTAGAGAAAACAGGTTTTATTGGGTGTGGAAAAAAAATATGCTGTCATCAGCTTCTAATTTTGCTATGAACGGTACATTTCAGCTTGGATATATGTTTGCTTTCATTTATGTTGCACAACAGATAGCTGAAGGCAAGATTACATTTGGTACAATGACACTTTTTTAACTCTATTTGGCAGAGTTCAGGCACCAATAGCTGAATTGGCACAGCAACTTCCTGGAGTTGTTTCAATTTTTGCTTCCGCAGGAAGAGTTATGGATATTCAGGACATTCCTCTTGAAGAGTGCATTGAAGATCGAAATATCAAGGGTAACATAGGGGTATCAGTTAAAAATCTTTCCTTTGCCTATGACAGGGATAATATTTTCAATAATATAAATTTTGAGATCAAGCCAGGTGAATTTGTCGGAATCATGGGAAAATCCGGCATTGGGAAGACAACGCTCATTAGACTGCTAATGAACTTTATTACCCCTTCAACAGGAAGCATAAATTATTATGACAATCATGGAAATGAAATGCAACTTAGTGGTACAGTCAGAGAGTATATATCGTATGTGCCACAAGGAAATACTCTTTTCTCAGGAACGATCAGAAAGAATATTCTGATAGGCAAAGAAGATGCGACAGATGAAGAAATCTGGGATGCTCTGGATAAGGCTGTATGTAAAGATTTTGTAGAGCTTCTGCCAGAGGGACTTGATACTGTCATTGGAGAAAAGGGAATGGGACTCTCTGAAGGACAGGCTCAGCGATTGGGGCTTGCCAGAGCACTCATCAGAAAATCTGATTTTATTATTCTTGACGAGGCAACTTCTGCTCTTGATGAAAGTACAGAAGGCTTGCTTCTTGAACATCTTTCTGACATGACTCCGAGGCCGACATGTATATTGATAACCCATAGGAAGAGCGTATTAAATTATTGTAACAGAGAATTTGTTTTAGAAGGTGGAAATCTAAATGTCAGAAGCATTGGTCAAGTTTAAAATAGCTGAGTTTGTGATTGAATATCACGGCAGAAAAGAATACCTTCATGATCGATTTAATGATTTCCTGTATGAAGGTGAAGGAGCCAGTGACATTACTGTCGAGATAATTGAAAAGAAACCTGTATTTCTTAGATATTTGATTGATAAAGGTAAAAAAATTGGAACTTTTTCTCTCTATGAGGACGGTGATACCCTAATTCAGTATTATCCGAGGCGCATACATATGTTCGTGTGGCAGATGAAGGGGAAGAATAACTATCGTGATACTCAAATTTTTGTTTGCGATAATCCTAAAAATTTTTTTGTGAGATGTATTGGTCAACAAAAATATTATCACTGGATGCAGCAAAATATTTTTAGTGCATTGCAGGAAGTTTTTTACAACAGAATTCTTTTTGAAGGTGCAATGTCAATACATTCAGCCAGCGTGATTTATAATGACAAGGCAATTGTTTTTTCTGCTTCATCGGGAACCGGGAAGAGTACGCAGGCGGGACTCTGGATGCAGGAACTTGGATGCGAGATGCTTGATGGCGATGTAACAGTTTGCAGAGAACAAGATGGTAAACTATATGTTTATGGACTGCCATGGTGTGGCTCTTCTGGTAAATACCTTAACAGAAAAGTTGAGCTAGGTGCAATTGTATTTTTGAAGCAGGCAAAAGAGAATTCTGTTAGGGTTCCTAATATTAGAGAAAAAATAAGTTATGTCTATTCTTCAACTTTTTCGGAATCATTAAATAATGATATGGCGCAGAGAATAGCCGGAGTGACACAGAAAATAATTGAAAAAGCACGTATTTATGAGTTTTCATGTAATATGGAAACTGATGCGGTTAGAATTTTAAAAAACGTTATTGATAATGGCATGTAAGGGGAACTGATTTATTAAAAAAGTATTAAATTTTGCCTTGAAAACTTGAAATTTTATTGCTAATATAGTAAACGGTTATAGATAAAAGTTTCACGAAAGGGGAGAGTGAGTATGAAGAAAGCTTATGTCGCACCTAAGCTAAATGCATCTATGAATGGTACCTTGGAGGGTGTTTATGCCTGCACAACCATCGAGAGTAATAAGG
Organism: Butyrivibrio sp. XPD2006; assembly: GCF_000420865.1. Lineage (GTDB taxonomy): Bacteria > Bacillota > Clostridia > Lachnospirales > Lachnospiraceae > Butyrivibrio. Next base: position 104,701 of record NZ_ATVT01000008.1, read on the forward strand.
ACTATGAATGTGGTGGATACTTTATAAGCATTGGATGCGGATATGATCAGAGATATGATCAAGGATGTGGCGGCGGATACGGATATGGACGTGGTCGCAGACATCACTAATTCTACGGATGATTAAAATATAAGTAGAAGTACAGTGCGACATGGTGGCAGACAACTGTCACCATGTATTGCATTAAGGGAGATTTGAAGGGGTTTTTATGAGATTTAATTCAGAATTTTCAGTATGTGAAGTATCTGGTCAGCCATTTCTTGTACCCACAGGATCCAAAACTATGGAAGTAAACAAAATGATGGATCTAAATGATACAGCACTTTTTATAATCAACGCATTAAAGGAAAAAGAGCAGTCATTTGATGAACTTTTGGTAGCTATGATGAATGAGTATGAAGTAGATATGCAGACTGCATCTTCAGATCTAAGTGAATTCATCGAAGTCGCTAAGAGGGCGGGAGTAATTATATCATGATGGAGCAGTCCGGAGATCACACAAAGATGATCGCCACAGATAAATGGATACCAATTTATCTTGAAGGCCTAAAAGAGGGGCATAAAATTAAAATAAACCCTTTCGGCTTTAGCATGTATCCTTTGCTTGTAGGCAATAGGGACAGCCTTACTCTCGATAGCATAGACAGGCCTTTAAAAAGAGGTGATATATGTCTGTATCGAAGAGATGATGGCAAATATGTTACACATACGATTCATCACATTGATGAAAAGGGGACTTATTTTATCGGCGAGAGCCAGACAACTATAGAAGGACCACTTAGAAGAGATCAGATACTTGCTGTTGCGGAGAGTTTTGAAAGAAATGGCCGTGAATATTCATGCGACGGTTTAATATATAGGTTTTTTCATGAAGTTTGGATGATCCTAAGACCTTTCAGAAAACAGTTGATAAAAGCATATCGCTTTGTGAGACGGGGCTAATTGAGAAAAATAATTAAAAATCAATAGCCTTTTGAAAAAATTAATATAATTTACAAAAAATTTATATTTTATGATGGTTTTTATGATAGGCACTTTGCTACACTAAATATGTTTTTGAGGGGACGAAATTAAATTTCCTTGATTACGTAAAAGCGTGAAATAGTTTTGCGGTTTATTGTGGAGGTAGGGGAATGAGAAAAGTACTTATGGTGGCTTCTTCCGGTGGTCACATGGAGGAGCTTACAAGACTGACAAATGTTATTGAGAAATATGACTGCTGCTGGGTCACAGAGAAAAATGATTTCCAGACATATGGTGATAATATTAAGATTGATTACTATATGCCTCAGGTTAACAGAAGAGAAATTTTCTTTATTTTTAAATTCATATATGTTACCTTAAAGGCATTACAGATTATTATAAAAGAGAAACCGGATTTTGTTGTATCTACAGGTGCACTGATTTCTTATCCTTTCTGTAGAATTGCTAAATGGATGGGGAAAAAGGTTGTATTTATAGAATCATTTGCGAGAGTTAATGAGTTGTCTTTAACAGGCAGACTTCTTTACAATCACGTGAACAGATTTATTGTACAGTGGCCGGAGCTTTCAAGTGAGTATGACAAAGCTGTTGTCGGAGGCGGTATATTTTGATTTTTGTTTCAGTTGGCACGCAGAAATTTCAAATGGACAGACTGATGAAGCAGGTAGAGAAGCTTGCTTCTGAGATGCCTGATGAGAAATTCATTGTACAATACGGCAACTGCAGCTATATCCCTAAAAACTGTGAAGCTCATCAGTTTATGGACAGGGATTTGTTTGAAAAGTGTATGAAGGAGAGCGATGTTTTGATCCTTCATGGCGGAGTTGGTACCATAATGCAGGGATTGCATATGAACAAACCAATCGTTGTAGTCCCGAGACTCAAGAAATACGGCGAACATGTTGACGATCATCAGCTGGAGGCTGCGTGGGCGCTTAAGACCAATCATTGCCTCCTGATATGTATTAATACAAGATTTCTCGGCTATCTGGTAAAACAAGCCAGAGTATATGATTTTAATCCTTATGAGGAACCTAAGCATAAAGTTGAAGAACTTGTACTCGAAACTCTTGCTGAAGATAAGATAAAGATGAAGCATACTTGGTCTTTAAAAAAGAGAATATTGAATTTCTTTGCTCTCGGCCCCAAGAAGCTTTCTGATGAAGAGATTGCTAATCACAGCGGAATGAATAATGATTAGAGGAGTTTTATGAATAAGAAACAAAAGTGTATCCAGACATACGGTCTTTGGATTCTGGATATAGCTTGTATCGTTTTGACATATCAGATCGCGACATATATTCGCTATGCCGGAAGAGCTGAGCAGTGGGGCAACAAGAACCTTCATTACATGGTTCTTGTAATATTTATCCTTTTCAGTACACTATACAGTTTCGTGAGAGATTGGAATTATGGTTTTACCAGAAGAGGATATTTGGATGAATTTATAGCAATTGCGCAATATATTGTTATAATGTTTCTGGTTTCCATTACCTTTGTATTCTTTTTCAGATGGGCATATATTCTTTCAAGAACAGTAATTTTTAACTTTGCCTGGATGAATTTTGTTCTGACATACCTGGTACATACTCTTTACAAGCATTATCTTTACAAAATTTACAATAATGCTTCTTTTGCATCACAGGTCGTTGTTGTAGCTCAGAAAGACTTGATGGAGAAGACTCTGAATAAGCTTATCAAGGAGTCCAAGTACAAGAACTACAATGTTGTGGGCGCTGCATATGCAGATATCAAGAATCTGAATGACCCACAGGCCGAGGAGGAAATCTGTGGTGTTCCGGTATACGCCGGATACAAGCACCTTACAGAGAAGCTTGTAACACTTGCGTTTGATGAAGTCATTATTAACGCTCCCGATCTTCCAAGGGATTATATTAGTCCTATGATAGAAGGCTTTAAAGAGATGGGAGTTAACTGTCATTACTGTCTTGATATACCTGAATTCGGTGTTGCAAGCAAGGCGGGAAACTATGGCGGATACAATGTAATCTCGTTTATAGGACCTGAATACAGTTACAAAAAGATGATGGTCAAGAGAGCAATTGATATAGTAGGAGCTCTCGTGGGACTTTTCTTTACAGCTATAATAACTGTATTTCTTGCACCGGCTATATTCCTTGAGGACAGAGGACCGATATTCTTTTCACAGGTTCGCGTAGGTAAGAATGGCCGTAGATTTAAGATTTACAAGTTCAGATCCATGTATCGCGATGCTGAAGAGAGACTCAAGGATCTTCAGTCACAGAACGAGATGAGCGGGCTTATGTTTAAGATGGAAAATGACCCGCGTGTTACCAAGGTGGGCAAATTCATCCGAAAAACAAGTCTCGATGAATTCCCTCAGTTCTGGAATATTCTCAAAGGAGATATGAGTCTTGTTGGAACAAGGCCTCCGACAGAGAAAGAGTTTGAACAGTACAATGAGCATTATCGTCGTCGTATATGCATGACTCCGGGACTTACAGGCATGTGGCAAGTAAGTGGTAGAAGTGATATAGAGGACTTTGATGAGGTTGTTAAGCTTGACCTGGATCTCATTGATAACTGGTCGCTGAGAAGAGATATAAAGATATTATTTATGACAGTTGGAGCAGTATTTGCTTCAAAGGGCGCCAAATAAGATATAAACAGGGCTCCGGTAGTTTTAAAAACTATCGGAGCTCTTATTATGTTACTTGACACTGTAAACAAATATAAGGTACAATTTAAATGTTGTAATCTTGTATATTAGTGCGCTTATTTAGGGCAAACTATACAAAATATTGTACAATGAAAATTGAATAAGGAGGTGCTCCTGTAATGACCACTGTTATTATTGCAGTAGTAGCAACTCTTGTCATCACTGCTCTTGTTACCTGGGTTTTAGCATCTAATTATCACAAGAAGGTATCAGATGATAAAATAGGTAGTGCAGATGAGAGGGCAAGAAAAATCATCGACGAGGCCCTTAAGAAAGCTGAAGATACAAAGCGTGAGAAGCTCCTTGAAGCCAAAGAAGAAGCCCTCAAGACACGTAATGATCTTGAGAAGGAAGTCAAGGACAGACGTAATGAAATGCAGCGCTCTGAGAGACGTATCCAGCAGAAAGAGGAAAATGTCGAGAAGAGAACCGAGGCTATCGAGAGAAGAGAGCAGAGTTTAAGTGCCCGCGAGGAGAACTTAAACAAGAAGACAGAAGAGGTTGCTAAGTTAAATGAACAGAGGCTACAGGAACTTGAAAAAATCTCTGGCTTAACCTCCGATCAGGCCAAAGAGTATCTTTTAAAAATCGTTGAAGATGATGTGAAACACGAATCAGCTATCATGATCAAGAACATGGAAGCTGAAGCAAAAGAAGAAGCAGATAAGAGAGCTAAGGAAATTGTTGTAGGCGCTATACAGCGTTGTGCAGCAGATCATGTTTCCGAGACTACCATATCTGTTGTACAGCTCCCCAATGACGAGATGAAGGGTCGTATCATTGGTAGAGAAGGACGTAACATTAGGACCCTTGAGACTATGACAGGTGTAGATCTTATCATTGATGACACACCTGAGGCTGTAGTCATTTCCGGATTTGATCCAATCCGCAGAGAAGTGGCACGTATAGCTCTTGAGAAGCTTATCGTGGATGGACGTATCCATCCTGCAAGGATTGAAGAAATGGTCGAGAAGGCACAGAAAGAAGTTGCTGCCAAGATCAAAGAAGAAGGTGAAAATGCTGCTATCGAGGCAGGTGTTCACGGACTTCATCCTGAAGTGATCAAGATTCTCGGACGTATGATGTTCAGAACAAGCTATGGACAGAACTGTCTTAAGCATTCTGTAGAAGTAGCACAGCTCTGTGGCCTTATGGCATCTGAGCTTGGACTTGATGTCCGTGTAGCAAAGAGAGCAGGTCTCCTTCATGATATCGGTAAGGCTGTTGACCACGAGCTTGAGGGCTCACATATCCAGCTTGGTGTAGATATCTGTAGGAAGTACAAGGAATCACAGGTTGTTATCAATGCGGTTGAGGCTCATCACGGTGACGTAGAGCCACAGTCCCTTATAGCAGTTCTTGTTCAGGCAGCTGATACAATTTCATCAGCAAGACCTGGAGCTAGAAGAGAGACACTTGAAACATACACTTCACGATTAAAAGAACTCGAAGACATCACTAATAGCTTTAAGGGTGTTGATCACTCCTTTGCTATTCAGGCAGGTCGAGAAGTCAGGGTAATGGTAGTTCCTGAGCAGGTTAGTGACGAAGATATGGTTATCATGGCTCGTGAGATTGCCAAGAAGATCGAGGACGAGATGGAATATCCCGGACAGATCAAGGTCAATATCATCAGAGAGAGCAGAGCAACAGATTTTGCCAAGTAATGATGCCAATCCATTAGAAAATGTGCAAAAGAGGTTATCCTTTTATTGGATAACCTCTTTTTTATTCTTTCTTAATATAGTATTATATATATAAAAAGATTGTGCGCTATTAAATAAGGGAGGAAGACTATGCACGAATCCGGTGAAGACTATATCGAGACCATATATCTTCTTAAGAAGAAAAAAGGGGTTGTACGTTCAATTGATGTTGCCAATGAGCTTGGATTTTCAAGGCCCAGTGTCTCCAGAGGAGTCGGAATCCTTAAGGAGAACGGACTCGTCATCATGGAAGATGACGGTGAGCTTAAACTCACAGAAGAAGGTTTGAAAACTGCCAAGAAGGTATATGAAAAACATACTAATCTCACTAAGTTCCTGATGCTTACTGCCGGTGTAAATGAAGAGATCGCAGAAACTGATGCCTGCAGAATTGAGCATATCATCAGTCCTGAAACCTTCAAAGGTATCAAGAAGTTTATCAAGGAACACAAAGAAGAATTATAATAAGAATCTAAAATAGGATCATAACACATTGTTATGGTCCTATTAGTTAGTAAATGAGGTGGAAAATGCTGCCCGAACTTTTTAAGGAGAAGATGAAGACTCTCCTATCGGAAAAAGAATATACAGAGTTTATTGACGCTTTTGAAGAGGATGAAGATCGTCACCACGCCTTGAGAATTAATCCTCTTAAGGTAAAAGAGCATTTGGATTTCTGCAAGGAAGCTGTGCCTTGGGAAGAGAACGGTTATTATTATGATGCTGACGAGACTCCCGGTAAACATCCATATCACGAGGCGGGACTATATTATATTCAGGAACCGTCTGCAATGGCGCCTGTTCATTTCCTGGATCCAAACCCTGGAGACAAAGTCCTGGATTTATGTGCAGCACCCGGAGGAAAATCCACACAGATAGCATGCAGGATGAATTCTGAGGGCATTCTTGTAACTAATGAAATAAACAGGGACAGAGCAAAGATACTTTCATTAAATATAGAAAGACTTGGTATAAAGAATGCTTTGGTACTAAATGAAGATTCAGGCCATCTTGCAGAGATTTTCGAAGGATATTTTGACAAGATACTGGTAGATGCACCTTGCTCCGGGGAGGGTATGTTCAGAAAGAATGAAGAAGCCTTTTCGGAGTGGAGCCCTGATAATGTCAGGATGTGTGCAGATAGACAAAAAGAGATTCTGGACAATGCTGCCAGGATGCTGGTTCCCGGAGGGAAACTCGTTTATTCCACCTGTACTTTTTCGCCGGAAGAAAATGAAATGAATGTCTCGGAGTTTCTTGACAGAAATCCTGATTTTCATGTTACATGCGCAGATCTCGTCGGCGGAATGGAAAATGGAAGATTGGAATTTGCCGGCGAAGGCTGTAATCCGGAAGTCACCGAATCTGTAAGGTTATGGCCGCACAAAGTTCGCGGAGAAGGGCATTTCCTATGTGTGTTTAAGAGAGACGGTGAAGAAGGACAGGATAAATCCGGATATATTCCGGGAGGAAAGAACATTAAAGCAAAAAGTGAAATGATAAAAGCATTCAATTCTTTTGCAGATGAATGCTTTGAAAATGGTTTTAGTCTTCCTGATGGGATTATTATTTCTTTTGGAGATCAGTTATACCTGTCACCTGATAAAATGCCCGGAATAAACGGCCTTAAGGTAATAAGACCGGGTCTGCATCTTGGAACCGTTAAAAAAGACCGCTTTGAGCCGTCGCACGCACTTGCTCTTGCAATAAGCAAGGAGAACGTGAAATTATCCGTTGACCTTCCGTCTGACTCAAATGAGATTAAACAGTATCTGAATGGCCAGACATTAAGGCTTTCCGATAGCTCTTTTGCCGGAAAAGGAAGTGCCAAAGGGTGGTGCCTTGTGACAACTGACGGATACTCTATCGGCTGGGGCAAGCTTGCCTCCGGAATGCTCAAAAATCATTATCCTAAAGGACTTAGAATAAATTACTGATCATGAGAAAACTGCTGAAATATCTAAAACATTACACACTCGAAGCTATCTTAGGACCGCTTTTTAAACTTCTTGAGGCGTCCTTTGAGCTTTTGGTTCCGCTTGTTATAGCCTCAATGATAAATGTTGGTATAGCCGGCGGAGATAAGAGACACATTATCAATATGTGTCTTGTTTTGCTGCTTCTTTGTGTTGTTGGATTTATATGCGCGGTGACAGCACAGTTTTTTGCAGCTAAGGCGGCATCGGGATTTGCCGCCAGAGTTAAAAGAGCTCTTTTTGATAATATTCAGAAGTTGTCTTATGCAGATATAGATAAAGTAGGAACTTCGGCAATGATCACCAGGATGACCAGTGATGTAAACCAGGTTCAGCAGGGAGTTAACCTGACTATAAGGCTGCTTCTTCGTTCGCCGTTTGTTGTATTTGGCGCTCTGTTTATGTCTTTTACTATCAGCCCCAGACTATCTGTCATATTCCTTGTGACAATAATTCTTCTGTTTATAGTAGTTGCTGCGATCATGAAGTGGAGCATACCCATGTATGGCCAGATTCAAAAAGGACTCGATGGGCTTCTTGGTCTTACAAGGGAGAATCATACTGGTGTTAGAGTTATCCGCGCTTTTAATCTGCAGGAAAAAGAGAAGGAAAACTTCAACGAGAAAAATGAGCTTCAGATGAAGCTTCAGAGCTTTGTCGGAAGTGTCACAGCGCTTATGAATCCTGTGACTTATGCAATCCTTAATCTTTCTGTGGCTTTTCTTATATATAGAGGTGCTATTACTGTTAACGGCGGAGAGCTGTCACAGGGTGCAGTTGTTGCATTGTACAACTACATGGGGCAGATTCTGGTTGAGCTTATTAAGTTTGCAAACCTGATCCTGACTGTAACAAAGGCAATAGCGTCCGGAAACAGAGTGGAGGAAATGCTTGAAATGAAGTCCTCCATGGAAGACGGAAAGATTACCGAGTTTAAAAATACTAAGGACCACATTGTGTTTACAGACGCTTCAATGAGATATTCCGATGATATCGAGGATTCTCTGTATCCGTTTTCGCTATCTATTAAAAGAGGCGAGAGAGTAGGCGTTATTGGCGGAACAGGCAGCGGAAAGACTACACTTATTAACCTTATCCCAAGATTTTATGATACAAGGACCGGAAGCGTTGTTGTAGATGGCGTCAATGTTAAAGATATAAAGATGGAAGTGCTGAGGGAAAAGGTTGGAATAGTGCCTCAGAAGGCGGTTCTTTTCAGCGGAACAATCCGTGACAACATCAGATGGGGCAAGAACGATGCCACTGATGAAGAGATTTATGAGGCGCTTGAGATTGCACAGGCAAAAGAGATTGTTGATGGCAAAGAGAAAGGTCTGGACACAAAAGTTGCTCAGGGAGGTAAAAATTTCTCCGGCGGCCAGAAACAAAGGCTTACAATAGCAAGAGCTCTTGTGAGAAAGCCGGAGATCCTGATACTTGACGATAGTGCATCCGCCTTGGATTATCTTACTGACAAAAGACTGCGCGAAGCAATTGCGGGTATGGATAATCCGCCGACTACAATTATTGTATCCCAGAGAACAGCGTCGGTAATGAACTGCGACAAGATCGTTGTTCTTGATGACGGGCATGTAGTAGGAATAGGAAACCACGATAACCTTCTTAAATACTGTGAGGCTTACAGAGAGATATTCGAGTCTCAGTACAAAAAGGAGGTGGCACAATGAACACAAAGACTTTGAAAAAAGTTCTGAGATATGCCGGAAAATACCACTTCCTTATCGCAGTTTCAATGATACTGGCTGTTGTGACAGCTCTTTTGTCACTGTATGTACCTATTCTTGCCGGTAACGCGATAGACTGCATTATTGGAAAAGACAACGTTAATTTTGTTAAGATAATAAACATACTTATCAGGATGGCTGTTGCTGTAATGTTTATAGCAATCTGCCAGTGGGTGATGAACACTGTTAATAACCGCATCACTTTTCGCGTGGTGAGAGATGTAAGAAGAGATGCTTTTTCCAGATTACAGATACTTCCTTTTGAGTATATAGACAGTAAGCAGACCGGTGAGATAGTCAGCAGGATAATAGCCGATGTTGATCTGTTTGCAGACGGCCTTCTCATGGGCTTTTCACAGTTATTTACCGGAATAGTTACGATTGTCGGTACCCTTGCATTCATGTTCTACTTAAACTTTGGTATTGCCATTGTCGTAGTTGTACTGACACCTTTATCGCTGCTTGTTGCAAGGTTTGTAGCTACAAGAAGCTTTAGGCTTTTTAAACAGCAGAGTGAAGCCAGGGCGAGTCAGACGTCATTTGTTGATGAGATGATAGGGAACTTGTCGGTTGTTAAAGCTTTTGCCCATGAAGATGAGAATATGGAAGCGTTTGATGAGATGAACGACAACCTCGAAAAGGTCAGTGTCATGGCAACTTTCATTTCATCGCTTACAAATCCGGGGACCAGATTTATAAACAACATCGTATATGCAGCAGTAGCGCTGTTTGGTTCTTTTACATGTATTGCCGGAGGTATGACTGTAGGAGGACTTACTATCTTCCTCAGCTATGCCAATCAGTATACGAAGCCTTTTAATGAGATATCAGGAGTCATCACGGAGCTTCAGAATGCGCTTGCCTGCGCGGGACGCGTTTTTGAGCTTATAGAAGAGGAACCAGAAACTCCTGATAGTGATAATGCTGTTAAGCTTCAGGATGTTAAAGGCAAAGTAGAGATATCCGATGTGTCTTTTTCTTATAATAAGGATATCAGTCTTATTGAGAATCTTAACCTTTCAATATCGAAGGGACAGAGAGTTGCCATAGTAGGACCCACGGGTGCCGGTAAATCTACTCTTATTAATCTTCTTATGCGTTTCTATGATGTTGATAAGGGAAGCATCAAAATTGATGGAACAGATATCAGAGACATAGCAAGAAGTGACATCAGAGAGAAGTTTGGAATGGTGCTTCAGGACACATGGCTCAGAAGCGGAACCATCAGAGACAATATCACGCTTGGCAGAGAGGGCTATTCTGACGACCGGATAATAGAGGCTGCCAAGGCGGCACATGCACACAGTTTTATAAAGAGGCTTCCTGATGGTTATGATACTGTAATTACAGAGAACGGCGGCAATCTTTCACAGGGCCAGAAGCAGCTTCTTTGTATTACAAGAGTAATGCTTGATATTCCGCCAATGCTGATACTTGATGAGGCTACATCCTCAATAGATACCAGAACCGAGACCAGGATTCAGAAGGCTTTCAACAAGATGATGAAGGGCAGAACAAGCTTTATTGTAGCCCACAGGCTTTCGACCATTCGAGAGGCCGATCTTATCCTTGTCATGAAGGACGGACATATAATTGAACAGGGAATACATTTTGAACTGGTCGCCAAGAGAGGATTTTATTACGAACTATATACATCTCAGTTCGGATGATGTATTATTGTCGATACATCGCTTTATTTGAAAGGAAACACTATCTATGAGAAACCCTGATATATCCGGGGCATACGATGAGCAGCGATGCAAAGACATCGAGCGCAGCATCATCAAGAAATACAGAAAAGAAATATGGTGCAAGTTTACAAAGGCCATAAATACCTATAAACTTATAAATGACGGTGACAAGATTGCTGTCTGTATATCCGGTGGCAAGGATTCCATGCTGATGGCCAAGCTTTTTCAGGAGATTCTAAGGCATGGGAAAAAGAACTTTGACGTTATTTTCCTTGTTATGAACCCGGGATACAACAAGCTCAATTATGACCTGATCATGACAAACGCTACCATCATGAACATTCCGGTACAGGTTTTTGAATCGGATATTTTTGATGTCACCAGCAGCGTAGTAGAAGGGTCTCCATGCTATCTTTGTGCAAGGATGAGGAGAGGAGCTCTTTATGCCAAGGCCAAAGAACTTGGCTGCAATAAAATAGCTCTTGGCCACCACTATGATGACGTAATTGAGACAATTCTTATGGGAATGCTCTACGGCGGACAGATACAGACCATGATGCCCAAGCTTCACTCCACTAATTTCGAGGGGATGGAGCTTATAAGACCCATGTATCTTATAAGAGAAGAAGATATCAAGCACTGGTGCAATTACAATGAGCTGAAGTTCATTGCCTGCGCCTGCAAGATGACTGAAAAGAGAGATACCGCTGTAAATCCCGGCGATGTCAGTAAGAGGGCTGAAACAAAAGAGCTGATAAGACAGCTTCGGGAAAAGAGCCCCTATATTGAGTCAAATATTTTTAAAAGTGTGGAAAATGTCCACCTTAATGCGATAATATCATATAAGACGAACAAGACAGGCAGACATCATTTCCTGGATACCTATGACGAAGATGATTTGTAAGGAGATATATGAGCGAACAGGAAAACGTAAGACCAATATTTATAATAGGACACAAGAATCCGGATACGGACTCAATCTGCGCAGCTATTACATATGCCAATCTCAAGAATAAGGTTTTTGGCGGCAACTATATAGCATGCAGAGCGGGACATCTCAATGAAGAAACTCAGTTTGTGCTTTCACACTTCGGAGTGGATGTTCCGGCATATATTAAGGATGTGAGAACTCAGGTAAGAGACATGGAGATAAGGCGTCTTGACGGCACCAGCGGTAAGATGTCTCTGAAGAACGCCTGGGCCAAGATGCGTGATGCGGATGTTGTCACACTTTGTGCAACTGAGGGCGACGAGCTGGCAGGCATCATCACCACCAACGATATCGTTGAGACATATATGGATGTTATAGATCCGCATATCCTCTCACAGGCGGGGACTTCCTACAAGAATATTGTTGAGACGCTGGACGGAGAACTTATTGAGGGTGATATAAACGAAGAGCTGACAAGCGGTAAAGTTGTTATTGCTGCAGCAAGCCCTGAGATGATGGAAAACGTGATCGAAGCAGGTGACGTTGTAATCCTCGGTAACAGATATGAAACTCAGCTCTGTGCCATCGAGATGGATGCAGCCTGCATAATAGTCTGTGAAGGTGCTGAGGTAGCAAGGACCATTAAAGCGCAGGCTTCAGAGCATGGTACCAAGATAATCACAACTCCTCATGACACATTCGTTGTAGCAAGGCTTATCAACCAGAGTATGCCGATTGAGCATATCATGAAAAAAGACAATCTGGTTACCTTCCACATGGATGATTATATCGAGGATATACAGGAAGTAATGGCTTCCATGAGGCACAGATACTTCCCGGTTCTTGACAAGAATGATCACTATATCGGAATGATCAGCCGAAGGAATTTCCTTGGTGCTCACAAGAAACAGCTTATTCTTGTGGATCACAATGAGAAAAACCAGGCTGTAAACGGAGCAGATGCTGCTGATATCAAGGAAATTGTAGATCATCACAGACTTCGTACAATCGAGACTGCAGGACCGGTATACTTCAGGAATATGCCTTTGGGATCAACATGTACGATCATATATCTGATGTACAAGGAATACGGACAGGAAATTGATCCTACAACAGCAGGTCTTTTACTTGCAGCTATACTTTCGGATACTTTGATGTTCCGTTCGCCCACATGTACCAAGGTGGACAGGGACGCAGGAGAAGAACTTGCAAGGATTGCAGGAATAGACTACGAAGAATTTGCAAAAGAGATGTTCCATGCCGGATCAAATCTCGGAAGCAAGACAGCTGATGAGATAATCCATCAGGATTTCAAGAAATTCACTGTGGATGATATGACCATTGGAATCGGTCAGATCAATTCCATGAGCGCTGAGGAGCTCATAGAGATCAAGGATAAGATAATGCCGGAGCTCAAGGAAGTGGCAGAGTCAGACGGCCTTGATATGCTGTTCTTTATGCTTACAAATATCATTGACGAGTCTTCACAGGTTGTCTTCTCGGGGGCGAAGGCGCTTCATACGCTGAACTCGGCATTTGGTATAAATTCAGAGGGGGATGTGGTTTCACTTCCGGGAGTTGTATCTCGTAAGAAGCAGCTCTTACCGGCCATAGTTGAAACCATTCAGCAGTAAAACAAAACTATTTAACGGGGGTTAATGGGGATATGGAAGAACTGAGAACGCTTCTTCTGCACGAAATTGTAAGGGTCTATGGACCACTTCAGGGGCAGGGAATCGGTGCTATTGTAATACCTGCATTTATAGGAGATTTCAAAAAGGTATTGGATGGCAGCGAAAGCTTTGATGAAATCTCTGAGGAATATATGACAGAGGACAAGAAGGTGCATCTGATCCTGGAAGGCAGGAGAAAGCTTGGAAGAAAAGGCGTAAAACTGGAGATAACAGGAGCTGTTGTAAATGACAAACGGCTTCATCTTACAGAAGAACACTGTTACGTATGAAGGATGAACTTGTAAGAACAAAATTAGTTCTGGGAACACAGGCGCTTGAGAAGCTAGCCGGCTCAAGGGTCTGTGTTTTTGGTGTGGGCGGAGTCGGAGGATACGTCGTAGAAGCTCTTGCCAGAAGCGGCGTTGGTGCCATAGATATTGTTGATAATGATTCGGTGGCTGTTTCTAATATAAACAGACAGATAATTGCACTTCACAGCACTGTGGGAAAAGATAAAGTAGACGTAGCCAGAGACAGGATTCTTGATATAAATCCTGGTTGCAAGGTTGAATGCCATAAGTGTTTTTATCTTCCGAAGAACAGCATGGAATTTGAATTTGAGAAATACGATTATGTCGTGGATGCAATAGATACCGTTACAGCCAAGATCGACATAATCATGAAGTGCAAGGAACTTGGAGTACCTGTGATAAGCTCCATGGGAACCGGCAATAAGCTTGATCCGACCAGGGTTCAGGTTACTGATATCTACAAGACCGAGATTGATCCTCTTGCTAAAGTCATGAGGAGAGAACTCAAGAAACGCGGAATCAGAAAGCTTAAGGTTGTATATTCGAATGAAGAACCGATAAAACCGGATAAAGAGCTGGTACAGGAAGAACTCATTTCTTCCGGATCATCTAAGAGAACAATCCCTGGCAGCACAGCTTTTGTTCCGCCTGTTGCAGGACTTGTTATTGCCAGAGAGGTTGTAATGGACCTTATCAAAAATACAGAGAAGTAATTGAGGCGTAAAAATGAACGATGATAATTTAAGATGGAAACTGGTAAAGGAAGAGCATCTTAAGCAGGATAAATGGATTGATTTCAGACAGAACATATATGAGCTTCCGGATGGAACAGATATAGGTCCTGTTTACAATTTTTCCAAACACAGCTTTTCGGTTGTGGTTGCAAAAGACGAAAAGGGAAGATACATCTGCGTAAGACAGTATAGGCACGGAATAGATGAGATAACAACAGAATTCCCTGCCGGTGGCATTGAGTATAAAGAGTCTGAAGATCATCCGTACATAACAGTGAAGAATACTATAGCAACTGAAGATGAAGCATTTGAAGCAGCAAAAAGAGAGCTTGAGGAGGAGACAGGATATGTTTCCGATAACTGGAAGCATCTTTTGAGTCTGCCGGCCAATGCAACTCTTGCCAGTAACTATGTTCACATATATGCAGCAAAAAACTGCAAAAAGGTGACAACTCAGCATCTTGATGATTCGGAGTTTTTGAATGTTGTTCTTCTTTCAGAGGATGAGCTTAGAAAGCGTATCTTTGGTGGAGATTTCAAACAGGCGCACCATGTACTTGCGTGGTATCTGTCCAAAGAATTTGATACTTGAATATACAAAAACCCTGTGATAAACTAATAAAGTTGTTAGCCGGCATGTCGGAATGGCAGACGATGCAGACTCAAAATCTGTTGTGGGTAACCACGTGTGGGTTCAAGTCCCACTGCCGGCAGACTGAAGACCCGTATTTATGCGGGTCTTCTTTTTTATGCCTTGTGTGACTATGTGTGACCTTTAATCAAATATTTCATCAATATAGTCTTCTATGCCACTCTGAGCCGCATTCATATATCTCTGGGCTGTACCTTTATTCAGCCATGCACCAAGCTCTTGAGTAACAAGTATGCCGCCTATGCGTGCGCCTTTTGTAGCTGCCCATGCTCTTGCAGCATGTGTGCCGTGATACTTTCTGTATTTAATTCCCGTTTCTGCACATGCTTTTTTTAAGTGTTCCCTGATAGTATCTTCTCGAAGTGCTCTTCCCGTTCTGCTCTTGAAGACATATCCTGTATCATCATCAGGGCGCTCAGCTCTCCACTTTTTGAGAAGATTGATTCCTTTCTTAGAAAAATGAAAGACCTTTACCACTCCCGTTTTGGTGGCTTCTATTTCGGTTATGTATGATTCTTCACCTCTGACAATCTGTCTTTTTACATACATAACTTTCTTATCAAAGTCTATATCTTCCCATTTAAGGGCTCTGACTTCTCCAAGTCTGTCACATACATAGAAAAGAAGAGTTATCGCTTCATCATACGGGTCTGTAGAATCTTTAAAATAGTCAATAATCTTTCTTCTTTCTTCATCAGTGTAAGCCACTTCCCCGACTTGAGTTTCTGACTTGCACTTGATATTAGTTGTGGTTACTTGACGCGCCTTATTAAAAGTAACAATCTCTTTATCAATGGCATAATCGTATATCCCATTAATAATACTTTTGATATTCCCAAGAGTTGTCCTAGTTATGGAAGTACCAAAAGATGCAAGAAATACCTTTATATCATGAGCAGTTATATCTGTTATAGGCTTTGATATAAAGTCCTTATTCGGAAGATAATATCTCTTCCAAAAATAGAAATTTCTTCTCTCGGTCTGTTTGTTGTTTCCTATCTCATCCATGTGATAGGAAGTCCATAAAGGAAATAACTCTTCAAGGCTATATACCTGTGGTGAAGTATACCATGCAAGAAGCTTTTCACGTAAAAGAGGTAGATTGTTAGCTGTTATAGGCATCCTTCCATCAGGTCTAACACTTTTTGGAACTTTTACAAAAGTGCGAAATAAATAACCTTTATAATTCGGTTTCTCTGGTAATTCCTTTGGATGAAGTTCACTTATTAATTTTTCAATGTCCATAAAATCTGCAAGCTCTGCAGAGTCAATCATATCATTTTTTAATAAGTTCATCATCAGTTCTTTTTTACTAAAAATTTTATTCATAATCGAATATCTCCTTTCGGAGATATATGTTTCTGAATTAATCAAAAGGTAGACTAAAACGATTAATCCCTTAACCATGCGGCTTTCAAGCTCTAAAAATTCAAAAATTAATCCAATTCTTTAAAAAATATCAATTTAAAAATTTAAAAATAAAATCTATTTTTACCCCCTGATTAATAAAAACGCAAAAGTTAAAAATTAATGACTTTTTAAAATCTCCTCAAAATAAATTTTAAAAATTCAAAACATCACCACTTTTGCGAGAACTCCTTACATATATACATGAGGAAACTAAAAACACTTTTTAAAAGGAGATTAAAAATATGAAGAAAACAAGTGTTAAGGATTTACAGCGCATTCTTTCAGAGAAAGAAGCAGATATTGAGAAAACAAAAAAACAGCTTCAAGAAGCTATTGAGAAAGAAAGACAGGAAGAGGATAAGCAAATTGTTCAGTATATCAGAAAAGCATTTTCTGATTCACATACTGAAAAAGATATCCTCGCATGGCTTACTGAAGACTTTCAGAAGGCACTTGAAAAGGTATCAGAAGATGATATCTGACCCTCATAGCGTAGCGTGGAAATGTATTGGTTTCGATTCCTTTTTAAAGGAAGGGGGCCCCGAATCAATGTGTCGATGATGGCAAGCGTAGCGCAGACATCTTCGCACATTGGTTAAGGGGTTAACTCCAACAAGTTGGAGCGTATAAATAACCCGCTGATAAGGAGCGGTGTTATTTATGAAAGCGGAACGTTGGAGTTGTGTTTGTTCTCGAGAGAGAAGGAAGGATTGACTTATGGAATATACGACAATGACTCATACTGAGGGGGATAAGATGAAGCGTGACCATAATAGAAGAAAACACTATAAAAATCACACGCCTCAAAATATCCATCCTGATAGACCACATGAAACTGTGGTTGATAAAGATATTGCTTCTGTTTATGAAGAGATTTTTGAAGAAGTTATAAAAGAATATAACGCCAAGCAAATTAGGAATAGGCATCCTGATAAAGTCATCCCTGATGCAAAAGCTTACTATAAATCTTTAAAGAAAGATGATATACAACACGCTGTATATGAGCAGCTTGTTTATATAGGAAATAAAAATAATCATCCTGACTATGAGACTTCTAAAAAGATTTTAAAAGCATACCTTGAAGCTTTTCAGGAGAAGTTTCCTAACTTGAAAGTCATCGGATTCTATATACATGGAGATGAAGAAGGTGCTACACATGCTCATCTTGACTTTATCCCTGTATCTTATGAAGGCAAAAAAGGACTTTCTACTAAAGTGAGCTTTCATGGAGCTCTTAAAGAAATGAAAATAAAACCAAAAAAGCTTCCTGATGGCAGTAAAAGTAATCCTGTGGCTATGTGGGAAGCTTCTTGTTTACAGACCCTTGATGACCTCTGTGCAAAGTATGGGATATGTGTAAAAGAGCATACCCATAAACCTAAAGAAGAGCGTAGAGGCTGGCAGACTACAGAAGAATATGTAAAGCAAAAGCTACAAGCAGAAGTCCAGGAAATAAAGGAAGAAAAAAATAAGCTTGTGGATAAAACAACTTCACGGAATGCTACAGTACATAAAATCCCTTTAACTAATAAAGAATATATAACACGAGACCTTGATGAGGATTTAGCTCTTTTATCTGAAGTAAACGAAGCTCAGACTATAAAGGCTAATCAGAGTAAACGGGATAAGGAATTTAAAGCCAAGGAAGATGCTTTTCATAGAGAGAAAGCAGCCTTTAATCATCAAAAGGCTACTCTTCAATGGGAATTTGAAGGCAAGTATAAAGAAAAGGCTGAAAAGGCTGATACATGGAAAAAAGCCTTTATGAAAACCTTAAACAAAATGCCAGCTGGAAGTCTTTCTGAAGTCCTTGTATCAGACCTTGGCATCACTCCTGACAAGTACCTTAAAAAGAAGCTTGAAGCTCTTGATAAGCTTGACGCTTTTTATCATAAGTGTGTACCTGATGACCCGTATAAGTTCAGGAAAGTCATTATAACTGAGTATAAAAAGATAATAGATAATCCTGAAGACCGTTCTTTTTGGCATGATGATATCACATGGTTATGGGCTGACTGCAAGAAGAATATAAATTCCTATTATCAAGCAAAAAGAGATAAAAAAGAGCTTGATAAGATTATCCGTGAAGGAAAAACCACAGTAATACAGGCTTTCAAGTCATATAATCAGCTGATACAAGAAGCACAGAAACAATATGAAGACCATGAAAGATGATTCTATCTCGAGAAGGATGAATAAAACCATAAAATACATTGAATAAAACACTAATTATTTTATATTAAATGCTTTTGGGGTTCATGTTCTTTCCTCTCGAGAAGACCGCACGGGGAATATGATATGCAGTTTTTAATCCACATACCCCGTGCAAAAGACTTTTCTGAAAAATACTGTTAAATATTCCCCTCTATACAATAAATATATATTTTTATAATAGCGGGCGGAGTAGGGCTTGTCGATACTCCGCCCAGTATTTTCAAGGGTTCTCAGACTTTTAACTCTTTGAAAATTCTTTGTTTTTCTATGGGGATATTTAAAGGGTTATTTAGGGGCGATTTAAAAAAAATGAGCAAAAAATGAGAAAAATCAAAATTAAAATCACAGTATATAATATAAGGATTTATTTTAAGGAGGATATATTATGGCAAGAACTGAATCCGATTTAACTGCATGTGGTATAGCTCAAGAACTTAACCCTGAGTTATGGGACTGGACTGATGAAGAAAAAGCTGCCTTTCCTGACTTACAAAGGGTGACAGCCATTATTGCTAAAAGACTTGAAGACAAAGGCATTCAGCTTAAGTCTCTTCGTGGTGTTATTCATGACTCTGATACACAGCAAAAATGGAATGAAGCTATGAAAACTTATGATGTTACTCTAAAGCATTTACATGCTCATTGGGTAATTGAATTTAAAAAAGGAGCTAAGCTCACTGATATAGCCTTAGCTATTGGACTTGCTTCTCAGTATGTAGAAAAGCCTAAAAAGGGACGATATGCAGTAGATAACATGCTTGCTTATCTTATACATATCAAGTACCCTGATAAATACCAGTATAGTCCTACTGCTGTATATACTTATTGTGGTAGAGACTACATGGATATATATGCAGAAAGAGAATCTGTTTGGAAAAAAGGTATTGCTACGGTCAAAAAGTTAGCTGCTGCAGAAGATATTGACTGGCTTGAAGAGCAAATTCTTGAAGGAAAAATTAAAAAAACTCAGATTTTCCTTACAGACTCATACTTTAAGACATACTCACACTATCGTCAAAGATGTGAAGATGCTTTTGCTTGCTATACCGATAAAAAAATATACACAGCTATTGAAGCTATGAAAAATAAGGAATTTTTGCTTACTACTTATTTTATTACTGGAGCTTCAAGAAAAGGAAAGTCTCGTTTTGCTGAAGACCTTGCACAAAGAATCATAGATGAAAATGAAAAAAGAACAGGTATCACTTGGAGCTACTGTCGTACACCTACTTCTAATCCTTTAGATGACTACGCAGGAGAAGAAATTATTATCATGGATGACTCAAGAGGATGCACTCTTACAGCAGAGGCATGGCTGACTTTTCTTGACCCTAACTTCTGCAATCCAGCTGGTGCAAGGTATCATAATAAGCCTGGCATCCCTGCAAAAGTCCTTATCATTACAAGTACAAAGTCAATGCTTGAATTTTTCTTTTATACAAAAGGCATTGGTGGCGGTTCACGTTCAGAAGCGATGGACCAGTTTTTTGCAAGAGTTTTCAGTAGAATTGAGGTTATAGACTTTGATACATATATTATTGATAAGATTGAAGAAAAAGCTGAGTCATATACACTTACACAAGATGGAGAAGAACTTGAACTTCGCTATGCTCCTGTATCTCTTGGAACGGCTACTAAAGAAGAAGCTATATCTCTCCTTTCAGAAGCAGTCCTTGCAAGATGTGGTAAAGAAAATGTACAGCATATAAATTATGCATCAGATAAAAAAAGAGCTAAAATAAACGAAGAACGTGAAAAACACAAGGAAGAACAGGAACAAAAGAAAATAATTGTTGAAAACTCTAAAATTCAAGAAGTCCCATTATATGATGCAGTACGGACTAAAGAATTAGATACAGCTTATGCAATTTATAAGCTATATAGAGATGGACTGATGCCGAAAGAATCTTTTGAAAAATATCTTAAAGAAGAATATCATCCTACTCTTCAAGTCAAAACTATAGAAGATTTTGAAATATTACCTTATTGGGCTTCTCAGACTGTAAAAGAATTTTATGAAGATAAACCTTGCTTAGACTGATAAAACACATTTGTGTTACTTATTGTGTGACTTGGAGGAGCAGAGCTTGCAAACCTCCTTTCCATGCGGTTTTCATATACGTGTGTTCCTTCAAGTCCCACTGCCGGCATTATAAACCTCGGAGCATTGCTTCGAGGTTTTCTTTTATTGTTTTACGCAATTCCGTTAATAGTATGCTATAATTAGTTTATGAAATTAGTATCCGTAGACAAATTAATACCCGGAATGGTCGTATCAGAGAACGTCTATACTCTCGATGACAGGCTCGTAGCGCCAAAAGACACTGTTCTTACCCAAAAGGATATAGACAGGATAAGGTCTTTCTCCCTTTATAACATCTTTGTTGAAGAAGAGATGAAAGCGGTTCCTGAGGATAAGGAAGCGTCAGGAACAACCGATCTTGAGCCTTCATATTCCGAGAGACTTAGAAACACTCAGGAGTTCATTATTTTCAAGCAGCATATAGAGGATTGTGCTGAAGAGCTTGAGGAGTCCTTTAGAATGCTTGCCAATGAGTCCATTCCTCTTGATGTGGATAAGCTGACTGAACCTGTTTATCACCTGTTTGTAGAAGCCGGTGGTACAGCAGGTATATTTGATATGCTCCATAATCTGCGAGACAATTCTGATGCTGTTTTCATGCATTCTCTTAATGTATCCCTTATAAGCAATACGCTTGCAACATGGATGAGACTCCCTGAAGACAAGATTCAGGTTGCAACTGCTGCAGGTCTTTTACATGACATAGGCAAAATGCTGATTCCTTCATATCTGCTGAATAAAGACAAGCAGCTTACGGACTATGAGCAGAAAGCCATGAACGAGCATGTGCTTAAGGGTTATGAACTGGTCAAGGATAAGGACATTGATGTCCATATTAAAAATACAATCCTGATGCACCATGAGATGAGAGACGGAAGCGGATTCCCGCTCCATCTGAAGAATGAAAAGATTGATGAAATATCATCTATTGTTACCATTGCAAATGTTTATGACAATTTGACAGCCAGAAGAGCACACAGGGATCCGATATGTCCGTTTGCTGTTATTGAGCATTTCGAGAAAAGCGGACTTGAGAAATACGAGCCCAATGCAATCATGACATTTATGGGTAACATCGTTAATACATTTATAGCTAACAGGGTTATGTTAAACACCGGCCAGGTTGGCGAAATCATCTTTATAAATCCCGATCATCTTTCAAAGCCTACGATCAAATGCGGAGATGAGTTTATTGATCTTGCAAAAAAACGTGGACTTTCTATAGTTTCAGTCATCTGAAGTCAATTTGCACAAAAGCCGGAAACGAAATTTGTTAAAAGCGTTTCTTGTTATAAACATGGCGTTTTGTTACTATAAACATAAGGAAACCGATTGCTTAATACGGGTTTCCGAAACGTAACAATTTCTATTATAGCCGTCATGTTTCGGCAGAACGGAAGGCAAGAATGACTGATAAATCTAAAGTTATTTTCGGCAATGTGATCGATGCAAAAGATTACAATAAAGCACTGAAATCTAAAAAGAAATTCATAAGAAAATACGGAGATGACTCATCTGTAGATTACAAGATCCGCATATCCGACAATGAAGTGATAGGACCTATTCTTGGAGTAAAAAATATTGATGTTACTGCTAAGATAAAGGAAAACGAAGGAAATATCGATCCGGACAAGTCCATAATAGTAGGAAACATAAGAATGGGCTTCGGGCATTATCGTATTTCAATGGCTATGGCATCTTATGCAAAGCACCTGGGATATGTACCGTATTGGCTCGACCTTAATTCCTTCAAAGAAACAACCTGTACCAAAGTAATAAGTGCTCAGAACGATCTGTATTCACTGGGATCAAGACTTTCTAAAAACCCGATATTCAATAAGCTCGTATGGGAGCCTACCAATTATGAAGGATTCAGAGCTCTTACCTACAATTCATCAGATCAGAAGAACGCGGAGCTGATGGCTCCTGTTTATAAGAATATTGATAAAGACATTCCTGTTATTGCTACACACGTATGGCCTGCTCAGGCAGCAATCCATGCAGGAATGAAATACGTAGTTAATGCTATTCCTGACAACTGGCCTATGGCACTTCATCTTTCTGAAGGCTCACTTCATACTATCCAGTGCAGGAATGCTTACATGGGATATCGCATACTTAACGGAATGAACAAAAAGAAGGTATGCAGCCCGATGCCTCAGAATTCTCTTGTTTACACCGGTCATTACATCGACTATGAGCTTGTTTCCAACATCGAGAAAGACTGCGAAGCACGTGTGGCGAGAAGAGAGATGAGAAAGCCCATGAGATTTCTTTTGACCATCGGCGGAGCCGGAGCTCAGAAGGAGATATTTGCTGAGATAATCAAACACCTTATACCGTACATAAGAGACAATAAGGCAGCTCTTTATGTTAATGTAGGTGATTACAGAAATGTATGGGACGAGCTGATAAAAGAGATTCCTGAAATGAAGGAGCTTTCCAAAGAGCACATGGACAACTGGGAAGACACCTGCAGATTTGCTGAGGATGCTCTGGATGAGAGCACAACAGTAACAGGAATACACGGTTTTTATCACGCAGATATATTTAAGGCTGTTTACACAACCAACCTTCTTATGAGAAGCTGTGATGTTCTTGTTACAAAGCCCAGTGAACTCGCGTTTTATCCTGTTCCGAAGCTTTTTATAAAGAGAGTTGGCAAGCATGAGATGTGGGGGGCAATTCATTCGGCTGAGATAGGAGACGGAACTTTAGAGTGCAGAGACATACCTCACACAATTCAGATGCTTGAGCAGTTCCTTAAGACAGATCTGTTAAATGAAATGTGCAGCAACATCATTGAAAATAAAAAAGCCGGAATATACGACGGAGCCAAAAAAGTTGTAGAGCTGGCTGTAGCTATGAAAAATAAGTAAGCGTAAGGCTGAGGGAGACAATCGTGGAAAAGAGAACTTTAACAGGACTTGAAAAATTTGCATACGGAATCGGTGCAGTCGGAAAAGACATGGTTTACATGCTTTCTGCATCATATGTACTTTACTATTTCCAGGACATCATGGGTGTTAGTGCCATTGCAATGGGCATAATACTTCTGGTTGCCCGTGTATTTGATGCGTTCAATGACCCTATCATGGGTGTTATTGTAGCCAAGACCAAAACAAAATGGGGTAAGTTCAGACCATGGCTTATGATTGGTACGATAACCAATACAGTGCTGCTTATCATGATGTTTGCAGCACCACCTTCACTGTCACCTAAGGGACTTATAGCTTATGCAGCTGTTACTTATATCATGTGGGGCGTTACCTATACAATGATGGACATCCCATATTGGTCAATGGTTCCTGCGTTTACAGAAAGCGGTAAGGAAAGAGAGGGACTTTCAGCGCTTGCACGTTCCTGTGCCGGTGTTGGTTCAGCCATCATCACTATTGTTACCGTAATGAGCGTATCTGCCATCGGTTCAAGCATGGCAGCCCAGAGTACCGAAAATATTGTAAAAGAGTATGATGCATCAAATACCTCTTTTACCTACTATGTGATTGAGAGAGATGCAGACGGAAATGCAACATCAAATAAGACAGAGCTTAACGGTGAACGCGTAGATGTTGTTATCACAGGAACACAGAAAGTATTTGACGGCGCTGTGGGAGATGAAGACACAAAGGCAGGCGTCATTTATCTTAACAACGACAATACGGACTACACATTTACAGCTTCCGGATTAACAATGGCAAAGTCTGACGGAAATAATGCTATTGAGATTTCAATGGACAGTCAGGATTGCGGAGAAGGAGTTGTTGCAATTTACGTGCCTTCAGAGGAGTACAATGCAATTACATCGGCATCTGACACTAATCTTAAGATCATGGCTGCATCAACTCTTGAAGTAGAGAGACTTGGTTTCAAATATTTCTCAATCATCATAGGTATTCTGTTTGTTCTCTTTATCACGATCACATGTGTATGCATCAAAGAGAAGTCGACAGTAGACATGAAGACTGCATCCATCGGTGAAATGTTCAGAGCTCTTGTTCAGAACGATCAGGCTATGACTATCGTTATAACCATTGTTCTTGTTAACACTGCACTCTACATTACATCAAACCTTTTGATATACTTCTTCAAATATGATCTCGCAGGATCTAACTGGCAGGGCAATTATACACTGTTCAATACCTTTGCAGGCGGAATGCAGATTCTTGCTATGATGCTTCTATTCCCGCTTCTTAGAAAGGCGTTTACAACACTTAAGATATTCTATGTATGTGTAATTGCTGAGATTGCAGGTTATATAGTTCTTCTTACAATGGCTCTTAGCGGAGTTACCAATGTATTTGTATTCTTTATTCCGGGATTCTTTATCATGTCGGGCGCAGGAATCCTCAATGTAGTTGTTACAGTATTCCTGGCAAACACAGTTGATTACGGTGAGATCAAGAATTACAGAAGAGATGAGTCAGTCATATTCTCTATGCAGACTTTCGTAGTTAAGCTCGCATCCGGTATTGCAGCTCTGGTGGCATCTATCTGCCTCACAGTATTCAATATCCAGGAGAGCAGCTCTACAGTTCTTGATATGAAAGCTCTTTTAGACAAAATAGCAAATTCAGGTGTTCTTACATCTATTGATAACAGTGCTGTTGTCGGCCTTCGTATGATCATGACAATAGGACCTACAATCGTTCTTGTTATTGCACTTTTATTCTTCAAGGCCAGATATATCCTCAATGATGAGAAGCTTCAGGAGATATCAATGGAACTTGTAATGAGAAAATCAAAAGGAGAAGAGCAGTAAAATGCTTACTCAATAGAAAATTCATCTTCACTTCCTTTCCAATGAGTACCGTAATACATTTTACGGTACTTTTTTGGTGTAAGATTTGTCTCTTCTGAAAAGAGCTTTATGAAATGACTCTGGGATGAAAAAGAAAGGTATGAAGCGATCTCAACCATTGAAAAATCCGAGAATCTAAGCAGGTTCTTGGCTTTGTCAATCTTGACCTTTCTGATGTAGTCACTGGGTGATATGCCCATTTCAGACTTAAAAAGACGTGATATATAGCTGGCGGAGTTTCCTGTAAAGTCAGCCAGATCTTCAATGGTTATGCGCTCCTTGATATGCGCATAGATATAGTTGATGCACTCGGAAATGGGTCTTGAAAGAGCAGCGTTCTGCCTTAAAACCTGCATTCTTCTCGTGTAATCAAGGATCATTTTGTTATGCCACTGCTCAATCTCATCGAGTGTGAAGAGATAATCAAGTCTCTGTATATAATGATCGCTGAGCCTGAATGACATCTCCATTTCCATACCGTTTTCTGTACATATTCTTGAAACAAGCGCAGCAGTAACAATAAAGTGATATTTAAGATTAAGGACAGGGTCTTTTGACAAGACTCCGACACCTTCATTATCCATAAACCTGTGCTGTTTGCAGTTCTCTATAATTGCTTCCACATCACCTCCGGCAACCTGTCTGTAGAATAACAGTTCGTCGTTCTGATTTCTGTGGATCATTTCCTTATCCAGATTAAAAAGCTTTTCCGTATCCATAACATACTCCTTTTGCACATTCGGCTTTTTGTGATGATAACACATCCATGCTCTGTAATGCAATTTTATGTCATGAATATGATATTTTTTCTTCTCTTTTGATATAGAAATTCTAAAAAAAGTATTAACATGACCTTTGTGTTACAAACAATAAGTTATGGGTAAGGAGAAGCTTATGAAAAAGTTTAGACGCAGAAGTTTAAGTGTAGTTGCTATGTCAGCTATGCTTGCTTTTACCGGAATATCTTTTCCTGTAAATGCAAGTGCTGCAAAGGGGGCAGAGACTGACAGCGATGGTTATTCACTTGTGTGGGCTGATGAGTTTGACGGCGGAGAGCTGAATACATCAGACTGGAATGTTGAGCAGCATGAGCCCGGATGGGTAAATGCAGAACTCCAGAGATACACAGGACTCGATGAGGGTAACATTGAGGTAAATGATGGAAATCTTATAATCAAGCCTCATGTGACTGATTCTGAAGAAAATGCTTCAGAAGAGGACAATGAGGAGCCTGCAGAGGTAAAAGAAACAGATGTTGACTTTACAGTTGATTATGGCGCAGACACTTCTGAAACAATTGCAATACAGGTTAACTTCGGACTTATCGGGGACGGTTTCGAAGAAACATCAGCAGCTGCCAATGTAACAATTTCAGAAGTTTCATTAAAAGACATAACAGATGAAGAGAATCCTGTTGATATTATTACCGAGTTTGATGGGAACTGGATTGGAGGAGTAACTTCTCCTGCGGCAGGAAGCTTCTCTTTTAACAACGTATCAGCATTTCTTACAATTGAGAATGCCGGCGAGGCAAACTGGAACTTCCAGATTCAGAGACAGGGACTTACTTTTGAAACAGGTCATAAATATGCATTTCACATGAAAGCATCATCCGATGCTGACAGAGCAGTAGAACTCAGTGCACTTGATCCTGACAATAACTATGCATGGTACGGCGGAACAAAAGCTCTTATTGAGGGAAGTGCTGCAGAAGGCGGAAACAGTTCATCGGGTAGCGGAAAAAGAGAGATTACATCAGGCAGAATCACAACTCAGGGCAAACATGATTTCACATATGGACGTTTCGAGGCAAGAGCCAAGGTTCCTGCAGGCCAGGGATATCTTCCTGCTTTCTGGCTTATGGCTACAGATGAAGGACTTTACGGACAGTGGCCTAAGTGTGGCGAGATAGACATCATGGAAGTAATGGGACAGGACACAAGCAAGTCCTATCACACTATCCACTATGGTTACAGCTCGGGAACAGGACATAAAGAGAACCAGGGAAGTAAGACACTTTCAGACGGTTCATTTTCCGACGAATTCCATACATATACACTTGACTGGGATCCCGGCAAGATTACATGGTATGTGGATGGAGAGGAAGTTTACACAACAAGCGACTGGTATACAGGAACTGATGATGATAATCAGGTTACATATCCTGCACCGTTTGATCAGGATTTTTACATCATTCTTAATCTTGCGGTAGGCGGTAGCTGGGTAGGATATCCGGATGACGACGTCTATGCCAATATGAATGACCAGAGCTACGAGATAGACTATGTAAGAGTTTATCAGAAGTCTGCAGAAGAGTATGCAAGACTTGAAGAAGAGTGCAAGCGCCCTGAGAAGGAAATCAGCTTCAGAGAGGCCGATGAGAGCGGAAACTATATCATAAACGGCGATTTTTCTAAAGAGATCGGTATTGACGGGGATATCAATGCTGATAAGGACAACTGGAAGTTCCATACAGAGTCGGATGCGTCCGGTGCAACATACGCTATAAAAGATAATTCAATAAAAGTAACACCTGACAAAGCAGGTTCACAGAATCACAGTGTTCAGCTTAAGCAGGAAAATGTGCCTATGTACAAAGGATGGGAGTATGAGCTCACCTTTGATGCAGTGGCAGACGAAGAAAGGGATATTGTTGTAGATGTAGAAGGTCCGGACAGAGGTTGGACCAGATATATGCAGGATACAACTGTAAGAGTGGGCACTGAGAAACAGAGCTATTCCTACACATTTACCATGAACGACAAGAACGATCCAAACAGTTCTGTTGAATTTAACTTTGGTAAGAATACACCTACATCAGCCGTAACAATTTCTAATGTCAGACTTGTACATAAATCAGGAGATGAAATTGTAGACGACAATGCCAAGTCAATCAGACCCGACGGTAACTATGTCTATAACGGCTCTTTTGATCAGGGTGACAGAAGGCTGGGATACTGGGAATTCAGTGAGGATGATTCACAGTATATTTCAGTAACAAACGCAGGAACAAAGAGAGAACTTAAAGTGTCAGTACCGGAAGGAAAGACTGTAACAATAAGACAGTCTGCACTTTCACCAATCGGAAAAGGACAGTACGAATTATCACTTAATGCAAGGACTGAGGACGGTACAGCGGATGGGCTTACTGTTAATATGGCAGGAAATACTTATGTGCCCGAACTTACAGCTTCTGATACAAAGTTTGCCAAGAAGCTGAACTATGACGTTGATCTCGACAGAGATGCATCTAATGTAGAGCTCACCTTCAAGGGAGCAGGAACATATTTTGTTGATAACGTATTCTTTACAGAGTCAGCACTTATTAAGAATGGTTCATTTAATGCAGGACTTTCTAGCTTTAGTCCATACATTGATTCACAGGTAAAGGCAAATTATGTCGTAGATAACATGAACGGCAACGACAACACATTTGCAATTACAATTCAGGACACAGTTGCAGAGACTGATGCAAATAATTGGTACGTTCAGCTTAATCAGGACGGCGTTACTCTTGAACAAGGTAAGAGCTACAGATTATCGCTCCGTATGAAGTCTTCAATTGAGAGAAAAGTTAAATATTGCATGCAGCAGTTTGAAGGCGACTGGACTAATTATTCAGGAAACGGCCCTGTAACAATCGGACCTGAATGGAAAACATTTACAACAGAGTTTAAGATGGAATACCCGACAGATACAAATACAAGATTCAATGTGACTATGGGCTCCATCGACGGCGAGAGAATTTCAACTCAACATGACGTATTCATTGATGATATAAGCCTTATTGAGATAGATGAGGCATCAGTAGAGCCTCAGAATCCTGATCAGCCCGGAACAGATCCGACAGTTGAGCCCCAGAATCCGCAGAACCCTGATGAGCCCGGAACAGATCCGTCAGTTGAGCCCCAGGATCCACAGAATCCTGATGAGCCCGGAACAGATCCGTCAGTAGAACCCCAGGATCCGCAGAATCCTGATCAGCCTCAGGAGCCTGACCAGCCTCAGGAGCCGGATGAGCCTGAGCCTGAACCTCAGCAGCCTGTTATTGTACTGCCGATTATACAGATAATTGCCCCGGTTGTAAGGACAGTTAAGAAGGTTCTGTTTGCAGTAACAAGCATACTGAGAAGATTATTCTGGTAATAACATATATACCCTACACATAGCTCCCCGATAATAACACCTCTGTTATCGGGGAGCATTCACGTTGTAGTTTTCGTTGTAAAATCAGAGGATTTGTAGTATCCTATATCTTGTAGAATTGCTTGTAAAATGGCCTTTTTGGCATACAACATGTTGAAGACTAATTGATATGATCGAATGCAAACAGATGGAAAAGTTAATTCCGCAGTTTCTGGATGATGATCTGGATAATCAGGATCTTTCTGATTTTCTGGATCATATTGACTCATGTCCTGAGTGCAAGGAAGAACTGACAATCCAGTTTCTGGTACGTGTAGGTATGCAGAGGCTTGAAGACGGTAATACTTTCAACCTTGCACAGGAGCTTGAGAGAGAACTCACAGAAGCCAAAAAGAAAATGCACCGAAGGAAAACTTTGGTGCTTATTAGTTACGTACTTGAAATTTCGGTTGCAGCCTTATTTGCACTTTGCATTTTACTTACAATTGCGCTGTGATGTAGGAGATATATGTCAGATAATACAACTATCATTGATGGAAACAAATTAATAAGAGATGCTTTCTATGCTATTCCGGACTTTACCGATTCTGAGGGCAATCACATCAGCGGTCTTTACGGAGCTTTCTTTAAACTCAAAGAGCTTTTGGCAGCGCCTGATTTAAAGGCTTTAAAGCTGACATTTGATTCAGATACAAGCTCTTTTACGGAAGACGTTAAATGGCAGATCGGAAGATTTGCAGAACTTATCGCATCAATCGAAGGGGCAGATACAGACTCGGAATTAGAAGTGACAGAGTCTGTAAAATCTTCAGTTGATGAAATATTAAAGAGTCTTTCACCTTCCGGAAGCGTCAAAGAACTTCCGAAGTTTAAGCATACACTTACTGTGACATCTGATCTTAGTGAGGTCGAGAAGATATTCTCTAAGGCTGCTGAAAGCGCTGGGAGTAAGACTGACAGATTTGTTGGATATCATTTCGTTACTGAGAGAAACGGCAATGAAAAATCCTCTGTAGAAGCACTTGGACTATCGCTTTGCTTTGATGATGAGAATGCATACTATATACCTGTTGTGAATTTTATAACTGCTTCATATCTGGGACAGAAACTGTCAGAGCTCAGTCAGAAGGCATCTCTTTCAGGTTTTGACATGAAAGATGACTTCAGATTCTATGTTCCTACAGAGATGAAAGAAAGAACTTCCGGCTACAGCAAAGATGATACCGGCTATAAGAGCAGTGTAAGAGCCTTTGATGTTCTTATAGGTGCATATGTTATCAATCCTATCAAGAATGATTATCAGATATGGGACATTTGCAGCGAATATCTTGGAATCCCGCTTCCTAAAAAGAGTGATGTATTCGGCAAGGAGAAACTCTCTGTCTGCGATGAGAACATTGTTGCCGATTATGCAGGCAAGATTGCTGCTACATGTTATATGGCTGCTCCCATAATCAGGAATAAATTGGAAAAGACAGGTATGGAAGAGCTCTTTTACAATATAGAAATGCCTCTTTCATACATTCTCTATGCTATGGAAGATGAAGGAATCATAGCAAAAAGAGATGCACTCAAGGAATACGGTGACAAACTTCAAGTTCGTATCGAAGAACTTGAGAAACTGATATATGAAGCTGCAGGATGTGAGTTCAATATCAATTCTCCCAAGCAGCTTGGTGAGATTTTATTTGAGAAGCTTGGGCTTCCTGCCGAAAAGAAGACTAAATCCGGCTATTCGACGGCAGCTGACGTGCTTGAGAAGCTTGCGCCCGAGCATAAGATAGTTGCAGATATACTTGAATACAGAGGACTGGCCAAGCTTAAATCAACTTATGCTGACGGACTTGCTGCTTTCATAGAGAAGGACGAGAGGATACACACAAGCTTTAATCAGACAATAACTGCAACCGGACGTATCAGCTCAACAGAACCGAATCTTCAGAATATACCTATGAGAACAGAACTGGGAAGGCTTATCCGAAAGGTCTTTGTGCCCAAGGATGGTTATGTATTTGCCGATGCGGATTACTCACAGATTGAGCTAAGGATCCTTGCGCATATGTCAGAGGATCAGGGACTGATAAGCGCTTATCACGAAGGCGATGATATTCACAGAATAACAGCATCCAAGGTATTTCATGTTCCTTTTGAAGAGGTAACGCCACTCCAGAGACGTAATGCCAAGGCAGTTAACTTTGGTATAGTTTACGGGATCAGTTCTTTTGGCCTGTCTCAGGATCTTTCCATATCAGTTGGCGAAGCCAAGGAATATATGGAGAAGTATTTTGAAACATATCCGGGAGTAAGGGACTATCAGAACAGAGTCATTCAAGATGCCAAGAACAAGGGCTATTCTGAGACGATGTTCGGAAGAAGACGCCCTATTCCTGAACTAAAGTCCGGCAATTACATGATGAGACAGTTTGGTGAGAGAGTTGCGATGAACGCCCCTATACAGGGAACTGCTGCAGATATAATGAAGATCGCAATGATAAATGTCTTTTACAGGATTAAAAGAGAGAACTTGAAATCCAGACTGATTTTGCAGATCCACGACGAACTTCTTATAGAAACCGCACCTGATGAGATAGAGCAGGTTTCGGATATACTTACAAAAGAGATGGAGAAGGCAGTAGAGCTGTCAGTCCCGATGGAAGTAGACTGCCACACAGGAAGTGACTGGTATGAAGCAAAATAAGTTAAAATCCGGAGAGACGAATATAATAGGCATCACCGGAGGCGTTGGTGCAGGAAAGAGTGCTGTTCTCGGATATATCGAAGAGAACTACAATGCCAGGGTGATATATTCGGACAATGTGGCCAATGACATCAAGAAAAAGGGCTATCCTGCCTATGATGAGCTTCTTGCTCTTCTGGGAGACGGAATCCTTGATGAAACCGGTGAAATAGACAAAAAGAAAATGGCTGAAGCCATTTTCGGCAATGAAAAACTACTTTCCTCAGTCAATAATATTTTGCATCCTGCAGTAAATACATTTATTATTAATATAATAGACAATGAGCGGGAAAAGGGAGAGCTGGACTTTGTATTTGTGGAAGCAGCTCTTTTGATAGAGAACGGTTACAAAAATTTTGTGGATGAGCTTTGGTATGTATACGCGGATGAGTCCACAAGAAGAAAGCGTCTTAAGGAATCCAGAGGCTATACCGATGAGAAGATTGACAAGATATTCGGATCCCAGTTGGACGATAAAACTTTCAGGGAGAATGCGGATTTCGTAATTGATAATTCAAAAACCCTGAAAGAGGCTACAATGCAGATCGACAAAAAAATCGGGGAGTGGAAAGCATAATGGCAAGCTTAGAACAGGCAGATCAGAAGGTAGTATACGGACTGGACATAGGAACCAGAAGCGTTGTCGGAACAGTGGGTTACATGAATGACAACCAGTTTAATGTTATTGCTCAGGCTGTTGAGAAGCATGAGACAAGAGCTATGCTGGACGGACAGATCCACGATATAGGCAAGGTTGGAGCCACTATCAGGAAGGTGACTGACAAGCTTGAACAGCAGACAGACATTCATCTTACAGATGTCTGCATAGCTGCTGCGGGTCGTGTACTTCAGACAGTCAGGACCACATATGATTATGAGTATCCGGACAACCATACCATAACCGATGAAGATATCTATAACCTGGATTCAGCTGCTGTAGAGCAGGCATATTCAGAGTTTCTTAATAAGAACACATCCGACCTTAAGTTCTACCTGGTTGGTTATTCCGTTATGCATTATTATCTTGACGGCTATCAGATTGCAAATCTTGAGGGACATAATGCGGGCAAGGTGAGTGTTGAGCTTATTGCCACATTCCTTCCGGATGATTGTGTTGATGGTCTTTATAAGGCATGTGAGAGAGCAAATTTAAATGTTGCAAACCTCACTCTCGAGCCTATAGCAGCCATGATGGTTGCTATCCCCGACAGATTCAGGATGCTGAATCTTGCACTTGTTGATGTGGGTGCAGGAACTTCAGATATTTGTGTAACTGACGATGGTTCGATAACCGCTTACGGAATGCTTCCTATCGCAGGTGATGATATAACAGAGATAATTGCACAGCACTGTCTGGTTGACTTTAATGCTGCAGACGAGATCAAGATCAAGGCAAGTCATCAGGAACAGGTTGATTATGTCGACATCATGGGCTTAAATAAGACAATTTCTTCCAAAGAGATTGCAAGAATCATCAAGCCCAAGGTAGAGGAGATGGCTCAGAAGGCAACGGATGAGATAAAGCGCCTTAACGGTGATAGAGCTGTAAGCGCTGTATTCGTAGTCGGCGGAGGTGGATGCGTGCCAGGATATACCAAGGCAATTGCCAAGGATATGGATATTCCCGAGGAGCGTGTCGCACTTAGAGGCGAGGAAGTAATGAAGAACATTACTTTCCTTAATAATGACGGAATCGACAGAGATTCACTTCTTGTAACTCCTCTTGGCATTTGTATAAGCTACTATGAGGAAGCAAATAACTTTATCTTTGTTTCATTCAACGGAACACAGACCAAGATTTATGATAACGGTAAGCTCCAGATCGTTGATGCTGCCATGCAGGCTGCATTCCCCAACGAGGATCTTTTCCCTAAGCGCGGAGCGGAGCTCAAATATACTGTTAACGGCAAAGAGAGAACATCCAGAGGTGAGCCGGGTGAAGCTGCCGTAATACAGCTTAACGGTAAGCCTGCTGATATTCACTCCAAGATCCATGCAAACGATATCATCAACGTAACGCCGTCAACAGCCGGCGCTCCCGGTAAGGCTACAATCGAGAATATACCTGAATTCAAGACCAAGTTTAATGTCAATGTAAACGGCAAAAACGTTGAGGCATCAAGATATGCTACTGTAAACGGAGAAGCACAGACCGGTTATTATGACATAGCAGCCGGAGACGATGTCAAGATTCTTGATTATAATACAGCTGCACAGATTGCTGAGCTTATGGATATAAAGCTAACAGAAGATATGGTAATTATCGTCAACAATGAAAGAGGCGATGCCAATACTCCTGTTTACGAGAACTTCAAGGTTGAGTTCAAGGATCAGGAAGATATGATCATGGATTATTACAAGGATTTCCCGAGTGCCGATGAAATGGCTGTTTCTCAGGCTAATGAGGAATCCTATGAGAATATTGATTATGAAGCAAGGCTGAAAGCTGATAAAGACGGTCAGCTTACTTTCGATGATCTTCCGGATGATGACGGAACCTATGAGAAGTCTGAGAGTGAAGAATCTGAGACTGAAGTAGTAAGGAATATCCTTGCTCATGATCTTCACATTATTGTGAACAACGAAGCTATTACACTTCATGGCAAATCAGATTATATCTTTGTAGATATTTTCGATGCCATCGACTTTGATCTTTCAAAGCCAAACGGAAGGAGCATTGTGACTACACTTAACGGCTCTACACCGGATTATATGCAGCCTATAAAAGAAGGCGATAAGATAGAGGTTTATTGGAAATAATGCGATTTACAAGTATTGCCAGCGGAAGCAGCGGAAACTGTACTTATGTGGGTTCAGACAACACCCATATCCTTGTGGACGCCGGAGTTAGCAAAAAGAGAATCGGTGAAGGACTGGAGCAGCTCGATCTTAGTTTTGATGATATAAACGCGATCTTTGTGACTCATGAACATGCAGATCATATTGCTGCTATCCGTACAATCCTTAAAAAGCACCACATACCAGTATATGCCACAGAAGGCACCATTACCGGAATAAGAAATTCTGATAAAAAGGGTGAGATTGATTTTTCATCCTTTATTCCTGTCAGAGTAGATGAAGCCGTAGTAGTTGGTGACATGATAATAAATCCAATGAGAATTTCCCATGATGCCCTTGAGCCCTGCGGTTATAGGGTGTATTGCGGAGACAAGAAGGTTGGCATCGCAACAGACCTTGGCTGCTATGATCAGTATACAGTCAGCGCTCTGTCAGGTTGCGATGCACTTTTATTGGAAGCCAATCACGATGTGAGGATGCTTCAGACAGGACCTTACCCTTATATCCTAAAAACCAGAATCCTTGGGGATAAGGGACATCTTTCCAATGAAAAGAGCGGAGAGCTTCTGTGCAGTCTTTTAAATGACAGAATGAAAGGCATTTTCCTGGGACATTTGTCCAAGGAGAACAATCTTCCTGAACTGGCTTATGAAACAGTAAGGGTTGAGATTGAAATGGGAGATACACCTTATCATGGCAATGATTTCCCGATAATGGTCGCGGAGAGAAGCTGCCTTTCACCTGTGATTGAGTTCTGAGAACATATTAAACGGAGGAGAGTGTTATGAATAAAACTATTATTACTGTAGTAGGAAAAGACACAGTGGGGATCATCGCCAAAGTCTGCACATATCTTGCAGAGTCCAAGATCAATATTCTTGATATTTCCCAAACAATTGTAAGCGGATATTTTAATATGATGATGATCGTTGATATGTCAGGAACAGACAAGGAGTTTAACACTGTTGCTGATGATCTTGAGTCTCTTGGCAAGGAGATCGGAGTTGTTATCAAGTGCCAGAGAGAAGAGATATTTGATTCAATGCATAGGCTGTAAGCGCAACTACCTTGTGAAAAAGTAGAGGATTAAAAAATGATTAATATATACGAGGTCGTAGAGACCAATGAAATGATCGAGAAGGAAAACCTGGATGTCAGGACCATCACCCTTGGTATTAGCCTTATGGACTGCATTGACAGTGACCTTGATAAACTTTGTGACAATATTTACAACAAGATTTATGACACGGCAAAAGACCTGGTAAAAACCGGAGATCAGATTGCAAGGGAATTTGGTGTTCCGATCGTCAATAAGAGAATTTCTGTGACACCCATAGCACTTATAGGTGGAGCAGCCTGCAAGAAGCCTGAGGATTTTGCAAAAATTGCTGCCACTCTTGATAAAGTAGCCAAGGCTGTAGGTGTTAACTTCATAGGAGGTTATTCCGCACTTGTAAGTAAGGGCATGACTGAGTCCGACAGAATGCTTATTGAATCCATTCCGCTGGCACTCTCAACAACCGATGTTGTATGCTCATCAATAAATGTAGGTTCTACCAAGACCGGTATCAATATGGATGCCGTAAGACTCATGGGAACCATTGTAAAAAAGACTGCTGAAGCTACCAAAGAAAAAGATTCTTTGGGCTGTGCAAAGCTCGTTGTATTCTGCAACGCACCGGATGATAATCCGTTTATGGCAGGAGCCTTCCATGGTGTAACAGAAGCTGACAAGATAATAAATGTCGGTGTCAGCGGACCCGGAGTTGTTAAGACAGCTCTTGAAAAGGTAAGAGGTGAGAACTTCGAGGTACTTTGTGAGACTATCAAAAAGACAGCTTTCAAGGTTACAAGAGTTGGTCAGCTTGTTGCACAGGAAGCATCCAAGAGACTTGGAGTTCCGTTCGGTATCATAGACCTTTCACTTGCTCCTACACCTGCAATCGGAGACAGTGTAGCTGATATTCTTCATGAAATCGGTGTTGAGCATGCCGGAGCACCGGGTACAACCGCCGCACTTGCCCTTTTGAATGATCAGGTTAAGAAGGGCGGTGTAATGGCATCTTCATATGTAGGAGGACTTTCAGGAGCATTCATCCCTGTAAGTGAG
The DNA here is from genome assembly GCF_000420865.1 of Butyrivibrio sp. XPD2006. Taxonomy (GTDB): domain Bacteria; phylum Bacillota; class Clostridia; order Lachnospirales; family Lachnospiraceae; genus Butyrivibrio. The sequence goes on from NZ_ATVT01000008.1 coordinate 142,105, forward strand.
GATCAGGGTATGATCGATGCGGTTGAAGCAGGTGCCCTTACACTAGAAAAATTAGAAGCCATGACATGCGTATGTTCCGTCGGACTTGATATGATAGCAATTCCCGGAGATACCAGGGATACTACAATAGCCGGTATCATTGCGGACGAGATGGCAATTGGTATGATAAACCAGAAAACAACTGCTGTAAGACTGATTCCTGTAATAGGAAAGGGAGTTGGTGAAACGGTTGAATTCGGTGGACTTTTGGGATATGCACCTATAATGCCGGTTAACAAGTTTTCCTGCGATGAATTTGTTAACAGAGGAGGAAGAATTCCGGCTCCGGTACACAGCTTCAAGAACTAACTGTATTGTAATGGAGGAGAAGATATGGAAAATACAAAGACAAGTAAGAGCTGGGTAACAGCTCTCATAATAGGACTTAGTATTGTTGCAAGTTGCTGTGTGATTGCACTTGGTCTTTCTCATTTCAGGTCAGAGAGTGTACATACAATTTCTGCAACGGGAAGTGCCAATGTAGACTTTGAGTCTGATCTTATTATATGGAGAGGCTCTTTTTCCGCAGCTGATTACACATCAAAAGCTGCCTATGACAAGATTAAGAAAGACAGTGCAGTTGTTAAAAACTATCTTCTTGCGAACGGAATCACCGAAGATGAGATCATCTTTAATTCAGTTGATATATGGAAGACTTACAGAGATATCTATGATGATAATGGCAACTATATAGGCAGGGAACAGGATGGTTACAGCTTATCTCAGTCTGTAAGCGTAACATCAACAGATATTGATAAGGTTGAGAAAATATCAAGAGACATCTCAAGCCTTCTTGAGACAGGAGTTGAATTTGAATCTCAGGCACCTGAATATTACTATACAGGCCTTGATGATCTTAAACTCTCACTTATTGAGCAGGCAACAGCCAATGCCAGAGAGAGAATAGATATTATGGCCAAGAATTCAGGCGCAAGAGTCGGCAAGCTTCGTAATTCCAATCTTGGTGTATTTCAGATAACGGCCACTAACTCAGGTACAAGCAGCTATTCATATGACGGTGCTTTTGATACAACTTCAAGAAATAAGACAGCTTCAATAACAGTTAAGCTGGAATATGATCTTAAATAAGGTTAAACGGGAGAGTTTGGGAAATGAAAAGGGATACTTTGAAAAGGATTTTTGCTGCAGGTATATCAGCAGTCCTTGTGTTTAGCATGACAGCCTGTGCCGGTAACAATGCACCTGAACCGGCGGCTACAGAGGAATCGTCACAGCAGGAAGTTCAGGAAGCTGTTGAGGAACAGCCGGCTGAAGATAGAACACAGGAGTCTGAAGAAGCTAAAGAGACTCAGGAACCTGAAAAAGAAGCGGAACCAATTGAACTTACAGGCGAGAACATGCTGGATAACGGCGACTTCTCAAATGGAGTGGATCCATGGATGACTTTCTGTCAGGACGGTCTGTGCGAGCTTTCTACTACAGGCGATGGTGAACTTGATGTTGATATCAAAAGCCTTGGAACCGTAGCGCATGGCGTTCAGCTTTATCATGACGGCTTTTCGCTGGATGAAGGCTGTGTTTACAAGCTGTCTTTTGACGCATATACAGATATAGACAGCAAAATTCTTGAAATCAGATTTCAGTTAAACGGCGGTGACTATCATGCATATTTTGAGAATCACCAGGAAATCGGAAAAGAGAAACAGACATACGAATACACTTTTACAATGACTGAAACCGGAGATCCTGCTCCGAGATTTTGTATAAATATGGGTGTTGTGGATGATACAGATCCCAAGACACCTGAGCATCACGTATATCTTGATAATTTCGATCTTACCCTGATAGATGCAACTAACAGAGTTGCAAGCAGTGGAGGAAATGATATGCCTGATATTGCAGTAAATCAAATAGGATATCTTCCCGGAGCTTATAAGAGCGCAACACTTAAAGGTTCTACTCTTGGAAAGACTGCCGTTCTTATCAAGGAAGATACCGGTGAAACCGTATTTGAGAAGGATATCAATAACAGCATTGATGATCCTGATACCGGTGAAAAAGAAGCTATATTCAATTTCTCGGACATCACGGATGAGGGAATGTATCACATTGAAGCAGGAGATGTTGTGTCTCATTCATTCAAGATATCTGATGATGTTTATGAAGATGCTTTAAAGGCTTCAATCAAAATGCTTTATTATCAGAGATGCGGCACAGAACTTACTGCTGATCTTGCCGGTGAATTTGCTCATGCTGTTTGCCACTCGGATTTGGCGGTTTTGTATGAAGATAATTCAAAAAAGCTTGATGTTTCAGGCGGATGGCATGACGCAGGAGATTATGGAAGATATTCAGTGGCAGGAGCTAAGGCTGTTGCAGATCTTCTTCTTGCTTATGAGAACTATCCGGATGTATTTGACGATGCTTTGGGAATTCCTGAGAGCGGAAACGGAATCCCGGATATCCTCGATGAAGCAAAATATGAACTTGACTGGCTCTTTAAGATGCAGAGAGATGACGGCGGTGTTTATCATAAGGTAACATGCAGAAACTTCCCCGGAGAGATTATGCCTGAGGAAGAGACGGACGAACTTGTGATCATGCCTGTGACAACAACTTCAACTGCTGATTTTGCCGGTGTTATGGCGATGGCTTATCGCGTATATGCTGATATCGATCAGGATTATTCAAATAAATGTCTTGATGCAGCCAAAAAGGCTGCTGAGTATATTGAAAAGACTCCGCGAGACAAGGTCGGTTATAAGAATCCTGAAGATATTGCAACAGGCGAATACGAAGATGTTTATGATGTTGACGAAAGATTCTGGGCATATGCAGAGCTCTTTAAGACAACAGGAGATAAGTCTTACGAGGAACTGCTAAAGAACGAGCTTCCTGATAACGGATATTCTCTCGGATGGCAAGGCGTAGCCGGTTATGGTGCTTATGCATATCTTACATCCGAAGGTGCAGATGCTGAATTGACTAAGCTTGTAAAAGACGAAGCTGACAAAATGGGTAAGAGTATAGTATCCAATGCTGCCAAGTATTCTTATGGTTCATCTATTGTAGGAGCTTACCCATGGGGAAGCAATCTTACTATAGCCAATAACGGTCAGTATATGCTCATGATGAAAGACCTTATTGATACCTACAACAAGAATGTTGCAGATATGCAGCTCAATTATCTCTTTGGAAACAATGCTACAGGATACTGCTTCTTTACAGGATTCGGAACTATTTATTCGGATCATCCTCATCACAGACCTTCCCAGGCTAAAGGAGTTACTGTCCCGGGAATGCTGGTTGGAGGACCAAACAGCGGACTTAACGATCCGTATGTTCAGAATGTATTAAAGGGTACTGCAAGTGCAAAGTGCTATGCAGACAATGCACAGAGTTACTCAACAAATGAAATAACAATTTACTGGAATTCACCTCTTATCTATCTTCTTGCAGGTGAAATTGCAGAAACTAAATAATTATAAAAAAATAAATCTTATGTGGGGTTAGGGTTATGGAAGAAAAAGAAAAAGCTGGTAACAGCTTTATGCTTAAGATTTGCGCTTTTATCGTTGATAAACGCAATCTGTTTTTCCTTATTTATGCAATTTTAGGTATTTTTGCATTTGTGGCCAGCAAATGGGTAAGCGTAGAAAACGATCTTGCTTTTTATCTGCCAGGTACAACCGAAACAAGACAGGGACTTGATCTTATGGAGGAACAGTTTACCACCTACGGCACTGCAAAAGTGATGGTGGCAAACATCTCCTATGATCAGGCTCTTGAAATACAGAAACAGGTTGAAGACATTGAGGGTGTGTTTTCTGCCGATGTTGATGATTCTAAAGACCATTACAACAATGGTTCAGCTCTTTTTAATATAACCTTCGACTATGACCAAAAAGATGAGCAGGCTCTGGTTGCTCTTGATAAGGTAAAAGAGTATTTTGAGCCTTATGACACATATCTGTCTACGGAACTCGGCGATGTACACTCAGCTCTTATCGAAAAAGAGATGAGTGTCATTACGGTTCTTGTTGTCTTTGTAGTACTTGCTGTACTTCTTTTTACCTGCGAAGCATATGCAGAGATACCCGTACTTCTCATTACTTTTGGAAGCGCAGCACTGGTTCAGATGGGAACGAATTTCTTCCTTGGAACCATTTCTTTTGTATCTGATTCTGTAACTATAGTATTGCAGCTGGCACTGTCTGTTGACTATGCAATTATTTACCTTAACAGATACAAAGAAGAACTGTCTAAAAATCTTCCCTACAGAGAAGCAACAGTTATTGCACTTACAAAATCCATTCCTGAGATTACAGGAAGTTCGCTTACCACAATAGGTGGTCTTGTTGCCATGCTCTTTATGCAGTTTGGCATCGGCGTTGATCTGGGTATTGTGCTTATTAAGGCTATTATTCTCAGTCTTATGTCGGTATTTCTTTTGATGCCCGGTCTTATCATGGTATTTTCCAAGCTTATGGAGAAGACCAAGCATAGGAACTTTGTACCTCCGATTCCTTTCGTAGGCAAATTTGCTTATTCATCAAGATATATTGTTGCCCCTTTGTTTGTAGTGGTAATCATCATCGCTAATATCGTTTCTTCAAAAACACCGTATGTTTACGGATATACCAAGATCCATCCGCCGCTTACCAATGAAGTACAAGTAGCGCAGAATCTTCAGGATGAAAACTTCCCTACAGATCCTATGGTTGCTCTTGTATTTCCATCGGGAGATTATGAAAAAGAGAAAAAACTTATCGATGAGCTTTTGACTTATGATGAAGTATCTTCCATAACAGGCCTTGCCAATACAGAGGCTATCGGTGGATATACACTTACAGACAAGCTTTCACCAAGACAATTCTCTGAGCTCCTTGATATAGACTACGAAATAGCAGAGCTTGTATATGCAGCATATGCTGTTAATGACAAAGATTATGCTAAGGCTGTCAACGGACTTGCCAATTACAAAGTACCTCTTATTGATATGTTTATGTTTGTGTACCAAGAAGTTGAGGAGGGCTATGTAACCCTTGATGATGAGCTTATGCAGAAGCTTGAAGATGCAAACAGGATGATGAATTTTGCCAAGAAACAGCTTCAGGGTCCTGATTACTCAAGAATTCTCGTTTATATGAACCTTCCCGAAGAATCGGACGAGTCTTTTGAATTTATACAGTGGCTTCACAAGATTACGGAGAAATACTACGACGAAGATAAGATCTATGTAGTAGGTAATACAGTAAGTGAGTACGATCTTTTGAAGTGTAATGCAAGGGATACCAAAGTTACATCTGTAATGTCGGTACTTGCAGTACTTGTAGTGCTCTTGTTTACATTTAAATCAGCAGGTATGCCGGTTCTTCTTATTGCTGTTATTCAGGGATGTATCTGGATCAATTTCTCATTCCCTGCAATTCAGCATGAGAATCTTTTCTTCCTTGGTTATCTTATCGTTAGTTCTATCCAGATGGGTGCCAATATTGATTATGCGATCGTTATTGCAGGAAGATATACTGAGCTGCGTGAGAGAATGGGTAAAAGAGATGCCATCATTGATACAATGAATCTTTCGTTCCCGACAATCATCACATCAGGTACGATGATGGCTGTTGCAGGTATTCTCATAGGTAAGATGACATCTGATGCCGTAATTTACGGAATTGGAAAGTGCCTCGGAAGAGGAACAATTATTTCCATTATTGTCACAATGTTTGTTCTTCCTCAGATTCTGCTTGTTGGTGATAAGGTTATTGAACTTACGGCATTTGTAATGAACATGCCTCTTCAGAACAGACAGGTTGCAGGTGCTATGAGGATTGACGGAGTTGTAAGAGGACATATCGACGGAACCATAAACGGTGTCGTACATGCTGTTGTTAAAGGCAATGTCAGCGCTTATATCGAAAATGGAGACGTCAAGATGATTGATGAGAATAATGAAGAGGAAACCGCCCCGAACGGTCCGGAAGGGGAGGGCATTTGAAATGAAAAAGAAATTAATTGCTTCGCTTTTAGCTTTAGCTTTGTTTACCACTTCAGGACTTGTTGTATTTGCTGAAAACGAACCTGAAAATGCTGAAACAACAGATCAGGATGTAATAACTACAGGAACACAGGAACGGGCACAGGAGAATAAGGTAGATGTAGATGCGGATATTGAAGATGATATCGCAGCTTCTGTACCCGAGGAGATTGAAACTGTTAAAATCTCCACAGCTGATGAATTTCTTGAATTCGTCAATAATTGCAAGCTTAATACCTGGTCGGACAATAAAAAAGTTCTGCTGACGGATGATATTTCTTTAGTTGGAAAAGAGTTTTATGGAATACCGGACTTTGGCGGTGTTTTTGACGGTCAGGGTCATACAATTTCAGAAGTGAATATTTCAAAAGGCCAGTCATATATCGGCATGTTTATTCACGTTGAAAAAAATGCTGTCATTCAGAATCTGAATGTATCAGGCAGTGTTATACCTTCCGGAAGCCCTGTTATAGTCGGTGGAATAGCCGGTGAAAACTATGGAACAATCAGGGAATGCTCTTTCAAAGGTGTTATTAAGGGTAACGACTACATTGGCGGAATCGTAGGAATGAACCAGCTTTCAGGAAATGTTTCTTTCTGTACATCTGAAGGCTTTATAAGTGGTACTCATTTTACCGGCGGAATTTGTGGCGAAAACATGGGCAATATCGCAAATTGCCGTAATGAAGCCATGGTAAACACAACAAATACCGATACCGAGATCACTGTTGATTCTATGGAAAGTCTCAATAAAGTACTTAATCTTATCAAGAACGGAATCAACAAAGAAGACGATGAGGCTAATTCAGATGTGACAGTATCCGATACAGGCGGTATTGCGGGTCTTTCAATAGGCATTATTTCCAGATGCATAAACAATGGTGAGATTGGATATGAACACGTTGGATATAACGTTGGAGGTATAGCAGGTAGACAATCCGGCTATTTGTTAGGCTGTTCCAATAACGGCAAGATTAAGGGAAGAAAAGATGTCGGTGGTATAGTAGGTCAGGCTGAGCCTTATATTCAGATTGACCTTGCATCAGATATTGCATATCAGCTTTCTGAAGCTATTGCCAAGCTTCATGATACCGTGTCAGCGACACTGGCAGATACCAAGAATCAGTCTGATGTTGTATCTGCAAGGCTTTCTGTTATACAGAAATTCACCGGACAGGCAGTAGAAGATACAAGATATCTTGCAAACGGTACGATCAATTATGCCAATGATATTTCGAGTGCAACAAATGAAGCATTTTCAAGAGTTGAGTATGTAATGGATGAGTCCTCTAAAGACGGAGGTCCTATTGATAATCTTTCCAGTGCTGCCGGTAATACCAAAAAGGCAAATGAAGACCTCAGAAAGGCCGTTGGAGATCTTGATATTGAAAGCTATATAAAAAGTGATGATGAGAGACAGCAGTATGAAACTGCCAAATCCGGTATTGCTGCAGGAACCGAGATTTATGAGAGAAGCTATAATAATTCGTATAAAGTTTACTATAATCTTTATGTAAAAAACCATAGAGATAACAGTGATTACAACAAAGAAGACGGTGGCACCAAGAGTGCAGATATTCTATACTACAATGTAAACGATGTTCTTGTTGATGATAGTAGCTGGCCTATTGATTCGGATCCTTCAGATTCAAGAGTTACAGAGATCATTGAATCAGGAGAAGGAGCTTTTACCGCCGGTTCATGGAAACATAGTGACGGTACTGCATTTCCTGCAACTGATTCCACTAACGACAGTTCATTAAGCTCGAAAGCAACTAAAAAAGCACAGCAGGATGCAAATCAGTATGCAAGAAGAACATATGTTAACCCTGTAACAGGTTCAACAAATTATGAAAAAGATATGCAGACTCAGGCTCAGGTACTGGCACAGATTTACTCAAATCATGCCGGTGAGATGCATGAGGCTACGCGTACAGATGCTCAGTCTGCAGTCGCTAATTTCGATGCAGCCTCTGAAAACCTGCAAACTGCCGGAGAGCAGACAAAATCAATAATCAGCGATATTGCCGGAAGGGATGATATAAGATTCCCAAGACTTGATGATGAGTACAGAGCCCATACCAACAGTCTTGCTGACAATATGGCAGCAATGAATGACAACTTTGGACTTTTGAATTCGGAGATGAATAATGCCACAGGCGTTATCGTGGGTGACCTCCAGGCTGTAAATGATCAGTTCAACAATATTCTTAATCTTTATACAGATGCGCTGGACGGTGTTCTGGACAAAGATTATACAACTATGTATTCAGATGAATCATACAAAGAAGCTGCATACACAACTGATGCAACTGTAGATTCGTGCTTCAACTTCGGAAAATGTGAAGGTGACATTGACATATCCGGTATTGCCGGAACAATGGCAATTGAATACGAGTTTGATAAAGAAAGTGATATTACCGGTATTAAAGATGCCAGTCTTAATTCGTCTTATATTACCAAATGTGTTCTCAGAAACAACAGGAACTACGGGAATATAGAGAGCCAGAAGGACTATGCGGGAGGTGTGTGCGGCCTTCAGGAGATGGGTACCATTCTTAACTGTGGAAGCTACGCCAAGATAGAGTCAACAGACGGAAATTATGTCGGCGGTGTTGCCGGATCATCAGTATCTTACATAATACAGTCTTACGCAAAAGGTGAACTTGATGGAAATACCTATGTCGGTGGTATTACCGGTGATGGTATGCACATCAAAGACTGCCTTACACTTGTAAGCGTTAATAGGGCAGAAAACTGGTATGGAGCAATATCCGGTCACATAGCGGAAAATGGTGAAGTAAGAAACAACTATTTTGTAAGTGACGAACTTGCAGGAATAGACAGAGTCAGCTATGCGCTGAAGGCAGAACCCATAAGCTATGCGGCTGTTCAAAAGAACGAAGTATTTGAAGAGATTCAACAGGATACTGACGAGAGTGAGAAAAAACTTGAAGTTGTTCCACTGAGTACCGGAAATGATGAAGAGATAGAAAATGAAGTAAGTTACAGAGATCTGCCTTATGAGTTTTCAAATATCACAGTAAACTTTATTCTGGAAGATGAAGATATTGATGGCGGAAGCGAAAATATCGACAGAATGAACAAGAAGTACGGTGAGAGCTTAAAGCCGGAAGAATATCCTGATGTTCCTGAAAAAGAAGGATATTATGTGGAATGGGATATTCCGGAAGTCGACAGGCTTGTCTGTGATACTACAGCAACTGCTACATACAAGCTTTATCGCACAACCATAGCAATTGATGATTCTGAGGATCGTCATCAATCGATTCTCCTTGTAGATGGTAATTTTAAGGATGATGATAAGCTTGAGGCCGTCAGGACAGTAAAATACAGTCCCGAAAACAGCAACAGTCTGGAAGATATGGAAGTAATCGAACTTAGTATTCCTGATGACGGACAAGCTGTTCACCGGATTCGTTTCAGACCTGACAGCGGTTACAACGGATTTGTAAATTTCTTCTCTAAAATCACCGGAGCAGGTAATTATGCGCTTTATGAAGTTACTGATAATACCAGAATAGAACTCGAGCCAACAGGCAAGATGGGTGCATATTCCACATATGAACTTGAAGGAAATACACATACTCTTTCTTATGGAATAAGCAATCCTGATAACATCGGACTTATAATTATTGCAATATTTCTTTTAGCTATTGTCCTGATTATTGTTATAATAATCATTGTGGTCAATATTATTAAGAGACATGGCGGAAAAGTTCCTAAATTATTCGGCATCTTCGTCATGAAGGTTTCTGACAGATTAGAAAACAAGGAATCAATATTCTTTGATGATACTGACCCGGTTCAGGCAAAAGTAAGAGAAAAGATTGTTGAAACTGCGGATGAGATAAAGGAAGAAAAAGAACTCAAAGAAATTACTGAAGAAATTTCAGAGTATAAAGAGGAGCTTGCAAAAGAAAGAGGTGAAAAAGCTCCAAAGAAGAAAGAGTTTGACAGTAAAAAATACAAGAAGATCCGTCGTAAAAACAAGAAAAACAAAAAGTAATAAAGCTTTAAGTCAGGGAGAAGATTTTCCATGAAAGAAATGCTAAATGAACTGTTGATGGCAGATAAGACGCTGATCCATGTACCGTTTGGAAACGGCTTTTTTGACATCTACAAATCGGTGGTGGTGTCCTGGATAGTATTGGCAGTCCTTATCACGCTGATACTAGTACTGACCAGTAACCTCAAGGTACATAACATATCAAAGAGACAGGCAGCTGTAGAAGCTTCCGTTCTTTGGATCAGAAAAGTTGTCGGAGAACTGCTTGGTGAAGAGGCAATGGCTTACTGTCCGTATATTGTGACTGTGCTGATATTTATTGCTTTTTCAAATATGATAGGTCTCTTTGGACTGGTTCCGCCAACTATGGATCTTAATGTAACACTGGCACTTTCGCTGATGAGTATTGTGCTTGTGGAGCTGGCAGGAATCATCAAAAAAGGCCCAAAGAAATGGCTTAAGAGTTTCACAGAGCCTATGGCAGTCATTACATTTATGAATGTTTTGGAGCTGTTTATCAGACCGCTTTCACTTTGCATGCGACTATTCGGTAACATTTTAGGTGCAACAGTCATCATGGAGCTCATAAAACATGTGGTACCAATAGTATTACCTGCCGCACTGAGCATTTATTTTGATATATTTGACGGTTGTATTCAGGCTTATGTATTTTGCTTTTTAACATCGTTATATATTAAGGAAGCAGTTGAATAAAAGGAGGATATAAAAATGAGTTTAACAGCAATCGGAGCAGCTATCGCTGCATTCACAGGTATCGGAGCAGGAATCGGTATAAGCCTTGCAACAGCAAAAGCTACCGATGCAGTTGCAAGACAGCCCGAGGCAGACGGCAAGATCATGAGACTTCTGATCCTTGGATGTGCTCTGGCTGAGGCAACAGCTATTTATGGTTTCGTAGTAGCGATCATGATCATTCTTTTCTCATAAAGCTGCATAGTAAAGGGGAAATAAAGTGTTAACTATTAGTGTGTTCAACATATTATTTACAGTAATAAATCTTCTTATATTGCTGTTCTTTGTGAAGAAATTCCTGTTTGACAAGATAGATGCCATAATCACAAAGAGACAACAGGAGGTTGACGAAGCTACTGAAGCTGCAGATAAGGCTACTCAGGAAGCGAAGGCGGCCAAAAAAGAGTATGAAAAGAAGATTGCGCTTGCCGATGAAGAAAAAGAGCAGATTCTCTCTGACATCAAGAAACTCGGATATGAAGAGTACGAGAAGATTGTTATGGATGCCAGAAAGACCGGCGATAAGATCGTAAAAGAGGCAAGACAAAATGCCAGAGCAGAGGCTGAAAAGGAGAGAGAACTCCATGCTGATGAGCTCAAGGATATGGTAATTGATGCTGCTGCCAAAATTGCAGCAACCAAGCACAGCTCAGAGGATGACAGCATGCTCTATGACAAATTCATAAATGAGGCAAGGGCTAATAATGGATAAGAAGATAAAAGCTACTCTGCGCTATGCCTCAACACCACCCAGTGAGTCACAGCTTGAGAGTATCAAACAACTCCTTATTGAGAAGGTCGGAAATCCGGACATCAAGCTTAAATGCATTTGTGACCCTGAAGTCGGCGGTGGATTTATCGTATCATGCGGTAATTTTGAATACGACTGGAGCGATAAGGGCAGAGCAAGACAGCTTCGAAGCGAACTGAAGAATGTTCATTCCCGGGATATAATACCCATGCTCAAACAGAAAGTTGATGATTTCGAACTTTCAATTAAGGGCAGAGAAGTTGGTATCGTTACATGGGTTGGTGACGGTATAGCCAATATCGAAGGAATTGAGCATGCTTTCTATGGAGAAATAATTGAATTTGAAGACGGAACCAAAGGTATGGCACAGGATATCAGAGATGATCATATTGGCTGTATCTTATTTGGCGACGAGCGAAACATAAGACAGGGTAGCAGAGCCGTACGTACCTATAAAGAAGCCGGTATTCCTGTCGGAGAAGCATTTATCGGAAGAGTAATTGATGCTCTCGGAGCACCGATAGACGGTAAGGGCGACATCAAAGAAAACGGTTATCGCGCCGTAGAAGAAAGAGCTCCCGGAATCGTTGAGAGACAGTCTGTCAATGAGCCTATGGCTACAGGCATCCTTTCTATCGATACAATGTTCCCCATCGGAAGAGGACAGCGTGAGTTGATCATTGGAGACAGACAGACCGGTAAGACTTCCATCGCACTTGATACCATAATCAATCAGAAGGGCAAGGGAGTCATCTGCATTTATGTTGCTATCGGACAGAAGGCTTCTACTGTAGCTCAGCTCATTACTACCCTGAAAAAGACCGGAGCTATGAAGTATACGATAGTTGTAAGCTCTACTGCATCCGATTCAGCTCCGCTTCAGTATATAGCTCCATATTCAGGGGCTGCACTTGCAGAGTACTTTATGTATCAGGGAAAAGATGTACTGATAGTATATGATGATCTCTCCAAGCACGCGGTTGCTTACAGAGCTTTGTCACTTCTTCTTGAAAGGCCGCCGGGACGTGAGGCTTATCCGGGAGATGTCTTTTACCTGCACTCAAGACTTCTTGAGAGGGCGAGTAAGCTTTCGGATGATCTGGGAGGCGGTTCCATTACTGCGCTTCCTATCATTGAGACACAGGCCGGGGATGTATCTGCATATATCCCTACAAATGTAATCTCCATTACAGATGGTCAGATTTTCCTTGAGAGTGATCTTTTCTTCTCGGGTATGAGACCTGCGGTAAATGTCGGACTTTCTGTATCCCGTGTAGGTAGTGCTGCGCAGACTAAAGCTATGAAGAAAGCAACGGGAAGCATAAGAGTGGATCTGGCTCAATACAGAGAAATGGCCGTGTTTACACAGTTTTCATCGGATCTTGATGAAGTTACCAAGAATCAGCTCAATCACGGTGCTGTTCTTATGGAGCTTTTAAAACAGCCACTGGAGCATCCGCTCGCTATGCATGAAATGGTACTTATTCTTCTGGCTGCAGGATCAAAGAGAATTGATCATGTTCCTGTAAGAAAGGTTCATGAATACAAAGAGAAACTCATTACATACTTTAATAAAGAACACAGAGATGTCTGTGATGAGATCAAGAAGACAAAAGATCTTTCGGATTCACTTAAGAAGAGAATCTATGATCTGATAGATGAGTTTAACGAAGAGATAAAGGTACAGTAATTTGGCTAATATCAAAGAGATCCGTGAGAGGATCGACAGCGTAGCTGATACACGAAAAATTACAAATGCGATGTATCTGATATCCTCTACCAAGATGAGGAAGGCCAAGAAAATACTCTCGGAAACAGAGCCGTTCTTTTATGCTACCAAGGCTATGATCGAGAGAGTTGTCAAAAACCTTCCTGAGGGTACAGAACATATCTTTCTTGAATCGAAGGATGATATCCCGGAGATTAAGAAAAAACGCGGATATATCATTTTTACTGACGACAAGGGGCTGGCAGGAGCATACAATCACAATGTGCTTAAACTTGCTGAAGAAGCTTTGGCCAAAGATAAGGGTGAACATAAACTCTTTGTTATAGGTGAAGTCGGAAGATATCATTTTAATGCTGAAAATGCTGATATTGAAGAGTTTTTCTCTTTTACATCTCAGAATCCTACGCTTCACAGAGCAAGAAAAATATCTGCAGAGATAATGGATTATTTCTATGACCACAAAATTGACGAGTTTTACATGATATATACTGTCATACACGGTAATACATGTGAGGCCAAGATGGAGAAGGTTCTTCCTTTGGATTTTATTACGGCACTTTATCAAAAACGCTCGCCGATAAGAGGCAATATGTATGAAGAATTCCTGATGGACCCTTCACCAAGCGCAGTTCTCGACAATATTGTCCCAAACTATGTAACAGGTTTTATTTATGGAGCAATGGTAGAATCATTCTGCAGCGTACAGCATTCAAGAATGATGGCAATGGACAACGCCAACAAGAATGCTGAGAAGATGATCATTGAGCTAAAAAAGAGCTATAACCGCCAAAGACAGGCTATGATCACTCAGGAGATCACAGAGGTTGTCAGCGGAGCAAAAGCGCTTAAACGCAGCAAGGAAATTAAGAAGCATGGAAAACGGTAAGATTATTCAGGTCATGGGACCTGTTGTAGACGTACAATTTAAGGATATACAGTTGCCATACATCAGAGATGCTCTGACAGTAACGGTCAATGGTGAAAAGAGAGTGATGGAAGTATCTCAGCATGTCGGCGGAGATATTGTCAGATGCATCATGCTTTCACCCAGCGAAGGTCTGTCAAAGGGTATGGAGGTTATATCCGAAGGGAGTCCGATAAGTGTTCCTGTCGGGGACGAAGTACTTGGAAGACTATTTAATGTATTCGGAGAGCCTATTGATAAAAAGGGTGATGTAAACAGCGCCGATAAATGGGAGATTCACAGAAAACCGCCAAAGCTTGAGGAGCAGAGCCCTGTTGTTGAGATTCTTGAGACAGGCATCAAGGTAATCGATCTTCTTGCACCGTATGCAAAGGGTGGAAAAATAGGTCTTTTTGGCGGCGCAGGTGTTGGTAAAACCGTTCTGATCCAGGAGCTTATACAGAACATTGCAACTGAGCACGGTGGCTATTCTATATTCACCGGAGTAGGTGAACGTTCAAGAGAAGGAAATGATCTTTGGACTGAGATGACAGAGTCAGGAGTTATCGAAAAAACCGCTCTTGTATTCGGACAGATGAACGAACCTCCGGGAGCACGTATGCGCGTAGCTGAAACCGGACTTACAATGGCGGAGTACTTCAGAGATGTCAAGAACCAGGATGTGCTTCTGTTTATTGATAATATTTTCAGATTTGTGCAGGCCGGTTCCGAGGTTTCATCTCTTCTTGGAAGAATGCCTTCAGCTGTAGGCTATCAGCCGACTTTGGCAACCGATCTTGGACTTCTTCAGGAGAGAATAACTTCAACAAGAAACGGATCAATAACATCAGTTCAGGCTGTATATGTTCCTGCAGATGACCTCACAGATCCTGCACCGGCTACAACTTTTGCACACCTTGATGCTACGACGGTTCTTTCACGTAAGATAGTTGAGCAGGGAATTTATCCGGCTGTTGACCCTCTTGAATCTTCAAGCCGAATTCTTGAAGAGAACATCGTTGGTAAGGCACATTACAGCACTGCTATGAAAGTTCAGGAGATTCTTCAGAAGTATAAAGAACTTCAGGATATCATTGCAATTCTTGGTATGGAGGAGTTGTCTGAAGAAGATAAGGCAACAGTTCACAGAGCCCGCAAAATCCAAAGATTTTTGTCACAGCCCTTCCATGTTGCCGAGCAGTTTACGGGACTTAAGGGCAAATATGTACCTCTTTCCGAAACAATAAAGGGATTTATGTATATTATAGGCGGAGAGATGGATAAATACCCTGAAGCTGCGTTCTTCAATGTAGGAACAATTGATGAAGTGGCTCAGAAAGCAAAAGATATTGAGGCTTAAAGATGCATGAGAATATTAAGGCCTTTCACCTCAAGGTCATTTCGATTAACGGAATATTCTATGATGATGAAGCTCTGGAGATCATTTTGCCCTGCTATGATGGGGAATTGGCACTGCTTTATGGGCATGAAGAAATGATCTATGCTATTTATGACGGAACGATCAAGATCAAAAAACCAGACGGTAAGTGGATTTATGGAGTTGTGAGTATCGGCTCTGTGCAGTATACTGTTGACAATGAGTGCATCGTTCTGGTAAACACTGCTGAGAAGCCGGCGGAAATTGACAAGAACAGAGCAAAGGAAGCATATGATTTTGCAATGGAACATCTCAATCAGAAGCAGTCGATGAAGGAGTTCAGGAAATCACAGGCCGGACTTGCAAGAGCTATGGCAAGGCTCAGTGCCGCTTCCAAGTATAAAGATTAAAAGAAAAGTTGGTGGGAATATTGTTGTTTAATAAGAGTTTTAAGGCTTTGATTATTGCATTTGCAGTAGTCTGCACGTTGCTTGCAGGCTGTGGCAAAAAGGAAGATCCTGAGCTTGAAACATACAGAGAGAGCATGACTTCTTTTTATGACAAGCTCAGTCTGTATGATAATCAGATAAATGCGCTGGATCCCGATGACGAAGCTGCCAAATTGCAATTACTTGATCTTCTTGATCAGATGAATGAGAGCTACAAGGCGATGGCTGCCACTACCGTACCTGATCAGTTTTCGGGAATTGCCGACATCTCGGTGGAAGCAGCTGAATATATGCAGAAAGCCAATGAGTTTTATCATATGGCTTATGACAACGAGTTTGATTCAGACTCTGAGATGCTGGCAGCTCAGTATTATGAAAGAGCCAATAACAGAGCTCAGGTGATTTTACAGGTCCTTCACGGAGAGGTACCGGAAGGTGAAGGCGTCTCTGTTGAAACCCAGAGCACCTATGAATTTTCGACAATAGATTCAAGCACTGATGGAGAATGATCAGTGCTTGTTTTGCATACAAGGAAATATTATGGAGAGAAATAACGACAATAGTTTTATATATGCCTTAAAATTCATAGCCTGTTTGTTTGTGATAACGATTCATGCGCCGTTTCCCGGAGTGTTCGGAGATATAGTTTACTCACTGTCAAGGTTTGCGGTTCCGTTCTTTTTTGCGGTTTCGGGAAGATATCTTTTGGTAAAAAGAGATGGTTCATACGCTCAAAATGCGCAGGAAATAAGGTCTTATACCTTGGGAAGGTTGATTAAACTCCTTAAGATAACAGGAGTGGTTTATTTAACATACCTGATCTTTTCGCTTTGTTATTTTATTCCGAAGGGATGGACTTTTAAATATTGGCTTCATGATAAATTCAATTTATTTGAGACAAGAACCTTCTTTTTATTCAATTCTGGAAGATACATTTATGATGAATCATATGTCTTTGATCATCTCTGGTATCTCTTCGCGTTGATCTATGTATTTGTACTTATTATCATTTTTGCATCGGTACTCAGAAAATGGTATAAGTGGCTGACTGTTGTTCTTCTTGGAATGATGTTTTTCGGAGAACTCCTGCAGACAGTATATCCGATAAGACCATTTGATATCAGCATAAACACCTGGTACATCCTTAGAAACTGGCTTTTTATGGGAATGCCTTTTGTGCTAATCGGAGTGATATTTGCTGATAAAACTCACGACAAGAGAGAAGGAATGGGCGAGGAGAGGTATAAAGAGACAATGAAAGCTCTTTTGCCAAGAAATATGATATTGCTCTCGCTTGGTTGCATAATAAGTATTGCAGAAGTATTTATATTTCAAAGAAAAGAAGTTTATATCGGTTCTGTTATTATTGTTTTTTCTCTTTTGTTATTGTCGGAATGCGGCTTGAATGCAGGAAGCATTCTTCCCGATCTTGGGAAAAGAGCTTCATCCTTGATCTATTTTTATCACGTTATGATAATTTCGGTACTTGATATATTATCTCAAAATGGCATAATACCATCATATACCATGTGGCAGAAGCCACTGATCGTAATGGTAATATCCGTTTTGTTATTCGCAGTAATTCCATATTTTATAGATAAGGTAAAAGTTAATGAACAGAAATGATTTTCTAAAGTTTTGCAAAAACAGAGTAGTATTTTTGGATGGTGCAACCGGAAGTAATCTGATGAAAGCCGGAATGCCTGCCGGAGTATGCCCTGAGAAATGGATATTGGAACATAAGGATGTAATGCAGAAGCTTTCAAAGGCTTATGCGGATGCAGGTTCCGACATCGTATATGCGCCAACTTTCACAAGTAACAGAATCAAACTTGAAGAATATGGCCTTGCAGAGAATATAGTTCAAATAAATACGGATCTTGTGAGCATTACAAGAGAGGCAGTCGGAGATAAAACACTGATAGCCGGAGATCTTACCATGACCGGAAGACAGCTTAAACCTGTCGGCGATCTGGATTTCGAAGATCTTATTGATGTTTACAAGGAACAGATACAGATTCTGGATAAAGCAGGTGTGGATCTTCTTGTTGTTGAGACAATGATGTCTCTTCAGGAATGCAGGGCAGCTCTTATTGCTGCAAAAGAGGTATCAGACCTTGCGGTAATTGTGACAATGACTTTTGAACCTGACGGAAGAACGCTTTTTGGTTCTGATCCCGCAGCTTCTGCTATATGCCTCGAGGCCCTTGGCGCTGCTGCTATTGGCGCCAACTGTTCGACAGGGCCTGATAAGATGACGGATATTATCGGAAGCATGGCGGAAGTTACGAGCATACCGATAATTGCCAAACCCAATGCCGGTCTTCCAAAGGTCGATGCAGACGGAAACACAGTATATGACATGGAAAGTGACGTGTTCGTTAGAGAGATGAACAAACTTATCGGCTGCGGGGCATCAATCCTTGGCGGTTGCTGTGGAACTACGCCTGAGTTCATAGCTCTTTTGAAAAAGACATATGGTGATCTTGACCCAGAGACTGTAAGAAAAGAAGACGGAAATCCAGTTCCGAGGAAAATATCCGGAAGACGCTATTTATCTTCAGAGAGAAGAGCTCTTTCGTTTGGCATGGATGATCTGTTCATGATTGTCGGTGAGAGGATAAATCCCACCGGCAAAAAGAAACTTCAGGCTGAGCTTCGAGAGGGGAATCTCGACATGGTCTGCGAATTTGCGGAAAACCAGGAAAAAGACGGAGCATCAATCCTTGACATTAATGTTGGGATGAGCGGAATTGACGAAAAAGAGATGATGCTGAATGTCCTTGAAGAGGTTTCCGGGGTTACTGATCTTCCGCTTTGTATTGATTCTTCAAGCGTAGAAGTAATGGAAGCTGCTCTCAGGATTTATTCGGGAAGAGCACTTATTAATTCGATTTCTCTGGAGAAAGGTAAAGCTGAAGCGTTCCTTCCTCTTGCACAAAAATACGGTGCAATGTTTGTTCTTTTACCGCTAAGTCCTGAAGGACTTCCAAAAGACCTTGAAGAGAAAAAGGAGAATATCCTTACACTCAGTCATAAAGCCTTTGATATGGGACTCGGAATAGAAGATATCGTAGTGGACGGTCTTGTGGCAACGGTTGGCGCTGATCCAAACGCAGCTTTAAATACTCTTGATACCATCAGATTTTGTTATGAGAGAGGCTATGCTACAATCTGCGGACTTTCCAATATTTCTTTTGGCCTGCCACAGAGAATGAATGTGAACACAGCATTCCTAACAATGGCGATTTCAAACGGACTCACTATGGCTATTGCCAATCCTTCGCAGGAGATGCTGGTAAATGCTGCCTTTGCTTCAGATCTATTGAAGAAAAAAGATGGTGCTGACCTCAGATATATCCAGAGAATGGAGAGATATAATACTGAGAATAATGCTTCTGTAAGCGGAAAAGAAGTTAAAAACGACTCTGTTAAAGAAGATAATTATATTGATATAATAAAAAAGGATGTGCTTAGCGGCTCTAAGAGAACGATTGTCAAGGACACTCAGAAAGCAGTCGAGTCGGGAGTAAGTCCCAAACAGATTCTTGATGAGGCACTTATGCCTGCAATAAATGATGTCGGAGAATTCTTTGATAAAGGGAAATATTTCCTTCCGCAGCTGATTGCAGGTGCTGAGGCCATGAAGATGTCAATCGGATATCTTGAACCTCTTCTTGCGGCAGATGCTGATAATTCACAGAAGCTTCCAACTATTATCATTGCTACAGTGCACGGCGATATACATGACATAGGGAAAAACCTTGTGGCTCTTATGCTCAAAAACTATGGCTTTAATGTCATAGATCTTGGCAAGGACGTTCCCAAAGAAGAGATTATAAAGGCTGCAAAAGATAATGATGCCAGTGTTATAGCTCTTTCAGCACTTATGACAACTACAATGAAGGAAATGAAGAATGTAGTTGAGCTGGCTAATAAAGAGAAGATAAAGGCCAAGATAATAATTGGCGGAGCAGTTGTAACAGAGGATTATGCATTTGAGATCGGCGCAGACGGATATTCATCTGATGCTGCGGATGCAGTTAAGCTTGTCAGAACGATTTTAAGTATTACTTAATATAGATTGGAGGAGCTTTCATGATTGGAGCAGAGGCCATAGTTAAATGCCTTGAAAAAGAGAACACCGAAGTTATTTTCGGTTATTCGGGAGTTGCCATTGATCCATTCTGGAACAAGATTTTGGACAGTGACATAAAGACTGTGCTTATTCGCACAGAACAAAATGCTGCGCACTGTGCCAGCGGATATGCAAGAATAAGCGGTAAGGTGGGAGTTTGTGCTGTGACTTCAGGCCCCGGTGCGACCAATCTTATAACCGGAATTGCTACAGCATATGCTGATTCTATACCTATGATAGCAATCACAGGTCAGGTCAACAGCGACATGATCGGTAGTGATGTGTTCCAGGAAGCTGATATTACAGGAGCTGTGGAATCTTTCGTAAAATACAGCTACCTTATAAGAAATGTAAATGACATCCCCAAGGTGTTCAAGGAAGCTTTTTATATCGCAAGCACCGGAAGAAAAGGACCGGTCCTGATAGATATTCCTTTTGATATCCAGAATGAAGAGATGACAGAGAAGTTTGCATATCCAGAGACCATCTCCATGAGATCGTATAAACCAACAGTTAAGGGCAATACGGTACAGATTAAAAAGGTTATCAAGGAAGTGGAAAAAGCCAAAAGGCCGATTATATGCGTCGGTGGTGGAGTACACCTCAGCGGCGCAACACAGGAGCTTATAAAATTTGCAGAGCTCAATGATGTTCCCGTTGTTTCTACAATGATGGGAATAGGCGCTATGCCCTCCGATCATCCTCTTTTCTTTGGAATGGTCGGCAATAACGGTAAAGCATACGCCAACAGAGCTATGAATGAGTCGGACCTTCTTTTGATGGTAGGTGCAAGAGTTGCTGACAGAGCTGTGAACAGGCCTGACCTTATCACTGAAAACAAAGTAATGGTTCACATCGATGTAGATCCTGCTGAGATTGGTAAGAATGTAGGACCTACAATTCCTCTGGTTGGAGATATCAAGCATATCTTTGCGGAGTTCCTGGCTCAGGATGATCATGCAGATGATCACAAGGAATGGATAGAGACTCTGCGCAGATACAAAGAGGAGATGATGACCCTCAGAGCACCGGCTGCAGAAGGCTTTGTTGATCCTGAAGCATTTATCAGAGCTCTTTCAAAGGCTATGAATGATGATGCCATTTACGTGGCCGATGTTGGTCAGAATCAGATATGGTCCTGTGCATATCACATTGTTAAGAACGGAAGATTTCTTACATCCGGAGGAATGGGAACAATGGGTTATTCGATACCCGCAGCTCTCGGTGGTAAGATAGCTGCTCCTGGAAAGCAGGTAGTAGCGGTTCTTGGCGACGGTGCTTTCCAGATGTCCATGATGGAACTGGCAACCATGCGTCAGTACGGCGTAAATCTCAAGATAATTGTTATGAATAACGGTTATCTTGGCATGGTAAGAGAACATCAGCACAATGCATACAACGATAACTATTCCATGGTCAAACTTGAAGGTGATCCGGATCTTTCGCTTATTTCTGCAGCTTATGGTATGGAATACTTTAAGGTTGACGGCAATTCGGATATGGAAAAATCCCTTAAGAAATTCCTTAAGGACGATTCTTCCAATCTCATGGAAGTAATGGTTGATCCGATGGCACTTACAAGATAAAACAGGCAGGTAATCACTATGAAGAGAATTTACTCGGTTCTTGTAGAAAACAGAGCAGGTGTCCTTTCCAAGGTTGCCGGACTCTTTTCCAGAAGAAATTTCAATATCGATTCAATGGTAGTAGGTGAAACAGCAGATAAAGCTGTTTCCTGCATGACTATTGTCTCAACCGGCGATGAGCGCACCATAGAGCAGATTGAGAAGCAGCTCAACAAAAAGATCGATGTCATCAAGGTTAAGACCTTCAAAGAGAGCATGAGTATCAACAGGGAGCTTATGCTTATCAAAGTAAAATACAACAAGGAAAACCGTCGCGACATCATGGAGAATTGTACCATCATGAACGCTCAGATCGTTGACATGTCCAAAAACATGATGATAATCCAGATCTGCGACACCTCCGACCGTATCGAGGTCTTCATCGAAATGCTAAAGAGTGTCAGCATCGTCGAAATCGCCCGCACCGGTACGGTTGCCCTCACCAAATGTCGTGAAGTGAATTGATTTGGCGGAATTTACGTTGTTGAGGAATTACGGGGCTTCCCGGATATAAATTATCATTACGTCTCGTGGTGCTGAGCACTGCGATGAGCCGATCTGATTACTTATATCCGGGAGGCCCCTTTTTCATGGCAATAATTTAATGGTGTAAAGCGATAAAATATTTTTGTTGACTTATGAGGTGATGGTGGTATAATTTGATTTAAATTGATGAAAAAACAGGACAATGAGTATCAAAATAATACGAAAATTAACTGTTTTTGAGCCAACAAAAGTTTACACTTTAAAGTGTAAAAGGATAGGCATAAATACTGAATTTATAAGGCATAAGTGGAGAGTAAAAATGAAAGAATTAAAGAAAAAAGTCTTTCAGCTTATCGTTGATAACAACCCCGGTGTTCTTTCAAGAATTTCCGGATTGTTTTCAAGAAGAGGCTACAACATTGAGAGTATAACAGCCGGAGTTACAGCTGATCCGAGATTTACAAGAATAACCATTGTTGCATCGGGAGATGACGTTATTCTTGATCAGATTGAGAAACAGGTTGCCAAGCTTGTAGATATCAGAGATATTCACGAGCTGCTTCCGGAGGATTCGGTTTACAGAGAGCTGGCTCTTGTTAAGGTTAGGGCAGAAGCAGCTAACAGACAGAGCATACTTGCTACAGCCAATATTTTCAGAGGAAACATCATTGATGTAAGCCCTGATTCACTTATCATTGAGATAACAGGAAGCCAGTCCAAGGTAGATGCTTTTCTTAAGCTTCTTGAGGGCTATGAAATCCTCGAGCTTGCGAGAACAGGTATTGCAGGACTTGGAAGAGGTACTGATAAAGTTATTTATCTGGATGAATAAGTTTTGTCCGGAGGATTATAAAAAACAAATATGGAGGATTTAGTTATGTCACAGGATGCAAGAATTTTTTATCAGGAAGATTGTAATTTATCATTGCTTGAGGGTAAGACCATTGCTATTATCGGCTACGGTTCACAGGGACACGCTCACGCACTTAACCTTAAGGATTCAGGATGCAACGTAATCATCGGTCTTTACGAGGGATCAAAGAGCAAGGCTAAGGCTGAGGCTCAGGGACTTAAGGTTTACAACACAGCAGAGGCTGCTAAGATGGCTGATATCATCATGATCCTTATCAACGATGAGAAGCAGGCTAAGATGTACAAAGAGGACATTGAGCCAAACCTTCAGCCCGGCAACATGCTTATGTTTGCACATGGTTTCAACGTACACTTTGGTCTTATCAAGGCTCCTAAGGATGTCGATGTTGCTATGATCGCTCCTAAGGCACCCGGACATACAGTAAGAAGTGAGTATCAGGCAGGTAAGGGAACACCTTGTCTTGTTGCTGTAGAGCAGGATGCAACAGGTAAGGCACTTGATCTTGCACTTGCTTATGGTGCAGGAATCGGTGGAGCAAGAGCAGGTCTTCTTGAGACAACATTCAGAACTGAGACAGAGACTGACCTCTTCGGTGAGCAGGCTGTTCTTTGCGGTGGTGTTTGTGCTCTTATGCAGGCAGGTTTCGATACTCTTGTTGAGGCAGGTTACGACCCAAGAAACGCATACTTTGAGTGCGTACATGAGATGAAGCTTATCGTAGACCTTATCTATCAGTCAGGTTTTGCAGGAATGAGATACTCAATCTCCAACACAGCTGAGTACGGTGATTACGTAACAGGTCCTAAGCTCATCACAGATGAGACTAAGAAGACTATGAAGAAGATCCTTTCAGATATCCAGGACGGAACATTTGCTAAGGAGTTCCTGCTTGATATGTCAGAGGCAGGTGGACAGGTTCACTTCCAGGCTATGCGTAAGCTCCATGCTGAGCATCCTTCAGAGAAGATCGGTGCTGAGATCAGAAAGCTTTACAGTTGGAACAACGAGTCTGATAAGCTCATCAACAACTGATCATCCGCAATTGAAAAACTGAAGAAATTGACTTAATATTTAAGAGTGTCATAAATATGGCACTCTTAAGTTTTTATCAGAGGAAAAGACAATAAATATGCTGCTTACAAAGAAAACTACAATTAAAGAAAATACTTCTGAAAGAGCCTATGCTCCTATAGTTGTCTTTGCCAGCAGCTTTCTTATGTATCTTATAGCGATACTTCCTATACTGATTTCCAGGGGACTTCCTTTTTTCTACTACGGAGATTATAACGTTCAGCAGATACCTTTCTATATTGTTGCTCACAGGGCGGTAAGAAGTGGAGAGTTTTTCTGGAACTGGAATATAGACCTTGGCGGAAGTATGGCGGGGGATTTTTCTTTTTATCTGTGGGGAAGTCCTTTCTTCTGGCTTACAGTTCTTTTTCCGGAGAATGCAATTCCTTATCTGATGCCTCTTCTCATGGCGCTTAAATATGCTGTGGCTTCACTTTGTGCATACATTTATATCAGGAAATATGTCAAAAGAGATATTCATGCAATGATAGGTGGCTATCTCTTTGGATTCTCCGGATTTAATGCATGCAATATAGTATTTAATCATTTCACTGATTCTGTTGCCTTTTTCCCGCTATATCTGCATCTGTTTGACAAGCTTATGGATGAAAGCACGGTGGATGCGCAAGGTCATATCGTTTTTCAAAAGAAAAACTTTATTGTGTTTGCGCTGATGACGTCATTTATGGCTATAGTCAATTACTATTTCTTCTTTGGCCAAGTTCTTTTTCTTTTGATCTATTATGTTGTGAAGTATGGTGTAAAAAACAGCCTTAGAGATAATCTGATTTTGTTTAACAGGGCTCTGGCCGGTGGAATAATTGGAATCCTGATTGCAGGTTTTTTCCTTGTTCCTGCTTTTGTCGGAGTGTCCGGTAATACAAGACTTGATAATTTTATTACAGGTTATGATATGCTCGTTTACCCCAGCGAGAAGCTTATTTGGGACATTTTTAAAAGTATGGCCATGCTTCCTGACATAATCGGAAAGGGTACACTCTTTTATACAAGTACAGTTAAAAATGCGTCGTTGGCAGCTTACATTCCTATGTTTGGTTTGTCGGGTGTTGTGGCGTTTATGATGTTTGAAGATAACAAAAAGAGCTGGCAGAAGAGACTTATGATTATCTGTCTTATTATTGCTCTGATACCTGTTTTCAATGCTTCTTTTTCTTTCTTTAACTCAAGCTATTATGCAAGATGGTTTTATATGCCAATACTTATTATGTGTCAGATGACTGCCGGAGTTCTTGAAAGAGGAAGAACAAGAGAGTTTAAGAAAGGTGCAATTTTCGCCGTACTTTTCTTCCTTCTGTTTGTGCTTATCTATTTTTTGCCAAGTACTGATGACAGTGGAAAGACCGTTTTCTTTAAGATGGCTGACAATAATACGATATTTCTGCGAGATGTGATCGGGACAGCAATATTATGTCTGTTTCTTGTAGGAACTGCTTTTTTCATCAGCAGCAAGCATCATGTGATAACTCTTTTTCTTGTTTTGATAAGCTGTGTTATATCGACATACATTCCGGTCAGGAACGGAAGTTCTATCATAAGTGACAGGGGAAAAGAAATGTGGCAGGAGCAGATGCTGGAGAACACTGTAAGAGTTGATATGACTGACTTTTGCAGAGGAGAAGTAGATTCAACATCCACCAATTACGATATGGTATGGGGAATTCCGTCAATCCACTGCTTCCTTAGTACAGTGCCATCCCAGATTTTTACTTTCCTTGAGGGAACCGGAGATATAAAGAGAACAGTTGAAACAAATATCCCGGTTGAAAGGGCGGGACTTCGTGCAATTGTATCTGCCAAATATTACTTCGAAAACGCTGAGATAAGCAAGAACAGGACATATTATAACGGCGAAGGAACCGACGGGTACAAGTATCTGGATACACAGAACGGTTTTGATATTTTTGAGAATATAAACTTTATTCCGATGGGCTTTACATATGATTATTATATTACAGAGTCCGAATGGTCTGATATTGAGCCCAAGGAAAGGGATTATGATCTGGCAAGACTTCTAATACTTCCTGATGATGTGGCAATGGAAGTAGAGAAGACAGTTGCTATGCGTGAGATAACGGCAGAAGATCTTTTTGAAGAAGATCTGTCATATCTGAAATTCACACAGGAATGTGAGAAGAGAAAAGAGACCTCGTGCGTGAGCTTTGTTCCCGATACTCTTGGGTTTACAGCAAGAACATCCAAATTAAAAGATGATACACTTGTATTTTTCTCTGTTCCAAACAGGAAAGGATTTAAATGCAAGGTTGATGGAAAGACTACGCCTATATATACAGCTGATTACGGACTGATGGCTATTCCGGTTGGAAGGGGAGAACATGCCATTAGAGTTGATTACAGACCGGAAGGGCTGTTTTTAGGGGTTATAATGTCCGCTTGCGGCGTGATATTACTTGCATTTTATGCTGGCATATTAAAAAATATCAAGAAAAACGATTAAATTTGTATGTGTTCGTAAAAAGATTGTTATGTTATATTTGCTATAAAGTTTTTGACTTTTATTAAGACATCAAAGGAGATAAACGGTATGAGTAAAATGACTATGAGCCAGAAAATATTGGCTTCTCATGCAGGACTTTCAGAGGTTTGCGCAGGCCAGCTTATTGAAGCGGACTTAGACCTTGTTCTGGGGAATGATATTACAAGTCCTGTAGCGATCAGAGAGATGACTAAGTTTAAGAGCGATGCTGTATTTGATAAGGATAAGATAGCTCTTGTTCCCGATCATTTTGTTCCCAACAAGGACATAAAATCAGCTGAAAACTGCAAATGTGTCAGGGAATTTGCCAAGAAGAATAACATAACAAATTATTTTGAAGTTGGTCAGATGGGTATTGAACACGCGCTTCTTCCTGAGAGTGGACTTACGCTTCCGGGCAACGTCATTATCGGTGCTGATTCTCATACATGTACTTACGGTGCTCTCGGAGCATTTTCTACCGGTATCGGCTCAACAGATATGGCTGCCGGAATGGCAACGGGTAAAGCGTGGTTTAAGGTTCCTTCAGCTATAAAGTTTAATATTGTAGGCAAGCCTTCTAAGTGGGTTAGCGGAAAAGACGTTATCCTTCATATAATCGGAATGATCGGAGTTGACGGTGCACTTTATAAGTCAATGGAATTCGTCGGAGAAGGAATAAAGAATCTGTCAATGGATGACAGGTTTACAATTGCCAATATGGCTATTGAGGCAGGCGGCAAGAACGGTATTTTCCCTGTTGATGAGATTGCAATAGAGTATCTTAAAGAGCATGCGCCCGGCAAGGAGTACAAGATATTTGAGGCTGACGAAGATGCTGAGTACGATGAGGAGTATACAATTGACCTCAGTACACTGAAATCAACTGTTGCATTCCCTCACTTACCTGAAAATACACATACCTTTGATGATATTACAGATACAAAAATTGACCAGGTTGTAATCGGATCATGCACTAACGGCCGTCTTAACGATCTTCGCTGCGCTGCAGAGATTCTGTCAGGAAGACATGTTGCAGAAGGAATGAGATGCATTGTCATCCCAGGAACACAGAAGATTTACCTTCAGGCAATGCAGGAAGGCCTTTTAAAGACATTTATTGAGGCTGGGGCTATTGTTTCAACACCAACATGCGGTCCTTGTCTCGGTGGTTACATGGGTATTCTTGCATCTGGTGAAAAGTGCGTTTCTACAACAAACAGAAACTTTGTTGGAAGAATGGGTGCGATTGATTCTGAGATTTATCTGGCTTCACCTGCCGTTGCAGCTGCAAGTGCTGTTACAGGTAAGATTTCCGAGCCGGCAGAGCTTGGACTTTAAGGAGGAAATAAGATGAAAGCTGCAAAGGGAACAGTTTTTAAATATGGAGACAATGTAGATACAGACGTAATAATTCCTGCAAGATATCTTGCCATATCCGATGCAAAAGAGCTTGCGTCTCATTGTATGGAAGATATCGACAAAGATTTTGTAAGCAATGTAAAAGAAGGAGATATCATTGTGGCCGATAAGAATTTCGGCTGTGGTTCATCCCGTGAACATGCACCTCTTGTTATCAAAACAGCAGGAGTAAGCTGTGTAATAGCCAAGAGTTTCGCGCGTATATTTTACAGAAATGCTATAAATATCGGACTTCCGATCATTGAATGCGTTGAGGCTGCAGAAAATATTAAGGCAGGAGATACTGTTTCAATAGACTTTGATTCCGGTGTTATTACAGACGAAACAACAGGAAAGACATTCCAGGGACAGGCTTTCCCAGAATTCATGCAAAAGATCATAGATTCTGAAGGCCTTATCAATTACATAAATAACAAATAAGAAAGTGGGGTAGTTCTTACATCAGTAAGAACTACCCCAAAACTTTATTCATTCGATAATTCCATCAAGAGCGTATGGCTAATTTCATGCAAATGTATTATTATAATGAATTGGTATTAAAATGATTTGGAGGAAAAAATATGGGAAGGCTTTTCTGCGTTATCCCTTGCTATAACGAGCAAGAAGTACTGCCTACAACATCATCCCTTCTTCGGGACAAATTACATAAATTAATTGAAGAAAATAAGATTTCTGCAGACAGCAGAATTGTATTCGTCAATGATGGATCAAAGGATGCTACCTGGGATATAATACAGACTCTACATCAGGAAGATGAGATATTTCAGGGAATAAATCTTTCCAAAAACATGGGCCATCAAAACGCTCTTTTGGCAGGTCTTATGACTGCAAAAGATCTTTGTGATGCAGCTATTTCACTTGACGCAGACCTTCAGGATGATATCAATGCGATTGATGAGATGGTTGATAAGTTCAACGCAGGTTTTGATGTTGTTTACGGTGTTAGAAGTGCGCGCAAGACAGATACATTTTTTAAGCGTACAACAGCAGAAGGCTTCTATAAGTTAATGGATTCACTCGGGGCCAAGACTGTTTATAATCATGCTGACTATCGTCTTATGTCGAGAAGAGCTCTTTTAGGACTTGCTGAATTCGGGGAAGTTAATTTATTCCTCAGAGGAATTGTTCCTATGATCGGCTATAAGAGCGATGTCGTGTATTATGAGAGAGCTGAGCGATTTGCTGGTGAGAGCAAATATCCTTTGAGCAAGATGTTGAGCTTTGCTATACAGGGTATTACAAGCCTTTCGACTAAACCCATTAAGATGATAACAGGTCTCGGCTTTTTCATATTTATTGTAAGTATAGCCGTTCTTATTTATTCTCTGGTCAGGTATTTTACAGGTAATACTATTCAGGGATGGACCACAACTGTGATTTCAGTTTGGGCAATCGGTGGACTTATTATGATCTCTCTTGGAATAATAGGTGAGTACATCGGTAAGATATATCTTGAGACCAAGAACAGGCCAAGATTTATCATAGAGTCTTATCTTGGAGACGAAAAAGACAAGAAATAATTTAGGTAGAAACAGAGGTTTTATTATGGCAAACGGACATGGCAAAAAGCCGGAAGATTTTAAGAAACAAATGGAAGACAGTATGAGAGCGCCGGAGAATGCAAACTCTCATATCAAGAAAGTGATAGGCATTGTAAGCGGAAAAGGCGGAGTGGGAAAGAGCCTTGTCACAGGACTTTCAGCTTCACTTATGAATAAAAAAGGTCACAAGACAGCAATTATGGACGCTGACATCACAGGTCCTTCAATTCCGAAGATGTTCGGCATAGGCAAACTTAACTATGCAGATGAGAACGGAAACATGTTACCTGCTACAACAGAGGGTGGTATGAAGGTTATGTCTCTTAACATGCTTATGGAGAATGAGACAGATCCGGTAATCTGGAGAGGCCCTGTTATTGCAGGAATTGTTAAGCAGTTCTGGAGCGATGTTAACTGGGGCGATATTGATTATATGTTTGTTGATATGCCTCCGGGAACAGGAGATGTTCCTCTTACAGTATTCCAGTCACTTCCTGTAGATGGAATAATAGTAGTCGCAACTCCTCAGGAGCTTGTCGGCATGATAGTAGACAAGGCTATCAATATGGCAAGAATGATGAATGTACCTGTGCTCGGCATAGTTGAAAACATGAGTTATATGGAATGTCCTCACTGCGGAGAGCCAATCTATATTTTCGGTGAGAGTAAACTCGATGCATATGCAGCTTCAAGAGGACTTGATGTTCTCGGAAGAATTCCTATGAATCCTGATTTTGCCACCAAGTGCGACGCAGGTAAGGCAGAAGATATTGAAGTA
Source organism: Butyrivibrio sp. XPD2006 (assembly GCF_000420865.1). GTDB lineage: Bacteria > Bacillota > Clostridia > Lachnospirales > Lachnospiraceae > Butyrivibrio. Next base: position 172,565 of record NZ_ATVT01000008.1, read on the forward strand.
GACTGTCTTGACAGCCTTGTATATGTACTTGAAGGATTAAGTGAATAATATCCAAATATTTCTTTTGAGGGAAAAGAGATGAAGAACAGGCCTAATCAAAATCAAATAACATGGGGCATTACAATAGTCTGCTCAGCTATAGTAATCCTGATCGCATACTATCTGATGTTTAACGGCAAGGTAGTGATTGCTACGATCAATGATATGCTTGATTCTATATCCGGCGTTACTATGGGTGTGGTTTTAGCTTATATTCTCATACCGATGCTTAACGGTATAGAAAAGAATCTTCTTATTCCGATTTATAAAAAGCTCGGCTTTGATGTTTCTTTTTCCAAGACAGCTGATCGCAAAAAAAGAAAACAGATGCGTGGAATCGCAGTACTTATAACCATTGCTATTTTTATTCTGCTCATTTATACGCTGCTGATTATCATTATTCCTCAGCTTGTAAGCAGTATTCGCGAGATCATCAATAATCTTCCTGCATATATCAGGCGAATCGATGAATTCTCCAATTCACTTCTTGAGAATAACCCGGAATTGCAGCAGTTTATTGATTCCCAGCTGGATTCATATTATGCAACGCTTTCTGTGTTTATAACCAGGAATATTAAGCCGTATCTCCCTGAGTGGCAGACTGTTCTCAAAGTAGCATCAAGAAGCGTAATGTCAGGTGTTAGTGTTATCATCAACATTATTGTCGGCGTGATCGTTGCTATATATGTGCTTAACTCCAAGGAGAGATTCACCACAAGAGGCAAAAAGATGGCTTATTCCTTCTTTAGAGAAGATGTTGCCAGCGAACTTATTTCTGCATTCAGATATACGCACAGAACTTTTGAGAGTTTTATCGGCGGAAAGATTGTAGATTCAATGATAATTGGACTCATTTGTTATATTGGCTGCAAGATTCTTAAGATTGAATATCCTGTCCTGATTTCAGTGATAGTCGGAGTAACCAATATCATACCTTTCTTCGGACCTTACATCGGAGGAGGAGCAGGAGCTCTTTTACTTGTGTTGATAGATCCTATACAGGCATTGATCTTCCTTATTTTTGTCATTGTACTTCAGCAGTTTGACGGCAATATACTTGGCCCGTTCATCCTTGGAGGATCTACAGGACTTTCAAGTTTTTGGGTAATCTTTTCCATTATGTTCTTTGGCGGACTTTGGGGAATTGTGGGTTGGCTCATCGGAGTTCCGATTTTTGCAGTATTTTATGCATTTGTTTCAAGGCTTACCAATCATTACCTCAGGAAAAAGAGCCTTAGCACGGATACCAGTGATTACTACGATCTGGCATATATCGAAAACCATGAGTATAAATCACTAAGTGACCAGACTAATACCAAATACAATGCTGTATCTAAAAAGATATCCGGAATCAAAAAGTTTTTTAGCAAAAAGAAGCCTGCAAAGAAGTGATTTTTTCAGATGTCGTTAAAAGAAAAGGTAAATTCTGCATTTGACTGAAATTCAGTGTTTATAAGTGTTAATTCTGTTTTACAGAACTTACCCCAAAACTAAAAATGCGTTATAATCATACCCAAGTGCAGTGTTCATCATACATTTTTGTATGACAAACAAGCATCCGGAATAGTGTGTAAAACAGAATTCTGCATGCTGATTTCTGGTAAGACTTAATTCAGCAGTGGATTCCGTTCTATACTATAGAATTACTTTTTAAGTAATGACGGTTTCAGGGTAACCTGATCCGGTGCAATCTCCTTAAGTTTTAGCAGACGGTGGAGATTGTTATTGAG
>NZ_ATVT01000009.1 GCF_000420865.1 Butyrivibrio sp. XPD2006
ATTCATTCTGTCAACTATTTTCGCAGAAAAAAAGACCCCTATACCATTTCTGGTATAAGAGTCTTATTTCCGTCACCCTTAACTTAATGACATTGTGCTCCATGCACGTCCTTTTTCATTTTACAGGGTGACAGAAGAGTGTGACATGGGGATATGAGGGAAGCAAAACGGCGAACAAATGTTCTAAAAATTGTAGACAATGTAATCTGAAAATGATATACTGACACCATATACGCACATGTTGTTTATGATTCATATTTGAGGGTTGGTTATGGACTTCAAATTACATTCGGAATATAAGCCTACCGGCGATCAGCCCCAGGCTATACAGAAACTTGTCGAGGGTTTCAAAGAGGGCAACCAGTTTGAAACTTTGCTCGGTGTTACCGGATCAGGTAAGACCTTTACCATGGCCAATGTTATTGCCGCGCTCAATAAGCCGACACTGATCATCAGCCATAACAAGACTCTGGCCGGTCAGCTCTACGGAGAGATGAAAGAGTTCTTTCCGGAGAACGCGGTGGAGTACTTTGTTTCATATTACGATTATTATCAGCCAGAGGCCTATGTGCCACAGACTGATACTTATATTGCCAAGGATTCTGCCATCAATGATGAGATTGATAAGCTAAGACTCTCTGCTACGGCATCTCTTGCGGAGAGGAAGGATGTCATTGTTGTAGCCAGTGTATCATGTATTTACGGACTTGGAAGTCCTGAGGAATTCAAGGGTATGTCAGTTTCTCTTCGTCCCGGCATGACCAAGGACAGAGATGAATTGATCAAAGACCTTGTGGCTATCCAGTACGACAGAAACGACATGGAACTTGGCAGATGCAATTTCAGGGTTCGCGGAGACACTGTAGAAGTTTTCCCGGCCAATGCTGATGATTACCTCATCAGGATTGAATTCTTTGGCGATGAGATAGACAGGATATGTGAGGTTGAACCTGTTACTTCCAAGGTCAGAAGTGAGCTGTCCCATGTGATGATATACCCGGCATCCCACTATGTTGTTCCGCAGGAGAAGATCAATGCTGCCTGTGACAATATTGAAAAAGAGCTGGAGGAGCAGGTTAAGTTCTTCAAGGGAGAAGACAGACTTATAGAGGCTCAGAGGATTGCTGAGCGAACAAACTTTGACGTAGAGATGATGAGGGAGACGGGATTTTGTTCCGGAATTGAGAACTACTCAAGGCATCTCAACTTTATGAAGCCGGGTGAGCCTCCGCTTACGCTATTGGACTTCTTTGATGACGACTTCCTTATCATTGTGGATGAGTCACACATGACAATACCTCAGGTTGGAGCAATGTACAACGGCGACAGGAGCAGGAAGCTTACTTTGGTGGATTATGGCTTCAGACTGCCGTCTGCTCTTGATAACAGACCCTTAAATTTTGAAGAGTTTGAGGGACATATTGACCAGATGCTGTTCTGCTCTGCGACTCCCGGAAGGTATGAGGAGGAGCATGAGCTTCTTCGTGCAGAGCAGGTGATCAGACCCACAGGTCTTTTGGATCCGGAAGTGGATGTAAGGCCCGTTGAGGGACAGATAGACGATCTCATCGGAGAGATCAGGAAAGAGATCGATAATAAGAATAAAGTCCTTGTGACAACACTTACCAAGAGAATGGCTGAGGATCTGACTCAGTACCTTGCAGAGTCCGGGATTAGGGTCAAGTATCTGCATTCGGATATTGATACTCTTGAGAGAGCTGAGATCATCAGAGATATGAGACTTGATGTTTTTGATGTGCTTGTAGGTATCAACCTTCTCAGAGAGGGACTTGATATACCCGAGATATCGCTGGTTGCAATTATAGATGCGGATAAAGAGGGATTCCTTCGTTCCGAGACATCTCTTATTCAGACCATCGGTCGTGCAGCCCGAAATTCAGAAGGCCATGTAATAATGTATGCCGACAATATGACGGACTCAATGAAAAAAGCTATAGATGAGACCAAGAGACGTCGTGCGATTCAGCAGAAATATAACGAGGAACACGGTATAACACCTCAGACCATCAAGAAGGCGGTCCGTGACCTTATCGCAGTTACCAAGGCTGTTGCCAAGGAAGAAGTCAAGTTTGAGAAGGATCCTGAATCCATGGACAGGGACGAGCTGGAGAAGCTCATTGCCCAGGTTCAGAAGAAGATGAAGAGAGCGGCTACGGAGCTGGATTTCGAGACAGCTGCAATGCTGCGTGATCAGCTCATAGACCTGAAGAAAGTTCATACAGAGTTGACGTCGGGGCTGTAAGAACTTAACGAGGTTTTTCGAGTTTGGTTCGAACGTGTTACTCCGAGCGAAGCGAGGAATAACTTCCTTGTAACAATGGAAGGGAATTAATATGTCAGACAATAAAATGACCAAAAAGAACACCACCAAGAGGATACTTCCCTCTGATATACATGACTATATCAGGGTGCGTGGTGCCAGTGAACATAATTTGAAACATGTTAACGTCAAGATACCAAGAGAGACGCTGACCGTCCTGACCGGCGTGTCAGGATCAGGCAAGTCATCTCTTGCTTTTGAGACGATTTTTGCAGAGGGACAGAGACGCTACATGGAGTCTCTTTCATCATACGCCAGGATGTTCCTGGGACAGATGGACAAGCCCAATGTTGAGGCTATAGAGGGACTTTCTCCCACTATATCCATCGATCAGAAATCCACCAACAAGAACCCCAGATCTACCGTTGGAACAGTAACTGAAATCTATGATCATTTCAGACTTCTCTATGCGAGGATCGGTATTCCTCACTGCCCCAACTGCGGAAGAGAGATTCGCAGACAGACAGTGGATGAGATGTGCGATCAGATCATGGCTCTGGGAGACGGAACCAAGCTTCAGATCATGGCACCTGTTGTAAGAGGCAAAAAGGGTGAACATCAAAAGACCCTGGACAGAGCAAAGCGTGCAGGCTATGTAAGAGCCAGGATCGACGGCAGCCAGTATGATATCTCCGAAGAAGAGATCAAACTGGACAAGAATATCAAGCACAACATTGAAATCATCGTAGACAGGATCGTAGTCAGAGATGACAACGAAAACCTCCGTCGCAGACTTACAGATTCCATTGAGAATGCGCTGCAGCTCACAGAGGGACTCCTTCTTGTAGATGTGGTGGATGGTCAGGAGCTGAGCTTTAGTCAGAGTTTTGCATGTCCTGACTGCGGGATCAGTATCCCTGAGATCGAGCCCAGAAGCTTTTCCTTCAACAATCCTTTCGGTGCATGCCCTGATTGCGTGGGGCTTGGATACAAGATGGAATTTGATGCCGATCTCATGATCCCCGATAAGAGTCTTTCCATCAATGACGGATGTATTGTTGTGATGGGATGGCAGTCTGCCAACAAGGATTCCAGCTTTAGCAACGCCGTACTCCGTACCCTTGCCAAAGAGTATAAATTCAGTCTTGATACACCTTTTGAGGAACTGTCTGAGGAAGTTCAGAATATGCTTATTTACGGGTCAGATCGGACTGTCAAGGTTCATTATAAAGGCCAGAGAGGTGAAGGCGATTACCCCATCAAGTTTGACGGCCTTATCAAGAATGTAGAACAGCGCTACAGGGAGACCTTCTCTGAAGCCATGAAGGCAGAATATGAGGAGTTCATGAGAATAACTCCTTGTCAGCTCTGTGGCGGACAGAGACTTAAGAAGGAGTCACTGGCTGTAACCATAGATGACAAGAATATTTACGAGATCACTTCCATGTCAATTGATGAGCTCCAAAGCTATCTTGAGAATATGAAGCTCACTACCCAGCAGGAGATGATAGGAGCTCAGGTCCTTAAGGAGATCAAGGCAAGAGTCGGATTCCTTGTGGATGTTGGACTTGATTACCTGTCACTTTCAAGAGCGACAGGAACACTTTCCGGAGGTGAGGCTCAGAGAATAAGGCTGGCAACACAGATAGGTTCCGGCCTCTGCGGAGTATGCTATATACTTGATGAGCCCAGTATCGGTCTCCATCAGAGGGACAATGACAAGCTCCTGAACACTCTTAAGAACCTGCGAGACCTTGGCAATACCCTTATCGTTGTTGAGCACGACGAAGATACCATGAGAGCTGCGGATTACATCGTGGATGTCGGGCCGGGGGCAGGTTCCCACGGAGGTAAGATCGTTGCCTGTGGAACTGCTGAGGATATCATGAAGGTAAAAGAGTCTGTGACAGGCCAGTATCTTTCAGGCAAACTCAAGATTGAAGTACCCGCAACCAGAAGGCAGCCCAAGGGATGGCTTAAGATAAAAGGTGCACAGGAGAACAATCTTAAGAATATCGACATTGATGTACCTGTTGGAGTAATGACCATTGTTACCGGTGTCTCCGGCTCAGGTAAGAGCTCTTTTGTCAATGAGATACTATATAAACACCTGGCAAGAGATCTCAACAGAGCAAGAGTGATTCCCGGCAAGCACAAGGGAATTGAGGGGCTGGAGCAGGTTGATAAGGTAATTGCAATCGATCAGTCTCCTATCGGAAGAACGCCGCGTTCAAACCCTGCAACTTACACCGGCGTATTTGATATGATCAGAGACCTCTTTGCCGGAACTCCCGATGCCAAGGCAAGAGGCTACAAGAAGGGCAGATTCTCCTTCAACGTCAAGGGCGGACGATGCGAAGCCTGTGGAGGTGACGGTATCATCAAGATTGAGATGCATTTCCTTCCTGATGTATACGTGCCATGTGAAGTCTGCGGAGGTAAGAGATACAACCACGAGACTCTGGAAGTCAGATACAAGGGCAAGAACATTTATGACGTCCTCGATATGACGGTTGAGGAGGCTCTTAAGTTCTTTGAGAACGTTAAGACCATAAAGCGTAAGATCCAGACTCTCTACGATGTGGGTCTTGGCTATGTGAAGCTCGGTCAGCCCAGTACTGAACTCTCCGGAGGTGAGGCTCAGAGGATCAAGCTTGCCACAGAGCTCAGTAAGGTTGGAACAGGTAAGACAGTTTATATCCTTGACGAGCCCACGACAGGCCTTCACTTTGCGGATGTTCAGAAGCTGGTTAAGATAATGCATACTCTGGTTGAACAGGGCAATACAGTTGTGGTCATCGAACACAATCTCGATGTTATCAAGACCGGAGATTATATCATAGACATGGGACCCGAGGGCGGTTCCAAGGGCGGAACGGTAGTAGTTGCCGGCACTCCCGAAGAAGTTGCAAAGTGCAAGAAGTCCTATACAGGTGCATATATTAAGCGTCTCCTTAAGTAAATGGGTTGTTGCGTGCAACATGGCAATCCGTATATTATAATTATAGAAAATATGCGACTTTCGGGAGGAAGACTATGTCCACAAGGGACTTTGATACAAGACCTATAGACCTCAGAAGGTTCTTTAGACAATTTGTTAAGAGATTCTGGATAGTTATCGCCGTCACTGTGCTTGGCGCAGTGCTCGGTTTTGTCAGCTATGTGATCTACAGCAACATCAAAAGCGGAAATACGGTTTACCGCATCAGGAACGACTACTATATCACCTTTAATCACGAGGAGTTTCCCAATGGTGTGGATTATTATAATGCCTACACCTGGGACGGAATCCTGAGGGATGACCCCATTGTGAACAAGGCTCTTGAGGTGGTGCCGGATGTTTCCAAGCAGCAGATATTAGAGAGCGTGACAGGCGAGATTCTCGGCGATTACAGGATACTTACTGTGGTCGTTACAGGTACTGATAAAGCTCTTGTTCAGAAGATTTCTGATGCTTATAAGATCGCGCTTCCTTCTTTTGCAGAGAAGATAGATATGCTGAAAACCATCGAACTCTGGACAGATGCTGAGATAGAGGTTTATGACGCATACACAAGAGAGAAAAATGCAGCGTTCCTTGGCGCGCTTATAGGTCTGTTCGTGAGCCTGTTTGCTGTGCTGATGTACGGAATTTTCGACGATGCCATCTATACCGAGAGAGACTGGGTTATCAGATACCCTCAGATTCCTTATCTTGGCAAAAGAGATACCGACGAGTACAACGCTAACAGATCACATCTTTTGCAGTATGACGGCAACTATATTGAGCTTGCCACAGATCAGTTCAGATATGATCTTAACGAGTTCGACAGGATGAGAGTAGCTGACGGTGTTATATTGAAGCTCAGATCCGGAAAAGATAAGACAGAGGATATGGACAAGGTTGTCTATACCCTTACCAAACAGGATATCAAAATTGTCGGGGTGATGGAGTAAATGGTTCTTTACGTTCTGATAGCTGCCATCACGATTGTTTTGGCATGCCGTGTTCAGACAATTGAAAACCCTCAGGGAGATATACTCATGGGATACACTACAAGGCAGAGGGCAAAAAGTGCCCTGTGTCTTGTTTCTGTGTTTGTGATACTTACAGCCTTGGCGTCTCTCAGACATGAAGTGGGCAATGACTACGGAACTTATGTCGTGACCTGCCATGAGATATTCCAGAGAGGCTATGTGGTTACAGAGCCCGGATATAACCTGGTTGTCAGGATCCTGTATACACTATCAGGCAAGGAAGATTATCTTCTTATGTTCGGAGTTTTTGGAGCTGCCATTGTTGCAATCTTTCTAAAGGTATTAAAAGACCAGAGTGACAGCTTTGCATGGGGCTTCTTTATATTCATGACCTTTGGACTCTATTACAAGAGCTTTAATACTGTAAGATATTACTTCGCCCTGGCCATTGCCACTTTTGCGCTGCGTTATCTTATAGATATCAACCGGCAGAATTTGATCAAGTTCTTTACATTGATCTTGTTTGCAGCTACCTTCCACAAGTCAGTGCTGGTAGTTATTCCGATGTATTTCCTTGCAAGGGTTCAGTGGAAGAGATGGGCACTTGTTCTTCTTGCAGCCTTTGCGGCCTTGGTAGGTCTTTTCAATAAACAGATAATGGATATTGCTCTTAAGCTCTATCCGTCTTACAGGAATACCGTATATATCGAGGAAGTTCATTCCATAATCGAATTTGCTGCGCCGATAGCAGGATGTATATTTGTTCTGGTGATATGTATTATCTGCTATGAAGATGCCATCAAGAATCGCATCGATAATCGTATGTATTTCAACATGAACATCATGGGAATGGCGCTGTACCTGAGCTGCTACTGGCTGCCACTGGTCACCAGATTTTCATATTACCTGACAACTGCGCAGATACTCCTTCTTCCGAATATCATCTGCAGTATCAGAAATCCCAGGAAGAAAAAGAGAGTTATGGTTGCTGTCATCATATTCTGCATATTGTACTTCATGTATTTCCTGAAGGAAGCTGATGCGGTAGGTGTAAGGGTTTTGCCCTATAAGAGCTGGCTTTTTTACGATCACAGATGGCTTAATCAGACGGACACTTTTTAAATGATGTGTATATGGCTATGATAGGAGGTTGCATATGAACAATGCCCCCCAGTATACAAAATCCTACGATGAATTCTTGAGGGAGAATCGAATAGCGGTAAACAAATCCCTCAATGTCGTTTTGTGGTTCTGCATTTTCACAGGGCCCGCAATAGCGCTTGGGGTTGCTGCAGATATATTCAAGAATGTAGGCTATGATATATGCATTCAGATATCTGTTATAGTGGCGATACTTGCCCTGGGACATTATCTGATGCTCAAGAAGTGGCCGGATTCCGTAGTGACCAGTATTACTGCGTTATTAGCTTTCAATATGCTTCTGGCTCATATGACCTATGGACGTGTTGCGGTTTATCTGACCTGGTTTTTGGTGCCGCTTCTTAGCCTGCTGTTTTGTGATACCAGGATATACATTTTCGCTGTAATTTCAAACTACTGCCTGATGCTGATTTCTACATGGATGGTGTCGCCTTATTTTTCAGGTATGAGATCTGATTATGATACGGCTTTGGCATATTATCTTAATGCCATTGGCGGATACACCATAGAGACGATCATCATGACATTCGCAGGACTTGCTCTTGGAAGACTGGCAACAAACTATTTCCGGGACACAATGGTCCAGCAGGAAGACCTGGTACAGCATGAATCTCAGATGACAGAGCAGCTCGATATTCTTGATTCCATGGCGGAAATTTATGACAAGGTTAATCTCATCGATTTCTACAAGATGACCGAGCGTCCTTTAAGAGACGATAACGTCGATGAGAAGCTCCACGAAAAGAGCCTTGACTTTGCGGTGTATGACCACACTTATATGACGCGCCAGATTATGGGCGATATTGTAGAGGATCAGGCAAAAGCGTTCATAAATTTTACGAATATAACGACTGTCCAGGACAGGCTTGGAAACAAAAAGATCATATCCGGTGAGTTTATCAACAAGTACAGCGGATGGTTCAGAGCTCAGTATATTGTGGCTGAAAGAGGCAGTGACGGCAGGCCGATGATCGTAGTCTTCACTGTCCAGAGCATAGAAGCTGAGAAGAGGCGTGAAGAGCATCTTATCCGTATAGCCATGACGGATGAGCTCACAAGACTCTATAACAGACGATGCTATGAGGAAGATATCCTTGAGTATCATGAAAAAGAGATCGAGGAGGATTTCTCTGTTTTCTCAATTGATGTAAACGGACTAAAGACTGCCAATGATACTAAGGGGCATGCGGCAGGCGACGAGCTCATAAAGGCTTGTTCCGAATGCTTGTTGAAGGCTGTCGCCTCAAGGGGCAAGGTTTATCGTACCGGTGGCGATGAGTTTATTGCTATTGTACATACCGATGACTCAGAGACTCTTCTTGCTGATATGAAGAAAGAGGCTGCATCCTGGCACGGCAAGTATCAGAACGAGCTTACGATATCCGTGGGATATGCGGCTCATAAAGATCATCCTGCACTCACCGTAGAAGATCTTGAGAAGGTGGCAGACAGAATGATGTACAGTGATAAGGCGGAGTATTACAGAACCGCAGGAATAGACAGAAGAAAACAATAATTGTATACTTAACGGGATAATTTATCATAAGATTTTCGGAGGATTTTGACATGAAGATGAGATATTGCAAGAGATGTCTGCAGCCCGATACAAGACCGGGTATCGTATTTGATGATGAGCAGATCTGCTTCGCCTGCAGATATGAGGAGTCCAAGGCTACAATAGACTGGGCTGCAAGAGAGGCAGAACTTAGAGGTTTTGCTGAGGAAGCCAAGGCAGAGGCCAAGAAGAGAGGAAACATCTACGACTGCATCATCGGAGTTTCCGGTGGTAAGGATTCAACCTTCCAGGCAGTATATGCCAAGGAGAAGCTGGGACTTAATCCGCTTCTTATCAACTGCATGCCTGATGAGATCACAGAGATCGGCCGCAAGAATATCAACAACCTCAACAACCTTGGTTTTGACATTATCTCAATTCGTCCAAATCCTATCGTTGCCAAGAAGCTTGCAAGAAAGTCATTCTTTGAACGCGGTAATATCATCGCTGCTTCAGAGTACTGTCTCTGGGCTTCTTCATACATCATGGCTGTTAAGTTCAATATCCCGCTCATTATCCAGGGTGAGAACGCCGCTCTCACACTCGGCGCTGCCAAGAACCAGGAAGCAACCGGTAATGCTTTCTCAGTAATGCAGCTCGAGACTATCCGTGGAGCAAGTGTGGACAGCTTCGTTGACCTGTCCAATAACATTACTGAGAAAGATCTTTTCCTTTACAAGATACCTACAGTTGAGGAGATGCAGGCAAAGGGCATCAAGGCCATCTTCCTTCAGTACTATGCTAAGGAGTGGTCACAGGTTTACAACGCAGACTTTGCCGTTGCAAGAGGACTCACAGGAAGATCGGGAGATCTTCACGATCTTGGCCGCTACAGAAGATATACAGCACTTGACTGCGATCTTCAGATTCCTAACCAGATGATCAAGTATCTCAAGTTTGGTTTCGGATATGCTACAGACGAGATCTGCTACGACATCAGAGAGGGCAGATTCACAAGAGAAGACGGCAAGTGGTACGTCAATGAGTACGACGGTCTCTGCGGACCTCAGTACATCGCCAAGGCCTGCAAGTACCTGTCAATCACCGAGGCAGAGTTCTGGGAGGTTGTGGACAAGTACGTCAACAGAGATCTCTTCGAGAAAGTAAACGGAAAATGGACTCCTAAGTTCACAGTTGGTGAGGACTATGAATCATAAGATAAAAAAGTATTGGTATATGTACTTAACAGGAACACTGCTTCTTATACAAGCGGCAGTGTTCCTTGTATTTCGTGGGGAGAGCTATTTTCAGATCCACGATAATTTAGATTTGTTTATGGGGCACTACGAGATGCTCAAGAAGGCACACCTCTGGTTTGCCCACGGAGTTGACGCCCCTATTCTTCACGGAGTTTCCAGAGACCTGTTTGGATCTGAGTTTAATCTCTACAATTTCTTTTACATAATACTGCCTACCTATTGGGCTTATCTTGCGGGATACGCTGCCAAGATCGCTATCGGCATGATCTCGTTTATCCTTCTGGCAAAAGACATTTACAAGGAGCGCTACGAAAACTACAAGCCCCTTGTCATTGTCATTGCAGCTGCATTCGGAATGATCCCGGTTTTCCCGACCTATGGCATTGCTTTTACGTCGGTGCCTTTTATAGTTCTTTTCCTGAGAAAGATATACTTTGCAGAGAGCGTAAAAGAGAGGCTTCCCTGGTATCTGGCGGTGTTCTTTTATCCGCTGATTTCCTATTTCTCATATCACGGCTTCTTTATTCTGAGCTATATGGTATGTGCAGTTATCATTCTGTGGATCAGGGATAAGAAGTTCCCTCTCAGCACTTTTGTATCGATCGTTGTTCTGTCTCTTGGATATATTCTTCTTGAGTACAGGCTTTTTGGCGCAATGCTAGGAAGCGACACAGTGACCATCAGGACAACAATGGACCACGGCGATCTGAGTTTCGGACAGGCTATGGCAACAGCCTTCAGCGAGTTTGTAAATGCATCTTTCCATTCGGAGGATTCACATACATACATTGTTCTGGGAGTGGTGCTGATTGCACTGGTGATCATAAACGTGGGACACGTAAGAGCTGGTAAGGCAAAAGAGATGCTGACAGATCCCATAAATCTTGTGATGCTGTGGATCATCTTCAATGTGCTGATATTCGGCCTCTATCAGTTTGCGCCTTTCAGACATCTCTTTGAGATGCTGGTTCCGCCGCTTACAGGTTTTGAGTTTGCAAGAACCGCTTATTTCAATACTTTCCTTTGGTACGCAGAGCTTCTACTTGTCTGCATCCGCATGTACGATTACGGGAAAAAGAACCTTAAGCTTCTTGCTAATGTGATCGTTACTCTGGCAGTGCTTGTTGTAATGTTTGTTCCGCAGGTTTACAACGATTTCTATTACACCTGCTACAATCAGGCATACAAGGTGATCAAGCACAAAGAGACCAGCACTGTTAATTACAACGAGTTCTATTCGGCAGAGCTCTTTGAGAAGATAAAAGATGAGATCGGTTATAACGGAGAGTGGTCAGCTTCTTACGGCTTCCATCCTGCAATTCTTAATTACAACGGTATAGCATCGGTTGATGGATACCTCGGAATGTATGCCCAGGACTACAAGGATAAGTGGACCAGGATCATCGAGCCTGCTTTTGAGGGTTCACCTTCACTGGCGTCATACTTCGTCGGATGGGGAGCAAGGGTTAACCTTATTTCTGCTGACGATGAGAACACTTACGCTCCGCTTCGTGTGATGGATCCTGTGGATAAGCGTCTTGTCGCTGATATGGATGAGCTTAAGAGCCTTGACTGCAAGTATATCTTTGCAAGGTTTGAGATCAGTAATGCTGCAGAGATCGGTCTTAAACTTGTTGGCTGTTACACGGATGAGAGCAGTCCATATACCATTTATGTTTATGAACTGTAAGCACCTTGAGATTGGTGTGATAATTCTGTGATAAATCTAATGCTACTATCATTTTGTTGAGAAAAATGATAGGCCACAACGGCCGCTTAAGAGAGAAGAGGAGACAGATTTATTATGAAGAGAAGAATTGCACTTTTAATGGTTGGTGTTATGTTTGGACTTACAGCTTGCGGAACACAGCAGGTAGCAGAAGCACCTGCTGAGCAGGCACAGGAGACCGAGGCTGCTACGGAAGTTGCAGAACAGGCACCCGAGAAAGAAGTAGTTTCTGACTTTGAAGAGAACATTACTTATGTTGAAGACATGGTTCTTTCAACAGATCTTTATTCAATTACAATGCCCGAGGAGTTCAAGGGCAAATTCCTTGCATACATAAATGGAAACGAGATCAGCTTCTACGACAAGGCAAGCCACGAAGCAGGCTTTGGTGGATATGCATTTTCCGTAGTTGCAGATGTAGACAAGAACTATATTGCAGGCGGAATGTACACAAAGGTTGGCGAGATCATGACTTCCGACGGCCAGTTCGTAGATGTATTAAAGGGCTATCCTTCAGATGTTCAGTGGGATTACGTAACATATCAGGATATGGAATCAGCTGAGGATTACAACAAGCTTTATCTGGCAACTGACAGCATCATTGAATCCATTGAGGCAAAAGAAGGTAACTACTTCATGTACGGAGCAGGTATCAAGGGTGAGGACCTGTACTTTGTTACACTTGATTCATTTGTTCAGGCCTGCACAGAGGGCTGGGATGCAGCCAAGTTTGAGGAGAATGGCCTTAGCCCGGAGTATGGTGCACTCATCCAGAACGAGGGCGAGAAGGCACTTGATAAGATTGGCTATGCTTACAGGGATATCTCAAGCGATGGTGTTGACGATCTCCTCATCGGTGTTATCGGAGATAGCAGCGAGCCTACCGTGGTGTACGACATCTACACCATGGTAAACAGAGAGCCGGCACACGTTATCAGCGGAACTTCAAGAAACAGATGCTATGCCCTTGAGTACAGCGGATTTGCAAATGTTGCTTCCGGCGGTGCAAATGAAAACGAAGTGGCTTTATATGAGATCGAACCCGGCACAACAAATCTTATGCAGCAGTTCACACTTAAGTATGACGGCTACGAAGATGAGAAGAATCCCTGGTTTGTAAGCTACGATGACGGAGCGACCTGGGAGAGCATGACCGAGGAAGAATACACAGACAGACTTAAGATGACTGAGGAGAGATATTTAAATCTCGACCTTAAGCCCATCTCAGACCTTATTCCCATAGATTATTCAAAGGTTGATCTTAGCAAGTACGGAACCTTCACCAAGATGATCGATGACTTCAAGCCCGGCATGGGATATGCCAATGAACCTGTCGGCGATACAGATGTATTCTTTGTTTCAAGCGCATGCTACAACGGCGAGAACGATACTAAGAATGCCATCGATTCAACACTGTTTGTATATGACAATGATGCTATTGCTATGATTGGTCAGGTGGCTTCAATCGGAACAGCTTATCCTGTTACCATCAACGATGGCTACATTTACGTCGGTGGACATCACAACGTGTTCAAATACACAGTGAAGGACGGTAAGCTTGTAGTGGCTGAGGAAGCTTCAGAAGTCTTCGACACCAACGGTAACTCAACATACTACTACGCGGCAGACGGAGCTGAAGCTCAGGAAGTTAAGGACGACTCCAATCTTACAAGAATCTTCGATGAATACTTCTCAGGCAAGCCTGTAGAGTACTCAGTCGTACAATAATGAGTCACCGGTGACGTTTCGAGTCACCGGGGACGTTTCAAATTGACTCACATGTTTATGATTCCTATATATTTTGCTTGAATAAAAGGTGTTTGCTCATGGCATAGAGCAAGCACCTTTTTACTTGTAAAGAGACAAGGGGAGTCAAGGGGACGGTTCTGTTGGCTTGCTATGCGAGGAGGCAAAGGAACGGTTCTAGTGACTCGCTATGCGAGTGGTTGCTTGCGTTAGGGGATATAGGCACTTGCCTGGAACAGAGATTTATCACAAAAGCTTTGTAGTCTGGTAGTTGTGATGCTGAAGAAAATTTAAATGTCGAATTTTCTACATATATGAGAAAAAGTGCCCTTTGGGCATAGAAAATATTGAAGTAAAAAAATGGAGATGCTCATTTTTTCTACATATATGAAAAAAAGTACCTCGTGGGCATAGAATTTGATTGAACTGTTTCTATATATATGACAAAAACTTGGCTGTGGGCGTAGAAAATTTGGCGTTCAAAGATTTTGAAGGCAAAATCTTTCTACATATAGCCGAAAAAGTGCCTTTTGGGTATAGAAAATGGGACAATATGTTGAAGAGAGCCGCCTCTACGACTCAAAATGAGTCAATCTGAAACGTCCCCGGTGACTCATCTTTTTTATTTGGCGCAATTAGAATATAATACTTGATATGAGTAAAAGAGATGACACAAGAATTTACATATGCCATACCTACTACCACGCCTATATCGCGGTGGTGAAAGAGTTGGTGAAAAAACATGACAGCGAAGCAAAAGCGGACATCATGCTGAGCACCATGTCCAATGACTTTGGAAGGCTGA
The DNA here is from genome assembly GCF_000420865.1 of Butyrivibrio sp. XPD2006. Lineage (GTDB taxonomy): Bacteria > Bacillota > Clostridia > Lachnospirales > Lachnospiraceae > Butyrivibrio. The sequence goes on from NZ_ATVT01000009.1 coordinate 14,434, forward strand.
AAGAGCGTCTCGAGAGAGCCGGAGTCTTCGATAAAGTCTACATGTTTGACGAGAAGGAAGATGTGACCAGCGAAGAAGTCATGAGCTATCACAGGGACAAGGGCAACATCGTTGCAAACCTTCTTCAGAGGATCACTTACACCAAACTCCTTGGCAAGCTCCAGGAACCTCACATTCCGACGGATCTTTCGACCTACGGCGATGTATACGTGTTCTGCGATTCGGACCCTATCGGCTACTACCTGAATTACAAGAAGATCCGCTATCACGCCATTGAGGATGGTCTGAATTCCGGAAGACTTGATGATCAGGCTCGAAACGCCAACAGAGGAGCGTGGCCACTTAAGCGCGCCATGGCAGCGCTTGGGCTTATCTTTATCGAGAGCGGATACAGCAGATACTGCATTGACTATGAAGTAAACGACATCAGCGCCAATCATTCTCTTCCGCCAAACGTGGTGGAGGAGTCCAGGGAAGAGCTCGATAAGAAACTAACACCTGAGGACCATAGGATTCTTGTGGATATCTTCCTTGAGAACAAAGACAGCGTTGTAGGTCAGCTTCTCGGAGATGGCAGCGACAAACGCCCTCAGGTCATGATACTGACTGAACCCCTGTGCGAAATGGACGTCAGGAAAAAGCTCTTTTCCGACATAATAGATGAGTACAAGGCGGATAACCGCGTTATCATCAAGCCTCATCCAAGGGATGTTCTCGACTATGAAAAAGAATTCCCGGATACAGTTGTCATCAGAGACAAATTCCCGATGGAAGTTCTTGGCGACATCGAGGGCTTTAAGGTTGATAAGGTAATCTCTGTCATAACTCAGATGGAGAATGTTTATTTTGCAAAAGAGATCGTCTACCTGGGACTGGATTTCCTTGATAAATACGAGGATCCTTCCATTCACAGAAAGACTGAGAATCTGGACAAATAAATCGAGGAAGTTATAATGGCATTGTTTTTACGTAATGCGACAATTGAAGATGCGCAGGATGTCTTTAACTGGAGAAACGACCCCACCACCCGCGCGAACTCTTTTAACAAGGACGAGATCGACCTTGAGAGCCATATGCTATGGTTCGGCAAGCGCCTTGGCCGGGAGAACACACTTATGTACATTCTGATGAACGGAAACAAAAAAGTCGGCAACATCAGAATTGACATAGAAGGTACGACTGGAGAGATCAGTTATATGATAGCACCCGAGGCACGCGGAAAGGGCTATGGCAAAAAGATACTCGCTCTTTTGGAAAAGACTCTGTCGGAGAGCGAAGCGGGAGAGCGGATAAACAGGCTGTCCGGAAGCGTACTTAAAGGCAACAGGGCTTCCTGCAGATGCTTTCTTGCGAACGGATACAGCGAGACAGAGCAAGAAGATTCCTACTTCTTCACAAAAGAAATTTGAGGTGACAAACGACCATGTTTAATAAAGAAATCAAAATCGGAAACAAAACGGTTGGAGAAAACCACCCGGCCATGATAGTGGCTGAGCTTTCCGGCAATCATAACGGAGACTATAACAGAGCTATAGAGATCATCCACGCTGCCAAGGAAGCGGGCGCGGATGCCATCAAGCTCCAGACATATACAGCGGATACCATAACCATTGACTGTGATAAGCCGTGGTTTATGACACCCGGCGACGGACTCTGGGCCGGAAGAACCCTTCATAACCTCTACGAGGAGGCCTATACACCCTGGGAGTGGCATGAAGGTCTTTTTGCTGAGGCAAGAAAGCTTGGGATGGAGGCGTTCTCATCACCCTTTGATCCCACATCGGTGGATTACCTCGAGAATCTGAATGTCCCTGCTTATAAGATCGCAAGCTTCGAGATAAACGACATTCCCCTTATCAGGAAGATCGCAAGGCTCGGCAAGCCAATTATCTTCGCAACAGGAATTGCATACGTGGAGGACATTGAGCTAGCTCTTAACACCTGCAAGGAAGAGGGTAACGATAACGTGATCCTTCTTAAGTGCGTCAGTGCATATCCTACACCTTACAACCTTGTTAACCTTCGCATGATGCAGGGCCTTAAGGACAAGTACGACTGCGTTGTGGGCCTTTCCGATCACACACCGGGAGGAACAATCCCTGTGGGCAGCATAGCCCTCGGCGCTAAGATGATAGAGAAGCACCTGACACTTAGCCGTTCCGCAGGCGGAGTTGACGATGCCTTCTCCATGGAGCCCGCTGAGTTTGCGCAGATGGTAAAGGAAGTGCGCATCATGGAAGAAGCCCTTGGTTCTTATGAGTACAAGCTCACTGACAAGCAGATCAAGGAGAGGAGCCTCTCCAGATCTCTTTTTGTGGTAAAAGACATGAAGAAGGGCGAAGTCATAACAGAAGAAAATGTCAGATCCATCCGCCCCGGAAACGGAATGCACACCAAACACTACGAGGAAGTCCTTGGCAAAAAGGCTTCCCGTGACATAGAGAAAGGCACACCCCTTAGCTGGGAGCTTATTGACTGATGATCGGTATTAGAGCAGATGCCAACAGAATAATCGCAACAGGTCACGTCATGCGCTGCATTACTATCGCCAAGGAAATAGTAAAGCAGGGAGAGTCTGTGACCTTTTTTGTGGCGGATGAAGAGTCGGGGGAGCTGGTTGAGCTCTACGCAAAAGGTGTTTCCGGTATCGAGACGGTCATCCTTGGCAGCAATTGGCAGGACATGGAAAAAGAAATCCCGGCTCTGAGACACGAGCTTGAAGAGCGGAAGATCACGGCGCTCCTGGTGGATTCCTATCAGGTTACCGTCAGATACTTTGAAGAACTTAAGGATATTTGCGCCCTGGCCTACATGGATGATCTGGGAAAAGAGCCTTATCCGGTGGATATACTCATCAACTACAGCGGATATTATGAGATGCTGGATTACGACAGGCTTTACAAGGGACAAAGCGGCCATAACGGAAAGCCTACAGAGCTGCTGCTTGGCCTGTCTTACGCACCTCTTCGGGAGCAGTTTTATCAGAAAGACGGTCATGCGGACTCGGAAAAGGACAAACCGGCTATCCTTTTAGCTTCCGGCGGAGCCGACATGTACCGGATGCTCTCCGGTGTGTTAAAGGCATTTGAGGAGCACGGAATAACAGATCAGGCCTGCATTAAAGTTGTTGCAGGCAGCATGGTGGGCAATCTCGATGAACTCGAGAGCTTTTCTGCAAAACACGAAAGCGTCGAGATACTAAAGAATGTTGATCACATGGCAGAGCTGATGAGGAACTGCGACATGGCAGTGGCAGCAGCCGGAACAATGCTTACAGAGTGCGCAGCAGTAGGGCTTCCTGTTGTTTTCTATCAGGTGGCGGACAACCAGAAGTTCAACGTATCATTCTGGCAGGGCACAGGCGGAATGTCTTTTGCCGGAGACGTCACAGAAGAGGGAAAGAGAGACATGGCCTTGCAGAATATCTGCAGGGAAGTGAAATGTCTTTTGACAGATAAAGAAAAAATACCGGCTATGAAGAGAGCCCTTGCGGATGTCACGGACGGCCGCGGAGCTGTAAGGATTGCAAAAGCTCTTTTAACCAAAAACTAAGTGAGGATTTATCTATGAAAACACTGGCTATGATCACAGCAAGGGGAGGCAGCAAGAGGATTCCCCGTAAGAATATCAAGGAGTTTAACGGAAAGCCCATCATCGCATACTCAATCGAGGCGGCGCTCTCATCCGGAGTGTTTGACGAAGTGATGGTTTCCACGGATGATGAAGAGATTGCGGAGATCGCCAAAAAGTACGGAGCTAAGGTTCCTTTCCTCAGAAGTGAAAAAACGGCCAATGACTTTGCCACAACCGTTGATGTCATCGAAGAGGTGCTGAATACCTACAAGGACAGGGGCAAGGAGTTTGATATTTTCTGCTGCATCTATCCTACAGCGCCGTTTATAACAGCGAAGAGGTTAAAAGACGCTGTGGAGGAACTCTCAGCCTCCTATGCGGATTCGCTTATCCCAGTGGTGAGATTTTCATATCCGCCGCAGAGGGCCATGGAGATCCATGATGGAAAGCTTGTGTTCAGGCAGCCCGAGAATCTCTCAAAGAGAAGTCAGGACCTTGAGCCTCATTTCCACGATGCGGGACAGTTCTATGTTGTGAGGAGCGAGAGCTTTTTTAAGAACCACGGAATAATGGTGGGAGATATTCTGCCGATGGAACTTTCTGAGCTTGAGGTACAGGACATTGACAACGAGGTTGACTGGAAGCTGGCAGAGCTTAAATACAATCTTTTGAATGAAGGTTAAGTAACGAGAGAGGGCGTCCGATATATATAAAGGATGAATGCCCTCTTTTAAATTGTCTTTCTTTGGGTTATAATGTGGAATGAAATCATAGACTTATTGTATTATCCGCATTTATGCGCTTTGATAAATGCGTTGAAAGGGGTATTTGAGAATTATGCAGTATGCAGATATCGGAATCGATTTAGGTACAGCCTCTGTACTTGTATATATCAAGGGCAAGGGCGTTGTTTTAAAAGAGCCATCAGTTGTGGCATATGACAGAGATACAGAAGAAATCAAGGCTATCGGTGAGGATGCAAGACTCATGCTTGGTCGTACACCGGGCAACATCGTTGCAGTAAGACCTCTTCGCCAGGGAGTTATCTCAAACTACAAGATAACCGAGCAGATGATGAGATACTTCATCAAGAAGGCTATCGGCAGAAGGATCCACAGAAAGCCGTTTATCGCAGTATGTGTACCTTCAGGTGCAACTGAGGTTGAGAAGAAGGCTGTAGAAGATGCTACAAGACTTTGCGGAGCCAGAGATGTTGAGACCATCGAGGAGCCCATCGCAGCAGCTATCGGAGCCGGAATTGATATTACAAAACCATGTGGAAACATGATCGTTGATATAGGCGGCGGCACATCAGATATTGCTGTTATCTCTCTCGGAGGAACAGTTGTCAGCACATCAGTTAAGGTTGCGGGCGATGACTTCGACGAGGCGATTGTTCGTTACATGCGTAAGAAACACAATCTTCTTATCGGTGACAGAACTGCCGAGGACATCAAGATCAAGATCGGTTCAGCTTACCCAAGAGCTGAGAACGACACAATGGACGTTCGCGGAAGAAACCTTGTAACAGGTCTTCCCAAGACAGTAAGAGTATCTTCAGAGGAGACAGAGGAGGCGCTCAGAGAGCCTACATCACAGATCATCGAGGCTATCCACAGCGTGCTTGAGAACACACCTCCGGAGCTGGCAGCGGATATCGCTGACAGAGGAATTGTCCTTACAGGTGGCGGAGCTCTTCTTCGCGGACTTGAGGATCTCATTTATTCAAAGACAGGTATCAATACCATGACCGCTGAGGATCCAATGACAGCCGTTGCTATCGGAACAGGCCGTTACATTGAGTTCATCTCAGGTTATCACGAGGACTAATATGCACTGCTCATGGATTGAGCGGTAGTAGGCCAGGATGGCATGAGGTATTTTGTATGGTAAAAGGTCTTTACACTGCTTACACAGGGATGATCAATGAGCAGCACAGGATGGATGTGCTCACCAACAATCTTGCCAATGCCAACACTAACGGTTACAAGAAGGAAGGCGCAACTGCAGAGTCTTTCAAGGATCAGCTTGCGCTCAAAATTAAAGACATTACTGATGCCCCGTTCACTGCCCGTGGACTGGGCATTATTAATCCCGGGGTTAAGATCGGTGAAGGTTATGTTGACTGGTCTGAGGGCCCGATGAAGGAAACACATAACACCTTTGATTTTGCTATCGGCGGCAGCGGATTCTTTGGAATTGAATATGCCATGAAAGAGGAAGCAACCGAAGCGGATGAGGAAGAAGACGAAGAGGGAACAACAGTCCGTAACCCCAATAACGACTGGCGGCTTCAGAGATATCAGAACGAAAGAGCTCTTGCAGCTTACAAGGCAGGCAAGCTCTCATTGGATCAGATGAGAGAAAACGGATTTGAACAGATGGTAATGTACACCAGAGATGGTAACTTTTCCCTGAACAATGAAGGTGTACTTGTGACTCAGGATGGTGACTTTGTTCTGTCGCAGGATGGCGGACATATTGAGCTGGATCCCAATCTTCCGGTACAGATTTCCACAAATGGTGAGATTGTCCAGAATGGTGCGGTTGTAGCAAGGGTTGGTGTGTTCGACTTTGAAAAGACTGTTATGAAAAACGGAATGGAGACCTACACCATTTTGGAACACTATGGTGAGAACGGTTATGTTCCTGTCGGCGATGCAGCTGCTGAGGAGGGCACAGGCCAGGTTTACGCAGGCTTCCTTGAACAGTCCAATGTTTCTGTGGTCGATGAGATGGTCAACATGATCGCGGTTCAGAGAAACTACGATACCAACCAGAGGATGATCACCACCATTGATGACACTCTGGATAAGGCTGTTAACCAGATTGGAACCATGAGTTAAAAATTTATACTTTTTTAATAATTTAAAATACGTAGTATGACGATAAATAAACAGAGAACTATATTGTAGTCACGGATGACGAATTGTTCAGAAGGAGCCACGGATGGTAAGAGCTCTGACTGAATCGGAGGTGGCATAATATGGTAAGAAGTTTATGGTCAGCAGCTACAGGAATGAACGCCCAGCAGACGAATGTGGATACTATATCCAACAATCTCGCTAACGTTAATACAACGGGCTATAAAGCTCAGGGCGCTCAGTTCAAATCTCTTTTATATCAAGAGTTACAGACTATAACTACAACAGCAAACGGCGCACCTAAGCCTACTACATCACAGGTGGGTCTTGGTGTTCGTACTTCTACAATAAATCAGTATTTTTCCCAGGGATCATTTCAGGAGAATGCCAACCCGGCAGCTATCGCCATTAGTGGTGATGGCTTCTTCAAGTACCAGGGGGCAGACGGCCAGCAGGTACTTTATACAAGAAACGGAAACTTTACATGGGCACTTTCAGGTGGTAACGGATCACCTCTTGTTCTTACTACCGCAGAAGGTAACAGGGTTCTTGGAATCAACGATCAGCCCATTCAGGTTGACGGAAACTTCGTTGCAAGCCGCATAACGATCGGTGGCGACGGCAAGATTTATTATCCCGATGCACAGGGCGTTCCTCAGGAAGTTAACGGCCAGCAGATAGGTCTTTGGCAGTTCCCCAACAGAGAGGGACTTCAGAGAGTCGGAAGCGTTGCATGGCAGGAGACAGCTGCCAGCGGTGCAGCAATAAATGAGAATCAGGCAGCCGGAAATATTAAGAAATCCGAGCTGGTTCAGGGATATCTTGAGGGATCAAATGTAAACGTTGCGACAGAGATGGTTAACCTCATTGTTGCGCAGCGTGCATACGAGATGAATTCAACTGCAATCCAGACAACAGATGAGATGATGCAGACAGCAAACTCACTTAAGAGATAAAAGCTGTAGTTAGGGGAAGTTATGGCAAGCTATAATGTCAGCGGTTTAAGCGCATCGGCTATAAGTGAATATGCTATGCAGGAGAGCAAGAACGCCAGCAGCATTGCTCTTCAGAAAAAGCTTGAGAACACCACATCCAAGACATCGGATGATGAGCTCTGGCAGGCCTGTAAGGGGTTTGAAGCTTACTTCATGGAGCAGATCTACAAGGAGATGCAGAAATCTGTAGATGCTCTTAAGAGTGAGGATCAGGATAAATCCACATCGACTCTTGTGGATTATTTCAAGAATCAGACTCTTCAGGATATATGTGCTGATTCGGTGGACACCCAGAGCAACGGATTTGCCCAAATGTTATATGAGAATCTGAAAAGAAATTACGACATTCCTACGGCTCCTGAAGCTGAAAAGACTCAGGGACCGGAGCAGATTTAAAAAAATACAAAAGTCGCCAAATCTTAAGAAAATCTTAAAGTCTTGGCGACTTTTTCTATGCTATAATTCAGACTATGGAAAAAGTAAAGGGATATATAGAACACTTTTTATACAGAAATTCCGAGAACGGATACGGGGTTCTGAATCTGGTAACAGCTGATGCGGAGGTTATCTGCACCGGCTCATTCAGAGATGTTGATGTTGGGGACACTATCGAGATTGAGGGTGAATATGTAAATCACCCTGTCTATGGCAGTCAGTTCAAAGCCGCTTCCTATGAGATTTCAATACCTGATGATGCTGTATCCATGCAAAGATACCTTGGCTCCGGCGCCATAAGAGGCGTGGGAGAAGCTCTTGCTGCCAGGATAGTCAAGATGTTTGGTGATGATACCTTCAGGATCATTGAGGATGAGCCAGAGAGATTGGCAGAAGTAAAGGGCATTAGTCTCAAGAAAGCCCAGGATATCGGAACTCAGATGGCAAGCAAGAGAGAAATGCGCGATGCCATGATCTTTCTGCAGCAGTACGGTATAGGAAATGCTTTGTCGGTAAAAATATTTAACACCTACGGAAACCGCATCTACAGCGTGATCAAAGAGAATCCGTATCAGCTCTCTGAAGATATAAGCGGAGTGGGCTTTAAGACAGCCGATGAAATAGCTGAGAAAGCCGGAATCCTGGTGGATTCGGATTACAGGATAAGGAGCGGGATTTTATACGCGCTTTCTCAGGCAGCTATGGACGGCAACACCTATCTCCCCATGGAAGATCTGGTGGCAAGGACTATACAGGTACTGCAGACAAGACCCGGCTATGAGATCTGCAGGGAGAATATTCAAACACATATATCCAATCTTGTTATGGACAGGAAACTGGTCTGCAAGAACGAAGATCAGGTATACTCCGCTAATTATTACTATGAGGAGCAGGGGTGTGCTGCAATGCTTGAGGGGCTCAATCTCTCAGAGAAGATCACACCAGCTCAGGAAGAAGAGTACAGAAAGCTTATATTAAAGCTTGAACAAGCCAAGGGAATTGAACTTGATGATCTACAGAGAAATGCCGTTTTAAAGAGCATTACCAACGGAGTTGTAATAATTACCGGAGGACCCGGAACAGGCAAGACCACTACCATCAATACCATAATCAGCTATTACGCCGACATGGGACTTGATATTATGCTGGCTGCTCCGACCGGAAGAGCTGCCAAGAGGATGACGGAAGCCACCGGATATGAAGCTAAGACTATACACAGACTTTTGGAGGTGTCGGGGCAGGTTTCCGATGATCCATCAATGAAATCCTCCGGAGTACACTTTGAGAAGAACAGGGAAAATCCGTTAGAAGCGGATGCCATCATCATTGATGAGATGTCTATGGTGGATATTCATCTCTTTTACGCATTGTTAAAAGCTCTTGTGCCGGGAGTACATCTGATACTTGTAGGTGACAGCTCGCAGCTTCCCAGTGTTGGACCCGGACAGGTTTTGAGAGACCTTATAGACAGTGGCAAGTTCCCTACCACCTACCTGAAAAAGATATTCAGGCAGGCCGAGGAGAGCGACATTGTAATGAATGCCCACAGGATACACGACGGCGAAAGGCCGGTCCTTGATAATAAGAGTAAGGATTTCTTTTTCCTTGAGAGGAGCGAAGCTGCAGTCATATACAAGCACATGGTGCAGCTCATCAGGGATAAACTCCCGTCCTACGTGGACGCGGGTCCTTACGATATCCAGGTGCTGACACCCATGAAAAAGGGCCCCCTTGGAGCAGTGCAGCTTAATCTTATACTTCAGGAACACTTAAATCCTCCTGATCCTTCCAAGAAGGAACATACAGTAGGCGACTGCATTTTCCGAGAGGGTGACAAGGTTATGCAGATCCGCAACAATTATCAGGCTGCGTGGGAGGTTATCGGAAGATATAATATTCCGATAGATTCCGGAACCGGAGTTTTTAACGGGGATATGGGCGTTATAAAGAGCATTAACGATTACTCCCAGGACGTTGTGGTTGAATTTGATGAGGGAAGGCAGGTCAGATATCCATATGCTGAATTGGATGAGATAGAGCTTGCCTATGCCATAACCATTCATAAATCCCAGGGAAGCGAGTATCCGGCTGTTGTGCTGCCGATACTCGGTGGACCGAGAGTTCTTCTTAACAGAAACCTGCTCTACACAGCGGTGACCAGGGCCAGGAGTACCGTGTGCATACTGGGCAGCAGTCAGACACTGATGAGTATGGTTGAGAATGAGGAACAGCTCAAAAGATATACAGGATTGAAAGACAGGATCATAGAAATATTTAATGCATCAGAGTTTTAGTCGGGCGCTGGATTTTCTTTACCCCAGAAGGTGCCCTGTGTGTGATGGGGTGGTGCCGGCCTTTGAGATAAGAGACGGGCACATTACAAGAGGCGGACTTATCCACAAAAGCTGCCACAGAATAATTAAATACGTAAGAGGCGCTACCTGTGTAAAGTGCGGGAAACCGCTTTCGGATCCGACAGCAGAGTACTGCGACGATTGCAGCGTCAAGGCGCACAATTTTGACAGAGGCTATTCGGTGTTTGTCTACAGGTCGGTGTCAGGATCCATCTATAAGTTCAAGTACATGGGAAGGCAGGAATACGCAGCATTCTATGGGCTCGCCACAAAAAAGCTTCTCGGAAGAAAACTAAAAGCGCTCGGAATAGAGGCTATAGTTCCGGTTCCGATGTATCATGCCAAAGAGAGAAAAAGAGGTTATAACCAGGCGGCGGTATATGCAAGAGCAGTTTCCGCAGAGCTTGGCATACCTGTCTGCGAAGAACTTGTGACGAGGGTCAGAAACACAGCTCCAATGAAGGAACTGGACGCTCGCGGACGCCGTAATAATTTGAAAAAGGCTTTTATTATAGCTAAAAATGATGTAAAATTTAAGTGCGTACTTATTATCGATGACATCTATACAACTGGAAGTACTATTGATGAGATCGCCCATGAGTTTCGGATGGCAGGAGTTGAGAAAATATATTGTCTAACCTTGGCTATCGGGCAAACTACTTAAAAATATGGAGGTCAGCTTATGAACTTACGGAATTGTGCAAGATGCGGAAAGATGTTTAATTACATCGGAGGTCAGCCTATTTGCGATCCATGTAAAAAGGCAATTGAGGAGGACTTTCAGAAGGTAAAACAGTACATAGTTGACAACCCAACTGCCAGCTTGAAACAGATAACCGAGGATAATCAGGTATCTGCCAAACAGATCCAGCAGTGGATTCGTGAAGAGAGACTTATGTTCTCTAAGGATTCTCCGATTCAGCTTCTTTGCGAGAATTGCGGAGAGCCAATAACAACAGGAAGATTCTGTGCTAAGTGTAAGACCAGTATGGCCAATAATCTTAACAATACATTTGCAAAACCCAAGCCTGCACTTCAGCAGCCGGTTAAGAAGGAGCCTAAAGCGGGGATGCGCTTCCTGGATACTTAAGGAGCAGCGATGTTAAATGAAGAAAAAGTCATTTTGATGACCAAAATGGCTGCTTTCATAGATCGTGAAGGCAAGAAGAATGACGCTATCAACACATACTTTAAGAGTGATTATATCGGATTTAACGTTATTAAATCCCTGATCAGCGCCACAATTGTCTTTGGAATTGTAATTGCGACCTATGTTTTGTGTAATTTTGAAACCGTTTTATCAAATCTATACAATACGGAAAATTTACTGGCAATCGGCAGGAGGTACCTGATATATTACCTCCTGCTTGTTGGCGTGTATTCTCTTGTATCATATGTCATTTATTCCTATCGTTACACCAAGATGCGTAAGAGTATGAAGGCATATTATGCAGATTTAAAAAAATTAGCCAGAATCTACGAAAAGGAACAATGACATGACATCACTTTTGGAATTAAAACAGTATATAAAGCGCTTTTATATCAAGTATGAGACGTACCTTACATACATTTGGAAGTTTCTTTTGGCGCTTGTATCTATAATGGTCATCAACAATAAGCTTGGTTATATGGATGCACTTACCAATGTTGCCATTGTAATGATGGCTTCACTTCTTTGTGCAATTCTCCCGGCTAACTTTATTGTGTTTATATCTGCGGCGTTTGTTATCGGACACCTGTATTCTCTTGGGGTAGAGTGTGCTCTGATTGCGCTGGTGATCTTCCTTCTGATGTTTCTTTTATACTTCAGATTTTCACCGAAAGATACTTTGGCGGTTCTTCTGACACCGATCTTTTTCTTTATGCGTATCCCATACGTAATGCCTTTGGCTATGGGACTTTTGGGAACACCTGCGTCAGTGGTATCCGTTTCATTCGGACTTGTGATCTCATATATGATCTCATACTTCTCATCAAATGCCACAAGCTTTGGAAGCGATGGCGTTGAGGAGGCAGCCAATGAGTTTTCGAATATTGTAGGCGGAATAGTCGGAAACAAGGAAATGATAGTTATGATAGCTGCATTTGCAGTAACTCTTGTATTGGTTTATATCATCAGGAGATCTTCGGTTGACAACTCCTGGAAAATTGCCATTGCAGTCGGAGCTATCGGACTTATCATCTTTACACTCATCGGTGATATCGTGACTGATTCACAGATATCAATTCCGGGAGTTATCATCGGAACCATTATCTCTGCACTGCTTATGCTGGTGCTTGAGTTCTTTGCATTTAATCTGGACTACAGCAGAACCGAGAAAGTCCAGTTCGAGGACGACGAATATTATTACTATGTTAAGGCAGTACCTAAGGTAACTGTAGCAACACCCGAGAGGAAGGTAAAAAAGATTAACCGCGCGAGGGAGCAGCGCTGATTAGTTTTTGGGGAATGTCATGGATCAGATAGATTTTCTTTTTGACTTCAACAGAACAAGCCTTCATATGCCGACTATCAGATTTTCTGATATTCTGGAAGTTTGTATTATTGCATTTTTGGTATATCACATTCTGGTATGGGCGAGGAATACAAGACTATGGTCTCTTTTAAAGGGGGTCATAGTTATTCTTGTGTTTATTTTGCTGTGCGCTCTTTTAAACATGTCAACAATCCTGTGGATTGTTGAGAGGGTATTCAGTATAGCCATCATAGCCATTGTGGTAATACTGCAGCCGGAGCTGAGGAAGGCTCTGGAAGAACTGGGAAGGAAAAATTTCTTTTCCAATGTCCTGTCCCTGGGCGATATAAAGAGCTCAGGCAGATTCTCGGATAAAACTCTCAATGAAATAACAAGAGCCTGCGTAGAAATGGCCAAGGTAAGGACAGGAGCTCTTATAGTAATTGAGCAGAATCATCCTCTTACAGAGTATGAGAGAACAGGAATTGATGTGGATGGTATAGTAACAAGCCAGCTGCTTATCAATATTTTTGAACACAACACACCGCTCCATGACGGAGCTGTCATAATAAGGGGAGACAGGATCACTTCGGCGACCTGCTATCTGCCGCTTTCCGATAACATGGGTATCGGTAAGGAACTTGGTACGAGACATCGTGCCGGTATCGGTGTGTCTGAGGCAACAGACTGTTTTGTAATCATTGTTTCTGAGGAGACAGGTAAGATAAGCGTTGCCTATGAGGGAGAGCTTGAAAGAGCTCTTGACAGCGACAGGTTAAGGGAGAGACTTAGGGTACTTCAGGACAAACACGAAGAAGAGGCGCCTATTAAGTACCTTGCCAGAAAGGCCAAGGTGAGAAAATGAAAAGACTGACGGCCAACTGGGGACTTAAGCTTGCTTCACTTATCTTCGCGATAGTAGTATGGTTCCTTGTAACAAATATAAACGATCCGGTTACTTCGGTTAGATATACCAACATACCGGTAACGCTCAAGAATACAAATCTTATTACCGATCAGGGTCAGGTGTATACGATCCTTGACGGAAGTGACACCATCAGTAGTGTGACGATCTATGCACCCAGATCAATCATAGATTCTCTCAGCCAGAACAATGTTATTGCAACGGCTGACTTGCAGGAACTCTCAAGTCTTAACACCGTAAGTGTGGATGTTAAGACCAACAAGTACTTCGACAAGATTGAGAAGATAGACACCAGTTCAGATATGGTCAAGCTCAGTGTAGAGAGAAAGGCATCCAAATCCCTTGCTCTTGGAGCTACCACATCGGGATCTCTGGCAGACGGTTATGTCATCGGAGATGTCACAACCGAGCAGAACATGGTCAGGATAAGCGGACCTGAATCTGTGGTCAATCAGGTTGCATCGGCGACAGTTGATGTAGATGTTACCGGATTTACCTCCAATATCGGAACCGATGCGGATATCATGCTTCTGGATGCAGAGGGAGAAGTGGTGGATTCATCACTTATCTCTATGAATATCAAGACAGTAAGGGTTAATGTAGTCATTTATGAAACCAAGTATGTGCCCATCACATATTCGGTGAGCGGTGAACCTGCCGGAGGCTACATATTTACCGGAGAAGTCGAGAGTACACCTGATACAGTACAGATTGCCGGAAGAAGCAATACTCTTTCTTCGGTTAATGAGATCAAGGTAGACGATCCTAACATTGATGTAGGCGGACTTACCGGAAATCTTACCTACACATACAATCTCGGACAGTACCTGCCTTCAGGAGTGACATTTGCAGATGAGGACTTCAGCGGATCTGTTTCGGTGGTTGTACATGTTTCGGCTGTTGATACCAGAACCTATGACGTGAGTGTATCAAGGATAGCAGTTAACGGAGATACTGCAGGATTTAATGTCTATGTGGATGACACCGAGTATGATACAGTGTCGCTTTCACTTTCGGGACTGCCAAGTACACTTAACAATGTTTCAGAGAATTCTCTCGAGGGCAGTGTCAACATAGACGATATTCTTGCTGCCAACGACCTTACGGAGCTTAAGGCCGGAACCTACAGTGCAGATGTGAATTGGATTCTTCCGGATGGTGTTACAGCCAAAGGAACAGTCAGTGTCTACGTTACTGTAGAGGAGAATTAAGAGGAGGTTTAGCTTAATGGTAACGAAAAAAGTTGTCATTACCAATCCTACAGGATTACATCTTCGTCCTGCCGGCAATCTTTGCAAAGTGGCGATGAACTATAAATCACATATTACTTTCAACTATGGCGATAATGTAGCCAATGCCAAGAGTGTACTCAGCGTACTCGGCGCATGCATCAAATGCGGTGATGAGCTTGAGTTTAAGTGCGAGGGACCGGATGAGGAAGAAGCCATGAATGCACTGATTGAGGCTATAGAAACGGGACTTGGCGAGTAATCTATCTTGTGTTAAAATCAATTGGTTAAAAAATTAGAGAGGAAATTTGGGAAATGAAAAAGTTTAAGGCTGCATTAGTTGCAGGTCTGGCTGTAACAATGCTTTTTGGCTGCGGAAAATCCAGCGACGAGGCTGTTGTGGGACTCAGTATCGAGAAACTTGAAGATATTCAGGAAGTTACTCCTGCAGCAACAGAAGCAAGTTCTGAGGAAGAGGTTATCGATGAGGATGCTCCTCCTGCAGAAGGAATGGTAAGAAGTTACTTCACTAACCAGTGGGTTGATGAAAAGATCAATACAACAAGACCTCTTGCAGTTATGTATCCTATCAATAAGGAAGCTCAGCCACAGTACGGACTCAGCAATGTAGCTGTTTTCTATGAGATCATGGAAGAGGGCAGCATGAGCCGTCAGATGGGTATCGTTGAGGATTGGGAGAATCTTGAGCGTATCGGTAATATTCGTAGTATCCGTGATTACTTTGTATATGCAGCACTCGAGTATGATCCGGTTATTGTTCACTACGGCGGACCTGAGCTCTATGTTAAGGGTGTTCTTACAGGAAAGACAAGACCGGATGGTAAGGACGATGTAGACAATCTGAATGGTGTAGGTGGAGCAATGGGTTCCGATTACGGCGCATTCTTCAGAGTACCTGAGGGAAGTACTTCAGAGCACACAGCTTTTACAGACGGATCTCACGTATCAAATGCTATCAGCAAGGCCGGTTTCTCGCTTGAGCACAGAGATTATTTTGAGGGCGAGCCACACTTTAAGTTTACAGGATATACGAATCCCAATACTCTTGAGGATTATTCTGATGCTGTAGAGGCAACAGAAATCGATATGGCAGGTTGCTTCCCTGTAACCAAGTCAGCTCTTACATATGATGAAGAGAAGGGTGTTTACCTCAAGACTCTTTACGGATCAGCACAGAAGGATGCTCTTACCAATGAGCAGCTCTCATTTGCAAATATTGTAATCCAGAGAACATATCATGAGACTCGTGATGATAACGGTTATCTTGCATATCAGATGCATGACACAACCAATGACGGATACTTCATCACAAAGGGCAAGATGATCCATGTTACCTGGGAGAAGACAGGTGACTATGCTCCTACAACATATTATGATGACAACGGTGAAGAGGTTACATTCAATACCGGTAGAACAATGATCTTTGTCATTCAGCTTAAAGGAAAGTCATTCTCTAAGTTTAAAGTTAATGGTGTAGAGTACGCAGACTGATATCTGTTAAAACGTAATGGATAATAGGCGGACGGCAGAGATGTCGTCCGCTACGTGTTTCGTTAGAAGAAATGAAAGGTGCCTGAAATGGAAAAAATTATAGTTACAGGATGCAACGGACAGCTTGGAAGAGCAATAAACAAGGAACTTCCCAGGGATAAATATGAGCTTATCAACACTGATGTGTTTCAGGGAGAAGGCATTATCCCTCTTGATATTACTAATGTAGATGCGGTTGTTGACCTTGCAAGAAAGACCAAGGCTTCAGTTATTATCAACTGTGCTGCTTATACAGCGGTTGACAAGCAGGAGAGCGATATTGATCTGTCTTATAAGATCAATGCTATCGGTCCGAGAAATCTTGCGATAGCAGCTACAGAAGTGGGAGCTAAGCTTGTCCATGTTTCAACAGACTATGTTTTTGAAGGAAACGGAACAAGACCGTATATTGAATTTGATAAGACAGGTCCTGTCAGTGTTTACGGTAAGACCAAGCTGGCCGGAGAAGAGATGGTCAAGCAGTTTGCCAGAGACTTCTTTATAATCAGAACAGCATGGCTCTATGGCGATGGCAAGAACTTTGTTAAGACAATGCTCGGTCTTTCTGAAAAGTATGATGAAGTAAGCGTTGTTAAGGATCAGCTTGGTACACCTACCAGCACAACTGAGCTTGCCAAGGCTATACATTTCCTTCTCGGAACAGAGAATTACGGAGTATTCCACGGTACCTGTGAAGGAGATACCAACTGGGCTGATTTTACTGAGGAGATATTCAGGATTGCCGGTAAATCAACCAAGGTTAATCACGTTACTACAGAGGAATATACAGCCAAGAATCCTCAGGCAGCTCCAAGACCTGCTTACAGCATTCTTGAGAACTATATGTTTAAGCTTACCTCTGACTTTATGTTCGCTGACTGGCACTATGCAATAGAAGAGTACCTTAAGGAGATCCTTTGATGAGTTTTATTAATGGAGTATTGAGCAACAAGATACTGTTGGCAGCGTTTTGTGGCTGGCTGGTTGCTCAGGTCTTGAAAACCATTATATATGTCGCTGTAAATAAGAGCTTCAACCCGGAGAGACTTTTGGGCGACGGAGGAATGCCGAGCTCGCATTCAGCAACAGTTATGGCTATGGTGACGTCCACTGCTTTTTACTTTGGACCAGACACCTTTGAATTTGCAGTTACAGCTATCCTTGCGCTTATTGTTATGCATGATGCAATGGGCGTTCGACGTGAGACCGGCAAGCAGGCCAAGGTCATCAATAACATGATGGATTGGTTTGTGCAGATGGACAGTGATATTTCACCTGAAGAAAAGCTCAAGGAATTCGTGGGACACTCACCAACACAGGTTTTCTTTGGTGCACTCTTGGGTATTGTAGTAGGTTTTATTGTTTGTAGTTTGTAATTATTCTTCCTATTGGGGGCATAAAAAGCTATGCTGACAGTGCTTTTCATCTGGTTATATGTCATTGCTACAACATATCTGATTGGCTACGGCTTTCTGATGTCTTTGGTCAGTCTTCCGGGTATGCGCCATAAAAAAGGCAAAAAGCATATCAAGGAAGGAAAACGGTATGATTTCAGATTCAGGGAAAGCTATATCATCACCGGAGTTGTACTTGTAACTGTTTTTGCACAGATTGTCAGCTTATTTTCTAAGGTCTCTGTTGGCGCCAATATCGTTCTGATATCCGTAAGCATGCTTGTTGCGGTTTATTACCGCCAGGAGTTATTTGAAGAACTTCTTAGCATGCAGGGGAAACTCAGAGCCGGTGCCAATTTCTATATTTATCTTGCAGTTTTTCTGATCATGGCATATGGGGCATCCCATGGCATAATGCACTATGATTCTGATCTGTACCACGCCCAGGCAATTCGCTGGATAGAAGAATACGGGATTGTAAAAGGACTGGGCAATCTCCATGTGAGACTTGCCTATAACAGTTCTGCCTTTCCGCTGACGGCTATCTACAGCTTCAGGTTTTTGGGAGGACAGTCCTATCATGTTATGTCGGGCTTTTTTGCACTTCTTCTTGCTTGGCAATGCGTTGATATCAAGAATGTCTATAGAAGAGGACATCTCGTAATTTCTGATTTTGCAAGACTTGCAGCAATTTATTATTTATTTACCATCTATGATGAGATGATGGCTCCTGCATCCGATTACTTCCTTTCCTGTCTTGTTTTCTACATAATCATTCATTGGCTTGATATGTATGTAAGACATGAGAGGTCTTATGTGCCATATATTCTTCTGGCGCTTTTGGGAGTGTATGCAATCACAATCAAGCTCTCTGCGGCACCTATGCTTCTTCTGACTATTGTTCCAATTTACAAGCTTTTCCATGACAGGACAAAAGAGAAGATGAAGGCCTTTTGGACTTCAGTGATCCTTGCGCTTGTAATAGCAGTTCCGTTTTTGATTAGGAATATTATTTTATCGGGGTGGTTGCTATATCCTGTCACAATGCTTGATTTCTTTGGGTTTTACTGGGAGGTTCCAAAGGGTGTAGCGGAATTTGATGCTATGGAGATTAGAACCTTTGGAAGGGGCTACAACGACGTTGCTGCATATGGCAATGTGCCGTTTTCACAGTGGGTACCTAACTGGTTTGCGGGAATTACCGGCCTTAATAAGATAATGCTCGTGCTGGCGTTGGCTTCAATAGTGATCTACATTGCTTATCTCGTCTATTTTCTGCTCGTCGTTGCAGGCGAGAAGTCCGATAAGTTAAAGACCCTGAACAGAGCCAAGGTCTTTGAAATAAGCCACAGAAGCATGCTGAACATTGCAGATTTCCTTACAATCGGAGGTACTCTTATCGGCTGCTTTGCCTTCTGGTTTTTCAGCGCGCCGCTTATCAGATACGGAGTTGTCTATGTATGGCTCCTGCCTGCAGTTATTCTTGGCAGAACCTTTATCATCGCATATAACAGGCTGCTTAATGATGATGTAAAAGAAATTGTGGTAAAGGTCCTTGTTGTAGTATTTATGGCATGGTTCATATATAAATGTGTGGTTGTTGCCTTGGAGGATAACAGGCACTTTAATCCTGAATATCTTTTAAAGCAACAGGACTACGGAACATATGAAGTTGATTCCTTTGAAATGGGATCAGAAACCATATATTATCCGGTTTCGGGAGATCAGGTCGGATACGATCCATTTCCATCGGCAACTCATGATATTACCGGAGAAGTTGAACTTATCGGTCGGGAAATTAAAGATGGATTTAAGACAATAGCTAAATAATTAAAAGACCATAAATTATTTGCCAATATATTAAAAAACGATAAATTTTCAGACAAAAGGCTGAAGTTCGCTGTAATTTCTGACGAAATAATGTATCATAAATAATAGAAAAAGCGTACAAGTTGCGCTTGGGGGATACATTATGAGAAGAGCGATTTTATCAGTTCTTTTGGTATTTGTGCTTGGAATTTTGTTTCAACCAATAACAGCAAAGGCAGCAAGAGAGGATGATATCCTGACTCTTATGAATGACGCCAGGGCACAGCAGGGGCTTGGCGCAGTAAGTCTGGATTCTACTCTTACCGGAGTGGCTCAGACAAGAGCGGAAGAATGTTCTTCGAGATTTTCGCATGTTCGTCCGAACGGAAAAGCCTGGTATACGGTGTCAAAATCGACTAAAGCCGAAAACCTTGCTCATGCGGTAAATGATGCTCAGCAAAAACCTGAGAATGTTGTTCTGGCATGGCTCCTCAGTCCTTCTCATAAAGCAAACGTAATGAGAAAGAATTGTACCAGCGTTGGTATTGCATATTATCAGGGCACCAACGGAGAAACATACATAGTATGCGAGTTTAATTGATTTAAAATAGAGAAATGCCCGTCACTTAAGAAAGTGGCGGGCATTTTTATGTGATCTAAGTTATTATCTCTCAGCTCTCATTGGATTGTTCAGGAAGTCTTCGTAAGCAAGTCTGATTCCGTCATCCAATTCTGTTGTATAAGTCCATCCGAGCTCTTTTGCCTTGGATACATCAAGAAGCTTTCTTGGTGTTCCGTTTGGCTTGGTGGGATCCCAACGGATTTCTCCTGTGTAGCCGACAATCTTTGCAACCTTCTCAGTAAGCTGCTTGATAGTAAGCTCTTTTCCTGTGCCGGCATTAACGGTCTCGTTACCGCTGTAGTTATTCATAAGGAATACGCAGAGGTTAGCCAGGTCATCAACGTAAAGGAATTCTCTGAGAGGGCTTCCGTCACCCCAACATGTTACGTAGGGGAGGTTCTGCTCCTTGGCCTCATGGAAACGGCGAATAAGAGCGGGAAGTACGTGAGAATGTGTCGGATGGTAATTGTCGTTTGGCCCGTAAAGGTTTGTGGGCATTACGGAAATATAGTCTGTTCCGTACTGTTTGTTGAGATACTCACAGTATTTAAGGCCTGAGATCTTGGCAAGAGCATATGCCTCGTTGGTCTTCTCGAGCTCTGAAGTAAGGAGACAGCTCTCTTTCATGGGCTGAGGTGCCATCCTTGGGTAAATGCAGGATGAACCGAGGAACTCAAGTTTCTTGCAGCCGTTTTTCCATGCAGAGTTGATAACATTCATCTCAAGGATCATGTTCTCATACATGAAATCTGCAAGTGCCTGAGAGTTGCCCATGATACCGCCAACCTTGGCTGCTGCCAGGAATACATACTCGGGTCTCTCTTCAGCGAAGAAGTTCTCAACCTGATCCTGTCTTGTGAGATCAAGTTCTTTGTGGGTTCTGGTTATGATGTTTTCATAGCCCTGTTTCTTTAATTCTCTTACGATTGCGGAACCAACCATTCCTCTGTGGCCGGCTACGTAAATTTTAGCTTTCTTTTCCATCATAGTTTTGTACCTCTGTTTACTTATCTATGCCTTTCTCAAGGAATTCAGCCAGGTTGAATTCAACGTGCTCATTGGCTCTCTCAACTGCAACCTTGGCCATATCGTGCTCTACCATTATTCTTACGAGATCTTCAAAGGATGTTGACTGTGGATTCCAGTGAAGCTTCTCTTTAGCCTTGCTGGGATCTCCCCAGAGGTTAACAACATCTGTAGGTCTGTAGAAGTCAGGTGATACTTCAACAAGAACCTTGCCTGTTGCCTTGTCGTAACCCTTCTCGTCAGCGCCCTCGCCTCTGAACTCAAGCTCGATGCCTGCATAGTGGAATGCGAGCTGGGCAAACTCACGAACTGAGTGCTGTACACCTGTAGCGATTACAAAGTCCTCAGGCTTCTCGTTCTGAAGGATAAGCCACATACACTCAACATAGTCTTTTGCATAACCCCAGTCACGAAGGCTGGAGAGATTTCCGAGGTAAAGCTTATCCTGCTTGCCCTGAGCAATTCTTGAAGCTGCAAGAGTGATCTTACGGGTAACAAAGGTCTCTCCTCTGCGCTCTGACTCATGGTTGAAAAGAATTCCTGAGCAGCAGAACATGTTGTAGGCTTCTCTGTACTCTTTTACAATCCAGAAACCATAGAGCTTGGCAACAGCGTAAGGGCTGTAAGGATGGAAAGGAGTTTTCTCGTTCTGAGGAACTTCCTCAACCTTGCCGTAGAGCTCAGATGTAGATGCCTGGTAGATTCTACATGTCTCGGTAAGTCCGCAGAGACGAACTGCCTCAAGAACACGAAGTACGCCGGTTGCGTCAACGTCTGCTGTAAACTCGGGTGAATCGAAGGATACCTGTACGTGTGACTGAGCAGCCAGGTTATATATTTCATCGGGACGAACCTTTGATACTACGCCGAGTATACTCATGGAATCGCCGAGGTCTCCGTAGTGGAGATGAAAGTTTGGCTTACCTTCAAGATGAGCAATTCTCTCTCTGTAGTCTACGGAAGATCTTCTGATGATTCCGTGAACATCATATCCCTTCTCAAGCAGGAACTCTGCAAGGTAGGATCCGTCCTGACCGGTGATACCGGTTATCAAA
Source organism: Butyrivibrio sp. XPD2006 (assembly GCF_000420865.1). Classification (GTDB taxonomy): domain Bacteria; phylum Bacillota; class Clostridia; order Lachnospirales; family Lachnospiraceae; genus Butyrivibrio. Next base: position 36,722 of record NZ_ATVT01000009.1, read on the forward strand.
GCTTTCTTTGCCATAAATTGGTCCTTTCTTATTTGAAAAATAAAGTTGATTTGCACTTTTCCATATCATTATATTTACTTGTTTACACTTTTTAAATTCACTTTCTTGACTTTGATTTGCATTATCTTGCACACAAAACTATAATGGGGAATATAGGAAAAATGGAGAATAACAATATGAAAAATCAGCTATTCCAAGGCGAATATGTATCATCGGACAGACTTCTGTACACACCGTCTGAATTTGCCAAGAATAATCTTTTGTACTTGCAGGAAATAGGAAGGCTTACTGCCCAGAAACCTCATACAAGCAAGAGGCAGAATCTCTCGTCGTTTCTTTTTATATATGTTAAGAACGGAAGCGGTTATATAGATTATGAGGGAAAAGAGTACGCGGTTTATGCCGGGGACTGTGTCTTTATAAACTGCCGGAATCTGTATTCCCACAGGACATCAGAGGATCTATGGTCCATTGAATGGATTCATTTTAACGGAGAGACTCTTCTTCCGATATATCTGAAATATGTTGAAAGAGGTGGACAGCCTGTATTTCGACCTGATGATTCCTCGAGGTTTATATCGTTGTGGAATGAGATCAATGCGGTGTCAAGATCATCGGATTATATAAGGGATATTAAGATCAATGAATATCTCTCGGGTCTTGTTACCTTCCTCATGACCTACAGCTGGAATCCGGATATTACACAGCAGAGCACAGGTGCAAAGAGCATCAATGCGCTTAAGGAATATCTGGATACGCACTATCAGGAAAAAATAACACTTGATACTCTTGCGGACAATTTCCTGATGAGCAAATACACCTTATCCCGAAGTTTTAAGGAACAGGTGGGAACATCCATAATAAACTACCTTCTGGTAGTGCGCATCACCCACGCCAAGCAGATGCTTCGTTTCACCGATAAGACCGTTGAGGAGATCGGAAACAGCTGCGGAATTACCCCGCTCTACTATTTCTCCCGGATGTTCAAGCAGATAGAGGGCGTAAGCCCCTTGGAGTATCGCATGAGCTGGAAATAACAGTAACATTGAAAGAACGGGGCAATAAGTGTAGAATAGGGATTAGGATTGCGATACTGTGCGCAAATATAATTTAGAGATAGAGAGTGAACACAATGAAACTACTTACTGCGATTGTTCCATGCTTTAATGAGCAGGAGAATGTATTTGATTTTTATGATGAATTTGTCAAGAATGAGGCTTTTTTGAAGTCTCATGATTGTGATTTTGAAATAATCTTCGTGGATGATGGCTCCAAGGACGATACTGTTGCCAGGGTAAAAGAGCTAAAGACCAAGGACAGCAGAGTTCGTCTGATCAGCTTTTCAAGAAACTTTGGCAAGGAATCTGCTATGTATGCGGGACTGAGTGCGTCAAAGGGAGATTTCGTTGCGGTTATGGACTGTGATCTTCAGGATCCGCCGGCTCTTTTGCCTGAAATGTTCAAGGCTGTAACTGAGGAGGGGTATGATTCTGTCGCTACCAGAAGAGTTGACAGGAAGGGAGAACCTCCTATCAGGTCATTCTTTGCAAGACAGTTTTACAAGCTTATCAACAGGATGAGTAATACAGAGATCGTGGACGGAGCCAGGGACTACAGGCTTATGACAAGACAGTTTGTCGATGCCATTTTGTCAATGGAAGAGTACAACCGTTTCTCCAAGGGTATCTTTGGCTGGGTTGGATTTAAGAATAAGTGGCTTGAATTTGAGAATGTAGAGCGCAAGAAGGGTGAGACCAAGTGGTCCTTCTGGAAACTCTTTGTATATGCTCTGGATGGTATTATGGCATTTTCTACAGCGCCTCTTGCCATGGCTTCATTCATTGGAGTTTTCTTCTGTATAGTAGCGTTTCTGTTTATTGTGATCATCATGGTGAGACAGCTTACCGTTGGCGATCCCAATAATACTGTGGGTTGGGCTTCTATGGTCTGCATCATTTTGTTTGTTAGCGGAGTACAGCTCTTTTGCGTGGGAATCGTTGGTCAGTACCTGTCCAAGACCTACCTCGAAGTTAAGAAACGTCCCTTGTACATTGTTAAAGAGGAGCTCTGATGGTCAGCATTGTTGTTCCGGTCTATAACGCAGCAAATTACATAGAGAAGACCATTGATATGGTGTGCCGGCAGACCTACAAGGACTGGGAGCTTATCCTTGTGGACGATGCTTCAAGAGATAACAGCGCCGAGATCATTGAGGATTACATTAAAAAGCAGGGCAAAAGAATCCGCCTTATCCGCAAGAAGGTCAATCAGGGGGCGGCTGAAGCCAGAAATACCGGCATAGATGCTTCTTCCGGAAGATTTATTGCTTTTCTGGATGCGGATGATATCTGGATGCCTGAAAAGCTTGAAGAGCAGGTGGCATATATGGAGCTGACCGGTGCTGCATTTTGTTTTCATGCATATGAATTCGGAGATGAAAACGCCAATCCTACAGGCAAGATCGTGCATGTACCGCCTAAGCTCAAGTACAAACAGGCGCTTTCAAGGACTATTATCTTCACGACAACAGTCATGTTTGATACTGAGAAGATAGATATGGAAATAATACATATGCCCAACGTCCCAAGTGAGGATACAGCCACATGGTGGAGAATCTTAAAGAGCGGATATGAGGCGTATGGCCTTGATGAGAATCTGGCTATTTACAGAAGACCTCCTAAGTCTTTGTCGTCAAATAAGCTGGAGGCCATAGGAAGGATATGGTTCCTGTACAGAAATATTGCAGGTCTTTCTGTGGCAAAATCATTATTTTATTTTGGAGGATGGGCAGTAAGAGCAACCTTGAGAAGGCTGTAACTGTCCGGGGAAGAGTATGAAACAAAGAGAATCAAAAAAGAGAATCCTGGTTTTACTGATGGGATTTGTTGGGCTGTGTATGCAGACCGCTGTATACGCATGGTTCTGGTTTAGTGTATACTATCCCGAGGTTTCAAGACCTCGTGTCAGTGTCGACGGATATGCGCTTGGTAATGGACTCAAGCTGTATTTTCGTGGACATCTTCTTATTCTTGCTATTTATTTCATCCTGCTTTTATTCTTTTCAAATACCTATGGCGGACTGAAAATAGGATATTTAAGACCTATGGACGTATTTTTCTCACAGATATTTGCACTGTTCATGGTCAATTTCATATCCTACTTCCAGATTTCACTTTTGAACAACTGGCTGGTTCAGCTTCCACCGATCTTTGTGATCTTCCTTATTCAGCTTCTCATAGCATTTGTATGGGCATATATTACCAATGCTATTTATATGCATATATTCCCGCCGAGAGAGCTTTTGCTGGTAAGCGGAGAATATCCTGTTGATGATATCGTTACCAAGTTTAATACAAGAAAAGACAAGTATCATATCGCCAAGAAGATAAATATCTCCGAGGGTATCGATGCTGTTTACAAGGAGTGTCTTGGGGCATATGACGGTGTAATTATTTGGGATGTACCGAGCCAGTTCAGAAACGGACTCGTTAAGTACTGCTACGGAAGAAATATCAGAATATATGTTATGCCCAAGATAACAGATGTTCTTTTAAAGGGCTCTTCACAGCTCCACCTCTTTGATACACCGGTACTGCTCCTTAGAGAGTATTCCATCAAGGTTGAGCAGAGGGCTATAAAGAGGCTGTTTGATATACTGATTTCTCTGTTGCTTATCATTATTACTTCACCTATCATGCTCATCACGGCAATTGTTATCAAGTGTTATGATAAGGGGCCGGTTCTTTACAAGCAGATCCGCTGTACCAGAGGCATGAAGGAATTTAAGATCATGAAGTTCAGGAGCATGAGAGTCGATGCTGAGAAGGATGGCGTGGCAAGACTTGCTTCCAAGAACGATTCAAGGATAACACCTGTAGGCAAGTTCATCCGCTCGTGCAGAATTGATGAGCTTCCTCAGCTCTTTAATATTCTTGCGGGCGATATGTCATTTATAGGTCCCAGACCTGAGAGACCGGAGATCATCAAGCAGTATCTTGAGGAGATGCCCGAGTTTGCCTTCAGAATGAAAGTGAAGGCCGGGCTTGCAGGATATGCACAGGTTTACGGTAAATATAACACCACACCTTACGACAAATTAAAGCTTGATCTGACATATATTGAAAATTATTCAATCTGGCTGGATATTAAACTGATGTTACTGACGGTTAAGATTCTTTTCACCCCGGACAGTACTGAGGGCGTAGAGGAAAACCAGACTACAGCACAGAAGAACTCATGATGGAGTCAGGTATGGCTAACGATAGACTGCAAATTTTAGTATCTGCCGTTAACAAGGATCCTGAAGAGCTGATCGGAAGCATGAACCTTGATTGTGACGCTGTCATAGTCAATCAGCTGATCGGCGATTATCAGGACAGTGATACGGCAGACAAAAGAAGTGATTACATACAGGAATTCAAGGATCATGAAGCCAGGATCATACACAGGGTTGAAAAGGGCGTGGGCCTTTCAAGAAATACAGCCCTTGATAATGCCGATCATGAGCTGATCCAGTTCGGTGATGACGACATTGTCTATGACGATGGCTATGCTCAGAAGGTTATCGCGGAGTTCGATACCCATCCGGAGGCTGACATTTTATTATTTAACGTCAAGGCTCAGGAGGGCAGAGAAACTTACTGGAACACGGATTTTGCCAGGGTTAATTGGCGTAACTACGGAAGATATCCGGCTTATGCCATATGTGCAAGAAGGCAGAAGCTTGCAGCCAGCGGTGTCAGATATTCGCTTTTGTTTGGAGGCGGAGCGCCGTATATGAACGGGGAGGATTCCCTCTTTTTACATGACTGTCTGAAGGCCGGACTTGCAATATACAGGACTCCTGTAGCCATAGGCAAAGAGCGCAAGGGAGAATCTACGTGGTTTAAGGGATATACTGATAAATTCTTCTTTGACAGAGGTGTTTTATACTATTTTCTTTATGGGAAGATGGCAACCATCCTGGGATTCAGATATCTTTTTAAAAACAGAAATGAAATGTGCAGGGAATTGGGATTAATGCACTGCTATAAGAAGTTATGCAGCGGAGTCAGACACGGGAGAAGTTTATGAAGAAACCATTTTTTACAATCATAGTTGTCTCCTATAATGCGGGGGATAAGCTTTTAAAGACTGTTGAAAGCGTAAACAGACAGACCTTTACCGATTACAGGATTCTCATCAAGGACGGAATGTCAACCGACGGCTCTTTGGAGAAGCTTCGTAAGGCTTATGATGTCAGCAGGATCGATGATGAGAATCCGGGCAAGATCACTCTGGCAGAGAGCTGCGACAACGGTATCTATCATGCTATGAATATTGCAGCATCTTACCTTGATGATAAGCTGAAGGTCGGAGAGAGCCCCTCATACGTCTTTTTCCTTAACTGCGGAGACTACTTCAGGAATGAAAATGTTCTCAGGGATGTCCACAAGATAATCGTTGAGAGAAATTTAAGGGAGGGCACTACTCTTCCTGCAATATACTACGGAGACATCTTCGACTGCTCAGCTGGAAGTAAGATGGCTTCGAACCCTAAGATTGATGATTATGCGTGCTACAGGAATGTTCCTTCACATCAGGCCTGCTTCTACGATGAGAGACTTGTCAGCAGGAATCCTTTTGATCTTAAGTACAAGGTCAGAGCGGATTATGAGCAGTTCCTCAGATGCTTTTACAGAGAGAAGGCTGAAACTGTTTATATGCCGGTTGTTGTAGCCAGCTATGAAGGTGGCGGATATTCTGCCAAGAACCGCAAGATTTCCGAGGAGGAGCGCAGGGATATCATCAAGATGTACCTTCCGGCTGCTCAGATCAGAAAATATGACCTTCTGAGAATTGTTACGCTTTCAGGAATACGAACACTTATAGCTTCCAACAAGATCACATCGATTCCGTATAACGCGATCAAAAATGCCATTTATGCCCTGAGGGGTAAAAAGGATAAATAAGGAGTAGTGGTTTGAGAGTTCTCTGGTTATGCAACATCATGCTTCCTGCCTATGCCATCGCGCACGATCTTCCATATTCCATGAGAGAAGGATGGCTTACAGGATGCCTTAACAGAATAAAAGAAGGCAAGAAAGACGATGAAAAGATCACTCTGGCCGTATGTTTCCCTGCGGAAGGCGAAATTGCAACTTCAAGCGAGGAGATAGACGGCATTACTTATTATGGCTTCAAGGAGGATCTAGGGCATCCCGAGATTTATGATGGGACCGTTGAGAACAGGTTTCATGTGATCCTTGATGATTTCAAGCCGGATGTGGTGCATATTTTCGGAACGGAATTTCCACACACGCTGGCGATGCTCAGAGCCTTTGGCAATCCTGACAGAGTGCTTCTGGGAATACAGGGAGTATGCAGTGCTATTGCCGAAGAATATATGGCTGAAATCCCTGAGGAGGTTCAGAAGAATGTGACCTTCAGAGACAGGATTAAGGATGATTCCCTGATGCAGCAGCAGGAGAAATACAAGATCCGTGGGGAGCATGAGAGAGAAGCTATCATGCTGGCCGGTAATATCACCGGAAGAACAGCTTTTGATAAGCGCGAGACTGCCCGGATCAATCCAGATGCAAGATATTATCACATGAATGAGACCATGAGACCGTGCTTTTACATGGGCAAGTGGAGTGAAAAGAAAGCAGAACCTCACAGAATATTCCTTTCTCAGGGCGATTATCCTCTGAAGGGATTTCATTTTGTGTTAAATGCCATGCCGAAGATTCTGGAGAAATATCCGGATGCGCACCTTTATGTGGCCGGTAACAACATTATCGGCAGGGGTGAGAGCAGGTATCCGTATTTTATGAGAGCAAGTGCCTACGGCAAATATATAAAGAGCCTCATCGCCAGGGGACACCTTAAAAAGAAGGTTACGATGGTGGGAATGCTAAACGACCAGGAGATGAAGGAACAGTACCTTAAGTGCAGCGTTTTCGTCTGTCCATCTATCATAGAGAATTCTCCCAACTCCCTTGGAGAAGCCATGCTGCTTGGAGTGCCGGTTGCAGCTTCTAGAACCGGCGGAATACCGGATATGGTTTCTGAGAATAAAGATGGTGTATTGTTTGAAAAAGGTAACGTGGATGATATTGTAAAGGCTATCCTCCAGATCTGGGATGAGCCTGTTATTGCTGCAGTCTACGGAGATAATGCAGCTGCACATGCAAGAATTACCCACAACGCCGATACCAATTTCAAGAGGCTTATCGAGATATACAAAGACATTGATAACAGGTAAGGGTGAGAAACATTGAGGATTACTTTTGTTTCCAACTACATAAATCACCACCAGCTTCCGTTTTGCAAGGCCATGAGTGAGTATGGTGAGGACGTGGAATTTTTCTTTGTCCAGACCATGCCCATGGAGGAGAAGCGCCTTCAGATGGGATGGGGTGTTGATGACAAGGCCCTTACATATGTTGTTCGTTACTACGAGGATGAGGAAAAGGCCAAAGACCTGATACTTAACTCTGATATCGTTCTTTTCGGATGGACTGAAGATAAGATCTGGGATCTGGAGCAGGAGAGACTTTCTTCCGGCAGGATATCCTTCCGCGTTAGTGAGAGGATATACAGGGAGGGCCAGTGGAAGTTTATCAGCCCCCGAGGCCTTAAAAAGAAGTACCGTGAGCATATACAGTTTCGTAAAATGCCGGTTTATCTGCTGTGTACCGGAGCTTATGTATCTTCAGACTTTAAGCTCATAAGAAGCTATCCCGGAAAGATGTTAAAGTGGGGGTACTTCCCGGATGCTGCGGGTGATGAGGCAGTAGCAAAGCGCGGAAGTGACAGGATACGTATTTGCTGGGCCGGAAGGCTTATTGACTTAAAGCATCCTGAATTTGCTGTTAAGCTTGCTGCTATGCTAAGGGATTTCGGCTATGATTTTTGCCTTGATATAGTGGGGGACGGCCCTCTTAAGGATAAGCTCTCTGAGATGGTAAAAGAGCTAAAACTTGCGGATGTTGTTAATCTGACCGGGGGAAAAGACCCGAAAGAAGTGCTCTCCTACATGAGAGGAGCGGATATTTTTCTTTTCACCAGCAATTATCTGGAAGGCTGGGGAGCTGTTGTTAATGAGGCTATGCAGAGCGGATGCGCAGTTGTTGCATCGGGCGAGGCAGGTGCAGTCCCATATCTGATTGATGACGGTGTAAACGGTCTTATTTATGAGAATGGAAGCTACGAGAAGTTTGCTGCCAAAGTGAAATATCTCTTCGATAATCGTGACAGAATACCCGTGTTTGGACAAAAGGCCCGGGATACAATAAATAACAAGTGGAACGCTAAAAACGCTGCAAAGGTGCTTATCAGATTTTGCCGTGAGCTTGAATCCGGGAAAGAGCCTGTTATGGCAGCAGAGGGTCCGATGAGCCCAGCGCCGGTGCTAACGCCACCCGGATTTATGAGAACTCTTCAGGAAAAGAACCACTTGGAGTAAGCTGATGATGCTTTTGGATGATATTTTGGACAGTGAAATAAGGTTTAGAAAAGCCGGGTTAAGAATGGTGGATCTGTTTTTCCTGGCTTTTATGCTGGGGCTTGGAATTGCCGTAAGGCTCCCGCTTTTTGATTTTGTATCGGGAGACTACTATCACTTTCTGTCCCACTGGATGGAAGAGTGCCATGCTGCCGGGGGTGTTGGATATCTTGGAATAACTCCGGCTCCAAAGGGGGCCAGTACCATCAATTACGGATGCATGTATCAGTACGTGATCGTGCTTCTGCATTATATTCCGTGGAATGACCTTCACCTGATAAAGATTGTGTCTGTGATTTTCGATGTGATCTGTGCCATTACCGTTTTCAGGATAACCTTTCATGTAACAGAAGGGAATGTACAGAAATCGGTTATGGCCTTTGCGGCAGTTATTCTGCTTCCGACAGTTATTCTTAACAGCGCTGCCTGGGCGCAGTGTGATTCGATTTACACCGCATTTGCGCTCCTTTCTGTTCTTCATGTCTTAAAAGGCAATAACAACCGCGTATTTATATACCTTGCACTTGGATACACATTTAAACAGCAGGTGATATTTATTGTTCCATTCCTGATAATAATGTGGCTCAAAGGCAAAGTTAAAGCACGTTATATTTTTTGGATACCAATAGTGATCATACTTACAATGATACCTGCTATGATTGCGGGAAGAGGCTTTTTTGAGCTCTTGTCCATATATGGCAAACAGGTTTCAACCTACAGTATGCTTACAATGAATTATCCCAGCATATTTGCTGTGGTAAATCCCGACCTGAACATAGAGACCAGAAAAATGATAATAGCTTCGGCCACAGTGGCAGCAATTGCTGTCCTTGGCTTTATCGCTTATTATGTCAGGAACAAAAACTTCAAGGTAACTCCGATATTTATGATAACACTTGCTATATTTACATCGGTGACGGCGCTTTATTCGTTGCCTGTGATGCATGAGAGATATGGCTATCTGCCTGAGGTTTTGGCAGTCGTATACGCAGTAACCGGTTTTAAGAGGCTGTCTTCGCTTGTGATGATGCAGTTTATATCAATTGTGACTTACTCGAAGTTCCTGTTCGGAACCGCTGTAAATGATATGTGGCTGATATCCCTGATAAATCTTGCAGTCATATTGTTTATAGGCTTTGATCTTTATACCCAAATGAAGGCGCAGGAGGTGGCAGATGCCTGATTATAAGAGCATATCGGTTATAATACCTGCCTACAATATAGAAGACCTTTTGGAGAAGTGCGTGACTTCCGTTGCGTCTCAGGATTATCCCAAAGAGCTTCTTCAGATAATTGTTGTTGATGACGGATCTACGGACAATACTCCCGGTATAGCCGATGAACTGGCCCGTAAGTATTCAAACGTTCAGGTTATTCATAAAGAAAACGGCGGCTCCAGCAGTGCAAGAAATGTCGGTATTGAGGCAGCTACAGGTGATTATCTGGGATTTGTTGACAGCGACGACTATATTTCCGGAGTTATGTACAGCACAATGATGGAAGCTGCGCTGCGTAACAACGCAGACATGGTTCAGATAGCGAGAGATGAGATATCCGAGAGCGGTGATAAGCTTCCGGATGTTCTTGAACCTTTTGATGAGGAAAAAGAGATTACTCCCACCGAGCACCTTCGAACGCTCCTCATGCATACGGGGGATGCTTCTTTTTGCACCAAGCTCACAAAGAAAGAACTGTTTACAGAGGATATGAGGTTTCCTGAAGGTGAGCTCAACGAAGATTTTTATCTGATGATCCACATGCTTGAGAAGGTAAATAAGCTGATCCTTCTGCCTGAGGCCTGCTACCATGTCTTTTACAGGACCGGAAGTAACTCAAGAAAGAAAGCACAGGACAAAGACTATTTTCCACCTGTGTTTACCGATATTGTGAGAAACTCGGATGTTGTTCTTGATCTGGTAAGCAGGAATCACAGGGAACTTATTCCTGTTGCGCTCAGATTCGGATTTGTCCAGAGACTGGATTATCTTCTTCATATTCCGATTTCTAAGATGACATCGGACAATACATTTTATAAAAAGGTTGTGTCGGATCTGCGCAGAAGCTTTGCTAAGATGCTTGGAAATAAATACCTTTCCGCTAAGCAAAAGGCATATCTTACACTGCTTACACTTGCGCCAAAGGGTGTGAGAAAGCTTCATGCCGGGATTCGAGGACTGTGATCGATGAAAAAATATTTATTTAGCGCGATTTTTGTGGTCTCGCTGATCCTGAGTATATTTTACGGGACTCAGAAAGCGGGATTTCATGAGGATGAATACTATACCTACTACTCCAGTAACAGAAGCATAGGACTCTTTCAGCCTGACAGGGAGTGGCAGGACAGGCAGGCCATACTTGATGAGTTTGCTGTTAAACCGGGAGAAGGGTTTAACTATAAGATGGTTAAACTTGTTCAGTCCTGGGATGTACATCCGCCGTTTTATTACTACCTGTTCCATACGCTGTGTTCTTTTGTTCCGGGGCAGTTTACCAAATGGCCGGGGCTTATAACCAATTATCTGGCCTTTGCAGTAGCGTTTTTACTGCTCTGTCTCCTGATGGAACGGCTGAAGGTTCCGCTTGTGGTTGAGATCATGGTTCTTCTGTTCTGGGGACTGAATCCACAGACTGTATCCTGCAACATGCTTATCAGGATGTATGCATGGCTTGGAGCTGCACTTATAGCCTGTGCACTGTTCCATATAAAGCTTATACAGGATTTTGACAACAATAGCCTGGAATTAAAGGACTTTGTGCTAAAGAGTCTTTTGCCGATAATGGTGACATCATATATAGGCTTTTTGGTTCAGTATTTTTATATCTTCTTCTTCGTATCTATTGGATTTCTAACTACTGTCTGGATTGTCTTTTTCAAAAAAGACATCAGAAACGGGCTGATATATGTGGCGGGCTGCGCTGTGAGTCTTGGACTTGCAGTCGTTACGTATCCGGCAGCACCGAGGCATATGTTCGGAGGATACAGAGGCGGAGATGCATCAGGAAGCTTTTTTGATATTGCCAATACCTGGATGAGGGTATCCTTTTTCACGGGACTCTTGAATGACTATGTATTTGCCGGCGGTCTTTTGATAATACTTCTTTTGATCTTCATGGGACTTCTCTTAAAGATCACATCGAGAAAGAGGAAGATCAGAGAAGGAGGAAAGCTTCCAAGGCCTGAGATAGTGATGCTGACTTTAGCTTCTGTCGGATATTTCCTTCTGACCTCCAAGACAGCTCTTTTGGTTGGTAGTGCTTCGAACAGATATGAGATGCCTGTTTATCCGCTGCTGATACTGCTTATCCTTATGGATGCTTATTATGTTCTTGAAGTCATGGAAAATAAAGTCGTACTTTATGCTCTGGCGGCGGTTCTGGCAGCACTTATATTAAAGGGACATATAAACGACAAAAGGGTACTGTTTCTTTACCCGGAGGATACAAAGAAGATAGAATATGCTGCAGCAAATTCAAATGAAGTGGCGGTTGTCATGTTTAATCCGAGCACTCCTCAAAACGTATGGAGGCTCACGGATGAACTCCTGGAATATCCAAAGGTCTTTTACATGGATGAGGAAAATCTTGAGAAGATAACTGACTCGGAGGTTGCGGGAGCGGACAAGATCATACTCTATGCTGCCGATGATGACTTTCAGGAGAAAGCTTTTGAAAATCTCTTCGAGAGCTGCAAGGGACTTCGAAGCATGGAGGATGTTTTCACAGAGGATATGTGGACTGTCTACGAAGTAAAGTGAGCGCCACGGGATTTTTGACCTTTAGGCCGCTTTAGTATATGATGATATAGGGTCGCGATAGGAAATGCGATAGCACGAAGTGCGGAGCAATCCGTATATAATCATAAATATATAAACGAAACATGGAGATTACAAATGGAAAGATCAATGCTTGATAATAAGACGATTCTGGTTACCGGAGGAACAGGTTCTTTTGGACACTGCTTTACCGAGTACGTTCTTGAACACTACAATCCCAAGAAGCTCATTATCTATTCAAGGGATGAGTTCAAGCAGTTTACAATGTCTAATGAGAAAATATATAAAGAGCACGCTGACAAGATGCGTTTCTTCATCGGCGATGTTAGAGATGCCGCAAGACTTGAGAGAGCATGTGAGAATGTTGATTACATCGTTCATGCTGCAGCTCTTAAGCAGGTTCCTGCATGCGAGTACAACCCTGATGAAGCTATCAAGACCAATATCAACGGCGCTCAGAACGTTATAAATGCAGCACTCAACACAGGTGTTAAGAGAGTTGTGGCTCTTTCTACAGACAAGGCCGTTGATCCTGTTAACCTCTATGGTGCAACCAAGATGGTTTCTGACAAGCTCTTTATTGCAGCCAATGCTTATGCAGGTTCCAAGGACATCAACTTCTCAATAGTTCGTTACGGCAATGTTGCTGGAAGCCGAGGATCCATCATTCCTTTCTTCAAGAGCCTTATTGAGAAAGGGGAAAAAGAGCTTCCTATCACCGATTATCGTATGACAAGATTCTGGATCAGCCTTCCCGAGGGAGTTGAGCTGGTTCTTAAGGCTCTTGCTGAGGCAAAGGGCGGAGAGACCTTCATCAGCAAGATTCCTTCATTCAATATCAAGGATCTGGCTGAGGCTATGTGCCCCGGTATTGCCACCAAGGAAGTTGGAATAAGACCCGGTGAGAAGCTTGATGAGGTCATGGTTACCAAGGAAGATGCTCCCAATACTTATGAGTATGACAAGCACTTCATTGTTTATCCTCAGGTTTCATTTGCTCATGAGATTGTTCCTGCAGAGGGCGGAAAGAGAGTTCCCGACGGATTCTACTACAGCTCAGGCAATAACACTGAATGGATGAGTGTAGAGGATATCAGAAACAGACTCAGTGAAGCGGTAGAGCACTGATAAATAAAGAAGTTTAGACTAATCGGAAGCACCTGGTCTTAAAGTGGCCGATGCTTCCTTTGTTGTATATGTGCAATAAGGTTTTGCGGGGAAAAGATGATTAAGCTTAGTATTGTTGTTCCGGTTTATAATATGGCATCTGACGGGAAGCTGGAGTACTGTCTTGACAGTCTTGTGAATCAGACAATGGCGCCCGACTCCTATGAGATCATTGCTGTAGATGACTGTTCTACTGACAACTCTTTGGAGATCCTGCGCACATATCAGGACAAATATCCGGACAGATTTATCGCAATCGCTTCCGACAGGAACAGGCATCAGGGCGGAGCCAAGAATATCGGCCTTGCCATTGCAAAGGGTGAGTGGCTTGGCTTTATCGATGCAGATGACTGGGTTGTTCCCGATTACTACGAAAGGCTGATCGGTAAGGCAGAACAGACCGGAGCTGACATGGTGGGCTGTGATTACAACCTCACTCATGAGCACAGCTTTAAGGTTGGCGAGATCGTTCACAACAACAACTTTGAACAGACCGGGGTAATGGACAAGGAGAGATACAAGAAGCTCCTTATTGAAACCGGAAGCCTTGTGGTGAAGGTATACAAAAGAGAACTGATCCTGGGGGATTATCAGCCGGGTACAAGAGACAAACTGGATGTTTTCCCTGAGGATATCTTTTATGAGGACAACGCTGTCAGCAATACCTGGATGACAAGGTCCAAGCACTTTGAGTACATTCAGGAGCCGCTGTATTTCTATTATCAGCATGACTCCTCCACGGTACACAGCATCTCCAAAAAGAACCTTGAGGACAGAATGGCGGCCGGAAGGATGATCGTGTCTGAGGCCAAAGATAATGGATACTATGAAGACTATCTTCCGGAGATAGAATTCCAATACACTGTGTTATTTTATGTTAACACATTGTTCTCAGCCATGCCTAAAAAGTATAAAGTTAAAGGATGCTATAATTTCTGCAAAGCACTTGGAAAAGAGATGAAGGAGACCTTCCCAGATTTCCAAAACAACCGTTATTATTTGGAAAAGATACATCCTGAAGAGAGAAAGCTCATAGGATTTCAGATGAAGTCCCATTTATTCTTTTATATATACTACAGACTGCTGTGGTTCTACAGAGATCTGAGAAGCAGCCTGTCAGGAAGGAAATGAATTTTTAATGCGTAAGATTATCAGTAAACTTAAAGTGCTTCTTGATAAGAAGCAAAAGAGACAGATGGTGGGCATTGTAATACTCATGCTTATCGGCGGCGTTCTGGAGTCACTCGGTATCGCCATGATCGCTCCCGTAATGCAGGTTGTCATCGATCCGCAGAAGGTCGAGGAGAGCAAGATCCTCTCAGGCATCTACAATCTCTTTAATCTGAGCAGTACAACACAGCTGGCGGCACTAATCATGGTGGCGCTGATACTTGTGTTTGTCATAAAGAACATTTTCCTGTATTTCATGAATGTGGTTCAGCTCAGGTTTGTGTACACCAATCAGTTTGCCACATCAAGACGCATGATGATCAATTTCATGCAGCGCCCATACGAGTACTACTTAAACGCAGATACCACGGTTATTCAGAGAAATATCACTTCTGACGTCAATAACCTTTATGCGCTGATCCTGAGCTGTCTTCAGCTCATAAGTGAGATCATTGTATTTGTATGCCTGGTGGCAATACTTCTAAGTCAGGATGCCAAGATGACATTAACGATAGCGACTCTTCTTGTAATTGTGCTCCTGGTTATCAAGTATTTTATCAAGCCTGTCATGGTCAAGGCCGGTCAGGACAACCAGGATTACTACAGCGGTCTTTATAAGTGGATATATGAGTCAGTAACCGGAATCAAGGAGATCAAGGTTGCAGCCAAGGAGAATTACTTCATAAACGGATATGCAGACTGCGGTGCAGGTTATGTCAACGCGGTTCAGAAGTATAACCTCTACAATTCAACACCGAGGCTTCTGATTGAGACGATAGCCATTGCAGGAATGGTTGGATATATGCTTGTTGTAATGCTCTCGGGAACCAGCATTACCACACTGCTTCCACAGCTTACAGTCCTCGCGGCTGCTGCAGCAAGACTTTTGCCCAGTGCGAACAGGATCAACAACTATCTGACATCAATCGCTTACTTTGAGCCTTTCCTTGATAATGTAAGCGACAATCTTCAGTCGGAGATCCACGATGAGTCCATCTCTTATAACAGCGATGATTACCGCGTTAAGACTGCAGTTACTAAGCTCCCTGTGACAAAGACTATCAGGGTGGAGGATATTACCTACAAGTATCCCGGTACAGACAAGCTTATCCTTGACAAAGCCACCATGGAGATTCCTGTTGGTAAGTCGGTGGGTATTGTCGGTACATCCGGAGCCGGTAAGACTACCATCGTTGATGTCCTGTTAGGCCTTCTTGAACCTGAAAGCGGCAGGATCCTTGCAGACGGAGTGGATGTAAATACCAATTATCAGGGATGGCTCAAGAACATAGGATACATCCCGCAGACAATATTTATGACAGACTCAACCATCAGAAAGAACGTGGCTTTCGGCGTTCCGGATGATGAAATAGATGATAACAAAGTGTGGCAGGCACTTAAGGAAGCTGCTCTTGATGAATTTGTAAAAGAGCTTCCGGAGGGGCTGGACACGCAGATAGGTGAAAGAGGTATTCGTCTGTCAGGCGGACAGAGACAGAGGATCGGAATTGCAAGAGCTCTTTTTGAGGATCCGGAAGTTCTTGTCCTTGATGAAGCAACTTCTGCTCTGGATAATGATACTGAGGCTGCCATTATGGATTCTATCAACAGACTTCACGGCAGAAAGACTCTTGTCATCATTGCCCACAGACTTCAGACCATTGAGAAGTGTGACATGATCTACAGTATTGGAGAGGGAAAAGCGACCCTTAAGTAATGATCTTTTGGAGGAGCTATGGAAAGTACACAGTCGCCATCGGTAAAAAAAAGAGAGCCTAACTTTGAGCTTCTTAGAGTCATTGCGATGCTCATGATAATAACCCTGCATTACAATACGCATTCGGATGCGCTGTTGCATCTTGGGGTTCCGGCTTCTGCTGTCAATATTTTTGCCAATATCATGGAAGCCTTTGTCATAACAGGAGTCAATGTTTATGTGCTGCTCAGTGGATTTTTCCTTTCAAAAGGGAAAGTTAAAATGAGCCGCATAATAACACTTATATGTCAGGTATATTTTTATACTCTGATCATTTCAATTGTAATGGCCGCAGTCGGTGCATCTTCCGGAGTTAAATACGACTCTCTGTATAAGGCTGTTGAGTACATATTCCCGATATCATCAGAGCACTACTGGTTTGTGACAGCCTACATCATCATGTATGTACTGGCACCGGTCATGAATGCAGCCGTTGAGAGGCTGACAAGAAAGCAGATGAAGACTGTGATCTTTATGCTTCTTACATGTTTCTGCTTTGTGAAGAGTGTAGTTCCGGTTCTTTTTCCGACTGATCATTTCGGATATGACTACGGATGGTTTATCTGCTTGTATCTCATTGCAGCATATGTCCGTAAGTACAACGTTGTTCTTTTTTACAACGCACGAAACAGTGCCCTTGTCTTTTTGATCTCATGTGCTGTCATAGCCACCATGAGTATTTCTCTGTACTATATAAACTTTAACTGGGGCGGATTCGCTCATTTTCAGGAGGTTCCTTTTAACCTGAACTTCTTCTTTACGCTTACAGGATCGCTTGGGCTGTTCTCATTCTTCAGGTTCTTCAGGATGAGAGAGAACAGGGCTGCGGATGTAGTCAGATTCTTAGGACCTCTTACCTTTGGCGTGTATCTACTTCACATGCATGTGGAGATAAGAGACAGATGGGTAGAATGGATGGAGCATCTCATCGGTGAGGTTCCGATGTACAGTGTTCCGCTGTTTGCCTGGCACGCGATCAGATCTATCGTCATTGTGTTCCTGGCAGGTATATTCGTGGACTGGATCAGGAAGATGATCTTTGATTATGTCGGAAGAGTCATGCATGACACATGGCTGTTCAAAAAAGTAAGACAGTTGGATGAGGAATTGGATTGAAGACAATTAGAAGTTTTTTCCTCAATTTAAAAAAGTTTCAGGCTCCTTTAGAGAAGTTCGTATTTCCGGTGATACTTCTGCTTTATCCGCTGATAGGCGTAGGCCTTGGGCTGGATATAACAGATACCACCTATGGCCTCTCTAATTATGAGTTCCTTGGAAGCATCGATCCCATGTGGGCGCTGTCAACGTTTCTGAGTAATGTCCTCGGAAGATTGTTCATGCATCTTCCCTTTGGCGGAACAATGCTGGGAATGTCGGTTTACTGCAGCTTCGTAATCTCGCTGACAGCTCTTTTGCCGTATTATTTCCTGCAAAAGTGGATGCCGGGATGGATGATATTCATTGGCGAGTTTATCGCAGAGAGCCTTTGCTGGTGCCCGAGAGTCATTATGTACAATTATCTGACATACCTGTTCTTTACTCTCGGGACTCTTTTCCTGCTGGTGGGGATATTTGAGTGGAAGAGACAGAACCTGTTTCTGGCACTGGCGGGAGTGTGCTTTGGAATGAGTGTAATGGCGCGCTTTCCCAATGTGGTTGAGGCCGCAATGATACTGGTTTTATGGTTCTACGGCATCATCACTCACGATAAGTTTACCGAGGTAATGAAAAAGACCTTTGTCTGCATCGCAGGATATATTGTGGGCCTTATTGTTCCGTACATCGGAATCGTTGGATTGTACGGTCCGTCAGCTTACTTTGAAATGATAGGAAGCCTCTTTGGAATGACTGAGAAGGCATCTGACTACAGCGCCGGTGGAATGCTGAGTTCCATTATCAGCGCGTACTTCAGCACCGCCTCCGATATGCTCATAATGCTGCCCTGTATAGCAGCGGGAGTTATAATGTTCATGCTGCTTCCGGAGAAATATATTCTCATCAAAAAGCTTTTGTACATCGCGGGGCTTCTGGTACTGGTTAAGTATTATTTTTCAAGAGGTGTCTTCACGCGAAACTATCACTACTATGACTGCGTTTTTCAGGCAGCTATGATGTTTGTGGTAATAACACTGGTACTGTGCGTAATCGGCAGCGTAGGAGTGCTAAACGGAAGCAGGCAGGAGCAGACCCTGGCTTTTGCGGTTCTAATGATAATGCTTATTACTCCGTTGGGAAGCAATAACTACACCTTCCCGGTCATCAACAACTTATTTATTGTAGCTCCCGTATCTCTGTGGCTTATCAGAAGAATGATGCAGAGGGCAGGAGATGCACATTACAATTTCGCATGGCAGGCCATGATATCCATGGTCGTAACGGTGCTTATTGTTCAGGGTATCATCTTCCATTACAGCTTTGCATTTATGGATGCAGTAGATGGCTCCGAGCGGGATTCTTTCTGCAGTATACCCAAGACAGGCGGAATGAGGACAACGCGTGATAATGCAGCCACTTTGGATGAGCTGTATTCTGCACTTTCGGATGAGGGTCTTTTACAGGATAAGGTGCTTCTGTTTGGCGGGGTTCCGGGACTTTCATATATACTGGATATGGAGCCTGCAATCGATACCGTCTGGCCTGATCTGGACAGCTATTCTACGGCCAAGTTTGATGATCAGCTTATGGAGCTTAGTGCCTCGGGAAGTAATCCCACAGTCATAGTGGGGCAGGAACTGGCTGATTATACCAATATCGGAGAAAAATATGACATTTTGATGGACTATATTGTAAATCATGATTATAATAAGGTCTTTGAGAATAATAGATTTGTAGTATACAGCAATAATAATTAGGAGTTATGAAAAGATGGAAACAAACGAAACACAGAAGAAAGATATTTTCGACAAGATAATGTCGCTGCCGGTTCTGAACATATTCGAACCTTTTTACAAGAAATACAAGGAGGGACTGCTCTATCTGTTCTTTGGCGGTCTTACTTTCTTCCTCAGTATTTTCCTTTTCTGGTTCATGGGTGAGGGCGTAATGCACCTCAATCCAATTGTAAATAACACTATCGACTGGGTTATTTGCGTTGCGTTTCAGTTTTTTACAAACAGAACATGGGTATTTGACGGAAAAGTTGACAACAAAAAGGATTTTCTGAAGCAGGCCGGTTCATTTACGGCAGGAAGACTGTTTACACTTGTAGTTGAAGATGGTCTGATCTTTATCTTTGTTACACTGATGAAGTTC
Organism: Butyrivibrio sp. XPD2006; assembly: GCF_000420865.1. Classification (GTDB taxonomy): domain Bacteria; phylum Bacillota; class Clostridia; order Lachnospirales; family Lachnospiraceae; genus Butyrivibrio. The sequence continues at coordinate 56,328 of NZ_ATVT01000009.1, forward strand.
CCGGAGATGCCAGTAAAACTTGGAGCAACCTTTATTGTAATAGTACTCAATTACATCATCAGCAAACTGATCGTATTCAAGAAAAAAGAGGATTAAACGATGCGTATTAATTTTAATGTACCGCCATATACGGGAAAAGAGTTTGATTATATAAAAGAGTGCGTTGAAAACCAGAAGATCTGCGGAGACGGACCCTACACAGCCAAAGACAACGAGTGGATCGAGAAAAAGACAGGTGTCGCAAAGGCTCTTTTGACAACATCCTGTACTCATGCCACTGAGATGGCAGCAATCCTGGCAGAGATCAAGGAGGGAGATGAGGTTATCATGCCTTCCTATACCTTCGTATCAACCGCCAACGCCTTTGTATTAAGAGGAGCCAAGGTCATCTTTGTTGATATCAGACCTGACACCATGAACATCGATGAAAACATGATTGAGCAGGCTATAACATCCAAGACCAGAGCCATTGTTCCTGTACACTATGCAGGCGTAGGCTGTGAGATGGATACTATCATGGATATCGCCAAGAGACACAACCTCTTTGTAATCGAGGATGCAGCTCAGGGCGTTATGGCAACCTATAAGGGCAAGGCTCTCGGAGCAATCGGAGATTTCGGTAACTACAGCTTCCATGAGACCAAGAACTACAGCATGGGAGAGGGCGGAGCGCTTCTTCTTCGCGATGAGACCTATGTGGACAACGCCATAATCATCAGGGAAAAGGGAACCAACAGAACCCTTTACAAGCTCGGCAAAGTTGATAAGTACAGCTGGATCATGCCCGGTTCATCATATCTTCCAAGTGACATGAACGCTGCATATCTTTATGCACAGCTTCAGCTTGCGGACGAGATTAACAATGACAGATTAAACCACTACAACAGATATTACGAGGCACTCAAGCCTCTTGAGGAAAAGGGCCTGATTGAACTTCCTTACGTACCAAAAGAGTGCGTTCACAATGCCCACATGTTCTACATTAAATGTAAGGACTTTGAGGAGAGGAAGGGCCTTATACAGTACCTTATGAGCAATGATATTCTTCCTGCTTCGCACTATGTACCGCTCCACTCAGCCAAGGCAGGACTGCTCTACAGTGAATTCAGGGGAGAAGACAAGTACACCACCAAAGAGAGCGAGAGGCTCTTAAGACTTCCTATGTACTACAAGCTCACAGACGAGGATCTGGACGAAGTGGTAATGAGAGTCAAGGAGTACTACAAATTTACTTAAAACGGAGCTCTTTGTATGAAAAAAGCGCATCAGGGTCTGAACTTCATAGTACCTGCGTTAATTACGCTCATGGTTATTGTGATTGTTTCTTGTTTTGGGGACTTTTACTTTGACCTCAATGATGATGTGCTCATGAAAGATATATTGTCAGGGTCCTACACCGGGATTCCTGCCGGACATAACATTCAGATGCTGTATCCGATCAGCGCCTTTATTGCCCTGCTCTACAGGGTTTATAGAGGCCTTGACTGGTATGGCATCTTTTTATGTGCACTTCAGTTTCTGTGCGTGTACATTGTGACAAGCCGTGCTTTTTCGATATTTGAGGACAGGATAGGCAGGATCATGGCAGCTCTTGGCGTGCTTTTGTTTATGCTGGGAACTGTAGGCTCACACTTTGTATTTGTACAGTACACCTTCACTGTTGGCTTTATGTCCGCCACTGCGGCATTTCTCATAGTTACACACGAAGGAGAGGGCAAAAGAGATATCGTACTAGCGACAGCTCTCATAATCCTTGCCTATCTCATCAGGTCTGAGATGCTTCTTTTGACCCTTCCTATAGTCGGAGTGGCTGTGTTTGACAGATGGCTCATTATGAGAAGTTATCTGGTAACCAATTGTCACGATGGTATTCCGGTGTCCTGCTATGGCGAGAAGAAAGCTCTTTTCATGTGGCATCTTAAGCTGTGCGTCTTCATTGCGCTTGGGATAGCAGTATCTGCGCTGGCACACAGGATAGGATATTCATCTCCTGAGTGGAAGCAGTTTAATAACCTGTTTGATGCCAGGACAGAGCTGTACGACTTCCAATACATACCTGATTATGCTGAGAATAAGGACTTCTTTGACAGTATTGGCCTTTCAGAGCCGGAACAGCGCCTTCTTGTGAACTACAATTACGGAATAGACGATGAGATAAACGCAGATACACTGTGGGCTGTTGCTGATTACGCTTCAGGTCAGAAGACAGATGAGACACCTTTCCTTCAGAGCCTTAAGTCAGGCACTGTTTCATACCTGTACAGATTAAGGCACGTGGCTTATCAAAAGAGCTATGAGTATCCCATGACGGATTCACCCTGGAATATAATAGCACTTGTTCTTTATTTGATGGCGATTGTTATTTATTGCCTGCAGGGAGAAAAGCATCAAAAGATTACAGGTGTATTTTCTGTACTGCTTCTGTTTGCCTGCAGATCCACACTGTGGCTGTACATAATTGTGAGGGGAAGAGATCCAATCAGGATAACACACCCTCTGTATCTGATGGAAATATTTGTGCTTCTGGGCATGATATTTATAAAATCAAAAGATAACGCGCGATATGCTTATGCGCCGCTTCTGGCTGCAACGATAGCATCTGCTGTTTTTATCCCGAACCAGATGAGTGTTATTGGGGATGAGATGGCAGCGAGGGATGTGATGAGAGCTCATTACGATGCCCTCTACGACTACTTTGCTCAAAATAAAGACAGTTTTTACTTCATGGATGTCTACACGTCTGTTAAGGCGACGGATGAAGGAGAGAGGACTTTCTCCGAGAAGATGTTTGACCGCGTTGACAACAGTCTTGCAAATCATGATCTGATGGGCGGTTGGGCATCAAAGAGCCCGCTTTATTATGACAAGCTGAAGGCATACGGGTTTACGTCCATGCATGATGCCATCCTTGAAGACGGAGTTTATGTGGTCACCAAAGAGAGCTCCGGAATTGACTGGCTTTCCGATTACTATACGGAAAAGGGTGTGGATACAGACATTGATAAGGTCGATACAGTTGCGGATGTTTTCTACATCTATAAGGTGACGGAATTGAACTGATGGAGATAAGGATGAAAGATTACGAGTTTTTAAAAGAAGGAAAGCTGGTTAGCCTCAGGCTCTTCGATAATGAAGATATTCCCATGATAGTCGGCTGGAGAAACAAGGACAGAGTCAGGATCAACCATGTATACCGTGAAGACTTCACAGTGGACGGACAGAGAGCCTGGAAAGAAAAAAATATAGATACGGGGAAGGCTGTTCAGTTCATAATCTGCGAAAAGCGTCCTGACAGGAGGATTCCGAGGCCTGTAGGAGTTGTCCACTTCCACGACATAGACAAAGAAGAGGGAACAGCCGAGTACGGCATTTATATCGGAGAAGAGGACGCCCTGGGAAAGGGATATGCCAATGAGGCAGCAGATCTTGCCCTTGAATATGCCAAGGATGTCATGGGTCTTAAAAAGGTGATACTAAGAGCTTTTTCATCAAACGCCCCTGCAGTTAAGAGCTATCTCCATGCGGGATTTACAAAAACAGAGGATGTACCTCAGGTCCTGTGCAGTGATGGGCAAAAAGGTGATATGATAATAATGGAAAAGAGTTTATAAACGGGAGAGGCCATAGAATTAAATGTCTAAGAAATTAATCAGTTTTTGCATTCCATGCTACAGATCAGAGAATACCCTTGAGGACGTTGTCAGGGAAATAGATGAGACCATGCAGAAGATGGATTCCTTTGACTATGAGGTGATCCTTGTAAATGACGGTTCTCCGGACAACACCTGGGGCAAGATAAGCGAGATTGCCAAAAAGAGCGCTCTTAAGAATGTTCTGGGAATCAACCTCGCCAAAAACTTCGGACAGCATGCTGCCATCATGGCGGCTTTGAACGCTTCTGCCGGAGACTATATCGTGTGCCTTGATGACGACGGGCAGACCCCTGCAGATGAAGCAGATAAGCTCATTGCGGCGCTTGAAAACGGAGCCGATGTTGCATATGCAAGATACAGCCACAAGCAGCACAACCTGTTCAGGAATTTCGGAACAGCCATGAACGAGTGGATGGCAAGTGCGATGCTTGGTAAGCCCAAGGACCTCTATGTATCCAGCTATTTCGCTGTTAAGCGCTTTGTGGTGGATGAGATGGTCAAGTATGAGAGTTCATACCCATACGTTATCGGTCTTGTCCTTCGCACCACCAGGAATATAGTAAATGTTGATGTGACTCACAGAAAAAGAGAAGTCGGCCAGAGCGGATATACTCTTGGAAAGCTCTTTGCCCTGTGGATCAACGGATTTACTGCCTTCAGTATCAAGCCTCTTCGAATTGCAACCTTTGCAGGTGCAGTATTTGCGGTGCTTGGTATCCTCTACGGAATTTACACCGTTATCAAGAAATTTATTCTTCCGGACGTTCAGATCGGTTTCTCAGCTCTTATGAGTGCCGTTGTATTCATGGGTGGAGCCATTATGCTGATGCTTGGAATGATCGGCGAATATCTCGGAAGATTGTATATATCACAGAATAAGAATCCACAGTTTGTGATTCGGGAGACGACTCGCGATGAAAATGACTAAGGATGCAAAAATGGCCTGGCTTATGTCAGGCTTGTTTGGCGTTTTGGCAAGTGTTTTTTTAATATTCGGATATCAGCTTGAGAGCGGAGATGCCATTAATTTGAGCGACAACAATGCCATCTCCATTCTTCTTATGTTCATTCTTATCTTCACTATTGATACAAGATATGTGTGGAGAAACTATGACAGCGCATTAAACGGCGGCAAGCTTTTCGGGATCATCAGGCTTCCAAAAGGCAATGAAACAGCAGAAGTTCAGCCAAGAGAGTTTTTCATCAATCATCTTGCCATGATACTTCTCAGTATTCCTGTTATGCTTGCAGAGTTCCCGGGATTTTTTGTGTATGATGCTCAGGATGAGCTTAATGAAGTGCTCACAAGGTCTTTTACCACCCATCATCCGCTTTTGCATGTGCTTCTGCTTGGAGGCATCATTGCTCTGTTTCACAAGCTTTCAGGCTCCTGGAACGCAGGAATCTTTGCATACATTTTCCTTCAGATGCTGGTGATAACTGCAATATTTGCCTATGTTGTGACCTACATGCAGAAAAGAGGAATTGGAAAGAAATCAAGGATATTGTGGGTCCTATACTACGGACTGTTTCCGACAATAGTCATGTATACGCTCTGCTCCTGCAAGGACGGGCTTTTTTCGGCTTTGCTGCTCCTGCTAACAACGTTCCTGATCCAACTTGTAAATGACCCCGACGGATTTCTTTCAGACAGAAAGAAGCTGATCGTCTTTGTGCTGACAGCAGTATTAATGCCGATGTTCAGACACAACGGTTTTTATGCGTATCTGGTTTTTATTCCTTTTGCGCTTATATATTTCAGGAAGAGATTAAAGCCTGTGCTGGTTGGAATGCTGATCGCACCGGTAGTTCTTTATCTTGTGCTCTCAGGCCTTCTTTCCACGGCCTGCAGAACAGAAGGTACACACCATCAGGAGATGCTGACTGTACCTATCATGCAGCTGGCAAGAGTTTACGCCTATGACGGCGATACATTGTCTTCTCAGGAAAAAGAGCTGATAGAAGCCTATATACCTAAGAGCAATCTTGACAAGTACACGCCCAGGGTCTCTGACATGGTAAAGGTTGATTTTAACAACGAACTTTACGAACAGAACAGTTCCGATTTCTGGAAGATATGGAAGGCGCAGCTAATAAAGCACCCGATGGCCTATGTCAACGCATGGCTCCTTACTTCCTACGGATACTGGTATCCTCCGGCAATAATAAATGTTTATAAAGGAAATACTGTTTACAGCTTCACCTATGAAGACAGCTCATACTTCGGCTATGAGGTTGAGCCTCCCGGAGAGCGAAAGAGCTTTATCCCTGCCATAGATAACCTGTACAGATATCTGTCCATCGGCTCATTTCAGCAGGATGCACCGGTGCTTCACCTGTTCTTCGGACCGGGGCTCTATGTGTTTATTTTTATGTTTGTATTTGCATACAGGCTTTATAAAAAGAGATTTGGCAGTATACTTCCGTTTATGCCCATGATACTTACATTTTGCACGGTGCTTCTCGGGCCCACTTATCTGGTAAGATATGTCCTGTATTTATGGCTGTGCATTCCGCTTCTTGTGATAACGGGAAAGGGTACGACAGCGGTATCTGAGGCGGTTTGATATAGACAGTCATGTGTGATATCATACTATGATGCAGTATTATGCGCAGAGTCTGCGATAATGCCAGTAAACATCAAAAGGTTTTAATATGAGACAAGTAATCGGTAAAAGCAGAGCAATACAGATTGTTACGCTTATTTTTGCATTAATCGGAATACTTATTGTTTTTCCTGTCAGAATATTTACCCAGACCCTGGAGACATCCGGCGGCGGAACCATAGTGGGAGAGACTGAGGGGATAAACTTCGAGAACAACAGAATTTATCAGACCTTCATAGCACAGTATGACAGACTCAGCTCCGTTGATGTCTATGTGACAAACGTTGAAAAGGGCAGATACATGACTGCCAGTCTGTGTGATGAGAACGGTGCGATCCTGCTGACTACATATGTGGATACCGGAGATGCGGTTATCCCCGGATATGTAAGGATTCCCATGGAGATGAATATCGAGGTGGGAAAAGAGTACATGCTGAGATTTTCAGAGTGCAGATCCAAGTATTATCTGGCACTTGAAGATGTTCCGGCTGACTTGGCTTATGTCGGCGATCTTACATGGAATTACGAAAAGGTTGAAGGACGACATCTGGCAGCTAAATACATATACAGACTGCCACTTAATAAGACAGTATCCCTGGCAATAATACTTGGTATAGCAGCAGTTGCCGCAGCAATCTGCTTATGTACGCGTGCTTACTACAAAAAGCACCTGGATAAAGACAATCTGATAACTGTGGAGAAGGTGCTGGAATACTCGGCAAATCCCGTTGCGGCGCTTATCTTCGGGGCTTTGATGATAATGGTATTTCCGCTCAAGGTCTTTGACAGCAGGCCTTTGGACATTGTCTTTTACGAGATTGGACTTATCATTGCGGCAGCCATAGTGTTCTATGCCATCAATCATAAGGTCATAATACATACAGAGGGCATATCCTTCTGGCAGAGCCTTAAGAACGAGGACAGACTGCAGTACATATTCATCATGTTCTCCATGGCTATGGCTCTTTGGTACGCTTCATGCTATATGAACGATCTCTATGACATTTATCACTATCTGTCCGAGAGGCGTATGAGCATCTGGCTTATTGTAATGCTGCTGTTTACCTTCACGCTGAGAGAGTTCTTCAATATTTACAATCTCGTGTGGGTGCTGATATCAACTGTATTCGGAGTACATTACTACAACCTTCACAAGGTCGCTGAGGACGTCAATGAGTATGACCTGCAGAATGCCCTTATCAAGTACAACATGATCATTCTGATCCTGGGCGGATTACTTGTGATCAACCTCATAAGGCTGATAATACTCAAGATAAGTGAGCTCAGGTACGGAGCTTCTCACAGCAAAAAGACCTATGCAGTTCCTTCCTTCTTCGGAATACTTATGGGAGTGCTGCTTGTTTCAATGGTTATCCTCAGAAACACAAGACTCTGGGGAATATACCTCGCCGTATTTGCACTGTTTTTGTTTATAAGATTTGCGGTATGGGACAAGAAAAAGGACTTTTACAAGATACTTTCCGGCGGTTTTATGATGAATTTTGCCATATCCCTGATCTACTGCTACCTTCACAGGTACTTCCCGGGATATGTCAGCGGAAGATTTGCATTTATATTCCACACGGTTACTGTTACGGCTGAGTACTTCACCTTCATGGGTGCGGTTGCGACAGTAATGCTTATAGTCAAGATCGTTTCGCTTCCTAACGATGCGAAGCTGAAAGATATAGCAGTAATAGCCTGGAAGGAAATAGTGCTCTTTGGATTTATCATGTCCTATGCGATATTTACCGTTTCCAGAACAGCTTATCTTGCCATAGCCGTATGTGTGCTGCTTGTGATCTGTATAGTGATCTCATATAAGAAGAAGCAGTTTTTCAGGATAATAGGAGTATTCCTTATATCTCTGATACTGTGCTTCCCCGCAGCGTTTACGCTTCAGAGGATACTGCCCACAATGGTGGCTGATCCGGTATTTTACCCGATAGATGATGCGGATGAGTTCATAAGAGGCGGCGCAGACTGGGACAGCACCAACTTTATGTGCGTGGAGAGATTCGTCAATCTCTTTGAGAACAAGATATTCGGAATGGATATGGGAGAATATACATTCCCCATGGATCCAAATAATTACGATATAAACGGCACCGGTGAGCCTCTGTATGATTTTTACGGAAGGCCTTGGAATGAGAGCCCTGACAACCCTGCCAATCAGGAGTCGGGCAGGATAGATGTTCCCGGGGCTGATATGCTTCTGGCATCAAGTATGAGGACCAGGGCGGAAGTCATAATGCTCCTTGATGAGCTTGAAGGGTATGTGGACACCTCCAATGCACTTGATGTAATTTCCAACGGACGTATCTCCATTGCGAAATCATATATCCAGCAGCTCAATATGTGGGGACATGATGAGATGGGTGCAACTCTCATAAACGGAGAGATAGCTGTCCATGCTCACAATACATTTTTACAGGTGGCCTATGATCACGGAATACCGGTGGGTATACTCTATACCATCACTTTGATCATCGCACTTGCATCAGGCATCAGATACTACAGCAGAAACAGGGAAAACGAACCTCTGTCACTTATTACAAGCGCAGTGGTTATAGGATTCTTTGTGGCAGGTCTTTCGGAGTGGGTATTCCAGTACTCAAATCCCATGACCCTGGCACTTATGATGGCCCTGGTTCCGCTTACGTATAAGGTAAAAGAGAAATGAACAAGAAAAAAGAACCGTTTAACTTCGCAAAATTTTATAGACGAATAGTACTTATCATCTATGACATCTTGATGATAGTCATGGCCAGCTATGTGGCAGTACTTATGAGGTATGATTTCAAGTTTGGGGACATACCGGAGCATTTCCTTACTCCTGTTACAACATTCCTGCCAATAAACATAATCATCACGCTGGTCATATTCTATCTGTTCAAGCTTTATGACAGCCTTTGGGCTTATGCGGGCGAGAGAGAGATGCAGAACCTTGTAATGGCGTGCGTTATTTCAGGCGTTATAAATGCCATCGGACTTCAGTTTTTCAAGTCCCACACTCAGCCGGTTCCGCAGAGTTATTACTTTATATACACAGCTCTTTTGGTAATAACTATCTTTGCCAGCCGATTCTCCTACAGGTTCTTCAGGAGCAAAAAGCACATGGCTGAGAACCGCAACAACAGTAAGGCGGTTATGATAATCGGAGCCGGAGAGGCTGCCAATATCATTATCAAGGATATACTTACAAGCAACTATTCAACAATGACCATCAAGTGCATCATAGATGATGACACCAACAAGTGGGGCAAGTATATCCAGGGAATCCGTGTTGTAGGCGGAAGAGAGAAGATTGAGGAGTGCGCCGATCTCTACGATATCGACGAGATCATTGTGGCTATGCCTTCAGTTTCAAGAGCAGAGCTCAGGAAAATCCTGGATATCTGTAAGAACACAAACTGTAAGCTCAGGTCCCTCCCCGGCATGTACCAGCTGGTAAACGGTGAAGTTAACGTTTCCCGTCTTCGTGATGTAGAGGTAGAGGACCTTCTTGGAAGAGATCCTATAACCGTAGATATCGATTCAATTGCAGGTTATGTTAAGGGTAAGGTTGTCCTTGTTACAGGCGGAGGCGGATCCATCGGTTCAGAGCTCTGCAGACAGATCGCAGGTCACAACCCCAAGACTCTTATCATAGTTGATATCTATGAGAACAATGCCTATGAGATACAGCAGGAACTCAAGTACAAGTATCCTGACATGAACCTTGTGGTGCTCATTGCATCGGTACGTAACACAGTCAGGATCAACAAGATCTTTGAGGAATACAAGCCTGATATCGTATATCACGCAGCTGCACACAAGCACGTTCCGCTTATGGAGGACAGCCCTAACGAGGCCATCAAGAACAACGTATTCGGAACCTGGAAGACAGCTATGGCTGCAGCTACAAACGGCGCCAAGAAGTTCGTAATGATCTCCACTGACAAGGCTGTAAATCCCACCAACATCATGGGGGCCAGCAAGAGAATCTGTGAGATGATCGTACAGACCTTCAATAAGCACTATGACACGGAATTCGTTGCTGTCAGATTCGGTAACGTGCTTGGTTCAAACGGATCTGTAATCCCGCTCTTCAAGAAGCAGATTGCTGCCGGAGGTCCTGTTACCGTAACAGACCCTAACATCATCAGATACTTTATGACCATATCCGAGGCGGTTTCTCTTGTGCTTCAGGCAGGAGCCTTTGCCAAAGGCGGAGAGATCTTCGTTCTTGATATGGGTGAGCCCGTCAAGATCCTTGACCTTGCTGAGAACCTGATTAAACTCTCGGGTTACAAGGTTGGTGAGGACATAAGGATTGAGTTTACAGGCCTTCGTCCCGGTGAGAAGCTCTATGAAGAGATGCTCATGGACGAGGAGGGACTTCAGGATACAGCCAACAAGATGATCCACATCGGTAAGCCTATCGAGATGGATGAGATGAGGTTCTTCTCTCAGCTTGAGAAGCTCAATCAGGCGGCAAAAGAGGAATCACCTCAGATAAGAGATCTGGTAAAAGAGATTGTTGAGACCTATCATCCCGATGTTCACAGATACACAATGACAAGAGAGAGAAAAGAGGCCCTTCAAAAGACCACGGAGGAGATCAATGGAAATTAAACCCTTTGAGAAAAAGATCTATCTTTCATCGCCAACAACTCATGGCGATGAGATCAAATACATTCAGGAGGCCTATGACACAAACTGGCTTTCAACTGTCGGTGCCAACATCAATGCAGTAGAGGAGATGATCTGTGCCAAGATCGGCTGCAGGAATGCGGTGGCTCTTTCAGCAGGAACCGCAGCTCTTCATCTTGCCATCAGACTTGCGGGCGAGAAGCTCTATGGTCAGGCCAGGGTAGGACATGGAGTGCTTGAGGGCAAAAAAGTCTTCTGCTCCGATATGACTTTTGACGCAACAGTAAACCCCGTTGCATACGAGGGCGGAGAAGCAGTGTTTATCGATACTGAGTATGATACCTGGAATATGGACCCTGTGGCTCTTGAGAAGGCATTCGAGATATACCCGGATGTGAAAATGGTTGTCGTTGCTCACCTCTACGGAACACCGGGCAAGGTAGACGAGATCAGAAGCATCTGTGACAAGCACGGAGCGCTTATCGTTGAGGATGCTGCAGAGTCTTTGGGAGCTACCTACAAAGGAAAGCAGACAGGTCTTTTTGGTGATGTCAGCATAATATCTTTTAACGGAAACAAGATAATCACAGGCTCAGCGGGAGGTATGCTCCTTACTGACAGTGAAGAGGATGCACACAAGATCAGAAAGTGGTCAACCCAGTCAAGGGAAGACGCAGCATGGTACCAGCACGAGGAGCTTGGCTATAACTACCGCATGAGCAATGTCATTGCAGGTCTTATCAGAGGCCAGATTCCTCACCTTGAGGAGCACATTGCACAGAAGAAGGCTATCTACGAGAGATATAAAGAGGGCTTTAAGGACCTTCCTGTTGTGATGAATCCTTTTGATGCAGCCAATTCCGAGCCCAATTTCTGGCTCTCATGCATGCTGATTGACAAGGATGCCATGTGCAAACAGGTAAGGGGCGAGAAGGACGTACTCTATGAAACAGAGCCCGGCAAGAGCTGCCCTACTGAGATCCTTGAAACCATCATGAAATACAATGCAGAGGGAAGACCTATCTGGAAGCCTATGCACATGCAGCCCATCTACCGTATGAACGGCTTTGTGACAAGACAGGGTACAGGAAGAGCAAGAAGTAATGCCTACATCGATGAGGGAACAGTCCTTGATGTGGGAATGGATATCTTTAACAGAGGCCTCTGCCTTCCAAGTGACAACAAGATGACACCTGAGCAGCAGGATGTGATTATTGAAATCGTAAGAAAGTGTTTCGAATAATATGTATAAAAATTATATCAAACGCTTGCTGGACATACTGATATCCCTGATCATCATTGTATGCTTTTGCTGGCTGTACCTGATACTGGCTATCCTTGTAAGGACCAAACTCGGAAGCCCGGTACTCTTTAAACAGCCGCGACCCGGCAAGGATGAGAAAATCTTTAACATGTACAAGTTCAGGACCATGACGGATGAAAAGGATGAGAACGGGAATCTGCTTCCCGATGAAGTAAGGCTCACATCCTTTGGCAAGAAGCTCCGTTCCACTAGCCTTGATGAGCTTCCGGAGTTTTTCAACATCCTGAAAGGTGATATGAGCTTTATAGGACCAAGGCCCCTTCTGGTGAAATACCTGCCCCTTTATAACGAGGAGCAGCATCATCGCCATGACGTAAGGCCGGGACTGACCGGCTGGGCACAGGTCAACGGAAGGAATCTTCTGAGCTGGGAGGACAAATTTGAGAAGGACGTCTATTACGTCAACAACCTCTCATTTTTACTTGACCTGAAAATAGTATTTAAGACCATTGCTGTCGTGTTTGACAGAAGTGGCATAAACAGTGAAACAGATGCCACAATGGAGGCATTTACGGGAACAAAACCCAAGGAGAAGTGATCTATGAACATTTTATTTTGCAGCGTCGGAAGGCGCTGTGAACTTTTAAAGGATTTCAGAAATACTCTGGGAGATAAGGTAAACATTGTTGTTACAGACAATTCGCCCTATGCACCTGCCCTGGCTTTTTCAGACAAGAGCTATCAGGTTCCGCTGATAACGGATCCCGGTTATATCCCTATGATCCTTAAGATCTGCAAAGAGGAAAAGATTGATGCCATCACAACCCTCATCGATCCCGAGATATCAATCCTTGCAGATCACAGAGATGAATTTGAAAAGATCGGAGTAGAGGTTCTTGCTCCCTATACAGATACAGCCAAGCTCTGCTTTGACAAGTATGAGATGTACAAATACCTCACTGAGAAGGGCATCAATACTGTAAGGACTTTCGGATGCATTGAGGACTTTAAGGCTGCTTACGACAATAAGGAGATTGATTTCCCCGTATTTGTTAAGCCCAGAACAGGAAGCGGTAGCGTGGGCGCCAGAAGAGTTGAATCCATGGAGCTTTTATCCGAGCTCATGGCAAGAGATCCGTCTCTTATCGTTCAGGAGCTTATGACGGGAAAAGACATGGATGCGGATATCTATGTTGATACCATCAGCCACGAGGTCATAGCCGTTTTCTCCAAGAAGAAGATATCAACAACCATCGGAGGTGCCAACAAGACCATTTCCTTCAAGGATCAGGCGCTCTTTGATTTTGTAAAAGACGCAATGAAGGTATTTAACTTCAACGGACCTCTTGATATGGATCTCTTTTACCAGGATGGCAAGTACTATCTTTCAGAGATCAATCCGAGATTCGGCGGGGCATATCTCCATGCTTACGGCGCCGGTGTTGATTTCATCAGGTTCATCTACAATAATGTGGTAGAGAAAACCGCCAATACGCCATGCATAGGAGACTATGACGAGGATGTGGTGATGATGATGTATGACAGCGTTGTCATCGACAAACTCAGCAGTATCAAGGAGAGAATGAGGGAGATCTGATCATGCGGATCCTTGTTTTATCAAATTATGCAAACGGGCTTTATCTTTTCAGAAAAGAGCTGATAGAGCAGTTTATGGATGACGGCCACGATGTTTTCATTTCGGTTCCTCCGGATGAGAACTGCGATAAATTAAGGCGCCTTGGATGGAACCTCTACGAGACGGAGCTCAGTAGACACGGTATGAATCCGCTCAAGGATATTAAACTGTACAAGGCCTACAAGAAGCTTATAAGACAGCTCAAGGCGGACGTTGTCCTGACTTATACGATCAAGCCAAACATATACGGATCGATGGCGGCAAAAGCCTGCAAGGTCCCATACATCTGCAATATCACCGGACTTGGCAAGGCCATTGAGAACGGAGGAATTGTCAGCAAGGTGCTGATAGTCATGTACAGAGTTGCCATGAAGAAGGCCAAAAAGGTCTTTTTCCAGAATGAGAAGAACATGGCTATCCTTCAGGAGAAGGGCGTTGCAGTAAACAATGCGGGGCTTCTTCCGGGCTCGGGTGTAAACCTTACCCAGCATCCCTTCAGGGAATATCCTTCGGAGGAAGATGGCATAAGATTCCTGGCGGTGCTTCGCGTCATGAGAGACAAGGGCATCGGAGAATATCTTGAGGCGGCCAAAGACATTTCGAAAAAACATCAGAATGTCCATTTTGAACTGGTTGGCGAGTACGAAGAGGATGAGCGCGAGAAATACGAACCTCTGATACAGAGCCTTGAGCAGGAAGGATGCCTTAAATACTACGGTCACATCGACAATGTCGACGAAGTCATGGCCAAAAGCCATGTGGTTGTTCACCCTTCATATCATGAGGGCATGAGCAATGTCATTTTAGAGGCTGCTGCCTGCGGAAGACCGATCCTTGCCAGCAACATAAGCGGCTGCAAGGAAGGCGTTGATGAAGGAAAGAGCGGATTTTTGTTCGAGCCGTGCAGTACAGAGGCTCTGGAAAAAGAGATCGAGCACATGCTTACCCTTAGCGAAAAAGACAGGGAAAACATGGGCAAAGCAGCAAGAACACTGGTCGAGCAGAAGTTTGACAGGCGTAGTATAATATTGACGTATATTGAAGAGTTAAAAGACATTACAGGTTAATGTTAGATTTGGAGGAAATACAATGGATTTATATGAGAAGCTCCTTGCCGGAGAAGAGAAACTCTCACTTGTAGGACTTGGATATGTAGGTATGCCCATCGCAGTTGCCTATGCCAAGAAGATCAAGGTAGTGGGATATGACTTTAATGCCGAGAAGGTCGAGCTTTATAAGAGAGGAATTGATCCCACAAGAGAAGTAGGAGACGATGCAATCAAAGAGACATCGGTTGAGTTCACAGCTGATCCTGAGAAGCTCCGTGAGTGCAAGTTCCATGTAGTGGCAGTTCCCACACCTGTCAATGACGATCATACACCGGATCTTACACCGGTTGAGGGCGCAAGCCACACCCTTGGTAAATACCTTACAAAGGGTTCAATAGTCGTATATGAGTCAACAGTATATCCCGGAGTTACAGAGGATATCTGTGTTCCTATCCTTGAAGAGGAGTCAGGCCTTAAGTGCGGCGTTGATTTCAAGGTCGGTTATTCACCTGAGCGTATCAACCCCGGCGACAAGGTTCACAGACTTGATACCATCACCAAGATCGTATCAGGTATGGACGAGGAGACACTTGAGCAGGTAGCCAAGGTTTACAGCCTGGTTGCTCTTGCAGGTGTTTACAAGGCTCAGTCCATCAAGGTTGCAGAGGCTGCCAAGGTTATCGAGAACTCACAGCGCGATATCAATATCGCCTTCATGAACGAGCTCTCCATGATCTTCCACAGAATGGGAATCGATACAAAGAGCGTTCTTGAGGCAGCAGGAACAAAGTGGAACTTCCTTCACTTCTTCCCCGGACTTGTAGGCGGACACTGCATCGGTGTTGATCCTTATTACCTTACATACAAGGCTGAGGAGCTGGGATATCACTCACAGATCATCCTTTCAGGAAGACGTATCAACGACGACATGGGCAAGTACATTGCAGAGTCTTTGGTTAAGAGGCTTATTGCCAATGATATCCAGGTCAAGAATGCCAAGGTTGCAATCCTTGGATTTACCTTCAAGGAGAACTGCCCTGATACACGTAACACCAAGGTTATCGATATTTACAACGAGCTCGGCGAGTACGGAATCACACCTGTAGTTGTTGATCCTCAGGCGGATTCAGACGAAGCCAAGAGACTTTACGGAATTACTTTTGATTCTCTTGAGTCGGTTAAGGATATGGATGCTGTTATCGTTGCGGTTGCACATGAGGACTTCAAGGACTACAAGGCAGCAGACATTGCCGGGTTCTTTAAAGCATCTCACAAGACCAAGGTATTCCTTGATATCAAGGGCATCTACGACATGAATGAGTTTGCGGCTCCTGAATACGATTACTGGAGGCTTTAATAATGAGTTACAAAGAGTTGAAATTCCCCGCTGATTCTGTGTTCCTGGTAACAGGCGGAGCGGGCTTTATCGGATCAAATATATGTGAGGCCCTTCTTGATATGGGCTACACAGTAAGATGTATGGACAATCTCTCAACAGGACATATTGAGAATATTGAGCCTTTTATGGAGAACCCTAAGTTCACTTTCATCGAGAAGGATATCAGAGATCTTGATGCATGTATGGAAGCTACTAAGGGCGTAGACTATGTTCTCAACGAAGCTGCATGGGGCAGCGTTCCGAGGAGTATTGAGATGCCTCTTTTATACGAGGAGATCAATATCAGAGGAACCCTCAACATGATGGAGGCTTCAAGACAGAACGGTGTCAAGAAATTTGTCTACGCATCAAGCTCATCTGTCTACGGTGATTCAACAACCCTTCCCAAGAAAGAGGGACAGGAGGGCAATGTTCTTTCACCCTATGCTCTTACCAAGAAGACAGACGAGGAGTACGGCAAGCTTTACAAGAAGCTCTACGGCCTTGATACCTATGGCCTTAGATATTTCAACGTATTCGGAAGAAGACAGGATCCAAACGGCGCATATGCAGCTGTAATTCCCAAGTTCCTTCGCCAGCTCATGAACGGCGAGACTCCTACCATCAACGGCGATGGCAAGCAGTCCAGGGACTTTACTTATGTGGACAACGTTATCGAGGGTAATCTTCGTGCATGCCTTGCTTCATCTGATGTTGCGGGAGAAGCTTATAACATCGGAGCAGGCGGAAGAGAGTTCCTCATCGATGTATATCATCATTTAACAGATGCTTTGGGAATGGATGTAGAGCCAATCTTCGGACCTCCGAGAGCAGGAGATATCAGGGATTCAAATGCAGATATCACCAAGGCAAGAACAAACCTTGGCTACGATCCATCCTATGATTTTAAGGCAGGCATCGAGCTTGCGATTGAATGGTATAAGAAAAACTTATGAAAATAGCCATCAGAATGGACGACATTACTCCGGATATGGACTGGGGCAAGTTTAACAGGTTTAAAGACCTTTTGGATGCGCACCGCATAACGCCCCTCATCGGAGTAGTTCCAAAAAACAAAGACGAAAAGCTTTCAATTAATCCGGCAAGAGAGGATTTCTGGAACTATATCAGGCAGCTCAGAGACAGGGGCTGGATCATTGCCATGCACGGTTACAAACACCTCTATACCACCAAGGATCCGGGACTTTTCCCCATTGGCGGCAAGAGCGAGTTTGCAGGTCTTCCTTTCGAGAGACAGGATGAGATGATCCGCAAGGCCAAGAGGATATTCAGGACCAACGGT
The DNA here is from genome assembly GCF_000420865.1 of Butyrivibrio sp. XPD2006. Taxonomy (GTDB): domain Bacteria; phylum Bacillota; class Clostridia; order Lachnospirales; family Lachnospiraceae; genus Butyrivibrio. Next base: position 73,852 of record NZ_ATVT01000009.1, read on the forward strand.
ATTGAGACCGATATCTTCATGGCGCCGTCCCACTCTTTTGACAGAAACACTCTCACAGCCCTTAAGAAAAACGGCTTCAACCGTATCACAGACGGCTTTGGAACGGAACCCTTCAGGGCGCTGGACTTTGTCTTTTACCCGATTGCAGTTAAGAGAAGCGATTCTCTCAAGGATACAGGGGATGGAATAGTGACCTTCGTATACCATGCCAACACCATGGATGACAAGGATTTTGATAAGTTAAAAGAACTCCTTGAGTCAGGCAAGGTTGTTTCCTATTCTGAGTTCTTCACAAGACAAGTACAGGATAGAAATACATTTGGTCAGGTTAAGCAGTATGCACTTGCCAAAGCTAAATACCTGGCAGTTCAACTGCGTAAATTAAAGGGATAGTAAATACATCCCGATACGAGCGGAGTGAGTAGATGGAAAATGGATACGGTCAGATACGTGTACTTCATGTGCTTGGGGGCCTTGGAGTTGGCGGAGCGGAGTGCCGAATAATCGATTTGTACAGAAACATGGACAGAGATAAGATCCAGTTTGATTTTCTTGTCCATTATTCGCCTGAAAAGACAGGAAAAAAGAGTCCGACTTCAGATGAACTCATGGCAGTTCGCGAGCCGGACTATTTTGATAATAGCGTATATAAACTCGGAGGCAGGATTTTCTGCCTTCCTAAGTTCACCGGAACAAATATGGCTCAGTATAAGGCAGCCATCAAGAGATTTTTTGAGAGCCACAAGAATGAGTGGAAGGTGGTTCAGGGGCATATGACCAGTACTTCGGCCATATATCTTCCCATTGCCAAAAAGTCCGGGGTTCCCATCTGCATCGCCCATGCAAGAAGTGCGGGAGTGGATGCCGGAGTTAAGGGAATAGCCACCAGGATACTCAGAAAGCCTCTTCAGAAGGAAGGCATAACTGATTATAACTTTGCCTGCTCCACAGAAGCCGGAATCTCGGTATTCGGTGAGGACCTTGTAAAGGCCGGAGCTGTCAGGATAATACCCAATGCCATAGACCTTAAGCACTTTGCTTATAATCCGGAGAAAAGAGAAAAAATAAGGAACGAACTCGGGGTGTCCAATGCCCTGGTGATCGGTCACGTAGGAAGTTTCAGGTATGCCAAGAACCACGAGTTTTTGCTGAATGTATTTGCTCAGCTCTGCAGGTTTCTTGATAATGACGACCTCAATCAGTACAGCATGCTGCACGGTATGCGCATAAGACTTCTTATGCTGGGCAAGGGCCCTCTTATGGAGGACATGAAGAAGCTTGCTGAGAAGCTCCATATTTACGACCGATGCATCTTTGCCGGCAATAAGTCCAATGCCAGCGATTACTATCAGGCCATGGATTACTTCTGCTTCCCGTCAAGATATGAGGGACTTCCCGGAAGTGTGGTTGAGGCCCAGGCAGCAGGACTTCAGTGTCTGGTATCGGATTCCGTTACACCGGAAGTTAACGTGACGGAACTGGTTTCAATGAGGAGTATTAATTCAGAGCCAAGAGACTGGGCGAGGAAGATACTGGACGACCTTCTTCTTCGCGAGGATTATCATTCAGATCCTCTTCAGGAGGAGATCAGGCTCAACCAGACCTTTACTGCAATTGCAGGTGAGAGAAGGGAGAGCGTCTTTGAGACAGATGATATGCCGGATATAGACGCACTTGATGCGGGAACCGGATTTGAGGCAGTAAATGTCCCTGACAAAAAGCCTGTTAAGAGCCATCACCGTGCATCCATGTTTTCAATCGGTGACAGGGCAGGAAGCTCTGATTACATACTGGGCAAGCTCAGAGCCGCAGGGTTTGATGTCAAGGCTCAGGCCAGGATGATGGGATATTTCTACGAGAGAGGTCATTTTTAATGGATCAGAAAAAGAAAAACCTTATGCTGATGGTGCCTATGCTCCACCAGGGAGGATTTGAGAGAGTCTGCATAAAGACCGCAAGACTCATGCAGGAATACTATAACGTATGTATTCTCATCTTCAGCTCCAAGGATATCAACTACGACATTACAGGACTTGATGTCATCGACATTGATGTGCCCTCTGAGAAGGGTATTGTCAACAAGGTGATGAATGTCTTTAAGAGAGTAAAGAAGGCACGCAGGATCAAGAAGGAGAGAAACATTGATATCTGCTACAGCTTCGGAAGCTCAGCCAACTATGTAAACTCTCTTTCAAGAGCAGGGGAGAAGGTCCTGACGGGCCTCAGGTGTCAGACCGATCTTGAATCCCCGAGGCAGGTTAAGCTCTTTTGCCGAAAATCGGACCAGGTTCTGTCATGCTCAAAAGAGATAGTGAGACAGCTTCAGTCTGATTTCAAATACAACAGAAGCACCTATATCTACAATCCTCTGGATATTCAGGATATACAGAACAGAGCCGGAGAAACCCCGGATGATTACCCGTTTTTGGGAGACGATATAAAGGTCTTTTCCTGCTCGGCGAGAAATGACTATATCAAAGGCATATGGCATCTGGTCAAGGCCTTTTCACTGGTTCAGTACAAGCATCCCGAGGCAAGGCTTCTGGTCCTTGGATCGGGAAACTGGGATAAGTACAAAGAGCTGGCCAAAGCCCTTAAGATCAAGGACAAGGTGGCTTTCACCGGTGTTAAAAAGAATCCTTTCCCATATGTTGCAGCTTCCGACGTATATGTCTGCAGCTCCAACCATGAGGGATTCCCCAACGCTGTGCTTGAGGCAATGGCTTTAAGAAAGCCTGTTATCTCCGCCGATTGCAAGACAGGACCGAGAGAGATTCTGCTCTCCGATGCAGAGTATGAGAACCTGATAAAAGAGATTCCTGACGGCAGCAGCATAGATAAGCCGATCATGGGCGAGTTCGGTATCCTTGTTCCGGATATGGATGAGGAAGAGAACTTTGATCCCGAGTATGTAACAGAGGGCGAGAGGATTCTTGCAGAGCAGATGGAGAAGATCCTTGACGATGAAGAGCTTCTTAAGAAGTACTCCGATAAGTCCTTTGAGAGGGCAGCAATCTACGCTCCCGACAAATATAAAGAGAGTATCCATGAGATACTTAAGAGATACGAGTGAGTAAGTGTATGAAGAGCATTGCATTTCATTTAAACTGCCTGTGCCAGGGCGGAGCTGAGCGTGTTGTGACCAATCTCGCAAACCGCTTCGCATCCGAAGGCTACAAGGTATATGTGGCAACCGAGTGGTACGATGAGAATGAGTTTGTGCTGGATCCGGCTGTAACGAGAGTCCATGTGGGGCTCAAGGAAGGCGACGAGAACAAAAACAGGATCGCCAAGTTTTTCCTCAGGATCAAATACCTTAAGCAGTTTGTAAAAGAGTATAAACCCGATGTCCTGGTGGCATTTGCAAGAAAGGCCAATTACAGGGCGTTGACGGCAGCGCGAAATTCAGGTACTCCTGTTGTCATTTCCATCAGGATCGATCCTATAGGCCACTACGACCACTTTACAGACAAGCTCCAGATAAAGTGGCTGTTCCCCAAGGCTGCAGGCTGTGTATACCAGACGCAGGATCAGAGAGACTTCTTTAAGCCATATCTTCAGGAGAAGTCCAGAGTCATTATGAATCCCATAACCGACAAGTACTTTGGAGCGATTCACCCTGAAGTGAAGGAAAAGGCCGTTATGCACCACGCGCGTATTGTGGATTTCAAGAACCAGCCAATGCTGCTAAGGGCCTTTCTGAAGGTACATGAGAAGCACCCTGACTATGTGCTCAGAGTCTACGGCCCCGATTCCAAGGACGGAACATGGCAGAAGCTTGAGAAGATAATTGCTGACAATAATGCGGAGGATTTCATCTTCCTTATGGGTGCCAGCAACAGTCTGGAAAAAGAGATACCCAAGGGCGAAGTATACGCCTATTCATCGGACTATGAGGGAATGCCAAACTCCCTTCTGGAAGCCATGGCTATGGGAATGCCTGTGGTTTCGACGGACTGTCCCTGCGGCGGACCGAGAGAAGTCATTGAGGACGGCGTAAACGGATTCCTGATTCCTGTAGGTGACGAGGATGCTCTTGCAGACAGGATCTGCAGGCTTATAGAGGATAAAGATTTAAGAGAGAGCTTTGGTAAAAAGGCTCTTGAGATAGAGAAGAAAGCCAGCGCAGATGCAGTATTTGCGCAGTGGAAGGAATATCTTGAAAGTATTGTGGACGGATAAAGTATGTGCGGAATCTGTGGATACATTTCAAAAAACAGAATAACTGAAGACGAACTGCGTGTGATGAATGACACCATGATCCACAGAGGTCCCGACGACAACGGAGTCATGCTCTATCCCGGAACGGACGGATACACTGTGGGGCTTGCCCAGAGGCGCCTTTCCATTCAGGATTTATCACCTCTCGGACATCAGCCAATGGAGTCTAAAGACGGCAGGATTTCACTTGTGTTTAACGGCGAGATCTACAATTTCCTTGAGCTGAAAAAAGAGCTCTCGGACTATCCCTTCGTATCCACCTGCGACACAGAAGTAATTCTCGCGGGATACCTTAAGTGGGGAAAAGACTTTTTGAACCACATCCACGGAATGTTTGCCATAGCACTCTATGACAGGGAGAGCGGCGAGCTTATCCTTGCAAGGGACAGGATCGGCAAAAAGCCCCTGTACTACTGGCTTGAAAACGGAAACATTGTCTTTGGTTCAGAGCTTAAGCCTATTATGGCCTGCCCGGGTTTTGTACCGAGGATCAGAAATAGCATTATTTCGAGATATCTTTTCCAGCAGTATATAAATGCTCCCGAGAGTATATTTGAGGACGTGTGGCAGCTGGAGCCCGGAAGCGTTCTCTATTTCAGAAACGGAGAAGTCAAAAAGGACAAGTTCTGGGATATCAAAAAGACCTATGATGCCATGTCTTCTCATCAGGCTGAGTCCTACGATGAGGCCAAAGAGGAGCTGAAAAAGAGACTTAGGAAATCAGTATCGGACAGGATGATAGCTGATGTTCCTCTGGGAACCTTCCTTTCGGGAGGCTACGATTCATCGCTGATAACTGCACTTGCTCAGGAGAACAGTTCATCTCCGGTCAAGACATTTACCATAGGCTTTAACCAGCCCGAATACAACGAAGCTGTCTTTGCAAAAGAAGTTGCAAAGCACCTTGGAACAGATCATACGGAAGTTTATATCGACGAGAAAGAGATGCTTGATCTGGTGGAGAGTATCCCCGGATACTACGATGAGCCCTTTGCGGACGACTCGCAGATTCCCACCATGCTGGTATGTAAGCTTGCAAAAGAGAAAGTGACGGTTGCTCTCTCCGGTGATGGGGGCGACGAGTTCTTTTGCGGATACAACATATATGAGAAGCTCTCAAAAGCGCAGCAGCTGGACGGCCTTGGAGCAGTGGCCAATGCCGTTGGCAAACTTCCACTCGGAAGCGGAACGTTAATGGACAGGATGCCCTTTAGCGTAAGGACCATCGCGGGAAACAGAAATCCGGAGACCAAATCACAGCTGGCATCGGACAATTATCTCAGGGTTGCCCATGCGTTTATGACAGGCAAAGAGGCGGGAGATTTTGATCTGTCAAATTCGGAAGCCTTTCCATGCAAGTACCCCATAGAGTCACGCTATGGTGTGGACAACTGGGTGATCAGGAGGATGCTCCTTGATATGGATACATATCTTCCGGGGGATATTCTGGTCAAGATGGACAGAGCTTCCATGAAGTACTCTCTGGAGTGCAGATGCCCCATCATGGATACATCTGTAATGGAGTACAGCTTTGCCATACCTCACAGATTTAAATACATGAACGGCGACAAGAAGCATATCCTCAAGGATATCGCTTATGACTATATTCCAAAAGAGCTGCTGGAGCGGCCTAAGAAGGGCTTTAGCGTGCCCATAGATGCATGGCTCAGAGGCCCATTAAAGGAGAAGCTCCTTACCTTCAGTCAGGAAGATTTCCTTAAAGATCAGGGAATATTCGATGCAGCTTATGTATCAAAGTTTGTCCGCGACTATCTGGCTACGGGAGATGGCGGACACGGAAGCGGAGCTAATTTCTCCGGAGTTACCTGGAGCTTTTTTAACTTCCAGCAGTGGTATGAGAGGTACTTATGAAGCATATAGCTATGTATATAGGCTCCCTCGTCAAGGGCGGAGCAGAGAGGGTTATGTGTAATCTGGCCGAGTACTTTTACTCTCAGGGATATCGTGTGACATTTGTCACGACCTACCTGGGACAGGAGGAGTATGACGTACCGCATGCAACCTGGCATCGCAAAAAGGCTGAGGGCTGCAGGGAGCTTACGGTACTTGATCCCAATGACATGGAACACAAGGTGTGGATTGACGATTCTGCAGACGGCATAAAACGTGTGTTTACAGCACTTCCCCTAAATGACAGGAGCGGACGCATCGCCAATTTCATTAAGAGAGAGCAGATACTTAAGGATACCTGGAAGCAGCTTCATCCCGATGTTATCCTCTCATTCCTTGGTAAGAACAATATTATGGCGATAAAGTCGGCAAGAGGCCTTGGAATCCCGGTGGTGGTTTCGGTAAGGTCAAATCCTTCAAGAGAGTACGGGGAGGGGCGCCTTAACCTCTCCATGCGACATTACTTCCCCAAGGCAGCAGGCGTTGTGGTCCAGACTACAGAGGCAGCTCAGTATTTTGACAGCAGGGTCAGGACTAAGATACTGCCCAATTCGATCCATCCGGATTTCATAAGCAGAAGCATTGTACCCTTTGAAGAGAGGGCAAAAGAGATAGTAACCGTGGGAAGGCTGGACGACAACAAGAATCAGATCCTTCTCATTAAGGCATTTAAAGAGATAGAAAAAGAATTCCCGGACTACCGCGTAGTTATCTACGGAGACGGCGAAAAGAGAAAAGAATTTGAGAGCGCAGCTCCTGGCAGCGTGAAATTCATGGGACGCGTGAGTGATGTCCCTGAAAGGATCGCAGGGTCTGAGATCTTTGTCCTGACATCAAAGCAGGAGGGCTATCCCAATGCCCTTATCGAAGCCATGTCCCTCGGACTTGTGTGCATCTCAACTGACTGTCCCTGCGGCGGACCGAGAGACCTTATCGAAAACGGTGAGAACGGCCTTTTGATCCCTATGGCGGGTGACGAAGAGATGGTAAAAGAGCTTTCGGATGCGCTTAGGCGAGTGATCACAGACAGAGAGCTTTCAGCAAAGATGTCCCAAAATGCCGTAAAGGTGAGGGATGAGTATAACCCTGACATAATAAACGGTCAGTGGAAGGATTACCTGGAAAGGGTAATGAATAAGTAACTTACAGTTTTGGAAAGGCAGTGTGAAGAGCAGTGCAATTTAATTCGTATATTTTTATATTGTGTTTTCTGCCCATTACTCTGCTGGGATATTTTGGGCTGTATCATATAAAGAAAGACAGAGCGGCTCAAGGATTTCTCCTTGTCATGAGCCTTTGGTTCTATGCCTATTTCAACATCGGCTATCTTCCCATAATCTGCGCCAGCATACTGGTCAACTATTTTGTCTACAGGCTGATGCAAAGAGATGGTGTTACTCAGGGAAAGCGAAAGGCTCTTCTTATTCTGGGGCTTATCTTTGATATAGGTCTTATCTTTTATTTCAAGTACTATGACTTTTTCATCGACAATATCAATCATGCATTCAGTACGGATTTTGTACTGCGCCATATCACTTTGCCGCTGGGTATAAGCTTTTTTACCTTCCAGCAGATATCCTTTATTGTGGATGCATACAAAGGGGAGGCAAAGGGCTATTCATTCCTTGAATATGCTCTGTTTGTATCCTTCTTCCCTCAGCTTGTGGCAGGACCCATTGTTCTTCACAAAGAACTGGTTCCGCAGTTCAGGGAGAATTCCAGACATCACATAAATTACGACAATCTCTCCAAGGGCATAATGATGTTTGCAAGAGGACTAGCCAAGAAGGTCCTTATTGCGGATACCTTCGGCTCTGCGGTGGACGTTGCAATGCAGAAGGCAGCTCTTTTCCCGATGGGAGACGGTGCTCTTACAAGAGTAGAGATAATCATTCTGATGTTATCCTATACCTTCCAGATTTACTTTGATTTCAGCGGATACAGCGACATGGCTACAGGACTTGGATCCATGTTTAACTTAAAGATCCCCATGAACTTCAACTCGCCCTACAAGGCGCTGTCGGTTGCAGATTTCTGGAAGCGCTGGCACATGACCCTTACGAGATTTCTTACCACCTACATTTACATTCCGCTTGGCGGAAACAGGAAGGGCAAAGCCAGAACTTATCTGAACATAATGATAGTGTTCCTGATAAGCGGAATCTGGCACGGAGCAAACTGGACCTTCATCCTGTGGGGCGTGATCCATGGACTGGCACAGTGCTTCAATAAGCTCACTTCCGGTATTTATAAAAAGATATATCACGGAGCCGAGAGCTTGTCCGGTATATTGGGGAAAGCGCTTTGCGGACTTATAAAGGCGGTCCAGTGGATTGTGACCTTTGCATTTATAAATGTGGCATGGCTCCTGTTCAGGTCAGATTCAGTTACCATGTGGCTTTTGATCCTGAGGAGACTTAAGTTTGATTTCACAGATGTCAGGACAGAGATACTGGAGGGCTTCAGGCTTCCCAAGTTCAGATATGTGCTCAGCATTCTGCACCTTCCGGAAAACGACAATATGGTATTCTGGTGCGGTTTCATACTTATAACACTGGCAGCTCTTATCATCTGTCTGTGTATGCCGAACAACTACGAGAGAAAGTACAGGACAAACGTGCTCTCACTGGTATTTACATGGGTGATACTCACTCTTTGCATTGTTTCTCTGAGTTCGGTATCAACCTTCCTTTACTTTAATTTCTGAAAAGGTTTATTATGAGCGGAAAAAAGTGGTTTTATTCAAGCTTAATATTGCTGGCTGTATCTCTTTTGGCCATTGGCGGATGTGTCTTCTGGACAGACCCTTTTTTCCATTACAGAAGTCCGAGGCCATATCTGTTCTATGATCTTGAAGAGCAGCGCTATCAGAACGATGGTATCACCAAGCACTTTGACTATGACGCCATCATTACCGGAACATCTATGACAGAGAACTTTTCTGCATCGCAGTTTGACAGGCTCTTTGGAACAAATTCCATCAAGGTACCATTTTCGGGAGCTACCTATAAGGAAATCGAAGAAAACCTTAAGGTCTCCTACGAGAGCGGACATGCACCAAGATATGTGCTGAGGGGACTTGACTACACCCTTCTTGTAAGGGACAAGGATGAGCTTAGGCTTGATATGGGTGAGTATCCGGAGTACCTGACCAACAGGAATCCGATCGACGATGTAAAATATCTTTTAAACAGAGACGCTGTCGTAACATACACGATCCCGATGCTCATCGGGTATCTTAAGGGCGAAGAGGGCGGACATACAAGCTTTGATGTTTACAGCTATACTGCAAGCCACAATTTGTTCAGCAAAGAGGAGGCCCTTGCAGGAAGATCATCATTTTCAGAACCTGAGCAGATCAATGGTGTCCGGGAAGATGAAATGAAGATGGTGACTGAGAATATTGAATCCAATGTCCTCAGCGTAGCATCTCAGCATCCGGAGACCACTTTCCTTTACTTCTTCCCGCCTTATTCCATGGCATATTTCGGTGGGCTTAAGGAGGACGGAGATCTGGAAAAAGAGCTTGAGTACAAAAAGCAGGCCATCGAGATGATGCTGGAGTATGACAACATCCACATATACAGCTTTACCATGGAGACAGACATAACTGCCGACCTTGACAGATACAGGGATCAGGCGCACTACGACGAGAATGTCAGTTCCTGGATAATCGAGAAGATCGCAGAGGCAGAAAACGGACAGGAAGCTTCTTCCATCAGGATCACGAGGGATAATGTACAGAAATACCTCGATGAGGAAAAAGACCTGCTCATGAACTACGACTACAATTCGCTGATAGACTAAAAGGGGAAAAATATGTGCGGAATCGCAGGAATTTGCGGACTTGGAAACAGCGGTGAAAAGAATATAAGACGTATGACAGAGCGGCTTATTCACAGAGGCCCCGATGCCGGTGACATCTGGTCAGGACCGGGGGAGAGAGTCTGGCTTGGACACAGAAGACTTGCCATAAGAGATCTCTCCGAGGCCGGTGCGCAGCCCATGGTCTCAAAGAGCGGAAGGACAGTAATTGTCTACAACGGCGAGATATACAATGCGGATAAGCTTGCTGACCTTCTCAAGGAAAAGGGGTATGTCACCAGCTTTCGCGGAACGTCTGATACAGAGGTTTTGCTGGAGGCCATTGAGAGCCTTGGAATAAAGGAGACCCTTAAGTTCTGCAAGGGCATGTTCGGCCTTGCGGTATATGACAGGGAGACCCATGAGATAAGCCTGTCCAGGGACAGGATCGGAGAAAAGCCGCTTTACTACGGCTTTGTAAACGGAAACTTTGTCTTTGCATCAGAGATCAGTGCCATCATGGCCATAGAAGGCTTCAAAAACAAGATATTTGAGGAGGCCTTAAATCTCTATTTCTGCCATGGCTATATTCCGGCTCCTTATACTGTTTATCAGGATATCTATAAGCTTGAGCCCGGTACGATACTGACAGTGTCTGCGCCATTTTCGTACTTCAGACCGGTGCATACAGACGATGATGCGGGCGGTATTACCGGCATTCAGAGATCCGGCGGAACATACAGGTTTGATACCTATTACGATATTAAAGAGATTGCCTTAAAGGGGCAGCAGAACCTGTTTAAGGGAACAGCCGAAGAGGCAGCGGATGAGCTGGAAAAGCGCCTTATGGAGGCTATAAGGGGACAGCTCGTATCGGATGTTCCTGTCGGAGCATTCCTCTCGGCGGGAATCGATTCAAGTACGGTTGTGTCCCTGATGCAGCAGGTATGTGATGGCAAGGCAAGGACCTTTACCATAGGCATGCCTGATCCCAGGTTTAATGAGGCAGAGGTGGCAAAAGAGATTGCGGCACATCTGGGGACTCAGCACACAGAGCTCTATATCACAGAGCAGGATGCAAAAGACGTTATCCCCAAGCTCCCGCATATCTATGGTGAACCCTTTGCGGATTCATCACAGATACCGACCTATCTTGTCAGCAAGATGACCAGAGAGCACGTTACGGTTTCTCTGTCAGGTGACGGTGGCGACGAGCTCTTTTGCGGATATAATTCATATGCTTCAGTGGACAGGATATGGAATAAGATGAAGGGCATCCCCGTCGGCTTAAGGAGCGGAGCGGGCAAGATGTTCGCTCATTCAAGACAGGCAAAAAGAGATGAGGTCTTCCTAAATAAGGCAAGACTTATGCAGGCAAAGAGCCCTGAGGATCTGTACAGGATACAGGCTGAGACGGAGCGCACGCCCCTTGGATTTGACGTTGCCAAAAACCATATTCATCTTCCGTATAAGCTTAATCAGTCCGGAAGAGACGTGCTTGGCGAAGTCAATCACGACATCATGCTCATGGATATGAAGATGTACCATCCCGATGATATCCTCGTCAAGGTGGACAGATCGGGAATGGCAGTTTCTCTTGAGAGCAGGATCCCGCTTCTCGACCCCGATGTGGTTGAGTTTGCCTGGAGTCTTCCTATGAGTCTTTTAAGAGATCCGGCAACCGGACAGGGCAAGCAGGTTCTGAGAAATGTTCTCTACAGGCATGTTCCGAAAGAGCTTGTAGACAGGCCCAAGAAGGGCTTTTCAATACCTATAGCCGACTGGCTGAAGACCCCTGAGCTTAAGAGCTGGGCCGAAGATCTGATAGCTGAAGATAAGCTGAAAAGAGAGGGCTATCTTAATCCTAAGGTTGTTCATAAGATCTGGAACGACTTTGCCAAAGAGGATGGCGCATACCAGCCACTGATATGGTACATACTCATGTTTGAGCAATGGCTAGAATATGATATAATGTAATGTGGTATGCCGTTTTTACAGGGAGGATCTATGATAATCATTCAGCTTAAGGGCGGACTGGGCAACCAGATGTTTCAGTACGCCTTATACAAGGAACTTAAACATAGAGGACGAGAAGTCAAGATCGATGATGTGTCCGGCTTTGTAAATGATAAGCTAAGAGTCCCGGTGCTTGACCGCTTCGGGGTGGAATATGAAAGGGCCACAAGAGAAGAGGTAGTTGAACTGACCGATTCCAGGATGGACATTTTCAGCAGGATCAGAAGAAAGCTCACAGGACGCAAGACATACAGGATTGATGAGATGGAGGGTATCTTCGATCCCGCCATATTGGAGACAGAGAATGCCTACCTTGTAGGCTACTGGCAGTCTGAGAAGTACTTTACATCACCTGAGGTTATAGAGCAGATACAGGAAGCTTTCGGAAAGCGCCCTCAGGAGATCATGCATGATTCAGTGAGCTGGTCTACACTTCAGCAGATCGAGTGCTGCGAATCAGTGAGTATCCATGTTCGCAGGACTGACTACGTGGATGCCGAGCATATCAAGATCCATAACCTGTGCTCGGAGAAATATTACAAGAATGCCATCGGCAAGATAAGAGAGAAGCATCCCAATGCGGTATTCTTCATATTTACCGATGACAAGGAGTGGTGTAAGGACCACTTCAAGGGGCCCAACTTCATTACTGTTGAGCTTCAGGAAGGTGAGTTTACCGATGTGGCAGACATGCTTCTTATGAGCAGATGCAAGCACCACATCATTGCCAACAGCTCTTTCAGCTGGTGGTCAGCATGGCTCAATGATTCACCGGAAAAGATGGTCATCGCTCCATCCAAGTGGATTAACAACAAAAAGATGGATGACATCTATACTGAGCGGATGACAAGGGTTGCTATATAATGAACGATTCAAAAAAGGTAAGCTTGCTTGCCAAGATCAATTACATATTTGATAAAAAACAAAAGGGACAGCTTGTAATTCTGGCTGTCCTTATACTCATTGGAGCGGTTTTTGAGACGCTGGGCGTTTCAATGATCATTCCTGTTGTTTCGGTTATCTTAAGCCCGGCTGATCTTAACAGAAAGGTTGCCAAGATCCCGTGGCTTTCGGGAGTTTTAACTTCCATGGGCCTTGATAATGAAACAAAGCTTGCCTGTGCTCTTTTAGTACTTCTTATCATTTTGTTTGTGGTAAAGAACACATATCTTCTGTTCCTTGTCTACAGACAGAACACCTTTATTTCAAGAGCCAGAAACGACATGATCAGCAGGGTCATGAGAGAGTTTTTGAACAGGCCCTACGAGGATTATCTCGGAGCAGATATCCCTACGGTTTTCAGGATAACGGACTCCGATATCCCCAAGACCTTTAATCTTATGCTCTCGCTTCTTTCTCTTACTACAGAGCTTATTGTATCCATCTGTCTCGGAGTTGTGCTTTTATTCGTAAACTGGCAGATGACAGTGCTTATAGTTGTGGTTCTTCTGCTTCTTACACTGATCATTACCAAGCTTTTAAAGCCAAGGCTCAACACTATCGGAAGACACAATCAGGAGACCCAGTCCAGGATTGCCAAGTGGAGACTTCAGGCTATTTACGGACTTAAGGATGTTAAGGTCCTTAACAGACAGGATTTCTTTATCCGCAACTACTATGAGCAGGGAAGGATCGGCGCAGATATCGACAGAGATTACCAGGTCCTTAACAACGTACCCAGAGTCCTTATTGAGACAGTTTTCATGGCGGTTGTCATTCTCTACGTCCTTATCTACATAACAAGGGGCGGAGATGCATCCCAGCTGGTTCCGCAGCTTACAGCTTTTGGTCTGGCTGCCATGAGGATCATGCCTTCAGCCAACAGGATAAATACTTATATCACCAATATCGCTTATAACCAGTACAGTCTGGATTTTGTATATCAGAACCTCACTGAGTCCATGAAGACAGAGAAGGCAATGCGTGCTGAGAGAGCAGCAATTTCAGGTCCTGCTCTTCATCTGGAAAAAGAGATCGAGCTTAAGAACATCACATTCTCTTATCCCGACTCTGATGTGAAGATCTTTGACAAGGCCAACATGACCATCAAGAAGGGTCAGTCTGTAGGTATCATGGGACCGTCCGGTGCAGGAAAGTCCACAATAGTTGATATTCTTCTCGGTCTTTTGCATGTACAGTCGGGAGATATTCTCTGTGACGGAAGCAATATCTTCAGTAACTATGATTCCTGGCTTTCTCAGATCGGATACATTCCGCAGTCGATCTACCTTGTGGATGAGTCCATCAGGGAGAATATCGCCTTTGGTATCGACGCATCGGAGATCGATGATGACAGGATCTGGGAAGTAATGGAGGAGGCTCAGCTGGCCGACTTCGTAAGAGGCCTTCCCGAGGGGCTTGATACCAAGGTCGGAGACAGAGGCGTAAGGCTCTCCGGCGGACAGAGACAGAGGATCGGTATTGCCAGATCTCTTTATCACAATCCTGAGATCCTGGTATTTGATGAGGCTACAAGTGCTCTTGATAACGAGACCGAGGCAGCAGTTATGGAGGCCATCAACAGCTTCCACGGCCGTAAGACCATGGTCATTATCGCGCACAGACTTAACACTATTGAGAAGTGCGATGTCATCTACGAAGTTAAGGATGAGAAGATCGCACAGACAAGTTTAGAGGGAAGAACGGTAATTCACTGATGATAGGAACCGAGTTTTTACATGGCTTTGGTCTGGGCAACCAGCTCTTTTGGTATGTCGCAGCCAGGGCAGCAGCTCTTGATAAGGGCGTCGATTTCGGAATATGTAACCCCGGGGCTCTTGCCAACAACATGCACTCCGACACCGGAATGTACTTTATGGACATTGATCTGGGAAAAGAGATTCCGGCTGAAGACAAGGATAAATACAAGATCTTCGAGGATCACGACAACAGGTTATACCTTGGCAATTCCAAGCACGATATGACACATGGGGCCTACGTCAGCGGGATTGATCCCCGGTTTTTCGAGGTTGAGGATAATACTCTTTTATACGGAAATCTTCAGGCTGAGAAGTATTTTGAAAAGTACAAAGATCAGCTTAAGGACTGGCTGAAGATCAAGCCTGAGTATGACTCCCACGAGTATACAAAGGACAATCTCTGCATCATTCACCTCAGGTGTGGTGACTATTCCAATTCACCCGAGCTGTGGCTTGACCGCAAATACTGGGTGAACGGAATCAGGCAGATGAGAAAGATAAGACCCGACATGGAGTTTCTTGCAGTTACTGATGATGTGTCAGCAGCTTACAAGATCCTTCCTGAGGTCAAGGCAGTAAGGAACGATATCGGCAAGGATTATGTAACCATCAAGAACGCAAGATATCTTCTTCTGTCCAACAGCTCTTTTGCCGTATTCCCTGCCATGACCAGCGATGAACTGCAGTATGCCATTGCCCCCAAATACTGGGCGCGCCACAATGTTTCTGACGGATACTGGGCTTCGGAGCAGAACATCTACAGCTGTTTCCATTACATGGACAAGAAGGGAAGGATCTTTTCCCCAGAAGAGTGCAGGAAAGAGCTTGAGGAATATAAAAAGAAATCCAAGGTTTATAAAAAGCTTAATCAAAGACCCGGAGAGCTTTTGCATAAGTGCCAGACGGTTAGGGCCAAGTGGCTCTACGGTGTCTATATGTTCAAAAAGATCATAAGAAGTCTTGAGAGAAGGACAGGTCTTATTAAGATATTTCATGTATAGGTTGGAAGAGAATGTCCGCTGAGAAGAAATTAAAGCTGCCAAACGTTACACTGGTGGCTATGACAAGTGTAAATGTATATGAGACGGTTAGGGCCATGTGCTATAGCATGCGTGGGATTGAATTCGGAGACGCGGTGCTGGTCACAGACAAAAAGCCGTGGTTTTTGCCGAAGACTATCAGGTACAGCCATACCAGCAAGCTTGATAGTATCGATAAGTTCAATTACAAGATGGTCTATGAGCTCAAGGACCATATAAATACTGACTTTTGTCTGGTGGTCCACGCCGATGGTTTTGTCATCCATCCGGAGCTCTGGAGAGAT
Source organism: Butyrivibrio sp. XPD2006 (assembly GCF_000420865.1). Taxonomy (GTDB): domain Bacteria; phylum Bacillota; class Clostridia; order Lachnospirales; family Lachnospiraceae; genus Butyrivibrio. Next base: position 89,827 of record NZ_ATVT01000009.1, read on the forward strand.
GAATTTCTTGATTACGACTATATCGGATCACCGTTTCCCATGCCCACCAACGATTACGCCTACAGGGATAAAAAGGGAGAGATCAGCCGCGTAGGAAACAGTGTTTCCATCAGGTCCAAGAGACTCCTTGAATATCCTTCTGCGCATAACCTTAAGTGGGAGAAGGGCTTTGATGATTACTACAACGAGGATATTTTTCTGTGCTGTCTTGCCAAGAACGAGATGGAAGAGCATGGCCTGAAATGGGCACCTCTCGATGTGGCAGTTCTTTTTGGCAGAGAGCATATGATTCCGGAGAACAAGGGCGTAGAGCCTTTTGCTTTCCATAAGTGGCGCGGCGAGAACAGCGGATATCCAAGATTTTACAGCCCCAAAAAGCGCTTTAAGATGGCGGTGAGACCGCTTCTTTTCTGGCGTAAGAGCGAAAAGTGGAAGAGAGAGCACGGTTTGCAATGAAGTTTTCTGTTATCATCCCGGTGCACAACGGGGAGAAATATCTAAATGAATGTCTGGACTCGGTACTGGCTCAGAAGGGTGATTTTGAGACAGAACTTGTGGTGATTGAAAACGGATCTACCGACGGAAGTGCTGCCATATGTGACGACTATGCCGCAAGGCACAGTGAGGTAAAGGTTTTTCGCCAGGAAGCTCTCGGTGCATATGAGGGCAGAAGGCGTGGAATGAGGCAGGCAACCGGAGATTATCTGGTGTTTCTTGACTGCGACGATGCACTTAAAGAAGGTGCACTGGAAACTCTTGCGGGAGCTGTTTCAGGGGATGATCCGGATGTGGTTCTTTACAATGCGGAGAACATGGGAAGTGAAGGGACTCTTAAATTCTCTTTTCCCTTTACTGACGGAACCCTGTACCTGGGAGATCGCAAGAGGGAGTTCTACGATGTGATGTGCGCGGGAGATTCCCTCAACGCCATGTGGAACAAGAGCCTTAAAAAGAGCCTTGCGGACAGGCTGATTTCAGAGGACGATCCCGATACTCCGGGAATGTTCAACCACGGAGAGGATCTGACCCAGACAGCTCAGATACTGGATGAAGCGAGGTCGATACTCTTTATCAACAAGGCGCTTATCTCATACAGAAAAGATAACTCGGGGGGACTTACCACAGGATACTACCCCGCATACATAGAACAGCAGGAATATGCATGGAAGAAGCTCCTTGGATATTCTAAGAAATGGCAGAAGAGAGACAATGAGTACGACAAGGTTATAGGGAAGAGAATGGCCCTGACCTGTACCATTACGGTGAGTAAGCTCCTTAAATCCGCTCTGCCATGGAAGAGTGTAAGATCAGAGCTTGATACCCTGATAAGAAAGCCCTTCTACAGGAAATACGCAGGCGGAGAGCTTCCAATGTGGGCTCCTCAGGAGGCGAGCCTTGTGCACGACCTTCAGATGTCGGATGACCCATATAAAGCGCTTCTAGCGTACAGTAAAAAGCTTCGAATCAAGAGAGGCATCAAAAAGCTTCTTGGCAGGAAATGAGGAAACTGATGGTATACGATTGCATACCTTTTTTTAACGAACTGGATATACTCGAGCTGAGGCTCAACATTCTGGATAAATATGTGGACAAGTTCATAATCGAGGAGTCCACCATGACTTTTTCCGGAGAGGAAAAGAGCCTGTGCTTTAAGGCAAACAGAGACAGGTTCAAAAGGTTTTTGGACAAGATCGTCTATGTGACGGTGGATAATTCTCCCACGACAGGAACTACTCACGAGAGGGACTACTTCCAGAAAAATCGCCTCATCGAGGGACTTAAGGAAGTCGGCGCAACAGAGGATGATGTCATCATCTTTGGCGATTGCGATGAGATCCCGAATCCTGTTGAGCTCGAGAAGATAATTGCAAATTTTGATAAGACAAAGGTTTATCACCTTGCACAGAGAAACTTCTACGCTTTCCTTAACATGGAGGAGAAGTCCGGCAAGCTCTTGTCGATTACAAGGGAATTCCCGGATATTCCGCAGGAAAAGCGCAAGTGGCTCGGAACCAAAGTTACATCCATGCTCAATATTCCCAAGGAGGGAATCGTAAGATTAAGAGATCTCTGCGAGGTTACGGATGAGAATGCTGTCAGAGTTGCTGACGGTGGATGGCATTTCGGATACATGGGCGGAGATCATGAAAAGAATCCTATCGACAGAATAGGTGTCAAGGTCAAAGCCGCTGCTCATCAGGAGTACAACGAGAGAGAGATCATTCTTGAGACCATGGACAGACTGATCCTGGGACAGGATATTTTCGGAAGGGATGCTAAGTTTGAGAGAGTTGAAATAGATGACTCATATCCGCAGTATCTGATTGACCATCTCTCTGAATACGAGCATCTGGTAATGCCGAAGATAACTCTTTTTTCCAAGCTTTACCATAAATTTGATATTACTGTCGGAAGATTTTTCAGAAAGGCAATTCGCAAGATAAAAAGAATGTTTCTATGATCACATGGCTTGCTGCTAACAGAAAAAGAATATCAGAATATCTTTTCTATATTGCATTCACCATTGAAGTGCTTATTATGATCCTGGAAAAGAGTGAGATCCCTTTTCATATGGAGAGCTATGTCTTCAGGGTGACTTTTCTGCTGACATTTCTTGCAGTACTTGTGATGAAGCATGACAGAAAGGAATGGGCAGCAATAGTCCTGCTTTGGGCGGTAGCAGCGCTTAGTTACTACATCTCGGGCAAGAACGATATTTTGAGGCTTGTTACACTCCTTGTGGCAGCCAGGGATATCGATCTGAAAAAGGCGATGAAATACTGCTTTTATGTGTGCCTCATCGGATTTCTTCTGATAGCGCTCCTTGCAAGCGTAGGTGTTTTGGGAGACGTTTCACTGACACAGGATTTTGGAAGAAGCGTTGGAGTGGAGACGAGATATGTGTTTGGCTTTGGACATCCCAACACATTGTTCAGTTCATTCTTTGCTCTGATACTTATGTGGATCTGGATATATGGACGTAAGGCCGGAGTTATTCCTTATTGTGTGGCTGCAATAGCCTCGGTTCTGATAATGTGGCTGACCAAATCAAGGACCAGTGCACTGATACTTGTGATGACTCTTGTGCTGGCTGTGGTATTCAGATGTTTTAAAAAGCTTTCGGAGGTTAAGGCTTTATATATTCTGGAAACGCTTGTTTCGCCGGTATTTTGTATCGTGTCAGCGATCATTGTTGCCGGATTGTCGGGACATGTTTATGCCGGAGATAAGTTTTTTGACATAGGCGACCTCTATTGGAAAATAGAGGAAAAAATAAATTACAGAATGAGTGCGGTATATTATGAAGCTGCAAACAGAGATGCGGTGCTGTCGAAATGGAAGCTCTTTTCCGGACACGGAACGGACTCGTATTTTGATATGGGCTGGGTAAGGCTCTTTTACTGGTACGGTATTATACCTACGCTTCTCATAGTAATCGCACTGTTGGCAATAATCTATGTTTGCCGGAAGAAAAAAGATATATGGACCATGCTGATAATCTTCTCGGTGTCCGTATATACTATAGTTGAGGCCACCTTTGTAACAAGGTATCTGGGCCGTGATTTCTTTTTGCTTATAGCAGGTTCTTACCTGGGATATTATTTTTTGAATAAAGGGGAAACAGATGTCAGAAGCGCTTAGAAAAAAGCTGTTTTGGCTGATAGCTTTTGCAAATTTCATAATGGTGTTTATTTTTGTGTATATGACACCGTATCTGTCAGATGACATTCTCTACATGGATGAAGTGGTCAGGGCCAATAATTTCTTTGACCTGATTGTTCAGGAGTATGACCATTATATGGGCCATAGCGGCAGAACTGTTGCACATTTTCTTTTGAGAGTATTTTTGTTTACAGGCAATAAGATTGTTTTTGATGTTGCTGCATCAATTGTATTTGTAGTTATCTCGTTACTGATCTACATGAATGTTGATCACAGAAAGAAATTCGATGTTCGCGTGTATTCCTTTATAGTTGTGCTGTTGTGGCTGTTTGATCCAACCATCAGCGACAGCGTTTTCTGGGAAGACGGAGCCTGCAATTATCTGTTTACAGGATGCATAGTGCTGGGATTTGTCACTGTCTTCAGAAAGACGATCAAAGAGAACTTGCAGAGAGGAATAGGCTTTACTGTAGGAATGTTCTTCTTTGGACTGGCTGCGGGCTGGTGCAATGAGAACACCTCCGGAGGCGCAATTTTATTTGCACTTGTTATGATGGCGGCCAAGTGGAGAGAGACAAAGAGCTTTAAGAGCATAAAGCCGTGGATGATATCAGGGCTTGTGGGAGCAATGCTGGGCTTTGGCCTGATGATCACTGCGCCCGGAAACTTCATCAGAGCCGTTACCAGAGAGGAAGCACATACAGGCTATGTGGCTCTTATGGCAAGGTTCCTAAAGATTACCCTCAACATTAAGGAAGGCTACCTGCCCCTTGTATTTGCATTTATTGTTATCGTGATAGCTATTGCATACAGGCTTGGTGACAGAAAAGAGTTTTTCAGGACTGCATCGGGAATCATGCTGTTTGGATTCTTGTTCCTGGCTACATGCTATGCGCTTTTGGGAGTATCCAGCACTCAGCTCAGGGCATACTACGGTGCAGGGCTGTTTTTGATGACGGCTGTTGCATCAGGCTATGCGTGGCTTGCCAATGTGGGATATAAAGAGGCGGTTGCACAGACCATTGCGACAAGCCTTGTTACAATACTCGGAGTATTACTGATCTTCACTTATATCGAGGACGGTGCAAACGTAGCCAGAGTTAAGCGTGAATTCGATGAGAGAGATGCATATCTGGCACAGATGGCCGAGGAAGGTGTCAAGGATGTGGTTGTTCCGATGCTGCGTCCCGATTGGGAATGCCGCTATACCACAGCTTATACCATGGATATTACCGAGGATCCGGGCCATTGGATCAATGTGGCCTATGCCGGACATTATGGACTCGACAGTGTCAGTGGTGTTGAAAGGGAGAATTGGACCGAGTACTAACGCGGTCTTTTGGGAGAAGTATGGAAAAAAGCAGGGAGATTCTGGTCAGTATCATAATTCCTGTATATCAGGCAAAAGACACACTTAAGAGGTGTGTCTTATCTTGTTTAAATCAGCAGTTTATGAAGGAAGGCGAGCTGGAGGTTATTTTAGTGGACGACGGCTCTACTGATGGCTCGTCAGATATCTGTGATGAGCTTGCAAGGGACGATGCTCAGGGCAGGATTTCGGTGGTCCACACCGAAAACCACGGTGTATCACATGCCAGAAACATAGGCATAGAGCGGGCTACAGGGCGATTCATCGTCTTCGTTGATTCCGATGATGAAGTTAAAAAGGGGTATCTTGAGAACCTCATGAGATATGCCGATGAGGGCACCAATCTTGTGGACGAGGGCGGAAGCTTTACCGGAACGCCCAAGCTCAGCGGCTTTCAGTACATAGAGAATTCAGTCCTTAATTCCAACACCCACGTGTGGGGCAAGCTCTTTGACAGAGAGAGCATTGTGGAGGAAGGAATCCGTTTTAAAGAAGGACTGGCTATCGGAGAGGATCTTCTCTTTTTGCTGGACTTTGCAATTTCCCAGGGCAAAAGACATACCATAAGGTGTATAGATGCCGGTGAATATATCTACACAGAAAATGCTAATGGGGCAATGAAGCAGGAGTTTAAAAAGAGCTACATGGGAGAGATAGAGGCCTGGAAAGAGGCTGAGAATAAGCTCCTTCCATATCGCAGTGAGATGTCACGGGATGCTTTTGTCAGCCTTGCTGTGAACCAGGTGTTGACAGCCTTTTTGGTAATTGGCAAGGTTGCGGTTCTGGATCAGGACAAAAGAAATACCGACCTTGCAAGGCAGGCTGTCTCTGAGTCGGGAGAACAGATCAGACATGCACTTAAGACACATGGCGCATTTGGAGCGCTTCCGATTGGACATAAACTTAAGGTTATGGTTTTCAGGACGAGTCCCGAACTTTATCTGAGGCTCTATAACAGGCACAAAGCATAATGTCTTTTGGAGAATAAATATGAGTATTGACCTTAACAGACCAATAATTCTATATATGCATGCGGGCAGCAAGAATCACGGATGCGAGGCCATTGCAAACGCAACTCTCAAGATGATAAGAAAGCTCAGGATTGAGCAGGGCTGCGATATGGACAAGACGTCCATTCCGGTGGTGTTTTCCAATGATGCCTCAGAGGACAGGAAATATTCTCTTGGGGAGATGGAGAAAGAGGGGCTGTGCATCCTGACAAGCGAAAGGCACATAGACAGAGACTTCTTTGCCCATGTGGTCTACTACGCATGGCGCAGGTTTACCGGGGACAAGCAGTCCTTTATGAGATACAGATTTAAGGATGCTTACAAGGTTTTTCTTAAGGAATGCAACAGGTGCGGTTCGCAACAGACTCCGCTTGCCATATCCATCGGCGGCGACAACTACTGTTATCCCGAGATGGTTTCTGACCTTATCCTTGCTCATGATTATTTCCTTGAGAGGGGATTTGAGACGATCCTGTGGGGATGCTCCATTGAGCCGGAATCTCTTAAGAATGTTGCGCTTTTAAATGACCTCATGGAGTTCGATTACATCTATGCAAGAGAACCCATAACATACCAGGCACTTCTTGGCGTTGGATTTTCCGATAAGAAGATAATATTCCGCAAGGACCCGGCCTTTGAGCTTGGGGTGGCAGAGCCAAAGGCGCTTGAAGGATTTGTTCCGGGCAAGATGGTTGGCATCAATTTAAGCCCCATGGTTCTTGACCGTGCCAAAAATCCCGATCTGGTCAGAGAGGGCTACAGGAACTTTATCAGATATATTCTTGATAATACAGATAATAACATCGCCTTTGTTCCGCACGTTGTCTGGGACAGCAGCGATGACAGAAAACCGCTCACAGAGCTCTATAATGAATTTAAGGATACAGGCAGAGCGGTTATGATAGAGGATAGTCCTGCGGAGGTTTTAAAGGGCTATATTTCAAAGTGCAGTTTCTTTGTGGGAGCAAGGACGCACAGCACTATCGCAGCCTACAGCACCGGAGTTCCGACTCTTGTTATAGGCTACTCAGTAAAGAGCAGGGGAATTGCCACAGACCTTTTTGGCAGCTGTGACAATTATGTTCTTCCGGTTCAGGAGCTTGATGATCCACAGGCTCTGATCCGTTCTTATGAGTTTATTATCAGCCGCAGTAATGGCTGAAATTATTAGTTTTATTTTGGGGGAGATAATATGCTGATTATTCAGATCGCCGGAGGACTTGGCAACCAGATGCAGCAGTATGCTGTGTACACCAAGCTTCGCGGCATGGGGAAGGACGTAAGGCTCGACCTGTCATGGTTCGATCCAAGTGTCCAGAAAAATATGCTGGCACCCAGGGAGTTTGAGCTTTCAATGTTTGAAGGCGTTGACTACACAGAGTGTACGGCTGAGGAGAGAGATTCATTTCTGAAGCAGGGCATGATCGCAAATGTGACAGGCAAGATGCTGAAGAAACTTGGTCTTCGCGATGAGGCCAATCCAAAGGTCTTTTCCGAAAAAGAGATGTACCATCCGGAGATATTCGAACTGGAGGACAGATATATCAAAGGCTACTTCGCGTGTCAGAAGTATTATGACGACATCATGGGAGAGCTTTGGGAGAAATACACATTCCCGGCGCATTCGGATCCTGACCTTCATACCAGGAACATGGCTCTTGTTGAGCGCATGGAAAAAGAAACATCGGTCAGTGTTCACATAAGAAGAGGGGACTACCTGGATCCTTCCAACGTGGAGATTCTTGGAAACATAGCAACCGAGGAGTATTATCAGGGCGCCATGGATTATTTTTCGGTAAAAGACCCTGATACTCACTTTTACATATTCACCAGCGACCATGAGTATGCCCGCGAGAAGTTCTCAGATGAGAGTAAATATACGATCGTTGACTGGAACAGCGGCAGGAACAGTGTTCAGGACCTTATGCTCATGAGCCACTGCAAGGGTAATATCTGTGCGAATTCAACCTTCAGCTTTTGGGGAGCAAGGCTCAACAGAAGGCCTGATAAGACAGTTATCCGCACGTACAAAATGAGAAATAACCAGCCGGTCAATCCGGATATCATGCATGATTACTGGAAGGGCTGGATACTTATGGACGAAAAAGGAAGTATCATCTAAGTTTTATGGGCAGAGTTAAGTCGGCAACAAGAAATATCGCCTTCGGGTATGTGGGACAGATCGCAACGGCGCTGATGTCGTTTATTTTGCGAACTGTCTTTATCATGCACTTAAATGAGGATCTTCTTGGAATCAACTCGACTTACGGAAATATCCTCTCGCTTCTTAACATGGCGGAGCTGGGAATCGGAACAGCGCTGAACTTTAGTCTCTATGGGCCTGTTGCCAGAGGAGAGAAAGAGAAGATCAAGTCTTATATGCAGCTATATCGCAAGGCGTACTTTATTATCGCCTGTGTTGTTGCAGCTGTAGGGCTTTTGCTTACTCCGTTCCTTCAGTACTTCAAGTTAAGGTCACCTGAGAATACATCAGTCAGGGAACTTACTATCTACTATCTGATCTTCCTGTTCAATACAGTCAGCAGTTACTTTGTGGCGTACAAGTACAGCCTCATAAATGCTGAGCAGAAGAACTACATTCAGACTAACATTCTTACAATAACAAAGGTTATTGTTGTGTTTCTTCAAATAATAGTTGTTATTGTAACGAAGAACTTCCTGCTCTATCTCCTTACAGATGCTGTGGTTCAGCTGATACAGAAGGTCTTTGTCTCAAAGTTTTTGGACAAGATGTATCCGTTCCTCAAGGAGAAGAATGTTGAGAAGCTCTCCAAAGAAGAGAGCGATGAGGTCTGGAAAAAGACAAAGGCCCTTGTCTTCCACAAGGTGGGAGATGTGGCAAGACTTCAGACCGATGCACTTATTATTTCAACGTTTGTTGAAGTCGCTATGGCGGGTGTTGTTGATAACTACAACATGGTTATCAGCACGGTTTCGAATTTCGTAAATATAATTTTCAATTCGGTTATTTCGAGTTTTGGAAATCTCATTGCTACGGAATCAAGGCAGAAGCAGTTTTCCATGTTCAAAGTCTACAGGTTCTTTGCATCCTGGATTTATGGATTTTCCTGCGTGGGATTTATGGTTCTTTTAACACCGCTCATAAGGATATGGCTGGGAGATCACTGGATCCTCACTTCAGCAGCTGTTTACTGCATCCTGATTGACTATTACTTTAAGGGTGACAGAATTGTCCTTAGTAACTATAAGACTGCAGCCGGAGTCTTTGAGCCGGATAAGTATCTGGCGCTGATACAGGGTGCTGTGAATCTGGTGATATCAATCCTGTTGGTTCAAACACCTCTTGGAATTACAGGTATTTACATCGGAACCATCGTTTCGGGACTTATTGCAAACATTACAAAGCCGGTTATCATCTACAGGGAGTGCTTTGATATGAAGGCAGGAAGCTACTTTGCAGATACTGCGAAGTACCTGGCAAGCCTTGTGTTTGTGTTGGTGGTTTCGCAGCTTATAAGTATCAAGGTTCTTGCAAACCTGAACATTCTTACATTTATACTTATGGCGATCATCATCACCGTTTTGTTCAACGGCGTTTACTTTGTTCTGTACGGAAGAAGCGAGGAGTTTAAGTATCTCACAGGTAAGGTTCGTGAGAAGCTTGGCAGATGAGGGAGATAAATGACTGAGAGAGAAAAACAGATCATAAACGAGGCCATTGCAGAGCTTGAGACAATAATGGAGGTTTCTCTCGGGCAGATGGCAAAGGACCTGGTCAAGAGTGCTCTTGGAAGAAGCGTTCGCACCAAGGACCCTATGTTCTGGCCGGCGGGAATGCTGATACTGGGACTTGCGGAGGCAAGAAAGAGAGCAGTCTCGGATGGTGAAGAAGGCCTTGTTGATAAGATTGATGAGGCATTTCTTGGGCATATCAGGCTCTGGAAGGAAAAGTACGACAAGAAGATTTCTTATATAGATGATGCGCTAGCAGGTGTTGCCTTTATCAGGCTCTATGAGCAGCTTCCTGACGGGAGACTTAGAAGCGAGTGTAAGAGCATCGCCGAGAGAATATACAAGTATCTTCAAGGTGCGGCGCTGGACGGCGAGGAGACAATTGTTTATAACGCAGACAGAAGTGCCTGCAACGTGTTTGCTGACGGAATCGGGCAGACATCTATGTTCCTTGCTGCATACGCTAAAACTTTTGGAGATGCGCAGGCCAGGAAGATGGCCGGGAATCAGCTCAAGAACTTTTTGAAACACGGATTGGATGAGAAGAGCGGACTTCCTTATCACGGATATGCCCTTCTGGATGACGGCGCAGTCTGCGAAAAGAGAGGTGTTCTGTCATGGGGAAGAGCAGCCGGATGGCTTATCATGGGGCTGTCTGAGTATGCCAAGTGGTCAGAAACCCGTGGCGGAGACAATCCGAGCAGTCTTGTTCGATGGTACAGGGAGCTGTCGAAAGCTCTTTTGACATATCAGAAACCTGAGGGCGGATACGGCTGGCAGGTTCAGGCAGTCGACGGACATCTGGATACATCAGCTACCGGAATGATCGTGTATGGACTGTTGAATGGAGAGGGAGTTTCTGTAGGTGAAGTTGAGGCTTCGCTTAAGGCTCTTTTGAACAGTGCTGAAGATGGCAGGGTTATGAGTGCTCTCAGTTCCTGCGATGACTTTGGCGTACATTACCAGACCTACGGCAATTACCCATGGGGACAGGGGGCTGCGCTGGCAGCTCTGGCACTGGCTGATAAAGCGTAATAAAAGGAATTTTGGGCTCTTCTGAGTCTTGTCAAAAAAGTAGTAATGTGATACATTATATGTAGTAATGAAAACTACATGCGATTTAGTTGGAAACTACTTTGCTTGACATAGATTGGAGGAGCACTATGAATACTAAGGAATTGAAAACTTATTTTGAAGAGCATCTGGTACCCAGCAAACTCTACAAGATCGGTGGCTCACACAAGAACAGAATCTGTCTTGACAGGACAGAGAACGGATGGGTAGTGTACTTCCAGGACAAGAAGGAGAAGATCGGGGTACTGAACTTTGTTGACGAGGCTTCAGCCTGCAACCGCATGAAGGACGAGCTCAGAAAGCTCATGGAGCAGCTCTACGGACTGACCTGGGCCGGAGCAAGGTAAATGGATTCCGTGCCGGTAATGCGATAATTTAATAGGTTTATACAGAGACGCCTGACCATTGTAAATCCCTCTCTTACAGACGTCTCTTTTTGCGTATAAATATACCTTTTCATATCAGATTATGTTAGAATAAATCTACGTCAAATGTATTGCGTTTCCAACGCAGAAAGGGGATTTTATGGCTAATCTTGAGACAAGAACCAACGAACTTAAGGGAACTGAGACTGAGAAGAATTTGATGGCAGCATTTGCGGGGGAATCTGAGGCACGTAATAAGTATACGTACTTCGCTTCAAAGGCTAAGAAGGACGGCTATGTGCAGATCGGACAGATCTTCGAAGCTACAGCAGCTAATGAGAAGGAGCATGCTAAGCTTTGGTACAAGATCCTCTCCGGCATTGGAACAACAGTTGATAACTTAAATGCAGCAGCTGACGGCGAGGCTTACGAGTGGAAAGAGATGTATCCTTCATTTGCCAAGAAGGCCAGAGAAGAGGGATTTGACGACATCGCTGAGCTCTTCGAGCAGGTTGCGGCTATCGAGAAAGAGCACGAGGAGAGATACAGAAAGCTCCTTAAGAACATCGAGGATGGAATCGTATTCTCTGCTGATGGCGATACAATCTGGGAGTGTTCAAACTGCGGACATATCGTAGTAGGACCTAAGGCTCCTGAGGTTTGCCCTGTATGTAATCACCCTCAGGCTTACTTCATGAAGAAGGCTCAGAACTATTGATGTTTAGATGATGTAAATGACATGAAGAGAGAGGTTAGCAAGCTGGCTTGCTAACCTCTCTTTTGTTTACCTGTCAGGAAGGAGTAAAGTACCCTCTCTGCCATAAAATAGGGCTTGCGGAATACGCCTTACCGGATAACAAAAATCCCCATGGCCGGTGGCCATGGGGGTTAGCATGATACGGTTTGGTTAATTAGTTACAATATAGCAATTCGTCATTTCATTATGACGTTATCACTTCACTGGATCAATCCTTAACTTCAATCTGGATTGCCTCTTCCTTCTCAGGGATAGCTTCTTTCTTAGGAAGGTTGACGGTGAGGATACCGTTCCTGTACTGAGCGATGATATCCTCAGGCTTAAGTCCTTCAACATGGAATGATCTCTGATATGAAGAACTTCTTCTCTCACGGCGGATGTACTTGCCGTTCTCGTCCTTCTCATCCTTGTTCTCATTGTGAGCAGCAGTGATTGTCAAAGTATCATTCTTGAGATCAATCTTGATGTCTTCCTTGTTGAATCCGGGAAGCTCAGCCTCGAGCTGATAGCAGTTATCCTTCTCGATAACATCTGTTCTCATAAGACCTGTGCTTGATTCAAAAGGTCTTGCTTCTCTTGGTGTTCTGCACTGTCCACCGAAGAATCCGTCATTAAAGAAATTATCCATCTCATCAAAGATATCATTGTTACTCCAAAGCATAGGCATCAACATAATTATCACTCCTTTTCTATATATATTTTTTGTTGTGTTGTAGTGTTTAAATATTTTAGCAACTCTTATTAGCACTCTCATGTGTCGGCTGCTAATTTCTTGTTACAAGTATGTTATAGAACAACTAGAACAAATTGTCAACAAGTTTTTTCCTAAAGAAAGTATAAAATCGGAAAAATCCCGCAAACACTGGGCTTGCGGGATTTAGAATTCTTGAAAATATCCGTATTTTATTATACTGATTGCATTATTTGCTCGAAATTATTGTTTGTTACTGCCTGAAAACAATCTTCTTGGCCATGTCATCTGCAGCTTCTTTTCCCTGGAACTCCTCTATAATAGCAAGTCCGAATGGGATTGCAGTTCCCATGCCACGGCTGGTGATGAAGTTGCCGTCTTTTACAACCTCTGTGGTCTGAGGATCAGCACCCTGAAGGAATTCCTCATTTCCGGGGTAACAGGTAGCCTTTTTGCCTGCAAGAATTCCCATCTTGCCATATACACGTGGAGCTGCACAGATTGCTGCGAGCCTCTTTCCTGCATCTGCGAAGCTCTTGATCTGCGCCTTTAGTGGTTCGCATGCATCAAGGTTGTTGGTGCCAGGCATTCCGCCAGGAAGAATGATCATGTCTGTATCATTGAAATTGATCTCATCAAGGAGTGCATCGGCCTCAACCTTGATTCCGTGAGATCCGCTCACCTGCTTACTTCCTGTGATAGATGCAGTTGTTATTTCAATTCCTGCTCTGCGCAGCAGATCAACTACTGTCAGGGCTTCTATTTCTTCAAATCCCTCTGCTAAGAATATCGCTGTTTTTGCCATTTTCGTACACCTCCCATGGTTTGCACTGTTGTATTGTTGATGGCTGATACCATTGCTGTTCATGGGATTATTCTATCATATAAATTGAGGGATTTGCCTGGATTCTATAATAGGAATTGATAAAGGCTTGAATTTGAGTACTAGAAAATAATGATATAAATCAAATACTATAGTGATATGCAGATTATTACAGAGAAGGCATACTGTAAAAGAATAAAAAGGTCAGAATTCTATAATACTGTCGCCAAAAACAGCTTTTCATATTAGAATAGAAGCTGATATGGCTTGAAGAATGCAGAGTACGCACTCTGATTCAGGCAAGCAGAGTATTTAAGAGGAGATCACAAGCAGTCATGGGCGTAGAGATAGAGAGAAAGTTCACAGTCAGGCACCTTCCGGAGGATCTGGATCGGTATCTGTTCCACACTATAGAGCAGGGGTACCTGAATGTAGATCCGGCCATAAGGGTTCGCAGAGAGGATGACTCATATTACATGACTTATAAGAACAAAGGCATGTACGCAGAAAAGATTACTGAAGAAACATCAGCGCAGCAAGGTGCAGATGGCAGTAGCGCAGAACAGCAGGAGCCCATCGGGTCCACAGAATACAACCTCCCTCTGGACAAGGAATCCTACGAGCACATGCTCACCAAGGCCGACGGGAACATAATCAGGAAAAAGAGATATCTGATCCCTGCAGAAAATGGGCTTACAATAGAGCTTGATGTCTTCGATGAACCATATAAAGGAACAATAATAGCGGAAGTAGAGTTCCCTTCAGAAGAGGCAGCAGCTGCCTATAAGCCGGCAGAGTGGTTTGATGAGGACGTTACCGGAAATCCGGAATACAGTAACGCCAAAATGAGTAAAAAAAATTCTTAAAAAACTCTAAAGTTTTCTTTTAACCTTCCGATATACATACTGAAGGAACGACCGGGTATAAACCAAAAAACCCGCGAAATGTAAGGAAACATGGGAAACTAACAACATTTTAATAAAGACCTGGAAGCTATTTTTACCATGAAATTTCCTGAAATTTTCGGGGGAAATATTTTGGGAAAAGAACTAAAGTAATGGGAACTTCTACCGATAAATGTAGTAGAAGTTTAAAAAATACTCCAGGGAAGGAGGAAAAGATATGCGAATAGAAGCATACAGTCAGGTTCAGCAGATTTACTCAAACAGCAAAGTAGGTAAACCACAGGCAGCTAAGAAGACCAATGATATCAGGGATACTGTATCATTTTCTTCGATTGGAAAAGATATCCAGGTTGCGAAACAGGCTGTAAGCGCTGCCCCCGATATCAGGGAAGATAAGGTTGCATCGCTCAAAGCTGCTATTAAAAATGGTACTTATGATGTGAGTGGAGAGGCTTTTGCTGATAAGTTACTGGCAAAGTTTGAAGAGCTGGCATAACAGCCCACACATCAATTTCATATCAGGAGGATGATTCCAGTGGCAAGCCTTATGGAAAATCTCGTTGAAGTTCTTGATAAAGAAGGTTCAGCGTACGAAAAATTACTGGGATTATCTAGCCAAAAGACCACAGTTATTATTAAAGGTGATCTTGAGGCGCTTGCAGAAATCACGGATGAGGAGCAGTGCATAATAGGAAGTATCCAGGGCCTCGAGAAACAGAGAGTCGAAGCCATGACGGATATAGCCAATGTACTTAACATGGATGTTAATTCATTGAAACTGACCGATCTGATCCAGGTACTTGAGAAAAGACCGGTGGATCAGAAGAATCTGGCTAAGCAGCGAGACCGGCTTACGCAGGTAGCTGACAATGTCAGACGTGTAAACGGACAGAACCAGGAACTTTTAAAGAGTTCACTTGAGATGGTTCAGTTCGAAATGAACATCATCCAGGCGGCGAAACAGGCTCCACAGACGGCGAATTACTCAAGAGCTGCAGACACTACAGGCGAATGTTTAGGTTACACATCGGGCGGGTTTGATGCAAAGCAGTAACGTCTCACTTGGTAGGAGGTGAGACGGATGCATGTAGATAATCCACCCGGGTGAATACCGTTTTTCGCGGTAGTGTCTTAAATTTTGCCTTTTTTAGGGCACGGAGGTTATAAAACATGTCTCTCATGGCCAACTTATATGTCGGCGCGTCGGGAATGACAACATCACAGAATGCACTGAACACCACAGCGCATAACATGTCAAATGTAGATACCGACGGATACGTAAGACAGCAGGTTTCTCAGGGAACAAGAGCCTATCAGACTCTTGAAAGGCGAATCGAACAGATTGGCTGGAAACAGATAGGAACCGGCGTAAACTACAATAATTGTAAACAGGTACGAAGCGACTTCCTTGATCTTTCATATAGAAGAGAGAGCGGAAGGTCGGCTTTTTATGATGTTTCGCTCAAGGCCCTTGAAGAGATAGAAGATCAGCTTCAGGAGATGGATGGCTCTGAATTTGCTCAATCTATCAATAACCTCTGGGTATCAGTCCAGGAGCTGGCAAAAGACCCTTGCTCAGCCGTTACGCAGTCTTCATTCGTAACAAGAGCAAATGAATTTATTACAAGAGCAAAAAGCGTATACGACGGACTGGTTGCATATCAGGAGAACATGGATTCCACAGTTAAGGGAATGTGCGATACCATCAACAAGTACGGCGACAGGATAAGAGAATTAAACGAGAAGATCGTTGATATAGAGTCGGGAAAACAGGAGCGCGCCAACGACCTTAGGGATGAGAGAAATCTTCTTTTGGATCAGCTCGCTGAGTACGGCAAGATTGACTATCAGGAAGATGTTTTCGGGAATGTTGCAGTTCTTTTCGAAGGATCGACATTTGTTACTAGCGATCACGTAAACCATCTGGGAGTTGATACAACACTTGAGAGCAGCGCCGGATATGCGACACCTTATTGGGAGTACGCAGCCAAGACTGTAGATAACAAGGACGGCACCAAGACTGTTGTTTCAATAGACGGTGCGCATGTCTATGACCTTACACAGAATATTTCAACTGTTACAAACACAGATATAGGCAAGCTCAGATCAGTTCTCCTTGCAAGGGGCGATCACAATGCAACCTATCACGATATAACAGAAGATACAGAATTCTATAACAGAAACATTTCACAGTCAGTCATCATGAATGTTCAGGCTGAGTTCGACCAGATGGTCCATAACATCATGACATCCATCAACGATATCATGGAAGCAGCAGAGAGTAACCCGGCTTTCATCGACGGAACAGTTGGGAATGCCAAGGACTTTACACTTTTTGTTTGTGCCAATGAGCAGGACAAGCTCAACTACGATATCAGCAAGGATAAGCCTGCAGGATCAATACTTACGGGCTTTACGATAAAGAACAGCCAGATCAATCCAAAGCTTGTTCAGGAACCGACTCTTTTCACCTTCAGAACCATAGACGGTAACGAGGATAATACAACAACTACTCTGTTAAAAGAGGCTTTTACCAAGGAACAGTACACACTTAATCCGAATGTTACCTCAAGAAACAGCTTCATTACTTATTACAACAGCCTTGTATCACAGGTTGCAAACTCAGGTGATGTCTACAACAGCATCAAGGAAGCACAGGAGCAGACAGTTTCTGCTGTAGAGGCAGCAAGAGAGCAGATCATCGGCGTATCAAGTGATGAAGAGATGGAATTCATGATCATGTTCCAGAATGCATACAACGCTTCAAGCCGATATATAAATGTAGTAAGCGAAATGCTGGAGCACCTTGTAAATACTCTCGGTGCGTAAAAGAGCAGTCGCAGGCCACCACTTATTAAGGAGATAGGGCTATGACATCTCAATTCTTTGGACTTAACATTGCAGCTTCCGGACTCAGGGCAGCAAATGCAGCGTTAAACACCACAGCAAACAACATATCTAATGCCAGCACAGACGGCTACAGCAGGCAGAAAGTAACCCAGGAAGCCAATGAGGCTCTCAGGGTCTTTGCCACATACGGATGTGCCGGAGCCGGTGTTGATACCATTGCCATAGAGAGAGTCAGGGACAGCTTCTATGATGTGAAGTTCAGACAGAACGAGACACTGCTTGGAAATTATACACAAAAGAACTATTACAACAGTCTTGTTGAGAAGTACCTGGACGACGACGGAACAACAGGATTCTCATCTCTTTTCAGCAAGATGGAAGTTGCGATGGAGTCAGTCAGAACGGCAGCAGGAACAACCGAGACCAAGTCAGCTTTTGTTTCAAGCTTAAAGAGTGTCACAGAGTATTTTAACAATGTATATACAAGCCTTCAGAATGAGCAGGCGGATGTCAATGCAGAGATCAAGCTTCGTGCCGACAGAGTAAGCGCCATTGCTCAGGAGGTTGCTTCCATAAATAAGCAGATCAATATCATTGAGATGACAGGCAGCAAGGCCAATGAGCTTAGAGATAAAAGAGACGTTCTCGTTGACGACCTCTCCAAGATGATTTCAGTTGAGGTAAGAGAGACTCCGATTGTCGATGAAACACAGCCGGACAGAGAGACCGGTGCGACAAGATACCAGATCTGGGTTGCAGGCTCATACGAACTGGTTGATACCTATGAATACAGAAAGATGATCTGTGTTTCCCGCGCTGATGACGGTGCTACAAACCAGAACGATGTAAAGGGTCTTTTTGATATCAAGTGGGGCAGCGCAAATTATAAGGATGGCGACAGCGTAAATGAGCTTTCCGATTTTGCGCTGGATTCACAGCTGATCGGCGGAGAGCTTCAGGGACTTCTGGCTATGAGAGACGGTAACAACAGCCATTATTTCCATGGCAAAGCGCCTTCAGATGGCGTGGTGCAGACTCCTGACGGATCGGTTTATGTGACGGTCAAGGTTGATAACGACTACCTCAAGGATATGACCAAGTGCACGATTCCTGAGTTCGGAACCATGAAGATCGGGGCAAAGACATATAAATATGACAGCTGGGATTATGACGGAGAATCTACTTATACTTTTAAGATTGATAATGACAGTCTGAGCAGCATTCCTGACAGCGGAAAGAGTGTAAGCATCGGCTACTCAAACAGCTATCAGGGAATCCCGTACTACATGGCTCAGATGAACGAGTGGATCAGACAGTTCTCGGATCAGGTCAATCAGATCATGACCACCGGATACACTTCAGACTCGCTTGAAGGTGTGTTTGCTCTTACAGGATCCATGGATAATAACTCGGCAGCAGAACTCAGCTATGAGCAGCTCACAACTCTTTCAGAGAACAAGGGTTACTACAAACTCAGGGGCGGCAACTTCAATGTCAGTGCTGTTCTTCTTGATAACTCCGACAGAGTTGCGACTAAGTCTGACGTGACAGAAGGTGAATCCGAGTTTGGCAATCTTACTAAGTTAAAAGACATGTTCAAGACCAAGAAGATCTTCAGAGGCGCAACTTCAGGCGAGTTCCTGACCAAGGTTCTTGCGGATGTGGCGCTGAATAAATCCAATTCACAGACTCTTGAAGATACATATACTTCTCTGGAGAATACCATCAGTAACCAGAGACTGTCAGATACAGGTGTCGACGAGGATGAGGAGGCTTCAAACCTGGTTAACTTCCAGAATGCTTACACACTTTCATCCAAGATGATCCAGACACTAACTGAGATCTACGACAGACTGATACTTGAGACAGGTGTATAACTTGAAGTGCGAATGAACCCCCCTGGGGTTCATTTTTTTTCGGCCGGTTCTTAAGTTATTGACCATAACTGTCGATATACGTAGTGAAAATCATATGGTCTGCATGGATGCGCTTATTTTCAGGGACAAAGGATTGTCTACATTCGGAGGATTACTATGCGCATTACTAACAAAATCATGCAGAACAATTCCCTTTACAATATAAATAACAACAAGGTGTCTGAGGATCAGCTTAACACCATGATGAGTACGGGAAAAAGAATAACCCGTCCGTCAGACGATCCGGTCATCGCTATACGTGCCCTGAGGCTTCGCAGCAATGTGACTCAGCTCTCCCAGTATTATGAGAAGAATGCAAAAGACGCTGAGAGCTGGCTTCAGGTTACTGCTGATGCGCTTTCTACAGTTACAGATGTTCTTACTGACTGTGTAAAGCAGGCAACAAAGGGCGCGAACAAGGATCTGACTCTGGATGATCTGTCCACGATCGTTACACAGATGGATGCTCTGGCAAAAGAGTATTACTCAACCGGTAACATGGACTATGCCGGAAGATATGTGTTTACAGGCTACAGAACAGACACTCCTCTTACTTTTGACAGGACTACAACTGCAGCCTATACAGATATTAATGATGAGTTCAATGCAGGAAGCATCGGGGAATCAACCAGGATCATCGGCAAGTATAAACTGGATTCCTCTACTATCCTCAACGATGATACTGCAGCTACCATGCAGAACGAGATAGTTGAAAGAACTGCCGGAAGGCTTAGACTCTCCTATGACAACCTGGATTATATTCAGGGTGATGGAAAGTCAGCAACTCTCAAATTCAGAGAAACTCTGCAGCAGCCGGCGACCAGTACAGTAGCAAGTACAATGGACACAATAAATCTCACCTTTAAGACTATGGAAGGTGTTACACACTACGCATCTATTCCGGCTAATTCAAACGGAACGGATTATGAGATCGTAAGCGATGGCATTGTATATAATGCCAAGTATAAAGAAGACGGAACCTACATGATTGAAGGCTTTGATGAGAGCAATGGTAAGACTTATCAGATTGCCCTCAATGCGGATGGAATCTATAACCCGGATCATTCAAATGTTGATTCCGCGATAACTTCCATTGAATCAAGAGACGTTACGACAGTTACCTACACAACAAAGGCAGGCAGAGTGACTGTTGATGTTCCGATCCTCCCCGCCATCGATCAGACATATACCATCAACCTCAGTGGCGGCGGATATCAGGCAACAGTAAACAGCGACGGAACTCTTACACTTAAGAATTTGTACCCGGTAGAAAACGGTGACGGAACTTACAGCAACGAGGTTGTACAGTTAACAGGCAACGGAAGTGTGCATTCATCTTACCGGGAGACCAGCCTTGAGATCGGACCTGCAAATATTATTTATGGCACAAGCACAGAAGCTGAGATAGATGCAGCTTACGATAACATTTATGCACATAAAACCGGTGCGTATGCATATCTCAACGCAAAAACAGGAGAGGTCCTTCTGAACAAGGAACTCAGTGAAAAGTTTGCGACTCTTCCTGACATCATCAATGCAAACAGTATCGATGTAATCTATGACAAGAAAGAGTGGACAAACGGAGACATCAGACCTGAGAACCTCTTCGCATGCACCTACACCAATGAAAACAAGAAGAGCATTCTTTATAACAAGGGTACAGCCAATCACGATATCGCTTATGATGTTGGATTTGCTCAGTCGGTTGTAGTCAACACTACAGCAGATGCGGTTTTCACAACCAGTGTCAAAAGAGATGTCGGCGACCTCTCAAATATGCTCAATGAGCTTAAGCAGGTTGATACAACATTAAAGACCCTTAAGAGTAAGCTTGACTCTACTGACGATGAGACCAAAAAGGCTAAGATCCAAAACGAGATAGAATCAGCCACAAAGGCTTATGACTTCATGAGAGAAAAAATTCAGAAGGAATTCGAGCACAAGATCACATCAATGCAGAAGGCCCTGGATACAGCAAACATCGCTGTTACAGACAATGGTACCAGATCTAAGAGACTTGACCTTGTAAGCTCCAGACTGATGAACCAGACTACAACCTTTAAGACTCTTCAGTCAGAGAATGAGGACATCGATATAGCCGAGGCAGCAACAAAGCTTACTACTGCACAGGTTACCTACGAGGCAAGTTTGATGGCAACAGGAAAGATATCACAAACTTCATTAATGAATTATATCTGATGATAAGAAAAACACTTTTTGCGGAGCAATCCGTATATTAGCAACAAATTGTATGAATTAATGTGGCAATTGTACGAAATTGCGTTTATAATTAATGTGTAGCAAAGTCACTTGAGACTATGGAGGTTACAAAATGAGACTCATAACAAGAATTTTCGGCGAAGTAGAGATTGAAGACAGCAAGATTATCACTTTCCCAAATGGTATAATCGGCTTTCCTGATTTAAAGAAATTCACATTGATGCATGATGAGAGTGACGAGGATGGCGCAGCTACCAATACAATAAAGTGGCTCCAGTCAATTGATGAGCCGGGCTTTGCTATGCCTGTTATGGATCCTCTTATTGTGTGCCCGGACTACAGTCCTGAGATTGACAGAACCAAGATTGAAGATGTTGGTGAACTTGATGATGAAGATATTCTTGTTCTTGTGACAGTTACAGTTCCGCATGACCTTGCCAAGATGACAGTTAACCTTATGGGACCGTTTGTCATCAATGTTAAGGATATGAAGGGTACACAGGCAATTGTTGATAACGACAATTATCCTGTTAAGTTCCCTATCTACGATATCCTTAAGAAGAATAAAGAAGCTAATTCATAAACCACGGAGGGAGAAACTATGTTAGCATTATCAAGAAAAAAGAACGAGGCGATCATCATTAATAATAATATCGAGATCACTGTTCTGGACATTAGGGGAGACCAGATCAAGCTCGGCATTTCCGCGCCTAAGGAGATTCCGATCTACAGGAAAGAAGTTTATATCCAGATTCAGAATGAGAACAAGGAAGCTACAGATGTGGCAGGACTTGAGGCTCTGAAGAAGCTGCTTTGATTTTTGTGTGATTACAAGCGCTCTGCACATCTCGTGCAGGGCGTTTTTTTACAGCGTGACAATGGAGACAAGAAATTCAGATGCGGATACTTTACTACGACTGGGATGAATTTAACGGTGAGGATTGTCGGGATGCCATGAGAAGGCGCGGGCATGAGGTTGTGACATTCCGCGATAGAGCCGATATTGGGAAAAGAGATTGTGACTGCGTTTTCAGTTTTGATTATTTTCCTGAAATCGCTGAGAAATGCCATGAGCATAAGATTTCCTACATATCCTGGGTGTTCGACTGCCCTCATTATCCGCTATATTCCGGCACAATAACTTATGAAGAAAACCGTATTCATATCTTTGACAAAAGACTCTGCGAAGAGCTGAAGACTCAGGGAGCGAAGCATGTTTATCATACACCTCTTGGAGTGAATGAAGAGAGGTTAAGAAGTCTGGGTCTTGCAACGCAGCCTGAATCATATCTCCACGATGTCACTTTTCTTGGTAATCTCTATGACAATGAATTCAATTTTTTTGACCAGGCCACTTTTCCGGAGGATATAAAAGAGTACCTCGCTGATGTGATAGATGCGCAACAGTTAATATATGGAAAGGACATTATCTCTGATAAGCGATTAATAGATGCCTCCATGATGGAGATGCTCAGAAGCTTTATTCAATTCGAAGACACCGGTAAGTACAGCGTAGACTACGATCGTGTAATACTGGATATCATCAGGAAGAAGGTAACTGTAACTGAGCGCCGCAAAATACTTGAAGCTCTGGGGGATTGTTTTGACACAACTCTGTACACAACGCCTGATGCTAAGCCTGTACCCGGAGTAACTAACCTTGGTCTTGCTGATTACAATGCCCAGATGCCATATATTTTCCACAACAGTAAGATCAACATCAACATGACTTTCAGATGCATCCCATCCGGAATTCCTCTTCGTGTTATGGATGTTCTTGGATCAGGAGGATTTCTTATCACAACATACCAGGATGAAATCGCAGAATATTTCGAAGAGGATAAAGACCTTGTGATTGTACGGACACCGGATGAATTCATTGAGAAGACCGCTTATTATCTTGAGCATGAGGATGAAAGAAAAGAGATTGCCATAAACGGGCAGAAAAAAGTGTTTGAGAAATTTGCATATACAAAACTGCTTCCGGAAGTTTTAACAAAAAATAGAATTTAACCCGCTTTAACCCATAGACTATCGGGATGAAGTGGGTTAAAATTATTATGTAACCAATGTGTTTGAAGAGGGTAAGTATTATGAATGAGGAAATACAAGAGCTTCAAGCTGAAATAGATGCGCTTCCTAAAGGTAGTGTGACTAAGAAACTGATAAACAATACGTATTATTACTATCACCAATGGAAGGATGCTTCCGGGAAAAGACATTATGATATAGTTTCTGAAATAGAAGCATTTGGGTTAAAAGAAAAGATAGTGAGGCGGAGAGAGCTTGAGAAAAGGCTGAAGGCTCTGGCAAAAGAGTTTGAAAAGTATGATATCGGATATCATGATGACAGTCAGGAGCCGGAACTTATGACCAATGCCATGTATGGAGAAGAGCTTTCCGATATGGTTTCTGTGGCGAGAGAATTTGAAAAACGAGACTGTTACGCGATTATTGACAGATATATCCATAGCCCGGCAGGGGATAACGTATGTCTTTTATATGGTCTTAGAAGGACCGGAAAAACAACTATTATTAGACAAGTCATTCTAAATATGAATGATAAGGAATTTTCCAAGGCTGTATATATTAAGGCTAAGCAGTCAGACACCATGGCAGATATTAACAAGGATCTTAAAAACCTGCGAAGACACGGTTTTAGGTATGTGTTTGTTGATGAGGTTACGTTGATAAATGATTTCATTGATTCAGCGTCCCTGTTTTCTGATGTATATGCAGCCGGTGGAATGAAAATTGTTCTCTCGGGCTCGGATTCACTGGGGCTCTTTATTGCTTCTAATGAAGAACTGTATGACAGAGCAGTGACGGTGCACACAACGTTTATTCCTTTTAGAGAGCACGCAAGACTTTTAGGGATAAACAGTGTGGATGAGTATATCAGATATGGAGGAACGCTCAAAGCCGGAGAGCTGAACTCTGAAAATAAAGATGTTAATTCTGATGAGGCTTCATTTAGAGACGATGAAAGCACACACAGATATATAGACACGGCCATATGCAGGAATATTCAGCATTCGCTCAAGTTTTATGAGGATGGAGGACATTTTAGACATTTAAAGAAATTATATGAAGCGGATGAATTGACGAATGCTATAAATCGAGTAATACAGGATATGAATCATGAGTTTACGAAAGAGGTAATTCTTGGAAATAAAGAAATACCTGGGGAGTTATGCGATACCAGCGACAAATTGAAGAAACAGGAACAAATTCCAGAGGTGGTGTTGGAAGTTAGGAATTATCTTCGGGAAATGGAAGTTGTTGAATATGTTGAACCTTTAGGAAGATATGTCTTTACACAGCCGGGGATACGCTATTGCCAGGCAGAAGCATTTGTGTTAAAGCTTCTGCAATCAAATGAGGCTAGAACATTAAGTGAAAGAGAAAAGA
Source organism: Butyrivibrio sp. XPD2006 (assembly GCF_000420865.1). GTDB lineage: Bacteria > Bacillota > Clostridia > Lachnospirales > Lachnospiraceae > Butyrivibrio. The sequence continues at coordinate 114,595 of NZ_ATVT01000009.1, forward strand.
CTCAAATGGAACATATGATTTTGGGTGATATTAAACGAAGAATGGTTGAAGATACTGTATTTCTTGAAACTCAGAAGGAACTCCCTAAGTCAAAAAAGACGTTTAAACTTCAATTTGATACAGGCGAATTATATATGGTTCTCTATGATACAAAAACTGATACTTGTGAATTATATGAGATGTTGCACGATGATAATGCGACCAAGGTGCAGGACAATAGTTTGCTAAAAAAAGAGAATTGTGACTTTGTACAGAGAAAATATGGCAAAATAGTAAAAAAAGTTGCTTTATACCAGGGTAAATCAGACATCGGCATAGATGGTTGTCAGTATCATAATATTGCTGATTACCTAAGATCATTGAGTGATGCTACAAGATAAGTATAAAAGGACATTTGAATACACTTTATAAAAGAGGTTGAAATTGATGGAGAAAGTGATAAATGAGACTTTACATGCTAATGGCGTAGATATCCGTATTTATACTTTGGATTTTGAAAATGAGTTTATTTCTTTGACGGATATAGCCAAGTATAAGAGCGATGATGCGAATGCTACTATTTGTAATTGGATGAGGAACAGAGAAACAATAGAGTTTCTGGGATTGTGGGAAGAATTGCACAATCCTGATTTTAAACCCCTCGAATTCGAGGGGTTTAGAAATGAGGCTGGATTACACAGATTTACGATGTCTCCCACAAAGTGGATAGAAGGAGTGGGAGCAATTGGTGTAGTTACCAAATCCGGAAGATATGGTGGGACATACGCCCATTCAGATATTGCGTTAGAATTTGCTTCATGGATATCGGCAGGATATAAATTGTACATCATGAAGGATTATCAGCGACTGAAGAAGGATGAAAATAACAAACTTTCATTAAAATGGAATCTTAATCGAGAAATATCAAAGATCAACTATCGTATTCATACGGATGCTGTAAAAGAAAACCTTATACCTCCAGAACTCACCCCTGAGCAAATTGCGTATAAGTATGCGAGTGAGGCTGATCTTTTAAATGTAGCTTTATTTGGAAAAACTGCCAAGCAATGGCGGGATGAAAGCAAGAATAAAAAAGGAAATATGCGAGATTATGCTACATTAAACCAGCTTCTTGTTATGGCGAATATGGAGAGCTATAACGCAATACTTATTGATCAGGGTAAAACACAGTCAGAGCGACTGGTGTTACTACGACAATTAGTAATAAAACAGATGCATACATTGGAACATGCTAATGACGAAGGGCTCAAAAAACTTACTGGAAAGTCTGAGTAAAATTCTAAAATTTTTATTAATTCTTCATTTTTCACGTCTAAAAACATAAAGTTATAATCTTCATTACCGATATAAAGGATAAGAAATCGTGTACAAACATTTTGTTTTTGTGCAGAAATGTAACGATAGAACACGTTGATACCCGGCTAAGACATGGAGGTCATGGAGGTATAAAATTATGGGAATGGATGCTATTAACGGCTTTAGTCCGCTGGTGCAGCAGACTCAGCCACAGGTAAGAACACAGGTACAGGAACAGAGTCAGTCACAGTCTGAGGTTGTAAATCAGGAAGCGGCTCCTGCCATAGATCTTAAGGTTGAAGCTGCTGATAACTCTGCAGATTCAGGTCATGATGCTCAAAATGGAACTCAGACATATACACAGAGCAGAGAAAAATATGCTGAGACTGAGGAGCAGATCCAGGAGGACAACGAGAAGGTCAGAAAGGCTATTTCAGAGATGACCAAGAACGTTAAGTCCAATGCTGAAGCTGTTTTTGGAATCCATGATAAGACAAATCGTGTGACCATAAAAATGGTTGATAAAGAAACCAAGAAGGTTATCAAGGAATTTCCACCGGAAGAGACGCTGGATATGATAGCCAAGGTTTGGGAAATTGCCGGGATCATGGTTGACGAAAAGCGATAACCCTTGTATGGAAACGGATTTCCAGTAACACACTCACGGATTGAGAAAGGAGAATTAATATGCCTATACGAATTACGGGAATGAACTCGGGATTGGATACAGAGAGTATTATCACCGCACTTACCAGTTCCAAACAGACTAAACTCGATAACTTCAAGGGTGAACAGAAGAAGCTTACCTGGAAACAGGATAAGCTGAAAGAACTCAATAAAAAAGTTGTAGATTTCTATAACAATGCGCTTAGTAATATGAGATTTTCAGCCGCGTATACTAAGAAGACAACTTCTGTAAGTAATTCAAATGCAGTATCTGTTGTGACAGGCAGCAATGCAATGAATAGTGTTCAGAAGCTTGATATAACAAGCCTTGCAAAGGCATCTTATCTTACTGGTACTGAAATGGAGGGAAGAGAAGGAAATCCCGCCAAATCCTCAGATACATTGACTGATCTTGGAATAAGTGGAGGAAAGATTAAATTCAGAATAGGAGATGATCCTCGTGATATCATTTCAGTTGATGTTAAAGAGGGTGACTCAATCAGCCAAATAGTAAGTAAGGTAAGAAATGCCAGATCATCCGAAACTGGAACCAAGGTCGATTTCAATTATGATGAGAAGAATGGCAGGTTCTATGTTGGTGCTCAAGCTGAGGGTGCTAAGGCAGCATTTCATCTTGTGTCTGATGATGAATCTTCCGGTTTAATGAATGCACTTGGTATTAAGCTTAGTGGCACCGGAGAAGAAGACAGTACTAACTACATTGCTGGATCAAGTGCTACTATAGTGCTCAATGGAGTAGAGTACACATCCGAGAGCAATGTGTTTGAGGTAAATGGACTTACCATTACTGCAAAAGAAGAGGGAACCGGAATAACCCTCACTACCAAGCAGGATACCAGCGGTATTTATGACAGTGTAAAGAATCTTATTAAAGAGTATAATAACCTTATGAAGGAGTTTTCTACTCTTTATAACGCTGATGCTGCCAAGAAGTATTCCATGCTCACTGATGATCAGAAGGAACAGATGTCTGAGAAAGAGGTTGAGGAGTGGGAGAATAAGATCAAGGATGGCCTTCTTAGTGGCGATGAGAATATTTCTTCTCTCAGAAATGCTATGAAGTCGATAATGAGTTCGAGTTTTAGTGTCGCGCTTAAGGATGGAACCACACAGAAACTTTCACTTGCTAGCTTTGGTATTTCAACAGGAAGTTATTTCTCTACATCCGAGAACGACAGAGACTTATTACATATTGATGGTGATAAGGATGACAGTGTTTCCAGTGGAAATGCAGACCTTTTGATGGCTGCTATTTCTTCGGATCCTGAGATGGTTCAGAACTTCTTTACAGAGCTTTCAAAATCACTTTACTCCAAGATGGGAGATCTTATGAAGGGCACACAGTTCAGCAGTGCCTTTACCATCTATGAGGATAAGCTGATGGCATCTCAGTACAGTGCATACAATACCAAAATATCTGATGCACAGAAGGCATTGGAAGCTGCGCAAGATAAGTATTATAAGCAGTTTTCAAAGATGGAGTCGATGCTTTCAAAGATCAATTCAAATAGTGGGTCGCTTTCAAGTTTCTTCGGTAGTGGCTCATAAGCATCAAGATTAACAACTATATGAAAAAATATGAGGGAGACATAATATGCCAGTACTAACATCACAACAGAGGGCTGCATATGCTCAATATAAAAACAACAAGGTGAATTCAGCAAGTGGCCCGGAGCTTACTCTTATGCTTTATGATGGTGCCATTAAGTTTTTAAATATTGCGGACTTTGCAATAGAGAAAAATGATATTCAGAAAGCGCATGACAATATCATTAAAACGGAGCGTATTATAGATTATCTTCGTAATACATTAGATATGAAATATGCTGTTGCTCAAGACTTCGAGAATATGTATTCATACATTGCCAGACGCCTGGTAGAAGCTAATATTGCCAAAGATAGGGAAATAGTGGCAGAAGTAAATGAGCATATGCATGCTATCAGGGATAATTGGGTTGCTGTTATGAAAGCCAATAACATCATGGTAAAGGATGCTTAAAGGGGGATGAAGATGCTTACGATCAGTCTTGATATGCTTGAGGAAAGTCTTGAAAAAAAGCTAAGTATCTTGAGTAAGATTGAGGAACAATGTGAGAGACAAAAGCAGATACTAAATGATGCTGAACATGTTGGCTTGGATGCTTTTGATGAAACTGTAGAGGCAAAAGAAAGTCTCATAGATGAAATTCTATCACTTGACAACGGTTTCCAGAGCCTGTTTGACAGGGTAAAAGAGGAAGTTGGCGAAAACAAAGAAAAGTATGCAGATCAGATTGGGAGAATGCAGAATCTTATTCAGGAGATTTCCGCGAAAAGCGCATCTATCGAAGCAGCCGAGCATCGGAACAAAAGACTTGCTGAGAAGTATTTTAGTTCTGCCAGAGAACATATGAATCAGAGTAAGAATTCATCATCGGCAGCGTTTAATTATTACCAGACAATGAGCAATTACAAGAATGTTCCACCGCAGTTTATGGATAAAAAGAACTGAATAAATTGTGTCATGATTAGATACAAAAGGACTTGGGCCTAATTATCGGCTACAAGTCCTTTTTTCTTTATAGTGAAAAGCTAAAAAAGTATAAAAGTTTCAATATTACAAAAAAAGATGAAAAAAAGATACAAATAGGGTTAAGATTATGGGAATCATGCCGATATCTTTAATGTAAAAGCCAATCAAAGCAGCCGTGGAAGGGACTCCGAGTAGGTCTGCACGAATAAAAAAGATGGAAAGGCAGCATGGAAGCGAGCCCCGTTCATGGAGGATTGAATATGGTAGTACAACATAACGTCACAGCGATGAACGCTAACAGACAGCTTGGCATCACAACCGGAGTTCAGGCAAAGAGTAGCGAAAAACTTTCTTCAGGTTACAAGATTAATAGAGCAGCAGATGATGCAGCAGGTCTTGCTATTTCTGAGAAGATGAGACGTCAGGTAAGAGGTCTTACACAGGCTTCTTCAAATGCACAAGATGGTATTTCCACAGTTCAGACAGCTGAAGGTGCGCTTAATGAAGTACATGATATGCTTCAGAGAATGAATGAGCTGTCCGTAAAGGCTGCAAATGATACACTTACAACTAGTGACAGAAGCTATATACAAAAGGAAATCGATGCTCTTTCGGCCGAGATCACCCGAACAGCATCTGCAACAGAATTTAACAATCAGAAGCTCCTTGATGGTACTTTTGCAGGTAAGAAACTTCAGGTTGGATCAGAAGCTACCGGTCAGGATGAGATTGAGATTAGCATTGAGGCTATGACCGCCACGATAATTGGCGTAGGTTCACTTGATGTTAGCTCCCACGATTCAGCACAGGCAGCTATTGATTCAGTAAAATCAGCGTTAGATAAGGTATCAACACAGAGATCAGATCTTGGAGCTATGCAGAACAGACTCGAGCATACAATTAAGAATCTGGACAATGTAGTTGAGAATACTCAGGCAGCTGAATCACAGATCCGTGATACAGATATGGCAAGAGAGATGGTTAAATACTCTAATAACAACATTCTTGCACAGGCTGGTCAATCTATGTTGGCTCAGGCAAATCAGACAAATCAGGGTGTTCTGTCACTCCTACAGTAATATAAAAAAGAAGTTAATACACAATAATAAGTATGGGCTCCGGGAAAACGGAGCTCATATTTTGCCCTATTTTGAAAAGTTTATAATTTGTTAATAATTTTATGTATTAAGTTTTTAGATTTATAGACGATAATAAAGGTGTAAAACAAAACAGGAATGGTATTATGGCCAGCACATAAGACCATTTCAAAACGAGCAAACGAGTGGCAAGGAAGCCACCGTACACATTCAAGGAGGAATAAAATTATGGTAGTACAACACAACGTCACAGCAATGAACGCAAACAGACAGCTTGGCATCACAACTGGTGTTCAGGCTAAGTCAAGTGAGAAGTTATCATCCGGTTACAAGATCAACAGAGCAGCAGATGATGCAGCAGGTCTTGCAATTTCCGAGAAGATGAGACGTCAGGTAAGAGGTCTTACACAGGCTTCTGCTAACGCTCAGGATGGTATTTCTGCAGTACAGACAGCTGAAGGCGCGCTCAATGAAGTACATGATATGCTTCAGAGAATGAACGAGCTTGCAACAAAGGCTGCAAACGATACTCTGACAACAAATGACCGTTCTTACATCCAGAAAGAGGTTGATGCTCTTGCAACTGAGATCACAAGAACAGCATCTGCTACAGAGTTCAATAACCAGAAGCTCCTTGACGGAACTTTCTCTGGCAAGAACCTTCAGGTTGGTTCTGAGACCGGTGCTCATGACACTATCGCTGTAAGCATTGGAAGCATGAGTGCTTCAACAATCGGTGTTAGCGGACTTGATGTTAGTTCTCATACAAATGCACAGAGTGCTATCAATTCTGTAAAGAGCGCTCTTGAGAAGGTTTCAACTCAGAGATCTGATCTCGGTGCTATGCAGAACAGACTTGAGCACACAATCAAGAACCTTGATAACGTTGTTGAGAATACTCAGGCAGCTGAATCTGCTATCCGTGATACAGATATGGCTAAAGAGATGGTTAAGTATTCAAATAACAACATCCTTGCACAGGCTGGACAGTCTATGCTGGCACAGGCTAATCAGTCCAATCAGGGTGTTCTTTCACTTCTTGGCTAATATCTGAAAAGGTTTATATGTTTTAAACGTCTGTTTACTACATTGCGACTACCAAAAGGGCTCCGGGGCTCCCCGGAGCCTTTTTCTTGTATTTGTGCATAATTGAGTACTAGAATATAAATAAGGGGGAAAATCAATGCTGAGAATTTGGAAGAATGAATTATATGATGGGTTCAACTGCATTACTTCTGCTTGCCCATCTAATTGTTGTGATGAAGACTGGTGTATATCTGTTGACCAGAAAACATATGAGGCATTATCGGAACTAATGGGTGACATCAACGACAAAATCAGCTCTGAACGCCCTCACACACTTATAAAAAAAGACCATAAATGCCCATTTATTACAGATGATGGATTATGTAGTATTCATGCTGATTATGGAGAGGAGTTTCTTTCGAATACATGCAGATCTTATCCGAGATTTGTTTCCGGATATGGAGACGTTTATACCATGACTATAGGTTTATCTTGCCCGGAAGTGGCAAGAATGATTGTTTCTACAGACAGGATAATTCGCTTCACTTCTGAAGTTTTATATGAGAGTAAGAATGAGAAGGGTAAAAAGCTTCCTAAACTGGAGTCTGAAGTAGTGATGGAAAGAACGCTGAGCCTATTCAACAAGGATAGGTCGGCACTCGAGTCGTTCAGTTGCCTTGGAGAGGAATACATTGGATTCCATGATGGTATTATAAACAGTAATATCGATGAGATTATGCTAAAGCTACGTGATATCGCATCCGAGATAGGGGCAGTAGAGCAGTACGATACATTGAAATTGGGAAATATGCACATCAGCATGGATGATATAAAGCGGGTAGATGTAGAACTTAAGAAACACTATCCATTTCTTGCCCAGAATATCTGCAGATGCTATCTTTTTGAGCGGATAATGTACAATGAGAACGTGGTGAATAAGGATTATGCCGATACATTTAAAAAGGCTGAAATATACCTTTTACTATTTTACTGTGTTCTGATATCGAACGGTATTGTTGCGGAATTTGAAAGTGATGTGGTGACAGACCTTCTTTACAGGACTATGCGGCTCATAGATCATAATGAGAACATAATAGAATTGCTGTCAGAATAATGATGAATTTTAATTGTTTGAGTCTTTATACGCGGAGGCAGGTTGACGATGAGGAAGAGTTCACTGGACAATCTTTCATTTACAAATACCTTCTTTGAGGATGAGGTCAGAGAAGGTTTTTTTGTTACGTCTATGATGAAACGGTACTGGGCGGCTCAACTTAAGGTTCTGCATGAGATTGCAGCAATCTGTGACAAATACGGACTTAAATGGTTTGCTGATTACGGTACCCTTATTGGTGCTGTTAGGCATGCCGGGTATGTGCCATGGGATGATGATCTGGATATCAGTATGCTCAGAAAGGATTGGGATAAGTTTTTTGAAGTGGCAGTTTCAGAACTTCCATCCGATTATAAAATCCTGACTCTCGATAACGAGCCTGAATATACAGAGTTTACCGGGAGAATAGTCAACTGTTCATTTATAGACGCCGGTGAGAAACATATGGCGGATTTCTATGGATGTCCATATACGGTCGGAATAGATATTTTTCCATTGGATAACGTTTATGATGATCCGAAATTAGAGGAGGATAGAAAGGCCAGAGTTAAGGAGCTGATACAAAGATGCTCTTTAGCAAAAACATTAAGAGAAAAAAATAAGTACATGAGGGAAATTGCACAAATTCATACGGAGTGCAAAGATAATGACTCTTCAAGAGTTGCTATGATGACTCTGTTTATTACTAGAAATAATCATGTGTTTCCAAGAGAGTTATTTGAAGACTGCATTGAGTTGCCGTTTGAAAACTGCCGCGTTAAAGCGACTCCACAATTTCTTAAGATGCTTAGAATTGAATATAAGAATTTTATGAGGATTGTCAAAAGCGGTGGGGAGCATGATTACCCGGTATATTCAAAACAAGAGGAGATGCTGAGAGAAAAAATAGGACATAATCCATATAGATATACGTTCGATAGCAATCAACTTCTGGTATCTGTTGGGAGATATATTAAGAGACTTACGGAAACGCATTCAGATCGTACCATGAAAAAAGTTGTCTTTTTGCCATGTAAAGCTAAGCATTGGAAGACAATGGAACCTTTATGGCGTAAAGCTATGCAGGATGAAAACGAGGAAGTGCATGTGCTTCCAATATTTTATTATGATGCAAATTATAAGGGTGAGATAGGGGACAAACATGACGAGCGTGATCTGTTTCCTGGCTATGTTAAAACAGAGGACTGCACCAAATACGATTTTGAACATGAGCATCCGGACCGGATTGTTATACAAGTACCATATGATGGCTGGAGCACAACAATGACGGCCCATGAGTATTTTTACTCTGGAAACCTTCTGAATTATACGGACGAGTTAGTGTATATGCCATGTTTTGATGTGGATGATCCTGAAACAGGAGGAGATAAAGCAAGCACGGCATTGGGAACTCTTATTGAACAGCCGGCTGTAATCAGCGCGGATAAAGTGATCTTGAAGTCAGAGAAAATTCGGAACATATACATTGATAAATTGATTGCTTTTTCCGGTGAGCAGACTAGGAGGTATTGGGAAGATAAACTGGTATTAATGGAGGAACTAAAAGAAGACTTTTCACCTGTTTGCAGCCAGGAGGATGAAGAGTGGCACAGACGTGTTACCGGTGAAAAAGAAAATAAGGTCATTATATATTACATATCAATCAGTTTCCTGCTATCAGGATGTGATAAAGCCCTAGAGAAGATTAAGGAGTCGTTGGATGTTTTAACGGAACGCGCTGACAAGGTGACAGCTATTATGCTTCCTCAGGAGAAAGCTGATACTGAATTGAAAAGAATAGATAATGAATTATATAAGCGTTTTCAAGATGTTGTTAGTAATATGAGATCCACATGCGAAAACGTTATATATGATGCTGATGGAGAAGCAATTAAGCATATGGATAAATGGGACGCATTTTATGGAGATGCAGGCTGGATTGCGGAAAAGTGTGCAGAAAAAGGGATACCAGTCATGCTTCATAATCAGTATCTTATTTAGAAGTTCCTAACGGGAATTGAAAAAGTTAATTTCGTATGCGCTTTAGAGTAGAATTTAGAAATACATTTCAGGCAAAGTTTTTCACAACTTAATTAATTGGAATGGTACAAAAAGAATGATAAAATATATACAGAATATTCAGACAAAACGGCAATTTATGCGCAATTGCAAATGAGATACTGCTATATAAGCAATATTAAAAAACACGTGATGTTAATTTTATGAGTAAGGACTCCGATAAACTATATAGGGGCAATTTGACATTTGATAGGCCAATAGTGCTTAAGTGAAATTTGTATATTATTAATTGTTGCTATAGTTGGTGGCAGTATTTATGAGAAAAGCATCTGAAAAAGATTATGATCGCGTAATTAAATATTTAAGCAGTGCTATTAGCGAATGCTTATATCTATACATTGATATAAAACAGTATAGATTTGAGAATAGTAATATCGGAGTTTGGATTGAAGAAAAGAATGGAAAAATAGAGTTTGTCTCAATGAAGTATTATGACAGCTTTCAGCTCTATTGCAAAGGTTTGCCAGATCAACACATAATAGATGATGTTGCAAATCTGATATCTTTAAATCCAGTTTCTATGATAGAGGGAAGAAAGGATATTATAGAGTTTTTGTGTAAAATAGTACCTGGATATGAAACCTCTTATGGTGTTATCTACCAAATTGATGATGAGGGATACTATGAAAATAATTCGGAGGACGTAACAGTTGCGTCTGAAGATGATGCATATGACATAGCTAATTTGATATGCTCGAACAAAGATATTGGCGGATACTATTCTGTAGATGGGTTGGCAAAGCAACTGGCGGATAGGATTAGATCAGGAGTTGGGAGAAGCATAATCATTAAACGTGATGGGAAGGTTTGTGCACACATTGCTACTTATGCTGAAGCAGATGATGTTGCGGTGATATCTGGGCTTATTGTTCACTCTAAAGGCGGCAAGTCTGATGATTATTTAAAGATCAGGTCATACTTGGTTAAGTTGCTTCGAGAAGAGAATAAGAAAGCCTATGGATATGTTAATGCAGATAGACTCATAAAGTTCCATGATAAGATTCATAAAAGATGCTGTGAATATGGGAAAATGGTGATATCGAAGAGCTAGGAGAATTGTGGATAAAAAAGAAGCCAGGAAAATAATACTTCATGAAATAGCTACAAGAAACATTATTCTTTTTGGTGTGGGAATAGTGGCTGAAGAGTTTTATGAAGAGTTTCATGACCAACTTAATATAGTTTGCTGTATGACTAATTATTCCAAAGAGTGGGGAGAAAAACGTTTTTTGGAAAGGTTAGATGTTCGTGGATATACCCCGGAAGATATTAGTAATGATGACTATATAATAATATGCAGTTATTTTTCATTCAATTCTATAGACAGACAGCTCACGTTGGATGGACTAAAACCGTTTTCGGATTTTATTTCTTCGGGAATTGCTGCAGCGGTGTACAATCGTAGGAAGATAGCTTTATTTTATGGATCATGCATACTAAGGGACGTATATAAGAATATTAGTATGGTTCCAAAGTTTACTTCAGAGTTTTATTCGATATTTGTGCAAGCATCTAAGGATCCGATGGCAATTATGTTGAGTCGAGAGCTTATGTATGCAAAACTACTTTGCGATATATGTATATATATGCCTCGTATTATGGAAAAGGATAGTACATTTAATGTTACGCAAGAAATGTTTTCGAAAGATTGTAAACTTGTATCTGTTTCAAATTTGGTCGTACCTATTTATTGGCCAAATGTGAAGTCCCGTTTATATGCGAGAAACCCCGAGTATATTTATCCATATAACTCCAAAAGAGATCTTAATTTTTTCCACACATTATATAGAAAGGAAGATGTAAATATTAATAAACTGGTAGAAAATGGATTATCTACCGCTGACATTATCAAGGTACTTTCCTCTGAGGATTTTTATTCTGAACAGCAAGTTCTTCGCAAAGTAAAGACAACTTTCCATATATCAGAACTTGGTGAGGAAGGGATGGATGTTAAAATTGTTGAGTATATCAAAGATAATTATCAAAGAGAAATGCTTTATCAGAATTATGTGCATCCCAATCGACCAATAATTTGGAAACTTATAGAAGGAATACTGAATTGTATTGGAATAACTGATTCATCCCTGTCTGCGTGCGAGTTATCTGCTCCATATCACCCGCATCAAAGCGGAGATGTTCCGATATATCCAAGTGTTGTGAAACACATGAGGTTAGATTTTATAACTCCGGAGCATAAATATGAGATTATGACTGCTGATGGTATCAAGCTTATGGATTTTAAAGAGTATGTTGAGCACTACGCAGAGTATACCAGGGTAAGCATAAAAATCAGGGGGCTGTGGAATAATGCAGTTGATAGAAAAGTTTGGCAAAATTGATCTAAAACCGCTTGTTTTGTGCGGGGATGTTCGATTTGTGGAAGATTTTATAAAAAAGTACAATGATACACTACAACTATTTGCTGTGGCATCTTTCTATCCTGAAGATATTGAAAATCAATCATTTGCAGAGAAATATAAAATTAAAACTTTATATTTTGATGATGGCTGCTTTAATGATTGTAGGTATATTATTTGTAGTGATTTTTCTTCCTTTTTTACTTATTTTACACAATCTGGAAAGCGCGAATATATTGATTTTGTAAGTTCAAGTCTAGTTGATGCTTGGATAAATGAGAAATCTGTTGTTCTTATGATGGGAACAGAGCTGCTTAGACAGGTAAAGCGTTTTTTGGAACTATCCGAAAAGTTTTTGTCAAATAATAGCATTGTTTATTTTGAAGATTGTAATGTGAAAAAACAATCAGCTATCGATGGACTTGATAAATGGGTAGAATATCTTCATGTTGCACGTTGGGCAGATTACTATTATTACTCATCATCTGAAAAAAAAGGATATAGTAATAGAATTCTAAATGAAAAAATGCTTAAACGTGAGTGTGAAACGTATAGTTTGGCAGATCATGGGTTTAGAGGCTTTTTCCCACAATTCGATGAAGACAGGAATGTTTTTAGCGACTATTTTTATCGGGAATATGATAGGGCGGATATAAACTATAATATAATTATTGGTAATAAGACTGATAGAGTATTAGAGACGCTATGTCGACAAGGGCTTTCGGAAGCTGCAATTTGCAGGACTGTTTTGGAACAAGATTGTATTAGTAGATATGAAGTTAGTCAAAAACTAGATGCTGAGTTAACAAGGATTGAACAGTGTGAAAAAACTGACAGCATAAAACTATATGATTTTCTTATAAACCACTTAAATAATAATTTGTGCCGAAATTTGGAAGAATGGAATGAGCCTGTTGTTTCGTATTTTGCAAATGCAATATTAGGAATAATGGGGTATGACGAATTAACCCTTGATAATGCGACGCTGCAGACTATTATAGACTGCTCGTCCGGATATGAAGCTTTAATATATCATTCGGTTCAGGATAAAATGATGATTCCGATAAAAGATAAATATAAAGTGGTTACTTTCTATGATTCATGGATTATGGACGAAGAAGAGTACATACATTATGTGGTTCGACAGATGATTCTGGCTAGGAATTTGAAAGAAATCACTGGATTTGTGAAAGCTGATATGGGATAAATTCTATGATGATTGATGTGTTTAAAGATAAAAATGTAATGATAATTGGGGCATCTTCTGGGATAGGAGAGCAGACTGCAAGGTTGGTAAATCAGTATGGCGGCAAGACTATTTTGATTTCTCGTAATATAGATAAGTTGTGCGAAATAAAAAATGAATTAGGGGAAAAGTCTTGCTGCGCATATGAAATGGACATTTCAGATTTGAATAACATAGGGTTAAAGATCGCTTCCATTATTTCTGAGACCGGACCTCTTGATGGTTTGGTCTATAGCGCGGGAGTTAGCAGATTTACACCCATTGCACAGGCTAAGCCTGAAATTATGCAGAATGTCTTTAATACCAATTTTTTTGGGTTTGTCGAGTGTGTGAGGCAAGTCAGCCGCAAGGGGAGATTTAATCCAGGACTTCGTGTTGTTGGAGTGTCTTCGGTATCTTCATTCCATGGAAATAAAGCAAGGATAGCGTATTGCAGTTCGAAAGCAGCTATGAATTCCGCGGTTCAGTGTATGGCGTTGGAGCTATCAAAAAAAGGAATATGCGTAAATGCTGTGGCACCTTCACTGACAAATACAAATATGTTCAAGGCATGGCTTGAAAACAGTGATGAAAATGCTGAGGCAGTTAATAACCTGCTTTCGCGGCAATATTTGGGGGTTGCTGAACCATTGGATATTGCAAATGCTATCGTGTATCTGCTAAGTCCACAGGCAAGGTTTATTACAGGGATTACACTTCCGGTTGATGGTGGTGCAACAACATCTTAAACAAAACATAAGGAGGTTTGGGCAAAATGTCTGAGAGCGAAAAACTTAAGTTATTGGAAGAAGCGATGGAGATGGACGAAGGATCATTAAAACCAGAATTAGTACTTGACGAAATTGAGGAATATGATTCTTTGACGAAATTGGCAATAATCGTTTTGATTGAAGATGAGTTTGGCAAGAAGCTGAGTGCATCTGATTTTAAAGGATTTACGACTGTTGCTGATATTTTATCAGTTATGGAGGCATAATGGCGCTGTTTCGTACTAGTGGAGTCGAAATTAAAGGAATACTGTGTGCGGTTCCTGAACATAGAGAAGACCGTACAGATCATGAGAAACGCTTTGACAAGGAAGCTGTTGACAGAGTACTGGCTTCAACTGAGATTAATGCAATACATCTGGGGCAGTATGCGGGGCAGACGGCAGGAGATTTGGGCTTTACTGCAGCTGATACACTTCTCAACAAGCTCGACATAGACAGATCGAAAATTGGGATTCTGGTGTTTGTGAGCTATGCAACGGATTATAGGAAGCCTGGTACATCTTCTGTTCTGCAGAAGAGATTGGGATTATCAGTTGATTGCATGGTAACAGATGTTGGGCAGGCATGTGCTGGTTTTGTCTACGGCCAACAGATAGTGGAATCTCTCATGATGACATCTGATTCTAAGTATGGACTTTTGATAGTTGCAGATACTGGAAACCGTATGGTGAGTAGAACAGATCATACTTCACTGATGTTGGGAGATGCAGGTGCAGCTATTCTATTCGGACGTAATGAAATGGCTGAACATGAGACTGTGCTTCAGGCTGATGGATTCAGGTTTAAGACTATAATAGTTCCCGGAGGAGGCTTTCGTGATTTGTTGCCTGATGAGGAAAGCGTAGAGTGCTCTGATGGCGTGATGCGTACCAAGTATGAACTGTTTATGGATGGTCTGGGCGTGCTGTCTTTTTCAACAAATGATGTAGTGGACAGTATACGAGCGTATATGACTCATACTCATACAGATATAGAGGATTACGATGTCTTTGCGTTTCATCAGGCCAATATGTTTATCATAAAGCGCATGATGAAGAAGTTAAAATTGCCGGCAGAAAAGGTACCAATTTCTTTACATGAGTATGGGAATACTTCTTGTGCCTCAATACCTATGGCATTGTGTGCAGGGATAGATAACTATAGAAATAAGTCCGAGATAAAGGTACTGGCCAGTGGCTTTGGGATAGGGCTTGCTTGGGGTGTGACATCCTTTTCTCTTAACACAGCCAATATATATCCCATTATTGAAACGGGTGACTGTTACCCTGAGGGTGTTCTTAACTTGCATGAAATGTGAGATGATATTTAGTTGACAGGCTGGAAGGAAAAAACATGAGTAATTTAGCTAAATATAAAAAAACATTATACGATGTGTTGGCAATCCCGGAAGAGACCGATTGTTCGTCTTTGGAAAGAGGGGTGAGCCAAAATTGGGACTCAGTAGGTCATATTGCGCTTATATCTGCTCTTGAAGAGGCGTTTGATGTTATGTTTGAAATCGAAGATTTATTGAGTTTCAAGACTTTTGATCAGGGTATAGAAATTCTAAAGAAATACGGAATTATGTTTGAAGACTGAGGAGTATACTGATTGAACATGGACAAATTGTTGAGAGACAGAATATGCCTGGTTACTGGGACATCTAAAGGGATTGGTAAACGAATAGCAGAAAAATTTGCTGCCGAAGGAGCTACTGTTTATGCCACTGCCAGAACTGGCGGATGTTTAGACGATTGGTCTTCAGAAGTTACTACTGATTCTGCAGGGAGTGTTATTCCGGTTTATTTTGATATGACAGACAGCGCCGGAATAAAGGCATGTGTCTTGAGGATAAAAAAAGAATGTGGGAAACTGGACGTTCTTGTCAATAATGCTGGAATGGTTACGAATGAGCTATTGGGGATGATATCAATAGATAAGATGCGGCAGATGTTCGATGTGAATGTATTCGGACTGATGGAATTGTCACAATTGGCAGCCATGAAGCTCATGAAACCAAATAAATCCGGAAGTATAATAAATATTTCTTCTATTGTTGGGGTAGAAGGTAGTCGCGGTCAGATCGCTTATTCTGCCAGTAAGGGTGCAGTAATATCTATTACAAAATCGATGGCTAAGGAATTGGCACCGGATAAAGTGAGAGTCAATGCAGTTGCGCCGGGAATGGTAGCCACCGAAAGATTAAAAGCAACCATAAAAGAGCAATACCATGATGTGATTCCTCAGATTGGAATGGGAAGGCTTGCAGAAACTGATGATATAGCGGATGCATGTTTGTATTTTGCATCTGACATGTCGTTATATACAACCGGGCAGGTTCTGACAATTGGGGGGGCTATGGTACTTTAGAAAGATTTATTTATGATATTAGCCTTAAGCAATAAACCGCTTATGCGAATAATAAAGGAAGTGCTTTTATGTTCCTTGATTTAAATGCAAAAAAAACAGACAAAGAAGCAATAATAGATTCAGACGGCAACGTACTCACATACGGTGATATTATAGCAGAGGCAGAAACATTTTCTTCATTAACCAAGCCGCGCTCTGTTATATTTGTTTTGTGCAGAAATGATGTTGGAGGTTGTCTCGGCTTCACAAATTGCTTATTATCTTGCAATGTACCACTTCTTCTTAATGTGGGAATGGATTCTGCACTATTGGAGAATCTGATAGAGACATACCTTCCTGCATATATCTGGAAACCTTCTGAAAGCCTTAAATCAGGGGAAGTATCTATATTTGAATCTTATGGGTACGCACTAATTGCTACCGGTAATGAAGTGTATCCTATCCATGATGATTTATCACTTCTGCTTACGACATCCGGATCCACCGGAAGCCCAAAGCTTGTAAGACATTCCTATTCGAATATTGAAGCTCAGGCACGTAATATATCTGCTTTTTTTGAAATAGATGAGACGGAACGTCCACTTCTGGATCTACCGATTTATTACACTATGGGGCTTTCTGTGTTATACAGTCATTTGTTTGTGGGAGCGACTGTGCTCGTTACTGATAAAAATGTTTTGGATTCGGAATACTGGACCTTCCTAAACGACAATCAAGTTACAAGTATCACTAACATTCCATATACATATGAGCTATTATACAAATTGCGTTTTTTGAACAGAGAGTATCCTTCTATTAGGATTATCACTCAGGGTGGAGGGAAACTCAAAGATGAGATATATCATGCATTTGCAGAATATGCACAGCGTACTTGCAAAAAATTCATTCCAACCTATGGTCAGACTGAAGGTACGGCACGGATGGCCTACCTTCCTGCAGAGTATTCACTGACTAAGACAGGGTGCATCGGTAAGGCTATTCCCGGAGGGCGGTTATATCTGATAGATGAGAATGGTGACAAGATAACGGAACCTGATGTGATGGGAGAGATGGTATATGAGGGACCAAACGTTACACTCGGATATGCATTATCTCCAGAGGATTTGGCATTAGGAGATGAACGTCACGGGGTTCTTAAAACCGGAGATATGGTAAAAATGGATAGCGATGGATTCTTCTATATTGTTGGGAGAAAAAAGCGCTTCCTTAAACTGAATGGGCATCGCGTGGGACTTGACGAGTGTGAGCAGATCATAAAAGGGGCATTTGACGTTGACTGTGCATGTACCGGTACAGATAAGAAACTGATGTGCTATGTTGACGAAGATTCATCAATTGAAGAAATAAGAAGACATTTGTCAGAAGTTACAGGCTTAAATTACATGTATTTTGAGGTACGATGCCTTGACAAGATACCGCGTAGCAGTACCGGAAAAATACTATATTCAAGCTTGAACAAAGAGTAATGGGACAGTAGATTAAAGAGGTGGTGTATGAACTTCTATGGGCAGGTGTGCTTGATAACAGGGGCGTCGCGAGGCATAGGGGCTGCTACGGCAATAGAATTTGCAAGAAATGGAGCTGATGCTGTAATAATTAATTACATGAAAAGTGTCGAAGCTGCGGAAAGAATAGCTGATGCTGTAAGAAAATGCGGAGCAACTGCAGCAGTGATACAAGCAGATATATCTGATCCGGCGCAGTGTAAACATATGGTTGATCATGTAATCTCTGAGTTTAAACGAATTGATGTGCTTGTCAACAATGCCGGTATTAATAAAGACAATCTTGTAATGAATATGTCTGATGAGGACTTTGATCATGTCTTATCAGTTAATCTGAAAAGTTGCTTTAATACCATTCATTGTGTATCTAAGCAGTTTATAAGACAAAAATATGGAAGAATCGTAAATGTTTCCTCAATATCAGGGTTGTATGGACATGTGGGTCAGGTAAATTATGCTGCTTCAAAAGCTGCAATTATAGGTCTTACTAAAAGTGTAGCAAAGGAGTACGCGACGAGAGGAATTACTTGTAATGCTGTAGCCCCGGGATATATCGATACTGACATGACTGGGAGTCTTAATGAGAGGGAACGTGGCGAAACATTATCCTATATAGCAATGAAGCGATTTGGACGCCCAGAGGAGATTGCTTGTGCCATTGCTTTTTTAGCATCTAAAGAAGCATCTTACATTACAGGTGAAGTTGTAGAAATATCTGGTGGAATTCTCTAAGGAGGAATAGGCTTTGAGTAAGCGAAAAGCAATTGCCTGTACCGCGCTGTTAGTAGCAGGGACTATGGTACATAAGTATTATAAGAATAATAAAGAGGCTATTGCTGACCTCAAAAGACGTATAGATATTTTGGAAAGGGATCGAAATAAGCTAGACAGTTATCAGAAGGTATATGTTTCGCTTCTTAGACAATACTCGGAAATGAATGGGCGCGATTATGTTTCGTATATTGCTGAAAATATAATGAAACGTGGATGGTCCACCATAATCGTTTACGGTTGTGGCCAGGTGGGTAAACTGCTTGCGGATCTGTTACCAGAGGAAACGGTGAAAATCCAAGCTTTCATAGATAAGGCTCCTCGTGAGAATGAATATAAAGGTATACCTATTTATTCTATAAAGAATGCTGACAACCTCAAAAAGTGCGACTGTATTATTGTCACTCCGGTATACATGTTTGGAACTATATTGGATGACTTATATGCTGCGGGAAGAAATGAGGAGATTATTCGCATCACGGATATAATTCAGACAATATAATGGTTTTTGAAAAGAGTATACATATGAGAATCAGTGACATCTTAACAGATGGAATTAAAAACAAACTCAATCATGCTGGTAGAAAAAAATATAAATATCGCGCAATAATGCAGAATATTGTAGGAATGACTTTTTTTGATTTTAAGTTGATTCGTATTAGGCGATATTTCTATAAGGCATTCTTTGATGTTGGGGAAGGCTTGGTAGTTGGACATAATGTTAAATTGCAGCGAAGACATACAAATGCCCATAATGAGGGGTGTGATATCAAGATAGGGGACAACGTTCTCTTGGCTTCTGACAGCAGAATAGATTATTCAGGTGGTATTATTCTGAAAAATAATGTAAAGATCAGCTGTGGCGTTTTAATCCTCACTCACACGCACATGACTGATCATGCTGCATATATAAACAGAATACAGCCAATTCGCTTTTCACAATTGATCATTGATGAGAAAGCATGGCTTGGAGAACGTGCAATAATACTTCCCGGAGTATCTCGTATTGGGCAAGGTGCTGTGATAGGATCGGGTGCAGTTGTCGGGCGAGATGTTCCTGATTATGCTATTGTGTCTGGAAATCCCGGGAAAATAATAGGCTATTCAAACAAGTGATGAAATATTATAAAGCGGATGCTTAGGAGATATTTAGTATGGAATATGTACATGATTTAATATTAAGGGCTGTAGATGACTTGAACGCTAACCTGGATCCAAGCTGTCAGTATGACTATTCTGAAGAGATGATCTTCATCGGAAAGAATTCTGATCTTGATAGCATGGACCGAGTATGCTTTATTGAATTCATAGAGTCATCTGTAGAAGATGAGAGAGGCATTTCTTTGGAACTATTGAACGATCCCAGGTTTAAAGACAATACATCTTGCACTTTTAAAGAGCTGGAATTATATATTGTGGATAAGCTGAAAGCGGAAGGAATAAATGAATCATAAGTTTTGGCAAATAGGTACGTATCTACCGGAATGCATTATCAGTAATGAAGATATACATGCGCAATGTCCCGATTTTTCATGTGACTATGCACGAGATAAGCTTGGAATTGAATTCAGACATATTTCTAAAGGTGAATTGTGTGTAGACATGGCTTATAAAGCAGTGATGAATCTAAAAGACATGGCAGAGGCAGATGTTGGACAATCAGATATGCTTATATTTGTAACACAGACACCGGACTATCCTCTTCCCTCCATGTCATGTGTACTTCAGGACAGGATGTCATTGCCACAGCGTACGATATGCTTTGACATTAATATGGGGTGTTCCGGATATATATATGCGCTATCAACAGCATACTCATATATAAATTCTGGTTTAGCGAAGCAAGCAATAGTTGTTACCTCTGAAAGATACTCTAAGTATATTAGTGATGATGACTATGCTAACAGAGGTATTTTTGGAGATGCAGCTACTGCTACCCTGGTTACATCGGAGATGGCACATTGTATGAGAAAGTTTGCATTTTGGACTGATGGTTCTGGATATAATGACATTATAGTTCCGGATATAGATACAGGATTTGTGATGAATGGGCCGGAGGTAATGGCTTTTTCTATAAAGCGGATACCGCAGGTTGTTAAAGATCTTTTAAGCAGTACTGACATTGATAAAGAGGATATAGACTATTTTGTGTTTCATCAGGGAAATCAGTATATGCTAAAGAATATTCAGCATAGATTGGGAATAAATGAAAAGCAGATGGTTTATAGCCTGAAAAATACAGGTAACACTGTTTCTTCATCGATTCCTATTGCTATAAATAGTCTTATTGATAGTGATAGTACTATTTCAGGTACGAAAATGCTTCTATGCGGATTCGGTGTGGGATTATCTGTAGGTGCTGTTTTGATAGATTGTTTCTAAGAGAAACTGAAATTACTCGATGGTAGGATTGCTTAAGTGAAGAAGGGAAACGAGAATCGTTATGAGTTTATTCCCATTTGATTTACATATTACTTATTGTGCTGGAATTGAAATTGGTGATTGGCTGTTCTTCTCCTGCAATATGTTTAATGGACTTTTCAAGCATAATTTGATGACGAAAGAGACTGTTTTCCTAGGTAAATTTGAGCATGAAATGGTCTTTTCAATCAATCTTTACCAAAGAGCGCTTATTTGGAAAAACAAAATAGTATTTGTCCCGAGTGTGGCAAGGGATCTATGTATATATGACCCACGAGAAGAAACTTTTGAGTATGTCAAACTTCATAATTGGGAAAAGGCCACCGGAATAGATTGTTTCCTTGAGGGAGACAATCTATGGATTTGCTATGCATATAAAAGCCATTTTGTACTAAAAATCAATCTGGAGAGCAGAGAGGTTGTTAACATCAAATCTCCAGACGATAGCATATATTCAGATGCTGGTAAGCATAGGAAGACAGCTTTTTGGAGTGGGGTGGCATTCTATAAAGACAAGTTATACATTCCACTATGGCAGGAAGAACACATAGTGTGTCTTGATACTAAAAGCGATGATTACAGAGTTATAAAACTTCCCATGAAGGGCTTACAGCTTGCGTCGATTGCCGTATTTGATGGAAAAATATATTTCACATCATATAAAGACTGGAATGTGTATTGTTATGATATGGGTTTGGGGAGAATAAAGACTTATGCCGGCACAGTTCTTGGAAATACAGCTAAGGGCTTTTTATATCCGTTGATGATAACATCTGATAACGGGCTTTATATTTTCCCTGAAGTAGGTAATAGCGTACTGACGATAAAAGATAACGCGTTGGTTAAGGCCTTTGATTTACCAAATGATTTCGAACGAATTAGCAGCGATGTGTGCAATAGAAGAAAAAGATTCTATGGCATAGTCAGGTGTAGCAATGAAATAACAATTCCTCCGTATTGTACTAATCGCATGCTGACATTTGATGTGGAAAGCGGCGAATGTAGGTCAACAGAGTTATTGTTTGACAATGATTATATTGAAGAAATGTTCAAAAACGTTTACAAGCCTGCATTTGTTAAGGAACAGCGCGGAAAAGATATGGTGACGGAAGGGCGATTCTATACCTTAAGTGATTTTTTGTCGGATATTTAAAGCTTGTTAGGATGTATGCTATCTTCCCGCCTATAAATGGATACTAGAATTATTCTTTATAGCGGTATATTTCCATGTGGCTTAATAATTGCATGGTTGGACTGCTTATCTTTTAGGGCCCTAAAGGAATCAGCAATCTTTTCCCTTGTTTCCTCAGGAAGAATTACTTCATCGATGAATCCACGCTTGGCAGCAATATAGGGATTCATATAAGTTTCTTCATATTCATCAGTAAGATCTTTTCTACGACTTCCGTCATCATTGTCTTCTTTGAGTGATTTTCCATACAGGATATCAACAGCTCCATCTGCTCCAAGGACTGCAGTTTGCGCAATAGGCCACGCAAAAACAACATCAGCGCCCATTCCTTTGCTGTTCATGCAGATATAGGCACCACCGATAGCTTTACGGGTGATGAGAGTAATCTTAGGAACAGTCGCTTCCGCATATGCATACAAAAGTTTGGCTCCACGGCGGATGATTCCTCCGTGTTCTTGCTTTGTTCCGGGAAGGAAACCGGGGACATCCTCTATGGTGAGAAGAGGAATGTGGAAACAATCGCAGAATCTGATAAATCTTGCTGCCTTTTCTGAAGCTGCGCAGTCAAGAGACCCGCCTATATGATATGGCTGGTTCGCAATAATTCCGATTACTTCTCCATCTAGTCTGGCAAATCCAACAACAATGTTCGGGGCATAATCCTTTTGTACTTCAAAAAGGGTATCTTTATCGATAAAAGATTCAATGACTTTAGTCACATCATAAACTTTGCGCTGGTTATCGGGAACAATGTTTTCAAGTTCTAAGGAGTTGTCTATCGTAACAGTATTGGGATCGTAAGGGGGACGCTCATCAAGGTTCTGAGGAAGGTATGAGAGCAACTTTTTTACTCCATCAAGGCAGGATTTGTCGTCATCGTATCTGAAATGTACGACTCCGCTTTTTTCGCTCTGAACTTTGGCTCCACCTAGCTCGTCGCTGGTAACATCTTCACCCATAATGGTTTTTACAACTTTAGGACCGGTGATAAACATATGACCGGTCTGCTCAGACATGAAAATAAAGTCCGACAGTCCGGGAGCATAGCAGGCTCCGCCTGCGCAGGGACCCATTATTACAGCTATCTGCGGAATAACGCCTGAAGCCATCGTGTTTCGATAGAACATGCTACTGTAACCATCAAGAGAGGTAATTCCTTCCTCTATTCTGGCTCCGCCGCTGTCATATATTGCTACATAGGGAGCTTTCATCTTAAGGGCCATGTCCATGATGTGGCAGATTTTGCGGGAATGATACTCGCCGAGAGTTCCGCCCATAACGGTAAAATCCTCAGCTGCAGCATATACTGTGCGGCCGTTAACCTTTCCATAGCCGATGATAACACCATCACCGGGTATGCATTTTTCTGCCATGCCGTAGGCATCACCTCTGGATTCTACTAGACTTTCTATTTCTACGAAACTTCCAGGGTCAAACAGCATATCGATTCGTTCTCTGGCAGTATGTTTTCCGAGTTCATGCTGCTTTTGAATTCGCTTTTCTCCGCCGCCTTTTTTAGCCTGTTCTCTTTTGTTCAATAGGTCTTCGCGGTATTTGGCATCCCACATAGTGGCCTCCACAGTTTGTGACACAACTTATATATTGATACATTATTAATTATATATCGAGCATTCATTGCACGCAAACAAGTTAAACTATATAATTAATTATAGGTGTATTTCTCCAAAAAAATAAAAAATCAATATTACAGAGGGCGGAGATATGCAGATATCAGGAATGGACCTAAAGGTTTATTCGTTTCCGGTTATCGATTCTAAAATGTATGTATTAGTGACAGATAGAAATGCACTTGTCATTGATCCGCATGTGAATGAACAGGCCCTGAAGTATTTGGAAGACAATAACATTAAAGACATTAAGGTGATTCTTACACATGAGCACTATGATCATATTTCCGGAGTTAATTATATTCGCAAATATGCAGGTGATAACAGTGTTAAATGTACGGTGATTGCCGGGGCACGTTGTACGGATGCTTTGCCTTATCCAAAGAGTAATTTGTCGAAATACTTTGATGTATTGTTTCTAAACAAAACCGATGAAGAGCAGCAGTTGGCAGCTGAGACATTTGATCATGACTATAGATGCCTGGCAGATATAAGTGTTAATGACGGTGATGAGTTAATGTGGGGATATCTGAATCTTGTATTCAGAGAAACTCCGGGGCATTCACCGGGCAGCATATGCATAGAAATGCGTGATGATAAAGATGATATTGTGGCACTAGCGACAGGAGATAGCCTCGTACAAGGAAATAATGTAATTACAAGGTTGCCCGGAGGGAGTAAACGTGACTACGCAGAAAGGACTCGTCCATACCTGGAAAGTATTAGCCCGGACACATTGATATTACCTGGTCATGGAAATATTTCCTTAATGAAAGACCTTGAACTCGGATAATTGATTATTTAAGAAGGGACTAAATAGATGGCTATAGGATTTCTCTTCCCAGGACAGGGTTCGCAGGAACCCGGAATGGGCAAAGACTTATACGATTCAATTCCTGAGGCAAAGTTAATACTGGAACAGGCTGCAGATATCATGGATTTTGATATCAGGTCCATGATGTTTGAAGGCGACTTGGAAAAAATGAGTGACACCCAGTACTCGCAGCCTCTTATTTATACTTGTAGCGCCATGTACCTTGAGAAAGCCGGAGCTCAGGGGCTGAATTGCGACTTCGCTGCGGGACACAGCCTTGGAGAATATAGTGCGCTGTATGCT
This sequence comes from Butyrivibrio sp. XPD2006, assembly GCF_000420865.1. Taxonomy (GTDB): domain Bacteria; phylum Bacillota; class Clostridia; order Lachnospirales; family Lachnospiraceae; genus Butyrivibrio. The sequence goes on from NZ_ATVT01000009.1 coordinate 139,741, forward strand.
GCAGGAGTTATCTCTTTTGCCGAGGGACTTAAACTTGTGCGGCAGAGAGGTCTTGCCATGAGCAAACAGAACGGTAAGGGAACCATGGCAGCTGTGATTGGTCTTACCGAGGATGAGCTGGCGCCTTTCGTGGAAGATACAAATGGAGCAGTAGTTATTGCCAACCTGAATACACCAAAGCAGCTTGTTGTTTCCGGCGAACAGAATGGAATTGAACAGATTGAAAAAGCGCTGGAAGGCCGAGAGGGAATAATGGTCAGGAGATTGGCGGTTAGTGCCGCTTTTCACAGCCCTCAGATGAGAGAAGCTGCAGAGATAATGACTCCGCTTATAGAAAAGACTCATTTTAATGAGCCTCGCTGTAAGGTGGTCTCGAATGTCACGGGGCAGGTTGCCCGGGATGCTGAAACAATAAAGAAGAATCTGATAGCTCAGATCACCGGTCAGGTCAGGTGGTATGACTCTATTATCAATATGACAAATGCAGGTGTAGAGCAGTTTTATGAGATAGGTCACGGCAAGGTATTACGTGGTATGAATCGTCGCATAGAGAATTCTGCAAAGTGCTTAAGCTTATGAGGTAAACGTATGCAGGCTATTATTCTGGCAGCTGGTATGGGAAGACGTCTTAAGGGACTGACGGCGCACAATACAAAGTGTATGATCAAAGTAAATGGTGTTACTTTGATTGAGAGAATGCTCGGGCAGATTGAGAAACAGAATGTGTCGCGAATAGTCGTCGTTGTCGGATATAAAGGGGAGAAGTTGAAGAACTTTATAGGCTCTTTAAATGTTAATGTACCTATAGAGTATGTAGAGAACCCTGTTTATGACAAGACCAATAACATTTATTCCCTCTTCCTTGCCAGAGACAAAATGAAGCAGGATGATACTTTGCTTTTTGAATCGGACATTATCTTTGAGGATGAGATCCTTGAAGATCTTGTGAATGATCGTAGAGAAAATCTTGCACTTGTTGATAAATACGAATCCTGGATGGATGGCACATGCCTTAAGCTCTCGCCGGATGACTCCATTGCGGATTTTGTTCCGGGAAAGCGCCTGGATTTTAAAGATATAAAAAATTATTACAAAACTATCAACATATATAAGTTTAGCAAGGAGTTTGCAACAAACTATTACATTCCTTTTCTTGAGGCGTACCAGTCAGCACTGGGGCAGAATGAATATTATGAGCAGGTGCTGAGAGTGATAACAATGCTTGATAAGCCTGTTATCAGAGCGAAGAGAATAAGTAGAGGCCAGCGTTGGTACGAGATAGATGATATCCAGGATCTTGATATTGCAGAATCCATTTTTATACCCAACGAGAATAAAAAAGTTCTGCTTATGCAGGGAAGGTATGGCGGATACTGGAGATATCCCAGGTTGCTTGATTTTAGCTACCTTGTTAATCCATATTTCCCACCCGACAGGCTTAAAGACGAAATGAAGGCAAATTTTGACAAGCTGCTTACGCAATATCCTTCGGGACTTCGTGTAAACTCATTGCTTGCCGCCAAAAATTTCGGAGTTTCAATTGATGATATTGTTGTAGGCAACGGAGCCTCAGAGCTCATAAAGGCTCTTTTGGAGGAGTTTGCGGGGAAAACCGGTTTTGTTATTCCGACGTTTGATGAGTACAGAAACAGATATTCAAAGGAACTTAGCGTTGAATATACCCCGGATAACCCGGACTATTCATATACTGTTGATGATCTGATCAGCTTTTTTGATGATAAAGAGATCAAAAATATGATCCTCATCAATCCTGATAATCCGAGCGGTAACTATATCCCTAAGAAAGAAATGCTAAGATTTGTGGAATGGACTGAGTCAAAAGGTATTCGTCTTGTGGTGGATGAGTCGTTTGTGGATTTTGCGGATGAACCAAACAGTACACTTATTGACCAGAGAATATTGAATAAGTATGGCAATCTATTTGTGATGAAGAGTATCTCTAAATCATATGGAGTACCGGGACTTAGGCTGGGTGTGCTTGCGTCAGGCGATAAGGAAGCAATCAGCAAAGTTAAGTCTGCGGTGGCAATTTGGAACATCAATTCATTTGCTGAGTTTTTTATGCAGATTGAGGAGAAGTACCAGGCGGATTACAGAAAAGCGCTTGTTCGGTTCAGAGAAGAAAGAAAAAGATTTGAAGATGAACTGGATAAGATTGAGGGAATTCGCATAATTCCTTCACAAGCAAATTATGTAATGATCAAGGTGAAAAACGGTAAGTTTGCCGGAGATCTTCTGAAGAGGCTTCTGATAAAACATGACATGTTGATCAAAGACCTTACGCTCAAGACGAAGTCGTCAGGCTACATGAGAATAGCAATTCGAGACACTCATGATAATGATGCTCTGTTAAAAGCGCTGGAGGAGGAAGTCTCCTACATGAACAACAATGCGTAAAGCAATTAGAATTACGAATCTGCGATATCCAAATTAGCAATCATTACAGGCTTTTTCTGTGCTGTGAATACTGGAACCAATGGGGATGCACTGCCGTAGTAGGCATCATAATCTGAAACAAAGGAATCGGGAGAGTCCAGATCGATTTGGATGACATCGATTCCTTTTTCTTTTGCAAGGCTTGTAACGAAGGAATCCTGGCTTTCAGCTGGATAGGTGCAAAGAGATATATGGACTTTGTCTGTGGCAGCAGTCAATACAGACATCCTATTAATTATGGCCGACTTAAATAAATCCCCGTGTTCGAATTCTTCGTAGGAACTGATACAGAAAAGCAGCTCCTTCTTGTTGGTTTCGGAACAGGTGGATGCCAGGCGGAACAGATCCGGTCTGGCCGTTATTTTTTTCGCCCAGAAATCTCTTGAGCCCTCGCCGGCAAAAGAACTGAGGGAATTAATATACTGTTCTCTGATATTATCGGATTGTACATATACATGGTCGGACAGGATTACACCCGGCGCATTTACATAGTACGTCAAAAGAGCCTGATCAATGTGATCTTTGTCGGTGAACTCGGTGCTGGCACCAATTGGTAAATAAATGAGATCTTCGGTGTACGGCAGTAGCTCTTTTGCATAAAAAGTGCCTGGTACAGTAAGGCAGGGATTTGTCCCGTCATATGGGAACTGTATATATATCCGGTCCGGACAGTGAAACGCCGGATCATAATCTGAAAATCGGCCTGTGACGACTCCTTTTGGATAAGATTGGCTCTGTTCTTCGGCTTCGATTTCTTCATCACTCATGATTATTTTGCCAAAGAAGTCCTTGAACATGAGAGGAAGCGGAATGACAGTAATATCCACGGATGAATCTGTGCACAAATCCCGGTAAATGGGAAAGAGAGTATTCCATTCCTTGGCCCCGATGGGGAGGAAGAGAACCTCTTTCCTTGAGAGAATATGGATATTGATGGCTGCCGTCAGCTCATCCAGATCATCCTTTATGGGAGCAAGTGTATGCGCGTCCTGATAGCATTTATATATTGTCTCACATAACCTTTCAAGGATAGAGACTACTGCCTGGGTATGCGGATCTTCTGCGCCTCTTGCATATTCAAGAGTATTTCCAAGATCGGTTGCAAGTTGCTGTGAATCGCTGAGTGCCTGACTGAAAGCGTTTGTATCTCCTGAGGCAAGTGCAGAAACTGCGTTGTCGTATAAGAGATTAAAGCCCTCAATACATTCATTTGCCAGGGTTTTGTAACCAGAGCTTTTGTCGACAGGAGGGCGAGAGAGCATATTTTGGTCAAAGGTGAATTTTGGAAGATCAGCTCCTGTCGATTCTATAAACTGTTTCCGCTGAGCCTCGTATGAAGGATAATCATGTGCAGCTGTGCCCTTTCGGATTGTTAGGTAGTTACGGTATCGCCTTGATAAGACTTTATTATAACTGGATGGAACCGGGATAGCTGTATATTCAAAAGGAAGACGCAGAGCGGATTCATAATATTCTTTGGGCTCGCCCTTATTACCTTTCAGACCCCAGGGGAAAAGCTGGCAGATGCTATCAGATTCTTTTTCAGGAACACGCGCCATTTGAAGCTCGGCAAGCTTATAAAGGGCGACAGCAAGCTCACGCCCCGGTTCTATCTTGGGAAATGTATATGAGTATTTCTTTGAAAGATGGGCAAGATTATTCCGTAGTGCGACCGGATTATAGTCATTGGTGATGATTCCCTCTGCAACTGCAAGGATATACATTATTTCATCGCAGCGCTCTTTTTCTTTGGCGGGATCTCGGTAAAGATAGTCCTTTACAAAAATGTCCACGCCGGAGAGCCAGGGGAAATTGTGATGTGTTAGAAGATAATCTTCGTCAAAAGATACATGGGAATTGTTTACTACTCTGGATAAAAAGAGCCAGTGATTCTCTTTTCGTTCGTAGTCATGAATGACATAATTCTCAGGAAGTTCAGCATCAGCCACAGCACGGAATTTGTTGTAGTCATCTCTTTTCATACAAATGTCCACATCGTCATCCCATGGAATTATGCCACCATGACGAACTGCACCAAGGAGGGAGCCCCAGTCTGCAAAGTACATGATGTCATGCTTTGTACAGATGCTGTCGATTATCGAGAGCACCTCCAGCTGCGCAGCCAGAGACTGCTTGATCGCCGTTGGCATATAGAATCCATTTCTAATTTCGTCGCGGAAAAAATCAGTACTGTTTTTCATATGTTGGTGTTCTTTTTGTCGTGGTTAACGGAAAGAGTGTTCTAATATTATATTAGGTCAGAAATGAGGATATTTCAAATGGTCAAAGAATACTTTGATAGCAATGCTTGAAGAACTTCTCAGGAAAGAAGAAGCGAGTATTAAGAAAAAACATCTCTCCGAAAGGTATGGCTTGGAGATGACCACAGATATAGCAGAGAAGACGAATGTTATGTGTAATTTGAGTGAAGTTGTTTTAGAGAAGGGTATAGAGAAAGGCGTTGAGAAAGGTATAGACTCTACTATAGAGAACATGCTGACTTCGGGGAGTTTCACTGACGAACAGATTTGTGTTGCAACAGGTAAGACAATGGATTACATCATTGAGTTCAAAAAAGGAATCAAAAATAAGTAAACAATGAAGAGGTTTTCTTGAACAGGAAATGGTTCATTCCGCCAAAGTTGTGGAAGGTTGTGGAAGAAATTTAAAGTTGTGGAAAGTTGTGGAAAATAATTTGAGTTGTGGAAAGTTGTGGAAAGTAGTGGTAAAATATATACTTAGATAGGAGACAAAATCCATGAAAAAATTTGAAGAGACCAAGAACCCATACACACTGCAATTCAGCTATATTCCGCCGCAATTTATCGAAAGGACACTGATAACCAATGAGATAATCAGTAACTACGTCAGGGATGTTCCTACTTATCGAGGCATGTTCATCACAGGTGTCAGAGGATCAGGTAAGACGGTAATGATGGGAGATATACGCAATAAAATAGATGCTCGGGATGAGTGGATTACTGTTGACATTAATCCTGAGAGCAATTTACTTGATTCTCTTGCGCGAGGACTATATCTTATTCCTGTCATAAGAGCATTGTTTGTAAAGGCGAAACTGGATTTCTCAGTGCTTGGTATAGGTGTTCATATTGAAAACGCTGAGCTTGTTGCATCAAACGAGGAAGATGCTATTAAGCTAATGCTTGGTGTTTTGAAAAAAGCTAAGAAAAAGGTCCTTGTTACCATTGATGAGATTACATATAGTGAGGATGTGGCAAAGTTCTCACATGCAATGTCTTCATATGCCGGAGCGGATTATGACATCTACGTTCTGATGACAGGATTATCGGAGAATATAAAGGCAATTAAAAATAAGAAATCTCTTACGTTCCTGTACAGGGCCAAAGAAAAAGAGCTGGATGGATTGAATATTACAGCAATATGTGCTGATTATCAGAAGACACTTGATGTAAGCAGGGAAAAAGCTGAGGAAATGGCCTTTAATACAAAAGGTTATTCTTTGGCTTTTCAGGCTTTGGGATATCACTGTTGGAGCGCATTTTGCTCAGGTATCAGGCAGGATAATAAGCTATGGGATGATATCTATCTGAAGTTGGATATATCTCTTTCAGAACTTGCTTATGAAAAGATATGGTCAGAATTGTCGGAGGGTGATAAGAAAGTCTTAAGAGCCATCAGTACTATCTCTCAGAAGAATAATGCACCCAATGTAAAGATTGAATCCATAAGAGAGATGACAGGTATGACATCGAATACTTTTACTACCTATAGAAAGAGGCTTATAGAGAGCGGAGTGGTGAATGGATCACAGTATGGATACATGTCATTGACTTTACCAAGATTTGAGAAATTTATTAATAGTGTATTTTATTAACTATGAAATCTAATCCTAGCTATTACAATTCAGAATTACCTTCCGATATATAAAATGAAATATACCCTTTGTTCCACAATGTGTTTTACGGAGAAGACGCATGGTAATTCAGCACAACATGGCTTCTGCATTTACTCAGCTGCAGCTCAAGACGACTACAGGAGTAAAGAAGAAGTCAACTGAGAAGCTTTCATCGGGATATAGGATAAACCGTGCTGCGGATGATGCAGCAGGGCTTGCTATCAGTGAGAAAATGCGCAGGCAGATCCGCGGAATGAATCAGAACCTTGATAACATTCAGGACGGAATCAGTTTCTGCCAGGTTGCAGATGGATATCTGAATGAGATTCATGATATGGTTCAGAGAGTCAGTGAGCTTGCAATCAAAGGAGCTAATGAGACACTGACGGATGAGGATCGTGAGTATATTGACAGCGAAGTTCAGCAGATAAAGAAAGAGATTCAGAATGTATTTGATGGTGCAAGCTTTAACGAGGGTTACATTTTCAGGGTGCCTTACCACCCTTCGGTAATTCCTATAGTTGAACCTTATGAAACACAGCTCTTTTACGATAATACAGGCAAATTAGGCGGTCTGGAATTTAATAATGTCAGATACAACATTTCCGAACTCAATTCCAAGGGCATGAGTCTTAATAGTAATGGTATTGCTACCAAGAATCAGGATGTTGAATTTGACCTATGGGATGGTGAACATGTAAGGCTGTCGCTTCAATCGGGACAGTCTCTTGCTGATGTGAAAAGACGTTATGACTGGACTGCAGATGATACAGGTATTTCAGTTAATAATGTTCCTGCAGTAACATGGGCTGAACTTGGAGTTAACGGTGACGGGACTGATGGAGGACTTTACACCTTTGAATATCATGGCTTGTCTATAGGATTCCTCATTGCAGATGGAGATTCTATGGAGAGGATCCAGGCCGGAATAAACGGTAACAGCATTACTGAGCCTGCATATTGGGAACTCTCGGTTTCATCTACCACAACACGCCCTATTGTTAAATATAACTCCGGATCCACAATGGTTGCATCCGAAGCAAACGAGTCGTATTTCGACCATGATTTTGTGATTTCTGCAAATACGAACGGAGTGCATATAACTGATAAGACCAATGGGACAGGATCATCGACTACTACAAACTGGGGAGAGTTCAGGCATATCGGAAGCCCCATAGGCATTGACGAAACAGGCAGCGGATTTCCTATTGTTGACTGGGGTATTGATAATGACGACAATGGCCAGAGTCAGATCACTTTTGATACGCTGGCTACGTATGAATATATAAGTAAAAATTCGGCGATGCCTATTGCATTTACCTATAACCTGGCAGATGTATCCAGCCAGAATCATGTTATTGATGCAATGGATGAGACTAAGTTTACAGGAACGTTATATTCTCCTGCTACACTGGTCGATAAGAAGACATCTTCTTCAATTGCTACCAGTGATGGTTCCTCGCTGGCTATATATAACAAAAGGATTGCTGACAGCGGAAAGGTAGGATTTGGTCTTCAGAGGGGCTACGGGCGTAATTTTGACACCAATGAAGCTCTTTCAGGTAAGATAACCTGGACTATAGAAAAAGTTTCCGGTGAGGAGACGGAACATGAGCATACGAACAGTAAAACCGCTTTTGTAGATTATGACACACCGCCGACAGTGACCAATCAGGGAACATTCTATTATTATGATGCGGAAAGCGATGGCTACTACAAATTTGATATGACTGAGACCACATCTATAGGTAACATGAAGACAACCGATACCTATGAGTGGAAGCAGACATATAAAGTAAAATATGACGGAACCCTTGGTACAGCCAACATGAAAGATAAGACAGAGCAAGTTGTTGTCAGTCTTTCACAGGAAGGGGATACGACATTTAAGAGGACAAATGTCACTTATAGGTACGAAAATGAAACCCTGCTGTCGGATGAAGAAGTTGCAGAGCTTTTGGATGCCGGAACTACATTTGAGACGCAGTTTAAAATGAATACTTCGGTGGAATCTGACTGGGATACAGTTGACGGCGATGTAACGGTTAAAGATGGATTACTGACTCACAGACAGAACTTTGTGGCTGAAAATGAAGGTAACGCCAATAATTATGCGTTCTCATTCTATCATGATATTTCCCATTATCAGATAGTGCATTCTTCAGGCGGCTCGGCGGATCTGGGCTTGTCTTTCGACGGAGACGCCACAAGGTCTTTTACCCCTGTTGCAAGTAAGAAGACCATCGATGAACATGACTTTATGAACATAGAGATTATAGCGCCTAAGAAGAGTATGGTCATACAGGCATCACCCAATAGCCCGATAGATGAGCAGATAGAGCTCCTGTGGGATTGCCTGACGCTTAACTCATTGAGCATGGCAGGTACCAATACGCTTTCGGCATCAATGTCCAGAGCAGCTATAGAACAGACCAAGAAAGGCCTCCAGGTCATTTCCGAGCAGCGCGGAATTTTCGGTGCCAGCCAGAATAAGCTGGAGCACGCCTATAACGATGTGGGCAACACACTTGAAAATACTCAGGCAGCAGAGTCTCTGATACGCGACACTGATATGGCTAAGGAGTATTCGAAACTCTCAGCACATAATATCCTGGAGCAGGCCGGACAAGCTATGCTGGCTCAGGCGAATCAGTCAACAAATGGGGTGCTGAGTTTGTTGCAATAATTATCGAAAACAAACACTTGTTCGATTAAACTTTTCGTGCTATTATTCTTCTACCAGACATAAGAACGGAGCGTATTTGAATGGAGACGAATATAGCACAGGCAGTTGATATTACTTATGAAAGAGCAAGGTATGATGAGAGTGTCAAAGAGTTATTGGCGGATAAGCAGATTCTTGCAAGAATTCTCAAATACACTCTTGATGAGTTTAAAGATACAGATATTAAAATCATAATATCTAATATTGATGAACCAGAAGTATCAAAGGTGCGACTTGAACCAGGACATACTAACACTGATAAGATCAAGAAAAGCTCGGAAGAAGATAATGTCCTGGGTGAAGGGAAGATATTTTTTGATATTAGATTCTCTGTATATTGTGGTGATGATCTTATAAAAGTGCTTATCAATATTGAGGCTCAGAAGAGCTCTGATGTATCGAAGCTGGGTTATCATCTGGACAATAGGATAATTTATTATCTTGGGCGTATGATTTCGTCTCAGAAGGAAGTTGAGTTTTCTAAGTCTGACTATGACAATCTGAAGGCAGTCCGAAGTATATGGATCTGTATGGATGCGGGAGATAACGAAGATTCGATAATTAGGATGAACTTGACCCAAGAGAGTATATTTGGGAGCTGTATGAATCTTCCCAACATAGATAAAGTGCAAGGTGTTATAATTAGGCTGAGAAGTAATGAAAATTCCAGAGAGTCCAAGAATGCTTTGATAGCTATGCTGGAAGAACTTCTCAGGAAAGAAGAAGCGAGTATTAAGAAAAAACATCTCTCCGAAAGGTATGGTTTGGAGATGGCCACAGATACAGCAGAGAAGGTGAATGTTATGTGTAATTTGAGTGAAGTTGTTTTAGAAAAGGGTATAGAGAAAGGCATAGACTCTACTATAGAGAACATGCTGACTTCGGGGAGTTTTACTGACGAACAGATCTGTGTTGCAACAGGTAAGACGATGGATTACATCATTGAGTTCAAAAAAGGAATCAAAAATAAGTAAACAATGAAGTGGTTTTCTTGTACGGGAAATGGGAAATGTTGATATTTCCCCATTTCCCGTTTTGCATTGCAAAAGTGGCAAAAATCTCCAGTATTTTTTTGAAAAAGTGGCAAAAATTAAAGATATTTCTTTGCAAAAGTGGCAGACTGGTTAAAATCGATTTAGGAGGACAACAGAATGATTGCTAGAAAAGCAGAGAAATACATTAAGAGATGGATTCGTGAATCCAACAAAGCGCTTTTGTGAGCGATGAAGTTTAATTGCCTGTACTGGAGCCTGTTACTTTGACATGAGAATGAAATCTTCGTTTTTAGGTTTACATGAGAGTTGGAGGTGATTTTTTATGACTAGGAGAGAAGTGGCTTGCGAACACAAGAACTTCAGCATAATACAAAAAGAAGAAACATATCCTGTTTTAGGTGAGGACACAACAATAGTTGCAAATGTTAAGGTTTGTGATGATTGCGGCGAGGAAATATTTGATTTTCGCTTGGATTAAGATAATCTTCAAAGAGCCTTTTCCAAGTATAAGCGCAAGCATGCACTTATAACAGCTATGGACATGGAATAATGTGGCCTGAAAGCCTTAAAGTGGAAACATTACCTTTGAAAAATGACAAAACACACCCTGCAATATTCGTAGAGGAGGCTTGAATGATGCTGAAACTAAATATTGGGGACAGGTTGGTGGAATGGAAAGAAAAACTTCACCATCGTGCGGCTCAACGTGTTAACGTTTTGAGCCGCATATTTTTTGGGCATATTTGTACATTCTGTCTTTGTCTTCGTTTGAAAACTTTGAATAGGATTCAATTATAAACGTAAGGCGGTAATCTTTAGTGTTGACGATAAGCTCTTTGGGAGCTGGATCATCTGTTTTATCTGTTAGATACTCTATTGATGTACCTAAAGTGACAGCCATTATTTTCAAAACAGACTGGGAAGGTATTGTGTGACCGCTTTCATATCGTGAATAGGCACTTTGAAGTAAACCCATTTCTTGTGATGCCTGATTTCTGCTCCAGCCTTTTTCTTCTCTTTTTTCTTTAAGTCGTTTCGTATTTAGAATTGGTTTCACTTCAACTTGTCTCCTTTCGGATTGAATTTACTCATCTCAATTATAAACCATTGACAGATAAAAAGAAATACCATACCATATGTAATAAGCATATGCGATAAACACAACACTGGTAATAAATGTCTGATATTAGGAAGGGGAGCGCGATGAGTAAAGTAGATTTTACTAAGTTCATAGATAGGGTAAAATTTCGTAATCTAAATATCTGCGGACCATTTGGCGTAGGAAAAACTTCATATCTTAAAGCTATACAGCAGTACAATGAAGAATATGATCCGAAATCTACAGCGAGTAATTGTTGTGACAGGCATTTTGTGATATCACTGGATTTTTCTGATTATTCTGGTAAAACATATGAGGAAGCTATTTGCTATTTTAGAAAGAAAATGTCTGAACTGTATGTTTTTCTTTATGAAAATGTTAAAGGTGAGTTGGAGCATTACAAAGCTTTGGAATGGTTTTTGGATGTTGAAGAAGGTATATGTGATGTGGAAAAGCTAAGGAATAGTCTGGTCGACATAGTCAGGCTGTTGAGATATGGGAAGCATTATCAGCAAAACTACTATCGCCCGTTGATTATTATAGATGAGATTTCAAGGCCGATACTTTATGCTTCAAAATATGGTTATTACAGAGAACTATCTGGTTTCTATGATGATTTTTTGAATATAGACCATTATGAAATGACGGCAGGGATCATCACTACATCTTTTGCTCCTGTAAACACTGATGTGCACTATGGCATGAAATATATTAGTGATATTCCGGTGAATTTAGTTGAACCCTTCAATGAGATATGTGACATGCAAGGTATTGAATTAAGTGAGTGTAGGCGACCTATGCATTTTGGAAATGTAAATTATTTCGATACGGCAATCTGTCTTGAGAAGTGTTTTGAAGAAATGATGATCAATAGTGAATTTGCTGAGATTACAGATTATAACTATGATATTGAACTGTCTGATAACGTAGAAAATGAAATAGAAAGTAAAAGAATCTGGATTGATGTTCAAAAGTATAATGAAGAAGAGGCGAATGAGAGGAAAAGAGAGCGAGAGAGGAGAGAGTATGCTGAACCACTTATGTGGGGAACATATCTGCCTTCTAAATATGCGGGAATTAGGAATTGGTATGGCCCTGCTAATTGTTCTCAGCAGAGGATAATGCTAAATGAAAGATTAAAAGAGCTATATGAAAAATATGGTAAGTCAGCTGATACAGAAATGATTTATAACGATATACAGCATGTTGGAAAGCTTTATGATGAGGTTTGTGAAATCAAAAAGATGGTCGTTGGGCTGAAGAAATATGCGGATGATAGTGATAATGTTAAGAACTGTCAAGTCGATATTTATGATGAGTATTGGGCAAAAGTAGACGTTGAAAAAGAAGCCTCTAATAGCGGTGGAGACATGTCATTGCTCAAAGCCTATATCTCTGTTAAAGAAACTAAAAATATTCTGAAGGTGTTTGACAGGGCCATAAGATTTCTGGTCGATGAAGGTAAGGATCTTTTTCATGCAAAAGTTTCAATAAGGGAACGCAATGATCATATATGCTTATGGATATCAAATGCAGACTTTTATAAACTTGAAAAATATATGTCTGGTTTTGATGAATTGCTACACACTCCTTTAGAATTTGTGCCATACAGAAGAAAAATCGGAATTACAAGAGAATTCTTCTCTTGGTCTAGCTATAACGAATTGATTTCAGAACTCATAGCCCTTTATTTTCAAAGCATTAATTCGGGAAATGACATCGATGTAATAGATATGTACTCAAAATATGTTAAGGCCTGGAATGGTGACTGCGAGGAGAGCGATTCTTTTTCGGAGCGATTTAAGGCAAGCAATGCACAGGAGTTTATTATTCTTCTTGAATCATTGAATATCATTATTGATAACGAAGTTATACATGATGATAACATTCTCTTTAATAACAATGGCAAAATGTGGTGTGCACTTGGAGAATCGAAAAATTGGCATGAAGTAGGAGTGAGGATGAAAAAGATTTGATAAATCTTTAAAAAGGCGAAAATACTCATATTCACAGTGGCTGTCATCAAAATGAAGTGGATTTGAAGTGAAGCTTGACTGCTGATCGGATATCAGATATATTATTCTCTGTGCCACGGCACAAAGATAGTTATATAGGTATCCGGGCGTTCGCCCAAAGGTTCCCAGGTTCTGATTGATGAGTTGATGTTAGTAGTTTATAATTGTCTTACGCTTCAGTTCTATGATTCTTGTGAGTGACTTTACCTTATATGATTATCGAAGAATATAAGGCAAAGGAGGTGAGAAAATGGCATTAACCACAGAGGATTTAAAGTCAATTAAGGACATATTCGATGCTAGATTTGATCAAGTAGATGCAAGGCTAGCCAAAATAGACGAGAAACTTTATGAAGTAGATGAAAAATTTAATGCTGTCGATTCTACTATGACTTCGATGAAGACTGACATCCAGAAACTTCAGGATGATGTAACCTTTATCAGAATTACACAGCTTGAGAATGGCGCACTTAAGACTCTTGATGATATTCAGAAAAATTATTCTGACACTTATCAGCGTTACAGAAATGGATCTGACAAGTTCGAGGTTGCTTTCATTGATATTGATAATCTGAAGAAGACGGTCACCAAGCATTCCAAACAGATCAAGAAATTGCAGAAAGCATAATAAAGTAATAACCGTAGATCTAATGGCTGATTCCGAACAGAAATCGGAATTAGCCATTTTTTTTATCTAAGTTTATAATTGAATAAGATGATATATGCCATACATTAAACATGCAGTTGACATGCGAGGAACAACACCCATGCAAGATTTCTCAATTGACTGGACTAAAACCCCAAAGGAACCCCCAAAGGAACCACTAAAGGAAACGCCAACTACCCCCAAAAATGAAGACGTTCTCAACATGCAGGTTTCCCTTGCATGCAAGAAGGACGGCCGGAAGGTCGTGTATGTGACTTTCGCAGACAAGACCCGGTTCGCGGAGGGCGAGATACCGAGTTGCAAGATTACTGCGAACCGCGGATTTACTGAGGAAGAGGTTGCAAATCTTGAGACCTACCTGAGGGAGAACATGGATGAGCTGAACAGGACAGCTGCCGGGATTGATCCCATAAGGGCGCTGTTTAAGTGATGATTAGATACAGAAGGAGATGATATTATGAAGATCTGGGCACACAGAGGATGCTCGCAGATGTATCCCGAGAACACGCTGACGGCCTTTGAGAAGGCTATGAACATACCGAATCTAGCGGGAATTGAGCTGGACATTCAGCTCACAAGCGATGGAGAACTGGTGGTGATCCACGATGAGCGCGTAGACCGCACCACTGATGGCTTTGGCTACGTACGTGATTATTCGTTAAAAGAGCTTAAGGCGCTCCACATCTACGCCGGCAGAATGAAATCTGAGACCATCCCTACCATGAAAGAGGTCTTGGAACTCCTTGCACCTGAATTAAAAAAAGATCTTCGCCTGAATATTGAGCTGAAGACCAGTGTTTACAACTATCCGGGAATTGAGGAGAAGATTGTGAAGCTCGTGGGAGATATGGGCCTTGCGGATTCCATAGTATACTCAAGTTTCTATCCCGAATCGCTGGTGAAGGTCCATGAATTAGAGCCTACAGCCAAACTGGGCGTTCTTGACGATCTTCTTTCCAACTGCCTTTACAAGGCAATTGGCCTTGAGTCACTCTGGGACGATATCGAGAAAGGCAGCATCGCCCTTCATCCGGGTGGAATGCATCTGGATCTTCCGATTGAGAAGCTCCAGAACCGCACAGTACGTGCATGGTTTGGAGGCCATCTGTATCCGGAACAGCCTACCGGAAGGCTTATGTCTTTTGACAAATACGAAGCAGCCGGGGTTACGGATGTGTTCCTGAACGAACCGGAGAAGTATCTGAACTAAACAAACCGACAAAAATGGCAGCCCACCGGCTGCCATTTTCTATACATGATAATGATCCAAACTGTCGTTCAACCTGCCTTTTTCAATCCGTAAACCACGTTATAAGCCTGCGATCTTGCCATCTTCTCAGCACCGGTGCGGAGCTTCTTGATCAGGCATGTGATAGTTGCTGAAATAGCAATGCCTGCAAGTGATACAACAGCCCCGAGAGCGCCGCCTCCGAGCGCTGCGCATGTGATTAGGACGATGACATCAAACAGCGCACAGATAAGTGCGAAGATGTTAAGTGCTGTAAATGAACCTGCCAGAGGATGTGTAGTTGCCACCATAACACAGAACAGTGACAGCAGTACGCCGTTGGCAATGAACATAATACCGTGAGTGATACCAAAGAACAGAAGGCTTGATGAACCGCCGAATAAGCTGTAGCCGTTTGTCAGCCTTATCGCGCTTCCTATTATCATTGTGCTGCCCAGAACCATCATTCCGATTCCCAATATGATGGTGGCCAGCGCCAGATCAGAAACACAGTCAATTAAACGAATCTTATTATTTTTATAATTTCTCATACCTCATTCTCCATTTTCTTCTCGATTCCAATCGAGAGTTGAAATCTCTTTTTCCAACAAAATTCCCAACACATTCACAAATAATACAAGATTTAGTATACGCGCAATAATGTACGAAAACGATTAAGAAACCATAAAATAAACGAAAAGAAATAATAACAGTTTATAAACAATTGGAAACTTGCCACCACAATATCTGCAATTAAATACCGAAATTTCCTGCGTTTTCGGAAACTAAGAACACAAATTTTTCAAAAAAAAGACAAAAAAAGTTCACAATATGATTATTGGTATGATGGGTCGTTTTTTATAATTATTCGTATGAGGGGTGACTTTATATGAAAGTGGACGATTCATTGAATGATTACAATCAGAATGTAAACAAAAAAAAGGGCACCTTTGTCGTAAAGATTGAGTTTTGTCAACATGGTACCTGGCAAGGTCAAGTGATCTGGGCCGAGGAAAACCGGACTGAGAGGTTCAGGAGCGCACTTGAACTGCTGCGTCTTATGGACGAAGCCATGGCAAGCGGAGCACAGGTACAGGTTGATGAGGCAAAAACATCTTAAAGTTAACTAATTCTTCTAGTAATAGTTTCTTAAGAGGAGGTAATTAACTATGTTACGTAAGTGGAACAGATTTCTGGCATTTCTACTGGCATTCGCACTTGTAATAACTACGTTCGGTAGTGATTTTGCAAGCGCCAAGGTTTACGCCGTAGATGGAGTCGAGGACGTGGAACCTGAGGGGAACCCGGAGCCTGAAGAGGTTGTGGTACCCGAAGAACCAGAAGAACCCGAAGAACCAGAAGAACCCGAAGAGCCTGAAGAAGCTGCAGATCCTGAAGAGAGCAGAATCTCCGAGCTTTCTTTTGCTGAGGAAACTCCGGGTGCGCCTGTTGAAGAGGGTTCCGGCGATGATACTGTAAAGGCTGAGCCTACAGAAGAGGTTGTTGCAGAACCTGCAGCAGGCTCTGATGAAGCTGCGAAGGCTGTTGAGGGAGAGACTCCTGTAGAAGAGGAGGAAAAAGAGATTGAAGAGACTCCTGAGGAAGAAGAGCCCGCAGAAGATGAAGATGAAACCGAGAAGAAACTCGTTACTGTAACATACAAGGCTACAGAAGGTGGTAGCGTAACAGTTGATTCTGAAGAAATCGATGTAAATGCAGAAGATGCTGCTTTTGAAGGATCTGAAGCTCAGGCTGATGAAGGCTATGTATTCATCAACTGGACAAATGCAGATGGCGAGGAAGTATCAACCGACGCTAAATTTGTTCCCGATCTTCTTGAGGAAGACGCTGAGTTCACAGCTGTATTTGAGGCAGCTGAGGCTGAGGAAGATGAAGAAGATATCGTTGTTACTTATGTAGCAGGCGAAGGCGGAACAGTATCTGTGGAAAAAGAGACACTGGATCCCGATGATGAGGAAGCAAAACTTGAAGGTTCTACAGCGAAAGCTGATGAGGGCTTTAAATTTGTTGCCTGGGTAGATGAGAATGGCGAGACTGTGTCTGAGGATGCAACCTTTGTTCCTTCTGATATTACAGAGAGCACTACCTTCAAGGCTGAGTTTGAAGAAGCTGTTGTAGAGAAGATCGTCAAGGTTACTTATAAAGTAACTAAGGGCGGAAGACTTACAAAGTACCTTGAGAAGATCGACCTTAATGATCCCGATGCTAAGTTTGAGGGTTCAGAGGCAATCGCGCTCTTTAAGGAATACACATTTGATAACTGGACAGACGAAGATGGCACGATTGTATCAGAGGAAAGCTTGTTTGTTCCTTCTGACATCACAGAAGATGCTGTTTTCACAGCTAATTTCAAGGCTTCTGACGACATAGAAGTAACAATGCCTGCTTTGTCAGTACCTAATATCCACGAGGGTGGACTGGTTGTTTCTATCGATGCTGAAGTAGGAACATTCCCTCTTGGAACAGAAGTAAGTGTAAGTGCTATAAGTGATGACCAGGCTGTTGCAACTGCTGAGAAAGCTCTTGGAGAGGGCAATGTCAGCGCAGCTAAGGGTGTTGATATCTCTTTTATCTACGAAGGTGAGTCAATCCAGCCTGCAGATGAAAAAGACGTTCATGTAAAGATTACACTTGATGAAGAGATTGAAGGTGATAGCTTCTCACTTGTTCATGAGCATGATGGCGAAGCTGAGACTATTGATGGTGCTTCTGTAGACGCTGGCGGAGCAGAGTTTGATTCAAATGAGTTCTCAGTTTATGTAGTTGCCGGCGAACGCAATCCTGACAACCGTATCAAGGTTGTATTCAAGAATGGTACATCAGAAGTTGCTTCAATGTATGTTAAGCAGGCTGACATTGCTGAGCACCTTGATACTGTAGTCTATGATCCCGGAGTAGGTAATCTTGAACCTGGCGTTATCTTCAAGGGATGGACTGAGAATAAAGATTATTCTGCTTCTGAGGAAGATCTTGATGCTGCGCTCAATATTGATGACATACGTAATGCGGTAACAGAGCAGCTTGCAACAGTTCCGGAAAAAGATGCCGATGAAGAAGGCGGAATTACATTAACATATTATGCTATGTTCCTTAAGCAGTATGTTGTTACTTATATTGATGAAGGTATGTCTTCCGATGAGTCAAATAAAGTTGTTCTTGGTCAGGGAGAGGTATATTTCAGAGCAGATGAAGAAGACACTGAAAGTGGCGTGGAATATACAGTAAATATGTCCTACACACCTGTTGATGAAGAGCACAACTTCGAAGGATGGACATTACACCTTGATGAAGGCGAAGATGACAATATTGTATCTGCACATGATGCAAATACTATATTTAAGAATGAGGATGTTATCAAGATTAAAGGTAATGTAACATTCTCAGTTAATTCACCTGAAGGTCACTGGCTTGTATTTGTTGAGAAACTTAATGAAAAAGACAAAGGTGCCACATATGTAGCTCCTGCGTTCATTAAGAAAGGTGAAAAAACTTCAGAGCCTACTATCGAGATGATCAGACATGGTTATACATTTGATGGCTGGTATCTCGCACAGGAAGAAGATGAAAAAGGAAATCCCAAGAGGGATGAAAAAGGTAACGTTATCCTTGGCGAAAAGTTTGTATTCAAAACAACTATTACTAAGACAACAAGAGTATATGCTAAATGGAAACCAAATGATGATGCTGAATATACAGTTATCATTTGGACTCAGAATGTAAAGCGTGACGGATACGACCTTAAGGAAGTTGTTCATGCAAAAGGTACCGTTGATGCGGCAATTCCTTATGAGTTTGTTGACTATGATGACGAGGATTATGTAAAAGTTACTAATGCAACGGATCCTGAAAAGGAAGAGCAGCATTATATCGGTTTCTTCTTCAATCCTGAGAAGACTGAAGGAAATAAGGAAGATATCGACTATGAAGCTCCGGGAAAAGACCCTTTGAAGAGTACTACAATTTCTCCGGAAGAAGATTCAGTTCTTAATCTTTACTTTGATAGAATTGAGTACAGACTTAAGTTCTACTTTGCAAGACAAAGTGGTAACAGTTATACTACCGCTGAGAATTCCAATGCTTACAGTGGTAATGATGTTTGGGGCGTTGCTACATGGCATAATCGTTCATACAGCGCACCTCCCACATATAATGGCGATACTCTTTCAGAACCGGTTGGGAATTACACCGGACATTACTTCTATATTGATGCTTATTATGGGCAGAATATTGAAGATAAGTGGCCTTCCTATGACGATATATCAAGTGATGGACAAGGACTTGAAGCTGTCAGCTTTGTTATGATGAACGGAACCGAGCTGAAGAAAGAGGCAAATCCTTCCGGAGCGGGAACCGGAAGAGGATCTGATACTGTTAAGGGTGTCATAAGTATTCTGGATGAAAAGATTCTTGGTAAGACCAACAAGAAGAACGATAATTACCTTATTGTTCGTTTCAATTCTTACTATGCATGGAAATATCATATCTGGTATGAGTTCGATGCGACAGATCCTTCAATTCCGGCTGATGCTAAGAAGGATACAGTTAACGGCGTGACGTATTACCAAAAAGAAGTGATGGATGTACGTTCGTCCAACACAAAAGTAGCTCAGCAGAATGCACCACAGCATACAGGTTATATTGTAGTTGCAGATTCTAGTAAAAAAGCAATCGGCTATGATGATAGATGGAATCCGATTACCGGTAATGAGACAGACAGTCCATGGACTACAAGGGAAAGTGGTACCACATATTATCACCTGAGCTATCTGTATAAACGCGAGGGTTATAAAGTAACGTATATGGATGGTAAATATGTCTATGGAAACAGACAGCCTGTAGACAACAGTGCAAATGTTATCGGTGAGAGTGCTACAATCGGTCAGGGAGTAGAAATACCTGAATCTGTAGGTGAATATGTCCCTGAAAACATACCTGAAGGTTTTGTATTTGATGGCTGGTACACCGATGCCACATGTAATACAAAATATGACTTTACCGGAAAGACAATGCCTGTTGGTGGTATAAGAGTTTATGCAGGCTGGCATCAGATTCAGTACAGAGTATTCCTTCATCCCAATGCTGGAACAGATGAAACTCTTGATTGGGGAAGTGAAGACCAGGCAATGAACTTCCGTGCTACTTATGGTGGTAAGATCAGCGTTCCCTCCGGAATAAGGGATGGATATGTATTTGTTGGCTGGTACACAGATTACAACGCAGCAGACAAAACATATAGCGGATTCTTCAATGCTGACGCCTTTACTTTCAATGAAAGAGATAGGGCAGATAAGTATCTTGCATATGATAAGAGCAGCCACTTAACCGATAAAATGAATAAGTGGGGCGAGATTTACGCTGAATATTCCAATTCTGATGTAGACAGAGATTGGATCACTAAGGAGTTCAACCTCTACGCTAAGTGGAGAAAAGTATTTGACGGCGCTGACGGAATCAATGTTAAGTATGATGTTAACGGATCCTCTTCACCTGCTCCTGTAGATACAAACCTTTATGTTGATCAGGCAGATGCAGTAGCAATGCCGGCAGTTACAGCTCCTAGCACTAAGCAGAGATTCGCATACTGGGTAATGCAGAAATGGGATGAGGCTGAAAACAAGTATGTAGATGCATACTCTGACGATGGCAATCTTATCACTTGCAACCCGGGAGAGAAGTTCACAGTAGTGGGTGACTTTGCCCATAAAGAACTTAAGGAAGGCACAACAGACGAATATACATATACTGTTCAGCTTAGAGCAGAGTATGTTGATATCGGCGAGCCGACTCCTACGTTTATTCCATGGTTCTATAACAATGGAACAAAGGCTTTCCACGTTGATACACTTGAGTCTGAATCAATTGAGGAAAGCTCACTTGAGATAAATGCTGCAGTTGATATCCAGCCAGCACCTACCGGTGTTGAAGGACGTGAAAATGATAAGTTCCTTGGATGGGCTAAGGTTGACATGGGCGACACCGCTGCTAAAGCTCAGGCATTCATGGATCACGGACAATGGACTCAGAGTCTTAGCGCAAGTAACTTTATCTACTACAACGACGGTAAGTTCTACTCTGATTCGACATTCAGTACCGAAGCAACCAGAGTAGCTGCAGATGAAGCAACTCCTTACCAGGCACTGTTCGCAGTATGGGAAAAGACATATCAGGTTAAATTCGAGCTTGTTGATGATCCAAGACTTGCTGATGATCCTGATCCATACACAGGTCTTTCAGATGGTGACACTCAGCCACTCGAGAGACGGCCTGCAGAGGTAGTAGGTCATACATTTGACGGCTGGTACGCTTCAGAAGCTGATTTCGGTGATGAGACCAAGAAGATCACTAGTGTTACTATCGATGGCGCAGATGTGACCGTTTATGGACACTACATTGCTGAATCTTATGGATACACTGTTAAACACGTAGAGAAAGGCAAACCAGAAAATGAGCTTGCTGATCCTGATACAGGATCAATGGATTACGGAGAGAGCCTTGTTGCAGCTAACTTCATTAAGGCTGATGGTACAATCCCCGGCTTTTCATATGACAGTCCATCAGCTGATAGCATCACAATTTCAGACGTTGAAGCAAATAATGTAATAACACTGTACTACACAAAGATTAATACGCTTTCTTACACAGTAAACTACTATTTGAGAGGCGAAGAAGGCACAGCAGCTAAACCGCTTGCAGTTCCTGATGTAGTAGATGGCCAGACATTTGGAGATACTGTTTATGTAAATCCAAATGAAGAAAAAGAAGCTGAGATTCTTGTAAATTATAATCGTGAGGCAGTTGACCTTCCTGTAGAACTTGAAATAGGACTTGAAGACAATCATGTTGATTTCTACTACGTTCCAAGAACTGACTTCGAGTACACGGTTCACTACTACGAGAAGGTAGATGGAGTAGAAACTACAAACAAGGTAGCAGAAGACAAGCCCGAAACCGGCAAGACCTACGGTAAATCCTACACAGAATATGCTCCTGAAGTTGAGGGCTTCACAGTAGATGGTGACGCAAGTCAGACATTTACACTCGATGTAAACAAGAAAGAGATAATATTCTACTATGTTGTCAGCACAGAATATAGCTATATTGTTAAGTACTTACGCTCCGATATAGAAGAAGAGACCACTGTAGCAAATACTAAGTCAGTTCCAAACGTTGCATACAAGAGCACTCATACTGAAAATGCATTGGATCTGTATGATAAAGGATATGTTCTTGATACAGCAAAGAGCCGGGCTACGCAGACCATTACAATTTCTCTTAATCAGGAAGAGAACGTATTAATCTTCTACTACCTGCCTCGTACAGACTTAACTTACACTGTTCATTACTATGAGGTTGGTAAGACTGATCCTCTTATTCCTGATGAGGTAGTTAAGAACCTTACATTAGGAGCTGATATCAAAGAGAATGCTGTAACAATTCCGGGATTTGTAGCGGTTGAGCCTACATCCTATAGCGGAAAAGTTCAGGTGGTAAACGAAGACATCATCTTCTACTACACAAGAAGAAACGATCTTAGCTACGTAGTACACTACTATGAGGAGAATACTACAAACAGAGTTGCTGAAGATAAGATAGTTGAGAATCAGACTTATGAAGCAGAAGTAACTGAGCATGCAATAGCTATCGAAGGTCTCTATGTGGTAGGACCTACAGAAGATACTATTGTGATCCAGGAAGAAGGTAATGAGTTTGTATTCTACTATGCAGAGAAGAAGAACATTACACTTAATGCAATAGGCGGATCAACAACCTACAACGGAGAAGATAACAGCGTAGAAGGCTTCTATGTAACAGTAGAGGAAAGCGGATCATTCATTCAGAATCTCATTGATAGATTTGCTAATTATGTTCAGGCTATCGTGGCAGATGCAGCAGATGTATCTGAGAGAGCAGGAAACAATGAGTTTGTAATTGATGGTGTAACTTATACTGTTAACGGCGTTACTTCAGGCGCAAGCGGTAGAAACGTAGCTACATATCCGACTTCATTCTCCGGAACACCTCAGATTATGTCAGATGAGGGAGATGTAACAGATCGTTTCAATGTAGGTTATAAAAACGCAGAGCTTGTTATCGGTTATGCACCTGTTACAGTACAGGCAATCGGAGGCACCAAGCAATACGGACAGCCTGATCCTGCATTGGGAGCTACCGCAACTCCTACAAATCCTAACCTTCAGGCTGAGGTAAATAGTACTGTTAGATATTCGGTTAGCAGAGTTGTTGGAGAAGATGTTAATCCTGATGGTTACGCAGTAACAGCTACCGGTGGACAGTTCCAGGGTAACTTCGAAGTAACATATCTTCCTGCAGTATTGATCATTACACCGGCAACACCTACTCCGACACCTACACCTCCGACACCTACACCGGGACCTGCACCTACACCGGCACCTACTCCTGCACCGGCTCCAGCACCTGCACCGGCTCCGGTAGCTCCAGCACCTGTAGCAGCAGTTCTCGGAGCAACAAGAGAACCTGAAGCAGCACCTGTAGCAGCAGTTCTCGGAGCAAGAAGAGGCAGAACAGAGGATACAGCTAATATTCCTGCAAGAGTTATTGCGGTTATCATCGCAGCAGCAGTAGCAGCAACAGTTCTTTTTACAAAGAAGAAAGACGAAGATGAAGAGGAAGCATAAAGCATAAGCTAAAAGCTCTTTTCACTCGGGAACTAAAAGAATCGGGACCCATGCCGAAAGGTGTGGGTCCTGTTTTTGTGAAAAAATGTGTTTTATAAAATATTTATAAATAGTATAATGAAATAAAGACACACTTTTTTCACAAATTTAACAAAAAAAATTCACAATATGATTATTGGTATGATGGGTTGTTTTTTATAATGGTATGCATGAGGGGTGATTTTGCTATGAAAACAAACGATTCAATAAACAATACCAATCATAATATTGACAGGAAAAAGGGCACCTTCGTTGTAAAGATCGAGTTCTGGCAGCGTGGTACCTGGCAGGGACAAGTTATCTGGGCCGAAGAGAACCGGACCGAGAGGTTCAGGAGTGCGCTGGAGCTGATCCGTCTGATGGACGAGGCAATGGCAAGCGGAGCGCAGATACAGGTCGACGAAGCCAAAACATCTTAATTTAGCTCATTCTACTATACTAATAGTTTATCTAATGAGGGAGGTAATATTCTATGTTACGTAAGTGGAACAGATTACTGGCAATTCTACTGGCATTCGCACTTGTAACAACTACATTCGGTAGTGATTTTGCAAGCGCAAGAGTTTACGCCGTAGAAGGAATCGAAGACATGGAGTCTGAAGGTGGTTCAGACGAAGGTGAGGCAGAAATGTCTGATCTTTCTTTTGCTGAGCCCACAGAAGAGGTCCAAGAGGAAGCTCCTGTTGTGGCTGAAGCTGAAGAGGAGAGGAATGATGAGACTCCTGCTGATGGAGCTCCTGTAGATGGAACTCCTGCAGAGGAAACTCCCGCAGAGCCTACAGAAGAGACTCCTGCAGAGGTTGATCCTACAGCGCCTGTAGAAGACAAGACAGCTGTAGATCCTGCCGACACAGTAGTTGATCCCGATGCAGCTCCTGCAGACGGAGAAGATATTCCGGCAGGCGAAGAGGTAAAGGAAGAGAAGCTTGTAAAAGTTACTTACAGTGCTACTGAAGGTGGTAGCGTTTCTTCTACTTCTGAAGAGATCAACATAAATGATGAAGATGCCAGGTTTGAAGGCTCAACAGCAACAGCTGATGAGGGCTATACCTTCGTTAACTGGACAGATGCTGACGGCAGCGAAGTTTCAACTAGCGCTACCTTTGTTCCTTCTGGCCTTGAAGAGAATGCAAGCTTTACAGCTGTATTTGAGGCAGAGGAAGAAGAGCCTGAGCAGAAGCTTGTAAAGGTTACTTATAAGACAGAGCGTGGTGGAAAGCTTTCAGTTAATTCAGAGACAATTGATCTCCTTGATGAGACAGCTAAGTTTGAGGGTTGTACAGCAGAGGCTCTTAACGAAGCTTTCGAGTTTGTTAACTGGGTTGATAAGGACGGAAAAGAAGTATCAGCGGTTCCTACATTCGTTCCTGAGAACATCGAAGAAGATGCAACTTTCACAGCTGTATTCAAAGAGACAGAAAAGATCACAAAATTCCCTAAGATCGAGAGGACTAACGTTCACGCCGGTGGACTTATTGTATCCCTTGAAGCTGAAACAGGTGCTTTCCCTGAGGGAACAGAAGTTAAGATTAATGGTATTAGTGAGAGCCAGGCTATGTCAACAGCTCAGAGCGAGCTGGGCGATGACGTAACAGCAGCTGTCGGCGTTGATATCACTTTCTACTATACTGATGAAGATGGTAAGAAGTTTGAGATCCAGCCTGCATCAGATACGTTTGTGCATGTAAATCTTGAACTTGAAACTACTATTGAAGGAACTGAGTTTACAGTCCTTCATGATCATGGCGATAGCGTAGAGCAGATTGCTGCAGATATTTCTACTGAAGATGCAAACAGCGACCCTGAGGATGATACTAAGGTTGTTACTGCTGTAGAATTCAACGTTGATGAATTCTCAGTATTTATTGTTGCATCCAAGGATCAGGGTATTGAGCGCAAAATGATCACCTATACATTTGTATATGGTGACGATGAGGCAGTTTTCTATGAGCAGACTGTTAAGAAAGGTGACACACTCAATGACCCCGGCATACCTCCGCAGGTAGACAACAGCGTGTTTATCGCATGGTATGTTGATGGTGAGTCAACACCTATTGAGCTTCCTATGGTTATAGAAAGCACAGCTGGTTATGCAGAAGATGAAGTTAAGGTTGTTGCGCAGTATAAGAAGATATACTACGTTACATTCCATGGCGTTAACGGCGGAAGATACACATTAAAATCAGCTGAGGCAATAGGCGAAGAGATTCCTTGGGTTATCGTTGACGATGAGGAAGTAGCAGCTCCTACTAACATGCAGGCCTTCAAGGGCTGGTCAACTGTAGAGGGTGATCCTACAAAGCTGATAGTTAAAGATGAGTCCGGCCATTGCAGAGTAAACGCCAAGGAAGTAAGCGACGTTTATCCTGTTATCGTTGACGCATACTGGGTACACTTCGATGAGAACGATGATACATACGTTGATGTTGAGGGACAGGATGAGCCTGTTAAGATAGGCGGTGGTGCTTCTTATACAGGACCTCAGTTCCTTGAGTATGACGACGTGTTTGGTAAGGCTAAACCTGAAAACCCTACACGTAATGGATATACATTTGCCGGATGGAGTTTTGATCCTGAAGGTAACAATATGGTAGCCGAGACTGGTGATAGATCATGGGCTTCCCTTGTTCAGAATGTTGTTGAAGAGGGATCAAATGATATCACACTTTATGCTCAGTGGACTGCTGTTGAGACTACAAAGTTCACAATCGTTGTATGGAAACAGAAAGTAACTGATCGTGTCGGTGATACAGAAAAGCACTATGATTTCTATCAGAGTGATGATACACATACCGGAAGAACCGGTGAGCAGGTTCCTGCAAGTTCTTACGCAAGTTATCAGAGACTCAACATGGAAGGCTTCTATTATGCCGGAATGTCTATAACTTCCAGCAAGACAGCCGCTGCAGGAACTATTGGACCTAAGGGCGATACGGTTGTAAATATTTACTATGATCGTAAGGTCATGCATATTGTTTTTGGTGGCACAAACAGTGGCACTGCAACTGAGAGCTATGTAGCAACTACTAGTGAAAATGGAACTCAGTACGGATATATTAATGGTCAGTATGTTCAGCTGGAAAGAAATGAAGAAACAAATTATATAAATATAGGCTTTATAAGTATTCCATGGGGTTCAACTGTCTACTGGACATACCAGGGAAGCGAATATACAGGAACCAGATATACAAAACAGACTACATATGGAAGCCTGACATATACCGGATTATTTGGACAGTCACTGAAATATGCTGACGATTCGTATGATTGGCCGGAAGGGAAATGGAAAGGACAGAACGACAACGTTCATGTTACTTTCTTTAGTGATTTCCTGTTTAATGGTTGGGAACCAGATACTACAGATACTACAACTGAGTCTACATTGTATCTTACCAAAGAGACCTACAATCCCGGTTCAGATGCTAAAACAATATATTACTATGTACAGCAGTTTGGTGGTATTGATGATTTCAACGGTTATAAACAGGTCAATAGTGTTGTAGTAAAAAATGGCCAAGGCTTTACGATGAGGGGTGATTACTATACAGGATTCACACCTTACAAGTACAAACAGGGACGAAATGGTAATCAGCAGGACCTTTATGCAAATTTGTCTATTGCAATAGATCATAATACATACCTGTACTTTAGCCGTAACAAGTATAGTCTTACTTTCTTCTATAATCCTATAGCAGGTGAGCCTAATACCGAGTCTAAAGTGGTTTCAGATATTTACTATCAGGCAGAACTTGGTAATTATAAGGCACAGGCACCTATTAAAGACGGAACTGAAACTGCTGAGTACGAGTTCCTTGGATGGTATGCTGATGATACTCTGACTCAGCCGTTTGATTGGAATAGCACCATGCCTGCAGC
The DNA here is from genome assembly GCF_000420865.1 of Butyrivibrio sp. XPD2006. Taxonomy (GTDB): domain Bacteria; phylum Bacillota; class Clostridia; order Lachnospirales; family Lachnospiraceae; genus Butyrivibrio. The sequence continues at coordinate 167,397 of NZ_ATVT01000009.1, forward strand.
TGACGTTTCCGTATATGCTAAGTGGGGTGAAAAGATATGTAATGTAAAGATTGACTTTGATGGTGGAACAGAGACTGTAAGCACTGACTTTGACGTTTCTTATGGCGAAAAAGTTAATAAGACAGCCCTTATGAACACTGTTAAAGAAGGATGGACATTAGCCGGATGGGTTTATGCTCCTGATGATACAGTTTCTCCGGGCAAGAACTATAACTTTGATGCAACAGTAAGAAATATCAGCATCAAGGCCGTTTGGAAGAGATCAGGAAATGTTCATGTAATATATGATGCTGGAGAGCACGGAACAAATCCGCCTACAGACAGCGAAGGCTACGAAGTGGGTTCAGGTGTTATCGTTGCTATTCCACCTTCAGTAAATGATGGATGGGTATTCACCGGATGGAAGCTTGGCAACAAGACATACGTTCCGGGTGAAGCGTTTACAATCACATCTTCAGTAGTAACAGACAACAAGGTAACACTTGTGGCTGTTTACGAGGAAACTATTCCATCAAGTCCTCTTGAAGAAGAGCTTACTTCTGTTTTGTTCAAGTCAAATGACGGTAACGATGGAGTAAGAACTGAGTATACAGTAGATAAGGATGATGACGGAGAAGACCTTCGTGTAAACGTAGGCTTCACAGCACCTACAGTTGAACAGGCTGGTTTTGCTAAGACTGGTTATAGATTTGTTGGTTGGGATACCGACAGCAGTGCAACCACAGCTAAAATTCCTGCAGGTAAGAAGTATGTTGCAGCAGATAACGACGGAACTGATAACGTACTGTATGCAATATGGGAAATAGATCCTGGCCAGACCTACAAGGCTAAGTACGAGTCTCAAAACACTTCTATGGGTACAGTAAGCCCT